>NZ_JQKD01000005.1 GCF_000745855.1 Xenophilus azovorans DSM 13620
TGGGCAAGCTCGACCGGCGCCGCATCGCCGCGCTGGTGGGCGTGGCGCCTTTGAATCGCGACTCCGGCCAGATGCGCGGGCAGCGTTGCATCTGGGGTGGGCGCGCCGATGTGCGACGAACGCTGTACATGGCCACCCTCACGGCAGTGCGGTACAACCCGGCGCTCAAGGCGTGCTACGAGCGCCTGCTGATGGCCGGCAAGCGCAAGAAGGTCGCCCTGGTCGCCTGCATGCGCAAGCTGCTGACGATGCTCAACGCCATCGCCAAACATGGCTCGATGTGGGATTCGACTATGCATTGCGCTTGACGAGCAAGACGGTTGCTCAGTCGGCGGCGTGCAGGCCCACGAGGTTGCCGTCCGGGTCCTCGACATGGGCGAAATAACCAATGCCGGGCGCGATCAGGGTGCGCGGCGTCACCACGCGGCCCCCGGCCGCCTGTGCGCGCGCCAGAGCGGCTTCGACGCTGGGTGCGCAGTCCAGGTAGACCAGGGTGCCGCCGGCCGCGGGGCGGGACTGGCCGGGCCGGAGCACCAGGCAGCCGCCGGCGCCGGGCTTCTCGTGGGCGAACACAGCCATGGTGTCGCCGCCCAGGTCCTCGGTGCCGAGCATCGCGCGGTCGAGCATCGCTTCGTAGAAGCGCTGCGAGCGCGAGAGGTCGGCGACGGGGATTTCGAACCAGGTGTTGGCGCTGTGCATGAAAAGCTCCTTGAACGTGTTGAGGAGCTTCGATGCTGCGCCGGGCCTCCTGACAACGTCTTGTCAGGAGGCTGGCACCGGAGGGCCGGATGCCCTACAGCACGTCGCTGGCGAAGTCCGCCAGCCGCGAGCGCTCGCCGCGCGCCAGCGTGATGTGGCCGCTGTGCGGCCAGCCCTTGAAGCGGTCCACCGCGAAGGTCAGGCCCGAGGAACCTTCGGTCAGGTAGGGCGTGTCGATCTGCGCCAGGTTGCCCATGCAGATGATCTTGGTGCCCGGGCCGGCGCGCGTGACCAGCGTCTTCATCTGCTTGGGCGTGAGGTTCTGCGCCTCGTCGATGATCACGTACTTGTTCAGGAAGGTGCGCCCGCGCATGAAGTTCATGCTCTTGATCTTGATCTTCGAGCGGATGAGTTCGTTGGTCGCGGCACGGCCCCATTCGCCGGCGCCCGAGTTGTCGCCCTTGGCGAGGAACTCCAGGTTGTCGTCCAGCGCGCCCATCCACGGGCCCATCTTCTCCTCCTCGGTGCCGGGCAGGAAGCCGATGTCCTCGCCCACGCTCACCGTGGCGCGGGTCATGATGATCTCGGTGTAGCGGCGATCGTCCAGCACCTGCGTCAGGCCCGAGGCCAACGCCATCAGCGTCTTGCCGGTGCCTGCCGTGCCGGCCAGCGTCACGAAGTCGACCTCCGGGTCCATGAGCAGGTTCATGGCGAAGTTCTGCTCGCGGTTGCGGGTGGTCACGCCCCACACGGCGTTCTTGCCGGAGGCGTAGTCCTTCAGTGTGCGCAGCACGGCCGTCTTGTCGCGGATCTCGGTCACGCGCGCGTACATGCTGGGTTCGCCCGGCGCCTCGAAGTAGACGAACTGGTTGATGTAGAGGCTGGGCACCAGCGGCCCGGTGATGCGGTAGAAGGTGCTGCTGCCGGACTGCCAGCTCTCCACCGTCTTGCTCTGACGCGTCCAGAAGTCGGCCGGCAGCGCCAGCGAGCCGGCGTACAGCAGGTCGCCGTCCTCCAGCGCCTTGTCGTTCTGGTAGTCGTCGGCGGCCAGGCCCAGGGCGCGCGCCTTCACGCGCATGTTGATGTCCTTGGACACCAACACCACCTCGCGCCGGTCGGCGCCGCTGCGCTCCTTCTCGTAGCGCGTGCGCAGCGCCTGCACCACACCCAGGATCTGGTTGTCGGCCTTGCCCTGGGGCAGGCTCATGGGCAACTGGTACTGCAGCGGCTCGGTCTGGAAGAGCAGCCTGCCGCCGGCCTCCTTGTGGCCGGTGGAGTCGAGCTTGAGCCCCTTGCCGATGTCCGCGCCCTGCGCGCCGGCCAGCGCGTCCAGCGTGCGGCTGGCCTGGCGGCCGTTGCGGGCCACCTCGGTCGTGCCCTTCTTGTGGCCGTCCAGTTCCTCCAGCACGATCATCGGCAGGTAGATGTCGTGCTCCTCGAAGCGGAACAGGCAGGTCGGGTCGTGCAGCAGCACGTTGGTGTCGAGCACGAAGAGCCGGGCCGGGCCATTGGCTTTGCCGCGGCGCGTGCGGGACGACGGCACCTGCCCCGGCGTGGCGGCGGGTTGCGCGGGAACTGCCGCCGCCGGCCGGGGCTCGGTGGCCGGGCCGCGGGCTATCGCAGGGCTGGGCGCGCCGCCGCCCTCGCGCCGGTCATCGAACAGCGCCAGCGGCTGATGGCTCCGGGCCGGGGTGTCCTCCGCGTGGCGCTCGGCCGCGTTTCGTCGGCTGCCCTTGGCGACGGAACGCGCCGGCGCATCCATGGCGTCGGGCGAGAGCAGGGCGGCACGGCGGGTGGGGGCGGGAGGCAGGGGCATGGAGGACGGAACTCGTGGATTCAGGATGCACCGCAAGGGTGCGCAGTCCGAAAAACAAAAAAGCCGCCTGGAGACCAGAGCGGCTTCTTCGGGAGGATGCAGTCGCGGAAGTCAACGGCATGCGGCCCATTATGCACAGGCCGCGTGACCTGTCTGCCTGGCCGTTGCCCGCCGCCAACGACGACGTCAGGCGGCCTTCTTCAGCGCCTTCACTTCCTTGAGGACCTCGTCGACGTGGCCCGGTACCTTCAGGCCGCGCCACTCGGCCTTGAGGATGCCGTCGGGACCGATCAGGAAGGTGCTGCGCTCGATGCCCTTGACCTTCTTGCCGTACATGATCTTGTTCTTGACCACGCCGAACATGTGGCACATCTTCTCTTCGGTGTCGGCGATGAGCTCGAAGGGCAGCTCCAGCTTGGCCTTGAATTCGTCGTGCGACTTCATGTTGTCGCGCGAGACGCCGAACACCGCGGCGCCGGCCTTGACGAAGTCCTTGTAGTGGTCGCGGAACTGCATCGCCTCGGTGGTGCAGCCGGGGGTGTTGTCCTTGGGGTAGAAGTACAGGACCACGATCTGGCCGAGATGGGAGGTGTTCGAGACCTTGACGCCGCCGGTTGCGCTGGCTTCGAATTCGGGAATGGGTTTGTTGACTACGATCGCCATGAAACTTGTTTTCTCCGCGTGAGTTCCCGAGATAGAACGCGAAACTACCCATCGCACAAGGCGCAGGGTAGTCCGGTCTGCAACCCGCTATTTTACCCCGAAACAGCTCTCACTCGCCATTCGAGGGGCGTTCGATGAGGAGCGCCGCCACGACGTGGCGGCCTTCGCCAGCCAGGATGTTGTAGGTGCGGCAGGCCGCCGCGGTGTCCATCGTCTCGACGCCGGTGCGCTGCGCGATCAGGGGTGCGATCCAGGCGGGGCGGGGGAAGCGGATGCGTTCGCCGCTGCCGAAGATGACGACTTCCGCGCCCAGCGCCGCCAACTGCGCGAAGTGCTCGGCGCCGAGGTCCTCGAAGCGCTCGCAGGCCCACGGCAGGCGCTCGTCACGCGAACCGAGCACCACGCTGGCCTCGACGCGCTCGCCGTTGATGGCCACCCAGCCCGGCCCGTGTGCGGTGACGGTCTGCACGTCGGGGCGGTCGGGCTGGAGCTTCATGGGAGGAGGGGAAAAGGCGGGCGCAGCGGCGGCACGCACCCGTTGAACTGTGCTCCAATTGTAGGTTTTCCCTGTTGACTGGCCCCTCGGAGGGACTTTGAAACCACTGAAGAAATCGGCCAAGCTGGCCAACGTGCTGTACGACGTGCGCGGACCCATCGTGGACGCGGCGCGGCAGATGGAGGACGAGGGCCAGAAGATCATCAAGCTGAACATCGGCAACATGGCGCCGTTCGGCTTCGACCCGCCGGAGGAGATCCAGCAGGACATGATCCGCAACCTGCCGGATTCGGCGGGCTATTCGGACAGCAAGGGCATCTTCGCCGCGCGCAAGGCGGTGATGCACTACACCCAGCAACTGGGCATCGAGGGCGTCACCCTGGAGGACATCTACCTGGGCAACGGCGCCAGCGAGCTGATCGGGATGGCCGTCAACGCGCTGATCAACGACGGCGACGAACTGCTGGTGCCCATGCCCGACTACCCGCTGTGGACGGCGGTGACCTCGCTGTCGGGCGGCACGCCGGTGCACTATCGCTGCGACGAGGACAGCGGCTGGCTGCCCGACCTGGACGACATGCGCGCCAAGATCACGCCGCGCACCCGCGGCATCGTGGTCATCAACCCGAACAACCCCACCGGCGTGCTCTACCCCGATGTCGTCCTCAAGGGCATCGTGGCGCTGGCGCGCGAGCATGGCCTGGTGCTGCTGGTGGACGAGGTGTACGACAAGGTGCTGTACGACGGGGTGAAGTTCACCGCGATGGGCAGCCTGTCGACCGACGTGCTGACGCTGACCTTCAACTCGCTGTCCAAGGCCTACCGCTCCTGCGGCTACCGGGCGGGCTGGATGGTGGTGTCGGGCCCGAAGGCCGACGCCGGCGACTACGTCGAGGGCCTGAACATGCTGGCCAACCTCAAGCTCGGCTCCAACGTGCCGGGCCAGTGGGCGATCCAGACGGCACTGGGCGGCTACCAGAGCATCAACGACCTGGTGAAGGAAGGTGGGCGCCTGCGCCGCCAGCGCGACCTGGCGTACGAGCTGATCACGGCCATCCCGGGCGTGAGCTGCGTGAAGCCCCAGGCGGCGCTGTACATGTTCCCGAGGCTGGACCCGAAGGTCTACCCCATCGAGGACGACCGCCAGTTCTTCATGCAGGTGCTGCGCGAGACGCGCGTGATGCTGGTGCAGGGCTCGGGCTTCAACTATCCCGACAACCAGCACTTCCGCATCGTCTTCCTGCCGCACGAGGAGGACCTGCGCGAGGCGATCAACCGCATCGCGCGCTTCCTCGAGCGCTACCGCACGCGCTTCGCCTGAGCTTTCCCGCGGGCGCGGCCCACGCGCCCTGTTTCCCTGACTGAAAAGACTGCATCCATGAAACCCATCCAGGTCGGCCTTCTGGGCATCGGCACCGTCGGCGGCGGCACCTTCAAGGTGCTGCAGCGCAACCAGGAAGAGATCAAGCGCCGCGCCGGCCGCGGCATTGAGATCACCATGGTGGCCGACCTGGACACGGCGCGCGCGCAGGCTGTGGCGGGCGAGGGCGTGAAGGTCGTGGGCGACGCACGCGAGGTCATCGCCAACCCGGACATCGACATCGTCATCGAGCTGATCGGCGGCTACGGCGTGGCCCGGACGCTGGTGCTCGAGGCCATCGCCGCCGGCAAGCACGTCGTCACGGCCAACAAGGCGCTGCTGGCGGTGCACGGCACCGAGATCTTCGCCGCCGCGCATGCCAGGGGCGTGATGGTCGCCTTCGAGGCCGCCGTGGCCGGCGGCATCCCGATCATCAAGGCGCTGCGCGAGGGCCTGACGGCCAACCGCATCCAGTGGATCGCCGGCATCATCAACGGCACAACCAACTTCATCCTCTCGGAGATGCGCGACAAGGGGCTGGACTTCGACGTCGTGCTCAAGGAGGCGCAGCGCCTGGGCTACGCCGAGGCCGACCCGACCTTCGACATCGAGGGCGTGGACGCGGCGCACAAGGCCACGATCATGAGCGCCATCGCCTTCGGCATCCCGGTGCAGTTCGACAAGGCGCACGTCGAGGGCATCACCAGGCTGGCCTCGCAGGACATCCGCTATGCCGAGCAGCTCGGCTACCGCATCAAGCTGCTGGGCATCACCAAGCGCGTGCCCAAGGGCATCGAGCTGCGCGTGCACCCGGCGCTGGTGCCGGCCAAGCGGCTGCTGGCCAACGTGGAGGGTGCGATGAACGCGGTCGTCGTGCACGGCGACGCGGTGGGCACCACGCTCTACTACGGCAAGGGCGCGGGCAGCGAGCCCACCGCCAGCGCGGTGATCGCCGACCTGGTGGACATCGCGCGCCTGCACACCGCCGACGCGGCGCACCGCGTGCCGCACCTGGCCTTCCAGGCCGACGCCATGAGCGACGCGCCCGTGCTGCCGATGAGCGAGGTGGTGACCAGCTACTACCTGCGCCTGCGCGTGGCCGACGAGGCAGGCGTGCTGGCGCGCGTCACCTCGCTGCTGGCCGAGGCCGGCATCAGCATCGACGCGGTGCTGCAGCGCGAGGCCGACGAGGTGGGCGGCGAAGGCTCGACGCAGACCGACCTGATCATCCTCACGCACGACACGCGCGAGGGCACGCTGGACGAGGTGCAGGCCCACTTGCAGAGCCTGCCCAGCGTGCTGGCGCCGATCGTGCGCATCCGCAAGGAAGAGTTGAGCTGAGTGCCATGAGATACATCTCCACCCGCGGCGACGCCACGCCGCGCCGCTTCTGCGAGATCCTGCTGGAGGGTCTGGCGCCGGACGGCGGCCTGTACATGCCGCAGCGCTATCCGCAGGTCGATGCGGCGACGCTCTCGACGTGGCGCGGCCTGCCGTACCACGAGCTGGCCTTCGAGATCCTGTCGCTCTACATCGACGACATTCCCGCGGACGACCTGCGCGCGCTGTGCGCGAAGACGTACACGGCGGAGGTCTTCGGCAGCGAAGACATCACGCCCCTGCGCGAGCTGGAGGACGGCGTGTACCTCGAGGGCCTGTCCAACGGCCCCACGCTGGCCTTCAAGGACATGGCCATGCAGCTGCTGGGCAACCTGTTCGAGTACGAACTGGGCCGGCGCGGCGAGGTGCTGAACATCCTCGGCGCCACCAGCGGCGACACCGGCAGCGCGGCCGAGTACGCCATGCGCGGCAAGCAGGGCGTGCGCGTGTTCATGACCTCGCCCGACGGCCGCATGAGCCCCTTCCAGCAGGCGCAGATGTTCAGCCTGCAGGACGCCAACATCCACAACATCGCCATCGCCGGCGTGTTCGACGACTGCCAGGACATTGTCAAGGCCGTGAGCAACGACCTGGCGTTCAAGCGCCAGTACCGCATCGGCACCGTCAACTCGATCAACTGGGCGAGGCTGCTGGCGCAGGTGGTGTACTACTTCAAGGGCTGGTTCGAGGCGACCGGCCCGCAGGGCGGCGAGGTGAGCTTCACCGTGCCCAGCGGCAACTTCGGCAACGTCTGCGCCGGCCACGTGGCGCGCATGATGGGGCTGCCGATCCGCCGGCTGGTGGTGGCGACCAACGAGAACGACGTGCTCGACGAGTTCTTCCGCACCGGCGTGTACCGCGTGCGCGGCGCGGCCGACACGCACGAGACCTCCAGCCCGTCGATGGACATCAGCAAGGCCAGCAACTTCGAGCGCTTCGTGTTCGACCTGGTGGGCCGCGATGGCGCCCGGACGCGCTCCCTGTTCGCCGACGAGGTCGGGCGCACGGGCCGCTTCGACCTGAGCGGCGACCCGGCCTTCGCCGACGCGGCCGCGAAGTTCGGCTTCGCCAGCGGCCGCAGCACGCACGCCGACCGGCTGGCGACCATCCGCGACACCGACCGGCGTTTCGCCGTACTGGTCGATACGCACACCGCCGACGGGCTGAAGGTGGCGCGCGAGCACCGGGAGCCCGGCGTGCCGATGGTGGTGCTGGAGACGGCGCTGCCGATCAAGTTCGCCGCCACCATCGTCGAGGCGCTGGGCCGCGAGCCGGACCGGCCGGCGAAGTTCGAGGGGATCGAGCAATTGCCCCGGCGCGTGGTGCGGATGCCCGCCGACGTCGAGGCGGTGAAGCGCTACATCGCCGAGCATTGCGCCTAGCGAGGCCAGGTGGCGTGCGGCCACCGTCAACGAGCAGCAGACGATGAAAGTGATCGCCTTCGCGGGCTACTCCGGCGCCGGCAAGACCACGCTGGTGGAGCGCGTGATCCCCGAACTCCGGCGCCATGGGCAGCGCGTGTCGGTGGTCAAGCACGCGCACCACCGCTTCGACATCGACCACCCGGGCAAGGACAGCTGGCGCCACCGCGAGGCGGGCGCCTTCGAGGTGCTGGTCGCGTCCGACCGGCGCCTGGCGCTGATGCGCGAGTTCGAGCAGCCGGCCGAGCTGGACGTGCATGCGCTGCTGGCCGAACTGCGCGCGGACGTCGACTGGGTGCTGGTCGAGGGCTTCAAGCTGAGCGACCTGCCCAAGATCGAGGTCATGCGCCGCGTCGAGCCCGGCCAGGCGCCGCGGCCGGCGCTGTATCCCGGCGACGCGCGCATCTGCGCCATCGCCACCGACCGCCGCCCCGACCACCTGCCCGCGCCCACCGATGTGCCTGTCTTCCACCTGGACGACGCTCCCGCCGTCGCGCAATGGCTGCTGGCCAGCGGCGGGCGATTCCACTACAACCCCGAGAGCCATGGCTGACCCGAACACTCCCCGACCGCCGCTGATGTCGCTGGACGACGCCCTGGCGCGCCTGCTGTCGCATGCCGCGCCGCTGCCGGGTGCCGACGAGGCCTCGACCTTCGAGGCCGACGGCCGCGTGCTGGCTCAGGACCTGGTGGCCGGCCTCACCGTGCCGCCGCGCGACAACAGCGCGATGGACGGCTATGCCGTGCGCAGCGCCGACTGCGCCGCCGCCAATGCCGTGCTGCAGGTGGCGCAGCGCATCCCCGCCGGCATCGTCGGCCAGCCGCTGGCGGCGGGCACGGCGGCGCGCATCTTCACCGGCGCCCAGGTTCCCGACGGCGCCGACGCCGTGGTGATGCAGGAGGACGCCGAGGCGCTGCCGGCCGAGGACGGCGCGCAGGGCCTGGGCCGCGTGCGCATCCGCCAGACGCCGGCGGCCGGCCAGCACATCCGCCGCGCCGGCGAGGACGTGCAGGCCGGCAGCGTGGTGCTGTCCCGCGGCACCCGCCTCACGCCGCAGGCCCTCGGCCTGGCGGCCAGCATCGGCTTCGCCAGGCTGCCGCTGGCACCGCGCCCGCGCGTGGCGCTGTTGTCGACCGGCGACGAACTGGTCATGCCCGGCGACGTGCCGCCGGAGCAGATGCCGCCCGGCGCCATCTACAACTCCAACCGCTTCTTCATGCGCGCGCTGCTGCAGCGCCTGGGCTGCGAGGTGCAGGACCTGGGCCTGGTGCCCGACCGGCTCGACGCCACGCTGGCGGCGCTGAGCGCCGCTGCCGCGCGCAACGACGTGGTCATCACCACCGGCGGCGTCTCGGTCGGCGAGGAGGACCACGTGCGCGCCGCGGTGGAGACGCTGGGCACGCTGGAGCTGTGGTCCGTTGCGATGAAGCCCGGCAAGCCTTTCGCTTACGGCTCGATTGCGAGGCAATCGAGCCGGCGCGATGCGCCGAGTGTGGGCACCCCCCCTGTGCCCCCCCGCCAAGCGGGGGGGGGCATGGACGTCTCGATGGCCTGTCACGTCTGCGGCCTGCCCGGCAACCCCGTCTCCAGCTTCATGACCTTCATGCTGCTGGTGCGCCCCTTCCTGCTGGCGCTGCAGGGTGCCGTCGCCCTCGCGCCGCCGTCCTTCGAGATGCGGGCCGATTTCGACCTGCCGCGCGCCGACCGGCGCCGCGAGTTCCTGCGCGTGCGCTGCAATACCGAGGGTGGGCTGGACCTGTTCCCCAACCAGAGTTCGGGCGTGCTGACCTCCACCGTGTGGGGCGACGGCGTGATCGACCATCCAGCCGGCCGGACCATCGCCCGCGGCGACAGCGTGCGCTTCATCCCCTTCGCGGGTTGGCTGGGATGAAGTTGACGGTGCGCTACTTCGCCTCGGTGCGCGAGGCCCTGGGCCGCGACAGCGAGGCCGTGCAGACCGACGCTGCCACGCTGGGCGCGCTGCGCGATGAACTGATCGCCCGCGGCGAACCCTACGCCGGGACGCTGGCGCGCGGCCGGGCCGTGCGCATGGCGCTGGACCAGGTCATGAGCACGGATGCGGCCGTGCTGCGCGAAGGGGCGGAGGTCGCCTTCTTCCCGCCGGTGACCGGCGGCTGATTCAGGCGCCGGCAGGCGGTTCGACCGCCGGACCGAAAGCGACAAGGACATCGTCCGCCTCGCCGTCGCCTGCGAGGAATTCGACGTCCACATGCTGCCCCAGGTTCACCGGCGCGGTGCGGCGGCCTCCGGGGCAGATCAGCACGCCGCCGACGCGATACCAGTGGCGCGCGGGCCGGTGCTTGCCGCCGGGCGGCGTGCGCAAGCACTCGGTCACCGGCCCGGTGAGCGTCGCCAGCCGCAACCCGCGGCCGGCCCGGCGCCGGACCTGCAGCCAGCCCAGCACGGCGATCGCGCCGCAGGTGAGCAGGCCGATTGCCAGCGTGAGGCCGAGCCCGCCGGCATCGAAGCCGTCCGCGAAGGCCAGGGGCAGCGTGCCCGCCGGCAGCGCCAGCGCGAGCACCAGGATCAGTTCGCGCGCATGCCAGGCGGCGCGGCGATGGTCCCCGTCTTCCGAGGGGCGGGAGCGGCGCCTGGCAGGCGCCTCGGGATAGTGCGCCTCCAGCAGCAGGCCCTGCTGCGGCGCGATCGGCAGCCAGTGCAGCGCGACCTCCGTGCCGGCGAGGTGCTGGAGCCGGTCGATGCGCTGCATCGGTGCCAGGCCGGGCCCGTCGAAAGGGCCGGCCAGCGGCCAGAGGTGCAGTACCTCGCCGTCGACGGTGTAGCGCAGACCGCCCTCGCCGGCGGCTTCCAGGGTGTGCAGATGTCCGTGCGTCACCTGCTTGGCGCCGTCCGCCAGCGCCTCGGCCAGCGGCCGCCACAGGCGCGTACGCTGCCTGAGCAGCTTGCGCAGCAGGAGGCAGGCGAAGAGCAGCACCGTGGCCAGCATGGCGGCCAGGACGATGCGGTCGCTGCCCGCGGGGCGCCCGTGCAGTGCCAGGCCCAGTGGCGCGCAGCCGGCCAGCAGCGCGATGGCGCCGCCGATGCCGAAGCGCGCCTCCAGGCGCCCGCTGGACAGGACGTGGCGCAGCGCACGCAGGTTGTCGGGCGAAAGCGGGGCGGACTGGGCGGCTGGCACGCGCGGCATTGTGCCGGGGCATGGCGCGGGCGCGCGGCGCTCACTGGACGGGCACGCGGGCCAGCAGCCCGGCCAGGCGCCGGGCGAGCGCCTCCGAGGCGCACGTCATCGGTGCGCGCAGCTCGTTCGCCATCTCGCCCTGCTGCGCCAGCAGCGCCTTGAGCGGGCCCGGGTTGGGCTCGGCGAAGAGGGCGTCCACCAGCGGCTGCAGGGGCTGCCACAGCCGGCGTGCCTCGGCCAGGCGGCCTTCGCGCAGCAGCGCGACCATGTGGGCCCAGCGCGCCGTGTGCAGGTGCGCGCTGGCCGCGATGGCGCCCGCGCCGCCTTCGGCCAGCGTGGCGAAGACCTGCGCGTCCTCGCCTGCCAGCACCTGCAGGCGTCCGTCGGCGATCAGGGCGCGGGTCTTGCCGGCATCGCCGCCGCAGTCCTTCACCGCCACGATGCGCGGGTGCGCCGCGAGCGCCAGCAGCGTGTCGGGTGCGATCGTGACGCCCGTGCGGTACGGGATGTCGTAGAGCAGCACCGGCACGGCGCTCGCGTCGGCGATGGCCTCGAACCAGGCCAGCAAGCCGGCCTGCGAGGGGCGGATGTAGCTCGGCGCGGACACCAGCAGGCCGGCCACGCTGCCTGGGCCGAAGCGGCGCACGCGCTCGAGCATCCGGCCCATGTGCTGGCCGGACAAGCCCATGACACGGGGCACGGCGGGCGCCGCTGCCGCCACCGTTTCCAGCACGGCGGCCTGTTCCGCCTCGTCCAGCGCGGCCGCTTCGCCGGTGGAGCCGCAGACGACGAAGCCCGCGATGCCCTGTGCGGCCAGCCGCCGGCACAGGGCGGCGAGGGCATCGTGATCGACCTGGCCGCCGCGCAAGGGCGTGACCAGCGGGATCCAGAGGCCGGAGAAGTCGGCCGGGGAAGGTGGGTGGGACATGTCGGGGTTCCTTTGCAAAGACGCGTGACGATGACCGATGGGGGTCCATCGGCGGACGGGCGCAGTGCGATGCAGGGAAGGCCGACCAGGGCGGGTGGCTGTCCGCGGCTCCGTCGCTCATCCGACGACGGAACCGCAGCTCCGGTCAGACGAGCTGGGGTTTTTCGGCTTTGGCCGCCGCCGCGCATGCCGGCACCGGGCCTGGGAGGGCCGGCGCGAAGCGCAGTGCGGACGAGCGGAAAGCCATGGGACGAGTCTAGCGTCGGCGCGGCTGCATCCGTGCGGCGCGGATGCCACAATTTGCCGATGACCCCGTCTCCAGCACCGCGCGTGCGCATCCAGACCCAGGACTTCGACCTCGCCGCCGAAGTCGCCGCGCTGCGCGCCGGCGATGCGCGCGCAGGCGCCGTGTGCAGCTTCGTCGGCACGGTGCGCGACCGCAGCGACGGGGAGACCGTCGCGGCCATGGAACTGGAGCACTACCCCGGCATGACCGAGAAGGCCATCGAGGCCATGATCGACGAGGCGCAGCAGCGCTTCGGCATCCTCGGCGCGCGCGTGGTGCACCGCGTGGGCCCGCTCCTGCCGCTGGACCAGATCATGATGGTGGCCGTCACCTCGGCCCACCGGGGCGAGGCCTTCCAGGCCTGCGAGTTCCTGATGGACTACCTCAAGACCCAGGCGCCCTTCTGGAAGAAGGAGTCCACGCCCGAGGGCGCGCGCTGGGTGGACGCGCGCGTGGCCGACGACGAGGCGCTGGCGCGCTGGGGCATCCAGGCCGCCAACGCGCCGGGCTGAAGGGCCGGCTCAGGGGGCCAGCCCGGTCGAGGTGCCGAGGGCGGCCGCCTCGGCGGCGCAGCCGGCCGCAGGCGGCACCAGGCCCCTGGCGCGGGCGTCGGCGACCTCGGCCCTGGCAGCGGCCACCTGGGCCTTGAACACGGCGTTCTCGTGCAGCCGCGCCACGGTGGCCGAGCCCATCAGGCGGCCGGCCTCGATGTCGCTCTTCCAGTGCACGCCGCAGACGCCGCGGCTCTGGGCGAAGGCGCGGCCGCGCTGCAGCAGCGCGTCGGTGCGGTCGGGCGCCACTTCCGTCAGCACCAGCGCCCAGGCCCAGCCCAGGGCGGAGTGGCCCGAGGGGTAGGAGCCGTCCTTGCGCAGGGCCGCTTCGTCGTTCGGCGTGCAGGAGCCGGTGTTGAAGGCCACGAAGGGCCGGGTGCGCTGGTACTTGTCCTTGGCCTTGTAGGTGGACAGGCCGGCGTCGGACAGCGTCCGGCGCAGCAGCATGTTCAGGTGCGGGGTGTTCCGCTCGGAGATGTCGACGCCCAGCGCGCAAGAGAAATGGCCGGCGGCCTGCGGGAACCGGAGCACGGCATCCTTCGTGGCCTGTGCGCCGCGCGGGCCGCTGCGCAGGGCGGTCAGGGCGCGGAAGGCCTCGCCGTCGGCGGCCAGCGCGGCCGAGCCTTCCGCCGGCGGCGGCGGCAGCAGCGCCAGGCTGTCCGGCAGCTCGGCCCGCGCCAGGTAGCCGTTCAGGTAGCCGGAGCCCGGGCGGGACTCGCCCACCTCGGCCACCGTGGTCGGTGGCGGGGTGGTGCAGGCTGATGAAAGCAGGCAGGCGGCCAGGGTGGCCGCGGGGAGCAGGAAGGGGCGCATGGCTTGTCTCCGGATCGCAGTGGTGGCGCGGCGATGCTATCGGCCGCCACGCCTGCTCCGGCGTAACGGGCGAGACAGGAGACGGGGCGCCGCCCGGTTATTGCGGCTGGAAGCCGCTCGCCTTGATGATGCCTTCCCAGGTCTGCGTGTAGGTGCGCACGCGGCCGGCGAACTGGCCCTGCGGCTCGTAGGCGACGTTCAGGCCCATGTCGGTCAGCTTCTTCTTCACGTCGGGCATGGCCAGCACCTTCTGCAGCGCGGCGCCGAAGCGGTCGACCACGGGCTGGGGCGTGCCCACGGGCGCGAAGATGCCGTACCAGGGGTAGTCGGTCAGGTTCTGGAAGCCCAGCTCGGTGAAGGTGGGCACGCCGGGCAGCAGCGGGTCGCGCTTGGCGCCGATGGTGGCGACGATGCGCACCTTGCCCTGCTTCTGGTACTCGATGAAGTCCGGCACCGAGGCGATACCCGAGGAGATCTGGTTGCCCAGCATGTCCGCCGTCATGGGCGCGCTGCCGCGGTAGGGCGCGGCCTGCACGTCGATGCCGTACTTCTTGGCGATGAGCTGCACCAGGAAGACGGGGATTGAGCCCGGCGCGGGCACGCCGATCGTGTCCTTGCCGCCCTTGGCGGTCTTCACCCAGTTCACGTACTCCTGCATCGTCTTCGCCGGTGTGGCGCCGGAGACGGCCAGCACGTTGGCGAAGGTGGCGAAGCCGGCCACCGGCGTGAAGTCGCTGGCCGGGTCGAAGCCGGGGTTGCGGGTCACCTGGGGCAGGATGGAGATGCTGTGGTCGTGGGTCAGGAAGAGGGTGTGGCCGTCGGCGGGCGCGGCCTTCAACGCCTGCGCCGCGATCTGGCCGCCGGCGCCGGCGCGGTTCTCGACCACCACGTTGGTGCCCAGCTCGTCCTTGAGCTTCTCGGCCAGGACGCGGGCGATGGCGTCGGAGCCGGCGCCGGCCGGGAAGCCCACCAGCAGGCGGATCGGCGTGCCCGCAGGCTGGGCCGCGGCCAGGCCGGCGGCGGCCAGCAGCATGCCGGCGGCGAAGGTGCGGCGCAGCAGGCGCGAGGCAAAGGGGAGGGAAGAGGCAAGGGGCATGGGGCGAACTCCGGGAGAAAAGCGCAATGATGCCGAAATTGCTCGCACGAAACGCGCCCGCCGCGGCCGCAAAGGCGGTTGATCGAGCGCAAGCGCGACCTCCGCCGGCAGCCTTTTGCCCGCCGGCCGGGTTGAATCGTGCTGCGAGGGCCCCATATCGGCTGCAATCCCGGAAGTTCCTTCATCACCATGCGACAAGACAAACTGACCACCAAGTTCCAGGAGGCGCTGGCCGACGCCCAGTCGCTGGCCCTGGGCAACGACAACCCCTACATCGAGCCCGTGCATCTGCTGGCCGCCATGCTGCGCCAGGAGGACGGGCCCCGCGCCCTGCTGGAGCGCGCCGGCGCCAACGTGCCGGGCCTGTCCGCCGCGGCCGAGAACGCCATCAAACGCCTGCCCCAGGTGCAGGGCGGCGAGATGGTGCAGGTCGGCCCCGACCTGGCCAAGCTGCTGCAGGCCACCGAGAAGGAGGCCATCAAGCGCGGCGACCAGTTCATCGCCGGCGAGCTGTTCCTGCTGGCGGTGGCCGACAGCAAGGCCGACGTGGGCCGCATCGCCAAGGAGAACGGCCTGACCCGCAAGAGCCTGGAGGCGGCCATCGAGGCCGTGCGCGGCGGCCAGGGCGTGGACAGCGCCGACGCCGAGGCGCAGCGCGGCGCCCTCAAGAAGTACACGCTGGACCTCACCGAGCGCGCCCGCCAGGGCAAGCTGGACCCGGTGATCGGCCGTGACGAGGAGATCCGCCGCGCCATCCAGGTGCTGCAGCGCCGCACCAAGAACAACCCCGTGCTGATCGGCGAGCCCGGCGTGGGCAAGACCGCCATCGTCGAGGGGCTGGCGCAGCGCATCGTCTCGGGCGAGGTGCCCGATTCGCTCAAGGGCAAGCGCGTGCTGTCGCTCGACATGGCGGCGCTGCTGGCCGGCGCCAAGTACCGCGGCGAGTTCGAGGAGCGGCTGAAGGCCGTGCTCAACGAGCTGGCCAAGGACGAGGGCCAGACCGTCGTCTTCATCGACGAGCTGCACACCATGGTGGGCGCCGGCAAGGCCGAGGGCGCGATGGACGCCGGCAACATGCTCAAGCCCGCCCTGGCGCGCGGCGAACTGCACTGCGTCGGTGCCACCACGCTCGACGAATACCGCAAGTACATCGAGAAGGACGCCGCGCTGGAGCGCCGCTTCCAGAAAATCCTCGTGGGCGAGCCGAGCGTGGAGGCGACCATCGCCATCCTGCGCGGCCTGCAGGAGAAGTACGAGGTGCACCACGGCGTGGAGATCACCGACCCGGCCATCGTGGCCGCGGCCGAGCTCTCGGACCGCTACATCACCGACCGCTTCCTGCCCGACAAGGCGATCGACCTGATCGACGAGGCGGCCGCGCGCATCAAGATCGAGATGGACTCCAAGCCCGAGGTGATGGACCGGCTCGACCGCCGCATCATCCAGCTCCAGATCGAGCGTGAGGCCGTGAAGAAGGAGAAGGACGAGGCCTCGCAGAAGCGCCTGCAGCTGATCGAGGACGAGATCGGCAAGCTGCAGAAGGAATATGCCGACCTCGACGAGATCTGGCAGGCCGAGAAGGCGCAGGCCCAGGGCAGCGCCGAGATCCGCAAGGAGATCGACGAGATCAAGTTCCAGATCGACGAGTTCACCCGCAAGGGCGACTTCAACAAGGTGGCCGAGCTGCAGTACGGCAAGCTGCCCGGGCTGGAGAAGCGCCTGAAGGAAGCGCTCGATTCGGAGCAGAAGAAGGGCGGCGACGGCGCCGGCCCGAAGCTGCTGCGCACCCAGGTCGGCGCGGAAGAGATCGCCGAGGTGGTGGCGCGCGCCACCGGCATCCCGGTCGCCAAGCTGATGCAGGGCGAGCGCGAGAAGCTGCTGCGCATGGAAGACAGGCTGCACGAGCGCGTGGTCGGCCAGGACGAGGCGATCTCGGCCGTGGCCAACGCCATCCGCCGCTCGCGCTCGGGCCTGTCGGACCCGAACCGGCCGACCGGCTCCTTCCTCTTCCTCGGCCCCACCGGCGTGGGCAAGACGGAGCTGTGCAAGGCGCTGGCGGGCTTCCTGTTCGACAGCGAGGACCACCTCATCCGCATCGACATGAGCGAGTTCATGGAGAAGCACTCGGTCGCGCGCCTGATCGGCGCGCCGCCCGGCTACGTGGGCTACGAGGAGGGCGGCTACCTGACGGAAGCCGTGCGCCGCAAGCCCTACAGCGTGGTGCTGCTCGACGAGGTGGAAAAAGCGCACCCGGACGTCTTCAACGTCCTGCTGCAGGTGCTGGACGACGGCCGCCTGACCGACGGCCAGGGCCGCACGGTGGACTTCAAGAACACCGTGATCGTCATGACCAGCAACATCGGCTCGCCGATCATCCAGGCGATGGTGGGCCGGCCGGCGGAAGAGATCAAGGAAGCGGTGTGGGACGAGCTGAAGACCCACTTCCGCCCCGAGTTCCTCAACCGCATCGACGAGACGGTGGTGTTCCACGCGCTCGACGCGAAGCACATCGAGTCCATCGCGCGCATCCAGCTCAAGGTGCTGGAGCAGCGGCTGGCCAAGCTCGACATCGGGCTGGAGGTGGCGCCCAACGCGCTGGCGGAGATCGCCAAGGTCGGCTTCGATCCGGTGTTCGGCGCCCGGCCGCTCAAGCGCGCCATCCAGCAGCGCATCGAGAACCCGCTCTCGAAGCTGCTGCTCGAAGGTGCCTTCGGCCCCAAGGACACGCTGCGCGTGACCAGCGACCCGGTGCGCTCGCCCGGCAGCTTCGGTTTCGAGAAGTCGAGGGAACCCGAGGCCGGGGTGGCTGCCTAATGGGCATGCTCAACTTCGTCCTCCGGGTCTTCCTGTTCCTGATGGGGCTGCTCTTCGCGGCCAGCCTGGCGGTGGCGGCGCTGCTGCTGCTGGCCGTGTGGATGGCCCGCCTCGCCTGGGCGCGGCTCACCGGCAAACCGGTGACGCCCTGGTCGGTGATGTTCGGCCAGCGCTTCGATCCGCGCGCCGGCTTCGAGCGCTTCCGCAGCGCGGCGGCCCGCCAGGACGCGCCCTCGGCGGCGGACGTGGCCTCGGCGCGGGCGCGCGGCGCCAGCGACAAGGACGTGACCGACGTGCGCGCCCGGCCCGTCACGGGCCGGGAATGACAGGCGCCCGGCGCCGGGCGGCCGTCACTTCAGCCATTGGTCTGCGGCCTGCTTGACGGCGCCGCGGCTGTCCAGCAGCTCCCACACGAAGTTCATCACCCGCAGGTAGTCGGCATCGTCTGCCGGCAGCATGAAGCCCAGGTAGTTCTTGGGCGTGAGCGGCGCGTCGACGAAGGCGGCCGCCAGGCGCGGGTCGGCCCTGGCGTAGTGCAGGGCCTCGTAGGTCTCGGTGATCATCACGTCGCCCTTGCCCTCGGCGATCAGCGCCGGGATCTCCGCGTTCTTCTCGTGCGTGCTCACCTGCGCCGCCTTCAGGTGCTCCAGCACGAAGGCCTCGTTGGTGCCGCCCGGGTTCTTGATGACCCGCACGCCGCTCTGGTTGAGCGATTCGGGGGTGGTGAACTTCGCCTTGTCGGCGGCGCGCACCAGCGCCACCTTGCCGAAGGGCGCGTAGCCCGGCAGCATGGCCACCACGCGCATGCGGGCGACGTTGCGGGTGATGCCGCCCACGGCGACGTCGAACCTGTCAGCCTGGATGTCCTTGAGCAGGTTGGGCCAGCTGGTGGGCACCCATTCGATGCGCGCGCCCAGCTCCTTCGCCATGCGCTCGATCAGGTCGACGTCATGGCCGCTGTAGCCGGTGTCGGTCTTGATGGCGAAGGGCCGGTAGTCGCCCGGCGTGCCCACGCGGATGACCTTGCTGTCGAGGATGCGGTCCAGCCGCGCGCCGGCGTGGGCGGGGGCTGCGAGCGACAGGCCCAGGGCGAGGGCCGAGGCGGCGAAGGCGAAGCGGCGGCGGGACAGCATGCGGACTCCATCGGGATGTTGCGACCCGCCCATTCTGGCGCACGTCAAGCCCGGTAGAGCGCCTCGATCTCCGCTGCGTAGGTCTTGTAGATGCTGGCGCGCCGCACCTTCATGGTGGCCGTCACCTCGCCATCGTCATGGTCCAGCTCCTTGGTCAGCAGGTGGAAGCGCCGCACCTGCGCCACCTGGGCCAGGCGCGCGTTGCCCCTGTCGATCTCGGCCTGCACCATCTCGTGCACCTGCGGCAGCTCCACCAGCGAGCGGAAGTGCGTGAACGCCAGGCGCTGCGCCTCGGCCCACTTGCCCACCGTCTCGTAGTCGATCTGCACCAGCGCGGAGACGAACTTGCGTCCCTCCGCGATCACGATGCATTCCTTGACGAAGGGGCTGGCCTTCATCGTGTTCTCGATCTCCGAGGGCGTGAGGTTCTTGCCGCCGGCGGTGATCATGATGTCCTTCAGGCGGTCGACGATGCGCAGGTGGCCCTCGGGCGTGGCGGCCACCACGTCGCCGGTGTGCAGCCAGCCGTCCTGCACGGAAGCGGCGGTGGCTTCGGGGTTCTTGTAGTAGCCGGCGAACACCATCTCGCCGCGGAGCTGCAGCTCGCCGCTGTCCGCGATGCGGTGCTCCACGCCCGCCACGGGCGTGCCGACCGTGCCCACCTTCACGTCGTGAAGCGCGTGGCCGGTGACCATGCCGGTGGATTCCGTGAGGCCGTACACCTCCACCAGCGGCACGCCGAGGGTGCGGAAGAAGCGCACCACGTCCGGCGGGATCGGGGCGGCGCCGGTCAGCGCGACCTTCGCTTCGCGCAGGCCGATGAAGTTCTGGAGCGCCCGCAGCACGGTCCAGTAGGCGAGGGCGAAGCGCAGGCGCTCGTCCAAAGTCCATTGCGCGCGCGGCTTCTCGGCCAGCGGCGCGCAGGCGGCGATGGCGCGCCCGTACAGCGCGCGCTGCAGCCGGCCGGCCTCCTGCATCTTGATGTGGATGCCGGCGTGCAGCTTCTCCCAGATGCGCGGCACGCCGAGGAACATGCTGGGCGCCACTTCGCGCAGGTCTTCCTGCACGGTGCGGATCGATTCGCCGAAGTTGACCTGCGAGCCCAGGTACAGCGGGATGAAGGTGGTGAGCATCTGCTCGGCCACGTGGCACAGCGGCAGGTACGAGAGGTGCGTGGTGCCGCCGTCCAGCCCCAGGCGCTGCACCACGCCCGGCACCATGCCGCGGATGTTGCGCCACGAGATCATGGCCCCCTTGGGCGCGCCGGTGGAGCCCGAGGTGTAGATCATCAGGCCGATGTCGTCCAGCGCCTGCGCGGCCAGGGCGGCGTCGATGCGCGCATCGCCCTCGCGCGCATGCAGCGCGGCGCCGGCCTGCTCGACCCCGGCGAAGGTGCGGATGATCCTGCGCGCCTCGGGCGCGTAGCTCGCCAGGCCCTTGGTCTCGACGACGACGATGTGGCGCAGCCGCGGCAGCGAGGGCAGGGCGTCAAGCACCTTGTCGGCCTGCTCCTGGTCCTCGCAGACGACGACCTCCACGTCGGCGTGGCCGACCACGTAGGCCACCTCGTTGCTCGGGCTGGTGGGGTACACGCCCACCGTCACGGCGCCGATCAGGCCAGCGCCCATCTGCGCCAGCACCCATTCGACGCAGTTCTCGGAGATCACGCCGAGGTGGCCGCCGCGTTCCAGCCCCAGCGCGGCCAGGCCCAGCCCGACGTGGCTGGCGCGGCGCAGGTAGTCCGTCCAGCTCAGCGGCTGCCAGATGCCGAAATCCTTTTGGCGGATGGCGATGTGCCCAGGCTGCCGCGCGGCCTGCTCGCGCAGCATCTGCGGCAGCGTTTTTTCGGGCAGTGTGGACGCCGTCACGGCCGGCATTCCCGGCTGGGACCGCGCTTCGCCGATCGAAAGGCCGCGGAGCAGGCCATGCGCGTGCACGCGCGGAACTGGCTCTGCCAGGCCGCGGCGTGCGCCCCCTCGAGGGGGGATGCGAGCACACGCAGTGGGCGAGAAACGGGGGTGGTCATGAAAGCCATCGCTTGCGCCGCTTGTAGTGCTTCAGGTCCTTGAAGCTGCGAGCCTCGCCGCTGCCGCCCACGCCCAGGTAGAACTCGCGCACGTCCGGGTCGGCGGCGAGGCGCTCGGCGCTGCCGTCGATCACGATCTTGCCGTTCTCCATGATGTAGCCGGCATCGGCCACCGCCAGCGCGATGCTGGCGTTCTGCTCCACCAGCAGCATCGAGACGCCGCGCTCGGCGTTGATGCGCGCGATGATGGCGAAGATCTCCTCCACCAGCTTCGGCGACAGGCCCAGCGAGGGCTCGTCCAGCAGCATCAAGAGCGGCTCGGCCACCAGCGCGCGGCCGATGGCCAGCATCTGCTGCTCGCCGCCCGAGAGATACCCGGCCAGCCCCTTGCGCCGCTCGTGCAGGCGCGGGAAGTAGCCATACACCGCATCGAAGTCGCGCGGCAGGGGCTTGCGGCCGGTGAGGGCGTAGGTCGCGGCGACCAGGTTCTCCTCCACCGTCAGGTCCTCGAACACGCGGCGGCCTTCCATGACGTGCGCCAGGCCGCGGCGCACCAGCGCCTGCGGCGGCACGCGCCCGGTCGGCTCGCCGTCGAAGCGGATCTGCCCGGCCTGCAGTTCGCCGTCCTCCAGCGGCAGCAGGCCGGTGATGGCCTTGAGCGTGGTGGACTTGCCCGCGCCGTTGCTGCCCAGGAGCGCCACGATCCGTCCGCGCGGCACGGCCAGCGACAGGCCGCGCAGCACCTGCACCGCCTTGTTGTAGACCACCTCGATGTTGTTGACTTCGAGGATCGGGCCGGCCGCCGCACTCATGCGCTCAGAGCTTGATCCAATCGGATGCGGCGATCATCTTCTGCGCCTTCATGTCGGCCTTGTAGACACGCCCCACCGGAATCGAGTTGCCGGAAATCGTGATCGGCACGCCGACCAGCCCGCCGGTGTCGAAGTCCTTGATGCTGTTGAGCGCCGCCTTCAGGTTCTTGCCGTCCAGCGGCTTGCCGGCGTCCAGCGTGCGCCTGGCGGCCTCGGTGAACAGCATCGCGGTGAGGAAGCCCTGGATGTAGGCCGTGCTCTGGTACTCCGGGCGCAGGGCGCGGATCTTCTCCAGCATCGGCGCCTTCTCGGTGTCGTAGTAGTAGCGGAAGGGCATCACGCCCATGAAGCCGTCGCCGGCCTCGCCCATCTTCATGACGGTGGAGCTGTCCATCGTCCAGAAGGTGCCCATCCACTTGCTCGTCATGCCCTGCTGCTTGCCCTGCTGGATGAATTCCGGGATCGGCGCCAGCACGTAGCCGTGGAAGATGGTGTAGTCGGGCGCGGCGCGGCGCAGCTTGATGACCTCGGTGGACACGTCCACGCTGCCCGGCGGCGTCATGATCTTGATCGGCACCGACAGGCCCAGTTTCTTCGCCGCCGCCTCGCTGGCCTCGATCGGGTCGCGGCCGAACTCGGAGTCGGAATACACGAAGGCCACCTTGGCGCCCGGCTTCTCCTTGGCGATGTGCTTGAGCAGGATGCCGAACATCTCGGTGTAGTCCGGCCCCACCAGGAACTGGTGCGGGTACTTCTGCGGGTTGTTCAGTTCGGTGGCGAAGGAGGCGCCCGCCATCAGGATCTGGCCGCTGCGGTCCAGCTCCGGGTTGATGGTCTTGGAGAAGCCGGTCGAGTCGCCATAGTAGAGGTTGACCTTGTTCTGGCTGGTGATCTTCTTGAAGGCGGCCACCGACACGTCGACCTTGTAGCCGGTGTCCTCCGGCACGTAGCGCAGCTTGCGGCCCTTGATGCCGCCGTCGTCGTTGACGATCTTCACGTAGTCGGCGATGCCGGCGTTGATGCCGATGCCGGCAAAGGCGAACACGCCGGTCATCGGGATCGAGCCGCCGATCACGATGTCCTCGGCCTGGGCCTGCACCGCCAGCGGCAGGCCGCCGGCGGCCAGGGCGGTGGCGCCGCCCGCCAGCACGAGGCTGCGGCGGCGGAGCGAGGCGGGAAGCTGCTGTGTCTCACGCATGGTCTGTCTCCTTGGTCAGTTCCGGAAAGGCCAGAGATGGAAAAAGCGGCGGATCCGCCGCCACACTTCGGCGAGCCCGTGCGGCTCGAACACCAGAAAACCCACGATCAGCAGGCCGAACACGACCGTGCGCACCGGCGAGAGGAAGACCGTCATCTCGGTGCCGCCCGGCAGCAGCTCGAACACCAGCTTGAGCACCTCGGGCACCAGCGTCATGAACACCGCGCCCAGGATGCCGCCGAGGATCGTGCCCATGCCGCCGACGATGATGGCGGCCAGGAAGAAGATGGACATGAGCAGCGGGAAGCTCTCGGGCGTGACCACGCGGAAGAAGTAGGCCCACAGCCCGCCCGCCACGCCGGCGTAGAAGGACGAGAGGCCGAAGGACAGCAGCTTGTAGCGCAGCAGCGGGATGCCCAGCACCTCGGCCGAGATGTCGCGGTCGCGGATGGCGATGAAGGCGCGGCCCACGCGGGTGCGGAACAGGTTGGCCGCGCCCAGCAGCATCAGGATCGTCACTGGCACGATCAGCCAGTACAGGCGAAAGGACGTGTCGAGCACGGCGCCGAACAGCGAGGCCGGCGGCAGCGACAGCCCCGTGGTGCCGCCCGTGAGCGCCAGGTTGGCGAAGAGGAAGTGCGCGATGAACGAGGCGGCGATGGTGGCGATGGCCAGGTACAGCCCCTTGACGCGCAGCGAAGGCAGGCCGACCACGATGCCGCCCAGCATCGCCACCACGCCGCCGGCCAGGATGTTGAACAGGAAGGGCGTGCCGAAGCGGATCTGCAGGATGGCGACGGTGTACGCGCCCAGGCCCATGAAGGCCGCCTGGCCCAGGCTGACGAGCCCGGTGTAGCCGGTGAGGATGTTCAGGCCCGTGCTGCTGGCGATGTTGATGGCGACCAGGCAGGCGAGATACAGCCAGTAGTCGCTGGCGACGAAGGGGAAGCACACCAGCAGCGCGGCGCCGATCGCCAGCCACGCCTTCTGCGTGCGCGAGTCGAACAGCGCCGCATCGGCGACGTAGCTTTCCTTGAGGGTGCCGATCCTCATAGCCGCTCTATTTCATGGGTGCCGAACAGACCGTAGGGCCGCACCAGCAAAACCGCCACCAGCACCACGAAGGTCGCCAGCAGCTTGTATTCGCCGCCCAGGTAGGCACCGGCCAGCGCCTCCACCAGCCCGATGAAGAGGCCCCCGACCAGCGCGCCCAGCACGCTGTCGAGCCCGCCGACGATCACCACCACCAGCACCGACAGGCCGAACACGCCCATCGAGGACGAGATGCCGCCGATGGCGCCGACCACGATGCCGGCGACGGCGGCGATCATGGCCGACACCACCCAGGCCAGCGAGAACACCTTCGGCACCGCGATGCCCATCATGTACGCGGCGCCCTGGTCGGAGGCGGTGGCCCGCAGCGCCACGCCGCCGCGCCAGAAGCGGAACAGCAGCAGCACCGCCGCGATCAGCACCATCGCCGCCAGCGCGCCGCAGGCCACCTTGGGCGCGAGGAAGGCGTCGCCGATCATCACCGGGCGGTTGGGGAAGAACTCCGGAAGCCGCCGCTGGTCGGCCGTCCAGATGATCTCCACCAGGCCGACCAGGATGGAGCCGAGGCCCACGGTGACCATGAAGGCCGAGATGGGCGGCTCGCCCAGCAGCGGGCGGATCATGGTGCGCTCGATGACGGCGCCGAGCAGCCCGCTGCCCAGCACCGCGGCAGGGATGGCCAGCCACAGCGGCAGCGAGAAGGTGACGGCGAAGGCGAAGAAGAGGTAGGCGCCGGCCATCAGCATCTCGCCGATGGCGATGTTGACCACCCGCGTGGCCTTGTAGACCAGCACGAAGGCCAGCGCCGCCAGCGCGTACAGGCCGCCGCCGGCCAGGCCGGTGAGGGCGATCTCGAACAGGTAGGCCCAGTCCATGAGCGATGCCCCGCTCAGGCCGGCTGCGCCAGCGGCTGCGCGCGCAGGCGCCGCCGCAGTTCGCCCACGTCGCCGCCGCCCAGGTAGGCGCGGTTGACTTCCGGATCGGCCTGTACCGCGGCCGGCGCGCCCTGCGCGATCACCTGGCCGAAGTTGAGCACCACCACGTGATCCGACAGGTCCATCACCATGCCCATGTCGTGCTCCACCATCAGCACGGTGATGCCCCACTCGCGCCGCACATCGAGGATGAAGCGGGCCATGTCCTCCGTCTCCTCGCGGTTCATGCCGGCCACGGGCTCGTCCAGCATCAGCACCTTGGGCTGCATGGCCAGGGCGCGCGCCATCTCCACCCGCTTGCGCAGGCCGTAGGGCAGGGCGGCCACCGGCGCATGGCGGATGTGGTCGATCTCCAGGAAGTCGATGATCCGCTCCTCCACCTCGCGGCGCAGTTCGGCCTCCTCGCGGCGGGCGCGGCCCAGGTAGAAGAGGGCGTCGAACACGTTGCTCTTCAGGTGCGCGTGGCGGCCGAGCTTGATGTTGTCCAGCACCGTCATGCCGCGGAAGAGCGCGATGTTCTGGAAGCTGCGCGCCAGGCCCAGCGCGGCGCGCTTCGGCGCCGGCAGGTGCGTGATGTCGCGGCCCTCGAACAGCACCCGCCCCGCGGTCGGCCGGTAGAAGCCCGAGACGGTGTTGAACAGCGAGGTCTTGCCCGCGCCGTTGGGCCCGATGACGGCGGTGATGCTGCCCGGCGCCACGTCGAAGCCCACGCCCGACAGCGCCTTCACGCCGCCGAAGGCCAGCGTCAGCGCATCCAGGCGCAGCACCGGCTCGGCGGCGTTCGCTGGTGCGTCAGCGGCGTCGTTCAAAGGCGTCTCCGTCGGTCGTGCTCTGGCGGCACTGGAGTTTGCTCGGAGGCGGGTCGGGCTGCGAAGCGAGGCTACTCGTCCGTAGAATGCCTACCCACCGGTAACCTGCGCGATCTTCCGGACGGCGGTGCGCAGGGGCATCGGGACTTTCCCCCAAACCGCCCGTTCCCACGCTCCACGCATGGCCACCCGCACGCGCCGCCCGCCCGCCGCCGCCTCGCCCTGGACGAAGCCGGACCAGCGCGGCCGGCAGCGCGAGCTGAAACGCCAGGCGGTGCTGCAGACGGCGGCGCGGCTGTTCAACGAGCGGGGCTTCCACGCCACCTCGCTGGACGACATCGCCCGCCAGCTGCACGTCACAAAACCCACGCTCTACTACTACGTCAAGAGCAAGGACGACATCCTGCTCGAATGCGTGCGCGCCGCGCTGGGCATGATGAAGGAGGGCATCGACGCCGTGCGCGAGAGCGGCGGCCGCGCGCTGGACCAGCTCGTGGCCTGCATGCGCATCTACGTCGACATCGTGATGCAGGATTTCGGCATGTGCGTGATCCGCAACGGCGAGGACCCGCTGCCGCCGCCGCTGAAGAAGGAGCTGCGGCGCCTCAAGGCCGGCGTCGACCACGAGTTCCGCCGCCTGATCGCCGCCGGCGTGGAGGAGGGCAGCCTGGCGCCCTGCGACCCGAAGATGGCCGCCTTCATGATCGGCGGCGCGTTGAGCTGGGTCGGCCGCTGGTACCGTCCCGACGGCGAACTCGACCCGCAGCAGATCGCCGAGCAGGCCGTGGCGCTGCTGCTGGGCGGCGTGCTGGCGCCGGCGCAGCGGCGCGCAGCGGCGCGCCAGCGCAAGAAGACCCAGGAGATTCCCGCATGAATTCGGATTCCGCCACCCCCACGCTCGTCGTCGGCCGCGAAGGCGCCGTCGCCACGATCGCCTTCAACCGCCCGCAGGCGCTCAACGCCATCGACGTGCCGATGGCGCAGGGCTTCCTGGCCGCGGTGAAGGGCATCGCCGCCGACCGCGGCGTGCGCGCCGTGCTGATGCGCGGCGAGGGCAAGGGCTTCATGGCCGGCGGCGACCTGGCGCTGCTGGGCGCCGACCCGCAGGGCGGCGCGGCGGCGCTGATCGGCCCGCTGCACGAGGCGCTGGTGGTGCTGGCCGGCATCGACGCGCCGGTGGTGGCGCAGGTGCACGGCGTGGCGGCCGGCGCGGGCCTGTCGCTGATGCTGCAGGCCGACTTCGTGCTGGCGGCCGAGGGCACGCGCTTCAACCTGGCCTACGTGAACATCGGCACGAGCTGCGACGTCGGCGCCTCCTGGGCGCTGCCGCGCCGCGTGGGCCTGCGCCGCGCGCTGGAGATCGCCCTGCTGGGCGACACGCTGGAGGCCGCCGATGCCGAGCGGATCGGCCTGGTCAACCGCGTGCTGCCGGCCGGGGCGCTGCCGGCCGAGGCGATGGCCCTGGCGCAGCGGCTGGCGGCCGGGCCCACCGTGGCGCTGGGGCAGTTGCGCCGTCTCATGCGCGCCAGCCTGGAGCGCGATTTGGCGGCACAGTTGGATGCCGAGGCGGCCGCTTTCCAGACCTGCGCCGCGAGCGCAGACTTCCGCCTTGGCGTCGACGCCTTCTTCGCCAAGGCGAAGCCCGCCTTCACCGGCCGCTGAACCCCGCTTTTTTCACTCTCGAGGACTGCACCATGACCCAACGCGACATCTTCGTCGTCGGCACCGCCCGCACCGCCATCGGCACCTTCGGCGGCTCGCTCAAGGACGTGCCCAACACCCAGCTGGCCACCACCGCCGTCAAGGCCGCCCTCACGCGCAGCGGCGTGGCGCCCGACGCGGTCGGCCACGTGGTGATGGGCAACGTGATCCCCACCGACACCAAGGACGCCTACCTCAGCCGCGTGGCCGCCATCGACGCCGGCTGCCCGATCGAGACGCCGGCCTTCAACGTCAACCGCCTGTGCGGCTCGGGCCTGCAGGCCATCGTGTCGGCGGCGCAGGCGATCGCGCTGGGCGACTGCGACATCGCCATCGGCGGCGGCTCGGAGTCGATGAGCCGCGGCCCCTACTTCGACACCTCTGCCCGCTACGGCGCCCGCATGGGCGACGCCACGCTGGTGGACTACATGCTGGGCATCCTGCACGACCCGTGGCAGAAGATCCACATGGGCATCACCGCCGAGAACGTGGCCGAGCGCCACGGCATCACGCGCGAGGAGCAGGACGCGCTGGCCGCGCTGAGCCACCAGCGCGCGGCGGCCGCCATCGCCGCCGGCCGCTTCAAGGAGCAGATCGTCCCGGTCGAGATCAAGACGCGCAAGGGCGTGGTGGTGTTCGACACCGACGAGCACGTGAAGGCGAGCACGACCGTCGAGGTGCTGGCGGGCATGAAGCCGGCCTTCAAGAAGGAGGGCGGCACGGTGACGGCCGGCAACGCCTCGGGCATCAACGACGGCGCGGGCGCCGTGGTGCTGGCCGAGGGCGGGCGTGTCAAGGCGCTGGGCCTGAAGCCGCTGGCGCGGCTGGTGGGCTACGCGCACGCCGGCGTGGAGCCGGCCTACATGGGCATCGGTCCGGTGCCGGCCACGCGCAAGGTGCTGGAGCGCACCGGCCTGAAGATCGGCGACCTGGACGTGATCGAGGCCAACGAGGCCTTCGCCGCGCAGGCCTGCGCGGTGGCGAAGGAACTGGACTTCGACCCGGCCAAGGTCAATCCCAACGGCTCGGGCATCTCGCTGGGCCACCCGGTGGGCGCGACGGGCGCGATCATCACCACCAAGGCCATCGCCGAACTGCACCGCGTGCAGGGCCGCTACGCCCTGGTGACGATGTGCATCGGCGGCGGGCAGGGCATCGCAGCGATCTTCGAACGGGTCTGACGCGGCATGGCCTCGCGCCCGCTGCAGGTCGACGAGCGCGAGGTCGTGTTCACGGCGATCCGCGCCCAGGGTGCGGGCGGCCAGAACGTCAACAAGGTGTCGAGCGCGGTACACCTGCGCTTCGACGTCGGCGCCAGCTCGCTGCCCGAGGACGTGAAGGCGCGGCTGCTGGCGCTGCACGACGCCCGGCTCACGCAGGACGGCGTGATCGTCATCAAGGCGCAGCAGCACCGTACGCAGGAGCTGAACCGCGCCGACGCGCTGGCGCGGCTGCAGGCGCTGGTCGACCGCGTGGCCTCGCCGCCGCGCGTGCGCCGCGCCACGCGGCCGACGCGGGCCTCGGTGCGGCGGCGGCTCGAAGGCAAGAGCCAGCGCGCCGAGGTCAAGCGCCTGCGCGGCGCGGTGCGCGACTAGGCGGTCGTCACGCCGCCTGCACCTCGATGCGGCGCGGCCGCGCGTGCTCGGCCTTCGGGATGCGCAGCTGCAGCACGCCCTGGTTCAGGTTGGCCTCGATGCGCTGCGTGTCCAGCTCCTTGCTCAGCGTGAAGACGCGGCGGTAGCGGTTGAGGCCCACCTCGGCGTGCGAGGCCTGCATGCCTTCCGGCAACTGCAGCGTGACCTCGCCCTCGATGGCGAGCTGGTCGCCGTCCACCTGCAGGTTCAGGCCCTCGCGGGTCACGCCCGGCAGGTCGGCCCACAGGGTGATGGCGCCGGCGTCCTCCACCACGTCCACGGGCGGCAGCAGCGCGGGCTGCGCCTCGCGGCCGGCGGCGTCGCGGGCGGCTGGGGCGTTCGGGGTGTTGGGGGTGTTGTTCATCGTCGGTCCTCCTTCATTGCACGGTGATGCGGCGCGGCTGCGCCGAGGCGCGGCGCTGCACGCTGACGCGCAGCACGCCGTCGCGGTAGCCGGCCGTGACGGCATCGGGGTCGGCGTCATCGGGCAGGCTCACGGTGCGGCGGAACTCGCCGGCGAAGCGCTCGTTGATGTGCACGACCGGCCGCTCCTTCGCCTCGCCGCCGTTGCCGGAGGGCAGGGACGAGGCCCGGCGGCCCGACAGGCTGAGCACGCCGCGGTCGATCTGCACGTCGATCGAGGCCGGGTCCAGCCCCGGCGCGAAGGCGTACAGCTCGATGGACTGCGGCGTGGCGCCCACGTTCAGCGCCGGAAAGCCGCCGCGGCCGATGCCGCGGATGGTGGGGGACAGGTCGAACGCCTGCTGCACGTCGCGCTGCAGGCGATCCAGCTCGGCGAACAGGTCGCGCGGAAACAGGGATCGGTACATGGCGAAAACCTCCTTGCAAAGATGCGTTGCAGGAAGCCGCCGGAAGCGGTGCCGCAGGCGACTTCCTGCTGGCGCACATAGGGTGTCCGAACCCCCTTTCAAGAGGGGGCGGAGGCCGCGCGGAAGGTCAGGCGCCGGCGGGCGGCTGCGGCGCCTGCAGCGCTGCCAGCGCCTCGGCGTCCGTGCGGTAGGTGAACAGCATCGGCCCCGGCGCGAGCAGTCCGGCGCGCTCCAGCACCTGCAAGGCCGGCAGCTTCAGGCCGCTCAGGTGCAGGCGCACGCCCTTGCTCTCCAGCAGGCGGCGGATGCTGCCGAACACCTCGGCGCCGGTCAGGTCCACGCGGTTGATGGGGTGGGCGAAGAGGCACACGTCCTTGAGCCCGGGCCGCTCGGCCAGCACGGTGCTGATGGCGCGCTCCAGCGTGCTGGCGGTGGCGAAGTCGAGCTCGGCGTCCATGCGCAGCGCGTAGAGGTCCGGCGCCAGCGGCGGGAGCTGCCACAGGTGGCGGTCGCGCAGGCTGCCGTCGGGGTGCAGGCCCACCTCGATGATGCGCGGGTGCAGGTGGCGGTACATGTAGTGCGCCAGCGCTGCCAGCAGCCCGCCCAGCACGCCCCAGTAGATGGACGGCGAGGTGGCGATGGTCAGCACGAAGGTGCCGAAGGCGATGGCCGCCTCGATGCGCGAGATGCGCCACAGCGCGACGAAGGCCGACGGCTTGAGCAGCCCGATGGTGGCCGACGCCACGATGGCCGCCAGCACCGCCTGCGGCACGTTGTACAGCAGGGGCATCGCCCACAGCAGTGCGGCCGCCACCACCACCACGTTGAACAGGGTGGCCCACTGCGTCTGCGCGCCGGCGTACAGCGTGATGGCCGAGCGCGAGAAGGACGAACTCGTCGGGAAGGAGCCCGAGAAGCCGGAGGCGATCTTGGCCAGGCCCTGGCCGATCAGGTCCTGGTTCTCGTTCCACAGCGTGCCGGCGCGGGCGTTGTCCACCTTGGCGCTGGAGGCCGTCTCCAGGAAGCTCACCAGCGTGACCAGGAAGGCCGGCAGGATCAGCGCGCCCAGTTCGTGCCAGCTCAGGAGGCCGGGCAGGTAGAAGGAGGGCAGGCCGGAGGGCAGCGCACCCACCACCGCCCCACCGCCGAGCGCGTAGCCGATCAGCCAGCTGATGAAGGCGCTGAGCGCCACCAGCGCCATGGTGGTCGGAAAGCGCGGCGTGAAGCGCTTGCCCAGCCAGAGCATCGCCATGCCGCCCAGGCCGAAGCCGATGGCGATGAAGTCCGGCGGCGGCCCCTGCAGCGCCTGCCAGAAGCTGCGGCCGGTGAAGCCCAGCAGGGCCGGCAGCTGCGACAGCGTGATGAGCACCGCCGCGCCCTGAGTGAAGCCCATCAGCACCGGCGAGTTGACCAGCCGCAGCAGCCAGCCGAAGCGCGCCGCGCCCAGCACCACCTGCATCAGCCCCGACAGCAGCGCCAGCCACACGGCCAGCGACACCCATTCGCGGCTGCCGGGCACCGCCAGCGGCGCCAGCGCGGCGCCGATCAGGATGCTCGACAGCGCCGTCGGCCCCACCGACAGGCGGGCCGAGGAACTGAACAGCACCGCCACCAGCGCCGGCCACAGCGCCGCGTAGATGCCGGTGGCCAGCGGCATGCCGGCCAGCGAGGCGTAGGCCACGCCCTGCGGGATGACCATCAGCGCGACGGTGATGCCGGCCAGCGCTTCGTTGATGAGCAGCGGACGGTCGGGCCGGGGCCAGGCGAGGAAGGGCAGCCAGTGCGCGAGGCGTTCGCGGCGGCTGGCTGGTGTGGCAGGAGCTGGATTCATGGCTGGGTGCGCCCGGCGGGCGGGCGCGGCGGACGCTTGTTGTGATGGGCCTCGGAGCGCCCGCCATTGTCCGGGATGCCGGGGCCGGCCTCCCGGCAGGGGTCAGAGCAGCGAGGTCGCGTTCTTCAGCACGTAGTCGCAGGCCTTCTCCTTGAGCTTGGAGGAGAGGTTCTTCATGTTGAGCGACTTGCCGTTCTCGCCCTGCAGCAGCCCCTTGGCGCCGTTGGCGAAGCCGGTCTGCTGCGGCTTCTGGCCGGTGACCATGCCCAGCAGCCTGTCCTTGACCGAATTGGCGCTGGCGGCGCTGAGGTAGTTGTTCTTGACGCAGTACTGGATCACGCCGGCCGCGTTGCCCAGCGTGCTGTTGCCCATGGCCGGCATCGACAGGCCGAGGCCGCTGGCCAGTGCGGCCGCGCCGCCGCCGGAGGCGGAACCGGCATCGGCCTGGCCGGAACTGCCCAGTTGTTCCTTCATCGCGTCGAGGTACTTGTTGGCGTGGGCAGCGCCGCCCGCGGCGAGCAGGGCCGCGCACAGCGCGGCGGCGGGGAGGGAACGATGCATGGCGGATCTCCTTGAAGGTACGGCGATGCCCGGACGATAGCCGCTGGCGCCGCGGCAGGCGTTACGGTTTCTTCCTGTGCTGGAAGGCGGTGGGCGACTTGCCCGTCGCCTGCTTGAACATGGCGCAGAAGGCGCTGTCGGTGGCGTAGCCGCTGGCGGCGGCCACCTGGCTCACCGCCATGCCGCGCGCCAGCAGCGGCAGCGCATGGGCCAGCACGGCCTGCTGGCGCCACTGCTGCCAGCTCATGCCCATCTGGTCGCGGAACAGGCGCGCCACGGTGCGCTCGCTGGCGCCGATGGCGGCGGCGCGTTCGGCCAGCGTGGCGCGGCCGGCCGGGTTGCGCAGCAGCGTCTCGCACAACTGGCGCAGGCGCTTGTCGGCCGGCAGCGGCACGTCGATGCGGATCTGCGTGGCGCGCTCCAGCTCGTCCACCAGCAGCGGGGCGATCCAGCGCTCGCGCTGGGCGGCGTGCGGGTCGGCCGGCGGCAGGCCGTCGGGCGTGGTGTCCAGCGCCAGCATCAGGGCGCGCAGCAGCGGGCTGATCTCCAGCACCTCGCAGCGCTCCCAGTGCGGCCCCAGCCAGGGATGCAGGTAGACGGTGCGCAGCTCGGCGTATTCCATCAGGCTGATGCTGTGCGGCACGTCGGCCGGCACCCACACGGCGCGCGAGGGCGGCACGATGTAGCTGCCGTCGGTGGTCGACAGGCGGATCACGCCGCGGGTGGAGAAGGTGAGCTGCGGCCAGGGATGCTGGTGCAGCTCGACCTGCGTGTCGGCCTGGAGGAAGTGCTCCTTGGCGCGCAGGGGCCGCACCGCATCGGGGGCATACAGATGGGGCGTGAGCGGACCCACGCTGTGGACGGCGCTTGTCATGTTTCCGACAAATGTTGTCGCTGTATCGCCATTCTGCCGCGAAAGCAGCCCCTAGCATCCAGGGCTGCCCGAGCGCATTGTTTCCAGATCTGTCATGTCCGCCTCCAACCCCGCTTCCTCCGCCACCCCGCCTTCGCTGGGCTCCGACGCCAAGCTGATCGGCCTCGTCGGCCTGGCCCACGCCATCAGCCACTTCAGCCAGCTCATCCTGGCGCCGCTGTTCCCCTGGCTGAAGGACGCCTTCGGCGTGAGCTACACCGAGCTGGGCGCGGTGCTGACGGTGTTCTTCGTCGTCTCCTGCGCGGTGCAGGCGGCGTCCGGCTTCGTGGTCGACAAGCTCGGGCCGCGGCCGGTGCTGTTCGTCGGGCTGGGCTGCCTGGGGCTGGCCGCCTTCGTCTATGCAGCGGCGCCGAACTACTGGGTGCTGCTGGCCGGCGCCGTGCTCGCGGGCGTGGGCAACGGCGTGTTCCACCCGGTGGACTACACCCTGTTCAACCGCAAGGTGGCGCCCACGCGGCTGGGCCACGCCTACAGCGTGCACGGCATCACCGGCAGCCTGGGCTGGGCGCTGGCGCCGGCCTTCGTGGTACCGATCGCCATGGGCTGGGGCTGGCGCGTGGCGCTGGCCGCGGCCGGCGTGCTGGCGCTGGTGGTGCTCGCCGTGCTGTGGTTCAACCGCGGCGTGCTGGCGCTGGACGTGAAGGCCGTGCACAAGGCCACAGGCCAGGGCGACGGCGCGCCGGCCGCCGGCACCTTCGACTTCCTGCGCATCCCGGCGGTGTGGATGTGCTTCGGCTTCTTCTTCTTCTACGCGATGGTCATCAGCATCGTGCAGACCTTCGCGCCGGCGGCGGCCGGCCAGTTGCACGCGGTGCCGGTGGCGCTGGTGGCGATCTGCCTGACGGTGTACATGGTCGCCAGCTCGGTGGGCATGGTGGCGGGCGGTTTCCTGGCCGCCGACCCGTCGCGCTGCGAGCGCATCGTGGGCATCGGCTTCGGTGTCGCGGCGGTGTTCGCGCTGGTGATGGCGCTGGCCGACTTCCCGCCGGTGGTGGTGCCGGTGCTGTTCGGCGCCATGGGCTTCGCCTCGGGCATCGCGGGCCCCTCGCGCGACCTGCTGGTCAAGCGCTCCACGCCGGCCAACGCCAGCGGACGCGTCTACGGCGTGGTCTACGCCGGGCTGGACATCGGCCAGGCCGTGGCGCCGCTGATCTTCGGCCCGCTGATGGACCACGGCCGCTACGGCGCGGTCATCCTCGGCCTGGCGCTGGTGCAGGCGGTGCTGATCGTCAGCGCCTTCAACGTGCGCCGCGTGCGGCGCGAGGCGCTGCCGCTGCCGGCCTCCGCTTGAGCGACGGCCTGTCCCTGTACCTGCTCGTGGCGCTGGGCGCCGGCATCGCCGGCTTCGTCCAGGGCCTGTCGGGCTTCGCCTTCGGGCTCACGGCCATGTCGATCTGGGCCTGGTCGGTGGAGCCGCGGCTGGCGGCGGTGCTCGCCACCTTCGGCGCGCTCACCGGGCAGGTGATCGCCGCCGTGACCGTGCGGCGCGGCTTCGACATGCGTGCGCTGCTGCCCTTCGTGATCGGCGGGCTGGTCGGCGTGCCGCTGGGCGTGTGGCTGCTGCCGCACCTGGACGCCGTGCTGTTCAAGGCCTGCCTGGGCGCGCTGCTGGTGCCCTGGTGCCTGGCCATGCTGTTCGCCCGCAGCCTGCCGCGCGTGCGCTGGGGCGGCCGGCCGGCCGACGCCGTGTCGGGCCTGCTGGGCGGCGTGTGCGGCGGGGTGGGGGGCTTCACCGGGCCGATCCCCACGCTGTGGTGCACGCTGCGCGGTCTGGAGCGCGACGCGCAGCGCGCCATCATCCAGAACTTCAACCTCTCGATGCTCGCCGTGGCCTTCACCCTGCAGATCGGCGCCGGCCACGTGCCGGCGGCCATGCTGCCGATGCTGGCCATCGTCGCCGTGTGCGTGCTGGTGCCGGTGCTGCTGGGCGCGAGGCTGTACGTGGGCCTGAGCGAGCTGGCCTTCCGCCACGTGGTGCTGAGCCTGCTGACCGTCTCGGGCGTGGTGCTGCTGGTCTCGTCGGTGCCCGCGCTGCTGCAGCGCGGCTGAGCCGCACGCCGCACAATCCGCGGCATGACCGCGACGCAGTACTGGCTGATGAAGTCCGAGCCCGACGAGTGCTCGATCGACGATGCGCTGGCCGCCCCCGGCCGCACGGTGCCCTGGACCGGCGTGCGCAACTACCAGGCGCGCAACTTCATGCGCGATGCGATGCGCGTGGGCGACGGCGTGCTGTTCTACCACTCGAGTTGCCCCGAGCCCGGCATCGCCGGCATCGCGCGGGTGGCTTCCGGCGTGCGCCCGGACCCGACGCAGTTCGATCCCGCCTCGCCCTACCACGATGCGGCCTCCAGGTCCGATGCCCCGCGCTGGCTGCTGGTGGACGTGCAGGCCCTGCGCAAGACGCGCCTGCTCGGCCTGCCCGAACTGCGCACGGTGCCCGAGCTGGCCGGCATGCGCCTGCTGCAGCGGGGCAACCGGCTGTCGATCACGCCGGTGACGCCCGGGGAGTGGCGGGTGATCGAGCGGCTGCTGGCGGCATGAAATGAAACACCCCCCAAGCGGCTTCGCCGCTCCCCCTCTCTCGCCTTCGGCGGGAGGGGGCGCACCCGGCGGCCTGGCCAAGCCAGTTCCGCGGGTGCCCTTGCATGGTCTGCTTCGCGGCCTTCGGAGCGGAGAAGGGCGTTCTGTTTTGTAGGCTGCGGGTGGCGCGCAGCGCAATGGATAACTGACGTTAAAAAGGACGAAGGAGATTCCCATGGCGGACAAGAAGGCCATCCTGGTCATCGGCGCCGGCGACGCCACCGGCGGCGCCATCGCCCAGCGCTTCGCGCGCGAGGGCTACGTGGCGTGCGTGACGCGGCGCAGCGCCGACAAGCTCCAGCCCCTGGTCGACCGGATCCGCGCCGCGGGCGGCGAGGCGCACGGCTTCGGCTCGGATGCGCGCAAGGAAGAGGAGATGGTGGCCCTGGTGCAGAAGATCGAGGCCGAGATCGCGCCGATCGAGGTGGCGGTCTTCAACATCGGCGCCAACGTCCGCTTCGGCATCGCCGAGACGACGGCGCGGGTGTACTACAAGGTCTGGGAGATGGCCTGCTTCGCCGGCTTCCTGATGGGGCGCGAGGCCGCCAAGGCGATGCTCCCGCGGGGCCGCGGCACGATCATCTTCACCGGCGCGACGGCCAGCCTGCGCGGGCGCGAGGGCTTCGCGGCCTTCGCCGGCGCCAAGCACGGGCTGCGCGCGCTGGCGCAGAGCATGGCCCGGGAGCTCTGGCCCAAGGGCATCCACGTGGCGCACCCGATCGTCGACGGCGCCATCGACACCGAGTTCATCCGCAGCAACTTCCCCGAGCGCTATGCCACCCGGGCGCAGGGCGGCATCGTCGACCCGGCGCACATCGCCGAGCTGTACTGGCAGTTGCACATGCAGCCGCGCGATGCGTGGACCCACGAGACGGAAGTGCGTCCGTGGATGGAGGCGTGGTGAGCACAAGCGCCCTTCAGGCCGCCGGCAGCACCTCCAGCACCTTCTCCTTCGGCCGGCACAGCCGCGTGCCCAGCGGCGTGACGACGACCGGGCGTTCCATCAGGACCGGGTGCGCCACCATGAAGTCGAGCAGCTGCGCGTCGGTCCACTTGGGGTCGTCCAGGCCCAGTTCCTCGTAGGGCGGGGCCTTCCGGCGCAGCAGGTCGCGCACGGAGCCGCCCATGGCGGCGACCAGCTCGGCCAGGCGCTCGCGGCCCGGCGGGGTCTTCAGGTACTCGACGACGGTCGGCTCGATGCCGCGCTCGTGCAGCATGGCGAGCACGTTGCGCGAAGTGCTGCAGCCGGGGTTGTGATAGATGACGTAGTCGGATGAGGGCATGCGCCGATGATAGGCAGCGCAGCGCCATACTCGCGCCCATGCTGCGCCGATTCGCCGTCTTCCTTCCGTTCGCCTGCGCTGCGGCGGCCGCGGCCGCGCAGTGGGTGGAGGAGGTGCCCTTCATCACCACGCCCGACCACGTCACGCTCGGCATGCTGGAGCTGGCGGGCGTGGGCCCCCGGGATCACCTGATCGACCTGGGCTCGGGCGACGGCCGCATCGTCATCACGGCGGCGCGGCGCTTCGGCGCCAGCGGCCTGGGCGTGGAGATCGTGCCGGAACTGGTGCAGCGCAGCCGTGCGCATGCGCAGCAGGCGGGCGTGGCGGACCGGGTCGCGTTCCGCACCGAGGACCTGTTCCAGACCGACCTGTCGCGCGCCACGGTGGTCACCATGTACCTGCTGCCGGAGATCAACCTGCAACTGCGGCCGCGCCTGCTGGCGCTGGCGCCGGGCACGCGCATCGTCTCGCACGACTGGGACCTGGGCGACTGGCGGCCGGACCGGACGGCCACGCTGCCCGTGCCCGACAAGGCGGTGGGCCGGGAAAAGCTCAGCCGCGTGCACCTGTGGCGGGTGCCGGCGCCGGTGGACGGCCTGTGGTGCGCCGGGCCGGTGGCGTTGCGCATCGCACAGCGCTTCCAGCACTACCGCGCGCAGATCGAGGGGCCGGTGCCGCACCGGTGGGAGGGGCGCATCCATGGCGCGCAACTGCCGCCGCCGGTGGGCGGGCCGCCACGTCCGGGCCTGCGCTGGCGCGAAGGCGTGCTGGAGGTGGCGCAGGGCGCGCCCGGCGTGGCGCCGGGCAGCCGCTTCACGCAGGCCGAAGCCGCGGCCTGCCCGGCGGGCTGAGCGCTGCTGCGGTTCAGTCGTCTTCCCAGCCGGGCGAGAAGGGAAAGCGCTCGGCCCAGAACGCGGCCAGGGCCGGCAGCGCATCGACGCGGCGCACGGCGCCGGCCATGAAGGGCGCCTCGGCATAGAAGCGGCGCCGCTTGGGCGTCCAGCGCGAGGCGACGGCGACGTACAGGTCCAGCAGGCTCGGGCGCTCGCCGAGCAGCCAGGGCCGCTCCGGCGAGCCCAGCGGGCGGATGCCCGCGTCCATCAGGCGCCAGCATTCGGCGATGCGCTCGGCCGAGCGCTCCAGCAGCACCGCCTGCGCGGCGGCGTCGGCGGTCAGGCGGCCGGGCGCGTCGCGCACCCAGAACAGCGCATAGATCTGCGTGGCGACGTAGCTCATCCAGCGCAGGTACTGGCCGCGCAGCGGGTCGGCTGGCAGGGGCGCCAGGCCGGCCTCGGGGTGCCGGTCGCCCAGCCAGACCAGGATGGCGGCGCTTTCGGTGAGCAGTTCACCCTCGGGCGTGACCAGGGCCGGCACCTGGCGTGCCGGGTTGACCTGCCCGGCGCGCTCGCGCTCGGCTTCGCCTTCCCAGGGCGCGATGTCCACCGTGCGCACCGGCAGGCCGATCAGCGTCATCGCCGCATGGATGGGGGTGGCGCCCGAACCGGGCGCGCCGTAGAGGGTGTAGGGGGTGGATGCGTCCTGTGCCATCGGGCCAGTGTCGCGGCCGGGCAGGCGGGCGGCAAGGGCCTGCCGCGCCTGCGTCGCGGCGCGCTCAGGCCGCGATCAGCGCATCCACCCGCGCCAGCCCCTCGATGGTCTTCACGCAGGCCTCGGCCGCCTCGGTGCCCTTCACGGCGAAATGCCGCTGGAAGTACTTGCGGTGCTCGATGTGCTCGTGGAAGTGGTGCGGCGTGAGCACGGCCGAGATCATCGGCACGCCGGTCTCCAACTGCAGCGCCATCAGCGAGCTGACGACGGTGTTGGCGACGAACTCGTGGCGGTAGATGCCGCCGTCCACCACCAGCGCGCAGCACACCACCGCGGCGTAGCGGCCCGAGAGGGCGAGGCGCTTGGCGTGCAGCGGGATCTCGAAGGCGCCGGGCACGTCGAGCACGTCGATGCGCTCGCGCGGCACGCCCAGGCGCGCCATCTCCTCGAGGAAGGCGTCGCGCGCCTGGTGGACGATCTCCGCATGCCACTGGGCTTCGACCAGCGCGATGCGCTGGTTGCCGCCCGCCGCAAAGGAGGAGAGAGGAAGGTCGTTGAGCTGACTCATGGTTTGCCTTGGTAGGAAGGGTTGCCTGAATCAGGGCGCACGAAAGAACGGCTGCACCGCACGCGCGCGCAAGGGAGCGCGGGCGGGTCGCCGCATTTCGCGCTCTCTTTCATCCGGACTGTGACCGTCGGCCCCGGGATCGCACCGGGTCTGCTGACACCGCACCTCGTTGCGAGGCATGGCCGCTCGCGGGCTCGTGCGGCTGCCCTTGCGAGGCGCCGCCATCACCGCCGGTGGGGAATTGCACCCCGCCCTGAGAACGCTTGCGGCCCCGCTGGAGTCGGGGCCGCCGGGGGATTCTAGACAGCCGCGGGAAACCGCGCTGTCACTCGGGCGGCTGCGTCAGCGCCTGGGCCGCGGCGCTGCGGCCGCGCTCGCTGTACACCATGTACAGGCCCGAGCCCACCAGCAGCGCGATGCCGGCCCAGGCCCAGGCGTTGGGCACGTGGCCCCACACGCCGTAGCCCAGCAGCACGGCGAACAGCAGCGAGCTGTAGCGGAAAGGCGCGGTCAGCGAGATCTCCGCCAGCCGCAGGCTGCCGATGAGCAGCAGGTAGGCCGAGGTCAGCAGCGAAGCGGCCGCCGCGAGCAGCGCCAGGTGCCACCACGCCACCGGCCGCCAGCCCTGCCACAGCAGCATCGCGCCGCCGATGAGGCCCAGCGCCACGGCGCTGGACAGCGCGATGACCAGCGAGGGCACGGCGGGGTCGATGCGCCGCGTGAGCAGGTCGCGCACCGCGTGCAGCAGCGTGCCGGTCACGCACAGCAGCGCCCAGGCGTTGAAGCCGTCGCCGGTGGGCTGCACCACGGCCAGCACGCCGGCGAAGCCCAGGCCCACCGCCGACCAGCGCGCGGCCGAGGCGCGCTCGCCCAGCAGCAGCACGGCCAGCACCGTCATGAACACCGGCGCCGCCAGGTTGATGGCGGTGGCGTTGGCCAGCGGGAGGTGGAACAGCGACAGCAGGTACATCGAGGTGCCGAAGGCGTCGGCCACGCTGCGCCACAGCACGCGCGGGCCGCGCGCCAGGCCGAGCTGCCGCGTGGCGCCGGTGTGCCGGGCGACCAGCAGGATCAGCGCCGCGGCGATCAGGCTGCGCAGCAGGATGACCTGGCCCGAGGGCAGCGACTGGCTGACGAACTTGACCAGCGCGTCGTTGGTGGCGAAGCAGGCGGAGGCACCCACCATCAGCACGATGGCGCGGCGGGCGGGGGAGCGGGGGGTGGGGGAGGAGGTCGGCATGGGCAGCAGCAAGCGCGCGAGGGTAGCGCGGCGGCGCTGCCCGCGCCGCCGCGGGGCTACACCGCGCTGCGGTGGCGCTCGATGCAGGTCGCGAGCGTCTCCTCGCCGCTGCGCTGCCACCAGTCCTGCGCGGAGAAGATTTCGACCTCGCTGAAGCCGGCGAAGCCGGCGTCTTCCACCCAGCCGCGGATCTTCTTCAGTTCGATCACGCCGTCGCCCATCATGCCCCGGTCGTTGAGCAGGTCGCGCGTGGGCGCGAGCCAGTCGCAGACGTGGTAGGCGAGCAGGCGCTCCCGGCCGGCGCGTTCGGTCTGCTGGCGAAGCTTCGGGTCCCACCACACGTGGTAGACGTCCAGCGCCACGCCCAGCATGCCGCTGCGGGCCGGGTCCAGCTCGTCGCACAGGTCGAGCGCATGCTCCAGCGTGTTGATGCAGGCGCGGTCGGCCGCCTGCATGGGGTGCAGCGGCTCGATGGCCAGCGGCATGCCGACCTCGCGCGCGTACGCCAGCGAGGCGGCGATGCCGTCGCGCACCTCGCCGCGCGCGCGGGCGATGTCCTTGTAGGCCGGCCTGCCTTCCAGCGCGCCGGGCAGGGCGCCGACCACCAGCACCAGGCAGGGGGCGTCGAGCGTCTTCGCCTCGTCGATGGCGCGGCGGTTGTCGTCCAGCGCGGCTTTCAGGCCGGCCGCGTCGGCGGCCGGGAAGAAGCCGCCGCGGCAGTAGCCGGAGAGCGCCATGCCGTGCGCCTTCAACTGCCGCGCCACGGCGTCGAGGCCGGCCGCCGCCACCTGGTCGCGCCAGGGGCTGATGGCGCGCACGCCCTGCGCCGCGCACTGGTCGATGATCTTCGCGAGCGGCACTTCCGCGCCGTGCTGCCGGCGCAGCGTGGCGGTGTTGACGGAGAGCCAGCCGTGGTCGGCGGAGAAGTCGCGCATGTCAGTGCCCGTCCGGCCGCCCGAAGGGCACTGAGCGCCCCCTCGGGGGGCAGCGATACACGAAGTGATGAGCGTGGGGGTTCATGTCATTCCACGCCGTAGGTGGCCAGCAGCGTCTTCATGCGCTGCACCGCGAGTTCGGGCCGCTCCAGCAGGTCGGCCGCGTCGGCCAGGCGGAACAGCTCGGCCAGGTGCTGCAGCGAGCGCGTGCTCTGCTGGCCGCCCACCATCGTGAAGTGCGACTGGTGCCCGTTGAGCCAGGCCATGAAGACCACGCCCGTCTTGTAGAAGCGCGTGGGCGCCTGGAAGATGTGGCGCGACAGCGGCACGGTGGGGCCGAGGATGGCGTGGAAGCGCTCCACGTTGCCGGCCGCCAGCTCGCCCAGCGCCGCGCTGGCCGCCGGCGCGATGGCGTCGAAGATGCCCAGCAGCGCGTCGCTCCTGCCGTGCGTCGGCTCGCTGCCGAAGCCGTCGCCGGCGATCAGCTCGGCGTAGTTGAAGTCGTCGCCGGTGTACATGCGCACGCCCGGCGGCAGGCGCCGGCGCATGGCGATCTCCTTGTCCTTGTCGAGCAGCGAGATCTTGATGCCGTCCACCTTGGCGGCATGCGCGGCGATGATGCCCAGCGCCGTGTCCATCGCGGCGTCCAGGTCCTGCGTGCCCCAGTAGCCGGCCAGCGCCGGGTCGAACATGTCGCCCAGCCAGTGCAGCACCACCGGCTGCTTCGCCTGGCTCAGCACGCGGCCGTAGACGCGCTCGTAGTCGGCCGGGCCGGTCGCCACGCGCGCCAGGGCGCGGCTGGCCATCACGATGAGCTTGCCGCCCAGCGCCTCGATGGCCTCCATCTGCTCCTCGTAGCCGCGGATCACGTCGTCGACGCTCTTCACGGCGTCGATGTCGAGGTGGTCGGTGCCGCAGCCGCTGGCGACAAAGGCGCCGGGCACGTCCTTCGCGGCGTCGAGCGAGCGGCGGATCAGCTCCAGCGAGGTCTTCCAGTCCAGGCCCATGCCGCGCTGCGCGGTGTCCATCGCCTCGGCCACGCCCAGGCCCAGCGACCACAGGTGGCGGCGGTAGGCGATGGTGGCGTCCCAGTCCACCGCGGCCGTGAGCCAGGGGTCGACGGCGGCCAGCGGGTCGGCCACGACGTGCGCGGCCGAGTAGGCGATGCGGTCGAACTTCACGCCCGCGGGCGGCTTCACCGGCACGCTGCCGCGCAGCGTGTAGGTCTCGATCGCGCGGGCGGCCGTGGGCAGTCGCAGGGTCAGTGCCATGGCGTGCTCCGCGGCGTCAGACGGCCAGCGCCGGCACGTCGATCCAGCGCCGCTCGCCCCAGCTCTGCAGCGCGGCCTCGACCAGCTGCACGCCCTTGGCACCCTCGGGCAGCGTCCACTTGTAGGGGGCGTCCTCCACCACGTGGCGGATGAAGTGCTCCCACTGGATCTTGAAGCCGTTGTCGTAGACCTGCGAGTCCGGAATCTCCTGCCACTGGTCGAAGAAGTTCATCGTCTGCTTGATGTCCGGGTTCCACACCGGCCGCGGCGTCGCCACGCGCGACTGGGCGCGGCACTCCTGCAGCCCGGCCACGGCCGAACCGTCGGTGCCGTCGACGTGGAAGGTCACCAGGTCGTCGCGCCGCACGCGCGTGACCCAGCTCATGTTGATCTGCGCGATCACCGGCTCGCCGTTGTGGCCGGTCAGTTCGCAGGTGGCGTAGGCGGCGTCGTCGGCGGTGGCCTCGTAGGGCTGGTCGTTCTCGTCCCAGCGCTTCGGGATGTGGGTGGCGCCCAGGCAGCTCACCGACTTCACCTCGCCGAACAGGTTGTCCAGCACGTAGCGCCAGTGGCACATCATGTCCAGGATCATCCCGCCGCCGTCTTCCTTGCGGTAGTTCCAGCTCGGGCGCTGGATGGGTTGCAGGTCGCCCTCGAACACCCAGTAGCCGAACTCCAGGCGCACGCTGAGCATGCGGCCGAAGAAGCCGGCGCGGCGCAGCATGTCGAGCTTGCGCAGGCCGGGCAGGAAGAGCTTGTCCTGCACGGCGCCGTGCTTCAGCCCTCTGGTCCTGCCGGCCTCCTCGGCCAGCCGGGCGATCTCCACCGCCTCGTTCAGGTTGGTGGCGATGGGCTTCTCGCAGTAGACGTGCTTGCCGGCGCGGATCGCCTTGGCCAGCAGGGTGGGGCGCATCTGCGTGGTGCCGGCGTCGAAGAAGACGGTGTCGTCGGGGTTGGCCAGGGCCGCGTCCAGATCGGTGCCCCAGCGCGCGATGCCGTGCGCCTTGGCCAGCGCCTCGATCTTCTCGGCGTTGCGGCCGATCAGGATCGGGTCGGGCATCACCTTGTCTCCGTTCGAGAGCGTCACGCCGCCCTGGGCGCGGATCGCCACGATGGAGCGGATCAGGTGCTGGTTCATGCCCATGCGTCCGGTGACGCCGTGCATGATCAGGCCGAGTCGTTGGGTTGCCATGTCTTTTGCCTCAGGGATGAAGGGTGGGGAAGAAAAGCGTCATTGCGCGGGCGAGAGGCCGGCCGCCTTCACCAGCGCGGCGTTGCTCTTGATCTCGCCCTTGATGTAGGCGTCGAACTGCTCCGGCTTGAGCGTCCAGGCGTCGGCGCCCAGCTTCAGGAAGCGCTCCTTGACCTCCGGCGTCGCCAGGGCCTTGACCACCTCGTCGTGCAGGCGGTCGACGATGGCGCGCGGCGTCTTGGCCGGGGCCATCATGCCGATCCAGAAGTTGAACTCCGAGCCGGGCACGCCGGCTTCGGCCGTGGTCGGCACGTCGGGCAGGGCGGCGGCGCGCCGGGGCGAGCCCACAGCCAGCGCGAGCAGCTGGCCCTCGCGGATCTGGCCGATCACCGGCGCGATGGGCGAGAAGTAGTAGTCCACCCGGCCCGCGAGCACCTCGCTCACGGCTTCGCCGGAGCCCTTGAACGGGATGTTGGTCGCGGCTATCTTCGCGGCCATCTTGAACTTCTCGGCGTTCAGGTGCGTGGCGCTGCCCTGGCCGGCGGAGGCGAAGTTCATCTTGCCCGGCTCGGCCTTCGCCTTCGCCACCAGTTCCTGCACCGACTTGACGCCCTTGGCCGGCGAGATGACCAGCACGTTGGGCGTGGTGCTGATGGGCGTGACGGGCGCGAAGTCGGCCAGCGTGTCGAAGGGCAGCTTGGCGAAAGTGGACGGACTCACCGTGTGCGAGGACGAGTGAATCATGATCGTGTAGCCGTCGGGCGCGGCCGAGGCCACCACCTGCTGGCCGATGGTGCCGCTGGCGCCGCCGCGGTTGTCCACCACCAGCGTCTGGCCCATGCTCTGGCCCATCTTGTCGGCGATGGCGCGCGCAATGATGTCGGTGGTGCTGCCGGCCGCGAAAGGCACGACGACGCGGATGGGCTTGTTGGGGTAGCCGTCCTGCGCCTGGGCAGGGGCGGCGAGGGCGAGCGCGGCCAGTGCGGGAAGGAAGATGGCGAGTTTCACGGTTGTCTCCGGGTGCCTGGGTTAATTAACTATTTGGTGAATTGAGGGTGATTCTAGGGGTGATGCATGGGTGGCTTCAAGCCTCTCCATGGTGAGGCGTCTGATGGTTTCCCCCAATAAATGAAGGGGTCGGCGCGAAGTTGGCGTGCCGTGAGGCTCGTGAGGCAGCCGGGGTGCGCTGGATCGGTTGCCCGGAAATTAACTATTTGGTGACTTATTGCGGCACAGCCATCAGCTGCAGCGTGTCCCACAGCGGATGGGCGGCCGAGGCGAAGCCGGCGGCGGCATGGAGGCTGCGCAGGCTGATCTGTCCGCCCTGGATGTGCAGGCGCGGCCGGCCGGGCGGCTGGTACAGGTCGGCATGGGCGGCGGCGAAGGCTTGCGCCTCCGCTGGCGGCGCCGTGCCGAAGCCGTCGACGTAGTGGTGGCCGTTGCGCTCCACGTGCGCGAGCCCGAGCAGGCTGACCAGCGCCAGGTCCTGCTGCACGGCCAGGCCGGCCTGCGTGGTCAGGTCTTCCGCCGACATGAAGTAGACGGCCTCGCGGCCCTCGCGCAGGGCCTGCTCGTTGAGCTGCCGGCAGCGCGCCGCGTTGAGCACCGAGCGGTAGATGCCCTTGCACGCCTTGCTGGAGACGCCCGTGTAGCCGCAGGCCAGTGCGCGCGGAAAAGCGTCCAGCGTGGCGTCGGACTCGTCGATCAGCACCGGCCGCATCGCGGCCAGCGGGCGCACGTCGCTGTCCAGCGCGATGGCGCGAGGCAGCGGCTGCTCGATGTAGAGCGTGGCCTGCGCGAGCCGGCGCAGGGCGGGCGTGCGCTCCACCTGCTGCCAGAAGGCAGCGGCCGACGCGGCGTCGGCGAACTGCTCGTTGCCGTCCAGCGTGACCTGGTAGTCGGGCAGGCTGTCGTCCAGCACCTGCGCGATGCGCGTGAGGCGCGCGATGTCGGCCTCGGCATCGCCGGCGACCTTGAGCTTGAAGTGGCGGCAGCCGGTGGCCGCCACCACGTCCTCCAGGCTCTCGGGCAGGCCGTCGTCCAGCCGCTGCGCGATGTCGGCGCCGGTGATCGGGTCCAGCATGCCGACCGTGTGCCGCAGCGCGATGGCGGGCGACGGCGCGAGGCTCGCCAGGAAGGCGTCGATGTCGAAGCCGGCGAGGTCGCCCGTCAGGCGCGCGTCGATGCCCGGCAGGTTGCGCTGCATCGCCTCGTGGAAGGGCAGGCCCTGCGCGCGGCACAGCGCGTCCAGCAGGGCCTTGTCGATCAGGGCGGGGCCGAAGCAGGCGATCAGCGGGTTCAGGCCCTGCCGCGCGGCGGCGTCGATCTGCGGCTGGTAGTGCGTCGCGAAATGGCCGAAGGCATCGCGTTCGGCCGCCGCGCCCAGGTAGGCGTCGCGCGCCAGGCGCAGCGAGGCGCGCAACTGCTCGAAGTTGTCCTCGTTGCTCAGGGCCAGGTTCTTGTCGAACCACTTGGGGGCCAGCAGTTCGGCGGCGGCGCCCTCGGCCTCGCGTCCGTCGGCGGTGGCGATGCGCACCCGCGCGAAGGCCTGCGGGCAGGCCGTCAGCGTGACGACGCCGAAGCGGAAGGGCAGGCGCATGCGCACGCCGCGTTCGTAGAGCTGGATGTCGGTGATGCGGAAGGGAACGGACATGGCGGCGAGAGGGATGGCTTCAGCAGTCGAGCGCCTCGCGCAGCCCGCGCAGGTAGCCCGCGGCGAAGGCCGCCGCGCCCGGCCCGTCGGGCACGTAGTCGAAGGGCTCGACGCCGATGGCGCCCGCATAGGCATGGCGCTTGAGCGCGGCGAGGATCGGCGCGAAGCGCATCTCGCCCTGGCCGGGCGCGCGGCGGTTGGGGTCGTTGACCTGCACGTGGCCGATCAGGCCGGTGGGCAGCCAGCGGTCGATCAGCTCGGGCACCGGCGCCGATTCGGCCAGGCCCGCGGCGCTGCAGTCGAGCATGGTGCGCAGGGCGGGTTCGTTCATCGCGCGCACCAGGCCGGCCGCCTCCTCGATGGTGTTGACCACCTCTGTCTCGTGCCGCGACAGCGGCTCGATGCAGTAGACCAGCCCGTGCGCCGCGGCCGCGCGGGCGGCGCGCGCCAGCCCTTCCTGCAGCCGGCCCAGGGCGGTGGCCTTGTCTTCGCCGGGCGCGACGGCGCGCTGCCTGGGCGAACCGTGCACCAGCACGGCGCCGCCGAGTTCGGCGCACAGCCCCACCAGGCGCTCCATCACCTGCAGCGTGCGCTCGCGCAGCGCGGCGTCGGGATCGGTCAGCGACAGGCCCTCGGGCCGCACCAGCAGCCAGTGCAGCCCGGTGACCACCAGGCCGAAGGACTCGACCGTGGCCCGGATGCGCGCCGCCTGCGCCGTGGTGATGCGCTCGGGCGCGTCGTCCAGCGTGAAGGGCGCGATCTCCAGGCCGTCATAGCCCAGGGCCGCCGCGTACTCGCACTGGCGCTCCAGCGGCAGCGCCGCCAGCACCTCGTTGCACAGGCCGATCCTCATCAGGTGCCCGCCTTGCGGCCGAACAACGCGGCGATGCGCCCGCCGATGGCGCCGGTGAAGGACTTCACCGCGGCCTTGAACGAGGGCAGGTACATCAGCAGCGTGAAGACGGTCACCGCAGCGAACACGATGCAGATGGGGCGCGTGAAGAAGGGCGCGATGCTGCCGTCGGACAGCACCAGCCCGCGGCGCAGGCTCTTGTCGAGCAGGTGGCCCAGCACCAGGCCCAGCACCAGCGGCGCCATCTCGTAGCCGCGGCGGCGCAGGAAGAAGGCGCCGATGCCGATCGCCAGCATCACGTACACGTCGAACAGGCGCGAGGCGGTGGCGAAGGCGCCCACCGTACACAGCACGAAGACGATCGGCATGAGGATGCCGCGGCGCACCTTCAGCACGTGCAGCAGCGGCCGCACGCCGAACAGGCCGAACAGCAGGATGGTGATGGAGGCCAGCGTGGTCATGGCGACCACGTGGTAGATGAAGTGCGGGTTCTGGATCATCAGCATCGGCCCGGGCTGCACGCCGTGGATGATCATGGCCGCCATCAGCACCGCCGAGGGCGCCGAGCCGGGGATGCCCAGGGCCAGCGAGGGAATGATGTGGCCGGGAATGGAGGACATGTCGCCCGTCTCGGCCGCCATCAGCCCGTCGATGGAGCCCTTGCCGAACTGCTCCTTCTCCTTGCTCACGGCCTTGGCCGCGGCATAGGACATCCAGGCGCCGGCGTCCTCGCCCACGCCGGGCAGCAGGCCCGTCGCCACGCCGATGATGCCCGAGCGCAGCACCGTCCAGCGGTACTGGATCACCTCGCGCCAGCGCGGCAGCACCGAGTCCTTCATGTCGATGATCTTGCGCTCGATCGGGTCGGCCAGCGTGGTCAGCACCTCCGCCAGGCCGAAGGCGCCGACCAGCGCCGGGATCAGGCCGATGCCGCCGGCCAGTTCGTCCCAGCCGAAGGTGAAGCGGTCGTAGGCGTAGAGGCTTTCCTGGCCGACCTGTGCCAGCAGCAGGCCGAGCAGGCCCATGAGCCAGCCCTTGATCGGGTCGTCGCCCACGATGCTGCCCGACATGGTCACGCCGAACAGGGCGAGCCAGAAGAACTCGAAGGCGCCGAACTTGAGCGCCACTTCGGCCAGCAGCGGCGTGAACAGCGCCAGGCAGACCACGCCGATCAGCGTGCTGACGAAGGCCCCGCTGGTGGCGATGCCGATGGCGCGCCCGGCCTGGCCCTGCAGCGCCAGCGCGTGGCCGTCGGCGCAGGAGGCGGCGTTGGCGGCCGTGCCGGGGATGTTCAGCAGGATGGCCGTGCGCGAGCCGCCGTACAGCGCGCCCACGTAGGAGCAGATCAGCACCAGGATGGCGTCGTTGGGGCTGAGCTTGATGGTCAGCGTGGTCAGCAGCGCGATGGCCAGCGTGGCCGACAGCCCCGGCAGGATGCCCATCACGATGCCCACGAAGGCGCCGCCCAGCCCGTAGAGCAGCGTCATCGGGTTGAGAAAGCTCAGATAGGCTTGGCCGAGGTCGGTGAGGCCCTGCAACATGAGTCAGCTCTGAAAGAAAGGAAGGAGATTGCCGCCCGACGGCGGGCGGCGAGTGGCGTCAGGGGAGACGCACGAGGAAGACCTGCTCGAAGACCAGCGAGATGACGAGGGACACGCCGACGCCGATGGCCAGGGCCTTGGCCCACGCGCGCAACCCCAGCCGCCGCTCGGCCTCGTCCAGGCTCAGCCGCTGGAACAGCAGGATGGACGCGGTGACGTAGATGGCCGAGGCGAGCCAGAACGGCAGGCCGTGCCCCACCAGCACCACCGAGTAGCCCGTACACAGGACGATCGTCAGGCCGACGCGGCGGCGCTGCTGCGCCCGCATCGGATCGGCGGCATGCGCCTTCGGCCGGAGGGCGCCGCGGCGCCAGCTGCGCACGGCCATGGCGGCGCCCAGCAGGATCAGCGCGATCCCCAGCAGGCCCGGCAGCAGGCCGGGCACCGTGTAGGGGTTGATGTCCTGGCTTTCCAGCCGATCCATCGTGATGGAGGCGATCAGCGTGGCCACGCCGAGCGCGGTCCAGCCGATCGCGTCCTTGAAGTCGGCGCGCGGCGAGGCGGCTTCCTCGCCGTGCGCTTGCGTGCCAGCCTCGTCGGAGGAACTCATCACCGGCGCGTCAGGGCTTGGGGATGCCGACCGTGTCCGGCGAGACCTTCGCCTTGCCGGCCGCGAACAGGTTCCAGGCGTTGGCCTGCACCGCGGGTGCCACGGCCTTCTGTGCGGCGTCGCCGGAGAGCGGATCGAACAGCGCGCCGCGGCTCAGGGCGTACTTCTTCAGCGCCTCGCTCTTGGGGATGCTCTCGGTCCAGATCTTCTGCACCGTCTGCACCACCTCGTCCGGCACGCCCTTGGGGATGAAGATGCCGAAGTAGTTGGGCGGCGCGGTGAAGCCGGGCACGCTGTTCGACAGCGGCGGGATGGTGCCGTAGCCGTCGATCTCCAGCGGCTTGCTGCTCACCGTGGCCAGGGCGCGCAGGCGCTTGCCGCGCAGCATGTCGGCCTGCTCCACCGCCAGCTGGGTCGTCACCTCCGTCTCGCCCGCCACCGTGGCCACCACGGCGGGGTTGCCGCCGTCATAGGCCACCTCGCGGTACTTCACGCCGGTGGCCTTGGTGATGAAGTCCATCGCGTTGTGGCCGGCCGAGGTGACGCCGGCGGTCGCCACCGAAATCTGTCCCGGCTTGGCCTTCATGGCGTCGATCAGGTCCTTGGCCGTCTTGTAGGGCGTGGAAGGGTTGACGCCGATCACCTGGATGTTCGCCACCGAGAGGAACAGGTGCCAGTCGCTCATGCGCGTCTTGAGCGAGCCCAGCGTCTCGTAGGCGCCCAGATCCTGCGCGGCGCCTGCCGTCCAGGTGTAGCCGTCCTTGGGCGCGTCCAGCGCGCTCTTGGTGCCGATGGCGCCCGATGCGCCGGGCTGGTTGACGATCACGATCGTCTGGCCCAGCGCCTTCTCCAGCTCGACGGCGGCGACGCGCGTGACCTGGTCGGTGGAGCCTCCGGCGGCCCACGGCACGATCAGGTTGATGGGGCGCGAAGGCTTCCACTGCGCGAACGCGCAGGAGGCTGCCAGCGACAGGGCGGTGAACAGGGCGGTCCGGCGGGCCAGGCCTGCGAGCGAAGACACGGTCATGTGGAAATCCCTCGTGTTGCAATTAACTAACGAGTGAATTGTGGTGTCTTCGGGAAAGAAAGGTCAACGCGTCGGCGGCCTCAATCTTTCAGGACATACCCTAGGATGACGTCGCACATGTGCGAGAGCCGTTCGGCGCGCGCCTTGTGCGACATCAGGTCGCGCCCGAAGATCGCCGACAGCGTGTGGTTGTTGGACAGGTAGAAGTAGGCGATGCCGGCGATCGAGATGTAGAGCTGCACCGGGTCGATGCCGCCGCGGAACACACCCTCTCGGCGGCCGTGCTCGAGGATGTCGCCCAGCGTCTGGACCAGCGGCGAGTTCATCTCCTGCACGCGCTGCGATTTCTCCAGGTGCCGCGCCAGGTGCAGGTTGGCGCTGTTCAGCAGCGTGATGAACTCGGGGTGCGCCAGGTAGTACTCCCACGTGAACTCGGTGAGCCGGCGCACCGCAGCGGCCGGCTCCATCTCCAGCAGGCGCAGTTGCTTCTCGGCGTTGCGGATGTCGGCGTAGGCCTGTTCCAGCACCGCCAGGAACAGGTCGTCCTTGCTGCCGAAGTAGTAGTAGATGAGGCGCTTGTTGATCTCGGCGCGCTCGGCGATGCGGTCGACGCGCGCGCCCGCCAGCCCGAAGGACGCGAACTCCTCGCGCGCGGCCAGCAGGATGGCGGCCTGCGAGCGCTCGGCGTCGCGCAGACGGGGTTCGGTGGCGATGGGAGGGGCGCTCATGCTGTTTTATTCACTGTACGGTTAATTGAGAGGCATCGCAATCGTGGCTGCCGATAATCGCCCAACTGCCAGACGTCCTCCCGATCATGACCCCTCAGCTTGCCGGCCACCTTCTCGTCGAATGCCTCGTCGCCCAGGGCGTCAGCCACGTGTTCGGCGTGCCGGGCGAGAGCTACCTCGCGGCGCTGGACGGGTTCCACGACCACGCCGACCGCATCCGCTTCGTCATCTGCCGGCAGGAGGGCGGGGCCGCCTTCATGGCCGAGGCGCACGGCAAGCTCACCGGCCGGCCGGGCGTGTGCTTCGTCACGCGCGGCCCCGGCGCGACCAACGCCTCGATCGGCGTGCACACCGCCTTCCAGGACTCGACGCCGATGGTGCTGCTGGTCGGCGACGTCGGCAGCGACTTCCGCGACCGCGAGGCCTTCCAGGAGGTGGACTACGCCAGCTTCTTCGGCCCCAGCACCAAGGGCTTCGCCAAGCGCGTGGAGCGGGTGGACGAGGCGGCGCGGCTGCCCGAGTACGTGGCGCGCGCCTTCGCCACCGCCATGAACGGCCGTCCCGGCCCGGTGGTGCTGGTCTTGCCGGAGGACATGCTGCGCACCCCCGTGCAGGCCGCCCCGCTGCCGCGGGTGGCGCCGACCCCGGCCTGGGCAGACCCGGCCGGCCTGCATGAGTTGCGCGGGATGCTGCTGGCCGCGCAGCGCCCGCTGGTGATCGCCGGCGGCGGCGGCTGGACGCCGCAGTCCGCGCAGGCGCTGCAGCGCTTCGCGGAGCAATGGCAACTGCCGGTGGCCAATGCCTTCCGCTTCCAGGACACCTTCGACAACCACCACCCGCTGTACGCGGGCGACGTCGGCATCGCCATCAGCCCGAAGCTGGCGGCGCGCGTGCGCGAGGCCGACCTGGTGATCGCCGTCGGCCCGCGCCTGGGCGAGATGACCACCGGCGGCTACACACTGCTGGAGGCGCCGCGGCCGAAGCAGAAGCTGGTGCACTTCCACGCCGACGCGGAAGAACTCAACCGCGTCTACCAGGCCGACCTGGCGTTCAACACGACCATGAACGCCGCCGCCTGCGCGCTCGAGACGCTGGCGCCGCCGCCCGAGCTGCCCTGGCGCGCCTGGGCCGAGGCCGCGCATGCCGACTACGAGGCCAACCTGGTGCCGCAGCCGCTGCCCGGCCCCATCGACATGCCGGCCATCGTGCGCAGCCTGCAGGCGCACCTGCCCGCCGACGCCGTGCTGACCAACGGCGCCGGCAACTTCGCGAGCTGGATCCATCGCTTCTTCCGCCACCACGGCCTGGCCAAGGGCTTCAAGACGCAGCTCGCGCCCACCAGCGGCGCGATGGGCTACGGCGTGCCGGCCGGCGTCGCGGCCAGCATCGCGACCGGCCGCGTGGCCTTCACCATCGCCGGCGACGGCGATTTCCTGATGAACGGGCAGGAACTGGCCACCGCCGTCCAGCACGGCGGCAGGAGCATCGTCGTGCTGCTGAACAACGGCATGTACGGCACCATCCGCATGCACCAGGAGCGCGAGTACCCCGAGCGCGTGAGCGGCACAGCGCTCGCCAACCCGGATTTCTGCGCGCTGGCGCGCGCCTACGGTTATGCCGCCGAGCGGGTGACCGAGACGGCGCAATTCGAGCCGGCGCTGCTGCGCGCGCTGGCATGCGAGACGGGCACGCTGATCGAGATTCCGCTGGACCCGGAGGTCATCACCACGCGCGGCACGCTCAGCGCCATCACGCGGGCGGCGCAGGGCAAGGCCTGACGCCGGGCGGCGCGCGTCGGCGTCAGGTGCCGAGCCTGTCCTCGGCGTCGAAGGTCATGCGGATATCGGCGTACCTGCCGATGATCTCCTCGCCGAAGCGCGCCTTGAAGTCCTCTCCGATGGCGCGGGAGAACGACACCGTGTCCTGCATCCGATCCGGGCCTTGGATGATGACCAGCAGCCGGGCGGGCTTGCCGCTGGTGTTCCTGAAGGTGCGCATCACCTTCGGGGGCACGGCGAACAGGTCGTTCGGCCGCGCGGCAACCACGCTTTCGTTGTCGAAGCCGGTGCAGATGTCGAAGCCGCCGTCCAGGACATAGAAGGACTCCTGCGTGTCGGAGTGCGCGTGGGGCGGTGGGCCGTCGTCGCCGGCCGTGCATTCGGCGATCGAGATGTACAGCCCCTGGTGGCCATGCATCGGCGCGGTGCGCGAGCGTCCGGCATGGCCCTCCGGCACGATCAGCGGGAAGACCGAGCCGGCCGACAGCCGCATCGTCGCCTCGGGCGGCAGGCCGCCGGTGCGGTCGAGGTCCTTCTTGTAGGGCACCAGGGTCGCGAAGCGGGTGGTCCGGCCGGCCAGCGCCGCAGGATCGGCGGGCTCGCCCTCGAAGCTGTCGAAGCCCACGGCCAGTTCGTCGCGGGCCTGTTCACCCACGGATGTCGCCGCCGCCGCGTCGAAGACGGCGCCACAGTGGCCTTGCGCAGGAATGCTCTAGACCACGACCAGGCGGGCAAGGGAATCGCCGGCGTTCCTCACGCGGTGCCGCATACCCTCGGGCACCGACAGCATGTCCTTCGCCTCCAGCACGATGCTGTCTGCCAGCGCCGGCCCGAACGACACCTCCACGCGCCCCTCGACGCAGACGAGGTTCTCGATGGCGCAGGGATTGCGATACGGCTGCGTGCAGGCGCCGGCCGCCAGTTCCAGGGCGCCCGTGCACGCCGTGGGCGGGCACGAGAGGGCCGCACCGGCGAACCGGCCAGCGGTGTCGCCGCTGGCCATCATGGGCGTCAGAACGCCACCCCACAGCGCCTGCACTTCGGTTGCGAACCTTTTTGCAGGGGCCGTGCTGCTGGCGCCGTAGCCGGGGAACGGGGCCATGTGCCGGCGCATCGCTTCTGCGCTCAGCGCACCGGGGCGTGCGGCGTGGGACGGGGTCATCGACGGTCTCCAGTGATCGAAGACGTCATTGGACGCAGAGGCATCGCCGAAAGCCATGCAGGCGCTTCAATGCGTCATTCACACGCGTCAATGGCCGCGAGGCGATGCGGCCGCGGCGATCGGGCATCCTTCGGCGTGCCCGCAGGGGAGAATCCACAGAGCACAAGGAAGGAGCCGTTCATGCCCCCCGGGACACGGCAGGAGACACATTCCACAGCCCTGACGCGACTGACCTTCCAGCACCTGCAGTACCTGCAGGCGCTGGTCGAGGAGCGCCACGTCACCCGCGCGGCCGAGCGCATGGGCATTGGCCAGCCGGCCATGTCCACCGCCCTGGCGCGCCTGCGCGAGGTGTTCAGGGACGTGCTGCTGGTGAAGACCACCACCGGCATGGAGCCCACCCCCCGCGCGCTGGACCTGGTGCGGCGCGTGCGCGAGATCGCGGACATGCTGGAGGGCCGGGGTTTCGAGGCCGGGCACTTCGATCCCGCCACTTCCCAGGCGCGCTGGCGCGTCATGTCCTCGGACGGCATCTCGCGCACGCTCCTGCCCGAGATGATGGCGGTGGCTGCGCGCGGCGCCCCGAACATGCGCTTCACCGTCCACCCTGGCGATCCGCGGCGGCTGTCCGAGTACCTGCGCGACGGCGACTTCGACCTGGCCCTGACCTTCGTGCGCTCGCCGCCCTCCGAACTGCGCCAGACCGTGCTCTATCCGCAGCGTCTCCTGTGCATCGCGCGTGCTGGGCACCCGGCGGTGGACGGGCAGATCGGCCTGGACGCATTCGTGGCCTGCCAGCACGCCCGCTGGGGCGCGCCGCCCGTGGCCCATGCCACCATGGAGGCGATGGTCGACGAGGCGCTGGACGCGCAGGGACACGCCCGGCGCGTCAGCCTGTTGGTGTCCAACCTGACGCTGCTGCCGGACGTCGTCGCCGGCTCCGACCTGCTCGCCGTCGTGCCCGAGCACATGGCCCGGGCGGCGGCGCGGGCACTGCCGATCCAGCTCCTGGCGCTGCCCTTCAAGGTGCCGAGCGTGGACGTGAGCATGGTCTGGCACGAGCGTCTGCACCACGACCCCGCGCACAGGTGGCTGCGCGAATCCCTGCGGGACATCGGTCGGAAGCTCTCGAAGCGGCCGACGCTGTGAGCCCGGCCGCGCACCGCGCGCCTGTCAGCGCTCCAGAAGGCGACCGGCCACGAAGGCGATGGCATCCGACAGCCGCTCGCCCTCCAGCTCGCGGTGCGGCCCGGGATAGGCGACGAGGCGCTTGTCGGCCGACCCGATCGTGTCGAACAGGGCCAGCGTGCCGTCGCGGTCGAAGAACTCGTCGTCCCACTGCTGCGTGAACCACACGTCGCACCGCATCCTGCGGGCCGCTTCCGCCAGGTGCTCGCTGGCGGCGTAGGTCGTGCTCCACAGGCCGATGGCCGCGGCGCGAATGCGCGGCTCGGCCGCCAGCATCGGGATGCCGTACGCGGTGCCCATCGACACGCCGACATAGCCGATCGGCAGATCCGCGCAGCCGGGCACGCGCTGGATGGCGTCCAGCGCGGCCTGCATGTCCTCGCCCATGCCAGTGCGTGCCACACCTGCGCGCCATGCCTCGCGAAAGGCCGCGCGCGCGGTGCTGGGCGCGAGGTCGCCGTCGCCGCGGCGCTCGCCATGGACCGGGCCGTCGACGGCCAGGACGGCCAGCCCCAGCGGCAGGCAGGCCCGGGCGATCATGAGGACAGCGTTCGAGGTCTTGTGTCCGCTGCCCCCGTGGCATGCCAGGACGAGCCCCCTGGCGCCGTCCGCCGGCTGCCAGTGGACCGCGGGGATCCTGTGGCTGCCGCGCTCGACGGCCAGGGGTGCGGGTGGAGGGAGCGGGCGCGTCGCGTCCTGTCGTGTCATCTCGTCAGTCCAGCCGGATGTCGTTGTCCTTGATCACGCGGCCGAACTTCTGGTAGTCGGCCTCGATCTCCTTGTAGAAGTCCTCCAGCGACCCCTTCGAGGGTTCGAAGCCGGCGTCGCGGATGGTCTTCTGCACGGCAGGGCTGGCCAGCGCCTTCTGCCACTCGGCGCGCAGCCTGGACAGCACCGGTGCCGGCGTGCCGGCAGGCGCGTAGACCACCTGCCATCCCACCACCGTCGCCGCCGGAAAGCGCTGGCCGATCGCGTCCACCTGGGGGAAGGCCGCCATCGGCGCGTTGCCGGTCTGCGCCACTGCCCGGATGTGGCCCGCGGCCACCTGCGGCGCCGGCGAGGTGGGTGGATCGATGCTGCACGAGACCTGCCCCGAGACCAGGTCGGGCAGGACCTGGCCGAAGGTCTTGTACGGCACGTGCAGCACGTCGATGCCGGTCTCCTTCTTGAGCAGTTCCAGCGCCAGGTGCGGTGGTGAGGCGACGCCGTAGGTCGCGCAACTGAGCTGGCCTGGGTGCTTCTTGGCGTAGTCGATGAACTCCGCCAGGTTGTGTATGGGCAGCTTCGGGTTCACCGTCATCAGGTACGGCGTGTCGGCCGGGCGCGCCACGGGCACGAGGTCCTTGCGGAAGTCGAAGGGCTGCTTCTTCACCCAGGGGTTGATCACCATGGCGCTGGAGTTCAGCAGCAGGGTGTAGCCGTCGGCGGGCGCCTTGGCCACGATGTCCGCGCCGATGGCGCCGGTCGCGCCCGGGCGGTTGTCCACCACGATGGGCTGGCCCATCTGTTCCTTGAGCTGCTCGCCGTAGGCGCGCGACATGATGTCGGGCGCGCTGCCTGGGGCGAAGGCGACGACCAGCTTGATCGGTCGGTCAGGATAGGTTCCCTGGGCCAGGCCGGCCCCGCTCGCGGCCACCGCCGCGAGCGCCAACAGGTGGCGGCGCCGCATCTCAGGCGGCCTCGCCGACCTGGCTGCCCAGCACGGCGTCGAAGCGCCAGCCCATCTCCTCGATGCGCTGGCGGACATCGGGGCCGAAGTTCCGTTCGATCTTCTCGCCGGTGGCCGGCGCGTACTGCACGTCGGACGCCACGTCCCTGTTCTCGCCCTGGATCAGCACCAGCAGCACCGCCTCGGGCGTCTTGCCCGTGTTGCGAAAGGCCCGCATCACGTTCGGCGGCACCGAGATCATGTCGTGCTCGTCGAGGAGAGTCTTGTACTGGCCGTCGTCGCCCCAGCGCACCTCGAACTGTCCGCTCAGGCACATGAAGGTCTCCAGCGTGCGGGCATGTGCATGCAGGTCGGGGCCCTGGCCCACCGGGCAGCGGCACAGGTTCACCGTCAGGCCCGGGAAGCCGACGATGCCCGGGTTCCGGCTGCTGGCGCCCACGCCTTCGCCCGGCGCCATGTACAGGTAGATCGAGTCGGCCGCGATCGATTCGAGCGCTGCGGCGGGAATGCCGCCGGTCGCGTCGAAGCGGCGCTTCTTGGGCTGGATGGTCCTGGCGCGCACGATGCGCTTTTCCATTTCATCGGGCGTGGGGTTGAGCGTGGGCATGGATGTCTCCGGGAGGGTTGAAAGGAGTCGGGGCGGTTCGACGTCGTCGCCGTGGCATGGGAATCTAGGCGCGTCGCCGGCGAGCGGCCATGCCTGGCGGTTGATGGCGCCATCAACGAACCGCATGGCCTGCGCGCGGCCCCGCGTGCTTCAATCGTCGCCGACGCCCATGCGGGCGGATCGACCTTTCACCTTCCAGGAGAGACCAGGCACATGAACGGCGCCGAATCCCTGGTGCACACCCTGCTCGATGCGGGCGTGGACACCTGCTTCGCCAACCCCGGCACCTCGGAGATGCACTTCGTCTCCGCGCTGGACCGCATCGCCGGCATGCGTTGCGTGCTGGGGCTGTTCGAGGGCGTCGTCACCGGCGCCGCCGACGGTTACTACCGCATGGCCGGCCGGCCCGCCGCGACGCTCCTGCACCTGGGCCCGGGCCTGGCCAACGGCCTGGCCAACCTGCACAACGCGAAGAAGGCGAGGTCCGGCATCGTCAACGTGGTCGGCGAGCACGCCACCACGCACCTGGCGCTGGACGCGCCGCTGACCTCGGACATCCAGGGCCTGGCCGTGCCCATGTCGCACTGGGTGCGCACGGTGCGCAGCGCCGATGCCATCGCGTCGGACTGCCGCGAGGCAGTGGTGCAGGCCTCGGGCCGTCCGGGGCGCGTCGCCACGCTGGCCCTGCCGGCCGACATGGCCTGGTCCGACACGGCCGCCGCGCCGCCGGCGCTGGGCGCCGTGCGCGAGCCTGTCGCGCTGCCGGTCGAGCAGGAGGCCGTCATCGCGGCCGCGCGCATCCTGCGCCGCCACGGCGGCTCGACGCTGCTGCTGCTCGGCGGCCGTGCCGTGCGGGCCCGGGCCACGGAGTGGGCCGGCCGGATCGCGGCGGCCACGGGCTGCGCCGTCATGTCGGAGTTCTACGCCGAGCGCATCGAGCGGGGAGCCGGGCGCGTGCCGGTGCCGCGCCTGCCCTATGCCGTGCAGGGCGCCGTCGACGCGCTGTCCCGCTTCGACCACATCGTCCTGGTGGGCGCTGCCGAGCCCGTGGCGTTCTTCGGCTATCCCGACAAGCCCGGCCGCCTGGCAGCACCCGGCACCACGTTCGCGACGCTGTCCACCCACGCGCAGGACCCCGCGCAGGCCCTGCGCATGGTCTGCGAGGAACTGGGCGCCATGCGCGTGAACCCGGCAACCTGCGGCCGCGCGGCGGCGCATGCCGAACTGGAGGAGGGACCCGTCACGCCGGCGTCCATCGGCGCGCTGCTGGCCGCGCTGATCCCGGAGAACGCGATCGTGGTGGACGAGGCCATCAGCACCGGGCGGGCCTTCGACGCGACCACCCGCGATGCCGCGCCCCACGACTGGCTGACCAACATGGGCGGCTCCATCGGCTATGGGCTGCCGGTGGCCGTCGGCGCCGCCATCGCGGCGCCCGGGCGCAGGGTGCTCGCGCTGGAGGGCGACGGCAGCGCGATGTACACGCTGCAGGCGCTGTGGACCATGGCCCGCGAGAGCCTGAACGTCACGGTGGTCGTCTTCGCCAACCGGAGCTACCAGATCCTGAGGGGCGAGTATGCGCAGGTGGGTGCCGGCTCGCCGGGTCGCCGCGCGGGCGACATGCTCGGCATCGACCGGCCGGCGCTGGACTGGGTGGCCCTTGCGTCCGGGCAGGGCGTTCCGGCCTGCCGGGTGTCGACCCTGGGCCAGTTCGGCGACGCCGTGAGGCGGGCCAACGCGACGGAAGGGCCCAGCCTCGTCGAATTGGTGCTGTAGCCGGAACCCGCCCCGCTCATAAAAAGAAAAAGCCGGCGCGAGCCGGCTTTTTCGTGGGGCTGGATCAGCTTACTTGACGTGCTTGCCGATCAGCGAGGCCAGTTCGAACATCGACACCTGGGCCTTGCCGAAGATCTCCTTGAGCTTGGCGTCGGCGTTGATCATGCGCTTGTTCGCCTTGTCCTGCAGGCCGTTCTTCTTGATGTAGTCCCACAGCTTGGAGACGATGGCGGTGCGCGGCAGCGGGGTCGAGCCCACCACGGCGGCCAGCGCGGGGCTGGGGGTCAGGGCCTTCATGAAGGCGGCGTTGGGGGTGCGCTTCTTGGCGGGCGCCTTCTTCGCAGCGGCCTTCTTGGCGGGAGCCGCCTTCTTCGCCGGAGCAGCCTTCTTGGCCGGGGCGGCCTTCTTCGCCGGGGCCTTCTTGGCGGGAGCCGCCTTCTTCGCCGGTGCGGCCTTCTTGGCCGGCGCTTTCTTCGCCGGTGCCTTCTTTGCAGTTGCCATGGTTGATTTCCTTTTGGTTTGGACAGAACGTTCTGCCAATGAAAACGCAGTCTCCACTGGCATTGCGGATGCTAAGGGAGAAAAAACGCGTTTCCAAGGGAGATCGCTGATTTTTCATTGGGAGTTGTTGTTTTTTTCGAGTGCGTTTTCCCTCGGGGAAGGGCGCGGCGGCGCCCGTGCGCTCAATGCACGGCCTGCGCGGCGGGGCGCCGGGCGGGCCAGGTGGCGAGCAGCACACCCGCCAGCGCGAGCGCGAAAGCGGCCATCTGCAGGGGCGCCAGGGGCTCGCCGAGCACCAGCACGCCCACCATCGCGGCGCTCACCGGCAGCATCACGGTGAACACGCCGGCCCGTGCGGCGGGCACGCTCTTCAGGCCCGTCATCCACAGCCACACCGTCCAGACGCTGGCCGCCAGCGCGTAGACGAGCAGCAGCAGCCACAGGCCCGCGCCTACCGCGCCGAAGTCGAAGCGCAGCGCCAGCCACACGCCGAAGGGCGTGGACAGGACGAAGCCCCAGAGGTTGATGAGCGAGGAGATGCGCTTGGGGCCCAGCCGCCCGGTGAGCGACTTGCCGATCACCGCGTACGAAGCCTCGCACAGCACCGCGCAGAAGATCAGCAGGTTGCCCAGCCAGGGCATGCGCGGCGGCGCGCCCGTGCTCCCCGGCGCCGCGCCGTGGGCGGGCGAGAGCGCCAGCAGCCCGATGCCCAGCGCCGCGCAGGCGATCGCCGCGACGGTGCGCGCGCCGATGCGCTCGCGCAGGAACAGCCAGCTTCCCACGGCCACCACCGCCGGGATCGAGGCCATGACGACCCCGGCCGACACGGCGCTGGTCATGGTCACGCCGAACAGCATGCACACGGAGAAGAGGAAGTTGCCGAGGAAGGACTCCAGGAAGACCAGCGCGCGGGTGCGGTGCGTCATGGGCGGCTCGCCCGGCGGGCGGCGCAGCCAGTGCGGCATGGCCAGCGCCGCGATGCCGAAGCGCAGCCACGCCAGCAGCATGACGGGGAACGCGGCGGTCAGCGGCTTGGACAGCGCCACGTAGGCGCCGACCAGCGACATGCTCAGCGCGAGGCAGCCGTACGCGACGAGCCGGGGCGGATGGTGCGGGTTCAATAGACTGCGCGCTCTGATGTGCCGGAGGAAGCACCCCGATCATGCCCGATGAGACCTCCGGCCCGGCGCGCCACGTGTTCGTCTACGGCACGCTGCGCGCGGGCGGCAGCAACGACATCCGCTGCATGCGGCCGGCGCCGGCCTGGGTCGGCCACGCCCGGCTGCGCGGCACGATGCACGACCTGGGCGCCTACCCGGGCGCGGTGCTTGCGGGCGAGGGCGAATTGGTGGGCGAGGTCTGGCGCATCGGGCCGGCGCTGGAGGCGGCGCTGGACCGGTTGGAAGGCGTGCGGCCCGACGGCAGCGGCGAGTACCTGCGGCGCGAGTGCGACGTGGCCGTGCACCCGAATGCGGTGCTGCGCTGCCTGATCTACGAGATCCACCCCGCGCGCATCGCCGGGGCGCCGGTGGTGCCGGGCGGCGACTGGCTCGCGCACCGGCGCCTTGCGCCGGCCGGCGGGGCTACGCCACCCGCAGGCCCTGCAGCGCCGGATCGGCCGGCGGCGGACGCAGGTCCAGGCCGCGCAGGGTGCGCACCAGCAGGCGGGCGATCATGAGGTTGCGGTGCAGCTTGCTGTCGGCCGGGATCACGTACCACGGCGCATGGCGGGTGGAGGTGGCGCCCAGCGCCTTGGCGTAGGCGCGCTGGTAGTCGGCCCATTTCGTGCGCACCGCCAGGTCGCCCATGCTGAACTTCCACTGCTTGCCCGGCGAGTCGATGCGCGCCTGCAGCCGCTCGCGCTGCTCGTCGCGGCTGATGTGCAGCATGCACTTGACCAGCGTGGTGCCGGTCTCGGCCAGCAGGCGCTCGAAGTCGTTGATCTGGGCGTAGCGGCGCTTGGTTTCCGCCTTGTCGATCCAGCCCTCGACCACGGGCACCAGCACGTCCTCGTAGTGGCTGCGGTTCCACACGGCGATCTCGCCCGCGCGCGGCACCACGGCGTGGCAGCGCCAGAGGAAGTCGTGCGCCTTCTCCTCCTCGGTGGGGGCCTTGAAGGCCGCCACGCGCACGCCCAGCGGCGAGGTGCGCGAGAACACCCAGCGGATGGTGCCGTCCTTGCCGCTGGTGTCCATGCCCTGCAGCACCAGCAGCAGCTTGCGCCGGCCCTCGGCGTGCAGCAGGTTCTGCAGTTCGTCCAGCTCCTCGGCCAGGCGGTCGAGTTCGGCGCGGTGCTCGTCCTCGCCGCCGCCGCGCAGGAAGGGCGTGTCGCCCGGATCGATGCGCGACAGGTCGGGGGTGCGGCCGGGATCGACCCGGTAGGGCTTGAAACGGCTCATGGTGCGCAGCCTACTTGATGTCGTCGTCCACGCTGGCGCTCCAGCGGTCGCCCCAGCCGTGGCGCGCCTGGTCGAGCTGCCGGCGGTCGCGCTTGGTGGGGCGGCCCTGCTCGATGGCCAGCGCCGGTTCGCGGGCCACGCGCCGCTGCTCGCGCGCGGCGGCCTGGGCCGCCAGGCTCTCGGGGGTTTCCTCGTACAGCTGCTGCGCCACCGGCGCCGGGCCGCGCTGCAGGCTCAGGCCGAGCACGCGCACGGTGCGCGTCGCATCGCCCTGGCGCAGCGCGACGGTGTCGCCCGGCCGGATCTCGCGCGAGGGCTTGGCGTTCTCGCCGTTGACCTGCACCCGGTGCCGCTCGATCTCGTCGACCGCGAGCGAGCGGGTCTTGTAGAAGCGGGCGGCCCACAGCCACTTGTCGATGCGCATGCGCTCCATGAAGGCGTGTGTATGACGGAGTGTGATGATGAGGGAAGTGCTCAGTGTCGCGCCAGCGGCAGCCGGACGAGTGCGTCGAGCCCGGTGATGCGGCCGTCGGGCGCCGTGCGATTGTCCAGCGCGATGTCGCCGCCGAGCGTGTGGACGATCTCGCGGCAGATGGCCAGCCCCAGGCCGGAGCCGCGCGCCACGTCGCCGGCGGCGAAGGGCGCGAACAGGCGCTGGCGCAGCTCGGCCGGGATGCCCGGGCCGGCGTCGCCCACGCGCAGCACGGCGCGGCCGTCCTGCGCAGCCACGCGCACCGCCAGGCTGCCGCCCGCGGGGCTGTGCTTGATGGCGTTGTGCAGCAGGTTGCGCGCCAGCTCGGTGAGCATCCAGCGGTGCGCATGCACGGCGGCCGGCTGCACGGCGAGCTCGAAGTCGAGCGCCTTGTCCGCCACCAGCGGCGAGAGGTCCAGCGCCACCTGGCGCACCACCTCGCCCAAATCCAGCGTCTCCCATTCCGGCTGCTGGCGCAACTGCTCGATCTTGGCCAGCGAGAGCATCTGGTTGGCCAGCAGCGTCGCGCGCTCGACGGTGCCGCCGATGTCGGCCAGCGCCTCGGCCGCCGGCAGGTCGCCGCGCCGCGCCGACTGCACCTGCGCCTTGAGCACCGCCAGCGGCGTGCGCAGCTGGTGCGCCGCATCGCGCACGAAGCGCTTCTGGTGGTCCAGCAGCCGCTGCAGCCGCCCCATCACGCCGGTCATCGCGTCCAGCAGCGGCAGCAGCTCGCGCGGCGCGTCGGGCGCGTCGATGGGCGAGAGGTCGCCGGCCGCGCGCGCCTCGATGGCCCGGCCCAGCGCGCGCACCGGGCGCGTGGCCAGCTGCACCACCAGCACCGTCACGCCCGCGATCACCGCCGCCAGCAGGAGCTGGCGCCACAGCATGTCGACCAGCAGGCGGCGCGCCAGCGCCTCGCGCAGCTCCAGCGTCTCGGCCACCTGCACCACCGCCATGCCGCGGCCCTGGCTGCTGGCCACCGGCTGCAGCAGCACGGCCACGCGCACCGGGCGGGCGCGGAAACGGTCGTCGTAGAAGTCGACCAGCGCGGCGTAGGGCGGCCGGTCCGGCAGGCGCCCGTGCCAGAAGGGCAGCTCCTCGAAGCCGGAAACCAGCTCGCCGCGCTGGGTCGAGACGCGGTAGTACATGCGGCTCTGGTTGTCGGCCTCGAAGGCTTCCAGCGCGGAGTAGGGCACGGTGGCGCGCAGCACGGCGGCCTCGTCGTAGCCGGTCACGTCGAGCTGCTCGCCGATGGTCTTGGCCGAGGCCAGCAGGGTGCGGTCGTAGGCGGTGGTGGCGGCGGCCAGCGCCTGGCGGTAGACGCTGACGCTGTTGATGACGATGAACAGCGCCACCGGCGCCAGCAGGCCCAGCAGCAGCCGGAAGCGCAGCGAGGTGCGGCGGGGCGCGGTGCTCAATGGCATGGGATGCGCGAGTCTGGCGCAGTCGTTTTGCGGGGGCACCCGCGGAACCGGCTTGGCCGGGCCGCTGGGTGCGCCCCCTCGAGGGGCTGAAGGCCGCGGCTCCAAGCCTGCCTGCGCAGGCTTGGACGGCCTGAAGGGCTGCCGCCTCTGGCGGCTGCTCGGATGAGACCCGCGAAGTCCGGGAGAAACGGGGGTGGTTTCATTCCTTGCGCAGCAGGTAGCCCAGGCCGCGCAGGGTCATCAGGGCGCAGCCGGTGCCGGCCAGCTTCTTGCGCAGGCGGTAGACCACCACCTCGATGGCCTCGTACTGCACGGCCGCCTCGCCCGGGAAGACCAGCTCGAACAGCCGCTCCTTGCTCACCGCGTGGCCGGGGCGGGCCATCAGCGCGCGCAGCAGCGCCAGCTCGCGCGGGGTCAGCTCCATCGGCTCGCTGCGCAGGTAGATGGCGCCGCTGGCGGGCTCGAAGCGCAGCGCGCCCAGCTCCATCGGCGTGGGCACCGGCTCGGCGCCCGGCGCCTCCTGGTGGCGCCGGCGCAGGGCGCGCAGGCGGGCCTCCAGCTCGTCGAGGTCGAAGGGCTTGGGCAGGTAGTCGTCGGCGCCGGCGTTCAGGCCCATCACGCGGTCGCCCACCGTGCCGCGCGCGGTGAGCAGCAGCACCGGCGTGCGCAGCCCGGCGGCGCGGGCCTGGGCCAGCACCTGCAGGCCGTCCAGGCCGGGCAGGCTCAGGTCCAGCGCCACCACGTCGGGCTCCAGCGCGCGCCATTGTTCGAGCGCCTGCGCGCCGTCGCCGCAGGGCCGCACGTCGATCTGCCGGCGCGCCAGCGTGCGCTGAAGGGTGGCCTGCATGGCCGGGTCGTCTTCGACCAGGAGCACTTTCATCTTCAACGCTCAGTGTTTTCCCCGAGGTGCCGGACAGCCAACTGACAGGAGCGGCGCGCATGATAGCCACGCAACGCGCCTGCAGCGTGCGTGCCATTCCATCAGTCAAGGAGACCTTCCACATGCGTCGTGACACCTTCCTCAAGTCCCTGGCCGCGCTGGCGGCCGCGGGCACCCTGCCGCTCACGGCCCGCGCCGCGGCCAACGTGAAGATGATGATCCCCGCCAACCCCGGCGGCGGCTGGGACACCACCGGCCGCGCCCTGGGCAAGGCGATGGTGGACGCGAAGGTGGCCGACACGGTGGCCTACGACAACAAGGGCGGCGCCGCCGGCGCGCTGGGCCTGGCGCAGTTCGTCAACGGCTCCAAGGGCGACCCGAACGCGCTGATGGTGATGGGCGCCGTGATGCTGGGCGGCATCATCACCGGCAAGCCGCCGGTCAACCTGTCGCAGGCCACGCCGATCGCCCGCATCACGAGCGAGTACAACGTGTTCGTGCTGCCGGCCAACTCGCCCTTCAAGACCATGGCCGACGTGGTGGCGCAGCTCAAGAAGGACCCGGGCAGCGTCAAGTGGGGCGGCGGCTCGCGCGGCGCCACCGAGCACATCGCGGCGGCCATGATCGCCAAGCAGGTCGGCGTCGATCCGAAGAAGATCAACTACGTGGCCTTCCGCGGCGGCGGCGAGGCGACGGCTGCCATCCTCGGCGGCAACGTCACCATCGGCGGCAGCGGCTACAGCGAGTTCGCGCCCTACATCGCCGACGGCAAGATGAAGGCCATCGCCGTCACCTCGGGCACGCGCCTGGAAGGCAGCAGCGTGCCCACGCTCAAGGAGCAGGGCATCGACGTGGAGATCGGCAACTGGCGCGGCGTGTACGGCGCGCCCGGCATCACGACCGAGCAGAAGAAGGCGCTGACCGACATGGTGCTGGCGGCGCTGAAGTCGGCCTCGTGGGCCGAGGCGCTGAAGAAGAACGACTGGACGCCGGCGGTGCTCTCGGGCGACGAGTTCGCCAAGTTCGTCGACGACGACTTCGCCAACCTGCGCGACATCATGACCCAGTCCGGCATGGTCTGAGCGCCCCCAGGGCCGGGCTGCGCCCACCCCGCCCCCGAGGGGGCAAGAAAACTTGGGGCGGCCCGGCGTTTTCTTGAGAGGACGGACGCATCACGCTGTCACACGCCCAAGGGCCGAAGGGCCCGCCGGCTTCGGCACGGTACCCACGCGAGCGGGGCCCGTGCCTTTTTCTCTCGCATTGACCATCGCGCCTGCGCGCGATGGCGGAGAAAGGCAACATGACCACGACAAACACCAAGGAACGCGCGCCCGGCCAGGGCGGCAACTGGCCCCAGACGCTGGTGGGGCTGGGCGTCCTCGCCACCGGCCTGGGGCTGGGCTGGGGCGCCATGGGCATTTCCTCCGATGCCGGCTACAGCGGCATCGGCCCGAACTTCTTCCCGTGGATGTGCGCGGTCGTGCTCACGGTGTGCGGCGCCTGGATCCTCTGGGAGGCGCGTACCGGCGGCTTCCGCGAGATGGACGAGGAGGGCGCGCCGGCCCATCCGCCGTACTGGACGGGCTTCGTCTGGGTGTCTGCCGGGCTGCTGCTGAACGCATCGCTGATCACCGCGATCGGCTTCATCCTGAGCTGCGCGCTGTGCTACCTGCTGGCGGTGCAGGGGCTGCGGCGGGCCGGCGGGCAGCCCATCGCCAACGCGCCGCGCACCTGGATCGTCGACGTCCTGGTGGGCCTCATCATCTCGGCGCCGGTGTACTGGACCTTCACCAAGTTCCTGGCGATCAGCCTGCCGGGGCTGACGAACAGCGGCTGGCTCTGAGGGAGGCACCATGGACATCTTCAACGCGCTCCTGGTCGGCTTCTCGCACGCGATCACCTTCTCCAACCTGCTGTGGTGCCTGCTGGGCTGCGCTCTGGGCACGGCGGTGGGCGTGCTGCCCGGCATCGGCCCGGCGGTGGCCGTGGCGATGCTGCTGCCCATCACCGCCAAGGTGGAGATCACGGCCTCGATGATCTTCTTCGCCGGCATCTACTACGGCGCCATGTACGGCGGCTCGACCACCTCCATCCTGCTGAACACGCCGGGCGAGACCGCCAGCATGGTCACGGCCATGGAGGGCAACAAGATGGCCAAGAGCGGCCGCGCCGGCGCCGCGCTGGCGACGGCGGCGATCGGCTCCTTCGTCGCCGGCACCATCGCCACCGTGATCGTCACGCTGTTCGCGCCCTACGTCGCCGACTTCGCCGTCAAGCTCGGCCCGCCCGAGTACTTCATGCTCATGCTGCTGGCCTTCACCACCGTGAGCGCGGTGCTGGGCAAGAGCACGCTGCGCGGCATGACGGCGCTGTTCGTCGGCCTGGCGGTGGGCTGCGTCGGCATGGACCAGATCTCGGGCCAGGGCCGCTACGTGGGCAGCGTCCCCGAGCTGCTGGACGGCATCGAGATCGTGCTCGTGGCCGTCGGCCTGTTCGCGGTGGCGGAGGTGCTGTACGCCGTGCTGTACGAGGGCCGCGTCGTCGAGAGCCAGAACCGCCTGAGCCGCGTGCACATGACGCGGCGCGACTGGAAGCGCTCCATCGGCGCCTGGCTGCGCGGCACCGCCATCGGCACGCCCTTCGGCTGCATTCCGGCCGGCGGCACCGAGATCCCGACCTTCCTGAGCTACGCCACCGAGAAGAAGATGGCGAAGGACCCGCAGGACAAGGCCGAGTTCGGCACCACCGGCGCCATCGAGGGCGTGGCCGGCCCCGAGGCCGCCAACAACGCCACCGTGACGGCGGCGCTGATCCCGCTGCTGACGCTGGGCATCCCGACCAGCAACACCACCGCGATCCTGCTGGGCGCGTTCCAGAACTACGGCATCCAGCCCGGGCCGCAGCTCTTCACCACCAGCGCGGCGCTGGTGTGGGCGCTGATCGCGTCGCTGTACATCGGCAACGTGATGCTGCTGGTGCTGAACCTGCCGATGGTGGGCCTGTGGGTGAAGCTGCTGAAGATCCCGAAGCCGCAGCTCTACGCCGGCATCCTGATCTTCGCCACGGTGGGCGCCTACGGCATGCGGCAGAGCGCCTTCGACCTGTTCCTGCTCTACGCCATCGGCGTGCTGGGCGTGATCATGCGGCGCTTCGACTTTCCGACGGCGCCGGTGGTGGTGGGCATGATCCTCGGGCCGCTGGCCGAGGCGCAGCTGCGCAACGCGCTGTCCATCGGCGAGGGCAGCCCGCTGGTGTTCCTGCAGCGGCCGATGTCGCTGGCGCTGATCGTCGTGGTGCTGGCGGTGCTCGTGCTGCCGCGCGTGGCCAAGCGCATGTCGCAGCGCCGGCTGCGTGAACAGGCGGCGTGAGCGGATGCGGTGGGCCATCGGCGGCTAATGAGAATGTTGCAAGGAGAAACACTCTCCGCACACGAGAGGGTGTGCCCCTAGACTCGACTGTCTTTGTTCCTGCATGGCCGCGCTGCCGCGCGCGCCGAACACCCACCCATCGATGACCCTCTGGACCTTGCTGGCCTGGATCGCGGCTGCGCTGATCGTCGTGATCGCCGCCGTGCTCATCTGGCGCCGCGTCGGGCGCCGCACCAAGGAAACCCCCACCGTCGCGCTGGTGCGCAGGCGGCGTGAACTGCAGTCGCAGCTGCAGAGCCTGGCCGGCGACGAGGGTGGAGGCATCCTCAAGCAGGAGGCCCAGCGCATGCGCGCGAGCCCGACCGAACTGCAGGTGCTGGAGGCCGCCGTCGCGCGCGCGCAGCGGCTCGCCTCTGACCGGCGCTGAGGCCGGCCGGTCTTCCTCTCAGCTTTCGCTGGAGGCGTCGCCGCCTGCAGCCAGCGCCGCCAGCCGCTCGCCGGTCACGCGGCAGATGCGCCAGTCCGGCATGACGGTGGCGCCCATTCCCTCGTAGAGCGCGATGGCGCGCCGGTTCCAGTCGAGCACGCTCCATTCCAGCCGGCCGCAATCGCGCTCGGCAGCCAGTGCGGCCACGCGCGCCAGCAGGGCCCGGCCGAGGCCACGGCTGCGCCATGCGGGGCGCACGTAGAGGTCTTCAAGCCACAGGCCGGGCCGGGCCAGGAAGGTGGAGAAGGTCGGGAAGAAGAGGGCGTAGCCGACGGCCTCGCCGTCCGCCATGGCCACCATCGCCTCGGCCGCGGGCCGTTCGCCGAAGAGCTGCGCGGCCAGGCGCTCGGGCGTGGCTTCCATCAGGTGCTCGAGCCGCTCGAACTCGGCCAGCTCGCGGATCATGCCGACGATGGCCGGCACGTCCCGGGGCGTGGCGGGGCGCAGGGTGAAGGCAGGGGAAGTCATGGGGGCGTCCGTGGGTGGCTCATGTTCTCCACGCCGGCAGCGTCCAGCCGCACAGCATCGCCAGCACGCGCAGCAGCGCGGCGGTGGCCGCCGCCACGGTGAGCCCCAGCCATTCGGCCAGGCCGGCGCCCTGCGCCGCCACCACCACCCAGCCGCCGGCGAAGGCGCACAGCGCATAGGGGCGGTGGTCGGAGAAGGCGCGGGGGATCTCGTTGCACACGATGTCGCGCAGCACGCCGCCGAACACGGCGGTCATCACGCCCATCAGCACGGCGACCAGCGCCGGCATGCCGGCGGCCAGCGCGATCTGCGTGCCGCTGGCGGCGAACAGGCCCATGCCGAGCGCGTCGGGCCACTGCATGGCGCGCTCGGTCCAGGCGAAGTGCCGCGCGCGCAGGAACAGCATGGCGGCGATGCACAGCGCCAGCAGCGCCCACAGCCACAGCCCATGCTGCACCCAGAAGAAGGGGCGCCGGTCGAGCAGCACGTCGCGCAGCGTGCCGCCGCCGAAGGCCGCCAGCCCGGCGACCATGACCACGCCCACCGCGTCCAGCCGCTTGCGCGCGGCCTCCAGCAGGCCCGACAGCGCGAAGGCCAGCGTCCCGGCGGCCTCGACGAGGGTGTGGGCGTTGGACAGCGTCAGCACGTGGGCGAGCGGCGTGGCGGGCATGGAGCATGAAGGCGGAGCGGGGAGCCGAATGGTACGGTGAGGCCTCGCCCGTTCACACCCCTCACCGTTCACGCTGAGCTTGTCGAAGCGCCGCACCCCCGACGCGTCTTCAGCGCACCGGATCGGTCGCCCCTCGCAGGTCGTCGTCGATGTGCGGGTCCGGCGGCTGCCGCCGCACGCGCCGCACCGTGCGGCGGATCCAGTGCTCCACATCGTCCACGTAGGTGAACACGGCCGGCACCACCAGCAGGCTGAGCACGGTGGAGGTGATCAGCCCGCCGATCACGGCGGTGGCCATGGGCGAGCGGAAGCTGGCGTCGGCCGCGCCCCAGCCCACGGCGATGGGCAGCATGCCCGCGCCCATCGCCAGCGTGGTCATGATGATCGGGCGGGCGCGCTTGTGGCAGGCGTCCAGCAGCGCCTCCCAGCGGCTCATGCCGTGCTCGCGGCGCGCGACGATGGCGTACTCCACCAGCAGGATGGAGTTCTTGGTCGCGATGCCCATCAGCATGATGAGGCCGATCAGCGAGGGCATGGAGAAGCTCTTGCCCGCCAGCAGCAGCCCGACGAAGGCGCCGCCCAGCGACAGCGGCAGCGCCGCCAGGATGGTGACCGGCTGCAGGAAGTCCTTGAACAGCAGCACCAGCACGATGTAGATGCACACGATGCCGGTGAGCATCGCCAGCCCGAAGCCGGTGAACAGCTCGGCCATCGCCTCGGCGTCGCCCACGTCGATGATGCGCACCGACGGGGGCAGGTTCTTCACCGCGGGCAGCTGGCGCACCGCCTCGGTCACGTCGTTCAGGCCGCGCGTGGACAGCTCGATCTCAAAGTTCATGTTGCGCGCGCGGTCGTAGCGGCTGATGACGGCGGGGCCGCCGGCGAGCTGCAGCGTGGCGACCTCGTCCAGCCGCACCGGCCCGTGCGCGCCGGGCACGGCCAGGCGGCCGAGCAGGGCGAGGTCCTGCCGCGCGCTGTCGGCTAGGCGCACCATGATCGGCACTTGCCGCTCGGCCAGGTTCAGCTTGGGCAGCTGGCTGTCGTAGTCGCCCATCGTCGCCACGCGCAGCGTGTCGGCGATGGCCGCGCTGGTCACGCCCAGGTCGGCGGCGCGGGCGAAGTCGGGCCGCACCACGATCTCGGGCCGCACCAGGCCGGCCAGCGAGGTCACGTTGCCGATGCCGGGGATGGTGCGCAACTCGCGCTCCACGTCGGTGGCCGCCTGACGCAGCGCCAGCGGGTCCTGGCCGGACAGGGCCAGCACGTACTTGTCGTTGGAGCCGCCCAGGCCCACGCCCCAGCGCACGCCGGGCAGGTCGGCCAGCGCCTCGCGGATCTGCTGCTCGATCACCTGCTTCTTCGGCCGCGTGCCGCGCGGCGCCAACTGCAGCGTCAGCGTGGCCTTGCGCGCCTCGACGAAGTTGCCCGAGAACGGGTCGGCGCCCGCGCTGCCGGCGCCGATGGCGGTGTAGATGTCGCCGACGTGGTCGATCTTCAGCAGCCGCTGGCGCACCTGCTCGGCGGTGGCGATGGTCTGCTCCAGCCGGGCGCCGGGCGGCAGCTCCACACGCACCTGGGTCTGGGCGTTGTCGTCCGGCGGAATGAAGCCGGAGGGCAGCAGCGGGATCAGCGCCAGCGAGACGAAGAAGAACAGCGTGGCGCCGATCATGGTGCGCCAGCGGTGCCGCAGGCAGGCCTGCACCCAGCGCATGTAGGTGGCGAGCCAGGTCGGCTCCTTCTCCTGTGCTACCAGCGGCTTGAGCATGTAGGCGGCCATCATGGGCGTGAGCATCCGCGCCACCACCAGCGAGGCGAACACCGCCAGCGACGCCGTCCAGCCGAACTGCTTGAAGAACTTGCCCACCACGCCGCTCATGAAGGCGGTGGGCAGGAACACCGCGATCAGCGTGAAGGTGGTGGCGACCACCGCCAGGCCGATCTCGTCGGCCGCCTCCATCGCGGCCTGGTAGGGCGATTTGCCCATGCGCAGGTGGCGCACGATGTTCTCGACCTCGACGATCGCGTCGTCCACCAGGATGCCGACCACCAGCGACAGCGCGAGCAGCGTGATGATGTTGATCGAGAAGCCCAGCAGGTACATGCCGATGAAGGCCGGGATCACCGACAGCGGCAGCGCCACCGCCGAGACGATGGTGGCGCGCCAGTCGCGCAGGAACAGCCACACCACCAGCACCGCCAGCAGCGCGCCCTCGTACAGCAGGTGCATCGAGGCGTCGTACTCCTCGGCGGCGATCTTCACGAAGTCCAGCGTGCGCGTGAGGTGGATGTGAGGGAAGTCCTTCTGCAGTTGCTGCAGCGCCTTCTCGACGCCGGCGCCCACCTCCACCTCGCTGGCGCCGCGGCTGCGCGCCACCTCGAAGCCCACCACCTGCTTGCCGTTGAGCAGGGCGGCGGCGCGCGGCTCGGCCACCGTGTCGTCGACGGTGGCGACGTCGGCCAGCGCGATGCGTCGGCCGTCCGACAACGGGATCTGCATGCGCCGCAGCTCGTCGGCCGACTGCACGGTGGCGATGGTGCGCACCGGCTGCTCGGCGCCGCCCAGGTCGGTGCGTCCGCCGGCGCTTTCCTGCTGTACCTGGCGCAGCTGGCGCGAGACGTCGGCCGCGGTGGCGTTCAGCGCCAGCAGGCGCGCCGGATCCAGCGCCACGCGGATCTCGCGTGCGACGCCGCCCACCCGGTTGACCGCGCCGACGCCCGGCACCGCCATCAGGCGGCGCGCGATGGTGTCGTCGACGAACCACGAGAGGCCCTCGTCGTCCAGCCGGTCGGAGGCGATGGCGAAGGCCAGGATCGGCTGCGAGGCCAGGTCCAGCTTGGTGACGATCGGGTCGCGCAGGTCGGCCGGCATGTCGGAACGCACGCGGCTGACGGCCGATCGCACGTCGTCCACCGCCTCCTGGATCGGCTTCTCCAGCACGAACTCGGCCGCGATGGTGGCCGAGCCGTCGGTCAGCGTGGAGGTGATGTGCTTGAGGCCCTGCAGCGTGGCGATCGAGTTCTCGATCTTGCGTGCCACGTCGTTCTCGAGCTGCGCCGGCGAGGCGCCGGGCAGCGCGGCGGTGACGATGACCACCGGCAGGTCCATGTCCGGGAAGTTCTGCACCTTCATGGCGCGGAACGAGAACAGGCCCGCCAGCGTCAGCAGCACGAAGATCATCACCGCCGGGATGGGGTTGCGGATGGACCAGGCCGAGACGTTCATCGCTGCTCCTTACTTGGGCGCGCCCTGCGGCGCCGGCGCGTCGACCACGCGCACCAGGTCGCCGTCGTTGAGGAAGCCGGCGCCCTGCACCACGATGCGGGCGTCGGCCGGCAGCTTCGAGGTGATCTCCACCCGGTCGCCGACGCGCCGGCCGGTCTCCACGCGGGTCTGCTGCACGCGGCCGTCGGGCTGCACCACCATCACGTTGTTGAAGCCGTCGCGCGGCACCACGGCGGCCTGCGGCACGGTCTGCGCGTTGCTTTTGCCCAGCTCGAAGTCGCCGCGCGCGAACATGCCGGCCTTGATGGCCCCCAGGCTTGGCGCTTCGCGTCCGGCGCCCCCCCCCGAGGGGGTGCTCGCGCCTTCGGGCGGCCGTGCGGCGCTCGCGCCCGTCTTCTGCAGCGCGCCCGGCAGGTCCACGTAGACCAGGGCGTTGCGCGTCTGCGGGTCCACCGTCGGCGCCACGGTGCGCACCGTGCCGCGCACCTGCTCGCCGCTGGCGGCGGTCACGACGGCCGGCGTGCCCGGCGCGATGCGCGACAGCTCGGCGGAGGTGACCTCGGCGCGCCACTCCAGCCGGCCCTGGCGCACCAGGCGGAACAGCTCCGTGCCCGCGTTCACCACGCTGCCCACGGTGGCGCCGCGGGCGGAGATCACGCCGTCGTCGGGCGCCAGCACCTGGGTGTTGCGGCTGCGCACCTGCTGCGCCGCCACCACGGCGCGCGCCGCCTGCACGCGGGCCTGGGCGGTCTGCGCCGTCGTCACGTACTGGTTGATCTGCTGCTGGCTCAGCGCGCCGGTCTTCTCCAGCGTGCGGGCCCGCTCGGCATTGGCGGCGGCGTCGGCCGCCTGCGCCTCGGCCTCGGCCAGGCTGGCCTGGGCCTGCGCCACGTCGGCGCGCACCGTGTCGCCGGTGAAGACGGCCAGCACCTGGCCCTTCTTCACCACGTCGCCCACGTTGACGCGCACCTCGGCCAGTTTCAGGCCGCTGGACTCGGAGCCGATGCTGGCCTCCTGCCAGGCGGCGATGTTGCCGTTGGCCGCGAGCGTCACGCTCAGCTCGGCCGGCTCCGGCGAGGCGACAGTGACGGCGAGCGCCGGGCGCGGCGCGGCCGGGTCCGGTGCCTTGGCCGCGTCGCGGCCGCCCGCGGGGGCGTCGCCCGAGGGCCTGGCGATCAGCCAGAAGGCCAGGGCCGCCGCCAGCACGAGGAGGGCGGCGATGAGAAGGTTGCGCTTGGAGCGTGTCATGGTGCGATGGATGGCGAAGTTCTCAGAAGGTGTGAATGAATCCGGCGTGCCCGAGCAGGCCGTCAAAACGTGCCCGATCAAGGCGCAAAGCGCAGCCATAGCTCGGGCTATGGCGAGCATTTGCAACGCGGAGCGGGTGCGTTTTGGCGGGATGAGCGGGCATGTCGGGTTCGTTCACGCCTTCTCAGGGCTTCGGGGCGAGGGCGCCGTCGCGGGCGGCCTGCGGCGCGTCGGGGCGCGCCCAGCCGCCGCCGAGGGCGCGGTAGAGCGACACCCAGGCCTGGGCGCGCTCGCGCTGCAGGCCGACGCGGGCGGTCTGCGCGGCGAAGAGGGTGCGGCGCGATTCCTCCAGCTCGAACTGGCTGGCCATGCCGCTGCGCCAGCGGGATTCGGTGGCGTCGAAGGAGGCCTGGTAGTCCTTCACCGCGCGCTCGGCGTCGGCGCTGCGCTCGTCGGTGGCCTGGAGGTTGGTTAGGGCCTCTTCCACTTCCTTGACGGCCTGGCGCACGCCGGCGCGGTACTGCGCGGCCGCCTCCTCGTAGCGGGCCTTGGCCGCCTCGGTGTTGGCGGCGCGCGTGCCGCCGTCGAAGATCGGCACCGTGAGCGCCACGGGGCCGATGCTCCAGGTGTCCAGCGTCTCGCGGAAGCCGCTCACGCGCAGCTGCATGCGGCCGATGGAGCCGGTGAGCGACAGGCGTGGATAGCGCTGCGCCTGCATCTGGCCCACCTCGGCGCTGGCGGCGGCCACGGCGAGTTCGGCGGCGTAGACGTCCGGCCGCTGGGCCAGCGTCTGCGCCGGCACGCTGCTCACGGGGTGCAGCGCGGGCAGGGCGAGGTCGACGGGGCGCTCGTCGAGCCGGCGCGCGAGGTCCTGCGCGTCCAGCCCGGTCAGCGCCACCAGGCCCTGGCGCAGCACCTGGCACTGGGCGCGTTGCTGCACCAGGCGGCCGCTCGCGTCGGCGGCGCCGGCACGGGCCAGCGCGGCGTCGGCCGGCGCGGTGAAGCCGGCGTCGGCCGAGAGCTGGGTGAGGCGGGCGCTTTCCTGGCGCGAGCGCGTGTCCGATTCCGCCACGGCGAGTTGGCGCGCGCAGGCGCGTTCGGCGAAATAGGCGTTCGCCGTCTCGGCGGCGACGGCCACGCGCGCGTCGTGCCACTTCGCCTCGCTGGCCGCCAGGCGCGAGGCGGCGGCGTCGCGGCCGGCGCGCAGGCCGCCGAAGAGGTCGATCTCCCAGCTCGACTGCAGGCCGGCCTGCAGGACGGTGACCGCCGGGATGGCGCCGGACGCGCCCAGGCCGGCGCTTCCCGTGTCGCCGGTGCCGGTGCCCGTGCCGCCGACGCCGGTGGTCGGCGAGGCGCTGCGGGTGGCGGACAGCGTGCCTTCCAGATTGGGCGCCAGCGCCGCGCCGGCTTGCACGCGGCTGGCGCGCGCCTCGGCGATGCGCGCGGCGGCGCTGGCCACGCTGGGGCTGGCCGCCTGGGCGGCATCGACCAGGTCGGCCAGCAGCGGGTCGCCGGCCTGGCGCCACCACTGGTCGAGCGAGGACAGCGAGCCGCCGTGCGCCAGCGCCTCGGCCGGCACCGGCGACTGCCAGCGTGCCGGCACCGGCGCCTCGACCTGGGCCGGCGGGCGGCCCAGCGCGCAGCCGGCCAGCGCCAGCGCGGCCAGGCACAGGCCGGCGCACCTGAAGGGAGGGGCAGGGGGAAGGAAGCGGTTCATGCGGTGGTGGTGCGGGCGCGGGTGCGCCGGATGCGTGTGGCCGCCGGCGGCGAGGACGCGGGGGCGCGCCGCTTCGCCTCGGCCTCGACGAGCGCGACGGCGTACTGCGCGAGCCGCTGCGCCCACAGGTCGATGTCCTGCGCGCGGCGCATCAGCGAGGGGCGCACGGCGAGCACGAAGTCGTTCGCCACGAACAGTTGCAGCGCCAGGCCGGTGATGGCCAGCGCCAGGCGGTGGATGTCGTCGTCGGGCTTCACGTCCAGGTGCCGGCACAGGATGCGCACCAGCGCGGCGTGCGGGCCCTTGATGTCGCGCTCGAACTCCTTGGCCCACTGGCTGGTGGGCTCGAGCATCTCGCGCATGTGCAGCCGCATGCACTGGCGCACGATCTCGCCGCGCTTGAGCGGCTCGACGTAGCTGGAGAGGAAGCGGCGCAGCGCCTCGCCGACCTCCAGCCCGGGCGCGTCGTACAGTGCGACCAGGTCGCCGGCGTTGCCGCCCATGGGCTCGCTGAAGCAGGCCGCGTACAGGCCCGCCTTGTCGCCGAAGTAGTAGCTGATGGCCGCGAGGTTGGCGCCGGCGGCCTGCGCGATCTCGCGCGTGGAGGTCTTGGCGAAGCCGCGCTCGGCGAACAGGCGCAGCGCGGCCAGCAGCAGGCGCTTGCGCGCCTCCAGGCCGTCGCTGCGCGCGCCGCGCGCCGCCGTGATCGGGGGGATGGGCATCGAGGGGCAGATTAGAGCACGAAGGTCAATCGTTTGATTGAACTCGGCCACGGCGCCTACAGGGGCATTGCCTGCCCGCCTGCATTGTGGGCGGACCCTGCCGGCGCATTGATGACGATGGCGTGGCGGATTGATGCCGGATGCGCAGGCTACGATCGTGCGCCATGGCCGCCGCATCCCCATCGCCCGCGCTGCCGCTGGACGCCGAGGGCATCCTCGCGCTGGCGGCGCGTTCCATGTTCCAGCTGTTCTCCAGCATCAGCCAGGGCATGTTCCTGATCGACCGCACGGGGCGCATCGTGTGGGTCAACGAGGGCTACCGCCGCTTCCTGCCCGACCTGGGCTTCGCCTCGGTCGACCAGTTCCTCGGCCACATGGTGGAGGACGTGATCCCCAACACGCAGATGCGCCGCGTGCTGGAGACCGGCGAACCGGTGCTGGTGGACCTGCTGACCAACAAGGCAGGCACCTTCGTCGTGAGCCGCCTGCCGCTGCGCGACGAGCGCCCCGACGGCACGCCGGGCGAGCTGATCGGCGCCATCGGCATCGTGCTGTTCGACCATCCGCAGACCACGCTGCAGCCGCTGATCAGCAAGTTCGCGCTGCTGCAGCGCGACCTGGACGAGGCGCGGCGCGAGCTGGCCAGCCAGCGCGCCCGCGCGGCGCGCGGCGGCGAGGCGCCGCGCCAGGCCAAATACAGCCTGGCCAGCTTCATCGGCAGCAGCCCGGCGGCGTCGGAGGTCAAGCGCCACGCGCGCCGCGCCGCGCAGTCCACCAGTCCGGTGCTGCTGCTGGGCGAGACGGGCACCGGCAAGGAACTGCTGGCGCACGCGATCCACGGCGCCTCGGCGCGCGCGGCCGGACCCTTCGTCAGCGTCAACATCGCGGCCGTGCCCGACACGCTGCTGGAGGCCGAGTTCTTCGGCTTCGCGCCCGGCGCCTTCACCGGCGCCGACCGGCGCGGGCGCGAGGGCAAGTTCAAGTTCGCCGACGGCGGCACGCTGTTCCTGGACGAAATCGGCGACATGCCGCCGACCGTGCAGGCCAAGCTGCTGCGCGCGCTGCAGGAGGGCGAGATCGAGCCGCTGGGCTCGAACAAGCTGGTGCCCTTCGACGCGCGGGTGATCGCCGCCACCTCGCGCGACCTGCCGGAGATGGTGCGCCAGGGGCGCTTCCGCGAAGACCTGTACTACCGCCTGAACGTGCTGCCCATCCGCGTGCCGCCGCTGCGCGAGCGGCGCGCCGACATCCCGGCGCTGGTGGAGGCGCTGGGCGAGGAGATGGCGCAGCGCACCGGCGACGCGCCGCCGGAGCTGCTGCCGGACGCGCTGGCGCTGCTGGCCGGGCAGCGCTGGCGCGGCAACATCCGCGAGCTGCGCAACGTGCTGGAGCAGGTAGCGATGCACAGCGACTCGCGGCGGGTGGATGCGGCGCAGCTCACGCGCATCCTGCGGCAGGCGGGGGCGGGCGAGGTCGCGCCGGCCGCGCCGCCGGAGCCGGGCGATCCGGCGCAGGACGAGGCGGCCCTGCTGCGCCCGCTGGCCGAGCAGGTCGCGGGGCTGGAGCGGCGGGCGATCCAGGCGGCGCTGGCGCACACCGGCGGCAACAAGCTCAAGGCGGCGCGGCTGTTGGGCATCTCTCGCGCCACGCTCTACGGGCGCCTGGAAAACCCTGAGTAAACATTGGACAAATGTCTGAATTTCAGTCAAATCAAACGACTGAAATTCAGTCAATTCAGGGGTGAGCGCGGAAGAATTTCCTTTTGTGACAGCAGGTTGGGTGGATGGCACGAACTGTGCAATATCCAGTCATCTGACAGAAGGAGACCTCCCATGCACCGTCGCCACCTCATCGCCTGCGCCGCACTTGCGGCCGTCGCCACCGCCCCTGCCTGGGCCCAGTCGGGTGAGATCCGCATCGCCCACGTTTACAGCAAGACCGGCCCGCTGGAAGCCTACGGCAAGCAGACGCAGGCCGGCCTGATGATGGGCCTGGAGTACGCCACCGGCGGCACCATGGCCGTCAACGGCAAGAAGCTGGTGGTGATCGAGAAGGACGACCAGGGCAAGCCCGACCTGGGCAAGTCGCTGCTGGCCGCCGCCTACTCCGACGACAAGGCCGCGCTGGCCGTCGGCCCCAGCTCCTCGGGCGTGGCCCTGGCGATGCTGCCGGTGGCCGAGGAGTACAAGAAGGTGCTGATCGTCGAGCCCGCCGTGGCCGACTCCATCACCGGCGACAAGTGGAACAAGTACATCTTCCGCACCGGCCGCAACTCCAGCCAGGACGCGATCAGCAACGCCGTCGCGCTGGACAAGCCCGGCACCGTGATCGCCACGCTGGCGCAGGACTACGCCTTCGGCCGCGACGGCGTGAAGGCCTTCAAGGACGCCGTCAAGAAGGCCAAGATCGTCCACGAGGAATACCTGCCGGCCAACACCACCGACTTCACCGCCGGCGCGCAGCGCCTGATCGACAAGCTCAAGGACCAGCCCGGCCGCAAGGTGATCTGGATCATCTGGGCCGGCGCGGGCAACCCCTTCAAGATCGCCGACCTGGACCTCAAGCGCTACAACATCGAGATCGCTACCGGCGGCAACATCCTGCCGGCCATGGCGAGCTACAAGCAGTTCCCGGGCATGGAGGGTGCGACCTACTACTACTTCGGCATCCCGAAGAACCCGGTGAACGACGCGCTGGTGTCGATGCACTACAAGGAATACAAGACGCCGCCGGACTTCTTCACGGCCGGCGGCTTCTCGGCGGCGATGGCGGTCGTGACGGCGCTGAAGAAAACGGGCGGCGACACGAACACCAACAAGCTCATCAGCACCATGGAAGGCATGAGCTTCGACACGCCCAAGGGCACGATGACCTTCCGCAAGGAAGACCACCAGGCCATGCAGAGCATGTACCACTTCAAGATCAAGAACGACCCGGCCTTCGCCTGGGGCGTGCCGGAGCTGGTGCACGAGATCAAGGCGTCCGAGATGGACATCCCCATCAAGAACAAGCGGTAATCGGGCTCACCCCCAGTCTCCGCGCTTCGCGCTCCGCCAACCCCCTTGCAGGGGGCACACCCTGCGGCCCGGCAAAGCCGGTTCCGCGGGTGTTCCCGCACAGGCATCGCCCGGCTCGCCGGCTGACTTCCATTTCATGCTCGAAACCCATCAGCTCACCATCCGCTTCGGCGGCCACGTCGCGGTGAACGCCGTGAGCTGCCGCTTCGCGCCGGGCACGCTCACGGCCATCGTGGGCCCGAACGGCGCGGGCAAGACCACGTACTTCAACCTGATCTCGGGGCAGCTCAAGGCCACGGCCGGCAAGGTGCTGCTGGATGGGCGCGACCTCTCGACGCTGCCCGCATCGGCCCGCACGCGTGCCGGCCTGGGCCGCGCCTTCCAGCTCACCAACCTGTTCCCCAACCTCACGGTGCTGGAGAACGTGCGCCTGGCCGTGCAGGCGGCGCATGCAGGCCCGCACCGCCGCGGCCTGAACCTGTGGAGCATCTGGAGCGACCACCGTGCGTTGACGGAGCGCGCCGACGCGCTGCTGGCCGACACCCATCTCAAGGCCCGCGAGCACGACGTCGTCGCCAGCCTGCCGCACGGCGACCAGCGCAAGCTGGAGGTGGCGCTGCTGATGGCCCTGGAGCCGCAGGTCTTCATGTTCGACGAGCCGACCGCCGGCATGAACGCCGCCGAGGCGCCGGTCATCCTCGACCTGATCCGCAGGCTCAAGCAGGACCCATCCAAGACCATCCTGCTGGTCGAGCACAAGATGGACGTGGTGCGCGAGCTGGCCGACCGCATCATCGTGCTGCACAACGGCACGCTGGTGGCCGACGGCGAGCCGGCCGAGGTGATCGCCTCGCCGGTGGTGCAGGAGGCCTACCTGGGCGTGGCGAAGGAGGCGGCATGAACCTGCTTGAACTCCAGGGCGTGCACACGCACATCGGCGCGTACCACATCCTCCACGGCGTCGACCTCGCCGTGCCCAAGGGCCGGCTCACCATGCTGCTCGGCCGCAACGGCGCCGGCAAGACGACCACGCTGCGGACCGTCATGGGCCTGTGGAAGGTGGCGCAGGGCCGCGTCGCCTTCGCCGGCAAGGAGATCGGCGGCCTGGCGACGCCGCAGATCGCCGACCTGGGCATCGCCTACGTGCCCGAGACCATGGGCATCTTCGCGGACCTGACCGTGAAGGAGAACATGCTGCTGGCCGCGCGCGCCGCCCGCCGCGCGCAGGACATGGACGAGGCGCGGCTGAAATGGATCTTCCGCCTCTTCCCCGCCGTGGAGAAGTTCTGGAACCACCCGGCCGGCAAGCTCTCCGGCGGGCAGAAGCAGATGCTGGCCGTCTCGCGCGCCATCGTCGAGCCGCGCCAACTGCTCATCATCGACGAGCCCAGCAAGGGCCTGGCGCCGGCCATCATCAACAACATGATCGACGCCTTCGCCGAGCTGAAGGCCAGCGGCGTCACGATCCTGCTGGTGGAGCAGAACATCCACTTCGCGCAGCGCCTGGGCGACACGGTGGCCGTGATGGACAACGGCCGCGTGGTGCACGCAGGCTCGATGGCCGACTTCTCGGCCGATGCGCAACTGCAGCAGCGCCTGCTGGGGCTGTCCCTATGAGTCTCAAGATGGATGTCGACTGGAAACCGCTGCTCTTGGTGCCCGCGCTGGCGCTGCTCGCGCTGCCGCTGGTGGGTTCGCCCAGCACCTGGCTCACGCTCACCGTCGCCGGGCTGGCGATGGGGATGATCGTGTTCATCATCGCCTCCGGCCTCACGCTGGTCTTCGGCCTGATGGACGTGCTGAACTTCGGCCACGGCGTGTTCATCGCGCTGGGCGCCTTCGTCGCCACCAGCGTGCTGGGCGCGATGGGGGACTGGACGCAGTCGCAGTCCATCCTCGCCAACCTGGCGGCGGTGCTGCCGGCGATGGTGGTGGCGATGCTGGTGGCCGGCGCCGTGGGCCTGGCCTTCGAGCGTTTCATCGTGCGGCCGGTGTACGGCCAGCACCTCAAGCAGATCCTCATCACGATGGGCGGCATGATCATCGGCGAGGAGCTGATCAAGGTGATCTGGGGCCCGGCGCAGATCCCGTTGCCGCTGCCCGAGGGGCTGCGCGGCTCGTGGCTGTGGGGCGATGCGGCGGTGGAGAAGTACCGCGTACTGGCCGTCGTCGTCGGCGCGCTCGTCTTCGGCCTGCTGGCCTGGACGCTGGCGCGCACCAAGATCGGCCTCTTGATCCGCGCCGGCGTGCAGGACCGCGAGATGGTCGAGTCGCTCGGCTACCGTATCCGCGTGCTGTTCGTCGGCATCTTCGTGGCCGGCAGCGCGCTGGCGGGCCTCGGCGGCGTGATGTGGGGGCTGTACCAGCAGAACGTCATCCCGCAGATGGGCGCGCAGGTCAACGTGCTGATCTTCATCGTCATCATCATCGGCGGGCTGGGCTCGACCACCGGCGCGCTGATCGGCGCACTGCTGGTGGGGCTGATGGCCAACTACACCGGCTTCGTCGCGCCGAAGGTGGCGCTCTTTTCCAACATCGCGCTGATGGTCGCCATCCTGCTGTGGCGGCCGCAGGGCGTGTACCCCGTGGCGGGGAGCCGCTGATGCTGCGCCGCCTGCTCTCCAACGACCTGCCGCGCAGCAAGGTGCTGGCGGTGCTGCTGATCGCCGTGCTGCTGGGCCTGGCCTTGGCGCCCTTCGTCTTCCCGGGCGTCAAGGCGCTCAACGTGGCGGCCAAGATCCTGGTGTTCATCGTGCTCGTGGCCAGCTTCGACCTGCTGCTGGGCTACACCGGTATCGTCAGCTTCGCGCACACCATGTTCTTCGGCATCGGCGCCTACGGCATCGCCATCGCCGCCACGCGCATGGGGGCGGGCTGGGACGCGGTCGCCGTCGGGCTGGCCTGCTCGCTCGCGGTGTCGCTGGTGCTGGCGCTGGCGATCGGCCTGTTCTCGCTGCGCGTGCGGGCGATCTTCTTCGCCATGATCACGCTGGCGGTGGCCTCGGCCTTCCAGACGCTGGCTTCGCAGCTGTCGGAGTTCACCGGCGGCGAGGACGGCCTGAGCTTCAGGCTGCCGGAGATCATCTCGCCCAGCTTCGAGTTCAGCGAGGAGCCCTTCCTCGGCGTCTCGCTGGACGGGCGCCTGCTGTGCTACTACCTGCTGTTCGTGGTGGCGGTGGTGCTGGTGCTGGCGCTGCTGCGCATCGTCAATTCGCCCTTCGGCCGCGTGCTGCAGGCCATCCGCGAGAACGAGTTCCGCGCCGAGGCGATCGGCTACCGCGTGGTGGTGTACCGCACGCTGTCGGCGGTGCTGTCGGCGTTGTTCGCCACGCTGGCCGGCGCGATGCTGGCCCTCTGGCTGCGCTACAACGGGCCGGACACCTCGCTCTCCTTCGAGATCATGATCGACGTGCTGCTGATCGTCGTCATCGGCGGCATGGGCACGGTCTACGGCGCGGCCATCGGCGCGGTGCTGTTCGTGGTGGCGCAGAGCTACCTGCAGGACCTGCTGCGGCTGGGCAATGAAGCCGTGTCGGGCCTGCCCTGGCTGGCGGCCCTGCTGTCGCCCGACCGCTGGCTGCTCTGGCTGGGCCTGCTGTTCGTGCTGTCGGTCTACTACTTCCCGACGGGCATCGTCGGAAAACTCAGGGCAAGGAGCAGCGCACGATGAGCACACCCGCATCCCGCTACGCCCCGCTGTGCGGGCGCGAGATCCACTGGGTGGAGTGGGGCGAGGAGGGCGCACCCGCCGTCATCGCCTGGCACGGCCTGGCGCGCACCGGCCGCGACATGGACGAGCTGGCGCAGCACCTCGCGCAGCGGGGCTTGCGCGTCATCTGCCCCGACACGCTCGGCCGCGGCCTGAGCCAGTGGAGCCCGGCGCCGGACGAGGAATACACGCTGGCCTTCTACGCCCGGCTGGCCAATGCGCTGTGCGACCACCTGGGCCTGGCGCGCGTGCACTGGATCGGCACCTCCATGGGCGGCGCCATCGGCACCGTGTGCGCCTCGGGCGGCCTCGCGCCGCGGATGAAGGCGCGCATCGCCAGCCTGGTGCTCAACGACAACGCGCCCGAACTCGCGGCTCCCGCGCTGGAACGCATCAAGGCCTACGCGGGCCAGCCGCCGGCCTTCGACACGGTGGCCGAGCTGGAGGTCTTCTTCCGCACCGTCTACCGGCCTTACGGCTGGCTGAGCGATGCCCAGTGGCGGCGCCTCACCGAAAGCTCCACGCGGCGCCTGCCCGACGGCCGGGTGACGCCGCACTACGACCCGGCGATGGTGCGCCAGTTCACCGCGCACGAGAACGACTACCTGATCTGGGAGCACTACGATGCGATCGAGGTGCCGGTGCTGCTGCTGCGCGGCGCCGAGTCCGACCTGGTGCTGCCCGAGGTGGTCGAGCGCATGCGCCACCGCGGCCCCGGCGCCGCCGGCCGGCTGCAGGTGATCGAGGTGCCCGGCTGCGGGCATGCGCCCGCGCTCAACGTGCCGGCGCACCTGGAGCCGGTCGAGGCCTTCATCCGCGCCGCGGACGCAGGCGGCGCGGCGCCGCAGGCGAGGGCGGCATGATGCAGGTCGCCGTGCTGCGCGCCGACGACGAACGGCCGCCGCGCGCGCCGCAGGCGGGCGACGGCGTGGCCGAGTGGTTCGAGCCGATGCTGGCCGGCCGGCTGGTGCAGGCCGGCCTGCCCACGCTGGCGGCGCTGGCCGGCCGCATCAACGAGGCCGGTTCGCGGTGGTGGTATCCGGTGCGCGGCCTCGGCGCCACCAAGGCCGCGCGCATCGGCGAGTGGCTGCAGGCGCGGCAGGGCGAGACGGGCCTGGCGGTGCGGCTGCCCGCACGGCCGGCACAGGCGCAGCGCCCGCACGCGGCGCGCGACCTGGCATGGCGGGCGCCGCGGCCGGCGGCGCATCCGTTCCCGCCGTCCTTCACCACTTGAAAGATCCCGCGGCAGCCACTCCCCGCAAGACCCCGGCGCGCGGCGCCGCTAGCCTCGGTCGTCGCAAGGAGAGAGCTTCATGGAGTTCCTGGACGCGCCGCCGCAGCCCCACTACTTCACGCCGGAGCACGAGCAGTTCCGCGCCGGCCTGCGCGCGTTCATCGCGCGCGAGATCACGCCCTTCGTCGACGAATGGGACGAGGCCGAGACCTTCCCGCGCGCGCTCTACGAACGCGCCGCCGAGCTCGGCGTGCAGGGTCTGGGCTACCCGGAGGCCTACGGCGGCACGCCGGCCGACCTGTTCCACCAGCTCATCGTGGCCGAGGAGTTCGCCCGCTGCGCCTGCGGCGGCGTGTCGGCCTCGCTCAACTCGCACAGCATCGCGCTGCCGCCGATCCTGAAGGCCGGCAGCGAGGCGATCCGGCAGCGCGTGATCCCGCCGGTGCTGGCCGGCCGCAGGATCGCCGCGCTGGCCGTGACCGAGCCCGGCGGCGGCTCCGACGTGGCGCACCTGCGCACCCGCGCCGTGCGCGACGGCGACCACTACGTCGTCGACGGCGAGAAGACCTTCATCACCTCGGGCATGCGCGCCGACTTCATCACCACCGCCGTGCGCACCGATCCCTCCGTGCCCGGCGCCGAGGGCATCTCGGTGCTGGTGATCGACGGCGACACGCCGGGCCTGACGCGCACGGCGCTCAGGAAGATGGGCTGGTGGTGCTCCGACACCGCGCACCTGCGCTTCGACGGCTGCCGCGTGCCGGTGGCCAACCTGGTGGGCGAGGAGAACCGCGGCTTCAGGGTCTTCATGGACAACTTCAACAGCGAGCGCCTGTTCATGGCGGCGCAGGCCTGCGGCCTGGCCGGCGTGTGCCTGCAGGAGGCGCTGGACTGGACGCGGCAGCGCCAGGTCTCCGGCAGCGCGCTCTCGCAGCGGCAGGTGGTGCGCCACAAGCTCATGGACATGACGGTGCGCATCGACGCGGCGCGCGCGCTGGTCTACGACCTGGCCTGGCGCATCCAGCACGCGCAGGCGCGGCCGGCGCAACTGGTGGCGCGCGTGTGCCTGGCCAAGGTGCAGGCGACGCAGGCGCTGCAGTTCTGCGCCGACCAGGCGGTGCAGCTGCTCGGCGGCATGGGCTTCATGCGCGGCACGAAGAGCGAGCGCATCTACCGCGAGGTCAAGGTGATGATGATCGGCGGCGGCTCGGAGGAGGTGCTGAAGGACCTCGCGGCGCGGCAGCTGGGCGTCTGAAGAATCATGGGCCGCGAGGACGTCATCGCCGACCTGCGCGCCGAGTGCGCGGAACTGGCCGCGCTGTGCGGTGGGCTCGTGCCGGCGCAGTGGCGCGTCGCCAGCGCCTTCTATGGCTGGAGCGCCTGGGACGAGATCGCCCACCTGTGCTACTTCGACGAGGCCGGCCTGCTCGCCGCGACCGACGCCGACGCCTTCGCGCGCGACACCCGGGCGCTGGCCGGCCGGCTCGCGCGCGGCGAGGAGATCAGCGCCATCGCCCGCGAGCGGTACGGCCACCTGGACGGCGCCGCGCTGCTGGCGCACTGGACGCCGCTCAGCGCGCGGCTGGCGGACGCGCTGGCCGCGCTCGATCCCAGGGCGCGGCTGCCGTGGTACGGGCCGGACATGAGCGCGCGCTCCTTCGCCACCGCGCGCCTGATGGAGACCTGGGCCCACGGGCAGGACGTGTGGGACGTGGCGGGCCGCGTCCGCCCGGCCACGCCGCGCCTGCGGCACATCGCGCACCTGGGCGTGACGACCTACCGCTGGACCTTCGTGAACCGCGGGCTGCCGGTGCCCGAGCCGGTGCCCCGGGTGGCGCTGGATGCGCCGGACGGCAGCACCTGGACCTGGGGCGACCTGGACGCACCGCAATGGGTGCGCGGCCCGGCGCAGGACTTCTGCCTGGTCGTCACCCAGCGCCGCCATGTGGCCGACACCGCGCTGGCGGCGAGCGAGGGCAGCGCCAGCCGGTGGCTGGCCATCGCGCAGTGCTTCGCAGGGCCGCCGGCCGACGGCCCGGCGCCGGGCGTGCGCAAGCCGGCGGCCTGATGACCGGCGAGCCGCTTACGCTGGCGCTGCAGGCGCCCATCGAGGCGGCGCTGGCACGGCTGCGCGCCGGGCGCGGCGAGCGCTGCCTGTCGGAGTGGTGCTTCTCGAACCTCTACCTGTTCCGCGAGGTCCACGCCTACCGCTACCTGCCGGGGCCGTGGCCCGCCATCGCCGGCCGCAGCTACGACGGGGCGCGCCACCTGATGCCGCTGTTCGAGCCCGCGCAGGCGCCGGCCGAAGTGCTGCACGCCTTGGTCGTAGCGCACGGCCACCTCTATCCCGTCGCGCGCGACCAGGCCGAGGCGCTGGCGGCGGGGCGCTTCACCGCCACCGAATCGCGCGACGACGCGGACTACCTCTACCGCGCCGCCGCCTTCGCCGACTATGCGGGCCGGCCGCTGGCTGCCAAGCGCAACCAGTTGCGCCGCTTCCTGGCCGTGCACCGGCCGCAGGCACTGCCCTATGCGCCGGCGCTGGAGGGCGCCGCGCGCGAGGTGCTGGCCGGCTGGATGGCGCACAAGGGCAGGGCGTGCGGCGAGGCCGACGAGGCCGCCTGCATCGAGGCCTTCGCGCAGGCCGGGGCCTTCGGGCTGGAGGGCTTCGTGCACTTCGACGGCGCGCGCCCCGTCGGCGTGGTGCTGGGGCAGATGCTGGCGCCGGGCGTCTGCGCCATCCGCTTCGCCAAGGGGCGGGACGGCCACCCCGGCCTGTACCCGCACATGTTCCGGCACTTCTGCCGGGCCTTCGAGCCGCAGTTCGGCCGGCCGCTGCACTGGCTCAACTTCGAGCAGGACATGGGCATCGCGGGCTTCCGGCGCAGCAAGATGTCCTACCGGCCGGCGGCGCTGCTGTCCAAGCTGCGCCTCGCGCCCGCGGGCTGAGCGGGCAGCCACTGGGCGCAAGACCCGGCGCCGGCCGTTTCCTAAGCTGGCGGCATGGCGACCCTCGAATCCACCCTCTCGCCCGGCAGCGCGTCCTTCCAGGCCAACCGCGAGGGCATGCTGGCGCTGCTCGGGCGCGTGCGCGCCTGCGAGCGCCGCGCGGTCGAGGCCTCGGAACGCTCGCGCGCGCGCTTCGAGCAGCGCGGCCAGCTGCTGCCGCGCGAGCGCCTGTCGCTGCTGCTCGACCCCGGCACACCCTTCCTGGAGATCGCCAGCCTGGCCGGCCTCGGCCTGGACAACCCCGACCTGGACAAGAGCGTGCCCGGCGGCGGCGTGATCGCCGGCATCGGCTGGGTGTCCGGCATGCGGGTGATGGTCACCGCCTCCGACTCGGGCATCGACGCCGGCGCGCTGCAGCCCATGGGGCTGCCCAAGCAGCTGCGCATCCAGGAACTGGCGCTGGAGAACCGGCTGCCCTTCGTGCAGCTGGTGGAGAGCGCCGGCGCCAACCTGATGACCTACCGGGTGGAGGAGTTCGTCACCGGCGGCAGCCTGTTCCGCAACCTGGCGCGCATGTCGGCCGCCGGCCTGCCGGTGGTGACGGTGACGCACGGCTCCTCCACCGCCGGCGGCGCCTACCAGACCGGCCTGTCCGACCACATCGTGATGGTGCGCGGGCGCTCGAGGGCCTTCCTGGCCGGCCCGCCGCTGCTGAAGGCCGCCACCGGCGAGATCGCCACCGAGGAGGAGCTGGGCGGCGCGGAGATGCACACCGGCATCTCCGGCCTGGGCGACTACCTGGCCGAGGACGACCGCGACGCGATCCGCCTGGCGCGCGAGATCCTGGCGCACATCGACTGGAACCGCGACCTGCCGCCGGCGCCGGCGCCGGCGCACCGCTTCCGGCCGCCGCGCCACGACGCCGAGGAACTGCTGGGCATCATGCCCACCGACCTCAAGCGCCCGGTGGACATGAAGCAGGTGATCGCGCGCATCGTCGACGACTCCGAGTTCCTCGAATTCGGCGAGCGCTACGGCAGCGCCACCGTCACCGGCTTCGCCAAGGTGGAGGGCCTGCCGCTGGGCGTGATCACCAACAACGGCCCGATCGACCCGGCCGGCGCGGCCAAGGCCACGCATTTCATCCAGGCCTGCTGCCAGGCGGGAACGCCGATTCTGTACCTGCAGAACACCACCGGCTACATGGTCGGGCGCGTGTACGAGGAGGCCGGCATCATCAAGCACGGCTCCAAGATGATCCAGGCCGTCACCAACGCCACGGTGCCGCAGATCACCATCCAGTGCGGCGCCTCCTTCGGCGCCGGCAACTACGGCATGTGCGGGCGCGGCTTCCAGCCGCGCTTCTGCTTCTCGTGGCCCAACGCGCGCACGGCGGTGATGGGCGGCGAGCAGGCCGCGCAGACCATGGTCAACGTGACCGAGGCGGCGATGCGGCGCAAGGGCGGCGAGGTCGACCGCGCCAAGCTCGCCGAGATGGAGCGCCGCATCGTCGAGCGCTTCGACAGCCAGATGAGCGTGTTCACCACCAGCGCGCGCCTGCTCGACGACGGCGTGATTGACCCGCGCGACACGCGCGCCGTGCTGGCGCAGGTGCTGTCCATCTGCCGCGACGCCGGGCTGCGCCGGCCGAAGCCCATGCAGTTCGGCGTGGCGCGTCCCTGATGTCCGTCAACGACCCCGCCGCCATCATGAACGCGTCGTCCCACGCCACGCCCTTCCACAAGATCCTCGTCGCCAACCGCGGCGAGATCGCGCTGCGCGTGATGCGCTCCGCACGCGCGCTCGGCCTGCGCACGGTGGCCGTGTACTCCACCGCCGACGCCGGCGCGCGCCACGTGCTGGAGGCCGACCAGGCCGTGTGCATCGGCGAGCCGCTGCCCGTGCACAGCTACCTGCGCATCGACGCCATCGTCGAGGCGGCGCGCCGCACCGGCGCCGACGCCGTGCATCCGGGCTACGGCTTCCTGGCCGAGAACGCGGCCTTCGCCCGCGCCTGCCGCGACGCCGGCCTGGTCTTCGTCGGCCCCTCGCCCGAGGCGATCGCGGCGATGGGCCACAAGGCCGGCGCCAAGGCGCTGATGCGGCGCGCCGGCGTGCCCTGCATCCCCGGCTACCAGGGCGAGGACCAGACCGAGGCGCGCCTGGCCGAGGAGGCCGCGCGCATCGGCTTCCCGGTGATGATCAAGGCCACTGCCGGCGGGGGCGGGCGCGGCATGCGGCTGGCGGCATCGGCGGCGGAATTCGCGGAACTGCTGCGCAGCGCGCGCTCCGAGGCGCAGAGCGCCTTCGGCGATGCCGGGGTGATCCTGGAGCGCGCCATCGCCGATCCGCGCCACATCGAGATCCAGGTCTTCGCCGACCGCCACGGCCACGCCATCCACCTGGGCGAGCGTGATTGCTCGGTGCAGCGGCGCCACCAGAAGCTGATCGAGGAGGCGCCCAGTCCCGCCGTCACGCCCGCGCTGCGCGAGCGCATGGGCGCCGCCGCCGTGGCGGCCGTCCAGGCCATCGGCTACGAGGGCGCCGGCACGCTGGAATTCCTGCTCGACGGCGAAGGCAGCTTCTACTTCATGGAGATGAACACGCGCCTGCAGGTCGAGCATCCGGTCACCGAGGCGGTGACCGGGCTGGACCTGGTGGCGCTGCAGCTTCGCGTGGCCGCGGGCGAGCCGCTACCGCTCGCGCAGGAGGACGTGCGCTTCTCGGGCCATGCGATCGAGGTGCGGCTGTGCGCCGAGGACCCGGCCCGGGGGTTCATGCCGCAAAGCGGCGCCGTCGCGCTGTGGCGGATGCCCGCGCCGCTGCTGCGCGTGGAGGACGCGCTGCGCCCCGGCGCGCAGGTGCCGCCCTTCTACGACTCGATGATCGCCAAGCTCGTCGCCCACGGCGCCACGCGCGACGAGGCGCGGCGCAAGCTGATGTGCGGGCTGGAGGACGCGGCGGCGCTGGGCGTGGCGACCAATCAGCGCTTCCTGCACCGCTGCCTGGCGCATCCCGTCTTCGCCGCCGGCGGCGCGACCACCGCCTTCGTCGGCCGGCACCTGGACGAACTGCTCGCCGAGGAGGCCGGCGCCCGCGAGCGCGCCGTGGCGCTGGGCGCTGTTCTGCTGCACGGCAGCGCCCGCAGCCCGCTCGCGCACCGGCTGCCGGTCTCGCAGCGCCTGGAGATCGACGGTCACACCTGGCGCGTGGACCTCGTGCCGGGCCGCGGCAGCCGCTTCGAGGCGAGGGTCGGCGGGCGCACGGTCGCCGTCGAGATCGCCGAGACCGGCGAGCACCACGCGCGCTTCACCTGCGACGGCGTGTTCGAGCACGCGGACTTCCACCGCGACGGCACGACGCTGCTGCTGCACTATCGCGGCCAGGCGCTGCGCATCGAGGACAGGACGCTCGCCCCCGCGCTGCGCCGGGGAGAGGAGGGCGGCGACGGCCGGCTGCGCGCCTCCACCAACGGGCGCGTGGTCGCGGTGCTGGCCGAGGTGGGCCAGCAGGTGCGCGCCGGCCAGCCCATCGTCACGCTGGAGGCGATGAAGATGGAGCATGTCCATGCGGCGCCGGTGGCCGGCCGGCTGGCGGCGCTGCACGTGCAGGTGGGCGAGCAGGTGGACGCGCGCCGCGTGGTGGCGGAGATCGAGGCGGCGGACGCCGCTGCTGCGCCGCCGGGTTGACGAAGGCCCTCAGCCGACTTCGCCGCGCGTCGGCCAGCCGGACAGGTGGCGCTCGGCGATGCCGGCCAGCGCGGTGATCCATGCGCTGGCGTCGTTGAGCGCCGGGATGTAGTGGAACGCCTTGCCGCCGCTGTCCAGGAAGGCGGCGCGGCCCTCCATCGCGATCTCCTCCAGCGTCTCCAGGCAGTCGGCCGGGAAGCCGGGGCACAGCACGTCCACGCGGCCGACGCCGCGGCGGCCCAGCTCGCGCAGCGTGGGCTCGGTGTAGGGCTGCAGCCAGGCGGCGCGGCCGAAGCGCGACTGGAAGGTCACGTTCCAGGCGTCCTCGCGCCACTGCAGGCGCTCGATCAGCTGCATGGCGGTGCGGCGGCACTGCGTCTCGTAGGGGTCGCCCAGCCGGATGTTGCGCTCGGGGATGCCGTGGAAGCTCAGCAGCAGCCGGTCGGGCCGGCCGTGGGCCTGCCAGTGGCTCTGCACGCTGGCGGCCAGCGCATCGATGTAGCCGGCGTCGTCGTGGTAGTCGTTGACGAAGCGCAGTTCGAGCTGCCGGCGCTGGCGCGCCTGCCAGGCGTTGATCTCGTCGACCACGCTGGCGGTGGTGGTGGCCGAGTACTGCGGATAGGCCTGCAGCACCAGCACGCGGTCGATGCCGCCGGCCTTGAGCGCGTCGAGCTGCGCGGCGATGGAGGGCGGGCCGTAGCGCATGGCCGGCTGCACCGCCACCCGGTGGCCGCGCTCGCCCAGCCAGCCCTGCAGCAGCGCGGCCTGCCTGTGCGTCCACACCGCGAGGGGCGAACCCTCGGCGCTCCAGATGCTGGCGTACTTGGCCGCCGAGGCCGCCGGCCGGCGGCGCAGGATCAGGCCGTGCAGCAGCGGCAGCCACACCGGGCGCGGGATCTCCACCACCCGCGGGTCGCCCAGGAACTGCGCCAGGTAGGGCCGCACGGCGGCGGCGGTGGGCGCCTGCGGCGACCCGAGGTTGCACCACAGGACGGCGGTGCGCGAGGCGGCCACCGGGGGGCTCTGGATCGAATCGGGCTCGGGACGGAAGCGGGGCATGCGATATTCTGGGCCATGACCCGCGCCGCCTCCGCGACCGAAGCACCCCCCCTGGACGTCAAGCGCATCGCGGCGATCACGCTGGACCTCGACGACACGCTCTGGCCGATCTGGCCCACCATTGAACGCGCGGAGCAGACCCTGCACGAATGGCTGGAGCGCCGCGCGCCGGCCACCGCGCAACTGCTGGCTGATCCGCAGGTCCACCGCGAGCTGCGCCAGGCCACGGCCAAGGAACTGTCGGACCTGGCGCACGACCTCAGCGCGCTGCGCCGCGAGTCCATCCGCGCCGCGCTGCGCCGTGCCGGCGAAGACCCGGCGCTGGCCGACCCGGCCTTCGACATCTTCTTCGCCGAGCGCCAGCGGGTGGAGCTGTACGACGACGTGCTGCCCGCGCTGCGCTGGCTGAGCGAGCGCTATCCCCTGGTGGCCGTGTCCAACGGCAACGCCGACCTGCAGCGCACCGGCATCGCGCGCTGGTTCCGCACCGGCTTCAGCGCCCGGAGCTTCGGCAGCGGCAAGCCGCATGCGCCCATCTTCCGCGCCGCTGCCGCCTCGGTCGGCCTGCTGCCGCGCGACGTGCTGCACGTGGGCGACGACGCTGAACTGGACGTGGCCGGCGCCCTCAACGCCGGCATGCAGGCGGCCTGGGTGGTGCGCGATGCACGCCCCTGGGCGGAGGGTGCGCGGCCGCAACTGGTGGTGCCCAACCTGCATGCGCTGTGCCTGGCGCTGGATCGCTGAGCAGGACGGTCCGGACACATTCGGGAACCAATCCGCCCGCCTTGAAACACACGGAACACGGCTTGCCGGGATCGACGGTGGGCCGGGTCGTCCGTGTTTCCACCCCTGTTCGAGAAAGGATCGTTCCGCATGTCCATCGCGCTCCGCCGCCTGCCCGCCCTGTTCGTGTTGCTTTGCGCCCTGTTGCTGGCCTGGCCGGCCGCCCACGCGCAGCAGATGGTGGCGGCGGCGCGCGACGGGGTGATGCTGCGCAGCGGTGCCAGCGAGCGGGCGAAGGCCAAGTGGTCGGTGGACCGCGGCTATCCGCTGCAGGTCGTCGGCCGCAGAGGCGCCTGGCTGCAGGTGCGCGACTTCGAGGGCGACCGCGCCTGGGTGCTGAGCTCGCGCACCAACCGCCGGGCGCACATGGTCTCCAAGGCCAGCGTGCTCAATGTCCGCGCCACGCCGGCCGCGCGGGGACGCATCGTCGCCAGGGCCGGCTATGGCGACGTGCTGCGCACGCTGGACCGGCGCGGCGACTGGGTCAAGGTGCGCACCGGCGCCGGCGTGGTCGGCTGGGTGGCGCGCAGGCTGGTGTGGGGGTTCTGACTCAGTCCAGCAGCGCCGCCGCCTCCAGTGCGCTGCGCACGGCGCCCTCGAGCGTGGCCGGGTAGGGGCCTTCGATGTGATCGCCGCAGGCCAGCAGGCCCGGGGCGACCCGGGCGCCCGGCCGCTGCAGCCCCGGCGTGCAGGCGAAGGTGGCGCGCTTCTCGACGATGGTCTGCACGGGCGCCAGGCCGGTCCAGCCCAGTTGCTCGCGCGCCTGTCCGATGACCTGCGCCTCCAGCGCGTCGCGCGCCTCGCCGCAGGCGCTGACCACGAAGGCCGCCAGCCCCTGGGGACCGCCGAGCCGGCCGCGGTCGAACACGAACTGCGCCGGGCCGCCGCGCAGGGCGAGCATCGGCAGGCCCGGCCACGAGGGCGCGCCGCGCAGGTAGACGGTGGCGATGCCTTCGTGCGCCAGCGCCTCGGCCGTGCGCGCCCAGGCCGCCGCATCGGCCACGCCGGTGGCATGCGCCAGGCGGGCGCTCTCCCAGGCCGGCGCGGCGAGCACGACGTGGTCGAAGTGCTCGCCGTCCACGCGCCAGCCCTCGCCGTCGGGCTGCAGCGCCTGCACGCGGTGGCCCAGGCGCATCGCGGCGCCGCGGGCCGACAGCCAGCGCATCGCGGCATCGGGCAGCAGGGTGCCCAGGTCGGTGCGCGGCAGCAGCAGGTCGGCGCCGCCGGGCTCGGAAAAGAGCGCATCCCGCAGCACGCGCAGGAAGACGGCGCCGCTGGCGCGCGCCACCGGCACGTTGAGCGCCGAGACGCACAGCGGCGCGATCAGCTCGTCGACGACGCGGGGCCGCAGGCCGGCGCACAGGCCGGCCACCGTCTGCTCCGGCGCGCAGGCGAAGCGGCGCGCCCGCCAATGCAGCGCGGTGCGCAGCAGCGAATACCGGTCCCGCCACGACCAGCCGCGCGCGCCGGCGATGCCGGCCAGCAGGTCCATCGGCGGCTTCATGCCGGCGGGAATCGCCAGCCCGCCGCCGTCGGGGAAGCGCAGCGCCAGCGGGGCGCGCAGCAGCGCCTGCTGCGGGTCCACGCCCACGGTGCGCATCAGTTCGAGCGTGGCGCGGTAGGCGCCGATCAGGATGTGCTGGCCGTTGTCGAGCGCCAGGCCGCCTTCGGCGTCCACGCGGCGCGCGCGGCCGCCCGGCGTGCGCGCCGCCTCGAACACGGTGACGGCGTGGCCGCCGTGCACGGCCCGCACCGCGCAGGCCAGCCCGGCCCAGCCGGCGCCGACGACGGCGACCGTGCGGCTCACATCCGCCCCAGCGCCTGGACCTTCCACGCCAGCCACAGCTTGCGCAGCGGGGTGAGGGCGATGCGCTGCTGCAGCACGGCGAAATCCTCGGCCTCGATCTCGCGCAGCAGCGTGCGGTAGATGCTGGCCATCATCAGGCCCGGCTTCTGGCTGCGTCGGTCGGCGTCGGGCAGCAGGGCCATGGCCTCGTCGTAGAAGGCATGGGCGCGCGCGGCCTGGAACTTCATCAGCGCGACGAAGCGGTCGGAGTACACGCGGCCCAGCAGTTCGTGCGCCTTGACGTCGAACTGCTGCAGCTCGTTGACGGGCAGGTAGATGCGCCCGCGGATGGCGTCCTCGCCGACGTCGCGGATGATGTTGGTCAGCTGCAGCGCCAGGCCGAGCTTGTGCGCGTAGCCGGTGGTGCGCGCATCGGTCTGCCCGAAGATGCGCGCCGACACCTCGCCCACCACGCCCGCCACCAGGTGGCAGTAGCGCGCCAGGCCGGCGAAGTCGAGGTAGCGCGTCTGCTGCAGGTCCATCTCGCAGCCGTCGATCACCTCCTGCAACTGCCGCTCCTCCAGGCCGAAGGCGGCGGCGTGCGGCATCAGCGCCTGCATCGCCGGATGACGCGGCTGGCCGGCGAAGGCGCTCGCCACCTCGGTGCGCCACCACGCCAGCTTGGTGGCGGCCACGCCGGGGTCGCGCACCTCGTCCACCACGTCGTCCACCTCGCGGCAGAAGGCGTAGAAGGCGGTGATTGCCGCGCGGCGCTCCGGCGGCAGGAAGAGGAAGGCGTAGTAGAAGCTGCTGCCCGAGGCGGCGGCCTTGTCCTGGACGTACTGCTCGGGGGTGGTCATCGGGGCAGGGCGGATCTCATGGGCGGCGATTGTCGGTGCTGCATCGGGCGCGCCGTCACATGCGCAGGGCGCGCCACAGCAGCCGTGGTGCGTCGGCCCTGCTCACCGTGGGGCGGTGCGAAAAACTGTCGAAGCCCCGGGCCTCGATCTTGCGAAGGATGGCCAGGCCGCCCTGGACCACCAGGCGCAGTTCCCAGCCGATGCGGCCCGGCAGCCGATGCACGAGCGGCGCGCCCTGCTGCATCAGCTCGCGCGCCCAGCGCACTTCGTCGGCCACCAGCGCGATGGCTGCGCGCGGGGGCGGGGCGGGCTTCAGGGGTTCGAAGGCGTCGAAGTCCCCGGGCGCCAGTGCATGGCGCGCGCAGTCGTCCAGCGGCAGGTAGAAGCGGCCGCGCGGCAAGTCGACGGACAGGTCCTGCCAGAAGTTGGCGAGCTGCAGCGCGCTGCAGATGGCGTCGCTGCGCGCCAGCGATTCGGCGTCGCCGATGCCGTAGAGGTGCAGCAGCAGCCGGCCGACCGGGTTGGCCGAGCGCCGGCAGTAGTCCAGCAGCTCGGCCCGGTCGGCGAAGCGGCGGCCGTCGCGCGTCCAGGCGACATCCTGCGCGAAGGCGTCGAGCAGGTCGGCCAGCAGCGGCTCGGGCAGGCCGAAGTCGCGCACCGCCTGAGCGAGCGGGCCGAACACGCGGGCCCAGCGCGGCGCGGGCGGCCGGCCGGCGCAGGCGGCGGCCAGCTCCTCGCGGTAGGCGTGCAGGTCGGCCAGCCGCGCGTCGGGCGATGCATCGCCCTCGTCGGCGATGTCGTCCGCGGTGCGCGCGAAGTGGTAGATCGCGGCGATGGGCGGCCGCAGCCGGGCCGGGCACAGCCAGGAGGCGACGGGGAAGTTCTCGTAGTGGTCGGGCGCCGCCGCCCGCGTGGGAGCGACGGCCGGCGGGGCAGGGCGGACGGGCACGGCGGCGATTGTCGCGGCGCAGCCCGCGCGGCCCGCGCGCAGTCACCGCATTGACAGGTGGGAGACCGATCGCCTAGATTACTAACCCGTCGGTCATTAAATGCATGACCGCACATCCCGTCTTCCCTTCCCGGTGCATGCCCATGGTCGCAGCCCCTGCCTTGTCCTTTCTCCGTGCGCGGCCTGCCGCAGGACGGTTGTTCCTCGCCGCGGCGGTCGTGCTTGCGGCCGGCTGCTCCAGGCCGCCGCCGCCCGAGGAGCCGGTGCGGGCGGTGAAGGTGATGACGGTGGGCGTGGGCGCGCTGGACGCGTCGCCGGAGTTCTCCGCCGACGTGCGGGCGCGGGTGGAGTCGCGGCTGGGCTTCCGCGTGGCGGGCAAGATCACTCGGCGGCAGGCCGAGCTGGGCCAGCACGTCGAGCGCGGCCAGGTGCTGGCGCAGCTCGATCCGCAGGACTACCGCCTGGCCGCCGAGGCGGCGCGCGCCCAGGCCGCCGCGGCGCAGACGCAGCGCGACCTCGCCGCCGCCGACCTGCGGCGCTACCGCGAGCTGCGCGAGCAGAACTTCATCAGCGGCGCCGAGCTGGACCGGCGCGAGGCCAGCTTCAAGTCGGCCCAGGCGCAGTTCGAGCAGGCGCAGGCGCAGGTCGCCTCGCAGGGCAACCAGGCCAGCTACACCACCTTGGTCGCCGACGTGGCGGGGGTGGTGACGGGCATCGACGCCGAGCCGGGGCAGGTGGTTTCGGCCGGCACGCCGGTGGTGCGCATCGCGCAGGACGGGCCGCGTGACGTGGTCTTCGCCGTGCCGGAGGACCGGGCCGGCGCGCTCGCGCTGGGCTCGCCCGTCCAGGTGCGGGGCTGGGCCGGCGGCCGCGAGATCGAGGGCCGGGTGCGCGAGGTGGCGGCCAGCGCCGATCCGGTGACGCGCACCTACACGGTCAAGGTCGGCATCGATGCCGCCGACGCGCCGGCCCTGGGGGCGACCGTGTACGCCAGGCCGCAGGCGCTGGCGCACGGCGGGGTGCCGGTCATCAAGCTGCCCACCAGCGCGCTGCGGCAGGAGGGGCAGGGCACGGCGGTGTGGGTGCTCGACACGGCGTCCATGACGGTGAAGTCGCAGCCGGTCCAGGTGGCGACGGCCGACGGCAACGAGGCGGTGATCGCCGCCGGCCTGGCGCCGGGCCAGCAGGTGGTGACGGCCGGCGTGCACGTGCTCACCGCCGGGCAGAAGGTCGCGGTCTACAGGGAGAAAGGGACTGCGCCGCCCCCGCCGCCTGGCGGTGCAGCGAACCCGGCCGCCGCGGGGAGCCGCTGATGGAGGCCCCGGCGCCGGCGAAATCCGGCTTCAACCTCTCGAAGTGGGCGCTGGACCATGCGGCGCTGACGCGCTACCTGATGGTGGTGCTGATGGTGCTGGGCTTCGCCGCCTACTTCCAGCTCGGGCAGGACGAGGACCCGCCCTTCACCTTCCGCGCGATGGTGGTGCGCACCTACTGGCCCGGCGCCACGGCGCAGCAGGTGGCCGAGCAGGTCACCGACAAGATCGAGCGCACGCTGCAGGAGGTGCCCTACGCCGACAAGATCCGCAGCTACTCCAAGCCGGGCGAGTCGCAGGTGATCTTCGAGATCAAGGACTCGTCGAAGCCGGCCGAGGTGCCGCAGGTCTGGTACACGGTGCGCAAGAAGATCGGCGACATGCGCTACACGCTCCCGGGCGGCATCCAGGGGCCCTTCTTCAACGACGAGTTCGGCGACGTGTACGGCGTCATCTACGCCCTGCAGGGCGACGGCTACAGCTACGCCGAGCTGAAGGACTTCGCCGACGACGTGCGCCAGCAGCTGCTGCGCGTGAAGGACGTGGCCAAGGTCGAGCCCTTCGGCGTGCAGGACGAGAAGATCTGGATCGAGGTCTCGCAGCGGCGCCTGGCGCAGCTCGGGCTGGACTTCAACGCGGTGCTGCAACAGCTGGGCGCGCAGAACGCGGTGGAGAGCGCCGGCGCCGTGCAGTCGCCGCAGGACGTGGTGCAGGTGCGCGTGGGCGGCCAGTTCAACGACGTGGAGCAGCTCCGTGCGATGCCGATCCGCGGCAGCTCCGGCCACCAGCTGCGCCTGGGCGACATCGCCGAGGTGCGCCGCGGCTATGTCGATCCGCCCTCGGTCAAGGTGCGCTTCCAGGGACAGGAGGCGATCGCGCTGGGCATCTCGATGGCCAAGGGCGGCGACATCATCGCGCTGGGCCAGTCGCTGCGCGACGCCACACGGCGCATCGAGAAGACCCTGCCGGCCGGCGTGACGCTGGCGCAGGTGCAGGACCAGCCGGCCTCGGTGGCCGCCTCGGTCAACGAGTTCGTGAAGGTGCTGATCGAGGCGGTGGTGATCGTGCTGGCGGTGAGCTTCATCTCGCTCGGGCTGCACAAGGGCGGCCGCTTCGGCTGGTACATCGACTACCGGCCCGGCCTGGTGGTGGCCATCACCATCCCGCTGGTGCTGGCCGTGACCTTCCTGGCGATGAACTACTTCGGCATCGGGCTGCACAAGGTGTCGCTCGGCTCGCTCATCATCGCGCTGGGCCTGCTGGTGGACGACGCCATCATCGCGGTGGAGATGATGGTGCGGAAGATGGAGGAGGGCTACGACAAGACGCGCGCCGCCACCTTCGCCTACGACGTGACAGCCAAGCCGATGCTCACCGGCACGCTCATCACGGCGGCGGGCTTCCTGCCCATCGGCATCGCCAAGTCGGTCACGGGCGAGTACACCTTCGCGATCTTCGCGGTGACAGTGATCGCGCTGGTGCTGTCGTGGATCGTCTCGGTGTACTTCGTGCCCTACCTGGGCACGCTGCTGCTGAAGGTCAAGCCGCACGACCCCGACGCGCCGCCGCATGAACTGTTCGACACCCCGTTCTACACGCGCTTCCGCCGGACGGTGGGCTGGTGCGTGCAGCACCGCTGGCTCACCATCGCGGCCACGGTGGGCATCTTCGCGCTGGGCATCTTCGGCATGACGCGCGTGCAGCAGCAGTTCTTCCCCGATTCCAGCCGGCCCGAGATCATGGTGGACCTGTGGTTCCCGGAGGGCACCTCGTTCCGGGCCAACGAGGAGGTCTCCAAACGGCTGGAGCAGCGGCTGATGCAGGAGGAGGGCGTCGAGAGCGTCGCCACCTGGGTGGGGTCGGGCACGCCGCGCTTCTACCTGCCGCTGGACCAGGTCTTCCCGCAGACCAACGTGTCGCAGTTCATCGTGCTGGCCAGGGACCTGCACCAGCGCGAGGCGATCCGCCAGCGCCTGCCGGCGCTGCTGGCGCAGGAGGTGCCGGAGGCGCGCGGCCGCGTCAAGCTGCTGCCCAACGGGCCGCCGGTGCCGTACCCGGTGCAGTTCCGCGTGATCGGCTCCGACCCGGCGCAGCTGCGCCAGCGCGCCGACGAGGTCAAGGCCGTGATGCGGGCCAACCCGAACATGCTGGGCGTCAACGACAACTGGAACGAGTCGGTCAAGGCCATTCGCCTGGAGGTGGACCAGGCCAAGGCGCGCGCGCTGGGCGTGACCAGCCAGTCGATCGCCCAGGCCTCGCGCATCATGTTCACGGGCACCACCGTCGGCCAATACCGCGAGGACGACAAGCTCATCGACATCGTGCTGCGCCAGTCGCCCGACGAGCGTGAGGCCATCTCGGACATCGGCAACGCCTACCTGCCTACGGCCAGCGGCCGGGCCATCCCGCTGACGCAGATCGCGCGCCCCGTCTTCACCTGGGAGCCGGGCGTGATGTGGCGCTGGAACCGCGACTACGCCATCACCGTGCAGGGCGACATCGTCGAGGGGCTGCAGGGCGCCACCGTCACCGAGCAGTTGCTGCCGAAGCTGCGCGACCTGGAGGCGGGCTGGCAGGAGGCCGGCGACGCCGGCGCGCGCATCGAGGTGGCCGGCGCGGTGGAGGAGAGCAGCAAGGGCTCCTCCTCCATCGTGGCGGGCGTGCCGATCATGCTGTTCATCGTCTTCACGCTGCTGATGCTGCAGCTGCACAGCTTCAGCCGCTCGATGCTGGTGTTCCTCACTGGGCCGCTGGGCATCGCAGGGGTGGCCGGCGCGCTGCTGCTGCTGAACCGGCCCTTCGGCTTCGTGGCGCTCCTGGGCGTGATCGCGCTGATGGGCATGATCCAGCGCAACTCGGTGATCCTGATCGACCAGATCGAGCTGGACCGGGCCGCCGGCGTGCCGACCTGGGATGCCATCGTCGAGGCGGCGGTGCGGCGCCTGCGGCCCATCGTGCTGACGGCGGCGGCGGCCGTGCTGGCGATGATCCCGCTGTCGCGCAGCGTGTTCTGGGGGCCGATGGCGGTGGCCATCATGGGCGGGCTGATCGTGGCCACGGTGCTGACGCTGCTGGCGCTGCCCGCCATGTACGCGGCGTGGTTCCGGGTCAAGCGGGAAAAAACCGGTCCGGAACCCGCTTAAAATAATCGGTTGACCGATTTCGGCGGGCGGTCCAGGCACGGGCCGCCCGTTTTCGTTTCCATCGACGTTGCGCGGGTGGCGAAATTGGTAGACGCACCAGGTTTAGGTCCTGACGCCAGCAATGGTGTGGGGGTTCGAGTCCCCCCCCGCGCACCAGCGACCTCCACAAGGAAAGACACATGACCGTGAACGTTGAAACGCTCGAGAAGCTCGAGCGCAAGATCACCCTGACGCTGCCCGTCGACACCATCAAGAACGAGGTCGATTCGCGCCTCAAGCGCCTGGCGCGCACCGTCAAGATGGACGGCTTCCGTCCCGGCAAGGTGCCGATGAACGTGGTCGCCCAGCGCTACGGCTACTCGGTGCAGTACGAGGTGATGAACGACAAGGTCGGCCAGGCCTTCGCCCAGGCCGCCAACGAGGCCAAGCTGCGCGTCGCCGGCCAGCCCACCATCACCGAGAAGGACGGCGCACCCGAGGGCCAGCTCGCCTTCGACGCCGTGTTCGAGGTGTATCCCGAGGTCAAGATCAACGACCTGGCCGGCGCCGAGGTGGAGCGCCTGGCGGCCGAGGTCAACGACGAGGCCATCGACCGCACCCTGGACATCCTGCGCAAGCAGCGCCGCACCTTCGCTCAGCGCGCCCAGGACGCCGCCGCCCAGGACGACGACCGCGTCACGGTCGACTTCGAGGGCAAGATCGAGGGCGAGCCCTTCGACGGCGGCAAGGCGACCGACTTCCAGTTCATCGTCGGCGAAGGCCAGATGCTCAAGGAGTTCGAGGACGCCGTGCGCGGCATGAAGGCCGGCGACAGCCGCACCTTCCCGCTGGCCTTCCCGGCCGACTACCACGGCAAGGACGTGGCCGGCAAGACGGCCGACTTCCTGGTCACGGTCAAGAAGATCGAATCCGCCAACCTGCCCGAGGTGAACGAGCAGTTCGCCAAGTCGCTGGGCATCGCCGACGGCACGGTCGAGGGCCTGCGCGCCGACGTGCGCAAGAACCTGGAGCGCGAGGTCAAGTTCCGTTTGCTGGCGCGCAACAAGAACGCCGTCATGGACGCGCTGCTGGCCAACGCCGAGCTGGACCTGCCCAAGTCCATCGTCCAGGCCGAGATCGACCGCATGGTCGAAGGCGCCCGCGCCGAGCTGAAGCAGCGCGGCATCAAGGACGCCGACAAGGCCCCGATCCCGGCCGACGTGTTCCGCCCGCAGGCCGAGCGCCGCGTGCGCCTGGGCCTGGTGGTGGCCGAGCTGGTGCGCGCCAACGGCCTGGAAGCCAAGCCCGAGCAGATCAAGGCCCACATCGAGGAGCTGGCCTCCAGCTACGAGAAGCCGGCCGACGTGGTGCGCTGGTACTACGGCGACAACCGCCGCCTGGCCGAGGTCGAGGCGGTGGTGATCGAGAACAACGTCACCGACTTCGTGCTCGGCAAGGCCAAGGTCGCCGACAAGGCGGTGAGCTTCGACGAACTGATGGCGCAGCAGGGCTGATCCGCCCCCTCGCGGCATCTGGGGCTTGTGCTCGCGGGCACAGGCCCCATTTCATTTGAGCGTACGGGTTTGGTCGTACAGTTGGCAGCTCTTCCGGAGAGAAACATGAGTTCACAGGACACCCAGGCCCTCGGCCTGATCCCGATGGTCATCGAGCAGTCGGGGCGCGGCGAACGCTCCTTCGACATCTATTCGCGCCTGCTCAAGGAGCGGGTCGTTTTCCTGGTCGGCGAGGTCAACGACCAGACCGCCAACCTGGTGGTGGCGCAGCTGCTGTTCCTGGAAAGCGAGAACCCCGACAAGGACATCTCGCTGTACATCAACTCGCCCGGAGGCAGCGTGACGGCCGGCATGTCGATCTACGACACCATGCAGTTCATCAAGCCCGACGTCTCGACCATGTGCCTGGGCTTCGCGGCCAGCATGGGCGCCTTCCTGCTGGCGGCCGGGGCCAAGGGCAAGCGCTACAGCCTGCCCAACAGCAAGATCATGATCCACCAGGTGCTGGGCGGCGCGCGCGGCCAGGCGACCGACATCGAGATCCACGCCCGCGACATCCTGCGCACCAAGGATCAGATGAACCGCATCCTGGCCGAACGCACCGGCCAGCCGCTGGAGAAGGTCAAGGCCGACACCGAGCGCGACTACTTCCTGACCGCCGACGAGGCCAAGGACTACGGCCTGGTCGACCAGGTGATCTCCCAGCGCGGCTGAACGGCCCGCCGGGCGTTGCCGGACGGCGTTTCCCGCGCGGGGGACGCCGTTTTTTCTTTCGTTATCATTGGAAATCCCCCTCCGAGGCACCCGCCCATGGCCGAAAAAAAAGGCTCTTCGACCGAGAAAACGCTGTACTGCTCCTTCTGCGGCAAGAGCCAGCACGAGGTCAAGAAACTCATCGCCGGACCGTCGGTCTTCATCTGCGACGAGTGCATCGACCTGTGCAACGAGATCATCCGTGACGAGATGCCCCCGGCCGAGGAAGGCCGCGAGGGCCGGGGCGACCTGCCCACGCCGGCCGAGATCAAGGCCAACCTCGACAACTACGTCATCGGCCAGGAGGCCGCCAAGCGCATGCTGGCGGTGGCGGTCTACAACCACTACAAGCGCCTCAAGCACAAGGAAAAGGCGCCTTCGTCCAAGGGCGGCGACGACGTCGAACTCAGCAAGAGCAACATCCTGCTGATCGGCCCCACCGGCTCGGGCAAGACCCTGCTGGCGCAGACGCTGGCGCGCCAGCTCGACGTGCCCTTCGTGATGGCCGACGCCACCACGCTGACCGAGGCCGGCTACGTCGGCGAGGACGTCGAGAACATCATCCAGAAGCTGCTGCAAAGCTGCAACTACGAAGTCGAGCGCGCCCAGCGCGGCATCGTCTACATCGACGAGATCGACAAGATCAGCCGCAAGTCCGACAACCCCAGCATCACCCGCGACGTGTCGGGCGAGGGCGTGCAGCAGGCGCTGCTCAAGCTGATCGAGGGCACCATGGCCAGCGTGCCGCCGCAGGGCGGGCGCAAGCATCCCAACCAGGACTTCCTGCAGATCGACACCACCAACATCCTGTTCATCTGCGGCGGCGCCTTCGCGGGCCTGGAAAAGGTGATCGAGGCGCGCACCGAGGCCTCGGGCATCGGCTTCGGCGCCGTGGTGCGCAGCAAGCAGCAGCGCAGCCTGACGGAAGTGTTCCGCGAGGTGGAGCCCGAGGACCTGATCAAGTTCGGCCTGATCCCGGAACTGGTCGGCCGCCTGCCGGTGGTGGCCTCGCTGGCCGAGCTGAGCGAGGACGCGCTGATCCAGATCCTGACCGAGCCGCGCAACGCCGTGGTCAAGCAGTTCTCCAAGCTGCTGCAGATGGAGGGCGTCGAGCTGGAAGTGCGTCCCGCCGCGCTGCGCGCCGTGGCGCGCAAGGCGCTGGCCCGCAAGACCGGCGCCCGCGGGCTGCGCTCGATCCTGGAGCAGTCGCTGATCGACACCATGTTCGAGCTTCCCAACGTCGGCAACGTCGAGAAGGTGGTCGTGGACGAATCGACCATCGAAGAGAACAAACCGCCGCTGCTCGTGTACCGCGAGGCGGCCAAGAAGGCCTGAGAAGCCCGCCGGTGCAGGTCGCTGCCGTCGCTCCTCCTGCCCCTTCCCGCCGCGCGCCTTTGACGCTGAATCCGATGCCGACGGCGTTCCGCCTTGAAAATGGCGGCGCGCCGTCCATCTTTGCCTGACAACCCAGAGGATTGCCATGTCCGGCCATACCCCCCTGCCTTCCGATCCCATCGACTTGCCGCTCTTGCCCCTGCGCGACGTGGTGGTCTTCCCCCACATGGTCATCCCGTTGTTCGTGGGCCGGCCCAAGAGCATCAAGGCGCTGGAACTCGCCATGGAGGCCGAGCGCCGCATCATGCTGGTGGCCCAGAAGGCCGCCGCCAAGGACGAGCCGTCGGTCGACGACATGTTCGAGGTCGGCTGCGTCTCGACCATCCTGCAGATGCTCAAGCTGCCCGACGGCACCGTGAAGGTGCTGGTCGAGGGCCAGCAGCGCGCGCGCGTGGCGCGCATCGACGACGGCGAGACGCACTTCACCGCCAACGTCGTGCCGCTCGAGACCGACGGCGGCGCCGCCAGCACCGAGGTGGAGGCGCTGCGCCGCGCGGTGATGCAGCAGTTCGACCAGTACGTCAAGCTCAACAAGAAGATCCCGCCCGAGATCCTCACCTCGATCTCCAGCATCGACGACGCCGGCCGCCTGGCCGACACCATCGCCGCCCACCTGCCGCTCAAGCTCGACAGCAAGCAGGCGGTGCTCGACCTGGCCGGCGTGAAGGAGCGGCTGGAGAACCTGTTCGGCCAGCTCGAGCGCGAGGTCGACATCCTCAACGTCGACAAGAAGATCCGCGGCCGCGTGAAGCGGCAGATGGAGAAGAACCAGCGCGACTTCTACCTCAACGAGCAGGTCAAGGCGATCCAGAAGGAACTCGGCGAGGGCGAGGAGGGCGCCGACATCGAGGAGATCGAGAAGAAGATCAAGGCCGCCCGCATGCCCAAGGACGCGCGCAAGAAGGCCGAGGGCGAGCTCAAGAAGCTCAAGCTCATGTCGCCCATGTCGGCCGAGGCCACCGTGGTGCGCAACTACATCGACGTGCTGGTCGGCCTGCCATGGGCCAAGAAGACCAAGATCAAGCACGACCTGGCCAACGCCGAGACGGTGCTCAACGAGGACCACTACGGCCTGGAGAAGGTCAAGGACCGCATCCTCGAGTACCTCGCGGTGCAGCAGCGCGTGGACAAGGTCAAGGCGCCGATCCTGTGCCTGGTCGGCCCGCCGGGCGTGGGCAAGACCTCGCTGGGCCAGTCGATCGCCAAGGCCACCGGCCGCAAGTACGTGCGCATGGCGCTGGGCGGCATGCGCGACGAGGCCGAAATCCGCGGCCACCGCCGCACCTACATCGGCGCGCTGCCCGGCAAGGTGCTGCAGAACCTGAGCAAGGTGGGCACGCGCAATCCGCTGTTCCTGCTGGACGAGATCGACAAGCTGGGCACCGACTTCCGCGGCGACCCGTCCAGCGCGCTGCTGGAGGTGCTGGACCCGGAGCAGAACCACACCTTCGGCGACCACTACGTCGAGGTCGACTTCGACCTGTCGGACGTGATGTTCGTCGCCACCTCCAACTCGATGAACATCCCGCCGGCACTGCTGGACCGGATGGAGGTCATCCGTCTGGCGGGCTACACCGAGGACGAGAAGACCAGCATCGCGCTGAAGTACCTGCTGCCCAAGCAGATGGAGAACAACGGCGTGCGCGAAGGTGAACTGCTCGTCACCGAGGACGCGGTGCGCGACATCGTGCGCTACTACACCCGCGAGGCCGGCGTGCGCTCGCTGGAGCGCGAGCTCTCGAAGATCTGCCGCAAGGTGGTCAAGGGCCTGCAGCTCAAGAAGATGGAGCCGAAGGTCACCGTCGACAGCGGCAACCTCAACGACTTCCTGGGCGTGCGCAAGTACAGCTTCGGCCGCGCCGAGCAGCAGAACCAGGTGGGCCAGGTGGTCGGCCTGGCCTGGACCGAGGTGGGCGGCGACCTGCTGACCATCGAGGCGGCCACGCTGCCGGGCAAGGGCATGATCACGCGCACCGGCTCGCTGGGCGACGTGATGAAGGAGTCGGTCGAGGCCGCGCGCACGGTGGTGCGCAGCCGCGCCCACCGCCTGGGCATCCGCGACGAGCTGTTCGAGAAGAAGGACATCCACATCCACGTGCCCGACGGCGCCACGCCGAAGGACGGCCCGAGCGCCGGCGCCGCCATGACGACGGCGATCGTGTCGGCGCTCACCGGCATCCCGGTGCGCGGCGATGTGGCGATGACGGGCGAGATCACGCTGCGCGGCGAGGTCACGGCCATCGGCGGCCTGAAGGAAAAGCTGCTGGCCGCGCTGCGCGGCGGCATCAAGACAGTGCTGATCCCCGAAGAGAACGCCAAGGACCTGCAGGAGATCCCCGAGAACGTGAAGAACGGCCTGGAGATCGTGCCGGTCAAGTGGATCGACAAGGTGCTCGAGCTGGCGCTGGAAAAGCAGCCCGAGCCGTTGTCGGACGAGGAGGTCGCGGCCTCGCAGGCGGCGATGGCCGAACTGGCCAAGCAGCGTGCCGGCGCCCCGGCGCCGGCCACCGACGGCTCGGTCAAGCATTGATGTCGTGCGCGAGGCCCGCCGGTTGTCCGAAGGGCCTCGTTTTCGGCATATAATGCGAGGCTTCCGACAAACGGAAGAAGCTGAACACAGCGCGGGAATAGCTCAGTTGGTAGAGCGCAACCTTGCCAAGGTTGAGGTCGGGAGTTCGAGACTCCTTTCCCGCTCCAATTTGCGATCTATGGAGTTCTACAGAATTCCATAAGTCATTGAAAACAGGGGCTTTTCGCCCCTTTTTTCATCCAGTGAGGTCCACTGGAATCCGTCTTCAGCCACAGGTTTTTAGTACATTTTCTAGTACAGAAATCCGGTGGCTTGGCAGATCGATTTCTTCCAAGTGCCAGCCTTACCGGGATCGTACAAAGCTCCTCAACTCAAACGAGACCGAGGATGTATGTGCGATGGCTCTCACCGATACCGTGGTCCGTCAAGCCAAGGCTGACCGCAAAGACTATGCACTCCATGACAACGATGGCTTGAGCCTCTACGTGACTGCACGTGGTGGAAAGAGTTGGCACTTCCGGTTTTCTTGGGCGGGCAAGCAGCCCCGCATCTCGCTGGGTACCTACCCTGAGATTAGCCTGCGGGAGGCGCGCGAGCGACGCGACGAGTGTCGTGCTCTCGTGGCCAAGGACATTGATCCACGCATGCACCGTCGCACCCAGCGGGCTGCGGCGATCTGTGCTGCAGAGAACACCTTCGAGGTGATGTTTCAGTCGTGGCGTGCTTTCAAGGCGATGAGCCTGAAGACTGGACGCCAAAGCACGCTCTCCCAGATCGATCGCATCTTCGGCAAGGATGTCCTGCCCACACTGCGCAACCTGTCGATCTTCGAGATCAAGCGCCAGGATCTGCTGGAGATCCTGCGCAAAATCGAGCGGCGCAGGGCTCTTACCACGGCCGAGAAGTGCAGAACCTGGTTCAATCAGCTTTTCCGCTTCGCGATGGTCGAGGTGAACTTGCCGGAGAACCCGGCCGCCGACCTGGACATCGTGGCGATGCCGCAGCCTCCGGTCAAACACAACCCGTTCCTGCGCATGCACGAGTTGCCGGCTTTCCTGCGCAAGCTGCGTGCCTACCGCGGCGAAACCAAGACGCAACTGGGGGTGTGGCTGTTATTGCTCACGGGAGTACGAACCGGTGAACTGAGGCTGGCGATGCGAGACCAGTTTGACCTTGAGCGAGGCCTCTGGATCATCCCTGCCGAGGTTGTGAAGCAGCTTCAGCAGCCGCTGCGCACGGAAGACAGGGACATCCCGCCGTACATCGTTCCCCTGCCGCGTCAGGCCATCGAAATCTTCCAGCACCTGTTGGACGACATGGCGCCGGCACAGCGTTATCTGCTTGCACATCGCAGTGACCTCAAGAAGCGCATCAGCGAGAACACCCTCAACGCTGCTCTGAAGCGCATGGGGTACAAGGACCAACTGACTGGGCACGGCATCCGGGGCACCATCTCCACGGCGCTGAACGAACTCGGCTACAACGGGAAATGGGTGGATGCCCAACTCTCGCATACCGATCCCAATCAAATCAGTTCGGCCTACAACCACGCGGAGTACGTTGAGCAGCGCCGGGGGATGATGCAGGACTGGGCCGATCGGCTGGATGCTTGGGCGAACCAGCCGCCGGATGCGGACCTCATGAACGCTTCCAGCACCCAGGTCGCCGGCTCGCACACGATTTCGCCAGCCAACCCTGCACAGGACCATGCCGCAGTTGCCGACAACACGATGGAGAATGCCAATCCGGATGGGCCACTGCCGCCGCCACCGAGCCCGATGACCATCATCGCGCGTCGCGACCAGCGCCCGCAACCGGTGATGACCGATTTCCAGCGTGCCCATGCCGAGATGCTGGCGACCTTCGAAGCGCCGCAAAACCTCTCAGTCCCTGTGTTCGCCAAGCTGGCTGGAAAATCCCGCGACCAGATCAATCGGGAAATCAAGGCCAAGCGGCTATTGTCCATCAGCCTGGGCAACCGTGGTCAGCGCATCCCGGAGTGGCAACTCAATCCGCTGTGCCAGCGCTTCGTGCACAAGGTGATGGAGCGGGCACAGCGGATTGATTCATGGGTGCTCTATCGGACCTTGTCCGAGCCGCGGGACGATCTGGAGGGACTTGCGCCTGTGGTCGCCGTTGCTGCGGGCAAGCTCGCCGCCGCGGAGGAAATGGTATTCGCGCAGTTGGGTCTGGATTGATTGGGTGAACCGATCGTGCAAGACGTTCTTCTACTGGCTCTTGCGAAGCAGATAGGTCGTCAGGGGCGCGCGATCTGCGATAGTGCGTCCCACAACGCCCAGAGGGCGGTACTGCTCAATTTACACCGCCTAGCCTGCAGCCACCAGTGTCATCATCAACTCAAACGATCTCGCTTCCATCGTGCTGGGTGGCGAGCCTTTGGCAACGGTCAGACTGCTCGACCTGACGCCGATAGCCCGCGCGTGTGGACGTCCAGGGTGATCAAGGGGGATCCGCTATTCAGAAATCAGAACTGAGATCTTGAGGGGTATCGCCACGCTCGTCGTGTCGAATTGAAGAACTCCTAGAAAGGAAAAAAGCCCTGCCGGCCAAGCGGACCGGCAGGGCGAGGTTCTTACGAAGGTCCCTTGCGCTCGGGTCAGGCCTTGGCACCGTAGTAACTGCCGATGACGCTGCCGTAGAACGGGAGCACTTCGGCCATGAAGGGACCGAACTCGGCTGCTGAAGGGTTGCGCCAATCACCCTGCAACTCGGCGCCGCAGGCGACAACGCTTGTCGGCTTGACACCAGCCTGGACCATGCGCTGGACAGCGATGTCTTCGACGAGCTTGCTCCAGGTTCCGCTGGCGTCCAGCACCGCATAGGTTTCGTAGCCGGCCCGCACTGCCGAAAGCGCAACGAACGACACGCATACTTCGGTCGAGATGCCGGCGACCAGCAGCTTCTTTCGGCCCGTGGCTTCCACGGCCGTGACGAACTCGCTATTGTCCCACGCGTTGATTTCGCCGGGCCGGGACACGATCTTCGCGTTCGGCAGCAAACTGGTGATCTCGCTCAGGATAGGACCGTTGGGGCCCTTCTCGGCGCTCGTGGTGATGATGGTCGGCAGCTTGAAGATCTTGCCTAGCTTGGCCAAGCCAACGATGTTGGCCCGGAAGTCGTGTGGCGTCTGGGTGGTGACGCCATTGAACAGACCCGTCTGGTGGTCGATCAACAGCAGTGCGGTATTGTCCGGCGTCAGACGGTCCATGGTAGAGGCGGTCATGCAGGTCTCCTGGGAGTGAGGGTACGAAAAGGTTCATGGGCGGCGACACATATCGCGCCCCGGCGCTTGAATTTCCGACGCAATGATCGGCGGGGCCGGCAGGGCAGTCCAATGCCATTATTCGGGTCATTAATTCCGACAGCGGAACAATGGAGCACGGCAAACCGCAAGATGGGCCGACACACATTCATATCTGTGGAGCAACAAGCCAGCACACGTCAGCATTTGTCCCTGGTACGACTGAAAGCGCGCCTGACCGGCAGCCACTTTCCCGCACCAGATGACAGGAAAGCACAGGGCGCTCCATGGCAGGGTTCGCGGTGACTGCACCAGCGTCAGCTACACGCTCAGCGTCAGGCAACTGCCAGTTGGAGATACGTTCGCTCAACCTTGCCCTGAGTGGGTGGTGTGTAATTTGTGCATTCTCGGATGAGCTGCGTGAATCGCTCGATGACGGTCGACGACTCGGTGGCGCGGTGCGCGATGGCAAGCTCGACCGCCGCTGAAGCTTCCAGAAGAGGGCGGAAAACGACTCCCTGTGCCACCAGCTTCGTCACATGTGCAGGTAGCAGGGTGATCCCCACCCCTTCCGCGACGAAGCCGAGCATGATCTGCATCTCGCCAGTTTCTTGGGCGACGGCTGGATTGAACCCCGCGGAGTTGCAGACGCGTATCACTTGGTCATACAGGCCGCAGCGCTTGGATCTTGGGGATAGTACAAACGCCTCACTAGTCAGCTCGGCGAGCGAGATCGGGTTTCTCCCAGCCAGCCGGTGACCTTCGCTCATGCAGACGACCAGTGGTTCGCTAAGGATCGGGGTGGCTCGGAGGGCCGTGTCGTAGATGGGTGGCACGACAAATCCGAGGTCGATCTTTGAGTTCTTGAGGGCACTGGCCTGCTCGTCCGTGACCATCTCGACAAGTCGCAGCGAAACCCCAGGAAATTCCTCTTTGAACTGCTTCATGGCGCGCGGAAGCATATCCATGGCCGACGACGCCTCGTAGCCCACCACCAGTTCCTGTGTGAGCCCGACCGCCGCCTGGCGGGCGCGCTCGATCGAATTGCCGAACTGAGAGGCCACCAAATAGGCTTCCTTCAGGAAGACTTCTCCCACCACGGTGAGTGCAACGCTGCGAGTGGTACGCCGAATCAGTTCGGCTCCAAGGTACTCCTCAAGTTGCTGGATCATGCGCGTGACGGGCGGTTGCGTGGTGTGCAGCCGATCGGCACCCTTCACGAAGCTCAGCTCCTCGGCCACGGCTATGAAGCACTCAATGTGTCTAAGGTCTATGCGCGACATGCTTGTCTCCAGTCAGGGCGTGTACCCCTTGTCGTCGTTCCGCGTCTGCGCGCGGTGATTTCTCGCGTCGGGTGTGGTGCGCCAATCATCCGTGCCTAGGTGTCGGGACTGACCCTAGCCCATTTTGAACCCCCAAACAACGACAAGCTACGCTAATTTAATTATATCAATGTATAGATAGAAGTGATGGATTGGTGAAGGCGGCCTTCTTGGCGGACGAGGGGAGTGCGGCGGTGCAACACCAGTGTTCACTTATGTGCTTGGTGTATTACTGCCTGCATATTGAGAAATTGTGTTTCGCGAGGGTCGTCTTTACGATCCGCCGATCGCGAGGCAACGCGCCGGTCTGCGCTCGAGTCAGAGGCAGCGAAGCAATGCAAACGGCGAAGACAGCCGGACCAAGGAGACAACCATGAACAACTGCCCACGAGGGTGCCTGGAGCAGCCCCAATGCACGCTTGAGTCAGCAGTGCGCTGCGAAAGGGTTCCGAGCAACAGTGACAGTGGCCTGCCACTGAGGCGGCTGGCTGCCGTGTCGCGAGCGGGGCTTGCTCAGGTCCTTCCTGTCCTCCGCCTTGGCGCAAGCCCCGAGTTGATCTACCCGTAGACGTCGGCCGAATCCATACTTTACGACCACCACATGCTCAAGCGAACTGCGCTCAAAACCATCCTGCTCGCGCTGCCCCTTGCCATCCGTTTGGCGGCGAAGAAAAGCCAACCTGTTCGTGCCCGACTCGCCGGGGCCAATCGCGTGATTCAAGTGCGCCTCAGGGACGGCAGCCTAGCCCACCACTATATCTTCAAGGCCGGACGGGTGCGTGGTCATGCCGGCCTGCATCCCAGCCCCGACGGCGAGATGGTGTTCAAGTCGGTCGACATGGCGTTGGCCATGCTGAACCCGTCGCCCGACTACGCCATCGTCATCGATGCGCTCAAGAACTTCAAGGTCACCGCTGGCGGAAAAGATGTTGCGCTGGTGTGGTTCGGTCGGCTGATGAGCGCCGTGGGAGCTGCCGGCTGGAAAGCCGGTGTAGAGCTGGGTGACGGTGTGGTGCGATACACCAACCTGACCAATGGCGGGCCGATCTACGTCGATGTCAAGGACGGGAAAATTCTGCGTACGGTACCCATCGATCTCAAAAGCGAGGACGCGCCGAGTTGGACGATATCGGCGCGCGGGCGCCAGTTCAGCCCGGTCCGCAAGGCGCTCGTGAGTCCGCACGCGCTGAGCCTGAAGTCCATGGTCTATTCGGACAAGCGTCTGCTCTACCCGATGAAGCGCGTGGACTTCGATCCGACCGGTGAACGCAATGTGCAGAACCGGGGCAAGTCGGGTTACGTGCGGATTGGCTGGGATGAGGCGCTCGACATCGTCGCAGGCGAAATCCAGCGCATGAAGAAGGAACACGGCCTCGGTTCGATCGCGGTGTTCCATCCCGCGCATCACCAGTGGGGGAACCTGAACTATTGGCTTTCGGCGCTGTTCCGCTTCAGCAACTTGATCGGGGCCACGAAGATGGGGTTCAGTCCGATCAGCTGGGAGGGTTGGTACTGGGGCGCAACTCACCACTTCGGAAACAACTTGCGCCTGGGTACTCCCGGCTTCTACGGCACGCTCGAGGACTGCCTCCAGCACGCGGACATGATCGTGTTCTGGTCCAGCGATCCCGAAAGCACCAACGGCCTGTATGCCGGCTTCGAGGCGACACAACGGCGGCTCTGGGCGAAGGAACTCGGGATCGAGTTCGTGCACATCGATCCGCACTTCAACAAGACGGCTCAGCTCCTCGGGGGCAAATGGATGCCCATCCGACCAGGCTCGGACCCGGCGCTGGCGCAGGCGATCATGTACCAGTGGATCGTCGATGACACCTACGACAAGGAATACGTCGAAAAGCGCACGACCGGGTTCGGCGAGTGGAAAGACTACTTGCTCGGCAAGAGCGACGGCGTGCCAAAGACCGCGGAATGGCAGGAGAAAGAGACTGGTATTCCGGCAAAGGATGTCCGCAGTCTCGCTCGTTGCTGGGGCCGCCGCAAGGTCTACCTCGGCGCTGGTGGGCTTGGCGCCGGCTTCGGTGGCGCATGCCGTTCGGCGACTGGGGACCAGTGGGCACGCTGCATGGTCCAGCTTCTTGCAATGCAGGGCTGGGGCAAGGAAGGCGTGAACTTCGGCAACCTGCAGTTTGGAACGCCGATGGACTTGAACTTTTATTTCCCGGGGTATGCCGATGGCGGCATCTCCGGCGACGTCATCAACACGGCTGCCGCCTTCCACAACTTCAACCGCATGCCGCATGTCGTGACGATGAATCCCAACAAGCAGATGATCCCGCGACAGCTCTTCCCCGAGGCGATCATCGAGGGGAAGTGTACGGGTCATCTCTGGGACGGCATGTCCATGGAGGGCCAGTTTCCCGCCTACCAGTATCCGCTCGAGGGCCACTCGCGGGTGCACATGCTCTACCGCTACGGCGGGTCCTCGCTCGGCACGGTGGCCAACTCGGCCCGGCTGATCGAAGCCTATCGGCATCCGTCGCTGGAATTCGTCGTCAACCAGTCGATCTGGATGGAGAACGAGGTCCAGTTCGCCGACGTCATCTTGCCCGCCTGCACATCGCTGGAACGCTGGGACATCGCGGAGTCCGCCAATTGTGCGGGCTACATCGTGCACAACCAGAACCAGCTCAATCACCGCATGGTCGTCATGCAGCACCAGTGCATCCAGCCCCTGGGTGAATCGAAGTCCGACTACGAGATATTCACCGACGTACTTGCGCGACTCGGACTGGGCGCGTTGTTCTCGGAAGGTGGGTGTGACGACCTCACGTGGTGCAAGCGCATCTTCGATTCCTCCGATTTGCCGTCCCGCATCAGCTGGAAGGAGTTCCTCAAGAAGGGGTACTACGTGGTGCCGCCCGATCCGCCCAGCATGCCGACGCCAGTCGATATGCGGTGGTACGCAGAGGGGCGCCCCAAGGACGTACCCGAACCCAACCCGATGCCGGCACAGTACACGGAGGAATTCGGACGCGGACTGCCTACACAATCCGGCAAGTTTGAATTCGTGCCGAGTACGCTGAGGCGGATCGAGTCGTCGGACCCAGGTCGTCCGGCCGTCAACCGGTACATCCCTCCCTGGGAAGGGCATGGCACCGACGGGCTTGCCCAACGGTATCCACTTCAATTGCTGACCGCTCACCCGGCGTACAGCTTCCATACGTACGGCGACGGCAAGAACAGCACGATCAATGACATCGAGGATCATCGCATCACGGTGGACGGACGGGCTTACTGGGTGCTGCGCGTGAGTCCGAAGGACGCAGAGTCACGTGGCCTTCGTCCGCATGACTTGGTGCGTGTCTTTAATGACCGCGGGGCGGTCATCTGTGCTGTAGACGTGATGCCTTTGATGTTCGGAGGCGTGGTCAAGGCGTTCGAATCATGCGCGGTGTTTGAAATGGTAGAGACACCGAATGGGCCGGTCGACCTCGGCGGTTGCCTGAATCTGTTGACTCCGGGCCGTTCGATCAGCGCCACCGCTCAGGGCATCGCGCCCAACTCATGCCTGGTCGAGATCGAGAAGTGGGATCGCGTTGTTCTGGAGGCGGCATGAGCAAGTGGAATCTGATCATTGACGTCGACCTGTGCTGCAACTGCGGCAACTGCTCGCTCGCGATCAAGGACGAGTATGTCGGCAACACGTTTCCCGGGTACGCCGCGAGTCAGCCCTTGCACGGCTCTGAGTGGTTCCGGGTCGATCGTCATGTCCGGGGCGAGGGCACGCACGTGGATGTCACCTACATCCCGAAGACATGCAACCACTGCGATGACGCGCCGTGCTTGAAGAAAGGCGAGGGCGCAGTCAAGAAGCGGGACGATGGGATCGTGATCATCGACGAGATCGCGGCCAAAGGGCGCAAGGACCTGGTACCTGTCGGCAACACTGTCCGACTGGACCAACCCGAACTACAAGTTCCACCAGCGGATCATCGATCGGACCAAGGTGCCGCTGACCCGGTTCACGCCGGACGCGATGGCGGGCGAAGGAGCGCGCTGACGTGTTCGCGCTCCTCGACTCCATCGGCGCGGCGCGCAGGCCGGGCTCGGTTCTCCTGATGTTGGTCATGTTGCTGACCTGCTGGCCCTCCGCACAGGCCGCCCTGGAGGACGTGCTGGCTCGTCCCTCGATGACGAGCGCGAAGGCCGTGCAGGCGGCCATGCTGTCGGTGGGGCGCGCAGGAAGCCGCCTGGTGGCTGTTGGTGAGCGCGGCATCGTGCTGGTCTCGGACTCGAACGGCCAACAATGGAAACAAGTCGCGACCCCGGTCAGCGTCACGCTGACCGCCGTGAACTTTCCCGATGCCCGACACGGCTACGCTGTTGGCCATGGAGGCGTGGTGCTTGCTTCCGCGGATGGCGGACTGAGCTGGAGGCGCATCCTTGATGGGCGTCAGGCGGCCGGCCTGATGCTGGTGGACGCCGAATCGCGCACGGACCTCGATGACCCCGAGCGACTCGCACTCGTGGGTGAGGCCAAGAGACTCGTCGAAGATGGTCCCGACAAGCCGTTTCTCGACGTGCGCTTCAGCGATCAGAAGAACGGCCTGATCGTGGGCGCGTTCGGCATGGCATTGACCACGGAAGACGGTGGTGTCCATTGGAAGCCGATCGGTCACCGCATCCCGAACCCGAAGCGCAAGCATTTGTACCGGATCGTGGTCCACAAGGATCTGCTCTGGCTGGCTGGAGAGCAAGGCGCGCTGTTCTTCAGTCGGGACGGTGGCCGCTCCTTTGAGGAAATGGCTCTTCCCTATGCCGGAACGCTGTTCGGCCTGGTGGCTGCTTCCGAGAGCGAATGGTTGGTGTACGGGCTGCGCGGGAACGTGTTCCGTACGTCCGATGCTGGCTCGACGTGGACGAAACTCGCCAATGCCGAGGCCACGAGCGTCACCCACGGTCAACTGCTGTCGGACGGACGCGTTGTCCTGATCGATCAAGCCGGTCGCGTCCTGGTCGAGAGCGTGTCTGGTAGCGGACTCACTGCACTGGGCAAGGACGATCTTCCATCACTGAACGCGGTCGTTCAGGCCCCGGACGGCTCACTTGTGATGGCTACGTTGCGAGGCATGGTGCGCCGATCAACTGCTTCGTCGGGTAAACCATGATCTCCATGAAGACAAGCGACGAAGTTTTTCTCGAGAACACCATGGCGTTTGACCGGCGGTCAGGGTCACTGCTCGAGCGCGCGCTCTTCAACCATCGGCTGATCGTGCTGCTTCTGTGCTTGATTGCCACCGTGCTGCTCGGCTGGCAGTCAACACGGCTGAAGGTCAATGCGGGCTTCGAGAAAATGATCCCGCTGCAGCACGAATTCGTCGTGAACTACATGGCGAACAAGAGCGAACTCGCGGGCTTGGGCAATGCGCTGCGGATCGTTGTCTCCACGGAGCAGGGAAATATCTTCACGGCTGAGTACATGGAGGTGCTGCGCAAGATCAACGATGAGGTCTTCCTGTTGCCGGGCGTGGAGCGCTCGCACATGAAGTCCCTGTGGACGCCGGCTGTGAGGTGGGTGGCAGTCACGGAAGACGGGCTCGAAGGTGGGCCAGTCATTCCAGACAACTTCGATGGTTCGCCGGCGAGCCTTGAGGAACTCCGCACCAACGTCATGCGTTCGGGGCAACTCGGCCAACTGGTCGCCTTTGACTATAAGTCCACCACCATCTACGTGCCGCTGTTCGATCGGGATCCAGAGGGACGCCAACTGGACTACCACGCGTTTTCGCAGCAGCTGGAGGCGGTTCGAGCCAAGTACGAGAAGGGGGGGGTCAAGGTCCATATCATTGGCTTCGCCAAGGTCGTGGGCGAACTGATCGATGGGTTGCGCGAAGTCCTGATGTTCTTTGGCCTCGCGATCGTGATCTGTACGATCGTGTTGTACGCGCACACACGATGCTGGCGCAGCACCACGCTGGTCGTCGCCTGCTCGTTGTTGGCTGTGGTCTGGCTCCTGGGCCTGCTGCCAGCCCTCGGCTATGAGCTCGACCCATATTCAGTCCTGGTGCCATTCCTCGTTTTCGCCATTGGCATGAGCCATGGCGCTCAGAAGATGAACGGGATCATGCAGGACGTTGGTCGAGGCATGGACAAAGTCGTCGCGGCCAGATACACGTTCCGGCGCCTTTTCCTGGCTGGCACTACAGCATTGCTGGCAGATGCCGTTGGCTTCGGCGTCCTCATGGTGATTCAGATTCAGGTTATCCAGGATTTGGCGGTGGCCGCCAGCCTGGGTGTCGGGATCTTGATCTTCACGAACCTGGTGCTGTTGCCGATTCTGCTTTCCTATGTCGGTGTCAGCCCGGAGGCCGCAGCGCGATCCATGGAAGCGAATCAAGCGGACGTTGCCGAAGCGTCACATCGCAAGCACCCGATGTGGGCTTTCCTTGACCTCTTCACGCAGCGTCGGTGGGCTACCTGGGCGTTGGCCGTGGCTGTGATCCTCGCGGTGCTGGGATACGGAGTGGGCCGTGGGTTGAAGATCGGTGATCTGGAGCCTGGCGCGCCGGAACTGCGGCCGAGTTCCAGATACAACCAGGACAACAGCTACATCACGGCCCACTACGCGGCCAGCAGCGACGCCTACGTCGTGATGGTCAGGACCCAGCCCTTCCAGTGCAATACCTACGAATCGCTCGCAGCGATCGACGCGCTCGAGTGGGAACTCCAACAATTGCCACAGGTCGAGTCGACGCGTTCGTTCTCCGGTTTCGCCAAGCAGGCCTCGGTCGGCATGAACGAGGGGTCGTTTCATTGGTTCGACATTCCTCGCAACCAGGGCCAACTGAACTCGGTAGCCAACCGCGGTGCGCCACGAGAGCTGATCAACCAGAACTGCGACCTCGTCACGCTGTATGCCTACCTCACAGACCACAAGGCGGAGTCGCTGGAGGGTGTTGTGAAGGTGGTCAGCGATTTCGCGACGCGGCACAACAGCGACAAGATCAAGTTCCTCTCGGCGGCCGGAAGTGCAGGCATCGAGGCCGCGACGAACATCGTTGTCAAAGAAGCCGACCGCAAGATCCTGTGGCTGGTCTACGCTGCGGTGACGATCCTGGCCTTCGTCGTGTTTCGGTCTGTGCGTGCCGTTGCCTGCGCAATCATCCCGCTCGTTGTTACGACACTGCTGGCGGAAGCATTGATGGTGCTTCTGGGCATTGGCGTAAAGGTGGCGACGTTGCCTGTGATCGCCTTGGGTGTGGGCATCGGCGTTGACTACGCCCTCTACGTGCTGACCGTGACGCTGGCGGAGTTGCGCCGCGGGAAGACCCTTTCGCAGGCGTACTACTCGGCGCTGCTGTTCACCGGCAAGGTCGTCGTGCTGACAGGCCTCACCTTGTCGGGCGCAGTCTGCATTTGGGCAGCGTCGCCGATCAAGTTCCAGGCCGACATGGGCCTATTGCTGGCGTTCATGTTCCTCTGGAACATGCTCGGCGCGCTGATCCTGCTCCCGGCTTTGGCCCATTTCCTACTGGAGCCAGCGGCCCGCACCAAGCGGACTCCCCAGACGGTCGTGCCTTCAGCCTAGCCGGCTTCGTTCGAGCGCTTCGGCAAGGTAGAGACAAATTCAGCGAATCAAACTTCAACCCACCCCCCCCCGAAAGCAGGAGAAGCTATGTACCAGGATCGAGTCCAACGCTTGTTCGACGCCATTGACACGATGTCGGCCGGACGTTTTGCTGAGTCTCTCGCACCGAACGTGCACTTCCAGTTCGGCAACGCCTCCGAGGTTCGAGGTCGAGATGCCGTGGAGGCGACCGTGGCGGGGTTCTTCTCTTCGATCGACGGCCTACGCCACCACCTGCGCGGCTACTGGGAGCAGGCGAGCACCGCCATCGTCAAGCTCGAAGTGGAATACACACGCAAGGACGGACGCAAGCTGACCTTGCCCTGCACCAACATCTTCGAGTTCGATGGTGATTTGATCAGCGACTATCGCATCTACATGGACATCGGCCCGGTGTTCGCCTGATCGGAACGCCATCCGCAGACCGCCAACCACGCACGGAGCGAACGGACATGAGCAGGTTCAAGGACAAGGTGGCGCTGGTCACCGGAGCGGGCAACGGCATGGGCCGCTCTCACGCACTGCGGCTGGCCCGCGAAGGGGCCACGGTCGTTGTGGCCGACGTCAACGCCGCGGATGGAGCAGCGGTTTGCGGTGAGATCACGGCAGCGGGGGGCCGGGCCGTTTTTCAACTGCTGGACGTGACCCAAGAAGAGCAGTGGAAGCAAGCTTGCTCACGGGCGCAGAAGGACTTCGGTTACATCGATGTCCTCGTCAACAATGCCGGCATCATCATCTACAAGACGCTCTTGGACACCAGCACGGCCGAGTGGGAGAAGGTGATGGCCGTCAACAGCACGGGCACCTATCTGGGCTGCCGGGAGGTCGGTGCGCTGATGAAGGGGCACGGCGGCGCCATCGTCAATGTGTCTTCGGTCCTCGGCAGTGTGGCGGCACCGGGAGTGGCGGCCTACCAGGCGAGCAAGGGTGCGGTCAACATGATCACGAAGTCCGCGGCCGCGGAACTTGTGTCATTCAACATCAGGGTGAACTCCGTGCACCCTGGTCTTGTGGCCACGCCCATGATCAAAGACTTCGTTGGCGATCCCCAAGCCGTGGAGATGCTGCTGGGCCCGACTCTCATCCGCCGTCTCGCGCGACCCGAGGAGATCACCAACGTCGTCGCGTTCCTGGCTAGCGACGAAGCGTCGTACGTCACTGGTGCGGCGTACATGGTGGACGGCGGTTTCAGTACCGTCTGAGTCCCATTCAGCGCAGGGAGTACCAGCATGCCACATCAGGGACGTGATACCGGGACCACCACTGTCATCCGCTCGCGCAATGTCGATCAGCTTGTCGAGGGAGTGTCCACGACGGATGGCGCGGGTGTAAAGCTCACGCGGGTCCTGAGTGAGGCGCTGCACCAGCGGCTGGACCCATTTCTCATGCTCGATGCCTTCAGAAGCGAGAATCCGAGCGACTACATCGCGGGATTTCCAGAGCATCCGCATCGTGGTTTCGAGACTGTGACGTACATGCTGGCGGGACGAATGCGTCACCGCGACAGCCTAGGAAATGAGGGCCTATTGCTCGGAGGTGACATACAGTGGCTCACCGCGGGGCGAGGCGTCATCCACTCGGAGATGCCCGAACAGGAAAATGGGTTGCTCGAGGGCTTTCAGCTCTGGATCAACCTTCCGGCGCGCGACAAGCTGTGCGAACCAGCATACAGGGACATTGCACATCAGGATCTGCCGCGGATCGCACGTCCTGGCGTGACCGTCGTCGTGATTGCCGGCAGCTTCGGCGAGGTTGGCGGCCTCGTGCACCGCGAGGCGACAAGTCCAACATATTTGGATGTGCATCTGCAGGCTGGCGCACGAGTTGCCGTGCCGCTGCCCTCCGAACACAACGCATTCCTCTACCTCTATCGCGGGTCGCTGAATGTGGCTGGCCGTTCCATTCAGCAAGGCCACATGGCCATCCTGGCCAACGACCTGAGGGCCGATGGCGTCGTGCTCGAGGCGCCAACCGAGGCGCGCGCGCTGCTGATCGCCGGCCGCCCGTTGGGTGAGCCCATCATGCAGTACGGCCCCATCGTGATGAACACGCAGGGCGAATTGCTTCAGGCGGTCGCAGATTTCCAGAGCGGCAGATTCACCTCGCCCTGAGCCGCGGGCGAGATTGCCCTCCGGAGATGGAGGGCACAACCAGTCGTCTCGTGAATGGCGATCATGTGGATGCGATCGGAACCATTTGCGAATCGACTCCGAAAGTGTGTCCCATGGATCTTCCGAAGCGATGTCGGATCGACCTAATTTCGGCGATGGCGCTGTGATGCAGCTCTACTGCTTGGTGAAGCTTACATGCCCATGTAGAACAAGGTGGACGCCTATGTCGGAGATTGACACAGAGATGGTGGGAGGCCTGGTCACGGGGCGCAAGAACGATGCGCACGCATTCATACCTGCTGAGCAACAAACCGGTGCAAAACAGAATTTGTCCCTGGTTCTACCAAAAGCTAAGCTGCTTCGATCCATGCAGGCTCGCCAACGGCGGCCAATCTTCGAACTCAGTTGGCAACGAAAGCACAGGGAGGTTCTATGGCACGACTAAACAACAAGGTGGCGCTCATCACGGGTGCCGCGCATGGCATGGGGCGCGCTCACGCGGAACTGTTCGCGAAGGAGGGTTCTAAGGTCGTTGTCACGGACCGTGATGAGCGCGCTGGCGCTGCCGTGGCGGCGCAGATTGTGGAGTCTGGCGGCAATGCCATCTTCTCGCCGCTCGATGTGTCGAGCGCTCAGGACTGGGAAGGCGTCACAGCCCTCGCGGAAGCGACTTTCGGACCGATCACTGTTCTGGTCAACAACGCCGGAACTTATGTTTACGGCGAGATCGAAGCGGCCACCGAATCGCAGTGGGACATTGTCAACTCGGTCAATGCTCGTGGAACGTTCCTTGGCTGTCGAGCGGTAGTACCACAAATGAAGCGAGCCGGCGGCGGCGCGATTGTGAATGTCTCATCGAACTTCGCCATTGTCGGTCGCCCAGGCTTCTCGATCTATTGCGCTTCGAAGGGGGCGGTGCGAATGATGAGCAAGGCGCTCGCGGCAGAATTGGCGCCATACGGCATCCGCGTGAACTCGCTTCATCCCGGGCTTGTCGCAACGGACATGACCCGTGACCTTATCGCCACGCCTGAATCCCTTGACACATTGCTCGGTTCCGCGCTGATCAGGCGCGCAGCTGCACCGCTTGAGCTTGCCTATGCGGCCCTGTTCTTGGCGTCTGACGAATCGTCGTACATGACAGGCGCGGAGTTGGTGGTTGACGGCGGCTACACCAGCGTCTGACTGGTGACGCAGCTTCTGGCTGCCGCCAGTTGCGGATGTGTTGGCTCAACCATGCTCTGAGCTGGCGGCGTGTGGCCCGTGCATTCTCGGATGATCTGGGTGCGTCGCTCGATGGCATCTTGCGCAACGGCGAGCACGGTGGCCGTCGAGGCTGCACAGCGGGGCACCCAATGGTTTCGGCTCCAGGTGGATCATGCGCGTGACGCGCAACTGCTGGTGCTCCGTCCCATTCATTCGTAGGCGCGACATCTGCGCGGATTTACGGCATCCTTGGAGGTGCCGCCTTACTCAATGCCACTGCCAAGAGCCGGGATGGCGCTCAACGAAGCCTGCCGACGGCGGCACTCACCGAGCCCCGCGCGCTCGCCGCAGAAACCCGTCTCAGCAAGAGCACGGTGGCGCGGCAGCTGCAGGCACTCCAGCTCAAACCGCATCGAGTCGCTCGACAGACTTGTCTGCACTATCCGCTAGTCCAGGATGCCAGCTTTGTGCAACAAGACATGGCGGAACTGGTCAGCGAGAAGGCTGCGCAACCAGCGGTTGGCCGGGTCTCGGTGGAATCGAGTGTGCCAATACAGGCCAATGTCGATTTGGGGAAGGTCGATGGGGTGTGGGCAGTAACGCAAGTTGAAGTGCTTGACGCTGCGGATGGCAAACACCTCGGGAACCGTCGCGATTAGGTTGGAGCCTTCCAGCACATCGGCCAAGGCCACGTAGTGCGGAACGCGCAATCGCACTTGGCGCCGCACGCCTGAGCGCTCCATGATCTCCTCGACCCGACCGTGGCCTGTGCCGGCAGAAATCACGGCGGCGTGCTCGCTTTGGGCGAAAACGTCGAGGCCGGCACCGGCCTGGTCCATGGGGTGCCCTTGGCGAAACAGGCAGACATAGCGTTGCGAAAACAAGGTGCGCCGATGAAAGTCGGTGACCAAATCGGGCAAATACCCCAGTGCGAAATCGATGTTGCCGGCCTCCATCTCGAACTTCAGGTTGACGGCAGTGCCGCGCACGGTGCTGATGGAAATGCCGGGGGCGGACGATTCCAGGGTGGCCATCAGTTGCGGCAGGAAGTGAAATTCGCCGATGTCCGTCATGGCCAGCCGGAACTGCCGGATGACGGATGCGGCATCAAACATCATTTGTCCTGTCAAAGTGTCGCGAATGCTTTGCAACGCCCGGCTGACGGGCTGTGCAATCTGATCGGCCAAGGGCGTGGGCTGCATGCCACTGGCGGTGCGCACGAACAGCTCATCGTTGAGGATGCGCCGCAGACGCCCCAAGGCTGCGCTCACAGTGGGCTGTGACAGCCCCAGGTTCTCTGCCGCGAGCGACACCTTCCGGTCACGGTAAACCTGCGTGAAGGCGACCAGCAGGTTGAGGTCGATGTCTCGCACATGCGTTTCTAGGGATGAACTCAGCATTGTTTGGGGTCCTTGGTTCGGTGCTTCCCGCCCATCGCATCAGCACGCGCACACAGACCACTATTTGAAATCCAAATAAAGCCTATCGGCAGAATTTCTCGAAAAAAAACAGCGGGAATCCTACATTCGCTTCCAGTGCGTGGTGCGACGCACCCAGCGATTTCTTGGAGACAAAATGCTCGACGGATTCATTCCCTGGCCCAAAGACGCGGCCGAAAAATACATCAAGGCCGGCCTGTGGGAGGAACGAACCATCACCGACATGGTGTATGCCGTGGCGGCCCGTCATCCGGACAAGATTGCCGTCATTGACGGGCAGAGCCAGTACACCTATGGGCAGTTGCGCCAGAGGGTGGATCGACTGGCTTGTCGCCTGCTGCGCGAAGGCATGGGTCCGCGAGACCGCATCGTCATGCAGCTGCCCAATTCGGCGGAATTCATCTTTGCCTACCTGGCCATCACCCGAATCGGTGCCATTCCCGTCATGGCCTTGCGGGCGCACCGCGAAACCGAGATTCTCCATTTCGTGCGTTCGGCGGCAGCAGCGGGATACATGATCCCCGCCGAGTACAGCCGTTTTGATTACCGAAGGATGGCCGAGGCCGTGGCGCGGCAGTGCCCTTCGCTGAGAAGAACCTTTGTCTTGGGTCAGCCTGCTGCCGGACAAGTCTCGTTGACTGACATGTTCACGGAGCCGCTCGACGAGGCTGTGGTGGCTGCTGAGTTGGCCAAGGTCAGTGTAGACCCCAGCGAAGTGGCGACGATGCTGCTGTCTGGGGGCACCACTTCCATGTCCAAGTTGATTCCGCGCACGCACAACGATTTCGTGCTGAATGCCCGCTTGTGCGGCAAGGCGGGCGGGTTCGACGAAAACACCGTGTTCATGGCGGTGCTGCCGTTGGGCCACAACTACAACCTGGCTTCCCCCGGCATGCTGGCTGTTTTCTACTTCGGCGGAACGGTGCTGGTGGGGGCGGGCACCGATGCCGAAGCGGTGTTTCCGCAGATCGCCAAGCACCGTGTGAACGTGATCGCCGCCGCAGTTCCCATGATTGCGAACTGGCTGCAGTCCACTGCAGCGGTTCAACACGATCTGTCGTCGCTGAAAGTCATCCAGAACGGTGGGGCGCGTCTGGCTCCGGAACTGCGTCGCCGCATCATGGAGCAATTGCACTGCATCCCGCAGGAGGTGTACGGCACTGCCGAGGGGTTGATCAACATGACCCGTCTGGACGACCCGGAGGACCTGTTGCTCGAAAGCTCTGGCGCGCCGGTCTGTGACGAAGATGAGATCAAGGTCGTGGATGACGACGGCAACGAGGTGCCGGATGGCGAGGCCGGTGAACTGCTCTGCCGGGGTCCTTACACCATTCAGGGCTATTACAACGCTCCCGAAAAGAACAAGGAAGCCTTCACCGAGGACGGTTTTTACCGCATGGGCGACGTGGTGCGCAAGCGAGGCCGCTACGTGTTCGCCGAAGGGCGAAAGAAGGATCTCATCAACCGTGGGGGTGAAAAGATCAGCTGTGAAGAAGTTGAAGACCTGATCTTCAAACACCCTGCGGTACATCAAGTTGCGCTGGTGGCCATGCCAGACCCCGTGTTTGGCGAAAAGGCGTGTGCCTTTGTGGTGACCAAACCCGGACAAACGCTGACTTTTGAAGAACTGATCGGGTTCTTGAAAAAGCAGAACATCGCCAGCTTCAAGTTGCCTGAGCGACTGGAAGTGGTTGAGCAGTTTCCGACCAGCCTGGTGGGAAAGATTCTCAAGCGCCAGTTGCGCGAGACCATTCTGGCCAAGCTCACCGAGCAAGGTTGGGCTATTCCTAAGTCCTGAAATTCCTTCTCATATTCAAGGAGATAGTCATGAAAATTCGAATCATTGGTGCAGGCCCCGCCGGCCTGTATTTCGCGAGCCTGATGAAGCGCCAGAACCCCAATCACGACATCGTGATCCACGAGCGCGGCCCTCGTGGCGCCACTTGGGGCTTCGGTGTGGTGTTCTCTGACCGTGCCCTGGAATTTCTGCGTGCCGATGACGAAGAGATGTACCAGTACCTGGCGCCTCACATGGAAACTTGGCCGAACCTGACCATTGTTTACAACGACACCACTATTCCGATCACGGGCAACGGGTTTGCTGCCATTGGCCGTCTGCATATGTTGCAGCTGATGTACGCCTATGCGGAAAAGCTGGGCGTTCAAGTTCAGTTTGACTCGGAAATCCTGTCGCTGAAAGATGAGAAGCTGGCCGGCGCTGATTTGGTGGTGGGCTGTAACGGTGCTTTCTCGTGGGTCCGCGCCGAGAATGAAGACAAGTTCGGGACCATTTACGACTGGCGTCCCAACAAGTTCATTTGGTATGGCACCACCAAGGCTTTTGACAGCCTGTCGCTGACGTTCCGTGAAACCGACAAGGGCGTGTTCTGTGCCCACCACTACCGTTTCGCCCCCGACATGAGCACTTTCCTGGTCGAGGTCGAAGACGTCACTTGGAAAAACGCGGGCCTCGACCAGATGAGCCCGGAAGACACGATTCGCTATTGCGAAAAAGTGTTTGCCAAGGACCTGGACGGCCATCCCATCGTGTCCAACAACTCCTACTGGCGCAACTTCCCCGCGATCTGGAACCAGCACTGGAGTTTTGACAATGTGGTGCTGATGGGCGATGCGCTGCGCACGGCACACTTCTCGATCGGCTCCGGCACCCGTCTGGCCATGGAGGACGCGGTGGTGCTGGCCAAGGTCTTCAAAGACACCGGCGATGTGAAGGCTGCCCTGTCTCGTTACCAAGAGCTGCGTCAACCCCCAATGAAAAAAATCTGGGACGCGGCCAACATCAGCCTGCGCTGGTACGAAGACATGACCGACAAGATGAAGAGGATGTCGCCGGTCGAGTTCGCCTACAGCTACATGACCCGCACTGGCCGCGTGGACCACGCCGAAATGCGCCGCCGCGACCCGAACCTGGCCGCAGCGTTCGAAAAGCTGCATCCTGAACTCGCCGCGAAATGACGCTCGGTACCGCTTCGCATTAAGTTGTTTGGAATCCGTATGGCCACCGACCGCATGATCACAGACATCCGCCGTCGCAATTTGGCGCGGCTTCTCTCACCGACGTCCATCGCGGTCGTCGGTGCTTCGGCAGATCCGACCAAGGCCGGTTCGCAAGCACTGCAGGTGCTGAGCCGGTTTCCTGGGCGACGGGTGGCCGTTCACCCCCGCGAAAAGGAGATCCAGGGCGTCAATTGCTATCCCAGCTTTGCAGCCTTGCCGGAGCCGGTAGACCTTGCGGTGTTGGCCATTCCGGCCGAGCGCTGCGTCGAAGCTGCGCGAGAGGCTGCGGCTCGCGGTGTGGGGGGGGTGCTCATTGTTTCCGGTGGGTTCGGGGAAAGTGGCGAAGCGGGGGCCAGGCTACAAGCGGAACTGCACGCGATTTGCCAGGAAACGGGCCTGCGTGTGTTGGGGCCCAACACATCTGGGTTTATTCATCCAGCAGCGCAATGCGTGGCCAGTTTCGTGCCCGGCGCCGATCGCCTGAAGCCGGGCCGCGTGGCGGTGGTGGCCCAGTCCGGCGGGGTCAATCTGTCGCTGTGCTTCCTGCTCGATCGCTTGGGACAAGGCGTCTCCTTCGCGATGGGCTTGGGCAACGCGGTGGACGTGGATACAGCGGAAGTGCTTGAGTGGCTGGGGGACGAGCCCGGCACGTCGGCCATTGCACTGCACCTGGAAGGCATCCCGAACGGTCGGGAGTTGTTCGACGTGCTGTCCCGTGTCACTGAGAAGAAGCCGGTGGTGGCATTGCCCGCTGGGCGCTCCGATGTGGGTGAATTCGCCGTGTCGCACACCGGCAAGTTGCTCGGCTCGCACCAACGCACCGTGGCCGGACTCGCTCAGGCCGGTGTGGTGGTCGTTGATTCGACGGAGGAACTGGTGCAAGCGGTCGCGGTGTTGAGTTGTTTCCGTCTGCCGCCTATGCCGGAACCGGGCTTTGCGTTGGTGACGGGGCAGGCCGGGCCGGGTTTGCTGGTCGCCGATGGCCTCAAGACCGAGTCTCTCGCGGTGCCTCCTTTGTCGCCAGATACTGTGGCCGGCGTGGCCACTCTGCTGCCGCCCATGACCTATCTGAAGAACCCGATTGACACTGGTCGCCCGGGTCCTGGTTTCGCCGAGTTGCTGCGCACGGTGGGGCGCGATCCTGCCATCGACGCTTTGCTGGTTTTCGAGCTGCACGAGCCCGCGGTGCTGGACCCCGTGCAGGTGCTGCCAGACGTGTCGGCGACGCTGGGCAAGCCGGTGGTGTTCGGTTCGTTGGGACCGATCGGCGACACCACGCCCACGCGTGATGCCTTGGCGTCCGCCGGCATTCCCATGGTGGAAAGTCCGGAGCGTTTGGTGCAGGCGGCGCTGGCTTTGGCCACCGACGCACGTGCCCGCTGGCGCAAAGCCCGCGTCGAACCCGTTGGGGCGGTTGGAACGGCCACCCCCATCACGGGGCATCTGGACGAAGACAGCGCCAAGCGCTTGCTGGCGGGGTATGGCATTGACAGTCCGAGTCGTACTTTGTGCACCACCCGTGAGGAAGCCGTGGGCGCGTTCCGCTCCCTCAAGACGCCCCTTGTGGTGAAAGTCGTGTCGAAAGAGATTCCCCACAAAACCGAAGTCGGTGGCGTGCATTTGGGCATCGACAACGAAACCCGTCTGGGCGTGGCACTCGATGCGATAGACCGCATTCCCACCCTGGGCCCGAAAGCCTATCTGCTCGAGCAAATGGCCACTGCGGGGGTTGAGTTGATTGTTGGCGGTGTGCGTGATCCCTCCTGGGGCCCCTGTGTGGTGGTTGGGCTCGGTGGTGTCATGGCCGAAGCCTTGGCCGACACCACGGTGCGCCTGGTGCCGATCAGCAGACTCGATGTCGAACAAATGTTGAACAGCCTGCGTGGACGCGATTTGCTCGACGGCTTCCGCACGCTGCCCAAGTGCAACAGAGAAGCGATTGCAAACGCCATGCTCGGTATCTCCCGGTTGATGTTCGAGCACCCTGAAATCGCAGAGGTAGAAATCAACCCGCTGCGGGTCAACAGCGAGGGCGCTTTGGCTCTTGACGCGTTGGTTCGATTGAATGGCTGAACCTTCAGTCGTTGGTATTCACTGACTCATCTTTTCAAAGGAGACATCATGAGCACAGAACTCGGTCGCGTTGAAGATCTGCCTCCGGACTACTACAACGGATTGCGCAGCCGGAACATGATGCCCCTGTGGCCATCATTGCGTGCCGCCTTGCCCTTCGACATGCCGTCGCGCCGGACCAAACCTGCACTGTGGCGCTATCGGCAGGAGGTTCGTCCGGATCTGATGCGTGCAGGTGAATTGACCCCCATTGAAAAGGCCGAGCGGCGTGTGCTCGTGCTTTGCAATCCCGGCCTGGGTTTGGACGAGCTCAAAGCCACGCCCACCATCTACATCGGCTTGCAGCTTATCTTGCCGGGTGAATCCGCGCCCAACCACAAGCACACACCTTCGGCCGTGCGTTTTGTGGTGGAGGGCAAGGGCGGGTATACCGTCGTGCGCGGCGAGAAGCTGCCGATGCACCGGGGTGACCTGATCCTGACCCCTCCTGGCATGTGGCACGAGCATGGTCACGACGGCAATGAACCGGTGGTGTGGCTCGATGCGCTGGATCTGCCATTGGTCTATGGAGTCGAGGCCTCTTACTGCGTGGATGGCCACAAATCCCAAGTCATCACTGATCCATTGAACTCATCGGCCGTGCGCTTTGCGCAAGGCGGTGTAGTTCCCTACGCCACCCTGAACCGTCCCCGCGGTGACTACCCGATGTTGCGCTTCGCTTGGAACAACGTGCGCTCCACGTTGGTTGAGTTGGCGCGTGTTACTCCCCTTGGGCAGGCCGTGCACCTGGCCTATGTGAATCCGGAGACCGGTCGCGAGTGCATGCCCACCCTGGGTTTCTCCGCCATCATGCTGCGCCCTGGGGAAGAGGTGCGCTTGCCGCGTCGTTCGTCCTCGGCCGTGTTCCATGTGGTTGAGGGGGGCGGTTCGGCCGCGATCGATGGCGAGGTATTGACCTTCGAAGAGGCCGACACACTGGCCGCACCGACGCACGCGACGATTGTCTTGAGCAATGCGTCGAAGACTGCACCGGCGTTCCTGTTCATGGTGGACGATGCCCCCATGCAGCGCAAGCTCGGTTTCCATGAGGTGTTTGACCGTTAACCCAAGGAGAACGAGACATGATTCGATCCCTGCACCATGTGGGCTTCACGGTGCCCGACCTTGAAGTGGGCCGACAGTTCTACAAAATCTTCGGTCTCAACGACCAGGCCAGTGGCAACGACTTGGTGTTGCGTTGCGCCGACCGCGATCAAGACCAACTGCGCCTTGTTGAAGGGGCCAAGAAGCGTCTGAGCTACATTGCCTTCGGCACCGACGAAGCAGGCATGCGTACCGCCAAGACGCGCTTGGAAGCGGCAGGAGTACCGCTGAACCGGATGCCGTTCAAGGGCGTGGAAGAGGGCATCTGGTGCCAGGACCCCGACGGCTTGTGGGTCAACCTGCGTGTCGCTGAGGACGCGCCGTCCAAACGCGCCCCGGCCCGTGAGGTCAACATGCCCGGGCGTGTCCGTCGTCTCACCGACCGCGCTTTTGGGGCCTGTACCCCGGTCGCTTCCGTGAGCCCCCGCCGTCTGGGGCACCTGATCAAGTTCACGCCCGATGTGCGTCGTTCGGTGGACTTTTATACCCGCGTGCTGGGGATGAAGGAGTCGGACCGTGCGCAGGACATCATTTCCTTCCTTCGCTGCTCAAACGGAGGGGATCACCACACCCTGGCATTCGCCAAGAGTTCTCATGTGGGCTTCCACCACCTGAGTTTCGAGGTGGACAGCGTGGACGACATTGAACTGGGCGCACGCAACCTGATCAATGCAGGCTACCGTGACTGCTTCGGTTTGGGTCGCCATGTGGCGGGGTCGAACTTCTTCCATTACATTCGCGATCCCTGGGGTAGTCTGGTCGAAATGTTCTGGGACATGGACGTCATTCCGGAGGACGATTCCGGCTGGACCGTGATGGATGGCTCGCCCGAAGACGTGACCGCTGTGTGGGCTGCCAAGGTGCCCCCGGAAGATTTCGTCGTCAATTTTGAATCGGCTGACTGACTACGCGGCCATCAACGGTAGAGAGCATTGCTGTGATTTTCTCGATGGTCGAAAGGCCTGCATGAAAATCAACCTGCTCGAGGATGGAAGTCGCAGCGCTGACGTCGGCAAGTCACTGTCAGTGCACATGAGCGCTTGTGTTCATGATGATCGAACTGCGACACCTTGGCTCCACGCCTAGGGCACTCGCTGCGAACATGATGGCGGCCGGCGAGGCCAGAGCGTAGATCACGGAGACCTTTGGCCCGCTATCGAAGCGGCGTGAAGGTCATCGAACGGGAATGAGGCGTCATAAGACTTCGGTGTTCAGAGGGTAACGCGGGCTCGTTGAATGAAACGCGCCTGCGGTGCCGTTAAGCTCGTGCAAGGGCGCAGCAGGTAGGTCACCACGATGGTCGGTCGGTCCTCCAGTGGCCGCAGTGCGATGCCGCGGTGCAAGTGGCCGATCAACCTGGCGGCGGGTGCGATGAAGACCCCATAGCCAGCGGCAACCAGCGTCATCGCGATGTCGAAACTGCGCGCCGTCTGCTCGCGCTCATGCGGTACGTAGCCGAGCAGAGCTCGCGCCGTAGAGCGCCACGGTTCATCGCCGGTCGATTGCGTGTAGATCAGTGACTGCTTGAGCAGTTCTTGGCAAGGCACTTCTCGATAGGCGAGAAGATGAGAGCGCTTGGCGACAGCGACCGCCAGCGTGTCATGCCACAGTGGCTCGCATTCCCAGCCGGACCACTGCTGTGGGGTCGTGGACAAGGCAAGATCGAAGCATGCGTCCGGCGGCCCTTCTGCCTGCTCTGTGGTGGTGCAACCGATCAATTCTGCGGCGGACCCGGGTTCGTCTGCTCGCTGCAGCGCCAACACACTAGCGAGCTGCGGCGGCACCCAGTCGCCAAGCACGGCCACCCGGATTTCTGCGCTGGCGTCACTTGATCTCACATCGGCGCCCCTTAGATGTGTGAAGGTGGTTCTCCGCTAGATCCTGGAAGGGTGCTTCAAATTTTCGCTGAAGCTGGACTGCGCGAACAGCCAACCGAAGAACATGCCAGGGTGTCTCGCATCAATTCTCATGTCGTCACCTGCCGCTCAAAGCCTTGTCCTCAAAGAAAAAAAAGTCCGATCCTCCACTCGAATCCTCTCCGCCAATGCTCCGGCTCGGCTCCACGAGTCCAGCCTTTAGTGGAAATCGACATGGTGAATACACGCAGTGGGATCTGCGAAGATTTTGAGTTAAGTTTACCGTGGTTTAGTTCGCTTCTTTGGTTGACGCTTTTGCCAATGCAGAAGCGTCAGATTCAAATAGGCCGGCCCGTCGGCACGACCACCTACGAGGAAGCGCCCGCCGTCGCGTTCGGCGCGGCCGTGCGTGAGGAACGAGCCAAGCAAGGAATTGGCCAGGAGATGCTGTCCGACCTGTCCGGAATCGATCGCTCGCATATCGGCAAGATCGAGCGCGGCGAGCACATGCCCACGCTCGCCCTGATCCTCAAGATTTCCCGTGCGTTGAAGTGCAGTGCTGCCCACCTGATGACACTGACGGAGTCCAAGCTAGCGAAAGCGGCGACAGCCAAGTCCGAGAGCTAGAGTCGGTCTGGCTAGTGGCCGCGCGTCGACTACTGCGCGCTGTTCCTCTCCCCAGGGGTGGGACTTTCGCGCTTCATGGCTTCGTTGACGAGACTCAGGAAGGGATTGTCTGGGGGCAATTCCTGAAACAGCGCGCCCGGGTCGGCCAGGAGATAGCCATGCAGGCGCCTCGACTTGCGCGGCCCCGTGACTTCGCAAGTCCAGATGTTCAAGCCGCTGGCCTGCTTGCGGTGCCGGCCCAGCCTCTCGAAGCCTTTCTGCACCCACTGCCACGCCTCTAGCTTCTCCTGCTTGGCCAGGGCTGCAGCGTGCAGATGCTCCTGCGCATATCGTTGGAAAACACCGGGGCTGACCAAGTAGGCGGTGCCGGCGACGGTATGTACCAGCGCTTTCGCATCGTTGATGATCAACTTGCGTGCCAGGATGCCCTGACGCAGCCAAGCCATGAAGTGCGCGCCGGAAGGCTCGGGCCGCGCCTCCGTGGCCGCGGTGTTTGCCGCCAGAGGGGGGGCTGGCGTTGGTGCTGGCGCCGAGGTGGGCTCGCGCTCTGTCTCTTGGGTGGGAGAGCCGGGCCGTACTGGCGCAGCCTGCGCCACGCCCAGCACATCGAGTAGCGCCATGACGCCACTGTCCGTCGACGGAGCCGACACTGTGCTCGGCGGCGTTCCCGCCGCGGGCACGACAGGCTGGACATCAGGCGCGACGGGCGTCAGTGGCGGCGACACGCCCTGATCCTCTTGCTCGACCTGCACCTGGCCCGCGAACGGCGCTGGTCGCTCAGCCGCCTCCCAGATCAGCGCGGGCGAGAGCTTCAGAAAAGTGAAGCTGTGCGACCAGCCGGCATCGCTCGTGACGGTCGCCTTCCAGATCGCCTTGCCTTCCGGCGTGGCCAGGGCGATGCCGTGGTCCTGCAGCACATTGAAAACCGCTGTGTTGTTCGCTGGGATGCCGTCGATGCCCTGCGACAGCAGGTGGGCGCGCAGCTTGTCCGAGACGGTCTTGCTCACTAGCCAGAGCGTGTCCTGGGTCAGCCAGCCATCCGAGGCACCGGACTGGTTCAGCTTGAATTCCTCCTTGAGAAGGTAGCGCAGTCCATCGAGCAGCTTGCGTTGAAGGGCATGCTTCGGGGCGGCCATCGCCTTTGCAGGATCTCCGCCGAGTTCCTGGGCGACCGAAGCCTGATCGGCCTGCACGACCAGTTCGCCGAGCGTGCCGGCGTGCTCGTACTGGCCGGCCAGCACATACAGCAGCGCGGCCCACAGATCGGGATAGCCCACCAGCCAGTCGAAGATGTCCTGGTCGAGCACCTGGCGGTACAGCAAGCCTGTTGCCGCGCTGTGCAGTCGGTACTGGCGATCCTCGCGGTAGCGGAAGCGGTACGGCTGTTGCAGCGGGCCGTGCCAAGGGTGCCATATTGAGCCGTCGGCCAACTCGACATGCAGGTCGACGGCGATCTTGCCGATGTCGTGCAGCAGCGCTGCATAGGCGACGGCGGCCGTCCAGGCCTCGGATTGCGCCGCCTGGTCCTCGGGGCTGGAGCCGATGGGCAGCAGATGGGACTGCCGCAGCTTCAGGCTGTAGGCGACGATCTCCAGGCCATGGTCCAGCATGCCGCCCGGGTAGGCGTGGTGGTGGCTCTCGGAGGCGGGAAACTGCTGGACCAGTTCCGCGTAGCGCCCCAGTGGTGCGCGGTACAGGGTGGCGAACTGTCTGCGCGACAGCGACGTGCGCTGCCAGATGTGTTCCAGCAGCTTCTGCCGACGCGGCGTGGCCAGCAGAGATGCGGCCGACTCGGGCCGCAGCAGCCCTTTGGGGGGATCGGCTGCGGGTGTTGGCGACGGAGCGGCTGCGACCGAAGTCCGTTTTCGCTGGAACAGGGAGAGCATGTGGGTGTGCTGGTGGCGGGCCGACCGGGAGGCCTTTTTGCCTTTTCAAGGTAGGGCCTTTCCCCTTGCCATCCATTCCCTTGCCCAGCCTTTTGCCCTTCAACCATTTGGTATAGCGCTGCCCCGCACGCCGCTCCACCGTCAAAGGGAACTGGGTCGACTCGGATTGGACGGCGACCCGGCGCGAGGGCTGGCCCTATGCTGAGCGCATACCGCCGCCCGGCCGGGCGGCAATGGCCTTTGCCGAAGTGAGTCACTCCGCAAGTTGTCAAAGTTGACAAGTGAGACGTAGGAGACTAAAGTGACTCCTGTCTCAATCTGCCTGTGGGAGATGACCATGCCCAAGACCCTCGGATTCATTGCTGACCATCTGCCGCGCGTCACGGTGGAGGACGTGCGCCGTTTCGCCGCGACTGTCGAAATCCGGGATGCAGGGGCTTTCGCGGCCGAACTGCAAGCGTTCGTCCACGAGCGGGTGGAGGCGGTGGAGCTTCCCGCCGGCCTGGAAATGGAAACGGTGGGGCAGACCTTGGCCCGCAAGGCAGCTGCACTGCGCGCCGGTACGCGCTGGGTGCCCGGCGAAACCGACATCCAGCGCGGCCGCGCCGTCTTGCTGGACGCCTTCGAGCAGCCGCACAACCTGCCGCTGGCCGAGTTCGCCAAGTTGGCCGACAAGTCGCGCCAGCAGATTTATAAGGACATCATCGCCCGTCGGCTGCTTGCGCTGAACGTGGGGCCGCGTGGCCAGAAGCTGCCCGACTGGCAACTCGATCCTGTGAAGCAGCAGTTGACGCAGACGGTGCTCCAGGAGGTCGAGGGCATCGACAACTGGACGATCTACCGCGCGCTGTCCGAACCGCTCGAAGGCCTGGGCGGGCGTTCGCCGGTGGAGGCGGTGACGCCCGGTACGATCGACGACGTGGCCAACGCTGTGTTCAATGTGCTGGGCGTGCACGTGCATTGAGATGAGGTTGCCGTGAGCATCAAGTTGCCGTCGCTTCCGATCGATGCAGGTGAACTGCTCCAGCACGTGAGCCGCATCGCGTATCGGGGCAGTCCGCTGTACTACGGCCGCGACGGCACCAATCGCTACGACGACCCCGAGCAAGCCTACGGCGTGCTTTACCTGGGCCGTGACCTTCCCACAGCGCTGATGGAGTCGGTGTTTCACAAGCACCAGTGGCTCGTGGACACGAAGCGCTCCATCGCGCTGAACGAAGTCCAGAGCCGGATGGTGCGCGCCGTAGGCGTCCTGGAAGACCTGCGCTTGGCCGATCTCACGGCACCGGGCGTCATGGCGGGCCGCTTCGGCTTGAATCTGGAGCAGTTGGCCAGTCGGGACTACACGCATACGCAACAGGTGTCTGCTCAGGCGCATGCGATGCTCGGAGATGACGGCCTGCCGCTGTTCGACGGGGTGCTCTATCCCTCGCGCAACAACTATCCGGCCGCGAGCATCGCGCTGTTCGAGCGAGCCAGGGCGAAGATCAGTGTCATCGAGGACATCGACTTGGTTGACCATGTGGACTGGCCGCGTTTCGTTGCCACCTATCGCATCGGCGTGGCACCCGATCCCGGCCCGGTGGAACCTGATGACGAAGCGTCCTGAAGCAGCTAGAAAACACGTTGAAGTCACGAGCAGAATGGATTGGAGCAAACTGGAGTAGGCCTTCCTCATGTAGCAGGAGACGACCATGAACACGACAACCCGCAGCAGTACCGCACAGCGCCTTGGCCGCTGGCTCGGCCATGGATGGCGCGCTTATCTGCGTGGCGAGCGCTGGCTTTCGGGCTGGCTTGTTCGGCAGGGCCTGCCGGCGCGTGTTGCTCAAGTACTGCTGTGGGCGATTAAGCTGAGTGTCCTCGGTGGGCTGCTCTACTACGCTTTCTGGTTGGCGCTATTGCTGGCGTTCCTGGTCGCAGCGACTCACGGTGATTGGGCAGCCGAGCCAGATCTGCCGGAACCCGAGTGGAGGGAGGGCCCGGTCGGCTTTGGCCTCTACACATACGACGGGTATCGGATCGATCCGCACGATTTCAGAGATGAGACTTAGCCTTAGATTCGAGGCGGCTCACTTTTTCTTGGCGGGTGCTCCGGCCATCCTCATGGCGCCACCGAATGCCATGTTGCTCGCCTTCCCGCCAGCGGCTTTGGCGTCGCCTGTACCGTTGATCAAACCCTGTAGCGAACCTCCAGCGTGAATGCCTGCCCAACCCAGAGCCGCCACCCAGAAGGTGGGCAGCACGATGAACATGGTGCCCATGACGAAGTTGAGTAGCAGATCGCCAAAAGCGTTGTTCAGCCCCATCACAGGATCGAAATTGCTGTGCGGCCGATTCCATCCCCAGCCCCATCCGTAGAGCGCGTCGAGGATCGTGGAATCGACCCAGCGAGCCAACTGGAACCAGAAATCGACAAAGAAGAACGAGAACTGGACCACGCTCACGGTTACAAGGGTCTTCAGGTCATAGGTGCCGACGACCAGCAGAAGCGGGATACAGATCACGAGCGCCATCTTGAGGAGTGCCATCACCATCGGCACGGCCTGACGCACGACATCCATAGCAGGAAACGCTCCAATGGCTCCGACCGCAAGCCCCGCATCGCCAGCAGCGCGTGTCACGATGTTCGGCAGTGTCTTGTCGATCTGCCCGCCGTAGTCCGTATAGACCGAACCCCTGTTGAGCTTCTGCTGCCGCGGCGAGGCGATCGTGCGGATCACCGAGTCATCCACCTCGGCGCGGCTCAGGAACCCGGCCCAGCCCGCCAGCCGCGTGAGAAGGCTGGGGTCCACCTGACCCAGCAGCCGCGCCCGCAGGCCGTTGCCACCATCGGCCCACCATTGCCTGCAGGTCGGGTAGCCGCCCCCGCTGGCCACCTGCGCCAGCCCGGCATCGCGGTTGCTGTCGTAGGGCCAATCGTCGCGTGGCGTGCTGGACCGATAGTTGTCGTAGTAGCCGGCCGTGTCCGTGAAGAAGCGCGAGCCGATCCACGTCACGTCGTGCATCTGCGCCTCATCAAGTTGAGGGCGCTGCATGAACAGCTTGGCGCGGGCAGGCCCGTAGCAGTCGTGCGTGAAATCCGCCACATCCTGGGCCAGCACCGGATCGCCGATGCGCGTGGCGTCGATCTCCATGCGCATCTGCCGCAGGTCGGTACCGCACGGGATCGCCGCCACCGAGGCGCCCGTGACCGCACGCGACAGAGCGTGCATGAAGCCCCACCAGACCGGCACCTTCGCCGACTGGTTGTTGAGCGTGCTGAAGGACTGCGACCATCCCGTGTCGGTGGGCTGCGGCACGCTGACCTGGCACTGCGCCGAGCGCGAACTGTCGTACTGGATGGTGTTCAGATCCACGTCGATGAACGGGATGCCCGCAAACATCACGACCACGATGGCGACGAAAACCCGGTTCTCGATGCGCGCGGCCGAGAGCACGCCCTTGTTGCCTTCGTCGGCACCCTCCGAGCGGGCCTTGAGCCATTCCTGCACGATGATCGCCACGAAGGGCAGGGCGAACACGCCGCTGGACACCAGCACTGCCCAGATCCCGTTGTGGACGATCCAGGAGACCAGCGTCAGGTAGTACTCCAGATAGTCGGTCGTGAACAGCGTCATGGCCCGAATCTCCCTTCAGCCCTGCATCAACAGGCTGGCTTCCAGCGCCACGATGGCGGCGACACCAGCGATCTCGCTGCGCCCCATGCGGCGCCGCGCCTGCGCGTCGGTCTCGCGCGCCAGCAGCCGCCGTCGCATCCAGACCCAGCCGTAAGCCGTTGCGCTGTACAGGCACAGCCGCCACACCAGGAAGTAGCCTGACGCGGCCGCCAGCCACCGTTCCCAGCCGGCAACGCTGCCGACCAGGTAGATGCCGGCGACGTTGGCCGCCAATGCAGCGGCGACGATCAGCGCCGTCCACAGCAGCGCCTTCGCCGCGCGCCGGCAGAACAGCCAGCGTGGCCGCAGCCAGGCCGCACGCATCGGGTGCATCAGGTTCATGGCCGGCCTCCCGGATTGCCCTTCTGCAACCGGTCGAGGCGATCGGGCACCGGGTCGCCCTCGTAGATGCCGCGCGAGCCCGCCGCACGCGTGCCGTGGCGCTGGATGATGGCCATGGGCGAGTTGTTCGCCAGCTCGCGGCGCAGCTCCAGCTCGGTCTTGAGGTTCTGGATCTCGCGGTCGAGCGCGTCGCTCTCGTGGTTCACTGCCTCGACCGCGAGTTCATTGGCGGCGACGTTGGGCTCCTTCTTGCCCGTCAATAGCGTGCGCTGCAGCAGCAATGCCTTCTCCAGCACCGACGACAGCGCGACCTCGGATGCCAGGCGGCGCGCCAGCAGGTCCTGGTCCGGCTCGTCGCGCAGCGCCTCGATGACGCCGCGCGTGATGGGCAGCGAGGTGCTGCCAGCTTCGCGCAGGTTCTCGAACGTCGTGTTGCGGGTGCCGGAGACCAACTCCTGCAAGGCTTGCAGCCTGGCCTCGTATTCCTCCTGGATCAGCGGCGTGAGCCCGACGCCAGGCACCGTCTGGGTCTTGGTGCAGGAATCGCAGGTGCGCTGCTCCTTCTCGCCCAGGACCCGCGTGGCCCACTCGACCGCCTGCTGTGGCGACGTCCAGGTCTGGCAGGACAGGCTCGTGCAACTCGCCGGTGCGATGGAGGACGTGTCGGTCACGCCGCGGCCGTTGACGAGGTTGTAGCCCGCGCGGGTGACGTCGCCGACCACCCGGATGGCCGACTGGCCGGCGCCACCGGCATTGCCGCCGCCCACCCAGGGAACGCCGTCGTTGCCCCGGCGTGTCTCGGCCTGCTCGATCGCGGACACGGCATCGGTGCTCGACACGGCCTGGCGCAGCGCCATGCCCTCGGCGAGTTGGCTCCATCCGAGCTGGCCGCCCGCCATGTCGGCCATCTTCTCGGCCATCGCGCGGCACGTCAGCTTCGAGCGGTCGAAATCGAGCCGCGCCTGCAGCACGCCGTTGGTCAGCAGGTTGTAGAGACCGGGATCGGCGCGCTGGATGATCAGCGCCGGCAGGGATGCCACGGCGCTGGTCGCGCTCTGGATCACGTTGCTCATGATCTGCTGGAAGCCCTGAGTGAGGCCGTTGAGCTGGTTGCGCAGCGTGGTCTGGATGCTCATGTCGCCGCAGATCAGGTTGCTGTTCCAGCCCACGCCCACGCCGATCGAGCGCATGCCGGCCGCGCGGCCCATCGACACCGCACTGCCGCCGCCGATCGAGTACATGACCTCATCGCCGATGACCGGGCCGCTGTTCTGGAAGCCGACCTGTGCCCACGCCAGGCCGCAGCCCAGGGCGAGCGCGCCGGCCAGCGCCGTCGAACGCAGCAGGCGGCACGCCTTGGCGGAGAGATTTGCAAGTTCAGGACGTTTCATCGCCGTGCCCTCAGTTGAAATCGACGCTGCCGAGGAACACCTGCCCACGGCGTTCGCAGCACGCGTAGGGCCGCCACAGCGCCCAGGCGTAGTCGCCTTGCTGTGCCTGCGTCAGGAAGCCGCTGCGCGGGAAGACCGTGCAGGACGAGGACAGGACGGGCGTGAGTTCCTGCCACTTGCCGGTCGTGGCATCGCCCTCCATCAGCGCGCCGGCCGGCCAGTAGCCGTCGCGAGAGTTGGCGAGCAGCGGTTGATAGACGTGGATCTGCCCGCGGCGCGTGACGACATCGCCCGCGCGCTGGGCCACCACGGCACCGGCCTTGTGGTCGTCGGTCTGGTGCAGGAACCCACCGCGGGGATACACGTTGCCCCAGAGGTTCAAGGTCGAGCGCGCGCCGACCTCGCGCAGGCCCGGGATCAGCGCTTCCGGATACGCCATCTCGGGCACGTTGTAGCGCCAGGCCAGCGTGTCCAGGGTACTGAGCAGATACGGCATGAATGCTGTGCCTGCGCCCTCGCAGAAGTAGCCCGACGACGAGATGAACTGGTTGAACACCTCGACACCGGGATGGCCGATGACGTCGGCGTTCTTGAATTTCGCGAGATTGTTCTCGTGGTCTTCGTTGGTGGTGCCGTCGCCGCCGGCCTGGGCCGACGGGTTGGGCGTGCTCATGGCACGCACTTCGACCCAGGGGTTCTCGCCGGTGTTGCTGTAGCTGGAGACGACCGCATCGGGCACGTAATGGCGCACCTTGACGGACGTGCGCACCCTGCAGCCGGACCAACTGCAGTAGAGCCAGTAGCAGATGCCCACCACCCGGTACTCCAGGCAGTCCGGCGACATGACGGAGGACACGATGGTGGCGGTGTTCAAGGCGTAGCTGCCCGTGGCGCTGATCAGCAGCAGCGAGGCCACGGCAACGCGCAGGCGGCGCAGCAGGTCGAATGGACGGCGGATCACGGTTGCGCCCTCCGATGCCGCTCGATGCGGGCTACGGCCAGGGCCACGTCCGGCTCGCCATAGACCACATAGCGCTGGTCCACCACGACGGCTGGGATGCTGGTGATACCCAGGCTCCATGCGTCGGTGATGCCCTGGTAGGCCATCTGCAGGCGGCGTTGGAGGGTCGGCCCTCCCGCCTGGAGACGCTGGCGCACGATGGACTGGGCCTCTTGCGGATCACGGGGCAAGCCCGCCGACAGTTCCGCCTCGATGCGCCGGGCGGCATCCAGTTCGATCGTGCGCGTGGGGAGGCGTTTCCCTTGCAGCGGCCGTGTGGAGTCGGTGATGAACCAGACCTCCTGGGCCACGCAAGTGGCCGACCACAGCAGAGTTGCCATGAGCGCCAATGTGGGCCTGCACAAACGCTGGCGCGGGGATGTGGGCGTGGAAAAGGACATGATGGGGGACCCAAAGAGGGATGACCCCGTTAGTCCAAACCAAAGCGCTGCCGCGGGCCACGAACAATGCGCAGCGTGGCGTGCCCCTATTGGTGCAGGTGAGGCCGTGCCACTCGGCAGCGAAACCGGCACATGCGCTGCTGGATGGGCACGGTCGGGCATCGGATATAAACCAGGGATCGCAACCTCAACCCATACCTTCGATATGAATCGCGTCCAACTCGTTGAAATCCTCGCTGCCAAGAACGACCTGTCCAAGGCTGCTGCCAACGCCGTCCTCGAGACCTTGATCGACACTGTCCAGACGGCCGTGAAGAAAGGCGATGCCGTTCAACTGGTTGGCTTCGGCACCTTCAAATCCGCCAAGCGCGCCGCGCGCACGGGCAAGAACCCCGCCACCGGCGCGGCCCTGAAGATCCCCGCATCGACCGTGCCGAAGTTCGTGCCGGGCGCCAAGTTCAAGGCCGTGGTCGATCCCAAGGCGGCCAAGCGCAAGGCGGAAAAGACTGGCAAGTAGTCCTGACTGCCTGGGCAGGTGCCGCTGCTGCAAAGGGCCAGCCCGCATTGGCTTCTTCGACTGATCTCCATCCAATCCACCGGCGACGGTGCCACCGACCATGACTGCGTTTTCTGAATCGTTCCGCTCGGAAGTTGCTCGCATAGCGCGCAAGGAGAACAAAGGGGAGATGAGCTCCCTGCGCAAGACGGCCACGAACCAGCGCTCTGAGATCGCGACACTCAAGCGCGACGTCAAGGACCTGGCCGGGCAGGTGCGCAGCCTGACCAAGGCATTGAAAAAAGCCGTCGCAGCGGCCGCGCGCCAGCAACCCCGCAAGCAGTCCGATGATTCGTCTTCGGGGGCGCAGGCGCCTGCGAAGCCGGGAGGCCGTGCATTCGTCTTCAGTCACGAAGCGCTGGTCGCGAAGCGGCAGGCGTTCCACATGACCCAGAAAGAGATGGCGCACCTGCTCGGCGTCTCGGCGCTGAGCGTCTACAAATGGGAGACCGGCAAGGTCACTCCCCGCGAGGCCCAACTGGTGCGCGTGCGCGAAGTGCTCGGGATGGGCGTGCGCGAAGCCCGCCGGCAGATCGCCGAATGAACCATCGCCGGCGCGGCGCAGGCCGCAGCACAACCATGTGATTCGCCGGCTACCTGGGCACGTCGCCGGCGCCGCTGGCTGGCGTTCCGGCACCATCCGAGGGCTTTGTCTCGGCCAGGTCGTTCGCGGCGAGCATGTCGATCGCCGACAGCAATGCGTCGCCCGGCACGGGGCCGGGCAGCACGATGCTCCTGCCGCTCGTGCGATCGATCAGGCGCAGCGAAGGCGTCGCCGTGATGCCCGACGCGGCGGCTTCTGCGGCCTGCGCATGCACGATGCGCGCGGATGGCTCGCCGCTCAGGCATGCCTTGAGGTCAGCGGACATGCCGGGAAACATCTCCAGGTCCGGCACGCCCTGGCCATCGCTGCGCGTGTTGGCATAGACCCACTGGACCGCGGCCCAGAACGCTTCGTGCCCTCCCGCCTGGCCGGCGCACTCGACCAGGCGTGCCTCCTGGCTTGCGGCGGGTTCATGGATGGACATCGGCACGTGGTGCCACTGCAGGTTCACGTCCTGGTGCGCGTCGATCCACTGTTGCAGCTGCGGTGAGTACGCCTTGCAGTATGGGCACTCGAGATCGGCATAGAAGACGATAGTGAAACGTGCCTCGGGACTGCCCAGCCGCCACGGGCGCGCGGCCACCTCCGTGGCATCGACCTCGCGCGAGGGTTGCGGCCCCGGCTCGCCGGAGGAACTGAACATGAACCAGATCAGCAGCGCCGCGGTCAGGCCCGCCGCCAGTGCCCAGAGCAAGCGAAGCCACCGGCGTGGCCGCCGTCGAAAGGCTTGCATCTCGATCGGAAGGGAAGGGCGTTTCGGCGTCATGGGACTCTCCGGCGATTATTGCGGCAGGTCCAGGGCCGGCGACTCGATGCCGCGCGCCTGGTCGATCTTCTCGGCCACCTTGAACGCGGCCTCCAGTTCGCTGATGCCGTACTGCTGCATGAACTGGTAGCGCTCGGCTTTCTCCTCGGGCTCCGTTTGGGCCAACGCCAGGAAAAGGCTCGGCGGCACGGCCCGGAAAAGCACCTCCATCGACTTCGACAAGATCACCCCCTCGGTGAACTTGCCCGCTTCCTTGCGCGCGGAGAGCATCAATGCCTTCTGCGCGGGCGAAAGTTCGCGAAAGCGCGCGATCTTCTCGACTTCATCGGGCGGCATCGACAGGCACACCCACCACTCGATCATGTTGAGCATGGGCTCGGCCGCACGCGGCAGGTCGTCGATGTTCTGGGTGGCCAACCAGAACCACGCGCCCAGCTTGCGCCACATCTTCGTGATCTTCACGACGTAAGGCGCGAGCAGCGGGTTCTTGGTGATCACATGTCCTTCATCGGTGACGTTGATGATCGGCCTGCCGAGGTATTGGTCGCGCTCGGCGATGTTGTTCACCGTGCTGATGAGGCTGATGTACGCGATGGAGAGCTGCGCGTTGTAGCCCTCGCGGGCATAGGTCGCCAGATCGACCAGGGTGATGTCCGCTTCGGGCCACGGGGTGCCGGGCCGGTCGAACATCTCGCCGTCGGCCCCTTGGCAGAACATGTCCATCGCATCCGCCATCTCCAGCAAGCGCACGCGCCGCATCTCGGGCAGCGTGGTGTCGCTGCCGCGTGTGCGCAACGCATCGCGCACGTCGCGCGTGAGCACCGTGCGCTGCTCGCCGCCCTCGCTACCTTCGCCATAGCAGTGCTCGGCGGCATCGAGGATGCACTGGCGGATCAGCGAGCGGTCGGCTCTCGTCATGCGGGCTTCTTCCTTGTCCTCGCCGCCCGTGATCATCAGCCGTGCGGTGATTTCCAGCTCGCCCAGCACGTCGCGCTGCTCGTCGGCGTGGGCGGCCTCCGGTGGCGTGTCTTCGTCCAACGCATCGGCGTCGAGCGTCTGCACGTCGCTGGGTGTCTCGATCAACCGGCGCGCGTCGGCGAACGGCGCCAGGCTCACGCCCGAGCCGGGTGCCAGCTTTACGCGGTTCACGGTCAGACCCAGGCGCTTGGCGAAGTCACTGAACAAACCAAAGCTGTTGCCGGCTTCCACGATGAACAGGCGCGGCCGGTAGATGGCCGTGACCTGGTTCAGCAAGTTGTTGAGCGTGGCGGACTTGCCCGAGCCCGTCGGCCCGAACAGGAACAGGTGGGCGTTCATCTGCCGGTCCAGCCGGTTGAGCGGGTCGAAGGTGAGCGGTCCACCCCCACGGTTGAACATCGTCACGCCGGGATGCCCTGTGCCCTGGCTGCGCCCCCACACCGGCGACAGGTTCGCCGCGTGCTGGGCGAACATCAGTTGCGTGTACCACTTGCGCCGATCCTGGCCGGGGTTGTAGCAGCACGGCAACCAGCGCAGGTAGCTGTTGAGCGGTGCCACCTCGTCGTCTTCGCGCACCGGCTGCAAGCCTGCGTTGAGCATCACGTTCGCCAGATCCAGGCCGCGCCGGTCCAACTCGGCTTCGTCGCGCCCGCGCAGATAGAACGCCAGCGTGCCCCGGTAGAGCTTGTGTGCGCTGCCGATCAGCGAGCGGGCTTCATGCACGTCCTTGAGGGTCTGTTCCGACGCCAGCGTCTCGCCCACGGCCTTCCTCGCCAGATGGTTGAGATCGGATTCGAGGACATCCTGCGGCGTGGCGACCATCGTCAGGCACATCAAGGTGTCCTCGGGCATCTGGTCGAACAGCGTGTTGATCGCGTCGCCCTTGCGGGTCTCGCCGGTCAGGTGCCCCGTGCCCGGTGGCATGCGCAGCCGGTCGGCGATCAGCACGCGGTGTGGCATCCCATCGAAGTGCCAGGCCCCGTGCGCGACGTCAGAGCGCGGCTGCCCGAAGAACAGCCGCTGGCTGAAATCCCGTCCGCTCGCCAGTTCGATCTCGCCGTCTTCGGTCTCGGCGGGGTACCGTGCCAGCGCATAGAAGCGCTCCCTATCCTCGACTCCAGGCCCGAGCAGGGCAGGGCGGGGGTTGAACCACCGCAGCAGCCAGTCGTGAACGTCTGCCGCAAGCATGCGCCGGGCCTGGATGCCGGCGTTCGCCAGCCCGCCGCACAGGCGGTCGCAGACGATGTTCAGCATCTGCTCGGGCGTCTGGCCCCTGCGCATGATCTGGCTCGCCTGGCCCTGGCCCTGTCCTTGTCCGGTCACGCGGCGATAGACCACCATGCGCACGCGCCGCGTCTGGCCGCGCCAGCGCAGCCGCGTGACCACCGTGTCCTCGAACAGGCCTCCGGGCTTGGCCACCGCGCGCAGGTGGTGGCCGAAGAAGCGCAGGTAGAACTCCGTGAACGCCGTGCCGCGGGCGCGCGGTTGCACGTAGTCGCGCAGGGTTTGCATGTACTGGTCGAAGCTGGGTTCATCCTGGGCATAGAGCTGGAGCACCCAAGGGTTCTCGTCCAGTTCATCGAAGCTGTCCTGCAGCGCGTTCTCCAACGCATCCCTGGCCTGGGCCAGCCAGGCCGGCTCGCGGCCCTCGGTGCCCAGCGGCACCAGCTCGAAGAAGGCGGCCACGGACTGCCCGTCCTCCAGCAGCATGGACTTCGATTCCGGCAGGAACTCTACCCAGGGCAGCAGCTCCACGAACGACGGCGCGACGTCGTACAGCGCCTGCTCGTCGGCCATGGTCGCCGGCCTGCGGCCCTGGACCGCCGCGCCAGGTTCGGGAATACCTGCCTGCCGCAGGGCCTCGACGTGGCGCTGCCAGCCGTCCAGCTGTCCATCGTCGGCCGGGCCTCCGATGCCGCCGGCGGCCAGCTTCGGCCATGGGAGGGTCCAGCGCATCAGTAGTCCTCCACGCGCTCGCCCGGCATCGCGTACTGCACCCGCTGGTACAGGGGGAACACCGTCGTGTAGCCCGGCACAGGCACCGGGTCCGTGCCTGTCAAGTGCGGAAAGACATACATCACCAGGTCGGGGTTGGGCAGGCGCTGGAACTGGCGATGGATCTCGTTGCGAGCCGTGCGCGTGTAGCGCATCTGCTCGGCGGGCGCGGCCTGCACGTCCGCCTCGGTCAGCGGCCGCCGCAGACTCTGGCGCGCATCGAGCAGCTGGCGGCGCGCCACCTGACCTGCGCCACCACCTGCGCTGTCACCAGTCTCCTGCTGCCAGATGTCCATCATGGTGCGGTCGCCATGGGTCAGCAGTTCCTCCTTGCTGGTGGCGCAGCCGCCCAGCACCGCGATGGCGGCGGCCAGCGCGAGGCCTTGGGCCCGGTTAGTCCAATTCGAGAGCATGGCTTTCTCCTGCGCGGTGATCGACCTTGCGGCCTTCGGGATCGAAATCGATGGCGAGCGGCTTTTCGAGGTGAACCGCGACCTTGGCGCCGGGCTGCACATAGACCGCCGCGAAAGCCTGGCCGTACAGCTTGTTGACCCAGTTCGACATCTCCTGGACACCCCCGGCGAGAATCCGGCCGACCGCTTCCTGGCCACTGATGCCCACGGTGCCGATGGAGCCGTCCGAGCCCACGTAGGACACCCGGCCGCTGTCGCTCTTGATGAGCGAGGCCACGCCGGCACCGGCTGCCGTGATCAGGGCTTGCGAGCCGAGGTACTGCTGGGCGTTGCTGCGCCGATCCCCGCTGACACAGGGAATGCCGTGGGGATCGCTGATCCAGCCCAGGCCCCCGCCCTGATGGTTGTTCTGCTGGTTGCCCTCGCGGTCCTCTGGAATCGTGCGGATCGTCCCGTCGTGGAACACGAAGGTGATGCTGCGCACCTGGCCGCGCACGCACGAAAGCGTCCAGTCGCCGGAAGCCGTGCCGCTGAACACGGCACCCGCTACATCGGGAATGTCGATGCCGTTGGCCGTCAGGTTGTCGGGGCCGACGAGCACCTTGAACGGGTACGGATCGTTGACCGTGCCGTCGATCGGCACGCGGCCGATCAGCGCCGTCATCGCGACCGACCCCATGAGCGTTGAGTTCGTCGGGACGGTGTAAACCGGCTTGGCCCCCTTGACCCCGGCGGCGCGGGCGCCGGTGTTCGCCACGCTTTCCGCCGAGGCTTCCTGCGTGCGCTGCGCCGGGCCGAAGCTCGTCGGGAAGCTCATGCCGCCGCTGGACGATCCGCGCCCCTCGGCCTTTTTCGCATCCTGAGGCTCCACCCAGCGCAGGCCGCCTTCCATGCCTGCCTCATCACCATCGCGCAGCCCCAGGCCCACCGGCAGATCGGCATGAGCGCCACCGCGGCTGCCGATGCTGTCCAGGCGCCGTTGCAGGTCGGCGAGCAGCCCCTCCGTCTGCTGGCGTTCACCGGCCGCCTGCTGCTGGTCGCGGCGCAGGTTGGAGCGCTCGGCCTCCAGCGCCGAGTTGATGCGCTGGTCGATCGAGTTCTCGCGCTGGCGCAGGCGCTGGTTCTCTTCGCGCTGGGACTTGTTGTCCGAGAGCGCGGTCTGCAGCTCGGTGCGCAGCTGCTTGACCTGTGCCACCAGCGTCGCCACGGTGTCGCGCGGGGTGTCGCCCGCGATCCCGAGTGCTTTCATCTCTTCGGGCGTGAGCTGGCTGCCCATGCCGGCCGGGGAGGGCGCCGAGGCGCCGCCGCCCGAGAACAGCCGGATGCCGATGAACAGCACCAGGAGGGCCACCGGGATCATCAGCCACTTGAGCAGGCCGTTACTGCGCATGGCGGACCTCCTTGTCGGCCTGGGCCTCGGGAGCCGGCTGCGGAAGATGCACGGCGGGGTCGAAGCGGTGGATGGCGGGCAACAGCGATTGCGCGAGGCCGCGGCCGCGCGTCACCAGGTACAGGACGGTGGTGTCCTCTGGGGTGCCACGCGGGCCCAGTGCCTCGTGCTGGAAGGCCGCCGTGAGGAAATCGCCTTGAAGCATGCGCGGGTCGAGCGTGATCCAGCCAGTGCTGGTGTTGGTGAGGCGCACGGCGGTCACCCACTGGTCCTCCAGGCGCCACGAGGCGAGCGCGACGGCGCGCACCGGCAGCGTCGGCATCAGCGTGCCGAGATCCAGGTCGCGGCGCAGGGTGACCCGCATGACGCCCGGCAGCGGCTCGACCGTGCGCAGCGGCGCGTAGAGGTTCTGCGCGGCAAAGCGCGTCAGCACGACCGGGACCGGGGTTTCGCGCCGCAGCGACCGTGTGCCCGCCTGGTCATTGGGGCGTGCTGGCGCCTCGTCGGAGCTTGCCGCCTGGTCGCCATAGCGCGAGGGGGTGACGTTGCCCTCGACGATGCGCACCGGTTCTAGCGCGGGCTCCTCGTCCTTGGCCGGCTCGGCGGTAATGTCCAGCAGAATCAACGCGCCCGTGTCGGCGTCTTGCAGCTGCAGCCGCGTGGGTTCGATCGGCTCGCTCGCGCGCAGGTACACCGCGCCGCCCGCGCTCTGCACGCGCAACCGCTCGCCCACGCCGACCGGCACGCCCACGCGGACGTTCCGGTCGATGAACACGATGCGCTCCTGGCCGACCCGCAGGGGCACGGCCAGCGGCATGCGCTCCCAGCGCAGAATCTCCACCGCCTGGGCAACAGGCGCCGAAGCCACGGCCAGCAGCCCCAGCAACGCGAGAACAAGGTGCTTGATGGGCTTCATGGGGTGTTTCCTCCTTGAGGCGCTTGCGGAGACAGGCCGCCTGGCGCCGGACGCGCGGGCTCCGGCACGGTGATGCGCTGGGGCGTGCCTTCGTAGCAATCGAGCGCCAGGCCGAACGGATTGCGCGCGGGATTGACGTCCACCCGCGTGACCTTGATGGGGTAGCGCACCAGGGCGCGCTTGACCTGCTCGGCACCGTGGTACTCGTCGGCGCTGATGTCCAGCGTCACGACCCAATCCCGGTCGGAGACCACGCGCACGCGGGCGGTGGGGTCGTCGCCGTAGCCGCGGCCGGGGATTTCGTAGAGGCCGCGCACGCGCTGGCGCAGCTCGCCCGTGCTGCGCCGGTAGTCGTAGTCGGCCCGCAGGAAGGCCTGGCAGGACGGCGTGAGGTACGGCGACAGCGCATGCAGGTTGCGCGGGTAGTCGTCCTCGCCATTGGCCGGCCAGCGGTTGAGCTGCTGGAACACGTAGAACGTGAAGGCGTACACGCTCTCGGGCGGCACTTCCCACCACTTGCGGGTGCTGCCGGAACGCAGGTCGGGCGGAACGTGGATGGTCAGATCGCGCGGCGCGCTCCACCAGCCGCCGCCCATCAGCAGCGCAATGGCCACCAGCGCGCCAGCGCCCAGGCGCAGCGTCTTGATGTGCGCCTGCAAGTGGGTGATCTCGTTCTTGAAACGGCTCATCGAGTCCCCCTTGGCACGCACCTTCGGGTGGTCCAGAAGCCCGAGCGCGAGATCAGCAGATGACCACCCACCCAGCCTGCCGCCAGCGGATGCCGTGTGGCGATGCGCCACTGCAACTGCCGGTACAGCCAGGTGTCGGGCCGTCCGCGCTTGAGCCGGCGCAGGATGCCGCCGCCCACGAACACGCCCAGGGCTACGCCCAGGACGATGAACGTGGGCGCCAGCGCGATCGTGCGGAACACCCAGGACAGCGGTGCGCCGATCAGCAAGCCGGCGGCGCCGGACAGGGCGCAGCAGATCCACAGCTCGTCCGCCGTGAGACCGCGCACGACCACCGGATGGCGGTTGAGCCGGTGCGGAAGGAACGTGACCGTTCCGTCCGCACGGACGTGCTGGTGCTCGGACATGGCCCGCCCCCGCTTACAGGATGCCGGTGGCTTCGGTGAGCAGCCAGATGCCGATCACGAGCAGCACGGCGCCGATGGCGACGGTGAGGCCGAACTGGCCCCAGGTCTTGCGGCCGGTGTGGATCTCTGCGTAGGTGCCGTAGGCGTGGTAGCACACGCCAATGAACATGGAGGCCACCACCAGCAAGGCCACGAGCATGATGATGTCGTAGCCGTAGTTGCGGATGGTCTCCATGATGCCGTTGCCGGTGCCGCGCGTGGGGTTCTCCAGTTGCGGCAGGCCCTGCGCGAACGACAGCGCGGGCAGCGCGGCGGTGCCCAGGGCCACGGCGGCGCGCTGGGCGAGACGGGAATTGAGGATGCGGTTTTGCATGGTCAGGCCTTTCAGGTCAGGAGAGGAGGAAGAAACTCAGGACGAGGTACATCGCGACGAAGCGGATGCAGACGCCCAGGAACTGGCGCTGGTTGAGGCGGCTTTCCGACCACCCCACGTAGGCCGTTCGGATGGCCCACACGCCCCACACGAGCAGCACGGCGAAGACGGCGCCGACCAGCACGGTCGCCATCGCGGAAGGCGCGATGCCGCTGTTGGCTTGAAATGCCGAGACCTGGGCGCCGTTCATGGCTTGCCCTCCGCAGACGTCGACGGTGATGGTGGGGCGGCCCGCTCGGCGCGGTAGTCGCCGGTCAGTTCGGTGGGGTCGCGTGGCTGGGCACGCGACGGCGTGAGGTGGGCCTGGATGCCAGCGCGCACACGCGCCAGGTCCACCAGCAGCCGTGGGTAATCGAAGTGGTAGCGCTCGCCCGGCTGGACGGGGGCATGCGCGGCGCTGTCCGTGACGGTGCGCTCCAGCGCGTCGAGCTGGCGCAGCGCGGCGACCAGCTCCTGGCGTTGCGCCGGGGATTCGGCCAACGCCGTCTGGGACTGGCCCAGCAGGAGGGCCGTCACGAAAAAAGTGGGCACGCCGCGATGCGCGGCGCGCAGCCAGGTTGAAGCCACCATCGCGCCATTCCTGTGTGATCAGCAATGGCTTGATCGTGGAGATCGGGGTGGCTTCAGGCCGCAAACAATGGGAACTCGCTGGCGACCGGATTGATGGAATCGCAGGAGGCCTTCGGTGCTGGAAAGTGGCTACATGTGCCAGCACCGAACGCAGAATTGGCCGTTCGAGCGATTGGGTGAAAGAGCGCTCTGGATTATTCTTTCGATATGTCAGATTGGCGTTTTTCGCGTCTCATGCACTACAAGCTCGATGGTCGTCGCGCAGTGCTGTGCGACAGCATGGTGGAGTGGTCCGCGTGGTACGAGGTGGCCGACCGTCGCGTGGCGGAAACATGGATCGACGACGTCCGTATTTCAACGGTCTTCCTCGGCCTGGACCACAATCCCGTACCCGGCGCTGATCCGGCCTTGTTCGAGACGATGGTCTTCGCAGACGACACGACGCACGAGATGCGCCGGTACTTTATCTGGGAAGAAGCCGAGGCCGGTCATGCCGAGATGGCCGAACTGATCCGCGCCGAAATGGAGGCGGCGCAGGTTCAAGCCACGCAGGCGTGGGCGAAGGTGTACGAGCGAATCAAGGCCTGAGCACCGCCTGGTGTCAACGCTGCCCGCTCCACTGAGTCTCACAGGTACTTCTTGAAGCTGCCCGCGGTCAGGCTCACCGCCAGTCCCAGCAAGGCGGCGCTGGGCAGCAGGATCGCGAGCGGATGCACCGAGATGGGCAACGCCAGATACGTGACCCAAGGCAGCAAGGCCAGTGGCATCAGGCTGGCTTTGGCACGGTGGTAGATGAAGCCGGATTCGCGGCCCGCGCCGAACCGGCGCACGTCACGCCGCACCAAGCCGTCGATCAAACCGACGAAGGCTGCCGTGAAGATCAGCGGCAACGTGAGCACCAGGACCAGCAGGCGCACCAGGAAGGTCAACGTCGTGAAGGCCACGGCGATCAGGTAGCTCTCGGCCCAGACATAGACTTGGCTGATGTAGTAGCGGAAGTTGCGCCCCCCGTCCTGGTTTTTCCCATGGCTGGGTGCGCGGGCGCGCTCAGCGGTCTGGCTCATGCGCTCCAGCAGCCCCGAGTGCACGAACACCCACTCATACCCTCTATCCACCAGTTCGTGCGCCGTGCGCCCTGGCTCCTGCACGACCACGCTGCGCGTGAAGTGGCCGGAAAGGTGCCCCAGCTCGTACTGCAGCATCTGCTGGGAGTGGCGCCAGCCCTGGTCCTTCCAGAACAGGTGCATGCCGACGCACTCCACCACGATCGAAAACAGCAACGAGCCGATCAGCACCCCGAGCAGCCGGAACGGCAAGGTGATGGTGCCGACGATCAGGCCCTGGCGCTGGTTCTGCTCGCGCTGCGCAGTCGAGGCGGCGTCCTTCATGGCGAGGCCTCGTCGCCGGTGCCATCGTCAGCGCCGGTGGCTGCGGCAGTAGGCGCGGCCGGAGCGGCATCGTCCAGCAGGTCATCGGGCAAGCCCGCGTCCTGCAAGGCCGGGGAACTGGTGAACTCCCACCACTGCGTAGCCTCGGTATAGCTCTGGCGCATGTAGCCCGCGAGCTGTTGCAGATCCTGCGGCATCACCTCATCGGGGTCAGGTGCGGGCAGCGGCATCCTGATTTTCCAGAGCTGTCCGCCCTGCAGCAGCGCGAAACACTGCCCCTTGGGCAGGCCGACGACGTGCGATGGCTCGATCATCGGCACGCTGGACATGCTGATGCGGTCCTGCGTGTTCGACGTGAAATCCGTCGCGCCGCGGATGTCCGAACTGTCCGTCGCACCCGAGACGATGGTGGTGGTATAGACCTCGACCTTCGGCAATTGCCGGGTCAGCAGTTCGGCGGTGGCCGTCTCCCGGACCCGCAACATGAACAGGTTGTTGAAGTTGCCGATCACCTGGCCAGCCTTCGCGCGGTTGCCGATGCGGGCCTCGATGTCCGAGAGGGTCTGCGTGTACGCGGTGACTTGCAGCCCGGCGCCGCCGCCCTTGTTGATGAGCGGGATGAACTCGTCGCCCATCAGCTCGTTGAACTCATCGGCATGCACATTGATCGGCACGCGCGTACCCGCCGACGCCGCAGGCAGGCCGTCGTCGATCCCATGCTTGTAGATGTGCCCGGCGACCGACACGAGATCGGAGAACATGGAGTTCCCGACCGCCGCGGCGACCTCGGCGTCGGACAGCGCATCCAGGCCCACATAGACGATGGCGCGCTTCCTGATGATCTGCATCCAATCGAAGATCGGACGCGGGTCGGCCAGGTCGGAGTAGTTCGGGGCCAGGAGCTGAGCGATCTTGCCGCTGGTGAGCTTCTCCAGCAGCGGCAGGAGGCTGGCGACGATCTTGTCGAAGTACGTCTTGTCGTACCTGACGGCAGAGCGCAGGCCGTCGAGCACGGGGTCGTAGTTGCGAGCCTGGGAGAGGTACTGCTCCAGCGCCACGACGCGCTTCTCGCGCCCGATCATGTTGCGCGGGATGTTCTTCTCGTTGAGCTTGGCCTCGATCTGGACGATCACCTCCCAGGCCTTGGGCTCGGTCTTGGCGAAGTAATGCTGGGCGTACTCGATGAACAGCGCGTCGATGTTGATGACGTGCCGCTGGATCAGCATGTAGTCCGGGCGCTGCCCCAACTCCACCAATGCCCTCGCGATGATGTTCACGAAGCGCCAGGCGAATTCGCGGAACGCCGCGCTGTTGCCCTCGCCGGAGAGTTGGCCCGCGATGCGGGTGGCCACCTCCGAGATCCGCCCGAAGCGTCCCACGGCGTTGTAGCGCGCGGAAATCTCCGGCCAGCCCAAATGGAAGATGTAGAACTCGCCCTCGCGATCCGCGCGCTTGGCCTCGACATACATCCGCTTCAGGAGATCGGCATCGCCCTTGGGGTCGATGACGATGACGACCTCATGCTCGCCCGCGGCGTTCTTGCGGCGGATGTCCTGGGTCACGAACAACTCGGCGAGCCGGGTCTTGCCCACGCGCGTGGTGCCCAGCACCAGCGAATGGCCGACCCGCTCGCCCAGGGGCAGGCTGACGTCCACCTCCTCGGGCTCTATGCCATGCAGCCGTGGCAGACCGCCCACGGGCGGCAGCGGCCGCACCGGATTGAAGGGAACATCCCAGCCCGTGAGCCTTGGCAGGCGTGAAAGCGGAAACGGTGCGAATTCCAGCCGCTCCTCCAGCCGCCGCGCCAGCCGGTAAGCAGGTGTCGGCTCCACGTAGCGGCGGAACTCCGGCCGGTACGTCTGCATGAGCCTATGGGTGTGCTTCTGCTCCCACAGAAAGCCCCGCCCTATGAAGAGGCGCTGCTGGCTGACCGGCACGTCCCGGCTCGTCATCACGTAGCGCGGCAACCTGCGGATGTTGCGCCGGTAGCGCAGGATGACGCGGGCATCGCGGTAGCGGATCGCGCCGTAGGCGCCGAACGCCAGCGCGCTGCCGACGCCCATGGCCGGGCTCAACGCGAGCGACCACGGGGCCACCAGGGACAGAAACGCGGCGCCCGCACATGCGGCGACGGTGTATAGCTCCACCGCTGGGCGCAGCAGAACCTCGACCGGCTGTTTCCCCGACATGGCTTCATTGCTCGATGCCGGTGGCCGTGATCAGCGCCGGGTAGTGCCGTAGGCCCAGGCGTTCTACCAGGTCGTCACCGGATGCGGGCGCCAGCGGCACGCCGGGCGCCAGTGCGCGCAGCCGCGCCAGGGCCTGTGCGGTCTCGACGTTGACCACCAGGCCGACCGCACCGCGCTCGCGCAACGAGGCCGCATGGCGGCGCAGCCACGCCTGGGACGCCGCGTCGTCTCCGACGACCACGAAGGGCCGCAGACCCGGCGCTTCGATCACCCGCCGCGCCACGGTGCCGGGCGTGAGCTTGGCGCTGCGCACTGGCAGCATCGCTGCCTCATCGGCAGGCGTTGCCGGGACCTGGGGTACAGGGATGGGCGGCCGCGCTGTGCCGTTGCCATCCGATTTGCGAGGCTGAAGGTTCAGGGCTTCGTAGTACGGCAGTGCCGAGGTGCCGCCCCGGTCTTCGACCACGATCAGCGGCTCGGCGGCATGCGAGGCCAGCGGCATCGCCGCCACCAGCACGAGAAGGCCTTTCAACGTGAGATTGGCCAGATGAGATTTCGTCATGGGGAGGTCTCCTGACGCACGGCGAGCGCCGCGACGGTGGGGCGCGTGCCCTGCACGCGGGCGAGATGCCGGGACACGCTGCGCCGATACCGCGCGGCGGGCTCTCCGCCTGCGGGGCGGTGGTAGCGGCCGATCGCGAGCAGCCAGTCCTCGCCGGGGACGTATTGCTCTTTCAGGATCTCGGCGGCGATGGCGAGGTTGCGGTACGGGTCCATCAGGTCGCACGGGCTGGTGAAGCGGTGCTTCTGGTAGCCGAGGTTGATCTGCCCCAGGCCGGCGTCGATGCGTGTGTGCGGCGTGGAGCGCATTGCCTGCTGCAGGCCAGTGCAGGCGTCGGCGCGGGTGGCGAAGCGACGTGTCTGACCGGCGACGTTGAGGGACCACGGCCACGGCACGATCCGCCCGTTGCGCCGAATCCCGCTCTCCTGCAATGCCACGGCGTAGAGCACTGCCGAGGGAATGCCGGCGCGCTGCGCGGCGAGCTGGTAGGCCGGCGGTGGAACCTCCTGGGCATGGGCGGTGCCGGCGTTCGAGCCGGCGGCGAGCAGCAGCGCGAGCAACATGCGCGAGGCAGGCACGGCGATCAGGGTTGACGCTGCCATTGGCCGTTGACCTCGCGCACGACAGCCGGCAGTTCGCCGGGCAGGCCCAGCGACAGCCAGCGGCCGCCATCGTGGTTGAGCGTGATGCTGCCGCTGCGCACCCGTGCCGGGTCGATCTGCGCGCGCTTGGCCCAGTCGCGGATGCGCGCATCGTCCTGGCGGCTGCCGACCATGTACAGGTCGAACGGGGAACCTGATGTCTGCAGGCGCTGCACGAGCTGCCCGCAGGCCGCGCAGCCGTCCTTCACGAAAACCGCCGTCCGGCCGCTGCTGCGCACGGCTGCGGCGCTTGCTGTGGTGCCCGGCATGTCGTCGGGCAGGTTCACGCGCTGCATGCCGGGGTTCAGGCGCTGCCACGCGGCGTCATAGGCGCGCTGGTAGGCGAGCAGCTTCTCCACGCGGCGCGCCTCGGCCTGCACTTGCAATTCGGCATAGCGCCGCCGCTCTTCATCCGAGCGGGCCTCGACGCCCAGCGCGGACAGCGGGTCCAGGTTGGGCGAGTAGATGCCCAGCGGCCCCTCCATGAGTTCCCGGTAGCGGACGAACTCGTCGTCGCGCAGGCCCCATTCCTTCGCCAGCCGCGAGTCCTGGCTGTGCGCGATCTGACTCTGGCTCGTGCGGGCGGGCTGGACGTTGGAGGCTTGCTGGGGTGTCTGCTGTGCTGGCGCCGGCAGGTGCAGCGTTGCCAGCAGAGACAGGATGAGGATGGGATGGCGTTGCATCGCGTGGCCTCCTCAAGGAACCGCCACGCGGCGGATCTGCTCGCCGGCCTGGAACACGGCGGTGCTGCCCTCGATGGCCTGCAAGCGCCATGGGCCGACGGCATCGCCCGGCAGCAGCACCTGCACCTGGTCGGCGGTGAAATCCCCCGCAGCTGGCGCGACGGACACGCTGCGCTGGCCGGCGCGCAACTCGGCGCCCACGACACGGAACGGCAGCGGCGGTGGCACGGGGGTGACGGCGGCGGGCTTGGGTGGGCGCGGTTGTACTGGTGCGGGAGCACGCGCCGCTGTCTGGCGCGCCTTGATCTGCTCGACTTCGGCACGCAGCGCCTGAAGCTCTTCCGCGGCGGCATGGCCTCCCAGCGCTTGCTCGGCCTGCGCGATGCGCGCCTCCAGGGCCTGGCGGGTGTCTTGCAGGCCTGCTGCCGTGGCGGCCGCTGGCCGCTGCTGCAAGGCCTGGGTGGTCTCGGCCAGCCCGGCCACCTGCGCTGCGAGGCGTTGCAGGCCGGCATCGGCCCGCTCTCGGTCGGCCAGTTCGTTCATCGCCTGGGAGCCCAGGAGCACGAAGACGCTGAGACAGAGCAGCCACAGCCAGAGCAGGCTCTGCACGACCACGGCGGCGGTCGCGCGCCGGGGAGGCTGCGCGGCGTTCATGGCTGGCCTCCGTCGATGGGAAATGTCTGCACCGCCTCGGCGGCGGGTGCCTCGGGAACCGGCTCGGCCGCTGCGTCGCCGCCGGGCCGCTCGAAGCAGACCTGGCGCGTGCGGTCATCCGCGTGCAGTTCCCAGGCCGGCCCGGCCAGGGTGAGCAGCGCATCGCGCAGGCTCATGGGACCGAGATGCAGGTGCGCTGCCGGCAGCGGCAGCGCGTACAGTTCGATCGCGGCATGCGCCGTCTGGCACAGGCCGTAGCCGCTGCGCTTGAGCACGTGCCGCAGCCCGTCACCGACCGTGGCGCGGGCGTCCTCGGGCATGGACACGTCGATGGTCTGCAGCAGCAGGTCGCGCTGCGCCGCCAGCGGCGCCAGTTCCACGAGGGTGTAGCGGCCGTAGCGCACGACGGGGATGAGTTCTGACGCCTCGGGTGCGGGCGCGGGCGAGGCTTCCTCGATGGCGTCGGGCGCCGGTGGCGCTGCGGTGGTCGCGCAGCCGCTGGCCAGGACCGCGGCCAGCAGGCCGGCGCCGACCAGACGCCGGGGGAGATGGATTGCGAGCATGGCATCGGCTCTTCTGTTGGGATGCTGATACCTTGGCCGCACGCCGCGGCGCGGTCAGCCAGAAATGCGAACTGCGGGCTGCCCGGTTTTGGCGGGGCGGGGCGTATCGTCTGGGGGCACGCCGACGTTGCAATGGCTGTGGCGCGTAGACGGGCAGCCAGCTTGGCCTACTGCATGGCGATTTGCATTTGATTCGCGATGTGGGACATAAAATGGTACATTGCGCGAATCCATTGCAAAACATCGCCCTGGCCATGCCTCAACACCTGTCGGATGTCCTGAACGCCTGTGAGCGCGCGGGCAAGCTGAACGTGCGCGGCAAGGACTTACACGCCAAGCTGCCCGATGCGAGCCCCGAGGCACTGCGCAAGGCGCTGTACCGCCAGCAGCGGGCCGGGCGGCTGGTGCGCCTGTCCCGCGGCTCGGACCATTGGCTGATCGTGCCGTTGCAGTACGCGGCCACCGGCAGTCCGCCGCTGGAGGCCTGGCTCGACGCCTACCTGCGCAAGACCCTGGAGACGCCTTACTACGTCGGGCTGCTCAGCGCGGCGGAGGCCCACGGCGCCTCGCCCTATGCCGTCATGGTCACGCAGGTGATGGTGGAAACCAAGCGCCGCCCGATCACCGTTGGCCGGCACGAACTCGTTTTCCACACCTGCGCGCGCATCGAAGCGATGCCGACCCGCTGGCACGAGAGTGCCGATGGCCGCTTCAAGGTCAGCACACCCGAGTTGACCGCGCTGGACCTGATCCAGCGCGACAGCGCGCTGGGCGGCATGGGCCGGGTGCGGGAAGTTCTGCGCGCGCTCTGGTCCCACTGCACGCCGGCGGGCCTGACCCAGGCGCTGGACGCCCTGCAGAGCGTGCCGGTGGCGCAACGGCTCGGCGCGCTCCTGACGCTCGACGAGCAGGCCAACCTGCTGGCGCCGCTGTCCCACTGGCTGCGGGGCAGGCCGATGCGGCTGATCGCGCTCGAAGGCCCGCTTCCCCCAGGTGAAGAACGCAGCGACCACACCAATACAGATTTCAAGGTCTGGATGGGACCCCAGCAAGGAGCCAATACGTGATGCAGCAAACCCACCTGACAGCCTGGCAGTCCCATGCCCCCTGGCCCAAGCGCAGCCAGGTCGAACAGGACCTGCGCCTGTCGCGTGGCGTGGCCGCGATCTTTGCCGACGAAGTGCTGCGCGAGCACCTGGCCATGCGCGGCGGCACGGTGCTGCACAAGGCCCACCTGGCGCCGGCGGCGCGCTACTCCGAGGACATCGACCTGGTGCTGGTCAAGGCGATGGACACCGACACGCTGGACCGCCACCTGCGCCGCGTGCTGGCGCCGGTGCTGGGCCGCCCCAGCGATTCGCTGATCGCCGATGCCTGGCTGGCGATCCGCAACGTGTTGCGGCCTTCCAAGATCCTGCGCATGGCCTTCAAGTTCGTGCCGCTGGGCCTGCAGCGCGAGGAGACCATCAAGGTCGAGGTCAACCTCAACGAAAGCGCCTCCCTCTATCCCCTGGTCGACGTGGCGCTGGACGTGCTCGACGACGAGGGCGACCCCCTGCAGGCCGTGGCGCGCTCCTACGACATCAACGAAATGCTGGGCACCAAGACGCGCGCGCTGATGCAGCGCGAGCAAGGGCGCGACCTGTTCGACCTGGCCCACGCCTGGCAGCTCAGCGAGGCCGGCAGCACGCCCTACGCCGTCGATGGGGCCAAGGCCATGCAGGCGTTCGTCTGGTATCTGGAGAAGGAAGGCACGCAGTTCAGCGCCCAGGAAGCCAACGCGCATCTGGACGCGCGCCTGGGCAAGGCGGGCTTCCGCCATGACATGGACACGCTGCTGCGGCCCGGCCTGCCGGCCTTCGATGTGGACCGGGCGGGCGAGATCGTGCGCGAGGCGTATTTCAGGCACTTGCCATAGCGCCCAGGAAAAAGGCCCCGGGTGGGGCCTGTGAAAATGGTTGTCGTACTTCGCCGGATCAATCCCTGGCCAGCTTCAGGCCGGGATCGACCTGCGCCAGCTGGGTATGCGCCCAACAGCGCACGAGCTGGCCGTTTTCGCCGACTGGCCGAACCGCCATCGCTGACGAATACCCGCCCAAGTCGCTGGTGTCGTAGCAGATGACTTTGACCTGGCCGGCGTCGCAGCGGACAGATTGGATTTGGCGGTCGGTCATATCGAGCACGATGACCTGCGGGACAAGACCCAGTTCGCGGGCGGCCGACAGGACGGCTCCGTGTTCGGCTGCGTCGAAGCAGACGAACGGCCCTTCATACCGAGCTTCTTCGGCCAAGTCCTTGGCCTTGCCGTAGTGGATACCCAGGTCGTATTCTTCCTGGGTGATCCAGACCTTGAAGACTGGCATGTCGGGACTGCCAGAGACATCGATGCAGGCAACCGCGACTTGCATCTCGATCTCACCGTCATCGGCAGGTTCGGTCGAGGGGATGATGGCTTGGCCCGAGGGAACTTCGTCGGCCATGCCCATGCGCTCGCGCATTTCGTCGACGAAATCCTCGGGGGCCATCAGGCCATAGCGCGCCAGGCGCAAGGGAATGTCCTCTGCACCGAGGTTGCCGTCCTCGATGCGCTGCTGCATGAAGGCGGCGATCTCGGCTTCGAGCGCATCGCTGTTAGTCGCCGAGGGCAACTCGGTCACCTCGATCGACCAGGCATCCACCTTCGCGGCGGTCTCATCGATTAGCAACCTCTCGCCGATGGCGCGTTCCCACATGCGTTGTAGCCGTGCCAGCATTTCAGGCGCGGCCTCACCGTTGAGCAGATAGGTCACGTCCAGCGTCAGGCGAGCATTGACGGTTTCGGGCGTAGCTTGGGTATGGGTATTCATGGAAATCTCCTTGGGATGGAAAAAGCGCAGCCACGACCACTGAGATCGTGGGCGTGGCTGCAAGGTGGAAACAACGGAAAGCCGGCGGCACTAGGCCGGCGTTGGCATGGGATCAGGCGGCAACAAGCTGCCGGGCCAGTGCGACCTCGACGGAATCACCATCCTGGTTGAGCACATCCAGCCCGGACTCGGGCACGTCTCCCGACGTGCTTTGGGACACGAGGATCTTCTTGGCCATCAGCGCGAGGCATGCCATCTGCGAAGAGGCGGCATACCCCAGGTAGATCACCCTCACGGCCAGCTTCTGGCCGATGCGCCAGGAGCGGCGCGCGGCCTGCTGCAGCGTGTAGACGTTCCACCCCGATTGCAGAAACACGATCGTGGGGAATTCGAGCAAATCCAACCCCGTCTTGACGAGTTCGGGGTTCGTGATGAGAACGTCGATGCCCCGGTCCAGCTGCTCGGCAATCCAGTCCTCGCGCTGGCTGGCATCCACGCTCGCGCGCAGCACCGCCACCCGAAAACCTTCCTGCTCCAGCAGCATCTTCAACCGGCTCGTGGTGTCCCGCGTGCCGGTATAGACCGAATAGACCAAGGTCTTGCGACCCGCTTCCTTCTCCTGGCGGCAGATGTCGATCAGTTCGCGCTCCTTGGGCATCACCTGGAGCTCGTTGAACTGAGCCGGGGTGAAGGCCAGCACCTCGCGCGTGCGCGGATGGCGCACCGTCTCCGCCCTGAAGCAGCAGTCGGGCCACGCCAGCAGCGTGTTGAGGACCACGCCCAGCAAGGTGGTGTCCCGCTTGCGCAGGGCCTCCTTGAGCTGCTGCGTCAGGCTGGAAGCCAGCTTCTGATACGCCTCGCCTTGCTCGGCGCTCATCGCCACGTCCCGGAACTCTTCGTCATACGGCGGCAGAACGCCACCGATGTCGCGCAGCTTCAGGAAGATGGTGTACGGCAGGATGCACCGCAGCACACCCTTGGGGCCGAAGCCCGGAGCCTTGACCGTTCTGACCGTGACCTTGCTGCCCTTGGCCGTCTTGTGCGCCGGGCCGTCGGACTCCGAATAGATATCCCGCAAGACCCCGTGATCCCTCATGAAGGCCATCGCGGCGGCGTTCATGCTGCCGTTGCGGCCGGGGATGTAGCCGTCCTCGATCATGCGGCCCGGAAGCGCGCGGAAGAGCAAATGGAAAAGATCGTCGGCATACCCGCCCATCAGCGTGCCGGTGAGCGAGACCGTTTTGCGGACCTTGGACGCGATGACGCCCATGGCTTGGCCTTGGGCGGAACCCCCGGTCTTGTACTCGTGGGCCTCATCTGCGATGAGTAAGTCGAACGTGCTGCGCGGCAGATAGCGCTTCACATACTCGCTGGGCTGATAGCCGCCTTCGCCAAAGCCGAACTCCATGTTCGCCATGGCCCGCTCCATGCGGTGCGCCTGGCGATCGGAGAACACCAGCTTCCCGCTCGCGTCCATCAGGTTGATGAAGTTGTGCAGGTTGTCGCCGAGCATCGAGGCCAGGAAGCCGTCCCCGAAGGTTTTCATCAGGCGCTGCGCGGTGGCTTCGCCGATGGTCGGGATGCGCTTCAGGGCGCGCAGTACGGCCGAGGACTGATCGCTGCCGGAGAGGGCCCGTGGACGCATCAGCGTCCACAGCGCGCCGCCGCAGCCGCTGCACTTGCGGCGGAACTCTTCTGCCTCCAGTTCTTGAACAGGGATCGGCTCGCCGTCGAGGTTGGTGATGACCTCCCCGCAGTGCGGGCAGACTCCCACGTCGCCGTGGCGGGTGCGCTTGTGCGCAAAGGCGGGTTTCCAATGGAACCCCATCCTCATGCGGACACGACCGAGGACGAAAAACTCCTGCGCCGGCGAAGGCACGCCCAACTGCTCGCGCAGCTTGATGAGCTTGAGCAGCGTGTCCGGGCCATTGAGCACCCAGACCTTCGCGCCCGCGACGGTTTCGAGAATTTCCCGGCGCCACTTGTAGACCAGGTGCGGCGGGCTCAGGACCAGCGTGCGGCGGTAGCCCTCGGCGTGCAGAACCGCCGCCAGCGCAATGCCGATGGTGGTCTTGCCGGTGCCCATCTCGCCATTGACGAAGACAGCCCGCTCGCCCTGGTTGACGAGCAGTTCCGAGGCCGCATGCACGACCTCGGCCTGGGCGGGGAACAACTGGCGTTTCAGCCCGGCCAGCACCAGCTGGCGGTGCGGGCGCGGCGTGCCGCTGTAGACGGGCGGGTTCGCCCGGTTGAGGGATTCCAGCAGCTCGTCCCCGAACTCGGAAACGAAGTCCTGAAGGCTCATGGACAGCTCGGACGATTCCTGTTCGAGCAGATCGTCCACGGGGGACGAGATATCAGCGGCCGGGGCCGCTTCGATGGCTTGCGCGTTCATGGTGATGCTCCAGAAGAACGGGGCATGCACCACTCCCCAAGGGGCGATGGCATGCCCCAGGGTGGGAAGGAAAGGTCGGCCGGATTCGGGACCTGGCCGGTGATGACGACGATCAGTACTCGCTGGGCAGCAGCACTGTGGTGACGCTGCGATCCCATTCGGTGATGACCCAGACCTTCAGGTTCGGGCCGACCTCGTAGGCCGAGAACAGACGGTCCTCGCCCGACCTCAGCGCGGCGTCGTTCTGGCGCCGGTCGCTGTCGTCGAGGTCGCCCCAGTCGCCACCGAGATGGCGGCGCAGATAGACGTTGGGATTGAGACGGCCTTGCTGGACCAGTGCTGACACGCCATTGGTCATGACGATCTGGCCCGGGTCAAAGCGAACATTGGGAACAAGGCTGATGAAGACGGATTCGGGTGCCATGGATGGCTCCTTGGAGATGGAAGGGCCATGGCGCCCCATCGGGGCGCAGACCCCGGTGGGTGGAAAGAAAGAACGCCGCGGCTGCGGACGTTCTGCGATCAGATCAATGCCATTTCTTCGGGCAATTGCACGACCGTGATGCGCTGGTCGTCACCGGTGATGACGACCAGAAACAGCCGTGGCGTGATCTGGAAGCGCGACGTCATCGGCGCGCCTTGTTCCAGCGCGACGTCGTTCGACTGGCGCTCGGCCTCGCTGACCTCGCCCCAGTCGCCGCGCAGATGGCGCTGCACGAAGGGCAAAGGATCGATGAGGCTCTTGCTCGCCAGCCAATGCACCTTCTCGCTCAGCTTGAGCGTGCCCAGTGCGAACAGCGGTTGAACTGGGGGCTTGCGCCCCTGAAAGATGGACAGCATGGGGATACTCCTTGCAAGGGATGAAGACCAGGCGGCAAGCCGCCCTTGGGAATCAATGGATGGTGAGAACCTGGCCCAGCGTGGCCGAGCCGGGCGTGAGGTCCCAGGCCCGAATCACCGGGACGAACTTGTCCGTCAGGATGCGGGTCTCGGCCAAGGAGCCGTCGTCGCGCTCGCGGTACTCCACCGCGGAAGACTTCTGCTTGAACGTGTCGCCCTTGACGGCCAGGATGCGGCCGCCGAGTGACTTCACGACACCCGAGATCGCACCGGCCGCGAGGGCCAGTGCCAGGTGCCATTTGGACAATTCACGTGCCGGAGCGCGCAAGGTCTGCTGGGTCGCGCCGAGGTGGGTCTCGAACGCGGGCCACAGGCCGTTGAGGCGCCGCACTTCATCGGCGAACTGCTCCGGCTCCATGCTGATCCGGTAGAAATGCTCCGGCTCGGCCTGGGCCGTGGGGACCACATACGGCAGCAGCGTCCATTCGGACGGCAATTCATCCGCCTCCTGTTCGCCCAGGCCGATTTGCAGCAGCCGGGCGCGGAACGCTTTCACGTCATCGCCGGCCTGGTCGCGCTGCCGGACACGTCGTCCGAACACCACGACCTGCTTGAACTGCTTGTCCGCCGCCTGGAACACGGACAGGTCCGTGAAATGGCGTGTCAGCCAGCCGACCATCTCCTGATCCAGCACATAGGACGGTAGGATGAAGACAAGGATGCCGCCGTACTGCAACAGGGGCAGCGTGCGCTGGTAGAACAGCTTTTCCAGACGGGCGCGGCCCTTGCCTTCGTAGCCCAGGTTGCCGCTGGTGTCCCTTGCGAGATCGCCATAGGGCGGGTTGAGCCACAGGAGGCCGAAGGCCTGCCGCGAGATCATGGTGTCCATCAGGTCACCGTGGATGCAGTGATCGACCAGCAGCCGGGCATGGCTGGCCCGCTCCTGGTCGAACTCGACCGCATAGGCGCTGGCCAGCTCAGGCCCGAGGGCATGGGCGGCTTCGGCGATGGCAACGCCTTCGCCTGCGCAGGGATCAAGAATGCACATCGACCCGCTGGATGTGGAGTCTGCGGGCGCCAGTGCGCCGAGGGTTCTTTCGAGGGTGGTTGCGTCGGTCGGGTAGTAGCCGTTCTTGGCGAAATTCCGAGCGAGCCTGGGGAACATCAATGCCATGGAAATCTCCTGTCTGGCGGGTATGAAGGAAGTGATGGATGCGCGCAGGGCACGCATCCATCGCGGCAACGTCAGGCGGTGGCCGCCATCTCCAGCGCGGCCGGAGCCGGCTGCTGGGTCGGATGGGCGGCGAGCACGCCTTGGCGGATGAGGTCGCCCAGCGCGTTGGTGAGCGCGGGCACGTCGATGGCGAGCCGGAACCCTTGCAGCGGCCCGAGGGCCACGGGCAGGGAGCACAGCATTTCGCGCTCGCGCAGCAGCGCCAGGACGGGCGATTGCCAGTGGTCCAGCAGCGGCAGCGGGCACGTGTCCTTGACCAGGTGCCACAGGCGTGACGTGGGATCGGCCGCGGAGCGCGGCAGCAGCGCCAAGGCGCTGGCCGAACTCTTGTCGGGCCGGATGCAGCGCCGGTCGAAGAGCCAGAGATTGACCATCGAGCCGAACAGCGTGCGGCGATAGCTGCGGGTCAGGCGCTTTTCCAGCCGCTCGACCGAGCCGACGAACACGGGCAGCGAGCTGCCTTCGCTGGTGATGACGTGGAACTGGTCCAGGCCGTCCTCGCTGCGACCCAGGGTGAGCCGCCCGATGAACTGCTGGATGGCGGTGTCGCGCGCCCAGACCGAGAGAAAGATCAGGTCGCCCTGGTCCCCGCAGACGCAGGCATCGGCCATGAGGTCGCTGCATTCGTCGATGCGGTACAGGGGCTGGTCGGATGAAGTGGCAGGCATGGTGGTTTCCTCGATGTGAGGGGCGCACCGCCCGCAGGGGCAGTGAATGCCCCGTTAAGGATGAAGGAGCGCGCAGTGCTTGGGGCGGATGCCTCGACTGCGCCGCAGGTGACGTCAGGCTCCCAGTTCGGCGAACGAACCGTCGGCCTGGTGCTTGACGACGCGATTGCCGACATTTCCCACGTAGTCCTGCTGGACTTCGGTGAACATGGTGTCGGGCACGTCGATGTGGAAATGGCCCAGGACTGCACGGTAGTAGTCCAGGCCGTGGCCGAACGGGTCTTCCTCGTGCAGGTTGCTGTACAGGAAATCCTCGTCCTTGACCTTCATGGCGCTGTCGATCAACTCGGCAGGCTTGCAAATGGTCAGGAAGAAGTAGCGCAGCGGCCGATCCCAGCCGATCATCACGGTGATGGGAAATCCCTTGTGATGGGTTTCGAAGAGGTGCTGACTCATGGTGGTGTGCATGGATGAGCTGGAACAGCACCGCCCGCAGGGGCAAGTGCCGTCCCAATGGGCGGAGGGAAAATGCTCAGGCCGTCAGTTCCGCGGCGGGAGCCGCGGCTGCCGTGGGTGAGCTCGATTGCGCGTGGTAGGCGCGAACGCCTGCACGCCATTGGGCGGACTGCTCCGGCGCGAGATCCAGATAGGACAGTGGGCACGAGTAGTAGAACGGGTGCATGGACTCGTCCATCGGCTTGTAGCCCCATTGGCGGCCACTGCCTTCCAGCAGGTCGCAGCGGATGTAACGCAGGGATTGGCCCGGCGCGAGATCATGATGCAAGCCTTCGACCTTGGCGGTCATTTCGATCACGGACCACAGCACGTTACCGCGCAGGGTGTGGGCGATGACCTTCGCGCTGCCGCGCTCGGTCTCTTGCGGTGCGATCAGCTCCGCGATCAGTTCAGACCGCGATTGAGGAGAGAAATACCAGCCCATGACAGGCCTCCGTGAAAAGTGGAGCCGGAGGTCTCCCCGCGGGGAGAACCCCCAGCGGGTGATGGAATGCCGCGTGTGCGGCGATGGAACCCAGTGCAGACTAGGAACCGCAGCCGGCCGGGCAGTAACCCAGTTCGATGCCGTGCGTGCAGAAGCCGTTTTCGGCAAGCCAGTCCTGGGTTTCCTGCCGCTCGGCAGGTGTTGCGTAGTCCCATTCCTGGGCCGCGATTTCCAGAGCATGAACGCGCTGGCTTTCCGGCAACCGACTGGCTTGCGCGTCGATCTCCGAACTGAAAAGCGTGACCCAGTGGTCCCAGGACAGGCCGCAGCCGCGCTGGGCGTGTGCGGCAGCCGTCTTGCAGAGAGCCCGCCACGCGGGTTCATCCAGTGCGGAACGGGGCGTATCGCAAGCGATGGTGGACATGATGGAGACCTCCAGAAAAAAAGCCGAGGCCTCCCCCGCATGGGGAAGGAGCCCCGGCGGGTGGATGAAGAACACCGCGGATGCGGCGTCTGCGATCACGCAGGTTGCAGTTCGGCCTCGCGGCTCCACTCCTGCGTCTTGAAGTCCAGTGCGTAGCCCAGTTCGCCCAGGCGGGCGATCTGCGCGCGCAGGGCGCGGCGGTCGATGGTCGAATCAAGTTTCACGGACTCACCCAGCGGCCACAGGATGCCGAACAGTGCAGCATCGCCATCTTCGGCACTGCCGGGGGCCGTGACCGCAGCGGGCGGCGGTGCATCCGCACCGAACGGTGTGGTATCGACCAGCGGGTCCACGGACGCCTGCACGGGTGCGGGCTTGGCGGGCCTGGATGCCTTGGCGGGCTTGACCGGCGATGCCGCAGGCTGCGTCCCTTGCTCTTCATCGAGCGGATCAACCTCCTGCGGAGCGAAGCTGCGGGCCTCGTCGCGGCTCAGTTTGTCGATGCCGTTCAGCGTCATCCCGTCCAGGCTGGCGCGGACTTCAAACCGCGCGCCGCCCGCGACCGGATAGGACTTCGCAAAGATGTAGCGGATGACGAAATCCCCGTCGTACTTGCCTTCGGGGTACTGCTCCAGTTCCGCATCCTTGACGGCGAACTCGCCGATGGGTGTGGCCAGGCGACCGACCGTGAACGGACCGTTCTTGCCGCGGATGGTCCGCAACGTGAGCTGGCCCGGGACGACGATGGGCAGGACTGATCTTGTGGGTGCCGATGTGGCTGCCATGATGGTTCTCCTTGGGGAACAGGAAAAAGGCAAGGCCCCGTGAGGGGCCATGCCGGATCAGAACGAAGCAGCCAATGCCGGCGCCTGCTCCTCGACTTCGCCTGCGGGCTCGCGCTCGGCAAGCTGCTCGGCAGCGGTGTCGGCGGTGTCGGCGGCGTCCCCGGCTTCGGGCGCGGGTGCGTCCTCGGCCGGCGGCGCCTCGGCTTGCGCCTGGCTCGTCGGATAGACCCGGGTGCCGTCGATCTTGATCAGACCGATGTGGACCAGCGTGGATTCCAGGCTCGCGGCCGGTTCCCCAGCGTGCTCGCCCTTTGTACGAATGTACGGATCGATCTTCATGTCGTTCAGACGGAAGGCGATCAGCACCTTGCGGTCCCCCTCGATGGCCTGGACGCACCGGCGAACCAGATGCTCGGCCTCGGGAGCACCGACGATCGTGTCGAAGTACCGATACTCCGGTTCATCGACAGGCCCCACCAGTGCGGCGATGGAGCATGCGAGGAATGGGTCGCCATCCGGGGGACTGACATCCTCGGGACGATTGAGATAGCCGATGCCGCGGGTGATCAGCTCGTGCTGCTGGATCGAAGCCAGTTCGGCCCGGTCGATCAGCTCGGCCTTGAGCAGCCGCGCCTTGATGGACGCGGCAACCTTGCCCTTGTGCTCACCCTTGTCGCGGATGTAGGGATCGCTGCGCAGGTCGCCGACGCGAAACCGCACCAGCGGACGCTGCTTGGGATCGTCAACGCCGATGTGGCGCTCGACCAGTTTCTTGGCCTCGGCACCGGAGACCTTGACATCGATGTAGCGGTAGCTCGGGTCCCGGGCGGGACCGACCAGCGCGGCGATGGTGCATGCCAGGAAGGGCTGGGCACGGCGGCCGCCCTTGACAGGCACTTCACGGGCACGCTGCAGATAGCCGATGCCCGAGGTGTGGAGGTCGAAGTACGATTTCTCGTTGGATGGGGTGTTCATGGTGAATCTCCATTGGGAAGAAGGCGGAGACACACCGGCCCACGCATGCGGGGAAAGGTGCGTAACCCCGCGGTGGGTTGAGAAGGCGAAAGCATCCGCCACCAGAGACTGGTGGCCGCTCGCGGATGGATGCGGTGCGAGCTGGCTCGGTCACGCAGCGGGCGCTGCGCCTCAACCTCGAAGACCGATGGTTGCCGGGCATGTCGCTGAACACGTCAGCAGGCATGGAGGCAGCATGACCAGGCCTCGCGCGCGCGGCAGCAATCAATCGGCATCCGGGTGCTTCCCTTTGTCCACCCCGCCCGGCGCCTGCCAAAGGCATTTGGGGCCGCGCAGGTGCTCGGGGGTGTCGGTGCGGGGGCGGCTCGGACGGCTCCAGACGCCGCCGCCGCGCGTGCCGACCAGCCGCCAGCCGGCGGCGCGCACGCTGGCGCCGCCTTCAATCGCCGCAGAAGCAGGCGATCGGCTCTTCGGCGGCGTCGAACAGATCCCCCTGGTCGGCGGCGAAGCGCGCCAGGTCGGCGTAGCTGGGGCCGTCGGCCCGGAACCGAGCGCCGCTGGGCTTGCTCGCCAGGTTCAGGGACTCCATGCGAATCCACCAGACAGCGGCTTCGGGCCGGGCCTTGATGAGGGCCAGGCGCTGCCCGCGCGGCTTCAGGAAACACAGGTCGCAGTTGCCTTCGAGCGTGCGTCCGTTCACCGTGAGCAGGTCGAGGTCGAACGGCTGCGCTTGCCAGAAGGCGCCCACGTCGCGCACGGTGACGCCGGCGTCCGCCAGCGGCATGCACATGGTCTCGTGCGTCGATTCGGTGGAGTGGCCGCGCGCACGGATCTTGGCGACGCGCCGCTGCTCGTCGGCGCGGATGCCGATCATCTGGTCCCAGTCCGTCCAGCCCAGATGCCGCAGGAAGCGGTGCATCGGGCGAATCTTCAAGCTGGTGCAGCCTCTCGCCACGGGGTTGGGCAAATACTGGCGCTTGCGGATCAGCGCCTCGAACGGTTCGCCCTGCCGGCTGGCCCGGTCGAAGTCGACCAACGCGAAGCCCAGTTCCGAGGGCAGGTATTCGAGCCAGTGGATCGGCACCCGCCAGTGTTCGGCGCAGTCTCGCACGAAGCGCAGGGTCGCTTCTACTTCCTTGCCGGTGTTGGCGAAGCAGACCACGGTGTCGGCAGGAAGGCCGTCGTTGGCTTGCAGCACGCGCCAGAGCATGTAGGCGCTCGTGCGCCCGCCGCTGAAGCTGATGCAGGTCGGTTGGGTGATCTTGAACGGGTCGTGCATGCGGTTGTCTCTGGCGGCATGCCGGCGGGTGGGCCGGCGAGGCAGGCCATGGCGGCCGGAGACGAGCGCGCACGCGCGGTGATGGCCGCGGTGCGGAGAAAAGAGAAAGCCCCCGGTGGGGGCCGCGAGGGACGAGCGGCTGATGCCGCGCTATGCCGGTGCAGCCACCTCCCACGACAGGTGCGTGGCGGTGGCAGACAGCATCAGATCGTCCGCGGTGTGCAGGAGGCGAGTGAAGAAGAGCCGCCTGGCTTCGGTGCGAGGCTTCATGCCGCGGCGGCCTGGCGCTGCCGGGCCGCCTTCGCGTCGATCACGCTCACGCCGATCAGGCGCCAGCGCCCGTCGTCGATGAGCCGCTCCAGCACTTCGCCGAGCATGTCGAAGTACACCTCGTCGTGCCGTTCGACCAATTCGCCGTCGCGGTGCAGTTCCACCACGTAGACGTCGCCCGCGCGGTCGTACAGCACCGTCACCCGGCCCTCGAACTTCGCGGTCGAGACCGTGAAGCTGATCGCCGGAGGCGTTTCGATGATCTTGGACGGCTTCGGATCGACCCAGGTGAAATCCCGGGCGCCCGCATCGACCAGCATGTGGGTGATGCGCCGGAAGCCGTCGGGCGCTGGCATCTCCTCCAACTGCTCGATGAGCTGGCCCAGTTCCATGCACTGCGGCGCGGGAATGGGCAGCTTGGCTGGCGCGGAGCCCAGGATGTGCGTCTTGACGGTGTAGGGAACGCCGTCGGACGTCATCTCCGTGCGCTCTTGAGGAGTGTCCGCGCGCAGTCCATCGAAACGGCGCCGTGCGTAGGGTTGGACATGCACCTTGGCGCCTTCGCTGGGGACGGTGGTCACCAGGTTGGGATCGAGCACCGCGAACTCGCTGGGTTTGAGTTTGACGACGATGGCGTCGTCGTTGGCCGCGACCACTTTTCCGTCGAAGGGTTGGGGGTCGATGGCGAAGCCCAGTGCCGAAGACTGGGGCTGATCGTCGAACACGCGGTACTTGAACGACCGCACGTTGCGAGGCACGTGGCCTGCGACGAGCGAAGGCATCAGGGACTTGATGAAGGAACGGTCCATGGGAATCTCCTTGAGAAAGAACAAGGGACTCCCCGCCCGCAAGGGAAGGGTCCCTTGGGGGTGGCGTGGATGGACGCGGCGCGCCCGTGGAAAGAAACGACCAGCGCGGTTTCCCGCACCTGCAGCCTCGAAGGTCTCGGCTGCCTGGGCATGTGTCGGCAATGCCGACGAACATAGGGGCAAGGATGGCGTGGTACAAGGCGGCCCGCTCACAGGAAACGGCACCGCATCTCGCCCGCTTTCCTGCGCTGCAGCAAGCAGGAAGTCGTCAAGAAATAGCGGTGGGAGGCGACTAAGCGCCCCAGGATCGGAACTGTGCGCGTACTGCGCCGGAAGCAATCGGTGCTGGAACCTGAAGAAAAGGCCGGTACGAGCATCGTGCGGGCCCCAAGCCGAAGGGACCTGCAGACAGAAGCTGCTGCGTCAGTCGGTTGGAGGCGGCACTTCCTCGTGGCCCGGCACAGACTTGATGCCCAAGCCCATCAACACAAGCAGCCCGACCACGAGAAAACCTACGCCCGTCACCATCCCCAACAGCCCGGGCCAGATCCCAAAGTAACGCCGGAAATCGAGAAACGCGAGGATGTTCTCCGGCGAGATCACAGTGGGCAACGGTTCGAAGCCAACGACGTCGCGCGCGCCGAACGCAGCGACGACCGTGCCGAACAGCAGCACGGCCCAGCCGACGTATCGACGGCCCATGTCGTGCTTCTCACTCTCGGGGCTCATGGTGCTGATTGTGCAACTATTCTCCAGATCCAGGCCGGCGCGGTCATCGGCCGACGGTATCGCGCCCCGCGACGAGCCGAGAAAAAGCCCCTCGATTGAAGTGAGGGGCTGGAGGTGTCAGGCGCCGCACACGAAGCAGTGCGTGCGCTGCCGTGGGAAGAACACGTGCTTCCAGCTGTCGCCGCTGAGGGTGCCGCCGTCGAACACCACCATGTCGTAGCGGTCGATGTCGGTGTCCACGAGGTCGTCGATGGCGATGGGGCGCATGTGCAGCATGCCCTTGTCGCGCTCGAACACCAGGGTCTGGCCGATGGCGTCGTCCTGGCACATGGCGCTGACGCAGGCACCGAGTTGCTGCTCGAAGTCCAGGGCAGGTGTGATGAGGTCTGGGAACATGAAATCGCTCCTGTGAAAAAGGGGTCCAGCCCGGCTCCCTGGCGGGAGACGGGCCGGCATGGATGACAAAGAGAAAGTTGGCGCGGTGCGAGCCCGTCAGGGCCCGGCCAGCGGCAGGCCCGGCAGCACAGGCGCGTCGGCGTCGAGGATGAGGATGCGCACATCGGCCTGGCCGGCCAGCGCCAGCACATGGGCCAGGTCTTCGGGCATGCCCCTGGAAAGATGCTCCTGGCGCAATTGCCCGGCGGTGATGCCTTCGGCCTGCATCAGGTTCTCGTCCGTCCACGGCGTGGTGAGCAGCTTGACGCCGACCGCCGGGCTGTACGGGATGCGGAAGGCGATGAACAGGAAGGCCTCGGGCGTGTCGATGTCGGCCCGCTCGGCCAGATAGTGGCCGGATTCCTCGGTGATGTGCGCGCTGCTGACTTCCCAGCACCGGCTGTAGATACCGGTCTCGAAGCTCAGCCGCCGTATCACCTCGCGAGCCGCTTCCTCGGAGTAGGTGTCGCCTACGAGTCCGCGGCGTCCGTCGAAGTCTTCTCCTTCGATGGCATAGACCACCGAACGCACGATACCGTCGGCCTGGCTTTGCGCTTCCAGTTCCTCGGGCACTTCCTGTCCCTCGGTGATCAGCGCGAAGTCCTTTCCGACCAGGCACGGGAACTGCGCCACCTGATCGTCGGGCAGATGTGCCTGGGTGGGATGAAGAGTCCGCCAGACCGGAGGACTGTCGTCCTCGTAGGTGATGAGCAATGTGCGGATGGTGCGCAGATTCCGATAACCGCGGATGAAGGGGTTGTTGGACTCGGACATGGAATGGTTCCTCCGTAGAGAATACCGAGGCCACTCCCCGCCGGGGAGTGAAACCCCGGTGGGTGGAAAACGAAAAGGGCGTCAGGTGCGGGCGGCCGGCGCTCGGGCCAGGCGTTCGGCAACGCGCTGGCGCACGCCCATGCGGAAGTGGTCGTCCTGGATGCCTGCGAACAGGCCCTGCGTCTCCTTGTCGATCAGCGCGGCAGCCGTTTCGGGATCGTGGTCGACGACGGCCTTTCGCAGTGCCTGCCCCAGCGGTATGGCGGTGGATGACCCGCGGAACACCCGGACCTCGCGGCTCAGGAAGCTGGCCGCACCGCCGAACTCGAACAGCAAGGGCTTGCTGCAATACCAACTGCCCTCGAACTCGATGGCCACCAGCCGGTGGCCGTCGTCGAAGGCGGTGGCGAGCAAGAACAGGGCTTCGAGGTCCGCCTCGCCCTTGAATCCGTGGTGCTCGATGAGGTTCAGAAGATCCGTGTCCTCCTGCGCACCGAAGCGGGAGGCGAGCAGGTCGAGGATGACCTGGATCGACACGTCGTCGCTGTCGTCCTGCGCGTCGTCGGATTCTGGTGCGGGAAGGTCGAGTTGCGCAGCCAGCGTGATGAGGTCGAGCAGCACGCCGTCCCACTCGGGAACGTGCGCCTCGGAGAGGCGGGCGATGTAAGCCCTGCCGTTGCCGGGATGGGATCCTTCCAGCCGGAAGCGGCCGAACAGCGCGGAGATGACCGGTGTCACCCGGTCGAGAACGAGAACGCCAGTGGCGTCGTAGTAGTTGTTGGCCATGGTGGCTCCTGCGATGTGAAGGCGGAGCCAGGCCCATGCGGACGATGGCATCCGCAGGGGAAGGCACCGAATCCGGGCGTGGATTCGATGGATGGCTGGCTGGCCGGGATCAGCCGCCGAAGTCCGTGGGATCGCCCATGGCCTTCAGCACCTCCACCAGGCTGTCGTGGACAAGCTGGTACAACTGCTCATAGTCCTCGCCAGTCGGCGACTGGTCTGACTTGATGAGCAGTTCGTCGGCATCGACGATGTATTTGCGCAGTTCGCGCAGCTTGACGACTGGCGGGTCGTCGGCGTCTTCGTCGTCGATGGGCTGGCCGATGGCCGACAGCACCGCGCCGGGTGACAGCACATCCGCCTGGTCCGTGTAGACCAGGGGATCTTCGCCCCGGCAGAAGGCCTCGACGACATCATTGCCGATGTGGAAGCGGGTCAGTTCCTCGCGGTCCGCGCCTTCGGTGTCGTGGTCCACGATGGCGACGCGGGGCAGCGCGAGGTGGGCGGGCCAGTTCTGCACGATAAAGGCCTGTACCAGCCCGCCTTCGAGAACGACCGCGATGGAAGGGGTAGGGGACATGTTCGCTCCTGTGAAGAGAAAGAGGGACATGGCCCCGGACGGGGGCGCATGTCCCTTGTGGGGTGGGATGAAGGAAACAGCGGTGGTGCGCCGGGTGGGCTCACCAGCCGCCGTAGTGCAGCAGCAGGTCGGCAAGCACACCGCGGCGTTCCATGTCGAGCCCACCGAAGTCGGCGAGCCCATGGAAGCCGCAGCGCTTGAGCAGCGTGCCGCCCTTGCGCTCGTTGTAGAAGCTGACCATGGCGGCGAGGAACATGCGTTCCCCGCCGCTCAGGACGCTGAGGGCTTTGCTGATCCTCGGTACATCCGGGCACAGATCCCATTTGTCCCGTGCCTGGTTCAGCCCTTCGGGGGTGCCGTCGCCAAACCATTGCGGTCCGGCGAGCCGCACACCCCGCTTCCAGGCTTGGAGAAACGCCTTGGGCGCAGCAGCGAAATGCCGCTCCTCCCGTGCGATCTGTTCGACGATGTCCGATGGCAGAAGCTGGCGCATGACAGACTCCTTGCAGAGTTGATCCATCAGGGATTGGCGAGCTGGGACCAGCCGCCTCTTTCGAGGGCGCGTTCCGCTGCGGCATGGCTGCGGAAGTACTCGCAGGATTCCCGTGAAACGGGTCCTTCGGTGTCGCGCGTGCCGATGTAGTGGCCCGCGGCACTGTGCAGGACTTCGAGCGGCAGGAACTTGCCGCAGTAGACCAAGGCCAATTGACCGAAAGATCGGCCGAAAGAGGGGTTCTGGGACATGGATGGGCTCCTTGAAGAGGCGGGGCCTTGTCCCTCGCGGGATGGCAGCTCCCGCAGGCGGTTGAAGAACAAGCATCGGCGTCGCAAGGACGCTCGTCCGCAGGATCGATGCATGGCGGACTGGAGGGTGGCGCGGAGAGAACCCCGCGGCAGCCTGGAAACCCTGGCTGCTGGCATGTGCTGACGGATCAGCGACACATGCGGGCAGCTTCGTCCGGGGGCCAGCGCGCGTCAGCCGGAAATCGGCACCCGGCCCGCTCCCGATTGATGGGCGCGCGCAAAAAAGAAAGCCCCGCATCGCGTGCGGGGCTGTGAGGACGGTGCGGTGGCGCAGGATCAGCGGGGCTTGTCGCCCAGGACATGCTGTTTCCACAGCGCGAATGCCTCGTCCGGCGGCAGCTCGGCGAGGATGACGATGGGCTGGGCCTGCCGGGCCCGCAGCGACGCGAAGTACGCCTTGCGGTCCGCGATGGCCTTGAGCTTGATGCCCTTGAGGAACTTCAGCTTGCCGTCCTTGATGAACAGCACCTTGTTGCCGATGTCGCGGCTGAACGCGGTGCGCAGCTTGCGCTCCGCGTGCATCGCGTCGGCCAACTGGTCGACGAGGAAGTCGAGCGTGATGTCGATGCGCAGCGGCTCCTCGTCCTCGCGTTCGAGGTCGAGCGTGGCCGGCGGCAGGCCCTTGGCGAATGCCTCGGCCTGGGCCAGCAGCGCGGCCTGGCCTTGCAGCGCGCGCACGAACGTCGAGCCGCCATGCCCGTCGTTGCGGGCCTCGGCGATGGGAGTGCCGTCGAACACGACGGTGGCGGTGAAGCACAGCGTTTCTTCGCTGGCGAAATCCGCCACCTTGAGGTTCTTCAGCGTGATGCGGTCTTGTTGGGTGATGGTTTCCATGGGAAGTCCTGAAGTCGACCGGGTGGCGACACGCCCCTACGGGATGTGGCGACCATCCCGTGGGTTGGAGAAGAGGAGGCATCGATGCCCCGGTGGGCAGCGTTCGCCGGTGGGATGCCGGGGCGAACTGGCGGGTGGCGTGGGCGGAACCCACGGCAGCCTCGACACCCTGGCTGCGGGCATGGTGCTGCCACGGCAGCGACACATGCGAAGGAGCATCGGCCCAGCACCCGCGTGCGTCATCCGGCAATCTGGATTCATCGCGGCCGGATTGCCGCAGCCCAAGAGAAAGCTCCCCGGAGGGAGCTGAAGGGGGATCACTGCACGCTCGCCAGCTTGCCCTCACCGTCGAAGCCCAGGCACACGGTGGCGCCGGCGAGCTTGGGCTGCTTTGAGAATCGCCAGGACGTGGGCAGCAGTTCCTCGATGGCACGGGCGGGCGAGTCCGAGCAACCGACCGCGATGAACGTGGCGATGGTCTGCGCATCCTCGTCCTCGCGCTCTTCGTCGTAGCGGTCGTCGAAGACGTAATCGGAGATGAGTCTGGTCACGTCGTGCGCGTGGGGTGCCACGTAGAGCATTCCATGCCTGCGGATGGCGGCCACTGCATACTCGCGGGATTCATTTCCCAGGCTGGCGGCCAGCGTTCCGACCAGGGTGACGCCGATGGCGTCACCGTGCAGCGGCAGGCAGTCGTCCGCGTGGAGAACCGCGCCATGGTGGATGCCGATCTGCGCCGGGTCCGCGAAGTTGACGATCTCGATCAGCCAGTGGCCGCCATCGAGGCGGTGCTCCTCCAGCAGGAAAACCTGCCTGGCCGCCAGATAGACCTCGGCGGTCGGCACATCCTCGTCGTCTTCGGCGTCGATGGCCCAGACGCCGACCTCCTGGAGCGCCTCCCGGGCGACGACGCCTTCGGCCTGGTGGCGATCCCAGTACCGGCCCCAATGGGTGCGGAAGCCCGGCGGCTCATGGGCCCAGTCACGGAACCAGCTGCGCGGCACGAAGGGAATATCGTTGAGCAGATCCGCGTTCGATGAGGACAGGCACGTGGATGCGTACTGCATCACGAACTCGGCACCGGACAACCGGTCCTTGGCTTCGGTCAACGCCTGGCGGAAGGCCTCCTCGACCGCCGCCCGAATGCGCTTGTGATCCTCGTCTTCATTGAGCAGATGCCGCCGGTCCGGCGGGCGGGCGATCATGTCGTCGCGCAGCACCACGATCTGGTGGTCCGGCGACGAAGGGACAGACCCGATGGGGAGCCCTTGGAGATAGCAACGGTATTGCGACGGTGCCCCGTTCAAGTCGATGAGAACCTGGCCGACGGCGGTGTCCCGCCAGGGCAGACCAGGCCGTGACAGCGGCCGGTCGAACTCCGTGCCGTTGAAGGTCACGCGGACGGGGAAGGCTTCGCACAGCCGCACCAGTTGCTGCTCGACCCACTCGGTCAGCGTCGGGCCCTGGTAGGGCGGCTCGACACCACATAGGCGGATCTCGGTGCCGATGCGCGCCGGCGCGGTAATCACCTCCACCTCGTCGCCGCCGATGATCGCGGCGGTGGCGGCGCGAAAGGCCTTGTCCAGCGAATGCACGCGCAGGCTGCGCGCGAAGTACAGCGTGGAGAGCACGCCGATGCCGAAGGGATTCTCCCGGGCCTTCAGTTCCTCGTCCCAGCCGGACTCGGCGATGCAGATGAGGGCCTGGAGGTCGGCGATACCCTCGCCGTCGTCGCTGACGGTGAGCGTGTCGCCTTCGGCGGTGATGTGGATGTGGCGGGCCTTGGCGCGCCGGGCGTTCTGCAACAGCTCGCCCAGCATCGAGGCCGGGGTGAACGCATGGCGCAGGGTGGCGATCAGGCGGTTCTGGTTCGTTTGAAGACGGATGGTGGTCATGGCATGGCTCCTTGGATGAGGTCATGCGCCGGTGGGGCGCTGGAAAGAAGCGGCACACGCCGATGCCCGCCGCGATGGCGTGGCGGGCGGGAATGGGCCGGTATGGAGGGGGATGGGCTCGGCGGCCCGTTGAAGAAGCGGCATCAACGCCCTGGTCGGGCGCGTGTCCGCGGCACGATGCGATGCGGACAAGGACGGTCGGCGCGGGGAACCCGCGGCGCAGCCTGAACGACCGTGGCTGCTGGCAGTTGCCGATGCTCGGCTATGCAGGAACGAGGATGGCGCGGCCTGCTGGCTGCGTCGTGCATCAATCCGAAGCGGTCGATCCCGTTTTGTGCAGGCACTGCACCAGCCGCTGGCCCAGCCATGCGACACAAGGCACGGCCATGGAATTGCCGATCGCCTTGTAGCGCGGGGCGTCCGCGGCGGGCTTGCCGCGGTACGGGACCAGGGTGTAGTCGTCGGGCATGCCCTGCAGCCGCTCGCACTCGGTGGGCATCAGCCGCCGCACCCGCCACTGCGACCAATCCCCCGGGCCGGGCTCATTCCAGTCGTAGCGCAAATGCGCCCCGTGGCCTGGCACCACGCCGAGCACCATCGGCCGGCCCTGGCCCGGCTTGCCACCCCCCGTCGAGAGAACCCCTGCGACCTGGCCATGACCGGATTCCAGCCGCAGTTCGCCGCGCGAGTTCTGCGCGAAGGCGATGGCCGGGACCACGCCCGCGTTCGCATGGCTGCCGCGATGCCCGCCTGCACGCAGCGTCGGCGTCCTCCCCACCGTCACATCGGCGCCGCAGCCCTGGGCCGTGAAGGCGATGATCGGGACACCCTTGCCCGTGCCATCTTCGCCGCAGCCCTTGCCGCCGTTGGCGGTGCACAGCGTGTGGCTGATGCCGCCAGCGACCGACTGCACCAGGTATGTCTCGGTGCAGATGTCGTGTTTCGGGCCGGCCGCCAGCAGGCTCGCGGCCACATCGGACGGGCCGCATCCATTGCCGAACCCGAACGTCGTCGTCACCTTGCCGTAGGGCTGCTTCAGTCCCGCATGTCCGCCTGCTGCCGCAGCGCCAGGTCCAGCAGCGCGGGCAGCGTCTTGCCACGGCGCGAAGCCCGCACCAGAATCCCCGCGCAGGCCCGTGCGCTCAAAAAGTACTTCTGCGGGATCGAGATCAGGATTACCACTTGCCACAAGAAACACGCGCTTGCGGCGTTGGGCGACACCGAAATATTGAGCGTCGAGCACGCGCCAGGCGATGCTGCGCCGGGGTCCAGACACACAACCAGCGTGCGCCCATTTTTGCCCTGGCGGTTCGAGCGCACGGCTTTCTCCGGCCAGTGCGCCCAGGAAATGACCGAAGGCATTGCTGCGGTCGTTGAGGACGCCCGGGACGTTTTCCCAGACGAGGGTGGCCGGCGGGCGGCGGTCTTGGCGGCGGGTTTGGTCGATGGCATTGGCTAACTCCACATAGGCAAGGGTCAAGGCGCCGCGCGGGTCGTCCAGGCCCCCGCGTGCGCCGGCGATGCTGAACGACTGGCACGGCGTGCCGCCGACCAGGATGTCGGGCGCCGGCACGGTGCCGGCGCGCACCTGGCGGGCGATCGCGGTCATGTCGCCCAGGTTGGGCACGCGGGGGTAACGGTGGGCGAGCACGGCGCTCGGGAACGGCTCGATCTCGGCGAACCACGCGGCTTCGAGGCCGAGCGGATGCCAGGCGAGGCTCACGGCCTCGATGCCGCTGCACACGCTGCCGTACAGCAGCGGCGCGTTGCGCGGCGCACCGCGAGGGGTGCCAGGTTGCGGGTTCATGTCGGGTCTCCTGTTCGTGTGGCCCAGGCCAGAAGCCGGGCCGGGACGTTGATGGGCAGGAGAAAGGCGCCGAAGGCCCTGCGGCCTTCGGCTCGGGAGGACAGAACCACCCGTGGGCTGTGGCAGGCCCGGTCGTCGCTGGAACCGGCTGCTCATCAAGCAATCACACCCGGCCCATGTCGTGGCTGGGGCCGGCATCGTCTGGCGCACATCCGCGCACAAAGGGAGCCCGTTGTTGCACCGGCGGGCACCGGCACCGAATACCGCTGACCGCAAGGGGTCTCCCGATGGCTTGCGCGGCAGGCAAGCCATCGGAGGACCCTTCGCAATCGGCGGAAGAAACGCAGATCAGCAGAACGCGCGTGGCGCGGTTCGTGGAGAAGCCACCTTCAGATCTCGCCTCGCCCGCGTGGAGGGGGACGGCTGGGCGGGACGCGCACACGGAGCAGGAAGGCGTTGCGCGCTGGGCGTCCCGCGGGGCATGCGGGACACGGGCTGCGCCGCCAACGGCGGGCACGGCCCACGGGGAACGGGGTCGGTCAGGGGCTCTTGCGGCCGCTGCTGTTCCGGCGTGGGGGACGCGAGGCGCCACGCTTGGATGTGCCGGATTCGACCGGCAGCGTGCCATTGCAGTCTGGGTAGCGGCTGCACGACCAGAACGGGCCGCTCTTGCCGCTGCGCTGGCGCGTGGGGGCGCCGCACTGCGGACATGCCGGCCCCTGGGGAACCTTGATGGACAGGGAGGCGCTGCCGTACTGCGCGATCAGCTGCGAAATCCACGCGGCCTGCTTGCCGATGAACACGTCCAGCGTGAGCTGTCCGGCCTCGATCATGTCGAGCGCCTGCTCCCAGGCGGCCGTGGTGCCGGGGTCGGCGATCGCCGCGGGCACAGCGTCGATCAGCATGCAAGCCGCATCCGATGCGCGGATCGAGCGGCCCTTCTTCACGAGATAGCCGCGTGCGATCAGGCCGCTGATGATGTTGGCCCGCGTCGCCTCGGTGCCGATGCCCGTTGTGTCCTTCAGCTTCTGCTTCAGGCGCGGATCGGTCACGAAGCGCGCAACGCCTTTCATAGCCTTGACCAGTTCGCCCTGGGTATAGGGCTTCGGCGGGATCGTCTTGAGCGCCTTGATCTCAGCCTCGGCCACCGGGCATGCCAGGCCTTCATGCAGTTTCGGCAGCGCGGGCAGCCCCTGGCTGCGCACCGCGGTGTCGCCGTCCTCGCCGGCACCACCTTCATGTTCGGGTGCGGCCAGCACCAGGTGCCAACCCTTGACGACGACCTGCTTGCCCGTCGCCGCCAGCGTCTGCTGGCCGCAGGCAAGCTGAGCCACCGTGCGGTCGAACTCGTGATGGGGGAGGAACTGCGCCAGGTAGTGCGCCCGGATGAGCCGGTACACCGCCAGTTCCTTCTCGTTCATGGCCGAGAGGTTCGCCGGTTCGAGCGTCGGGATGATGCCGTGGTGGGCCGTGACCTTGCCGTCGTTCCAGGCGCGCGAGCGCTGCGAGCGGTCGAGCTGGCCCATGATGGAACGCAGCGAGGGATCGGTCTTGAGCAGGCTGTCCAGGACCGTGGGCACCTCGGCGAACATGCTCTCGGGCAGATAGCCGGAATCCGAGCGCGGGTATGTCGTCGCCTTGTGCGTCTCGTACAGGGCCTGGGCGATCTCCAGGGTCTCCTGCACGTCCAGCCCAAGCTGCTTGGAACAGACCTCCTGCAAGGTGCCCAGGTCGAACAGCAATGGCGGGCCTTCGCGCACGCGCTCGGTCTCGACCGACACCACCTGCGCGCTGCCCGCAGCGCGGATCTGCTGGGCGGCCTGCTGTGCGACCGGCTGTTGCACGCAGCGGCCCGCGTCGTCGGTGCAGGCATCGGGCGGAACCCACTGCGCGCTGAAAGCCTGGCCGCCCGTGGACAAGGCCACGTCGATGGCCCAGTACGGCACGGACACGAAGGCCGCGATCTCGCGGTCGCGGTCGACGACGAGCTTGAGCGTCGGGGTCTGGACGCGGCCGACCGACAGCACGCCGTCGTAGCCCGCCCGTCGCCCCAGCACGGTGAACAAGCGGCTGAGGTTCATGCCCGCAAGCCAGTCGGCCCGCGAACGCGCCAGCGCCGAGTAATACATCGGCAGCGTCTCGGCCGAGGGCCGCAGCTTGCCGAGCGCGGCGCGGATGGACGCATCGTTGAGCGCCGACAGCCACAGCCGCTCGATGGGGCCGCGGTAGCCGCACAGTTCGATGATCTCGCGGGCGATCAACTCGCCTTCACGGTCGGCATCGGTGGCGATGACGAGGTGGGTCGCCTTCGCCAGGAGCGCCTTGACGACCTTGAATTGCGCAGCGGTCCTGGGCTTGACCTCGACCCGCCAGCGCTCTGGGATGATGGGCAACTGCTCGATGGACCAGCGCTTGAGCTGCGCGTCGTAGGCTTCGGGCGGCGCTGCTTCCACGAGATGGCCGATGCACCAGGTGACCGTGACGCCGGAGCCATTGAGACAGCCTTCACCGCGCTGCGTGGCGCCGAGAATCCGGCCGATGTCTTTGCCCTGGGAGGGCTTCTCGCACAAGAACAGCCGCATGTCCGTCCATCCGATTCCCGTGGTTCGTTGAGTTGCCGGGATCGAGAATGCCGGGCATCACGAGGGGCGGCAGCAAACAAGCGGCATGCGGTCGCGACCGCTTTGGCGAGACGAAATGGCTGGGCGGGGATGGCGTGCGCTCGGCGGTGTGCGGGCCGGGAGCCGCGATTTACGGGAGCGCGTGGAAGCCGGTGGATGTTGATGGAGCTATCCCCTGGGGATAGCTCGCGAGGGCATGGAGGGCGGCGAAGCACTCGGCAACCGCCCGCCATGCCGGATTACTTCCTGCGCTTGGCCTCTTTCGGGGCAGCCGGTTCCTGGGTGGCCTGGGGCTTCGGCTCAGCGTCCTGCGGCTTCGGGCTGAGGGCCACGGACTCGATGCGGTACGGCAGGATGCCGACGCTGCGCGCGTTGATCTGCCAGGTCTCGCGCGGCTGATCTTCGTTGTCCGTCCAGGGTTCGCGCTCCATGCGGCCGACGACCAGCACGCGCATGCCTTTCTGGTAGAGGTCCTTCCAGTGCGCGGCCTCGCGGTGCCAGATCTCCACCGGCGCCCAGAAGCCGCCGCGATCCTCGAAGTCGCCGCCCTTGGTGGGGACGGGGTTGTCGAAGTACACGTTCAGCCGCAGCAGGCGCCGCGGTTCGTCGTTGCCGTTGGGGAACTCCCGGTACTCGGGGGGCGAGCCGATGTTGCCTTCGCCCGAAAAATGCGTGCTCATGTTGCAATCTCCATCAGGGTGGTTGAAACCCGCGCCGACGTGCGTCAGTGCAGGCGCTGCTGGTCGATGAACGACCGGACGAGTTCGCAGCCGATGAAATGCCGCTGAAGTCGCAAGGCCACGGCGCCGGTGGTGCCGCTGCCGATGAAGGGATCCAGCACCGTGTCCCCCGCGCGGGAACCGGCCAGGATGCAGGGGACGATCAGGCGGTCGGGAAACACCGCGAAGTGGCTGTCCCTGAACGGCCGGGTGGCCACGGTCCAGACATCGCGCTTGTTGCGCAGGGCGCGGGCGCCGATCCGGTGCAGGCCGCCCCGCAGGTTGGCGTTGGCGCTGGTGGCGCGTTCGCCGGGCGGCTGGCGCACGGGCCGCAGGTTGCCGGGTCCGCGCGGGTCGGTCGAGGGCTCGCGGATGGCGGCTTGGTCGAAGTAGTAGCGGGGGCGCTTGGACAGCAGGAAGATGTGCTCGTGCGAGCGCGTGCAGCGGTCGGCCACGCTCTCGGGCATGGTGTTGGGCTTGTGCCAGATCAGGTCCTGGCGCAGATACCAGCCGTCGCGCCGCAGTGCGAACGCCAGCATCCACGGGATGCCCAGCATGTCCTTCGCCTTCACGTCGCCCGCAGGCCAGATCGCGCCGGCGGCGGCCTGGGCCGTGCCGTGCTTGGCGCCGCCCTTGCTGCTCGCGGCCTGGTAGGTGCGCGGTGCCGCGTAGCTGTCCCCGATCACGATCCACAGCGTGCCGTCGTCGGCCAGCAGGTCGCGCACCGCCCGGAACACGCGAACCAGGCGCCCGATGTACTGCTCGGGCGTGCGGCACGCGCCGATCTCCAGGTGCTTGTCGGGATGGTCCGGCGGGAGGTAGCTGCGCAGTCCGAAGTACGGCGGGCTGGTGACGCAGGTCTGTATCCGCACGCCGTCCGAGCGCATGCGCTCCAGCAGACCCAGGCAGTCCCCGGCGTGGGTCCGGTCCAGCCAACGGCACGTGGGCGGTTGCATCACGGTTCCCGTGCGCCCGAGCGGCGGCTGGCGACCGCTGTCATCCGGCGCAGATAGGCGTCATCGGCCTGCGCGGCCTTGCTGGCGCATTCCCGGGCCTGCCTGCCCAGGGTGTGCAGCAGGCTGATCTGCAGGTTCAGCACGATGCGCTGCAGTTCGATCGCGTGCAGGTCGGCGAGCAGGTTGACCGGCGTGCTGGTGCTGGCCATCAGCTCCTGCCACAGGGCCACGCCCATGGCTGAACGGTCGTGCCTGCGCCAGCGGAGGAACGTCGTTCCTGCGCCAGTGGTCTGCTGGGCCAGTTCGACGGGCAGCAGGTGGAAGGGGTGCCTGCACGCCTGCGCCAGCACTTGCCGCTGCGCCAGGGCGATCAACTCGTCGCGCAGGGCGAAGCATTGGCTGGCCCAGTCCTCAAGATCCCCCTTACCCTTAAAAGGCTTCAAAAGGCCCTTTAGAGAGGCCGCGTGTTCCAGCTTCATGAAGGCGCCCTGTTCCAGACGACGGAAGTGGCGGGCTTCGTGGTTCGGGTCGCTCATGCCGGATCGTCCTCGCCGGTGCTGGCCTTGGCCGGATCGGCGGCGGTGGCTTCGTCGCTGGAAGGCGCGGTCGCGGCAGAACTGTCGCCGCGCTGCTGCAGGCCACGGCGCACGACAGGCGGCGCGAACTTCGAGCGGCGCGTGCCTTCGAGCACCTCCTGCGGCAACTCGCCGAACTTCTCCAGCGCCGCCCGCGCTGCGGCATTCCTGGAGGCGAAGTCGGCGCGCGTCGTGCCCGAGTAGCGGTACTGCTGGGCCAGCGAGAACAGGCTGCGCAGCGCATGCGCGCCATCGTTGAGCCAGCGCTCCAGCGTGCTGCGGTCGATGAGCGCGGTGTGGTGGGCGAGGATCAGCTTGCGGGCGATGTCGTCGTAGTCGGCCAGGAGATAGACCGCGGCAAAGCCGAGCTGGGCGTTGACGAAGAGCGGGAGCTTGACGGGCTGCACGTTGAGGTTCTCGCCCAGGCTCAATGCCGCGGGCACTCCGGCCAGCGCCTGGTCCACCTGCTCGCGCAGCGATTGCAGCGTTGCCTTGGTCTGGTCGAGCTTGTCTTCGATGCGCAGCATCCACCAGTCGCTGTACGGGTCGTCCTGTTCCGAACCGCGTTTCATCTTGTTCATGACGGCGATGTAGCCGTTCAGGCCGACGATGCCCGGCCGCCCCTCGGCGGCGGCGCGGCCATGCCAGATGCGCGAGGCGTGGTGGGTGTGCAGCGTCAGCGACATCGCGCTGCGCAGCGAACCGAGGTTCAACTGCAAGGGTTCATTGGTGGCCATGGGGACAGCTCGCTCAGGGACAAGGAGCTGCCAGCATCGGCACGCAGCGGAAGGCAGTCAGTCAACAAACCGATATCGGCCAGACCCCGGTTGGGGGCGTGACAGCCGCTCGTGGCAGGAGCTATCCCCAGGGGATAGCTCCATCAAACACCATGGAGCGCTGCTCGCGCCGAGGGCATGGCTATCCGCCGAGATGAGGTCGTTCTGAATCGGCCCGCACGCGCGACGGTCCATGCCTGCGCTTGTTGCACCTTGCACCACATCTATCCCCTGGGGATAGCGCCATGGAGCGCCAGGGAATGCTCTTCGCCGAGGGCAGTTCGGACAGGATCGCACCGGCGCCGGCACCCGATACCTGCTTTGCACCCATTCAGCGTCCAGCGTTTGCGCGCGGCTATCCCCAGGGGATAGCTTTGCTGAAGGCCACGGGTGTCTGCTCCATGGCCTTGCCACCCCCGGCGTCAGGTCTTGCGCAGCAGCTCGCGCAGCCGGTCGATGTGCTGCCGGGCCACCTCGGGTGGAACCACGTTGCGCGGTGGCTCCGGAGGCGCCCGCGCGGCCGCAGGTGTCGTTGGTGCCGTGTCGGTTTGCTTGGTCCAGGCATTGAACTCTCCGCGGATGGCGCGCTGGATGATGCCGAACAGATACCCGGCAGGGTTGCGGACGGTCGCGCCGCGACAGCGCTCGGCCCATTCGTCCAGCACGGCCTGCCGCAATGGCGCGTCGACCTGCTGCAGCGCCACCAGCGCGCCTGCCTGCTGTTCTTCCTTCAAGGCAAGGAAGCGCTCGGGCAGACGCAGGCCATGCGCCGCGCGCGCGGTAGTACGTACTTCATGGATACGACTACTACGTACAGTACGGTCCTGCTTCGGATTCCGAAGAGCGTGGTCTGGCGCGGGTTTCGAGCCTGCTTCGGATTCCGAAGACGGCGCAGCTTCATTCCGAAGAAGGTCCGAAACCCCTTCTTCGGAATCGTGGACGGTACCCTCCTGTGGATAACTTTCGGAAGCGTCGATGCCCTGGCGGGCCAGGCGCTCGGCGAGCAGCTGCAGCCGCGACGGCAGCGTGCGGCCGGACAGCAGCGGGTCTTCCGCGATCTCCTTGAGGGCGTTGAGTCCCACCATCTGGACGGCCTTGGCCGAATGCCCGAGGGCGTGGCTGATGAGCTGCAAATAGTCCGCGTCGAGCTGCATCGCTTCGAAGGGCGTCAGGGGCTCGTCGTGCAGGACGTAGAGGTTGCCGAGGATGCGGCCGGTCTTGGGGTCCCGGCGCCTGCGCACCAGGCTCAGCCAGCGCGTGAGGCGCAGCAGCGTCAGCGCCCGCGCCACGGTCTCGTGGGAGGCCTGTCCCGCGCACGGCATCGACGCCAGCCAGGGGCGCAACTGCTCATAGGTGGGGAACGCGGTGACGCCATCGTCGTTGAGCATCAGCCGGCACACCTGCCAGGCGTTGCGCTCCAGCGGCGTCAGTCGGCGGTCGAGGAAGAGTCGCCTCGGCACACTCTCGTGCCGGTTGCCGCTGAACAGGAAGCCGTCACCGGGCGCAGGTGTGCCGGGTGCGGGCGCGAGTTGCTTCAGGGCACCGTCGAACAGATCGGCGAGGGCGACGGGGCCGTGGCGTGGTGCGCGTGGTGGGGTGTCGTCCACGGCCGCCGCCTATCCCAAGCCCTGATCGACCCAGTTCTTGATCGCGGCCCAGACCACCGACAGCGGCAGCGACATGCCTTCGGCCAGGTCCATCGCCGCGCCGAGAATCGAGGTCTCGTCCTCCAGATCGACGTTTCTGCTGCTGGTCACGGCCTTCCATTGCCGCCACAACGCCGTGTCCTGGGTTTCGTCCAGGACCGGATGGCGTCCCTTGCGCTTGGGCAGACCGAGAATACCGCGGCGCAGGGCGACCTCCTGATGGGTGAGGCCGTAGAAGCGGCTCACCATCTCCGTGCTGGCACCGAGGCGCAACATGCGGTCGACCGTGGCGATCTCCTTCTCCACGTCGTGCGCCTGCTTCAACAGCCGCTTGAGCACCTCGCGGTTCACGGAGACGGAGCACCAGGAGACGCTGGCGTTGGCCAGTACGCTGATGAGGGCGGGATGCTTGAGCGCATCCAGTTCTTCCTCGCCGAACCCCATTGATTTGCACCGGCGCAGTTGCCCGTTGCGCAGGTCATAGAGCGCCTGGGCGATGACGGCCTGGTTGAGCGGGTGTGATGCAGGCATGCGGCGTCTTTCGCTCACGTCCCGGAATCCATGGTCCCGGCCCCCAAGTCCAACAGGCGCCGGGCCAGCCGCAACAGCCGGAACAGCTTGACCAGCGCGGTGTCGCTCAACCGCCGGGCAGCATCGCCCTGGCCATGCAGAAGCGTTGGCAGGTCGATGGCGACTTGCCCGCCGTCCACACCAACGTCTGCAGGCGGCTGGCCGGCCAGGCAGGCCAGCAGCGCGAGCACGGCGCGGCCCAGCGGCGACGGGGCCTGGGTGTAGGCACGGCATGCGAAGCCGATGCCGTCTGGACGGTCATCAATGCACTCGTCCAGATCTGCCTCGCCCGCGATCTCGCGCGCGAACTGCGCGATGTGGATGCGCAAGCGGTCGGGCGTGTCCAGGCCGGGGTCGATGTACCAGACATCGGAGATGGGATAGAGCCCACCGGCCTGCACCGGGATGGACTGCAGCACATTGGCCGAGAAATCGGGCGGCAGCGCATCGCCCAGCTGATCGGCGACCATGCGCTGGATGGACCGCAGTCGCTCGGTCGTCGGCGCCGGCGAGACGATGTGCTCCTGAAGCCGGTCACCAGCCACGGACGCGGAGCTCCCTGGGGACGGATTGCCTGTAACCGAACCGTCCTCGCGATCGCGCGTGGGAGCCGCGGCTGCCGGCGTCGTGGTGGATGGCGCGGGGGCGGCCGGCGGGCGGGCGACGGTTCCAGGCTCTGGCAGTGCGGGCGGCGCCGATGGTGGCGTCGGGTCGCTGACCAAGGCGCGGTGGCGGCTCTCGGATTCGGTGAGATCCAGCGCCAGCACATCGTAGTCGATGCCCAGCAGTTCGGACATCTGGCCGATCAGTTCGTCCTGCACACGCTGCGATGAGAACTCGTCGCCTTGGGCGTCGAAGTGCGACAGCACTTCCTGGAAGAAGTCGTCGAAGTCCTGTACCAGGGAGCGGCCCTTGGCGTAGCGCTCCCAGGTGAGCATGCAGGCTTTGCGCATGACCGACAGGCGTTCGACCTGGTGGCGGCCGAGCCCAGCATAGAGCATGGTCGGAATCGCGGGCAGCAGGTAGCGCACCGCATCGGCCATGCGGCTGACGTGGGACTGCTGCACGGGATAGCCGTCGGCGGCCAGGCGGCGGGCCAGTTCGGACTGGCTTAGGGGGTTGCCGCTCTCCAGTTCGTAGAACTCGCGCGCCTTCTCGACACCGAGGGCGCGCTCGATGAACGTGAGACCGCCGCGCAGTTCGTTTTCGGCGAGGTGCCCGGTCAGCGCGACGATTTCACCGCGCTCGGGCCAAGGCCGGAATAGACAAGATATGCGGAAGAACTGTTCGTCCTTGGTCTCCGACCAGAGTTCGCGCAGGATCGCCAGCCGGGTGTTGCCGCCGTTGCGGATGATGTAGTGCGCATCGCCGGGCCGCCGCGTGATGGCCGGCGCCGCATCCAGGCCGCGTTCGCGGATGGAGGCCTTGATTTCTTCGTAGGCGGGATTGCGCTTGACGCGCGGGTCGTGGTCATAGGGGCGCAACTGGTCCAGGGTGACGACCATGGGCGTGTCGGCAATCGGGTCGCTGAGCACCGTGGCCGATGGGCCGCTGCGCTCGAACCCGGCGGCGAGGAGCTTGCCGGCCATGTCCTGGGGGGTCATGTCAGCCATGGCCGCATCCCTGGGCGTTGGCGGCCCGGGCCTCGCGTTCGGCGCGGCGAAGCTGCGCACGGGCGTTGAGCGCGGCACGGTGGTCGCTCGCCGTCGAGCTGGTGTAGATCGCAGCGCAGCCCGGTTTGGTGAACTTGAGATGGCCACCGGGCGTGCGCTTGACGTGCCAGCCTTCGCCCACGGCGAATTCGATCAGGGCGCGCAGCCGCTTGTGGCCGCGTGCCAGATCATGGGCGCTTGCCATGGCTTGCGCCCCCCGCCGTGGCCCTCGCGTCTGGTCGACCGGTCACGAGTTCGAAGCGCGCGAGCCAGTGAGGGAACAACTCAATGGCGAGTGCACGCATCGTGTCGAGCGCCGCGGGCGCGACTCTGCCCGGTGGCTGGCGATGCTCGACCCGATGCACCGGCAGGCCGCGCGTCGCGGCGCGGGGATACGCTTCGATGGCTGGCACATCGGTAGCCAATACGCGGATGCCCCCGTGTTCCTGGAACAGGTCGCGCAGGGCCTGCTGGATCAGCCGCGCGTTCGACGACACTGGATGCACGCGGTTGATGAGCAAGTGCAGCGGCGGCGGTTCGATCCCGAAGTGCCGGTACGGCGCGATGTCCTCGATCAGTTGCAGCGTGCCCCGTCTCAACTCGCGCGCCGCGAGGATTTCCGGGGTCACGGGAGACAGTGCCAGGTCTGAGGCCAGCACCGCCATCTCCAGCAGGACGGAGCGCGCGCCCTGGGTGTCGATCAGCAGCAGGTCATACAGTGGCTCCAGCGTCGGCAGTAGGTGGCGCAGCCGCAGGCGCCCGTCTGGGGCATGCAGCAGCAGCGTGTTCAGTTCGCCGCGGTCGTCGTTCGACAGCACCAGGTCCAGGCCCGCGATGGCGGTGCGCGAGACCAGTTGCTCGATGCGCCGCTCGTTGAACGCCAGCATCTCGTAGATGCCGGCCGGCGCCTGCGCATCAAGGGTGAAATAGCTTGATAGCGTGGGCTGTACGTCGAGATCCAGCAGCAGCACGCGCAGGCCTGCGTCGGCAGCAAGGCCACCAAGGTTGGCAGCTGTGGTCGTCTTGCCCACGCCGCCTTTCGTCGAGATAACTGAAACCACCTGCATGGTGCGCTCTCCTGGTGGAAGGGGCCATCCGGGCGAGGGCCGATCAGGCCGGCTCCTTGAGTCGCTCGGTGATCCACGAGTCGATCTCGACCGAATCCCAGCCTACCGCGCGCACCCCCAGACGCAGCGCCTTGGGGAACTTACCTTCCTTCATGAGGCTGTAAATGTGTGCGCGTTTGAAGCCGGTCTTGGCCTCGACTTCAGCGCGGCGCAGGATGCGGTGCTCCGCCGGCACAGCCGGCGCGTTGGTCTGCGAAGACATGAGAGACACTCCTTGACGCTCACAGGCGTTGTTCGGAAAGTGCCTCGCATTCAATACACCGCGGCGGCTCAATGCACTGCAACTGCAGAGAGCGCAGCTGCAATTGCAGTACGTCGCAACGCCGTCAGCGGGATGCCTCTAGGTGGCGACGCGCCTGCGCAAGCTTGCTCCACAGCGTTCGCTCGCTGAGTCCGGGTCGGCCTTCGTAGTGCGCAAGCAGCGCGTTGACCACGGCATCCATGTTTCGGAACGACGAGTATGCCGTGCCCGCCGGCGACGTGCCGAGCAGCAGCGTCAGCAAGCCGCCAATGATGTTCAGATAAGTTGACTCGCTGCGCTGGCCGGGTTCGTGTGCCCCCTTGATGTCGGCAATGCGGATGGCGTGGTCCTGCGCCAGTGCTTCGTACGCTGCACGCAGCGTCTCATGAGCCTGGGACAGTTCGGCGAATTGCACCTTGGCCGCTTCGCGCTCGGCCAGCAAGACGCTGAGCGTGGTCAGGGTGATGGCGGGATGCAGGTCGCGCTCGATGCCATCGAACAGAAACGGCGGCCGCTCGCCGGGGTAGTAGTGCGTCATCCATGCCTTCAAATCGACGTGGCGAACTATCAGTTCCGTATCTTCGAGCGAAGGGCGCTGCGATTTCTGCATGGTGCCGGCCTTGCCAAAGGGCAGTTCGCCATGCGCCAACGCATCGAAAATGCGTTCGGCAAACAGGCACAGCATCGGCCAACTTGGGAAGTCGTTCGGTTCTGGCATGGCGCGCTGCCCAAGGGTTTCCAGAATTCTTCGCTCGAAACGCAACAAGTCGGCCCAGCGAATGGCTGCCTCGATCGGGCGGTAGTAGGTTTTGGCGCCAAAGGCAAGGCTGCTCGATTGCGGCATATCGCGCGCTTCCCATCTTCGGATTGAATTCCGGCAGACGCGCGCGGCCACCATCGGGCGCGGCGAATGCCCAAAAACCCGGATGAAGCGCGGGGCCGAATGGCATCGGGGAGGTAAGCGTTGCATCGGCGCTGATCGCCGGCCTGAAGCAGCAACATCTTGCTACGCTTGAAACTTCTCCACCATAATGCGAACGGTTTGGCGGTTGCGAAACCCAGGCGTCAAGCATGGGGGACTGCGCTTTACCCGAAACCAGGTCAAAGTTTTCGCAGGAATTCCATCGGGGTAAAGCGTCAATGCGTCAGACCACTGAGGCGGTTTGCATCCGGCCGGAGTTCATGCGTTCTGTGTCAGTGCAGTGACCTCGACGGTACGCATGCATCTCCGGGCCGCCGCTATTTAGAATGGCAGAGCAGTTTTTCCTCCATAAAGCGGAAGCAGTACTGCTTTTCAGTGGTGCAAATTGGGTCCGGTACAAGACTCAAAAAGTATGGTGCAATCCGGGAAATCGGCCTACGTACCCGCCGATGGGCCGAGTCAAATCCGGCGGAGATCGCCTGTGTCCTGGCGGCCGACGCGCTCGGCCCGGTTGATGAAATGGCGCAGCGGCTCTGTAACATCTCCCTCGGCCCGCAGCACAAAGGTGGTCAGTACTGCGGTTTGACCGGCCAAGGGACGGGAGACCACGTCCGGCTGCTGGCAAGCCGCCAGGTGCGCGGCAGTTGAAAGGCCAACGCCATACCCGGCAGCCACAAACGCAAGCATCAGTCCATGGGTAGCGACGTACTCGACCATAGCCGGTTGCGCATCCACCGTACGGAACAGTCGTTCGCGCTGCAGGCTGCAACCTTGGCACGCTTGTGGGTCGCACAGCACCAGCGGATAGCTCACCGCTTCCTCCAGCGGTACCTCCTTGAAGGCCAACAGCGGATGCCGTGCGGGTAGGGCCACCACGAAGGGGTCATTCCACACTGGCGCAGACACGATCCCAGCCTCCGCTTGGTCAAGCATCGCAAAGCCGGCGTCAAACAAGGTCGCGCCCAGACCATGCACCAGTTGGGTCAGCGGCATCTCGGAAAGTTGGATCTTCACCTGCGGTGCCTCCTCCCGGCACAGCGCAAGCAATGTTGATAGCCGCGTTTGCCCAATGTCGCCCGACAAACCGACACGCAATGTGCAGTGATACCCCACTGCAACAGCCTTTGCCCGTGCCTGTGCTTGCTCGACGGCCAGCAGGATTCGACGGGCATCCTCCAGGAAGAGTTGACCGGCCAAGGTCAGGTGCACGCCGCGGGGCGGGCGATGCAATAGCGTAACGCCCAGATCCGACTCCAGCCTGCGGATGGTGCGCGACAGCGGCGACTGCTCGATGTGCAAGCGCTTCGCGGCCCGGCCAAAGTGCAATTCTTCGGCCACGGTGATGAAAGCTCGAATCTGACGCAGATGCATGTCTATCCTTTCAATAGAGTCACAGCCTGTGACACCATGGAACGACACGAGTTCATGCCAGAGAGAAACCGGATAGCGCCTGCCCAGCACTGCCTCGCCATATAGCGAAGCGACCGTCACTAGAACATTTCGCGAGAGTCCGGTTAACTACACAGACTTTGCGTCATAGCACGGATTCGGCCGTACAAATAAAGAGTCACAACTAAGATGTAACTACTTCTATCGTTGCCGTCTGCGCTGAGACGCTACGTCGCCGCGTGTGGCCACCCAATGAGCGCAGGGATGCTCGCGCCATCCTCTGGTGCGGTCGGGATGCTTGCCGCCCCCGAATTAGAACGATGGGCGCATCTTTGCGTGAGCCTCCGAATTGCCACAGAACTGCTGCGTCGTCGTAACAGTGCCCTGTGGCAGCGCGCTATGCGGCACGTCGCCGAGGAGTCCTGGGCGGCAGACGGTTCGCAGTTGGACAGTGCGCGGCTTCAATGTAGCTCCAGCAGTGGATTGGCGCGGTGTGAGTGCAAGGAGTCGCAAATTGCGGCGCTGCGACACCTCAGAGGGGTCTGGAGGGCCTATGCAGCAATTTAACCCGCCTGCATCGTCGCCATCCTTCGCAAATTCAGCGCCATGCACACGAGTTTCCGCTCGGCTTGTACTGGGTGTAGTCACGCACGTTGAACTGACGGACGCTCAAAACGTTCCTGATCAAACCGTTCGGTGGTTCGGCCATTCCTGCAGTGTCTCTGGAAGCAGCAGCATCTTCTGCGGCTCGCAGGAAAGGTAGTTTGCGGCCATCGCCATCAACGGACGACACCTTACCCACGACGGCAGCAACTTCGCGTTCGGCCGCCCAGACTCCCAGGCCAGGCTTAGCTGCAAGACCAAACGCGGCGATGTTCCTGTAGAGGCGATGGCCAACCGCCCCGAACCGGAACTTGAAGCGAAGGTACCAACGAATCGACAGCATGATGACCGCGAGACGCTCCAGGTAGCGCGGCCTCTCACAGACGGATCTGCCGAATGCGGAAGCTTCTGTGTCATCGCAGGGGCTTCCAAGCGATGAACCGAGGTGCCTTGCTGGCTTTCCGAGGCCCTTGAGCGGGCAGCTCACTGTTAAAGGCAGGCAAAGGCGGGGGCTGAAACGTAAATTCAATAATATTGAAAAATGATCCAGTGTTGAATTCAGTAGTCATTGCTGATAGAGTTTGCTGCCTGCCGAGACCCAAAGCTAAAGAGGTCATTTTTAGAGCACTGGAGACATATCGTGGACGCAACAGTCGCCTGGGAATCAGTTCGCTCCGACGAGTCGAAAAGCACGGACAGTGCTGCGCCTTGTTGCAAGGGGAATGAGCACTTGCCTGTGCGGACCTCCACGCCCAAGGCCTGCATCGCCGCACTGATGCATGGGCGGCGGTTCGAGCTCGACGTCTACACGGAGAAGCTCTTCAGTTCGGCCGATGCCGCCTCCGCACCACCGCGCATCCTGATGTTCAAGCCGCTTTGATGGGAGGGCTGCATCCATGAGCTTCTCGGTTGCCATTCGCAATACCAGCGAGCGCTATGTCTGCCGCCCTGACCAGACTCTGCTCGGCGGCATGGAGCAACTCGGCCGCAAGGGCATCCCGGTCGGCTGCCGCGGTGGTGGCTGCGGCGTGTGCAAGGTGCGCATCGAGTCCGGTGCAGTACGCAGCGAACGTATGAGCCGCTGCCACGTCAGCGCCGAGGAGGAGGCACAAGGATTCGTGCTCGCCTGCCGCGCCTATCCCCAGAGCGATCTCGCGCTGCGCGCTGTCGAGAGACTGGCGCGCTGCATCGAGCGCCATGCCGCTCGCCCGGCTCCCACCGCTTCCCGCTCCCTCACCTGAATTCTTCCAGCCACAAAGGAAACTCTCATGGCAATCACCGGCATCATCCGCCCAGGACACGTTCAGCTTCGCGTGCTCGACATAGAGGCCGCCGTCCGGCACTACCGCGACGTCATAGGCCTGATCGAGACCGCTCGCGATCCCCAGGGCCGCATCTATCTCAAGGCTTGGGACGAGCACGACCACCACAGCGTGGTGCTGCGTGAGGCCGACACGGCCGGCATGGATTTCATGGGCTTTCGCGTCGATTCGCCAGCCACGCTGGCAAAGCTCGCGGCCGACGTCAAGGCCAGCGGCCTGGCCACGGACATGCAATGGATCGAGGCCGGCGAACACCTGCGCACCGGCCAGCGCTTCCGCTTCACCGTGCCCACCGGTCACGCGATCGAACTCTTCGCCGAAAAGGAAAAAGTCGGCAACGGCATGCCCTACGAGAACCCCGAGGTCTATCCCGACGATCTCAAGGGCATGGCACCCTCGCGCTTCGACCACTGCCTGCTGTACGGCGACGACCTCGATGGCACGATGAAGCTATTCATCGACGTGCTGGGCTTCCAGCTCGCCGAGAGCGTGGTGGCCGGCCCCGAGCGCATGCATATCGCGGCCTTCCTGAGTTGCTCGACCAAGCCACACGACATCGCCTTCATCCGCCATCCGGAGAAGAACAAGTTCCACCACGCCTCCTTCCTGCTGGACAACTGGGGCGAGGTGCTGAAGGCGGCGGACATCATCACCAAGAGGCGCGTATCGCTCGACATCGGCCCTACGCGCCACGGCATCACGCGCGGCGAGACCATCTATTTCTTCGATCCGAGCGGCAACCGCAACGAGGTGTTCTCGGGCGGCTACATCTACTACCCGGACAAGCCGCCGCTGGTGTGGACCGACGACGAACTCGGACGCGCGATCTTCTATCACGACCGCAAACTCAACGAAAACTTCCTGAGTGTTCTGACCTGAGGAGCGGACGATGAAGCAATTCATGAACTTCATCGGTGGCGAATTCGTCGCCACGGGGAAGACTTTCGAGAACCGGGCGCCGGTCGACAACGGGCTGATCGGTCTGGTACACGAGGCAGGCGCAGCCGAGGTGGATGCGGCAGTGAAGGCGGCGCGCGCCGCCCTCACCGGCGAATGGGGTCGCATGAGTGTGGCGAAGCGCGTCGAGCTGCTGCATGCGGTGGCCGACGAGATCAACCGGCGCTTCGACGATTTTCTGGCGGCGGAGATGGCCGACACCGGCAAGCCGCACGCGCTTGCCTCGCACGTCGACATCCCGCGCGGCGCTGCAAACTTCAAGGTGTTTGCCGACATCGTGAAGAACGTGCCCGCCGAGAGCTTCGAGATGGCCACGCCCGACGGCGGACAGGCCATCAACTATGCGGTGCGCTCGCCGCTGGGTGTGATCGGCGTCGTATGCCCCTGGAACCTGCCGCTGCTGCTGATGACCTGGAAGGTCGGCCCCGCGCTGGCCTGTGGCAACACCGTGGTCGTGAAACCGTCGGAGGAAACCCCGGCCACCGCCACGTTGCTTGGCGAAGTGATGAACGCGGTGGGCATTCCGCCCGGTGTTTACAACGTGGTGCACGGCTTCGGCCCCGACTCGGCCGGCGAGTTCCTGACCAGGCACCCCGGCGTGAACGGCATCACCTTCACGGGCGAGACGCGCACCGGCGAGGCCATCATGGCGGCCGCCGCCAAGGGCGTGCGGCCGGTGTCCTTCGAGCTCGGTGGAAAGAACGCTGGCATCGTGTTCGCCGACGCGGATTTCGACAAGGCGGTGGCCGGCATCACGCGCTCGGCGTTCGAGAACTGCGGGCAGGTGTGCCTGGGCACCGAGCGCGTCTACGTGCAGCGGCCGATCTTCGACAGGTTCGTCGCGGCGCTGAAGGTCAGGGCCGAGGCGCTGAAGCCGGGGCCGCCGCAGGAGCCCGGTGTCGGCATCGGCCCGCTGATCTCGCGCGAGCACCAGCAGAAAGTGCTGTCCTACTACCAGAAGGCGAAGGACGAGGGCGCCACCGTCGTTACCGGCGGCGGCGTGCCGTCCATGAAGGGCGCGCTGGCTGAAGGCCATTGGGTGCAGCCCACCATCTGGACCGGCCTGCCAGAGACGGCGGCGGTGATCCGCGAGGAGATCTTCGGCCCGTGCTGCCACATCGCGCCCTTCGACACCGAGGAAGAAGCGATCGTGCTGGCCAACGCCACCGACTACGGCCTGGCCACTACCGTGTGGACCGAGAACCTGGGCACGGCGCACCGCGTGGCCAAGCGGGTCGAGGTGGGCATCTGCTGGGTCAACAGCTGGTTCCTGCGCGACCTGCGCACCGCGTTCGGCGGCGCCAAGACTTCGGGTATCGGCCGCGAGGGTGGCGTGCACTCGCTGGAGTTCTACACCGAGCTGCGCAACGTGTGCATCAAGCTGTGAAGGCTCAGGCCGATCGATTTCATTCACTGATCCACCGCAAAGACTAACTATGGACCCTACGCTTATCCAGAAGCTCGGCGACGAGCTCTACGACGCGCTGCGCGCGCGCAGCGCCGTCGACCCGCTCACCAGCCGCCACGAGGGCATCACCATCGCCGATGCCTACGGCGTGCAGCAGCGCATGATCGCCCGCCGCCTTGATGCCGGGGAGCGCATCGTCGGCAAGAAGATCGGTGTGACGTCGCGCGCGGTGATGAACATGCTCGGCGTCTTCCAACCTGACTTCGGCTACCTGCTCGACCGCATGATCGCCGGCGAGGGCGAGTCCATCGACAGCGGCACGCTGATCCAGCCCAAGGCCGAGGGCGAGATCGCCTTCATCCTCAAGCGCGATCTGATGGGGCCGGGTATCGGCAATGCCGATGTGTTGGCGGCCACCGAGTGCGTGATGCCCTGCTTCGAGATCGTCGACTCGCGCATTCGCGACTGGAAGATCAAGATCGCCGACACCGTCGCCGACAATGCCTCGTGTGGTGTCTTCGTGCTGGGCGACAGCGCGGTCGACCCGCGCCGCATCGATCTTTCCACCTGCGGCATGGTGCTCGAGAAGAACGGGGAAGTCATCGCCACCGGCGCCGGTGCGGCAGCGCTCGGCTCACCGGTCAACGCGGTTGCCTGGCTGGCGAATACGCTCGGCGCGCTTGGCATCGGGCTGAAGGCGGGCGAGGTGATCCTGTCGGGCGCGCTCGCCGCCATGTTCCCGGCCAAGGCCGGCGACAGCTTCCGCGTGTCCATTGGTGGCCTCGGCGGCTGCTCGGTGCGCTTCCATTGAAGGAGAACGACCCCATGACGAAGAAGATCCGATGTGCACTGATCGGGCCGGGCAATATCGGTACCGACTTGCTGGCGAAGCTGCAGCGCAGCCCGTTGCTCGAGCCGGTTTGGATGGTGGGCATCGACCCGGCGTCTGACGGCCTGAAGCGCGCCCGCGAGATGGGCTTGAAGACCACGGCCGAGGGCGTGGACGGCCTGCTGCCGCATGTGGAGGCCGACGGCGTGCAGATCGCCTTCGATGCGACCAGCGCCTACGTGCATGCCGAGAACAGCACCAAGCTCAACGCGCTCGGCGTGCTGATGATCGACCTCACGCCGGCAGCCATCGGCCCGTTCTGCGTGCCGCCGGTCAACCTGAAGACGCTGCTGGCGCAGCCGGGCGAGCGGCCCGCGAACGTCAACATGGTCACCTGCGGCGGGCAGGCCACCATCCCGATGGTGGCGGCGGTGTCGCGCGTGCAGCCCGTGACCTACGGCGAGATCGTCGCAACGGTGTCGAGCCGCTCCGTCGGCCCGGGAACGCGCAGGAACATCGACGAGTTCACCCGCACCACGGCCGGTGCGGTGGAGAAGGTAGGCGGCGCCAGGAGGGGCAAGGCCATCATCATCATCAACCCGGCCGAGCCGCCGTTGATCATGCGCGATACGGTGCACTGCCTGACCGAGGAAGTGCCCGACGAGGCGCGCATCACGGCCTCGGTGATCGAGATGGTGGCCGAGGTCCGCAGGTACGTGCCGGGCTACAGGCTGGTGAACGGGCCGGTGTTCGATGGTCGGCGTGTGTCGATCTACCTCGAGGTCGAAGGCCTGGGCGACTACCTGCCCAAGTACGCCGGCAACCTCGACATCATGACTGCCGCCGCGGCGCGCACGGCGGAGATGTTCGCCGAGTCGATGCTGGCCGGCGCCCCGCAACCCGAACACGCCGAGGCCTAGGAGCACCATCCCGTGACCACAACCACCACGAACCTACAAGGCCGCCGCGTCACAGTGCACGATATGACGCTGCGCGACGGCATGCACCCCAAGCGCCATCGGATGACGCTGGAGCAAATGAAGCACATCGCCACCGGGCTCGACGAGGCGGGCGTGCCGCTGATCGAGGTCACGCACGGGGATGGCCTGGGCGGCAGTTCGGTGAACTACGGCTTTCCGGCTCATTCCGACGAGGAGTACCTGGGTGCGGTGATCCCGCTGATGAAGAAGGCCAAGGTCTCGGCGCTGCTGATCCCCGGCATCGGCACCGTCGATCACCTGCGCATGGCCCACGGCCTGGGCGTGCACACGGTGCGCGTGGCTACGCATTGCACCGAGGCCGACGTATCGGAGCAGCACATCGCGATGGCGCGCAGGCTTGGCATGGACACGGTGGGCTTCCTGATGATGGCCCACATGGCCTCGCCTGAGATGCTGGTAAGCCAAGCCCTGCTGATGGAAGGATACGGCGCCAACTGCATCTACGTGACCGACTCGGCGGGCTACATGTTGCCAGACGACGTGAAGGCGCGGCTGCGCGCCGTGCGTGCGGCGCTGAGGCCCGAGATCGAGTTGGGCTTCCACGGCCACCACAACCTTGCGATGGGTGTCGCGAACTCAATCGCGGCGGTGGAGGCGGGTGCAAACCGCATCGACGCGGCTGCCGCAGGGTTGGGCGCTGGCGCCGGCAACACGCCGATGGAGGTGCTCGTCGCGGTATGCGACCGCATGGGCATCGAAACCGGCGTGGACGTGTTCGGCATCCAGGACGTGGCCGAGGATCGCGTCGTGCCGATCATGGATCACATGATCCGCATCGACCGCGACTCGCTCACCCTCGGCTACGCGGGTGTGTATTCGAGCTTCCTGCTGTTCGCCAAGCGGGCCGAGAAGAAGTACGGCGTGCCGGCGCGCGAGATCCTGGTCGAACTGGGGCGGCGCGGCATGGTCGGCGGGCAGGAGGACATGATCGAGGACACGGCGATCACACTGGCGCGCGAGAAAGAGGCCGAGCAGAATGCGCAGCCCGCGCAGGCCTCGACGGCTATGAATGCGGCGCAGGAGGTGACGGCATGAAGCTCGACGCAAAGATCATCGCCGCACTCGCCGAGCTTCTTGAAACCTGCGAGTTGGAGGCACGCGACACGCCCAAGATCACCGACGAATATCCGCAGATGGACTGGGACGACGCCTATGCCATCCAGAACGAGATCCGTCGCCGCAAACTCGCGCGCGGGCAGCGCATCATCGGCCTGAAGGCGGGCTTGACCTCGCATGCCAAGATGAAGCAGATGGGTGTGACCACGCCCGTGTTCGGCTTCATGGCCGACAATTACGCGGTGCCCGAGGGAGGCGAGTGCAAGGTGAGCGAACTGATCCATCCGAAGGTGGAGCCCGAGATCGCATTCGTCACGAAACGTGCGCTCAAGGGGCCGGGCTGCCACATCGGCGCAGTCCTGGCGGCCACCGACTTCGTGCTGCCAGGCATCGAGGTGATCGATAGCCGCTATCGCGATTTCAAGTTCGACCTCAAGAGCGTGGTGGCCGACAACACCTCGGCCTCGCGCTTCGTGGTTGGCGGCCGCGCTGTGCCGGTCAGCGAGGTCGACTTGCGCACGACAGGCATCGTGCTCGAGAAGAACGGCGAGCCGGTGGCTTTTGGCGCAGGCGCGGCTGTGCTGGGCCATCCGGCTGCAGCCATCGCGATGCTGGCCAACCACCTGGGCGTGCGCGGCGAGGAGATTCCGGCCGGCACGCTGATTCTGTCGGGCGGCATCACCGAGGCGGTGGCCGTGAAGGCAGGGGACGCGGTTACGCTGAAGGTACAGGGTATGGGCAGCGTCGGACTGCGTTTCATCTGATCGATAGGAGCACATCACCATGCCGTTTGCACAGATCTACCTGATCGAGGGCCGCACCGAGGAGCAGAAGCGCGCGCTGATCGAGAAGGTCACCCAGGCGATCGTCGAGGCCGTTAACGCGCCGAAGGAGAACGTGCGGGTGTGGCTGCACGACGTACCGAAGGAGAACTGGGGGATTGCGGATGTCTCGGCGAAAAGCCTAGGTCGATAGATCGCCGTCGCGTGTAACGCCGAGGCGTTTCAGCGCGCCCACGATTGCGTTTGATTCCGTGCTCGCGCGGCGCTCCTGCTTGGCTTGGCATGAGTCCACGCCGGATCGAGCGACTTGGAGACCGCTCCGTAGATGAGCGCCCTTCTGGCTTGGTCTCACGCAAACGCGGACTTTCCAGCAACAACCTGCTGGCGCCACACGCAGTCGGGGGGCATTGTGCTGATCCCATCTTTGGTGCGTCAGTGCCCCCCAACGGCACGGGACATCCAACTCCGTTGGTGACCTGCTTGGTCGACCGGGGCGGGACGTCAACGGTCTGATCAAACCAGCAACCGTCCTCCCCACCAGCGAACGAGCCGTACACTGCTCAGACTATGAGTGTCAGCAACAAAAGCCGCGGGATTCAATCTATCGAGATCGGCTACCGAATACTGGTGGCCCTGCAGGCCGGGCAGCCGGCGTCGCTAAAGGCCATTGCCGAACGTACGGAGATGACCTCAAGCGCAGTTCACAACTACCTGGCCAGCTTCATGAGAATCGGCATGGTGGAAGCAGTCGGCCGGGGACAGTATCAGCTTGGCCCCAGTACGGCGTCGCTTGGGCTTTCAGCCCTTCGACATACCAACTCGTTTGAGGTCGTCCGGGCGGAGGCGGTGGTTCTCTCCGAGCGCACCGAACTCGGCGTCGCAATCCTTACGTGGACCCATGGGGGGACGTCCATTGTGTACTTCAAGGAGGGCAAGCGCCGCGGCCCGTTCGACCTGCGCAACGGCCCGGTTTCGATCCTCCACACGGGTGGCGGAAATGTATTCGTGGGCTACCTTGAGGCCGCAGCGACCTTGCCCGCATTCATCGAGGAAGCCGCCGTGGAGGGTTTGTCCGCGCGGAAGGCGCGAGAGTTGCACTCGCGCATCGCATCATCCGTGCGCGCAGCCGGGTACGCGGTGACGGAGTTAAGTGAACTGCCTGGCTACAAATCGGTGTCGGCGCCCGTATGGTCGTCGGAGGACCAAGTCATCTACGCACTCACCATCACAGGCCCAACGGGTGCCATTGACGCTTCCGCGAAGAGCAAGCAGATCGCCGAACTGGTTGCGACCGCGAGAAAGGTCTCCCGGCAGCTGGGAGCTCCACCTGGCCGGTGGGACTGCAGGTGACGCGCAGCGCCTGCCTTTGTCTGCCTGTTCCTCACTTCGCCGCGAGCTCCAACGCTTGGAAGACCGTCCCGGCGGGGTCCAGGAGCGTCGCGACGCGTCCATGCGTGCCCATGTCGCGCACATCGAGAACCGTGCCTCCAGCGTGAGCAACCTTTTCTAGCAGGACGTCGAGTTCCGTCACTTGGAAGACGCTCACTGCCCCGGAGCGCATACCCGCAGGGGCCTCTTCCGGTGAACCAAGCGCAAACCGGCCGTCCCCCAACTGAAATTCAGCCCAGCGACTGCCGTCGCGAAATTTCAGCTTGAGTCCCATGGCTTCCGTGTAGAAGCTGATCAGCGAATCCAAGTCCTCCCCTATGTGAAATGCGGTGCGAAAACGTATCGTGCTCATGCAAGTCTCCTTTCGTTAATTCAATATTATCAAAATACTAGTTCATGTTGAAATTATAGAGTGTCTCGCACCTATAGTTCTCCCATCGCGTGCACCCCGTGACAACGCGAAGGATGGAGACAACAATGAACACCGCAGAGAACCTGAAGCTCGCCGATCCCGTGGATGCGCGCGAGCTCAGAAGATGCCTTGGCCAGTTCGTGACTGGCGTGACCGTGGTCACCACATGTGCTGTAGACGGCAGTTTGGTCGGCCTGACGGCGAACTCCTTCAGCTCGGTGTCCTTGGACCCTCCGCTGATTCTGTGGAGCCAGCGTGTACAGGCGGCCAGCCATCCGGCGTTTCGCGATGCGGATCGCTTTGCGATCAACATCCTCGCGTCCAACCAGGTTGAGATATCGCACAGGTTTGGCAGCCCTGCCGGAACGCGCTTCGAGGGGCTGCCCATCACAAGCGGGCTGGGAGGCGTGCCATTGATCGATGGTTGTGCCGCCTACCTGGAATGCCGCAAGGAGGCGATGTATCCGGGTGGAGACCACATCATCTTTATCGGCAGGGTCGAGCGGCTGGTTGTCAGTGGATCCGCACCGCTCGCCTTCGGGCAGGGGAAATACATGGTGGTGCAGCCCCACGACCTGGGCTCCCTCACTGGAGATCTGGGACTTCCATTCGCCCCCTCCATCGAAGCGGTCGGATTGGCGCAGCCGCTGCTGGAGGAGTTCAGCGCGGAGCATGAACTCACGGCGTGCCTTGTCGTCTGGGGTAACCACGGTCCCACCATCGTGCGTTGGACGGCACCAAAGAATCCCTTGGACGTTCCATTGCGCACGGGGCTGGTGCTGCCGGTGCTCAGTTCTGCGGGCGGCGTCGCGTTCGCGGCTCATTTGCCGCGTCCGGTCGTCGCCCCCTACATCGACCAGGAACTCGCAACGGCGCATCGAGGACAGCAATACCACACGCCCCGAACAAAGGAAGAGGTCGAGGCGGTCCTGGAACAGGTGCGCAGGACCGGCGTCGCGACGGCGACCGATCTGCGCTCTTCGGCGGCGCAACTCCGAGGCATTGACGCTTTGAGTGCGCCGATTTTCGATGGCCAGGGCCGCATGGTGATGGCGCTGACTGCGATGGGGTACTCGGACGACATCGACTGCAGATCTGACGGAACGCTCGTTCAGCGGCTCCGGGAGCAGGCGGGTCGCATCTCCGCTGCCATGGCCCGCCGGGGCCTGTAGCGGGTACCTGAGCCCATTCGCGGGCGGTCCGTCGCGCCGGCAAGGCAGGACGGGCCACTCCTTCCCCACTCATTTTCGACAGGAGAAAAGCAATGCAGTTTGGAGTTTTTGATCACATGGACCGCGCCGGCAACGACCTGATGGCGCAATACGAAGACCGGCTTTCCCTCATCGAGGCCTACGACCGAGCCGGGTTCCGCGGCTATCACCTGGCGGAGCACCACTCGACGCCGCTCGGGCAAAGCCCTTCGCCCAGTGTCTTCCTGGCCGCCGCATCGCAGCGCACGAAGAAGATCCGTCTCGGGGCGATGGTCTTCACGCTCAGCCTGTATCACCCCCTGCGCCTGATCGAGGAAATCTGCATGCTGGACATGCTCACGCGAGGTCGCCTGGACGTCGGCATCGGACGCGGCATTTCTCCCATCGAGATGGGCTTCTACGGTGTCCACGGGGACAAGGCGCAGGAGGTCTATATCGAGGCGAGCGAAATCATCCTTCAAGGCCTCACGTCCCCGCGCGTCAACTACGAAGGCAAGCACTTCACCTTCCGCGACGTTCCAATGGAACTTGCGCCGGTACAGAAGCCTCTGCCTCCGATGTGGTACGGCGTGGCTCGACCGGAGACGACGGTCTGGGCTGCACAGAACAATTTCAACATCATGTGCAACGGGGCCATCGGCACCGTGGCCGAGATCACCAGCCGCTTCCGCAGTGAATGGGCCACGGCAGGCAATCCGTCCTCGAGCCTGCCCTTGATGGGCATGAGCCGGCATGTCGTGGTCGCGGATACAGATGCCGAAGCGATCGCGATCGCGGCTCCTGCCTACGAACAGTGGCACGGCAACCTGACGTATCTGTGGAAGTTGAACAAACTGCAGGTTCCCCTGAGCTTTCCCGAAAAATTCGAGGACGCAGTCACGATGGGACTGTGCTGCGTCGGCTCGACGAGCACGGTCCGTGCGATGCTGCAAGAGCAGGCCGGCGAAGCCGGCGTGAACTATCTCCTTTGCCGCCTGGCATTCGGCAACCTGAAGCGCGAGCAATCCATGCGCACCGTGGAACTGATGGCGCGCGACATCATGCCGGCGTTCGAGCCGGTGGCGCTTGCTGCCTGAGGTTGAACCGGGCAGGGGATGTCAATCATGCGTCGGCAGATCATTCAGGGCGCACATGGAACCATCGAGGTTCTGTGCCGAGGCGGGACGGGGGAGACGTCCCTGTTCCTTCATGGAATCGGAGCGACGGCGTCCGGCTGGGACGAGTTGATCAAAGGGCTGCCAGGCCGCCGCGTGGCTTGGAACGCACCAGGGTATGGCGCAAGTTCGCCCTTGAACAGCGCTGCTGAACTGCATCAGTATGTAGATTCGCTGGCCACCGTGCTGGACGGCCTCGGAGAGGAGCGAGTCCATGTCGTCGGCCACTCGTGGGGGACCTTGCTCGCCGCGAGCCTCGCGAGCGACTTCCCTCAACGCGTGAGGTCACTGGCATTGTTGAACCCCACCCCGGGGTATGCCAGCCTTCCGCCGGAACAGCGCAACGCGTTGCTTGCCTCCAGGCTGAGCATGCTGGGTGAGCTGGGCCCTGCGGGGGTGGCGCGGCGTTCCGCTCCGAGTCTTGTCAGTCCGCACGCCTCACCGGAACTGCTGGAAGCGGCCAGGGAACTAGCTGCAGGAATCACAGAGCAGGGTATGCGCGATGCCACTCGGGTGCTGTTTGCCACCGACCTGCTGAAGATCCTGCAAAGCGGATGGGAGGGACCGATGCTGGTGCTGACCGGCGACGATGACAGCATTGGAGGCAGCGATCTCGCTCCCGAGATCGAGCGTCGGCTGCGCGGCGTGCGTCACGTTGCCGTCGCCCGGTGCGGGCACCTTGCGCCGCTGGAGTCGCCAGGCCTTACGGCCACGGAACTGTGTCGCCTCTGGAACAGTTGCCCGACCGAATCCTCCTGACGGTAAGACCGTCCACACGTCTCGATCACTTTCACAGGAGCACTCATGACTCGATGAAGATGCCATGGCTGGAAATGCCTTCAACGCATGCCTCAATCATTCGCAACCGCGCAACGGTTCCAGACTAACCAAGGAGACATCATGAGAATATTTCAGACCCTTCAAATTGCCATGCTTGGCATTGCAATGTGCGTCCAGCCTGCGACGGCCCAGGTCGCCAACTCACTGAGCAAGCCGATCAGGCTCATCGTCCCATTTGCAGCTGGAGGACCGACAGACGCTGCGGCGCGTGCAGTCGGCGAGGGCCTCAGCCGCGCTCTTGGGCAGTCGGTCATCGTCGAAAACAAGCCGGGGGCGAACACGATCATTGGCGCCAGCGCCTGCAAGGCGGCCGCCCCTGACGGACAGACGTTCTGCATATTCCTGAACGATACGGTCACGATCAATCCGTCCGTCTATAGCAAGCTTCCGTATGATTCTGATCGCGACTTCGTCGCTGTTGCGAGCCTGGTCGGCATCGAATCCGCGATCGTGGTTACCGCAGACGTTCCGGTATCGAATCTCAAGGAGCTTGCTCAGTTCGATGCGGCCAATCCCGGAAAGCTCAACTGGGGAACATTCGGCATCGGGAGCTCTGCTCACTTGTATCTTGGACAGGCCAACCGCGCGCTGAACACGCGGATCAATCACGTCCCCTACGCCCAAGGAGGCGCTGCAGTGGTGTCCGGACTGATGTCGGGAGACATCCAGTCCACAATGCTGTCCTATGGGCTCGTCAACCAGTGGATTCAGAAGGGGAAACTCAAGGCCATTGCCGTTATCGGAGAGAGCCGGTCGCCGTACTTCCCGAACGTCCACAGCGTGAAGGAACAGGGTTTGGGGATGAGCCCAAGGCTTTGGATTGGCATGTTTGCTCCCAGCGGTATCCCTGCGGCCGCCGTCGAGCAAATGAACAAGGCGGTCAACCGGATCTTGCTGGATCCAGCCTTTCAGAAGCAATACCTCGAGACCCAAGGCCTTACTCCGCTGGTCGGCACGTCCCAAGAGTTTGCGGACCGTATCCGTAGGGATCGCGCCGAATGGGCGGCGGTGGCATCCGCCACGAACGTCAGGTTGGACTGAGCATGGATGGTCACTTGACTGCGGAAGTGGTCACGACGATGCAGTGCGTCGAGATCGCGCATTCAGGCCCTCCTGAAGTGCTGCGCGTCGTGGAAAGACCATGCCCGGTGCCCGGGGCAGGGGAGGTGCTGATCCGAGTCGCTGCGGCAGGCGTCAACCGCGGCGACGTGGCGCAGCGGACGGGGCACTATCCGCCACCTCCTGGTGCCAGCGATGTGCCAGGACTTGAAGTGTCGGGAACCATCGCGCAACTTGGTGAAGGGGTGACGGCCTTCAGAGTTGGTGACAAGGTCTGCGCACTACTCACTGGCGGAGGCTATGCGACCTACTGCACAGTGGCAGCGAGTCAATGCCTGCCGGTGCCCACGGGCGTGTCGCTGCTGGATGCCGCCGGACTCCCGGAAGCGTGCTTCACTGTTTGGAGCACGGTCTGGAGACAGGGTCGACTGAAGGACGGCGAGTCGTTGCTGGTGCACGGCGGCGCAAGCGGCATTGGCACCATGGCGATCCAGATGGCTGCTGCACTGGGCCACCGCGTCATGGTCACGGCCGGGGGACCCGAGCGCTGTGCCGCCTGCATCGAACTGGGCGCAACGCTAGCGATCGACTACCACCGAGAAGACTTCGTGCAGGCCGTGGATGCGGCGACACATGGCAGAGGTGTCGATGTCATCCTGGACATGGTCGCCGGTGACTACGTGGCGCGCGATATCTCCGCGGTGGCAACAGATGGTCGGGTGGTGTTCATCTCGTTTCTAGGTGGACGCCATGTGCAGTTCGATGTCATGGCCGTCATGCAGAAGCGCGTTACGCTAACTGGTTCGACCCTTCGCGCGAGTTCTTCCGCATTCAAGCAGTCGATTGCGCTTGAACTGGCCGAATACATCTGGCCAAAAATTGAAGCAGGTGCCATTTGCCCTGTCACCGATGGTGTCTTCGAACTCTCCGAGGTGGCGGACGCGCACCGACTGATGGAGTCGGGGCGACAGATCGGGAAGATCCTGATTCGCATGCCAATCCACTGAAACGGTGTGAACGCTGTCCGGCGAGTGATGGGCCTCGCGCGAACCAAGCTGTCGCGGCACCGGCTTAGCCAGTTGGACAGCCCCCTGGTTGTGCCACTGGCGAATCCTCGTGCGACTTCACGCCGCTGACGCCGATCCCCCACCTATCTGCGCAGCAGTGCTCGCTTTGCCGGACTGCGCGTGCGCCGATGCCGAGATCAGCTAACTTCCCGCCGCTATGGCGCGAAACTTGTCTTCGTCGCTTCAGTTGTCAGAAAACAATTCGCTGACCAACTGCCTCAGCCACATGTTGTCAGGGTCCCGGTTGTACTTGGCGTGCCAGAACATGTTGATGGAAATCTCCGGCAGTTTGACGGGATGCGGGGATACGATCAGGTCAAAGGGCTCCTTGCTACGGTCGGCATATCGCTCCGGCAAAGTGGCAATCAAGTCTGTGCTCTGCAGGATGTGGCCAACAGCAATGAAGTGGGGCACCACCAGGCGGATGCGGCGCGTCACGCCTGCACGGGCAAGCAAACTGTCGATCTCACCGTGTCCGGTATTCCGAGCAGTAACGCCCACATGCTCAAGCTTGCTGAACTGCGCAAGTGTCATCGGGGACTTGGCGATAGGATGCCCTCGCCTGAACATGCACACATAACGCTGCCGAAACAAGCGCTTCTGAAAAAATCCGGTCTGCAGATGGGGCATCGATCCCAGCGCAAGGTCAATCGACCCTGACTCCATGTCCTCTTTGATGTTTCCAGAGTTGGTGCGATGCGTATGAATCTGTATTTTTGGGGCAATCCGGGAGAGCTCATCCATCAACGGAGGCATGAAGTACATCTCGCCAACGTCGGTCATCGCAAGATTGAAGGTCCGTGCACTGGTCTTCGGGTCGAAGCGTTCGCTGCTGGAAAACGCGGTCTGTAACGCATTAAGCGCGTAGACAACGGGTTCGGCCAGATGAAGCGCATAAGGCGTTGGCTCCATGCCTTTGGATGTCCGGATAAACAGCTCATCGTTGAGAAGCTCACGCATGCGTCGTAGAGCGTTGCTGACGGCTGGCTGCGACATGTCCAGCTTTTCAGCGGCCACCGATGCACTGCGGTCCAACAGCATCTGGTTGAACACCACCAGCAGATTCAGGTCCAGGTCGCGAAGCTTCATGTCACACCCCATTATTCATAGTGGTGATTGTAACTATCAGACTTACTGCATCGACTAATACAGCGTTCGTCCCCAGAATCGCGCCACTCGGAGACAAAGTGAGCGCCCCACATGGAATTGGTTATAGAGCCACTCAAGCTACATCTGCAGACAGAGATCGGTAAGAACCTGCTGGATGTGCTGCGCTCGAACGACGTCCCCATCTCGTACAGTTGCATGTCTGGCCGATGTGGAACATGCCGCTGCAAAGTGACCGAGGGCAGCGTCCTCGATGGCGGACCAGAGACTGGCAGGCCTCACTCGGCCAAGGCCGGAGACGTGCTGGCATGCCAGGCGACTTTGACCGGCGACTGCACGATTGAAGTTCCGGATGTTGACGAGGTGGTGACCCACCCCGCGAAGATCATCAAAGGGACCGTCACATCGATTGAGAAAGCCACCCACGACATTCGTCGAATCAAGGTCAGGCTTTCCAAGCCTCTTGAGTTCAGTCCCGGCCAGTACGCGACCGTGCAGTTCACGCCGGACCACATTCGGCCGTACTCGATGGCAGGCCTCCCGGGCGACGAAGAAATGGAGTTCCAAGTCCGTCAGGTGCATGGCGGACGGGTGACGGACTACATCTTCAGGGAACTGAAGACAGGAGCCAACCTCCGAATCAGCGGTCCTTTGGGAACTGCGTATCTGAGGCGAAAGCACGCCGGCCCGATGCTCTGCGTGGGCGGAGGGACCGGACTGGCTCCTGTTCTATCGATCGTTCGCGGCGCGCTCGCGGAGGGTATGAAGAACCCGATTCACCTCTACTTTGGGGTCCGCAGCCAGGAAGACCTCTACGACGCAGACCGCCTCAGGGTGCTTGCAGACCAGAACTCCAACCTCCAGGTGCACATCGTCGTGGCTACCGGTCCGGCGGGCAACGGCCTGCGCAGTGGACTGGTCACCGATGCCATCCAAAACGACCTTCAGTCGTTGGAAGGATGGCGAGCCTATCTGTGCGGTGCGCCGGCGATGGTCGAGGCACTCAGCCTGCTCGTCGCAAAGCAGGGCATTGCTCCTGAGCATGTCCATGCAGACGCGTTTTATCCCAGTGGTGTCTGACCGCACCGCCATTCCCCACACACTTCATTAAAGGAGACCCACGATGAGTGAAGGCAAGACAGTGTTTCCCCCAAACCCTACTTGGCCAGGCGATGGGACCAGTCGTGTTCCTTTCTGGGCGTACACCCGCGAGGATCTCTACAAGCGCGAGCTTGACCGATTGTTCTATTCCGGCCACTGGTGCTACGTCGGTCTTGAGGCTGAGATTCCCAATCCGGGCGACTTCAGGCGCACCGTGATCGGCGAGCGCTCAGTCATCATGGTGCGGGATACCGACGGTGGAGTGAACGTCGTCGAAAACGTCTGCGCCCACCGCGGCATGCGTTTCTGCCGCGAACGCAATGGCCATGCAAAGGACTTCTTCTGTCCCTATCACCAATGGAACTACAGCCTCAAGGGCGATCTGCAGGGGGTTCCCTTCCGCCGTGGCGTGAAGCAGGATGGAAAGATCAACGGCGGTATGCCCAAGGACTTCAAGCTGGAAGAGCACGGTCTGACCAAGTTGAAGGTGGCCACGCGCGGTGGTGTCGTCTTTGCTTCGTTCGACCATGACGTCGAACCATTCGAAGAGTTTCTCGGCCCGACCATCCTCCAGTACTTCGACCGGGTGTTCAACGGCCGCAAGCTCAAGGTTCTGGGCTACCGCCGCCAGCGCATTCCAGGCAACTGGAAGCTGATGCAGGAGAACATCAAGGATCCATATCACCCTGGTCTCCTGCACACCTGGTTCTCCACCTTCGGGCTCTGGCGCGCCGACAACAAATCCGAGCTGAAGATGGACGAGAAGTTTCGCCATGCAGCCATGATTTCCACGCGTGGCCAGGGCGGCAAGAACGAGGAGGTGGTCACGGGCGTCGACAGCTTCAAGGAGTCGATGAAGGTCAACGACCCGCGCCTGCTGGACATCGTGCCCGAACCCTGGTGGGGCGGGCCCACCGCTGTGATGACCACGATCTTCCCGAGTGTGATCATCCAGCAGCAGGTCAACAGCGTGTCGACCCGCCATATCCAGCCGTCTGGTCACGGCTCATTCGACTTCGTCTGGACTCACTTCGGGTTTGAGGACGATACGCCTGAGATGCATGAGCGTCGTCTGATCCAAGCCAATCTATTCGGACCTGCTGGTTTTGTCTCTGCCGACGATGGCGAAGTCATCGAGTGGTCGCAGGAGGGCTTTGAGCAGAACCCTGGTCACCGCACGGTCATCGAGATGGGCGGTCACGAAATCGGTGACACCGATCACATGGTCACGGAGACCTTGATTCGCGGTATGTACAACTACTGGCGTCAAGTGATGGGGGAATAGCCATGATCGACTTCAAAACCTACTTCGAGCTTCTCAACCTGTACAGCGACTACGCCATGGTCTGCGATTCGGCAGAGTGGGAGAAGTGGCCCGAGTTCTTCGTCGACGCAGGCACCTATCGGCTGCAGCCGCGCGAAAACCACGAACAAGGTCTTCCCCTTTGCCTGCTGGCACTTGAGAGCAAGGCAATGATTCGTGACCGGGTCTACGGCGTCAAAGAGACCATGTATCACGACCCGTACTACCAGCGGCATATCGTCGGCACGCCTCGAATCACCTCCGTGGAGCGTGACATCTACGGCGAACGCATTCTGGCTGAAGCGAACTACACCGTGATCCGGACCAAGCTGGACGGTGAATCCACCGTGTTCAACACCGGGTTCTATCGCGATGCCATCGTGCGGACGCCCGAGGGCCTGAAGTTGCAGTCTCGCTTGTGCGTGTACGACAGCGAGATGATTGCCAACTCCCTCATCTATCCGATCTGAGGTTGGCCGCATGACCGAGAAATGGATCGACGCAGCTGCCCGTGGCGCTGTTCCCGAGGGTGATGTGATTGGTGTCAACGTGGCGGGAAAGGACATCGCGCTCTACGAGGTGGAGGGCGAGGTCTATGCCACAGACAACATCTGCACGCATGGTGCAGCGCGCATGAGTGATGGATTCCTTGAAGGCCGCGAGATCGAGTGCCCCCTGCACCAGGGCCGATTCGATGTCTGCACCGGCAAGGCGATGTGCGCTCCGCTGACCGAGGACATCAAGACGTACCCGGTCAGGATCGAGAACATGCGTGTGATGCTGCGCCTGGACTGACCGGATCCAAGCCGGGATTGCCTGGCTCCGTTTGCGTTTTCCCCCGTTGCTGTACTACAGCGGTATGGCCTCACCCACTTTGTCAGGAGACAACTATGAAATCGACTTATTCCTTCAAGGCAGTTTGTGCAGGTGTATGCGTCGTGGCCCTCCAGTCTGCCTACGCAGACGTGACCGTTGGATTCTCTGGTCCGCTGTCGGGACCGGTCGCGGCCGTGGGGCAGGACCAGTACGACGGCTTTATGTTGGGCATTGAATCCCTCGGCAAGAAGCTCGGTGGCCAGAACGTGAATGTGTTGCGCGAGGATGACCAGCTCAAGCCGGAATTGGGCAACCAGATCACCCGCAAGTTCATTGATAGGGACAAGGTGGACGCCATTGTCGGCCTGGGTTTCTCCAACGTCCTCATGGCCAGTCTGCCCCGAATCGTCGAGTCCGGAACCGTGGCCATCGCGACCAACGCAGGTCCATCCCCGTTGGCTGGCAAGGGATGCCTGCCCAATGTGTTTTCCACTGCCTGGCAAAACGATGGAACCGCTGAAGCCATGGGCAAGTTTGCGCAGGACAGCGGCTACAAGCGGGTGTACCTGATGGCGCCCAACTACCAGGCAGGCAAGGACTACATCGCGGGTTTCAAGCGCTACTACAAGGGCGAAGTCCTCGACGAGGTGTACACCCAAGTCAACCAGCCGGACTACTCCGCAGAAATCGCGCAACTTCAGTCTGCTGGCCCGGATGCCGTCTTCGTTTTCTACCCCGGCGGCATGGGCGTGAACTTCGTCAAGCAGTTCAGCCAGGCAGGTCTTTCCAAACGGATTCCCATGTTGTCTGCCTTCACGGTCGATGGCACCACCATGCCTGCGCTGCGCGATGCGTCGGTAGGGGTCATCAGCGGAGCCATGTGGGATGTTGCCCTTGCAACACCAGGCAATGCGGAGTTCGTTGCTGCCTTCACGAAGAAGTACGGGCGCACGCCCAGCCACTACGCCGCGGTTGGCTATGACACCGCGCGCTTGCTGGACATCGCTGTCGGCAAGGTGAAGGGCAATACCTCCGACAAGGCCGCCTTCGCTGCCGCCGTCAAGGCCGCGGGCAGCGAACTCAAGGCCATTCGGGGCCCGTTCAAGTTCAACGCCAACAACATGCCTGTGCAGAACTACTACGCCTTCCAAGTGGCCAAAGAGGGCTCCCAGGTGGTGATCAAGCAGCTTGGAACCCCGCTGCAGAACCACGAGGACGCCTACGTGTCCCAGTGCAAGGCGAGGTAAGCCATGTCGGCTTCTCTGCTGTTAGCACAATTGCTCAACGGCCTGCAGTACGGCGTCATGCTGTTCCTGTTGGCCGCCGGGTTGACGCTGGTCTTTGGCATCATGAGCTTCGTCAACCTCGCTCACGGCTCCCTCTACATGCTTGGAGCCTATGCCGCAGCCGTGGTGGGCGTGCACACCGGATCGTTCTTTCTCGGTGTTCTGGCTGCTGTGGCGACTGGTTTGATCGTTGGCATGCTGCTGGAATGGGTCGCGGTATCCCGCCTCTACCGGCGAGACCACCTCGATCATGTTCTGGCGACCTTCGGCCTGGTGCTCTTCTTCAACGAAGTCGTCCGGATGATCTGGGGACCGCAGCCCATGTTCGTCTCCCTGCCCGAATCGCTCTCCGGAACGGTTGACCTGTTCGGGTTCACTTATCCCACTTATCGCTTTCTCATCATCGCTGTAGGCCTGCTGGTCGCGGCAGGGAGCCAGTGGCTGATTCACAAAACGCGAGTCGGCATGCTCATTCGGGCTGGGTCGGTGAATCCGCAGATGGTGGGCGCGCTGGGGGTGAACATCCGCATGCTTAACGCCATGCTCTTCGCTTTGGGGGCTGCGCTGGCCGCTCTCGCCGGAGCCATGGCCGGACCGATTTTGTCCGTTCAGAGTGGCATGGGCGAGCCTGTCCTGATCACCACGCTGGTCGTCATTGTCATTGGCGGCATTGGATCTGTGCATGGAGCGCTGTACGCGGGAATCATTGTTGGCTTGGTCGACACACTGGGACGCACATTCTTGCCCATGCTGATCCGTGAGTTCGCGGATCGAGAGGTTGCGAACGCGGCGGGGCCGGCCTTGGCATCGATGTCGATTTACCTGCTCATGGCCATCGTTCTGGCGTGGAAGCCTCAGGGGCTCTTTCCTGCCCACAAAGGACATGCATGAAGACAGCACTTCGCTATCTGAACTATCTGCCCGCATTGCTCTTGGCGGCTCTGGTCTTCGTTCCAGCGTTGTCGAGAGCCATCGACGACAGCTTTCTCGTGGCTTTCAGTGCCCGCGTTCTGATCTATGCCATTGCGGCATGCGCGCTCAACATCGCACTGGGCTTCGGTGGCATGGTCAGCCTGGGGCACGCCTTGTTCATCGGGATCGGGATGTACAGCGTCGCCTTGCCCGTGCACTACGGTATCGACTCCGGCTGGGTCCACCTGGCCGTGTGCGTGGCGGTCTGCATCGTGATTGCCTCTGTCACCGGGCTCATCAGCCTTCGCACATCCGGGATTGCCTTCATCATGATCACCCTGGCCTTTGCTCAGATGGGTTATTTCGTCATCGTCAGTCTCAAGCAGTACGGCGGGGACGACGGATTGGGCGTGGCGCGGGCGAGCAACTTCTTCGGCGTGGCCTTGAACTCGCCCGAGGCGGTCTTCTACTGTGCCTGGGGACTTCTGCTGGCGTTGACCTACTGGGTCATGCGTTTGCGCAAGTCGCCCTTTGGCATGGTCTTGCGAGGAGGGCGGCAGAACTCGCGGCGCATCAACTCCGTGGGCTTGCCTTTACAGCGCTATCAACTCACGGCCTACGTCCTGTCCGCGATTCCCTGTGGCTTCGCAGGGATGCTGTTGGCCAACCTCAATGCCTATGCCTCTCCCAGCAGCATGTCTTGGATGATCTCCGGTGAACTCATCGTGATGGTCGTCATGGGGGGAATGGGCACTGTCATCGGGCCGGTGATCGGCGCCCTGGCTTTTCTGGGTCTTGAAGAGGTCATCAAGGCCTACACCGAGCACTGGATGGCTGTCTTCGGCATCGTGATTCTGGTCATGGCAATGTTCGGAAAAAGTGGCATCGCCGGTTGGGTAAAGGCCGTGGCCGATCGCGCCTTGAGGAAAGCGCCGGCAGGGGGGGCGCCGCGATGACTTCACTGCTGAAAACACATGCCATCACCAAGCGCTATGGCGCGCTGTTGGTCACCGACGAAGTTTCGATCGACGTCAAGGAGGGCGAACTGCACGCCATCATCGGGCCAAACGGGGCAGGGAAAACCACCCTCATCAACCAACTCTCCGGGGAACTTGCACCCGGTTCGGGCCGGATTGAGTTTGCTGGCCAGGACGTGACGCCGCTTGGCATCCATGCCCGTGCACGCCGCGGGCTGGTCCGCTCGTACCAGATCACATCGGTGTTCGATGAATTCACCGTGCTCGAAAATGCAACCCTGGCAGCCCGAGGCGCGCGTCGAAATGCATTTGACTTCTGGAAGGGTCTGCTGGATGACGAGGTTTCACTAGCTGCTGCAAAGCGCGGGATACAGGCTGCTGGACTTGATCCCCGCACGCAAGCATTGGCCTCGGAACTTGGCTACGGCGAGCGCCGGCAACTTGAGTTGGCCATGGCACTTGCTGCCGAACCCAAGTTTCTCCTACTTGATGAGCCTATGGCCGGGATGAGCGTCCAGGAGTCGGCCGCCGTTGTTGAACTGCTCAAGACGCTCAAGAAGCAATACACCATTCTGCTGGTGGAGCATGACATGAACGCGGTGTTCGCGCTCGCTGACCGCATCAGTGTCCTGGTCTATGGGCGCATCCTGGTGACGGGAACGCCCGAGGAAATTCGAGGCAATGAAGAGGTTCGCGCCATCTACCTCGGAGATGAGGAGATCAGCGAATCATGAATACACTGCTCAAAGTCCATGGGCTGAAGGCTGGCTACGGTGCCGCCCAAGTCCTGTTCGGTGTGGATTTCTCCGTCGAGGAAGGGCAGGTGGTGACCTTGCTCGGCCGCAATGGCATGGGACGCTCCACCACCATCAAATGCCTGTTCGGGCTGCTCCCTCCTTCATCGGGGGAGATCTCAATGGATGGTCGCCGCGTGGAACGGCTGGCCTCCCATCAGCTTGCCAAGCTGGGCCTCGGTCTCGTCCCCGAAGGCCGCCAGGTGTTCCCCAACCTGACGGTGGAAGAGAACCTGATTGCCACAGCGCGCATGCGCTCCGGCGGGAAACTCAAGCCCTGGACGCTGGACAGGGTGTATGGCTTCTTTCCCCGGCTGAAGGAACGCCGCTCGAATCTCGGGTCCCAACTCTCGGGGGGCGAGCAGCAGATGCTGGCCATCGGACGCGCGCTGATGACCAACCCGCGACTGGTCGTCCTCGATGAGGCCACTGAAGGGCTGGCACCCATCATTCGTGCCGAGATCTGGCGCTCGCTGGGTGAACTGAAGGCGGAAGGGTTGTCGCTCATCGTCATTGACAAGAACCTGGGACCCCTGCTGGAACTGGCCGACAAGCACTACGTCATGGAAAAGGGCGTCGTGGTCTGGTCGGGCGATTCGGCGGGGCTGCGTGCCAACTCACGCATCGTCCACGAGTACCTTGGGGTGTGACGACTGCGTCGCGCGCCTCCCAAAGGAGTTGAAACCATGAACGATTCACGCACCCAGGCACTCAATACCATTCGTGCCGAACACCGGACGTTGGCGGCGGTCATACACAACCTCAAGGATTTATTGGCCGAGGTGCATGCCCAGCGTATAAGGGCCGACTTTCCGCTGTTGTGGTCGATGGTCTACTACATCGATGCCTTCCCGAATCGGTTGCACCACCCGAAGGAAGACGAATGGCTCTTTCGGCTCTTGCGCAAGAGAACGCATGAGGCGGATGCATTGATCGGCGAACTCCAGCGGCAACACGCGCACGAACCGCAAGCACTCGGCGAGATCAGGCGTTGGCTGGGAAATGTTCAGGCCAACGTACCGGGAAGCATGGACGCATTGGTGCGGACCATGTCGGCCTATGCCGAATTCACGTGGAGGCATGTGAAGGCGGAGGAGCACGAGCTGATTCCGCTTGCCGAGAGCCACCTCACCGATGCCGACTGGGACGAAATTGCACATGCCTTTGCACAGAACGCAGACCCGCTGAGCGGGTTTGGCGAAGCCGATGCCTTTCACCAGCGCTTTCGCGAAATCGTTGAACGTACCCCGGCCCCCCTGGGGCTTGCCTGAGGCCTGCTTCATGGGTGCCGGATCGTCAGACTTCGCCCATGTCCATAGGAGAACCGCATGACAAACGAACTTGGACGTCTTGAAGACCTGCCCGCCGACTATGTGGCGGCGCTGCGCGAGCGCAACCTGGTGCCACTGTGGCCCAGCCTGCGCGGTGTGCTGCCGCCGCGGCAGCCGACGCGGCAGACGAGACCTACGCACTGGACCTATGCCGACATCAAGCCGCTGCTGCTCAAGGCCGGCGAGCTGACGCCCATCGAGAAGGCCGAGCGCCGCGTGCTGGTGCTGGCCAACCCCGGCCACACGCTGGAGAAGATGCAGGCCTCCAGCGCCATGTACCTGGGCATGCAGCTGCTGCTGCCCGGCGAATGGGCGCCCAGCCACCGCCACACGCCCAACGCGGTGCGCATGGTGGTGGAGGGCGAGGGCGCCTGGACCACGGTGGAAGGCGAGAAGTGCCCCATGGAGCGGGGCGACCTGATCCTCACGCCCACCGGGCTGTGGCACGAGCACGGCCACGACGGCGCCGACCCTGTGATCTGGCTCGACGTGCTCGATCTGCCGCTGGCCTACTACCTGGAGGTCAGCTACCACCTCAACGGCGCGCGCCAGGACACGAAACCCGGCGAGGGCCAGCGGAACTACGCCCGCGCTGGTGTGGTGCCCACCCCGGTGTTCGGCCGCAGCGGCCGTCGCTATCCCCTGTTGCGCTACCCCTGGGCCGACGCCAGGGCTGCCTTGCAGTCGCTGGCCGCGAACCAGCCCGACTTGGCGCACGTGCAGGTGACCTATGTGAATCCCGAGACAGGTGAGGACGCCGAGAACATCCTGGGTTTCCACGCCCTGATGCTGCGTCCGGGCCAGACGCTGGCGCTGCCCGCGCGCTCGCCGGCCGTGGTCTACCACGTCATCGAAGGCGGCGCCCGCGTGACCACCGAGTCCCAGGGCTTCGATCTCGCGCCTGCCGACACCTGCTGCATCCCCGGCTACGCCGCCACCACGCTGAGCAACCTATCGGACACGGTGCCGGCCTTCGTTTTCGTGGCCGACGAATCGCCTTTGCACCGCAAGCTTGGCGTGTACGAGGTGCGCAGCGGCGACCAGCCCTCCATGCCCTCCCAATCCTGAACTCAGACACCGCCCTCGCGAGCCCTCCATGACCCAGTACCTCTTTGCCCCTCCCGCCGTTCAATCCCTGCCGATCCGCGGCAAGACCGAGCGCTTCGCCATCAACCGCATCTTCTGCGTCGGCCGCAACTACCACGCGCACGCGGTGGAGATGGGCAGGCCGGTGGACAAGTCGGCCGAGCGGCCGTTCTACTTCACCAAATCGCCACAGACCCTGGTCCAAAGCGGCGCCACCGTACCCTATCCGCCGGAAACCAAGAACTATCACTTCGAGATGGAACTGGTGCTGGCTGTGGGCAAGCCTGGCTTTCGCGTGAGCGCAGAGAACGCCCACGAGATCGTCTACGGCTATGCCGCCGGGCTGGACATGACGCGCCGCGACCTGCAGTTGGTGGCCCGCGACAAGGGGCGCCCCTGGGACCTGGGCAAGGACATCGAGGACGGCTCGGTCTGCAGCGAGATTGTGCCCATGGACGGCGTGGTGATCGACAAGGGCGTGATCGCGCTCGAAGTCAACGGGGAACCCAAGCAGTCGTCCAACGTGGACAAGCTGATCTGGAACATCCGGGAAATCATCGCCGACCTGTCTCTGTTCTACCACCTGCAGCCCGGCGACCTGATCTACACCGGCACGCCCGAGGGTGTGGGCCCGGTGGTGACCGGCGACCAGATCACCGGCCGCGTCGAAGGGGTGGCCGAGGTGGCCCTGACCATCGGCCAGGCCGCCTGAGCGGGGGGCACGACATGGCTATGAAGCTGCACAACTTCTGGCGTAGCGGCACCTCGCACCGCACTCGCATCGCGCTCAATCTCAAGGGGTTGAGCTATGAGTACATTGCGGTGCATCTCGGCAAGGAGGCGCATCTGACCGAGGCGTTCAAGGCCGTGAACCCGCAGCAACTGGTGCCTGCGCTGCAGGCCGACGAGTTGGGCGCCCACGTGCTGATCCAGTCGCCGGCCATCATCGAATGGCTGGAGGAGAAGTACCCCACGCCCGCGTTGCTGCCGTCCGATCCGCAGCACCGCGCCCAGGTGCGCGCGCTCGCAGCCATTGTCGGTTGCGACATCCACCCGGTAAACAACCGCCGCATCCTGGAGTACCTGCGCAAGAACTTCGGTGCCGACGAAGCTGCCATCAATGCATGGTGCGGCACCTGGATCACCGCTGGATTTGACGCCTATGAAGCGTTGCTCGCTTCGGATACAAAGAGAGGGGGCTTCAGCTTTGGTGATGCCCCGTCCCTGGCCGACGTCTATCTGGTTCCTCAGATTGAGAGTGCTCGCCGCTTCATGGTGGACATTTCTCGCTGGCCCCGGATATTCGCAGTAGAGAAGGCCTGCAATGAGTTGGACGCGTTTCGCCGTGCATCTCCTTCGGCGCAGCCTGATGCCGTCTGACTTGATGTCGAATCTCATCACATTCAAAATCTAAATCGAGGGGCATTTCACTAGTCAATTGTAGTTGGCGTCTTCGGTCAGGTACATAGTACGAAACGGCAGGTCATGAAGAATCCCGTCAGCATGCTACGCAGTGTCAACATGAACCTGCTTCCCATCTTGACCGAATTGCTGCGGTCCGCCAATGTCACAAGGGCAGCTAGCCGGCTGAATCTCACGCAATCGACGGTCAGTGGCTCGCTGCGTCAGTTGCGAGACATATTCGGCGATGAACTGTTGGTTCAGCGGGGACGCGAGATGGTCCTTACTGAAAGAGCGAGGCGGCTTGTACCAGAGGTTGAGCGCATCATGGAGCTCGCCGGCCGCCTATTCCAGATTGAGCAATTCGATCCCCTGACGGCTGAAACGCGCTTTCGCATTGCCACAGCCGACTATGTCTCAGCGCTCGTCACGTCAAGGCTTGGGGCTACTTTGCAGGCCCAGGCGCCCAATGTCACGCTCACACTCACGCCCACGCCGGGCACATCCGCCAAGGAACTGCAGCAGGGCTCGCTCGACCTGATCATCTGCCCCAATCTTCCATCGAATTGGCAAGCCTGCGGCATCAGCCGTGACGACCCCGATTTCCAGCATGAGATTTTCATGGAGGATGACTTGGTGGCGATCCAATGGAAGGGCCATGCCTGTTGCGGCACGGCGTTGAAACAGAACGAATACCTTGATCGGCCGCATGCGATGTATTGCCGAACGGACGGGCATGACACCATTGAGCAAGAGGCGCTGACCCGTCTTGGGTTGCGACAACGTACCCAGTTTCAGGTGCCCTATTTCACGCTTCTTCCCCAATTGGTCGTAGGCACCGATATTATCGGATTGGTGCCGCGTTCACTTGCGCTCCATTATGTGCAGATCTTTGAGATTGATATCTTCAAGCCCCCCTTTGAATTGCCAACAATGAATCTCGTGATGATCTGGGCTCGGAGCCGAGATGAATTCCCTGATCTGACATGGTTGCGACAGATGGTGCGGCAGGCCTCATGTGCAGGAGCCACAACCGGGTTCTCGCGCAACATCTGATGATGCCCGGGCAATCCAGCCATCGGCCTGACCGATACGTGGCATCCGGAATCTCTGTTTTACCGGAGGCATATGTGCTCCTAGAGTTGTCGAGTGCTTTTTCGCACATCGACCCGACTCAGGAGAACATTCATGGAGACTCAGCTCATCATCGACAACCGGGACGTGCCCGCTTCCGGCGGCGCCACATACACCCGAATCCACCCGACCACAGGTGATACCGTTACCCGGGCAGCGGCTGCGAGCGTCGAGGATGCGGTAGCGGCAGCGGAGTCCGCCCATCGTGCATTTCAGTCCTGGTCGCAAAGCGGACCGACTGAGCGTCGACGCATCTTTCTGAAAGCGGCAGACATCCTCGAAGCCAAGACGCCTCAGTTCATCGAGGTCATGGCCAAGGAGATTGGCGCTTCAGAACTATGGTCCGGGTTCAACGTGGTGCTGGCAGCCAATCTTTTCCGTGAGGCCGCCGCGCTGGCCACTCAGATCCAGGGAGAGACCATTCCGACCGACAAGCCCGGCGCACTTTCCATGACAGTGCGCCAACCGGTGGGTGTGATCCTGAGCATCGTGCCCTGGAACGGTCCCGTGGTTCTTGCAGCACGCGCCATCGCCTATCCCATCATTTGCGGCAACTCGGTGGTTTTCCGCGCTTCGGAGACCAGCCCGAAAACGCACCTGATGATTGCGGAGGCGCTCGTGGAAGCAGGACTCCCCCCCGGTGTGCTCAATGTCCTCACGAACGCTCCGATCGATGCCCCCGACGTGATTGATGCGCTGATTTCCCACAAGGCCGTTCGCCGCATCAACTTCACGGGGTCCACCCGCGTGGGCCGCATCATCGCGGAGAAAGCGGGGCGCCAGCTCAAGCGCTGCCTGCTTGAGCTGGGCGGGAAGTCGCCCCTGGTTGTTCTGGACGATGCAGACATCGACGAGGCCGTGAAGGCTGCGGTGTTTGGCGCCTTTCTCTACCAGGGGCAGATCTGCATGTCCACCGAGCGCATCGTGGTAGACGAAAGGATTGCGGACGAGTTCGTGGCCAAGTTCGCCGCTCGGGCTCGCGAGCTGCCGACTGGTGACCCGGCTGCTGGCGCGGCCTGCGTCATTGGCCCAATGATCGTGAGCGAATCTGGAGATCGGCTCAACCGCATGATCGATGACGCCTTGGCCAAGGGCGCCAAGATAGCCGCCGGCGGACGAGCGAACGGCGCAGTGATGCCCGCCACGATTGTCGACCATGTCGCTCGCGACATGCAGATCTACGACGAGGAGACCTTCGGCCCGATCACCACCGTGGTCCGGGCGCGCGATACCGAGGATGCCGTGCGCATCGCCAACGATACGGCCTACGGGCTGTCGTCAGGCGTATTTGGTCGGGACGTGACTCGTGCATTGGCAGTGGCCATGCGCATCGAGACTGGCTGCTGTCACATCAACGGCGCCACCGTTCAGAACGAGGCGCAGGCTCCCTACGGCGGCACGAAGGACAGCGGCTATGGCCGATTCGACGGCCGTGCTGTGATCGATGAGTTCACCGAGTTGAAGTGGCTCACGATTGAGCCGTCCAAGCAGCAGTACCCCTTTTAAATTCCAACTGATCAGGAAACTTCATGGCAAAGCAGACAAAGACACGGCTGACGTCTGATGACATTCATGGCGCGTGGGTCATCATGCCCACGCCGTCGACCCCGGATGCATCCGACTGGCGCGTCCAGCACACGGTCGATCTCGACGAGACGGCCCGCATCGTAGAGGCGCTGATCGCCGCAGGGGTCGACGGCATTCTCAGCAATGGAACTTTTGGCGAGTGCGCCACGCTCACGTGGGAGGAGAAGCGCGACTTCATCGCTACGGTGGTCGAGACGGTGGGCGGCCGCGTGCCCTTCTTCTGCGGTACCACGGCGTTGCACACCCGCGAGGTGATCCGCCAGACACGGGAGGCCATGGACATCGGCGCGAGCGGCACCATGCTCGGCGTGCCGATGTGGTGCAAGATGGAAGTGCCCACTGCCGTGCAGTTCTACCGCGACATTGCGGAGGCGGTGCCCGAGGCGGCGATCGCGGTCTACGCCAACCCTGAGGCTTTCAAGTTTGACTTTCCGCGGTCGTTCTGGGCCCAGGTCTCGGCGATTCCCCAAGTGGTGACTGCGAAGTACCTGGGTATTGGCATGCTGGATCTTGACCTGAGACTGGCTCCCGGTATCCGCTTCCTGCCACACGAGGACGACTATTACGCAGCGGCACGGATCGATCCGGAGCGCATGACCGCTTTCTGGTCCAGCGGCGCCATGTGTGGTCCGGCCACGGCGATACGCTTGCGCGACAGTGTGAACGAGGCCAAGCGAAGCGGTGACTGGACTCACGCCAAGGCCATCTCGAATGCGATGCGACAGGCTGACTCCACACTATTCCCGCGCGGCGACTTCGCGGAGTTCTCAAAATACAACATTGGCCTGGAGAAGGCGCGCATGGATGCGGCAGGCTGGCTCAAGGCCGGCCCCTGCCGCCCGCCCTACCATGTTGTTCCCGAGGAATACCTGGCGGGGGCACGCAAGTCGGGCGAGGCCTGGTCCGCATTGCATGCGCGCTACTCGGACCAGGGTGAAGAAAGACGGTAGTCGCCATGAGTCAGCAGACCGCCGCAGGCGAACCAGCACAGATTCGCTTCTATTTCGACTTTCTCAGTCCATATGCCTATTTGGCACGCCACCGCTTGGCCGGATTGTCTGCCAGCCATGGCTGGCACGTCGACTACCGCAGCATCGATCTGAGCCGAGCCAAGAAAGCGATTGGCAACGTGGGGCCAGCCAACCGCGACATGCCGGTGAAGCTGGCCCACCTGGCGAAGGATTTGTCGCGGTGGGCTGAGTTGTACGGTGTCGAGTTGAAGTTCCCGCCCAACTTCAACAGCAGCAGATTGAACGCAGGCCTGTACTACTCGCGGTGCAAGGGGCACGAGTCGGACTATGTCCGCGTAGCCTTTCGGCACGTATGGGGCGACGGGCGGGCTCCGGATGATCCGAACATCCTGCACGCCGTGGCTCAGGAGATGGGTTGGGATCCCGATGATTTTGCCGCGTTCACGCAGAGCGGAGCCGGTCTGCAGGCCTACAGCGAATCCACCGACGAAGCCATCCTTCGACATGTCTTCGGCGTCCCGACCATGGTCGTGGGCGACGAGATGTGGTGGGGCAACGATCGTCTGTTTTTCCTAGAGCAGTTCTTAAACGGAGACAAGAAATGAAAATGAATAGCTACACGCGCCGTGATTCATTGGTGCACTTGAGCGCACTTGCTTTGGCAGCGCTCCCAGGCGTGACCGCCGCGCAGCCCGGCCCTAACATGGCCACCATATTCGTGGGGCTAGCGGCTGGTGGCGCTACCGACGTGGCAGCTCGTCGACTCGCGGAGGGCATGCAAGGTGCCTATGCGCAGACCATCATTGTTGAAAATCGGACAGGGGCAAGTGCGCGTTTGGCAATCCAGCATGTCAAAGCCGCAGCGCCAAACGGCGCATCAATGGTGCTAACGCCTGCTTCGATGATGGCCATCTATCCACACACCTACAAAGACCTCGCGTATGACCCGGTCGCGGACTTGGTGCCAGTGGGTACCGTGTCAATTTCGGAGATCGGCTTTGCCGTGGGCCCGTCCGTTCCCGACTCCATCAAGAATCTCGGCGACTACCTGGTGTGGATAAAGTCTTCTCCCGCTGCCGCCACCTTTGGACATGGTGCAGCAGGCTCAGGGCCTCATCTGTTGGGTGAGCTGCTGGGTCGTCTGTCAGGGGTACAAATGGTCCATGCGGCCTATCGTGGCTCCCAGCCTGCAATTCTGGACTTGATCGGCGGACACTTGCCAGCGGTCGCAGCACCACTGGGCGAATTCTTGCCGCATCTAAAGACCGGGAAGATTCGCGTGCTCGGCGTCACGGGTGTTAAGCGCTCACGTTTCATGCGTGATGTGCCCACCTTCAAGGAACTCAATGTGGATTTGAGTGACATGACGGAATGGTTCGGCGTCTTCATGCCCGCAGGAACCCCGTCGGCAGTCATACAGCGAGCCAACTCGGCCATCAAGACTGCATTGCTCAACACCTCATTGATCACTTCCTTCGAACTGATGGGGATGGAGCCCGCGTGGAGTTCCTCCGAAGACTTGGGTGAGCGCCTGAAGAGCGACATCAGGCGTTGGAAGAACGTGGTCCAAACGGTCGGATTTACCGCCCAACCTTGAGGAGACAAGCATTGTGATTACCCGTCGCGATTTCGCGCAATGGGGGGCGGCCACTGCGGTGGTCTCTCAAATGGCCGGAACTGCTTTCGCGCAGTCTTCTCAACCGGTGCGGATCGTCAATGGATTCCCTGCCGGTGGGGTTGTTGATGCCGTAAGCCGGAAGTTCGGGGATGCCATGGTGGCCTCCGGATATGCGACCGCAGCCGTCGTAGAAAACAGAACGGGTGCTGGAGGCCGACTGGCCGCTGCATTCGTTAAAGCTGCGCCTGCCGACGGCAACACGTTGTTGTTGTCACCGGACACCGTCTTATCCTTGTACCCATTCATCTACGCCAAGCTGGAGTATGACCCGTTCAAGGATCTGGTTCCGATCTCAACCGCTGCATTGACCTCCGACGCGCTGGCGGTGGGTCCTCTTGTGCCTGATTCGGTCCGCAATGTCCGCGACTTCGTGGCTTGGGCCAAAGCGCATCCGGAGCACGCCAACTTCGGATCGCCGGGAACGGGATCACCATTGCACCTCCTCGGTTCGCTGCTGGGGAAGGAGGGCGACTTCGATTTTCGGCATGTTGCTTACCGTGGCGCTTCACCTGGTGTCACGGACATGGTGGGGGGGCAGATCGCTGCCATGGCCGCGCCCACTGGCAACTTCCTGCCGTTTCAGCGCACGGGCAGAGTGCGAATTCTGGGGACATCGGGTGTAAAGCGCAGCCCCTTCACACCTGACACGCCCACCTTTTCTGAGCAGAAGTTCGCGGGGGACTACCCGCAAGAGGATCAATGGTTTGGATTTTTTGCTCCTGCGGGCACGGCAGCTGCCAGCATTGCAAAAGCCAATCAGTCCATATCGCAAGCGATGAGCCGCAAAAGCTTGATCGACGACTTGGCCGTTTTCGGATTGACTGCACAAGCGTCAACGCCGGAGGCCATGTCTGCAAGCCTGCGTCAGCAAAATGAAAAATGGCGCGGCATCGTCAAGCGATTGGGCTTCACGGCCGAGTCTTGATGTAGAGCTTCTGCGGGATGGTAACGAGCGCGCTTTCGTGTGTCTTGGCGTCACCCGCAGAAAGTCAGCAACATATGCGATAGCTTCGCGCAGGAAGGAGAGGTGCTTGGCACTATGCATCGATTCCAGCGTGAGTTCCAGCTTGCTGTCACTGATCAGATCGCGAGGTTTCCTGATCTGACGGCGGCCGTTCCCCCTGAGGTCGATGAGAGCCTCACTGGTACTGGGTGGTGCAAAGCAACGGCATCCATCGCCACGGCACTCCCCAGTTTCCGACCCTCCGAGTGTTTTGGCCGAGGGCAAGCACCGCGAACAACCGGCGCAGATTGTGCTCGGATTCCACGTCCTACTATACGGTGGCGACCGCGGTGTCGAGGTCTTTGACGATGGCTGCCTGCAGTTGCCGCCGCCTGCGAATTGTGGCCGCGGTGCCGATCAAACCTCGACCGGTCGATCGCTGAAGCGCATTGAGAAGTCGACCGCCTTGACGTCCTTGATCAGTGCTCCCACGGAGATGCGGTCGACTCCGGTCTCCGCGTAGGCCCGCAGCGTTTCGAAGGTGACGCCGCCAGAGACCTCCAGGCTGCAGCAGCCGCGGGCCAGCCGCACCGCCTCGCGGACGGTCTCAAGGGGCATGTTGTCCAGCAGCACCATGCCCACGCCCGCGTCGAGCGCTTCCTGCAACTGCCGCAGCGTCTCGACCTCGACTTGGATGAAGGACGCGCGGCCCTCGAGCGCCTGCGCGGCGCGGAACGCGGCCGTCAGGCCGCCCGCTGCCGCGATGTGGTTCTCCTTGATCAGGACGGCGTCGTGCAGGCCCATCCGGTGGTTCTGGCCGCCGCCGCACCGCACGGCGTACTTCTGCGCGGCGCGCAGGCCGGGGATGGTCTTGCGCGTGTCCAGGACGGCCGCGCGTGTGCCTTCGACCTCCTTGACATAGCGGGCGGTCTTGGTCGCCACGCCGCTGAGCGTCTGCAGGAAGTTCAGGCAGGTGCGCTCCGCGGTGAGGAGCTCGCGCGCCACGCCTTCGACCACCACGACGGCCTGGCCGGGAACGCAGGTGCCGCCGTCGGGTACGCGCCAGTCGGCCCGCGCCGTCGGCGCCAGGCGGCGCAGTACCTCCTCGACCCAGGGCCGGCCGCAGACGACTGCCGCCTGGCGGCACGTGACGGTGGCCGTAGCGCGGGCGGCCGCCGGGACCAGTTCCGCGGTCAGGTCTCCCGGGCCGACATCCTCGTCCAGTGCGCGCTCGACGTCCCGGTTCACCTGCTTCAGAAACTCTCTCTCGGTCACTTTCGATCCTTTATCCATCCTGGGGAGGCCGCGTCCCAGCGGGGCGCCAGCCGCCGGCGCCATCGCGCCGGTTCATGGCTTGCGTCCGTGCGGAACGAAATCGCAGGGACCTGGGGGCACTGTCTCTTGCCGGCCTCGCGGCACGCGCGCGTCTTCGGGAGACGTCCGACGGCGAGCCGAGTCGGTGCGCACGCACACGAGTCCACGGCCATGCGTACACATCGATCCCGAGTTTACAAAATTATTAGAGGCCAAATGATTCTAGGGAAACCCCGGAGGGAAAACCGTTGCCTGGATCAACGCGCGCACCTAGAATCATTAGGCAACTAACAAAATGAGGCATCGCCAGCGGTGCCGGTACTCCCCACCATGAAGCCCACTGAAACCTCGGCGCCGATCTGGTCAGACTCGCTACTGCTCGGGCATGCCGCGATCGATGACGAACACGAGCAACTGGCCGAGTTGATCGAGTGCATGTGGCGCGCTGCTGCGTCCGAGATGGCACAGGCGCTGGACGCGGTGCTCCAGCATGCAACCGCGCACTTCGCGGCCGAGAACGAGCTCATGCGCACGACGGCGTTTCCGCCGCGCGACTGCCACATCAGCGAGCACGAGGCGGTGCTCTCCACGCTGCGCGGGGTGCGCCTCCGCCTGGAGCGCGGGGAGGTCGAGGTGGCCCGCCGCGTGGCGCACGAGCTGGCGGCCTGGCTTCCGCCCCACGTCCAGCACCTCGACTCGGCACTTACCCATTGGCTCTGCAAGCTGCAGCACGGCGCCAAGCCCGTGGTGTTGCGCGTGGGCCGAAAGCCCGAGGCCGCCTTGGCCTGCTAGTTCCACCCCTGAATCAACCACCACTAGAGATGAGATGACATCATGATGACTCACGAAGAAAACGAACTGCTTTGTCGCGTCGAAGGCGACGCCCCGATGGGACGCCTGATGCGCCGCCACTGGACGCCGATCTGCCTGGTGGAAGAGGTGAGCGAACCCGACGGTACGCCGGTGAAGGCGCGGGCGTTCGGCGAAGACCTCGTGGTCTTCCGCGACAGCGAGGGCCGGGTCGGCGTCATGGATGAGTACTGTCCCCACCGTCGTGCGTCGCTGGTCTACGGCCGCAACGAGGAGGGTGGGCTTCGCTGCCTCTACCACGGCTGGAAGATGGACGTCGATGGGAACGTGCTGGAGATGGCTTCCGAGCCGGCTTCGAGCGGCATGGTCGACAAGGTCAAGCACACCGCGTACCCGACCCAGGAATGGGCGGGCATGGTGTGGGCCTACATGGGGCCGAAGGAGACCATGCCCGAATTCCAGCCGCCGCCGTGGGCGCCGACGGCGGACACGCGGGTGAGCATCGCGAAGGTGCTGCTGCCCTGCAACTGGGCGCAGATCCTCGAGGGCGCCATCGACTCCGCGCACAGCTCCAGCCTGCACTCCTCCGACATGGTCCCCGCGCGCGTCGATGGCGCGAAGGCCACCGACAAGACCTGGCTGCGCCCCTCCACCGACAAGGCCCCGCGCATGCAGGTTCAGCGCACCGGCTTCGGCTTCCGCTATGCCGCGCTGCGCCGCCCGATCACGAACGCCGCAGAGAACGACTACGTGCGCTCGACGGTCTTCGTGGCCCCGGCAACGGCCCTGATTCCGCCCAACAACCGCTACAACGTGGCCAACATCAACGTGCCGATGGACGACACGAACACGGCGTTCTATTTCATCGCATGGGGTCACCCGTCGCAGACGCCGGAGACCGACACCTGGCGCAAGTTCCTGCGCCAGACGGTGGGTGTCGACCTGGACCAGAACTACCGCCCGCTGCGCAACGAGGCGAACAAGTTCTGGCAGGACCGCAACGCCATGAAGGCCGGCAACTTCACGGGCATCACCGGTTTCCCAAACCAGGACGTCGCGATGTGGCTGACCATGGGCGCCATCGCTGACCGCACCCATGACCGCCTGGGCGCCAGCGACCTCGCGATCGTGGAATTCCGCAAGCAAATGCTCGAGGCCGTGCAGGCCTTCGATCAAGGCGCGCCCGCCATCGGCACCGGCGCCGAAGCGGCCACGCCGGCCGTCTGCTCCTTCCAGGCCATCGTCCCCAAGACGACCGACTGGCGCACATACGGGGCCCGCTATGTCTGGCTAGACGGCGAAGACCGCCCCGAGTTCGAACCCTCCTATTCCGTGAAGTCCTGATCCCGTGAGCAAACTCCAACTTTCCGTCGCCATGGGCGACTACGACCGCACCCGTGCGCTGTTCGACGGCCGCGTTCAGATCGACGGCGTCGATCCCGTGTACATGCTCCTCAATCCCGAGGAGATGTTCTTCCGGGCGATGCGCAGCGTCGATTTCGACATCACAGAGCTCTCGTTCTCCAGCTACCTGGTGAAGCACTCGCGGGGCGAGTGCCCCTACATCGCGCTGCCGGTCTTTCTCTCGCGGGCGTTCCGGCACACGTCGATCTATGTGCGCAAGGACCGCATCCGCGAGCCGGCCGACCTGAAGGGCAAGCGCATCGGCCTGCCCGAGTACCAGCTCACCGCCAACGTCTGGGCGCGCGCGATCCTGCAGGACGACTTCGGCGTGCGCCCCTCCGACGTGACCTGGGTGCGCGGGGGCATCGAGACGCCCGGGCGGCCCGAGAAGGTCAAGCTGCAGCTGCCGGACGACGTCCGGATCGAACAGGCGCCCGAGGGGGTGACGATCTCGCAGATGCTCGATCGCGGCGAGATCGACGGCTTCATGGCGCCGCGCCCCCCGAGCCGGGCGGCGCTCGCGAACCCGAACATCGGCTGGCTGTTCGACGACCCGACCGCGGTGGCCAAGGACTACTACCGGCGCACGGGCGTGTTCCCGATTATGCACGTGGCGGCGGTCAGGAAGGAGCTCGCTGCCAAGCACCCCTGGCTTCCCGCCGCGCTCGTCAAGGCCTTCACCCAGTCGAAGGCCGCCGCGCTGGAGCTGCTGTCGGACACCTCAGCCACCAAGGTCACGCTGCCCTTCGTCGAGGAGCAGTTGCAGGCCGCCCGCGAGGCGATGGGGGACGACTTCTGGTCGTACGGCGTGGCGGCATCGGCCCGGACGCTGGAGACCTTCGTCCGGGCCCACTACGAGCAAGGCCTGTCATCCCGCCACGTGCCGGTCAGCGAGCTTTTCCATCCCGCGACCTACGAGACCTACAGCATCTGATCCCGCACCACCCACAACTGGAGACAACCCCATGAAGCACAAGATCCCCGCCTGGCTGGTCGGCCTGGCCTGCATCGCCCAACTCGCCTTCGGCGCCCTGGCCCATGCCCAGGCCTATCCGAGCCGCGCCATCAAGCTGGTCGTTCCCTATGCCGCCGGCGGCCTTCCAGACACCGTGGCGCGGATCATCGCCAAGTCGCTGGGCGACACGCTGGGCCAGGCGGTCTACGTCGATAACCGGCCCGGCGCGGGTGGCTCGGTCGCCGCCTCCGCGCTCCTGCAGTCCCCGGCGGACGGCTACACGCTGCTGGTGACCGACGGGCCGATGCTCTCGATCACGCCGCTGATCAACAAGAAGATCACCTATGACGCGTCCAGCGACTTCGTGCCGATCGTCCTCGTCGGCAAGGCACCGCTGTTCCTCGCCGTCAACGCGAACGTCAAGGCGAACACGCTGGACGAGCTCGTCGCGCTGGCCAAGGCGAAGCCGGGGGGCCTCAACTACGGCTCCGCAGGCAACGGCAGCATCCACCACCTGACGATGGAGGCGATGAACGCCAGCCTGGGCATCTCGATGACGCACATCCCGTTCAGGGGCAGCGCCATTTCGGTCCCCGCGATGATCGGCGAGCAGGTGGACATGGTCTTCGCCTCGCCGCCCTCGCTCATGGGCTTCGTCAAGTCGGGCCAGGCCCGCCTGCTGGCCACCAACTCGACGACGCGTTCCCCACTGGCGCCGCAGATGCCCGCGCTCGCGGAAAAGATCCCCGGCTTCGATTTCGCGTTCACGGTCGCGGTGCTGGCCAAGACCGGTACGCCGAAGCAGGTCATCTCCAAGATCAATGCCGAGATCAACAAGATCGTGAAGGTCCCCGAGGTCATCGAGCAGCTGCGCACCGCGGGCGTCGACCCGGCGGGCGGAACGCCCGAACAGCTCGCGCGGGCGCTGAGCGCCGAGAAGGCCCAGGTGACCGACGCCGCCGCGCGTGCCCAGCTGAAGGCCGAGTAGTCCCGCGCGCCATGACGGTCACCCCACCCCCAACCCATTCCGACACGCAGATGCCGCTGCGCGTGGCGCGGATCCTCGACGTGGCGCGCGACATCCGCAGCTTCGAGCTGGTACAGCCCGATGGCAGCGCGCTGCCGCCGTTCACGCCGGGATCGCACGTCAAGGTCCAGGCCCCCAATGGCATGCTGCGCAAGTATTCGCTGTGCAACGATCCCGCGGAGCGTCACCGCTACGTCATCGCCGTCAAGCGCGATCCCGAGGGGCAGGGCGGCTCGCTCTCCATGCACGAGGAGCTGCACGAGGGGGACACGCTGCCCACGTCGCTGCCTTCGAACGCCTTCCCGCTGGTCGAGAATGCCAAGGGCTATCTCTTCATCGCGGGCGGCATCGGCATCACCCCCATCCTGTCCATGATCCGCTCGTTCGGCGAACTGCCGCCGGCACCGTGGAAGCTCATCTACCTGACGCGCTTTCCCGAGACCGCGGCCTTCCGCGAGGAGCTCGGCGCCGCCGAGCTCAAGAGCCGCGTGCGGATCCACCACAGCCACGGGGACCCCGCGCGCGCCTTCGACCTCTGGCCGGTGCTGGAGAAGCCCAACACGGCCCACGTGTACTGCTGCGGCCCGCGCGCGCTGATGGAGGCGGTGCGCGACATGACGGGACACTGGTCGCCGGCCAACGTGCACTTCGAGAGCTTCAACGAGGGCGGCGGCGTGCGGCCCGACGACAAGCCCTTCATGGTGAGGCTGGCCAGCTCGGGCGCGGCATTCGAGGTGCCCGTCGGCAAGTCCATTTTGGCGGTGCTCCACGAGCACGGCTGCAACGCGGCGTCCTCGTGCGAGAGCGGCACCTGCGGCACCTGCCGCACGAAGCTGCTGGGCGGCGAGGCGGACCACCGGGACATGGTGCTGCTGCCCGAGGAGATGGACAGCCAGATCATGATCTGCGTCTCCCGGGCCAGGTCCGACGAACTGGTGATCGACCTGTGAACGCCGCTCGCCCGCTTCGACTCGGCGTGGCCGGCCTCGGCCGCGCCTTCACGCTCATGCTGCCCACGCTCCAGCGCGACGCGCGCGTGCGGCTGGTGGCGGCCTGCGATCCGCGCGAGCCGGCGCGCACCCGCTTCGCGAGCGATTTCGAGGCGCCGGTGTACCCGGACATCGAAGGCCTGGCGTCCGATCCGGATGTGGATGCGATCTACATCGCCAGCCCGCACCAGTTCCATGCGGAGCAGGCGCGCATCGCCGCCCGGCACGGCAAGCACGTGCTCGTGGAAAAGCCCATGGCGCTGTCCCTCGGCGACTGCGATGCGATGATCCGGGACTGCCGGGACGCCGGGGTGCACCTGATCGTCGGCCACTGCCACAGCTTCGACACGCCGTACCTGCGCGCACGCGAGATCGCACTGGGCGGCGAGCTCGGGCGGGTGCGCATGATCCACGCGCTCAACTACACCGACTTCCTCTATCGGCCGCGGCGCCCCGAGGAACTGCGCACGGAAGAGGGCGGCGGCGTGGTGTTCAGCCAGGCCGCCCACCAGGTCGACATCGTGCGCCTGCTCGCCGGCACGCGGGTCAGCCGCGTGCGCGCGATCACGGGCGACTGGGATGCCAGGCGCCCGACGCAGGGCGCCTATTCGGCCCTGCTGTGGTTCGAGGGCGGGGCGTTCGCCAGCGTCAGCTACAACGGCTACGGGCATTTCGACTCGGACGAATGGTGCGGCTGGATCGGCGAGATGGGCGCCGACAAGTCGCCCGAGGCGTACGGCGCCGCGCGCCGCAAGCTGGCGACCGTGGGCTCGCCGGAGGAGGAGGCGCGCCTGAAGGCGGCGGGCACCTATGGCGGACCCGGCTACGTGCCCGCGCCCGCGGATGCGCCGCCGGCGTGGCACCAGCATTTCGGGCCGGTCGTGGTGTCCTGCGAGCGCGGCGATATTCGCCCGTTGCCCGACAGCGTCTGCGTGTACGGGGACCTCACGAGGGAGCGGAGGCCGCTGGGCCGGCCCGCGGTGCCCCGCTTCGAAGTCATCGACGAACTGTACGACGCCGTCGTGAATGGGGTCGCGCCTCTGCATGACGGCGAATGGGCGCGCTCCACGCTCGAGGTGTGCCTGGCGCTGCTCGAGTCGGCGGGCTCCGGCGAGGACGTGGAACTGCTGCGCTGAGGCGACGCCCCTGCGTGCGCCGTGGCGCCCCGCGTGCAGGCCGCGCCTGGCGAAGGCACCGGCGCGTGCGGGCCGCCGGGGCCGGTTCAGGCGCCTGCCCGCACCTCGCGGCGGCCTGGGTTTCCATGGCGCGCCGCGCGAGACCGGGGAGATTCCCATCGATCCAGCCAAAGGGTAGGCCAAGATGCAACCATCCCACGAGGACCTCAATCTGCTCGTCGTCTTCGAGGCGCTCATGGAGACCCGCAGCGTCTCCAAGGCCGGCGAGCGGCTGCAGCTGAGCCAGCCCTCGATGAGCCACGCGCTGTCGAAGATGCGCAAGGCGTTCGACGACCCCATGTTCGTGCGCGTCAAGAATGAGATGCAGCCGACGGCGAAGGCGCTGGAAGTCGCGGAGCCCATCCGCCAGGCCCTCGAGCTGGCCCGCCGCCAGATCTTCTCCAAGGTGGCGCTGGACCTGCGCACCTCGTCGCGCCTGTTCACGATCTGCATGACGGATGTCGGCGAGACCTGCTATCTGCCGATGGTGATCAATGCCGTGCGCAGGCAGGCGCCGTGCGTGCGGCTGCGCACGGTGTCGCCGATCGTGGAGAAGCTGGAGGAGGGGCTGGAATCGGGGGGCGTCGATCTCGCGATCGGGTACTTCCCCGACATCAAGAACGGCGGCGTCTTCCAGCAGCGGCTGCTGCGCAACAGCGGGTTCATGTGCATCACGGGCAACAAGGAGTTCGCCGCGCGCGGCGAGCTGGACCTTGCTTCCTTCCAGTCGGCGCTGCATGTCGCGGTGCGGACGGAAGGGCGCAGCCAGGAGGTCATCGAGAAGGCCATGGCCGCGATGGGTATTCACCGCAACGTGGTGGCCACGATCCCGCACTACCTCGGCCTGCTGACCATCATCCCGCAGACCGGGTTGACGGCCATCATTCCCATGGACCTCGCCGGCGCGTTCGAGGGCAAGGAGGGCATCGCGGCCCTGCCGCTGCCGTTCGCATCGCCCAGCGTGGAGGTGATCCAGATATGGCACAGGCGCCACCACGAGGATCCGGCGCACCGTTGGCTGCGGACGCTGGTGCGGGACACGCTGCAGAGGCGGGTGCTTGACTAGGAGCGCGCCGCCACGGAGCCGGCCACGTTCCCCACGCGTGCCCGCGGGCGGTGCTGCGCTTCCTCCCAGGCCCGCTGGCCTGTCCGCCGCACCGAGCGTCCGGGATCGCGCCGGGCACCCGGCGGGCGCAAGCGCCGGGACATTTCCCCCTTCGAAGAACCATCCAGGAGATACCTCATGAGAGTGCGCATGCTGTCGCTCATCGCCGCGACCCTGACCTTGCAACTGCAGCCGTGCGCCTGGGCGCAGGGCGCGGCCTACCCCACGAAGCCGATACGCCTGTTCGTGGGCGCGCCGGCCGGCGGGCCCACGGATGTGATCGCCAGGTCGCTCATTCAGCAGATGGGGGATTCGCTGGGGCAGCCCGTGATCATCGAGAACCGGGGTGGGGCGGCCGGCACGCTCGCGGCCGGCATCGTGGCGAAGTCACCAGCCGACGGCTACACGCTGATCGTGACGCCCTCGGCGCATGCCTATGCAGCGAGCATGTACGAAAAGCTCCCGTTCGATCCCGTGAAGGATTTCCGGCCGGTGGGGCAGATCGGCATGATGCCCCTCGTGGCGATTGCGAACAAAGCCTTCCCGGCGGCGTCGCTGCGCGACCTGGTCGAGCGCGCCAAGGCCCAGCCCACCGCCGTGAACTACGGCTCGAGCGGCACGGGCTCCGCCCATCACCTGGCAGGCGAACTGTTCAAGCTGCGCACGGGCATCCAGATGACGCATGTGCCCTACAAGGGCAGCGCGGGATCCATCACGGACCTCATTGCCGGCCAGATCCAGGTGATCTTCGAGCCGCTCGTCTCGGCGTTGCCGCAGATCCAGGCCGGCCGGGTGAAGGCCCTGGCCGTCATGGGCGAGAGGCGCTCCCCGGCCCTGCCGGACGTGCCGACTCCCGCCGAGGCCGGGCTGCCCGGCGTGGAGGCCAGCGCCTGGTACGGGATCATGGCGCCGGCGGGCACGCCGGATGCGGCCGTCGCCAAGCTGAACGCGGCGCTGAACAAGGCCCTGGCCGACACTTCCACGCGCGCGAGCCTGCAATCGCAGGGCGTCGACGTCACGCCCGGGCCGCCGCAGATGTTCATGGACCTGATCTCCAGCGAGATCGCGCGCTGGCGGCCGATCATCCAGGCGGCGGGAATCCGCGCGGAGTAGGCAAGGCGCATGCATTCACATCGCAAACTGCAGCCTCCTTCGGTCGTCAACATCGAGGATCTCCGCCGGCTGGCGAAGAGGCGGCTGCCGAAGGTGATCTGGGACTACCTGGAAGGCGGCGCGGAGGACGAGGTGACGCTGCGGCGCAACCGCGCGGCCTTCGACCGCTATCACCTCCTGCCGCGCATGGTCACGGGCAAGGGCTCGCGCGACCTGTCCATCACGCTGTTCGGCCAGCGGCTCGCGGCGCCCTTCATGATCGGGCCGACGGGCCTCAACGGGATCTACGTGCCGGACGCGGACCTCATGCTGGCGCGCGCGGCCGCAGCGGCGGGCGTGGGGTTCTCGCTGTCCGCCGGCTCGAACAACGACATCGAGGCCGTGGCAAGGGTATCGGACGGACCCAAGTTCTTCCAGCTCTATCCGTGGGGCGGACGCGAGGTCGCGACCAGGCTGCTGGCGCGCGCACGCGCGGCCGGCTACTGCGCACTCATGGTCACGGTCGATTCGCTGATCCCGGGCAACCGCGAGCGGGATGTGCGGAACCGGTTCGCCCATGCACTGCATTTTTCTCCGCGCATCGTCTGGGACGCGGTGACCCATCCGCATTGGGTCGTGTCCACCTGGTTCGCCCGCGGCATGCCGCGCTTCGAGAACCTTGCCGAGTTCCTGCCGCCGGGCTCCGACGCGTACGCGCTGGCCGCCTATACGCGCGCCCAGCGCAATCCGTTCTACAGCTGGGAGGACATCGCTTGGCTTCGCTCGCAGTGGACGGGCCCCTTGGTGATCAAGGGCATCCTCACCGCGGACGACGCGCGTCTGGCCGCCTCCCATGGGGCGGACGCCGTCGTGGTATCCAACCATGGGGGCCGCAGCCTGGACGGCATGCCCGCGACGCTTGACGTGCTGCCCTCTGTGGTCGCCGCATCCGGCGGCATGCCTGTCCTGGTCGACAGCGGCTTCCGGCGGGGCTCCGACATCGTCAAGGCGCTCGCCCTCGGTGCGCACGGCGTGCTGTTGGGCCGGGCGCCCCTGTACGGCGTTGCAGCGGCGGGGGAGGCCGGCGCAGGCCGCGCGCTGGAGATCCTCCTGCAGGAGACGGATCGCGTCATGGGCTTGCTGGGGGTGGACTCGGTGGGCGCGCTGGGGCGCCAGCTCGTAGGAACGCAGCCGCCATGACGCGTCGGGAGGGACTGCATGTTCTCGCCCCGGGTCGGAGAAGACCCGTAGCGGCGTCGGCAGCACAAGCCACGCGGTGGGGGCGGCGTGGCGGCGTCTTCGGCGGTCCGTGATGTCACACGGGTCTCGCAGTTCGCGACGCCCGCAGGCGCCAGCTGCGGGCGGCTCGTCGCAGGCACTGTGGTCTGGACACGGGGTGCGCAATTCACGCGTGCGCATACCCCGCGGCGCAGCCGCGGAGCGGGGCGCTGAAGCCAATCCACCCCTGCAGCCTCCGGCGGACTGGGCACCGCGTGTCAAAGGTCGACGCGTAGACGCGTGCGCGTAGCCTGGGGCCGAGCGTGCGAAGGGGGGCGCAAAGCCCGTAGCTCGCCAGAACGAAAGCGCTGGCGTCGTCTCGCCTTCGCCCGTGCAACCGTATGGTTTTGTGATCTGGATCAGCGTGTCGCCTACTGGGAACAGCAGAATGTACGGTGCTATATTGTGCGGTCCGCTTGGCTTGGGCAGCACCTTTTCAACCTCCTCCCGCTTCTTCGTGTCCGTCGGCTCGTTCATGTCGCCGATCGCCGCTGTCTTGCAGGGGGTCGGCCGGGCAGAGTGTCCGTTGGGATGCATTGAGGAATGAAAATTGGCAAAAAAGGCAGGGAAAGAGTCGGCGGAGGTAGCGAGCCGTATGCTGCAGCACTGGCATGAGGGCGTTCCCGACGACCGTTTGGCGCATCTGGTAAAGGACGCGACGCGTTCCTTCCTGCGATCGCTGCAGACCCGTCTCGCGCGCCACGACGTCCAGCTCGGCCATTGGACATTCCTGCGGATTCTCTGGGAGAAGGACGGGCTCACCCAGGCCGAGTTGAGCGCGGAGGCCGGTGTGATGGCGCCCACCACGGCGATCGCCCTCAAGGCCATGGAGGAACTCGGGTATGTCCTGCGAAAGCAGCGTCCCGACAACCGCAAGAGCATCTACGTGTTCCTGACGCCGGCGGGCAAGCGCCTCAAGGCGAAGCTCGTGCCCTTGGCCGAGGAGGTCAACGCGCTCGCCGTCAGATCCCTGACGGATGCCCACATCAGCATCGTGCGGCGCTCGCTGCTGAAGATCATCGACAACCTGGCGAGCGACGAATGCATCCAGGATGATCCGAAGCGCGCGCCGGCCGCCCAGTCATCCGCAAGAACGTAGCTCGCGTTGACGCTGGCCGCGCCCTGGGTGCGACGTCGTGGAAGCGAACTGCGCCTCGGGGCGCCGCCACGCTCTGCCCATCCCTCAGATGCATCGGGCCCGCCATAGCGCAGTGCGCCCGGGCGAAACCGTGCCGCATCGGGCCGCGTCTGGGGGCCACCGGTGGTTGCCGCCATCGCCGAAGGCATCCGCTGCGGCGCTCGCGGACCGCCCGGGAGCGCGACGTTCGCGCCGGCGCTTCGGCAGTGCCGCGTCGCGGGCCCCGCGCACCACGGGCGAGAGGCATGGATGCCCCATGGAACGCACGCCGGAACCGCCTGTCCGGTGCCGCCGCCTCCTGCCCGGCAGCCTGTGAGATAATTAGATACCTAATGATTAGGCCTACGGAGACATAGCGCGGTTTCGGGATTTCCGTGCCGGCGAACGCCGGAATCGCGCGGAGCCCACATGAGCACATGCCCCGATCCCACGTCGGGCCGGCAGCCGGATTTCCTGGATGCGAAGGCCAGTCTTGCCCTTCTGGGCGTCCGCCCGCAGACGCTCTACGCCTATGTGAGCAGGGGGGCCATCCGCAGCGTGCCCCAGCCCGGAACCAAGGCGCACCTGTACAGCCGCTCGGACATCGAACGGGTGGTCGCGCGCGCGGCCGCCCGCGCGGGCCATGCTGCGGCGGCGGCCGGTGCGATGGACCATGGGCCACCCATCGTCAGCAGCGGTATCACGGAAATCACCGAGGCGGGTCCTGCGTACCGGGGCTACCTGGCCAGCGACCTCGCGCGGCAGGGCGTTCCGTTCGAGCGTGTCTGCGAGCTGCTGTGGGGTGCTCCGCTCGATGTCGACAGGGCCAGCGCCTGGAGAATCCCGCCGCGCGACCAGGCACTGGCACGCGAAGCCGGTTTGCGGATCCTGCACGGCGCTGATCCTCACCGCGTGTACGGGTCGCTTGCGATGCTGGCTCTCCAGTTGGAGCGCACCCTCCGGATGTCGGGCGGCGGTGCCCAGGACGCGGGTGTCGCGCAAGAGGCGCGCCTGCTGATCTGTGCGGTGGCGCAAGCGCTGGGATGTGTCGGCCCGGCCAGAGCGCTGACGCTGCCGGATCGCTCCGAATCGATCGCATCGACGCTGATCCGCTCCTTCGGGTGCGAGACCACGCCCGCGCGGATCCGGGCGGTGAACGCGCTGCTCGTGCTTCTCGCTGACCACGAACTGCCGCCCGGCACCCTGGCCGTCCGCGCGGCGGCCTCGGGAGGCGCGAACCTTTTCGACTGTATCGCCGTGGGCATCTGCGCAAGCGCCGGCACCGAGATCGCCGGGCACTATGCGGTCGTGGACCGCTTCCTCACCGCAAGACCGTCCGCGACAGCGCTGCGTGACAAGGCCCTGCGGCTGCACCAGCGGGCGCAGCGGATCCCGGGCTTCACGCATCCGCTCTACATGGGCGGCGACCCGCGCGCGAGGCACCTGCTCGCCATCGCCGCGGAGCTGGCCGACGACTCCTTCAACATGCGACAGGTGACCGATTTCGTCGGGTGGGCGCAGGAGAATCTCGCGGACCATCCCAGGCATGAGTTCGCCGTCGTCTGCCTGGTGCGGGCGCTCCGGCTTCCCGTCTGGTCGGCTGCGGTCTTCTTCCTGGTGGCGCGCATGGCCGGCTGGGCTGCGCATGTGGAGGAGCAGCGCAGCGTGACCGGCCTTTGGCGGCCGCGCGCCCGTTACGTCCCCCGCCCATGAGCGTGGCGAGGCACGTGCGGGTCGCTCGCGCCGCCCTGTGTCGCTCAGAGCCGAGAGGCGGTCCTCTGCGAGAGCGGACTGGACGCCGGGCATTGCGGGCTAGCGGCGGCCGGCCTGCCGCTGCGAACTCGTGCGTCTTCTCTTTCCAGGGAGCAGTCCCCGATGATGGGCGATGGCCACGCCGCAGTTGCGCTGCGGCCTGCCAAACGGTGCGTCCGCGCAGTGGCGCTGCGCGAGGGGCGGTTGGAAGAGGGCATGGTGCGGGTGGAAGCCCTGCCGCGCGACACTGACCTGGCCTGCCTTAACAGCCTGCGCCACTGGATCGCGGCGGCGTCGGCCCGAGCGCTGTCCGGAGGTGCTAGGACGCCGAGGCGGTGAACTTGCCGGTCTGCAGCCAGGCCGCAATACCGGCTGCCAACTGGTCGCTGTTGCTCTCCATCATCATCATGTGGCCGTTGCCCTGGATGCCCCGGTCGCCCAGCGGAATGAACTCCGCGCGCGCGCCGATGTCGTTCAGCCAGTCGACGATGGGCTTGTCGATGGCGGCCGTGTGGTCCGCGTCATTGGTGCCCATGACCAGGGCCACGCGCTTGCCCTTGTAGCCCGAGGGGTCGGTCACGCGGGGCGCGCTGTTCTCATAGTTCACTCGCTCCAGCAGCAACCGGGGCGGAATGACGGTGAGGCTGGCCAGGTAGCTGTCCAGATACTCGCGCGGGAAGCGCGTGCTGCTGCCGACCAGCTTCTTGGTGGCCCAGCCCGGTTCGGCAACGAAGGGTAGCTTGCGGCTGAGCTTGAGCACCGGAGCGCCGGGCGCCAAGCGGACTTCCACGTGGTCCGGCGTGCTGGACAGGAACTCGGTCGGCGCGCTAACGTTGGCCGGCCCGCCAGGTGCGATTGCCACCAGGGAGACGATGCGGTCGCCGAAGAGTTCGAGCAGCTTCCAGCCGAAGGGGCCCGACATCGAATGCGTCATGACGATCGCCGGGCGGTCCAGCGTGGCCAGCACCTTGCCAAGGCCCTTCACCACCGTCTCGCCCGACAGCTCGTCGTAGGGGATGTAGCCGCTGCGACCGGTGCCTGCCCAGTCGGGCACCACCACCTGGTAGCCCTGGGCCGCGAAGAAGGGCGCCCAGCCCGGGCGGCCGTCGGCGGTCGCCATGTAGCAGGAGCCGGTGTGCGCCCCGCCGTGGATCATCACCATGGGCGGTTTGCGGGTCTTCGCGACCGGCTCCAGAACCTCGTAGTAGGTCGAAGGATCGGCCACAAAGCCGTTGCGCACCCGCACGGCAGCGTGGGCGCGCGCGCTGGCACCGGACGCGCCGGTGCTGGCGGCGGCTAGGATGGCACCCATGCCAGCGCTGGTGCGGAAGAACTTCCGGCGGGATGCGGGGGGCGTGTTGTTCATCTTGTCTCCTGGTCCTCTGTGGAATTGGCATCGACTCTGGCACCGCCGGGCGGTCGCTGGGACGACTGGCGAGGACGGCGCAGCGCGGCCGACCCAGTTCGGCGCATTATTGTTAATCGACTAACAATAGGAAAGCTGGGGCGAACCCTGTTGTGCGCCGTCCAACCGCCGCGACAGCCCCCCACCTCCTCGCTGAGCGTTGGCTTGGCGACGCCCTGGCTCCAGACCTCGAGGCGCTGTGTTGCGTCGGCATGCCGCAGATGTCGATGGCGTACGGCACGCCGAGGGCGTGCGGCACAGGAGGCGCTTGTCTTGGGCCTTGTCCCGTTTCCGCGCATGGCGGAACACCTGCGCGGGCTCGATGAAGGCAAAGGCCTTGGTCGCACCCTGGTTCGCGTCGATGGGGTCGAGGAACGACCTGGCTGGCTCCTCGCAGGAGTGATCGCCCGAGGCGTTGCGCAAGTGCGCTCGGGTGGCAGTGAGCCCGCATGTTGGACAGGGGCTACGGGGGCCAGGCACCGCGGTGGAAGGACGTGTCGGAGCCAGCGCCCCGCAGGCGCGAGCTCCTTGAGGGTTCCGGCCGGCCGGGCCCTGGACATGATGATCGCTCGGTAGGCGAAGGAAGGCCCGTGTCCCTACGGATTGCGGTTGGGGACACTCATCGCGTGTTGCTCGGAGCACGCAAGCGCGCGATCCACGATGCCGGAGACGATCCTCTTGACCACCTATCGAGCGACCATGATCCCTAGCCGAGCTTCACGTTGACGTTCTTCAGCTGCGTGAACTCCAGCAGCTCCTCCTTGCATTCCTCCCTGCCGACGCCGGACTGCTTGTAGCCGCCGAACGGCGCGCCGGGGATGTGCACCGAACACTCGTTGACCCACACGTAGCCCGACTGGATCCGCTTCGCGGCACGCAGGCCGGTGTTCAGGCTCGTGGTCCACACCGAGGCCGTCAGCCCGAGCTCCGTGCCATTGACCTCGGCCAGCATCCGGTCCTCGTCGTCCCAGGAAAACACCGAGAGCACCGGGCCGAAGATCTCTTCGCGTGCGATCCGCATGTCGGGCCGCACGCCCGTGAAGATGGTGGGCTCGATGAACAGCCCGTCCTTTAGTTGCGCGTCGCGCGCCGTGCGGCCACCGGTCAGCAGCGTGGCCCCCTCGTCGATGCCGGCCTGGATGTAGTGCAGCGTGCGGTCGTACTGGGCGCGGCTCGCCATTGCGCCCATGGTCGTGTCCAGATGGGTCGCGATGCCGGGCCGGTGTTTGCGCGCGAGCTCCTGCGTCACGCGCTGCATGAACTCGTCGTGCAGGGATCGGTGCACGTACAGGCGGCTCGTGGAGCCGCACGACTGCCCGCACCACGTGAAGTTCATGCCGCGCACGGCCCCCTCCACCGCGCTGCGCAGGTCCGCGTCGGGGTAGATGACCATCGCGTTCTTGCCGCCCAGCTCCAGCAGGGTGCGCTTCATCGTCTCCGCGGCGGACCGCAGCACGGCCTTGCCCGCCCCGACGCTTCCGATCAGCGCGACGGCCTGCACATCCGGGTGCACGGACAGCGCGGCACCCGTGTCCCGGCCGCCGGCGATGCAGTTCAGCACGCCCGGGGGGAACAGGCCGTCCAGGATCTCCATCAGCCGGATGGTCGACAGCGGCGCCTGCTCCGGCGGCTTGAGAATGACCGTGTTGCCCGCCGCGAGCGGCGCGGCGATCTTGCCGGCCGCGAACATGAACGGGTGGTTGAAGGGGAAGATCCGCGCGACCGGGCCGAGCGGTTCCCTGAGCGTGTAGTTCAGCGCGCCGTTGGCGGTGGGGATGGTCTCGCCCTTGATCTCGAGCACCAGTCCCGCGAAGTAGTCCAGCTGGGTGGCCGCGATCTCCGCGTCCATCTGCATGGCGCGCACGGGATTGCCGCAGTTGGCGGCGTCCAGCAGCGCCAGCTCGCGTGAATGCAGGCGCACGCGGCGTGCCGCTTCACGCAGCAGCGCCGCGCGCTGCAGGGGAGGGCTCTCGGCCCAGGCCGGGAAGGCGGCCTTCGCCGAGGCGACCGAGGCGTCAACCTCCGCCGAACCCGCCGAGGTCACGTCGGCCAGACGCTCGCCCGTGGACGGGTTGAAGGTCGCGATCGCCTGGCCCGCTCCCTCCTGCCAGCGGCCGTCCCAAAAGAGCCCGCTCGACCGGGGCAGGACGCGCTGGACGTAGGGGCTCAGGTCGCCGCTGTCCGGCAGGACGATGGGGGCCGCTGTCATGGCTGGGCTCCTTCCTGGTCTTCATGGGAGCGGGTCATGCCGGAGGCCATCGCGGCGCTGTAGCCCGGCGTGACGTGCACATCGACGACGACGGTCGCTCCTTCCCGCACCGCGGCGACGGCGCGGGCCAGGACCTCGTCGAGCTCCGACGGGCTGTCCGTCGGCCCGAGGCCCTGCAGGCCGAGGCCGCGCGCGAGCGCGGCCAGATCGGGGTCCGGGTCTCCGATGCGCTGCCCGATCCACCGGTTCTGCACCGGGCGGTCGCGATCGCGGGCCACGCGCTCCTGGTGCAGCTCGTCGTTGAAGAACGACCGGTTGTTGCAGACGATGGTGAGCAGGGGAACGCCGGCATTGGCGGCGGTCCACAGTGCCGTCAGGCCCATCAGGTAGTCGCCGTCGCCGGTCATCAGCACGGGCAGGCGGTCGGTGCCGCGCAGCGCCAGCGCGGCGCCGACGGCCATGCCCGGCCCGGAGCCGATGCCGGCGCCCCCGTCCATGCCCAGGTAGTCCAGCGGGTCGCGGAAGTGGCCCATCTCGCCGCTCCAACCCAGCGGTACGCGGATCAGGGTGACGGGCTGCGTGCCCGCGGCCCGGCGCAGGGCGTCGGCGACCATCGCGATGCTGATTGTCCCGTCTTCCGGAACCGGTGGCATGGCCATTGGGCGCTTCGGAGCCCGGAGGGCCGAGGTGCGCTCGGTGCAGGCAGCGCAGAGCAGGGGCACGGCGACGTCCGGCTCGACCGGCATGAACACGTCCACCGGGGGCAGGCCCTGGTGGTCCATGCTCCAGCCGCGATGGCTGTAGTGGTCGAGCGAGACCTGGATCACCTTGGCGCCGACGCTCTCGTTGCGCCATGCCTGCTGCAGCGTGCCGTTCAGGTCGTACCAGTCCAGGCTCAGCACGACATCGGCGGCGCGCAGCGTGGCGGCCGCGTCCGGGGTCAGGAAGACGCCCGGCACGGCCGCGTGCAGCGGATGGTCGGTGGGGAAAGACGCGCCGGCCCGCAAGTCGGTGAGAACCTGCGCATTGAGCTTCTCGGCCAACTCGATGCGCTGGCGCCAGCCTTCGCTGGACCTGGAGACCCGCCCCATCAGAATTACCGGACGGGACGCGCCCGAAAGCAGCGCTGCGGCTCTGGCCAGCTCGTCCCTGCCCGGCACGGCGGGCGAGGGAACCTGGTAGCGGCTGACGTCCGGCAGCGCCGGGATCGCATCGATGCGCGTTTCCTGCAGCGAGACATCGAAGCACACGTAGGTGGGGCCGGCGGGAGCGCTCAGCGCGATCTGCTTGGCCCGCAGCAGCGCCTCGTACGACGCGGCGACGGAAGCCGGCTGCGCGTCCCACTTGCTGAAGTCGCGCACCAGTGCGCCCTGGTCCTGCGCGGTGTGCATCCAGTCGATCCAGGGGCGCCGCTTGGCCGCATCGACCGGGCCCGTCGCGCCCAGGACCAGCACGGGCACGCGGTCCACCCAGGCGTTGAAGATCGCCATGGACGCATGCATCAGGCCCACGTTGCTGTGAACAATGGCAGCCAGCGGCTTCCCTGTGACCTTCGCATAGCCGTGGGCGATCGCGACGGCATGCTCCTCATGGAGCACGACCAGCATCTGCGGATCGATGTTGCCGAGGTGGTTGACGAGGCTGTCGTGCAGACCGCGGAAGCTCGAGCCGGGGTTCAGGAGGACATAGGGGATGTCGAGCGCGCGGATCATCTCCGCGATCGCGTCGCTGGCCCACAGACTGCCGGCGCTGGCGCCGGCGCCCGGTGCGGGGATGTCGCGGCGCAAAGGAATGGCTTGCTTCGAATTCAATGGTTACTCCGCTCAATCGGCCTTGATGCCCGCGCTCTTGATGACACTTGCCCATCGCGCGGTGTCCTTCTCGACCAGCTTGGTCATCTCCCGCGGCGTGCTCGGCCGCGCATCGATGCCTTGCTCGGCGAGCTTTTCCTTCACCGCAGGCTCCACCAGGACCTTGGTGACATCTTCGTTGATCCGCTTGATCACCGCCGCAGGCGTCCCTGCGGGAGCCGCCAAGCCGAGCCAGATCTCGCTGTCGTACTGGGGCAGGCCCGCCTCGGCCATCGTCGGGACATCGGCCAGCAGGGAGGCGCGCCGGGTGCCGCCCACGGCGAGCGCGCGCAGCTTCCCGGTGCGGATGTGTGGCAGCAGCGAGTTGATGGCGCCGAACTGCAGGTCGACCTGGCCGGCCAGCATGTCCGTGATGGCAGGCGCAGCGCCCTTGTAGGGGATGTGGGTGATGTCGGTGCCCGTCATTGCCTTGAAGAGCTCTGCGGACAGATGCTGCGGGCTGCCGGAGCCCGACGAGGCATAGGTCAGCTTGCCCGGAGCGGCCTTCGCGAGATCCACCAGTTCCTTCACGGTCGTCGCCTTCACGTTCGAGTTCACGACCAGCACGACAGGCACCGCGCCGAGCTGCGTGACCTGGGCGAAGTCGCGCGCGACGACGTACGGCGTGTTGGGCAACAGCACCGGATTGATGGACATGGTGTTGTTGTTGGTGATCAGCAGCTTGTAGCCATCCGCAGGGGCCTTGGCCACGTGGTCGGTCCCGATGCTTCCGGCGGCGCCTGCCTTGTTGTCCACGATGACCGGCTGGTTCCAGATCTGGCTGAGCCGCTGGCCAATCACGCGGGCGATGACGTCGTTGCTACCGCCGGGAGTGAAGGGCACGATGAGGGTGACCGGCTTGGTGGGGTAGTTCTCTTGCGCGATCGCCATGTGGCCGAAGCCTGCGGCGAGCATGGTGGCGGCCGCGAGCAGCGAGCGCCGCGTGGGGCTGGATGGATTCTTCATGGTGTCTCCGGTTGCAGGCAACTACACGTGCCCTAAGAAGAACCGAATGCTAGGAACAAGGTTGATGTGCATCAAGCTTGAATGCGCGGTCAACCTATGACGGAAGCAATCTGGCACGGCAGCCGGCATGGCGAGCTAGGGTCCATCCCGATGTTGATCGATGGTTCAACCGGCGCCGCCCGCTGCCCATGCTGTTCGCGTCAATGGGTTCGCTGTCGGCCCGCGTGGCCAATGGGCCCGGCTTCCATCGCACGTCGCGCGCATTGGCGAAGACGCCGTGCTGCCCTGACCACTGGGCCGCGTGTCCGTGCGGCGCTGAGCAGTGCCCACGGTCTCGCGCATCGGCACGGGGCCGGCGATGGCCCGACTAGCGGCGCGTGGAAATTGGAAGCGCACCGCCGGCGGACGCGCCTGCGTGCCCGTGAATGGCGGGCAGAGGTGGGAGCGCGACCGGATCGCTGACCGGGTCGTTCCATCGGCCGGACATGGGCCATGTCCCGTGTCCGATCGTGCATCGCTCCTTGCCGCGGCAATGGGATCTGTACCCGATGGGATGCTGCGCGCTTCGCCGCGAGGCATTGATCAGCCAATCAATCCGGGTTGGTTCCGATGCCATCCTGGATGGTCTCTGTCAGCGTTCCGCGGCCGCTGGCAAGTCGGCTGAAAAAGCGTCGCACGCCTGCCACAAGCGTTCGATTTTTACCTGAGATATTTACTTAGGTGACTATCTAAAAAGTTAGTCGACTATCTATACTTCCCCGAGCCGGAGGAGCCACGATGAATCCGCGAGTCATCGAGCGATGTGGTCTTTGGTGGGCTGCGCGTGGAACTTTCCCATGAGACGCCAGGCGCAATGTGAAGAAGAGGAAGTGGGGCAAAGCCCCAAGTTCAACGAAGGAGACAACTATGAACGGAATGGCCAAGCATGCGGTCGCATGCGCCGTGCTGCTGTCCGTCTGCGGCGCAGCCAACGCGCAGAGCAGCGTGACCATCTATGGGCGAGCGGATGCAGGCGTGGACTCGCCGCGTTCGGGAGGCGGTAGCGTCAATCGGGTGATCTCGGGGGGAAGCGCCGGGAGCAACCTGGGCTTTCGCGGTGTGGAGGACCTTGGGGGAGGGCTTGCTGCTGTCTTCCGCCTCGAGATGGGCATCAACCTCGACGACGGCACGCTCGGCCAAGGCGGTCGCGCGTTCGGACGCGAGGCGTCGGTCGGGCTGAGCGACGCGCGGTTCGGCACGTTGCAGATGGGCCGCATTCCCACTCCCTACTACATGGTCCAGAGCAGTGTGGATGCCTTCGTCTGGGAAGGCGCGGGCGGGCTGCTCGCGCTCACCCGGAACATCAGCCCGACCACGCAGCGCCAGGTGCTGCCGATGGGCGTGTCGGCGCGGCAGGACAACGCGGTCAACTACGTGTCGCCGCGCTGGGGCGGCATCGAGTTCCGTGGCCAGTACTCGTTCGGTGAGAATTCGGCGACGATCGGACGCGGGTACGGCGCATCCGCGCGATACCAAGCCGGCGGCTTCGACCTCAACGCTGGCTTCCAGCGGCAGGAGGGACCGGACGACGCCGCGGGCAAGGTCTCGGCGATGGTGCTCGGTGGCTCGTACGACGCCCGCTTCGCCAAGTTTTTCATGGGCATGACGGTGGAGAAGAATTCCTGCGTGACCTGCACCGGAGCCATCGCGCGGCTCCCGGGTGCCTCGACGAGCGAGTTCAGGCTGACCAACGTCGGCGTGCGCGTGCCTTTCGGGCAATTCACGGCCATTGCCCAGTTCACCCGCGTCAACGACAGGTCGGACTACACGGCGTTGACGGGCAACCGGGACGCGAACTGGATTGCACTCGGCGGCGACTACGACCTGTCGAAGAGGACGCGCCTGTACTTCGGCGTGGGACAGATCAGCAACAAGAACGGCTCGCAGTACGTGCTGGGCACCGGCACTGCGCAGGCGCCGGCCACGCTGGTCGGCTCGGCCAGCGGCAGTTCCCGGAACATCTACATGGGGGTCCGGCACAACTTCTGATGATGGCGACCGGCGCCGCGTCGCCGCAGCTCCGCGACGGGCTGCGGTGGCAGGACGCCGGGACCCTTTTGCATTGTTATCTCCAAGGTTTGGTGCCGGGGCAACCCGGCGCCTTTTTTTGCGCACGGGTACCTGCCCGCGGAACGCTCCGAGAAGGTGGGCAAGGGCATTGCCCACTGCGCAAGTCCGGGCCCACCGCCCGGCGCGGGCGGCAGAAGGCACTTCGCTCAGCGTGGTGCGCCGAGCGGCCCGAAGGCCGCTTGAAGCTGCGCCTCGGAGCGGCCGCGCCGCTCTGATCGGCTCGCGCGTTGGCGTGCTGCGCCCGCGCCGCGGCTGAGGGCCCGTCGCTTCGCCGGTGCAGTCAGCGAACATGGGCTCTCCCGGAACGCTGGTCCCCGGCACCGTCGCATGCGCAGGCGCGCACCGCACCGCCCGCGCCACCCAGGCTTTGAGCGACGCCGGCGCCTTCTCGAGTTGGACCTCTCATTGCGCGTCGGCCAGGTGCTCAGCGATGCGGATGCGCTCGCCAGCTGCCAGGCAAGCGCGGCGGACAAGGGCAGGACCAGGAACTCCGGCGGATTAAGCCGGCCTGCTGTGATGTGGAGCGCGAACTGCGCTTCGTGCGGCCGCGCCTGTACCCAATGGTGACCACGCTGCCTGCCGTCGGCCGCGCGGCGCGTGGCGTAACCCATGGGCCATGCCCCTGGAGGGCGCCGCGCCTCTTCGGAGTTGGCCACCACTGGCGACGGTTCAGATCTATGAAGGGCGTGGATCCTGGTGAATTCATTTCTTCGATACAGCGAATAGGCCAGCCTGCGTTGCCGGGGACGCACGGGCCCACCAGAATTGACGGCGGTCAACAAGCGTCCGCGACAACGAATCGCGGATATCGACAACCGCCCAGGAGACACCCCATGAAGACCTTCCAGGTCGCCGCGGCCCTCGCCGTGTCGCTCATTTGCGCCGCCCTTCCGGTGCACGCACAAGCACCAGCTTCCCGTGACTATCCCAGCCGGCCGATCCGGATGGTCGTGCCGTTCCCGGCCGGCGGTCCCACCGACCTGCTGGCCCGCGTCGTCGGGCAGCGCATGGGCGAGCTGATGCGCCAGCCGATCGTGGTGGACAACAAGCCTGGGGCCAACACCATCATCGGCGCCGATGCGGTGGCGAAGGCGGCGCCGGACGGCTACACGCTGCTGATGGCCATCGACAACACGCTGGTGATGAACCAGTACCTCTACGCCAAGCTGCCCTACGATCCCGTCAAGGACTTCGAGCCGATCGGCAAGGTGGCCACCACGCCCCTGGTGGTTATGACGCACCAGGCCGGTCCGCAGTCCATGCAGGCGCTGGTCGCGCAGGCCAAGGCCGGCCCTGCCGCGCTGAGCTATGGCTTCGGCACCTTCACGTCCCAGCTCTCCGGCGAACTGCTCAAGCGCACGCTGGGCAAGGAGGTGGTCTCGGTTCCCTACAAGGGCAGCGCGGGCACGACCCAGAGCCTACTGACCAAGGACGTCACGTTCACCATCGACGGCATCACGACCGCCATGCCCCATTTCGAGAAGGGCACGCTGCGGCCGCTCGCGCGCCTGAGCGCCAAGCCCATCCCTACGCTGCCCAACGTGCCGTCGATGGCCGATGTGGGGATCAAACTGCCCGACATCGACGTGTGGATGGCGCTGCTGGCGCCCAAGGGAACGCCCGCGGCGGTGGTGGACGAGCTCAACCGCGCGCTGACGCAGGCCCTCGCATCCAAGGACGTGCAGGAGAAGCTCCTGGGCGCCGGGCTGCTGGCCGACGCCAGCTCGCCGCAGGCGCTGCGCGGCTTCATCACCTCGGAGGCCGCCAGGTGGCGTCCCGTCATCGCGGAAGCCGGCATCAGGATCGATTGACATTCACGAAGGAGATCACCATGACCACGAACAGACTTACCAACAGCTTCGCGCCGATCGTCAACAGCGCCGCGGAGTGGCGCGCCGAGATGGCGCGCCTGGAAAAGCCGGGCCAGCCCAGCTTCTTCCACATCCGGGCCCAGTTGCCGAAGCAGGGCCGCACCAACCAGGTCCTTGGCGCGTCGCGCTACATGAACGTGGTGCTCAAGACCTACGCGAGCGGCGGCGAGAACGAGATCCACGCGCATTCCAACGAGGACCACGTGTTCGTCATCCTGCAGGGCGGCGCGGTGTTCCACGGACCGAATGGCGAGACGCGCGAGGTCGGCAGGAACGACTGCGTGCTGCTGCCGGCCGGCACCTTCTACTGGTTCCATGCGAAGGAGGACGGGGAGGAACTCGTCATGCTGCGCATCGGCGCGCACATCGACCCCGACAGCGACGTGCTCGCGCGCATCGACCTGGAGGGCAAGCCCTTCGATGGCTATTCCGAGAAGAACAAGGAAGTGCCGGTGGTGCTGTACGAGGATCGGATCTACGAATGAGCAGCCCGTCGCCTGCAATGAGCATCCGGGCCGGCGCGGAGATTCCGCTGTGCCAGCCTCCCGATCCAGCTCCCCGCAAGCCCCGGCTGGTCTGCCCGCCGGGGACCGCGGATTGCCATGTGCATGTCTACGGCCCCGCTGACCGCTATCCGGTGGCCGCGACGCGCGCCTTCGATGTGCCCGATGCCTTGCCGGCGCAGCTGCGCGCGTTGCACGACACCCTGGGCGTTGAGCGCCTAGTGCTCGTGCAGCCCAGCGGCTACGGCACCGACAACCGCCGGCACCTAGCGGCGGTGGCCGAGCTGGGCCGGCCGGCGCGCGTCGTCGTCGCGCTGCGGGCCGACGTGCAGGAGGCCGAACTGGACCGCCTGCACGAAGTCGGCGTGCGGGGAGTGCGCTACAACATCGGCCATGCCGGCGCCGTCCCGCTGGCCGAGATGCCGACGCTCGCGGCGCGCATCGCCCGCCTGGGCTGGCATGTGCAGCTCCACGTCATGGATGACCAGGGCCGGGCTCCGCTGGCCGAGATGGAGCCCACCCTGCGCGAACTGCCCACCGATGTCGTGATTGACCACATGGGCTCTCTCAGGCCCGGTGACGGCTTGGGGCAGCCTGGCTTCCAGGCGCTGCTGAGGCTGGTAAACAAGGGGCGATGCTGGGTCAAGCTGTCCTGCGGCTACCGGATGTCGGCACTCCCTCCGCCGTACGAGGACATGGTGCCCTACATCCAGGCGCTGCTGGCCGCCCGGCCGGACCGCCTGGTATGGGCCAGCGACTGGCCGCACGTCTCGTTCAAGGGCGAGATGCCCAACACCACGGACCTGCTGGACCAGATGCTGACTTGGGTGCCCGACGAAGCGCTGCGCCACCGGATCCTGGTGCGCAACCCCGAGCAGTTGTACGGGTTCTGAGCGGCCCGCTCCGGCGCCGCCGACCCCCCCGCGATCACGAGAAATAGGAGACCCCCATGCCCATGTTCCATCTGCTGCGCCGCGTGGCGCCGCGCGCCGCGCTGTTCGTCCCGATGCTTATGCTGCCGGTCCTGCCCGCCGCGGCGCAGGCGCAGGCGCAGGCCGCGACCAGCTTCCCCGCCAGGCCGGTGCGCCTGATCGTGCCCTTCCCGGCCGGCGGTCCCGCCGACGTGCTGGGCCGCGCGATCGCGCAACGCCTGTCCGAGAAGTGGCGCCAGCCCGTCGTCGTGGACAACAAGGGCGGGGCCAACACGCTGATCGCGGCGCAGGAGGCCGCCCGCGCCGCACCTGACGGCTACACCTTGTTCATGCCCTTGGATTCGACGTACACGCTGAACCCGGCGCTGTATTCGCGGCTGCCCTACGATCCGATCAAGGATTTCGCGTCCATCTCGATCGTCGCCCGCCAGTCCCTGGTGCTCACCGCAACCGACCGGACGCCCTTCAGGACGGTGGCCGACCTAGTGGCCGCCGCCCGGGCCCAGCCCGGCAGCATCAACTACGGCTCCAGCACCACGTCCACGCAGCTCGCGGGCGAGATGTTCACGCGGCAGAGCGGCATCAAGCTGGTCCAGGTGCCATACCGCGGCGCCTCGGAGGTGGTGAAGGGAATGCTCTCGGGGGACGTCGAGGTCGCCTTCGACGGCATCGCGGCCAATGTCCCGCACATCCAGTCCGGGAAGATCCGCGCCCTGGCCACGACGGGCCCGGTCCGTTCCGCGGCCTTGCCCGACGTGCCGACGCTGGCGGAGGCCGGACTCAAGGGCTACGAGCTGTTGATGTGGAATGCACTGTCCGCGCCCGCCGGCACGCCGCGGGCGATCATCGACAAGATCCACAAGGACGTCATGGAGGTCGTGCAGCGCAAGGAAGTGAGGGACCAGCTCATGGTGTTCGGCCTGGAGACGGCGGGCACCACGCCCGAGGAGATGGACGAGACCATCCGGCGGGAGACCGCCAAGTACGCGCCCCTGATCAAGGAGCTCGGACTCAAGCTGAACTGAGGTGCGTACCGGCATGACCGCCCCAGCACTCGACTACGGATCGGGCGGGCGCATCGGCGTGCTGCTGCCCTCCGTGAACCAGGCTGCCGAGCCGCAACTGCGCGCGATGCTTCCTGCCGACATCGCCATCGCGGTCACGCGGCTGAAGCTCGTGGACAGTTCGGAGGCGAGCCTGCTGGGCATGGCCCGGGACGTCGAGCGTGCCGCCGAGCTGCTCGCGGACGCGGGCGTCGGCATCGTGGTGTTCCATTGCACCGCCGTGTCGACCTACAGCGCCGAGCTCGAGGCGTCGATTCTCGCGCGCATCCGGTCCGCGACCGGACTGCCCTGCGTGGCCACGTCGCAGGCCCTGGTGGCGGCGCTGCAGGCCCTGCCGGCGCGGCGGGTGGTGCTGCTCTCCCCGTACACGGCGGCCGTCAACGAACGGGAGGCTGCTTACTTTGCCCAGCATGGATTCGAGATCCTCGGCAACGTCGGCATGGATTGCAGCACCGGTCGCGAGATGATGGCGATCGCGCCGCAGGCGTGGCACGCGTTCGCCACGGGCCATGCCCATGCGCTGGCGGACGCATACGTCCTCAGCTGCACCACCGTGCGGACGGCCGAAACCATCGAGACCCTGGAGCGCTCCCTGGGACGGCCCGTCGTCACGAGCAACACGGCCGTGGCCTGGTACTGCATGCGCAAGCTTGGCGTAGCGGCAGGGGTTCCAGGCTACGGGCGCCTGCTAGCCCGCGCCGGCGCTGCCTGAGGGGGGACGAGGCGCGGCCTGACCGCTGGAAGAGGGCGGGGCGGAGCCCCCGCCTGGGCCTTCCTGCCCTCGCGCCGTACTAAGCCCTGGCTGCAGGGCGCTCGCGGCACCGCAAAGGCGGGCTGGCGGGTTCCACGCGCCCCCGCGGGCTTAGAAGGCTTCGGTGTCGACCTCGTTCGCGCTCTGCGCGCTGTAGCGCTGACCGACCACGGTGAGTTCGTTGATCAGAACGTTCAGCCGCGCGATCATCGCGGCGGGCAGCCGCACGTTGGCGGCGCCCAGGTCGTCCCGCAGGTGTTCCACGCTCGTAGTGCCGGGGATGGGGACGATGTGGCCGCCCTGGTGCAGCAGCCAGGCCAGGGCCAACTGCGCTGGGGTGCAGCCGGCGTCCCGGGCGATCCTGCGGTAGCCGTCCAGCAGCTTCAGGTTGGCCGCGTAGGCCTCGGGCGCGAAGCGCGGCATGGCGCGGCGGATGTCCTTTTCATGGAGTGTGCCCACGTCCGTGAGGTCGCCGCAGAGGAAGCCGCGCGCCAGGGGACTGAAGGCCACGAAGCCCGCGCCCAGCTCGCGGCATGCGTCGAGGACCGCGATCTCCGGGTTGCGCGTCCATAGGGAGTACTCGGTCTGCACTGCGGTGACGGGGTGCACGGCGTGCGCGCGGCGCAACGTGGCGGCGGAGACCTCCGACAGGCCGATCGCCCGCACCTTGCCTGCCGCAACCAGCCGCGACAGCTCGCCGACCGAGTCCTCGATGGGAACCCGCTTGTCCCAGCGGTGCAGGTAGTACAGGTCGATCACGTCGGTGCCCAGGCGGCGCAGGCTGTCCTCGCAATTGGTGCGCAGCGTGGCGGGGCGGCCGTCGATTACGCGGCGCGTCACGCCGTCCTCGCCCTTCACGCCGGCCATGCCGCCCTTGCTGCACAGCGTGATGCGCTGGCGATGGGGCCGGAGGACGCGGCCTACCAGCTCCTCGTTGGCACCGAAGCCGTACAGCGCTGCCGTGTCGAACAGCGTCACGCCGGCATCCAGAGCCGCCAGCAGCACGCGCTCGCCGGTGTCGGCGGAGACGGGTGCGCCGTAGGCGTGCGAGAGGTTCATGCAGCCCAGACCGATGGCGCTGACTTCGAATGGGCCGAGGGTGCGTGTCTGCATTGCGCTTCTCCCAGGAAGAACGCCCGCGGCGCCTGCCGCGTATGCGTTGGAAACGATACGGTGCCGACCGGCGCGGACTCAGCTCAACTGCCGTTCCAGACCGTGCAGCACCTGGTAGCACGGCAGCACCTGCGCCACGCTGGCGTTGGGCTCGCGGCCTTCGCGGATGGCGGCGAAGAACTCGCGGTCCTGCAGCTCGATGCCGTTCATGCTCACATCCACCTTGCTCACATCGATCTTCTCTTCCTTGCCGTTCACCAGGTCGTCGTAGCGCGCGATGTAGGTGGCCGTGTCGCCGATGTAGCGGAAGAAGGTGCCCAGCGGGCCATCGCTGTTGAAGCTCAAGGAGAGCGTGCAGATGGCGCCGTTGGCGGCCTTGAGCTGGATGCTCATGTCCATGGCGATGCCCAAATCCTTGTGGATGGGGCCCTGGATGGCGTTGGCTTTGACGATGGGGCTGCCGGCCTGGTAGGCGAACAGGTCCACGGTGTGGGCGGCGTGGTGCCACAGCAGGTGGTCCGTCCAACTGCGCGGCTGGCCCAGCGCGTTCATGTTGGTGCGGCGGAAGAAGTAGGTCTGCACGTCCATCTGCTGGATGTGGAATTCGCCGGCCTCGATTTTTTGGTGCACGTACTGGTGGCTGGGGTTGAAGCGGCGGGTGTGGCCGCACATGGCCACCAGGCCGGTCTGCTTCTGCAGGGCGACGACCTTCTCGCCATCGGCCAGCACGTCGCACAGCGGGATCTCGACCTGCACGTGCTTGCCGGCTTCGAGGCAGGCGATGGACTGGCTGGCGTGCATCTGCGTGGGCGTGCACAGGATGACGGCGTCCACTTCCTTGATCGCCAGGCTGTCCTTCAGGTCGGTGGTGACGTGCTGGATGCCGTACTTGTCGGCCACTTCGCGGGTCTTGGTCAAGTCGCGGCTGATGAGGGAGACGACTTTGACGTCCGGGATGTTCTTGATGCCGTCCAGGTGCTTGATGCCGAAGGCGCCGGCACCGGCCAGGGCTACTTTGATGGTCATGGTGGGGGTCCTTTATGCGGGTCGAATCGGGATCAGCCAGCCTCAGGCCGGCTGATTCTCCAGGATCAGGTGGCCCACCGCGGTGTTGCTGGCAGGCACGTGGAAGAAGCGGTGCACCACCTTGGGCGCGGGGCCGCCAGCGACGTCGGCCATGGCGCCGCGCGCGATGAGCCACATCACCAGCTCGATGCCTTCGCTGCCGGCCTCGCGCACGTATTCGATGTGCGGCACCTTGGCCAGCTCGGCCGGCTTGGCGATGAGGCGGTCCAGGAACCGGCTGTCCCAGTCCTTGTTGATGAGGCCGGCGCGCGGGCCCTGCAGCTGGTGGCTCATGCCGCCCGTGCCCCAGATCTGCACGTTGAGGTCTTCGTCGAACGACTCGATGGCCTTGCGGATCGCCTTGCCCAGCTGGAAGCAGCGGTTGCCCGAGGGCACGGGGTACTGCACCACGTTGACGGCGAACGGAATGACCTTGCAGGGCCAGGCCTCGGGCTGGCCGAACATCAGCGACAGCGGCACGGTGAGGCCGTGGTCCACGTCCATCCTGTTGACGATGGTGAGGTCGAAGTCGTCCTGGATGACGGACTGCGCGATGTGCGCCGCCAGCTCCGGGTGGCCGTGGACGGTGGGCACGGGGCGCGGGCCCCAGCCTTCGTCGGCGGGCTGGTACTGGGCCGCGGTGCCGATGGCGAAGGTGGGGATCATGTCCAGGCTGAACGCGGTGGCGTGGTCGTTGAAGACCAGGAACACCACGTCGGGCTTCTGGGCCTTCTCCCATTCCTTGGAGAAGTCGTAGCCCGCGAACAGCGGCTGCCAGTAGGGCTCCCGGGTCTTGCCCAGGTCGAGCGCCGCGCCGATGGCGGGCACGTGGGAGGTGTAGACGGATGCGGTGATCTTGGCCATGTCAGCCCTTCTTTCCAGCGGCACCTTGGGGTTGGCGGTGCGCCTGGGCGTCGCCGTCCTCGCCGATGTAGCGGTTGCCTTCGGCGGAGCGGCCGCCGCCGATCATCATGTTGCGGTATTCCTCTTCGGTCATGCCGGTCATGGAGCCCGCCATCTGCTGGAAGCTCTTGCCGTCGGTCGCGCCGATCTTGGCCAGGAAGTAGATGTTGCCGCCCAGCGCGATGCAGCGGTTGAGGTCGCGCGCGAGCACGGCCTGCTTCTGGTCCTCGGTCATCGCCCACTCGTCGAGGTAGGCGCGCTCGTCGGCCAGGAAGCGCCGGCGGTTGTCGGCCTTCATGAGCGACATGCAGAACTGGTTGAGGTGGTAGCCCAGCCGCGACTGCTCCGCGTCGAAGATGGTCGTGCCGGGCACGTCCTTGTAGGGTTTGTCCAGGGCCATGTCAGTTTTCCTCGGGCCAGTAGAGGCGCATGGGGTTATCGACCAACAGCTTCTTCTGCAGCTCCGCCGTGGGCGCGATGTGGGGGATGAAGTCCACCAGCAGGCCGTCGTCGGGCATGTGGTCCTTGAGGTTGGGGTGCGGCCAGTCAGTGCCCCAGAGCACGCGGTCGGGGAACGCCTCGACCACCTTGCGGGCGAAGGGCACCACGTCGGCATAGGCGTTCTGTTCGCCGTTCAGCGCCTTGGGGCCGGTAACGGACAGGCGCTCGGGGCAGCTCACCTTGCTCCACACGTTGGGGTGCTCGCGCATGAATTTGAGGAACAGCGCGAACTCGGGGCCGGCCACCGGCTTGCTCACGTCGGGGCGGCCCATGTGGTCCACCACCACGGTGGTGGGCAGGCTGGTGAAGAAGTCCCACAGCTCGGGCAAATCCACGGCCTCGAAGTAGATGACCACGTGCCAGCCGAGCTGGGCGATGCGCCCCGCGATCTCCATCAGCTCGTCCTTGGGCGTGAAGTCCACCAGCCGCTTCACGAAATTGAAGCGCACGCCGCGCACACCAGCGTCGTGCAGTTGCTGCAGTTCATCGTCGGTGATGGAGCGGCGGACGGTGGCGACGCCGCGTGCCTTGCCGCCCGAATGCACTAGCGCATCGACCATGGCCCGGTTGTCCGCGCCGTGGCAGGTGGCCTGCACGACCACGTTGCGGGCAAAGCCCAGGTGGTCGCGCAGGGCATAGAGCTGCTGCTTGCTCGCGTCGCAGGGCGTGTACTTGCGCTCGGGCGCGTAGGGGAATTCGGCGCCGGGGCCGAAGACGTGGCAGTGCGCGTCCACGCTGCCAGGCGGCACCTGGAAGCGCGGCTTGCTCGGGCCTGCGTACCAGTCCAGCCAGCCGGGGGTCTTGGTGAATTCAGTGGTCATTTGCTTTTAATTTGATAGCTGCTTGCGCTTGCTACATAAGCGCTATATGCCAAAAACACTTGAAATCAATCGATGTAACGCAGGCCCGCCTTCTCCAGTGCGGGGCGCATGTTGTACATATCGAGGCCCAGCACGCCGCTGGCCAGCTTGGCGCGCTTTTCACCCTCGAAGCTCTCGCGCTTTTGCGCAGCGGCCAAGGTCTCTGCCGCGCGGGCGGCGGGCACACACACCACGCCGTCGTCATCGGCCACGATCACGTCGCCGGGCGTGACCAGCGCACCGGCGCACACCACGGGAATGTTCACCGAGCCCAGCGTGGCCTTGATGGTGCCCTTGCTGCTGATGGCGCGGCTCCACACGGGGAAGCCCATTTCCTGCAGCGTCTTCACGTCGCGCACGCCCGCGTCGATGACCAACGCGCGTGCGCCACGCGCCTGGAACGAGGTGGCCAGCAGGTCGCCAAAGTAGCCATCGGTGCACTCGGAGGTGACGGCCGCCACCACGATGTCGCCGGGCTGGATCTGCTCGGCCGCCACATGCATCATCCAGTTGTCTCCCGGCTGCAGCAGCACGGTGACCGCCGTGCCGCTGACCTGCTGGCCGCTGTAGATGGGCCGCATATAGGGCTTGAGCAAACCCACGCGGCCCATGGCCTCGTGCACGGTGGCCGAGCCCAGGGCCGCCAAGCCGTCGGCGGCTGCGCGGCCGGCGCGGGTGATGTTGCGGTAGACAACGCCGAGTTCGTACATGTCAGAGCCCCTTTGCTTTCAGGCGCGCATCAAGGCGCGGGAACACGCGGCGCACGTTGCCTTCGTAGACCTGGTGCTTGTCTTCGGCGCTCAGAATCTTCGACGCTTCGATGTAGCGCTTGGTGTCGTCGTAGTAGTTGCCGGTGGTGGGGTCGATGCCCCGCACGGCGCCAATCATTTCGCTGGCAAACAGCACGTTCTTCACCGGGATCACGGTGTTCAGCAGGTCGATGCCGGGCTGGTGGTACACGCAGGTGTCAAAGAACACGTTGTTCATCAGGTGGTCATCCAGCAGCGGCTTCTTCATCTCCTGCGCCAGGCCGCGAAAGCGCCCCCAGTGGTAGGGCACGGCACCGCCGCCATGCGGGATGAGGAATTTGAGCGTGGGGAAGTCCTTGAACAGGTCGCCCTGGATCAGCTGCATGAAGGCCGTCGTGTCGGCGTTGAGATAGTGCGCGCCCGTGGTGTGGAAGCACGCATTGCAGCTCGTGCTCACGTGGACCATGGCGGGCAGGTCGTACTCCACCATCTTTTCGTAGATGGGGTACCAGTGTTTGTCGGTCAGCGGCGGGCTGGTCCAGTGGCCGCCGGAAGGGTCGGGGTTCAGGTTGATGCCCACGGCGCCGTAGTCCTTGACGCACTTCTCCAGCTCGGGGATGCAGGTCGCGGGGTCCACGCCCGGGCTTTGCGGCAGCATCGCCACGGGCACGAAGTGGTCGGGGAACAGCTCGCTCACGCGGAAGCACAGTTCGTTGCAGATGGCGGCCCAGGTGCTCGACACGTTGAAGTCGCCGATGTGGTGCGCCATGAAGCTCGCGCGCGGGCTGAACAGGGTGATGTCGCTGCCGCGCTCCTTCATCAGGCGCAGCTGGTTGGTCTCGATGGACTCGCGCAGCTCGTCGTCGCTGATCTTCAGGTCGGCCACTTGGGGCATGGCCGCCGGGTCCTTGATACCGGCGATCTGCGCGTTGCGCCAGTTCTCCAGCGCCTTGGGGGCCGTGGTGTAGTGGCCGTGGCAGTCGATGATGAGGCTCATTGCGTGGTGCTCCGTGGGTGTCTGCAGGTGGTGGTCGGGGTCATGCCGGCTCCATGCCCTGCCGCCGCTTGGCGTCCGAGGCGGCGGGCGAGGCGAGGAAGTCGAGCAGCGCCTGGGCCGCCGCCGGCTGTGCGCTGGTGGTCGCCACGCCCGACGAGAACGTGGTCGTGATCTGGATCGCGGGCGGCAGCGGGCCGACGACGGTGATGCCTTGCACGTGCAGCAGTTCGCTCAGTTGCTGGAAGCCGAGCTCCACCTCGCCTCGCGCCACCAGCGATCCCACGGGCACGCCGGGCGGGGCCTGTACCGTGCGGCCGGCCACTTGGTCGGCAATGCCCCAGCGCTCGAACAGTTTGGTCAGCGCCACGCCGCTCGGACCGGTGGAGACGCTGATGCTACGCGCGACCAGCACGGCGCTGCGCACCGCGTCTTCCGAGCCCAGGTCGGGCAGCGGCGCACCGGTGCGCACGGCCACGGCAACGCCGGAGCACACCCAGTCGGTCTTGCTGCCTGCGACGATGGCACCGGAGGCGATGAGTTTGTCGATGGCGTCGGAGGCGAGCACCACCACGTCGAAGAGCTCGCCGGCCTGCACGCGCTTGGCGGCGTCCACTCCGCCCACGGCCTCGATGACGGCGCGCTGGCCGCTGCGCTGCTCGTAGGTGGGCAGCAGCTCGGCCAGTACCTGGCGGGTGGCCATGGAGGAGATTCCACGAAGCGGAGCAGTCATAGGATTGTTTGTCGACTAAGAATTTTGGAGTATTCTGCGGCAATTGCAGCTATACAAGAAGTGGCCGATTGGTCTACCAGATATCTCATTTGCCGATGGATCTGAAGCAGCTCGAGTACTTTGTGCGGGTCGCCGAAATGGGCAGCTTCACCCATGCCGCGGCGGCCCTCGGCATGGCCCAGTCGGCCCTGAGCCGGCAGGTCCGGCTGCTGGAGGTGGAACTGCGCCAGAGCCTGCTGGTGCGCAACGGACGCGGCGTCACGCCCACGGAGGCGGGCAGGGTGCTGATCGACCATGGTCGGGGCATCCTGCACCAGATGGCGCGGGCGCGGGAGGACATGGAGCGCCTGCGCGGCGGCGTCTCGGGCGCCGTCGCCATCGGGCTGCCCAGCAGCGTGGCGCGCGTGATGGCGGTGCCACTCATGCGCGCGTTCCGCAAGGAAATGCCGGAGGCGCGGCTCTCGATCAGCGAAGGGCTTTCGAGCGAACTCCTGCGAGGGCTGGTCAGCGGCCGCCTGGACATCGTCGTGCTCTACAACGGCCAGCCGGTGCGCGATGTTGATGTGTCGCACCTCATGGACGAGGATCTGCTGCTCGTGCGCGCCCGCCCGCGCGGTCTGGCCGAGGATCCGCCACCCGGCCCGATCGCGCTCACCGAGGTCGCGCGGCTGCCGCTGGTCATTCCCTCGCGCCCCAACGCGGTACGCATGCACGTGGAAGCCGAGATGGCGCTCATCGGCTGCCGGCCCGACATCGCGCTGGAGATCGACGGGGTCGCCGCCATCCTGGACATGGTGGCCGACGGGGCTGGGTACGCGGTGCTGCCGCGCAACGCGCTGCGCAATTCGCCAATTCCTTCTGCCTACAGCGCCCAGGTCATCGGGACGCCGCCGCTGCGCATAGCGCTGTCCCTGGCGACCAGCCTGCAACGCCCCGCCACGCAGGTCCAGAAGGCCACGCTGGACCTGGTGCGGCTTACGGTCACCAAGGTCCTCCGACCGGAATGAAGGCCGGTCGGCCCGGCTCGGTGTGCCCGATGGCCGGGCCGTCCATGGGCGACAGTCCCGCAGGCTCCCGGCCTTTCGGCGCATGTGGCCCGGTGGGGTGGAGTCGCCTTCGGCGAGGAACGGGACACATCCGGGGCGTGGCTCCGCCCGGCCACGCAGCACCTTGTCCGTGCGAACGATGCACCCGCGCGCCGGACTCACATTGACTGAGACTCAATCTATCAAGCGCGCGGCAAAGTGTTTAGAGTCGCCTCGTAAAAAGCCAGCGCGACTGGCCGGCGTGGGCCTGCGGCACCGATCGCGCGCACCAATGATGGAGAGAGGCAGACAATGAACACTGAACCTACCGGCACCGACCGAGCGCGGCTCCGCACCCTTTCGTGCATCGGAGGGGCGCTTGCAGCGGCGACCGTCGGATTGCCGTTCCGAGCGCGGGCAGCGGCGCGCGAGATCCACGTCGCGATGATGCTCCCCTTGCAGGGAGGCCAGGCCCGCCAGGCCGAAATGATCAGGCAGGGTGTGGACGGAGCGCTTGAACAGGCGAACCGCGCAGGGGGTATCCGGGGCCAGCACGTCAAGCTCCTGGCCATCGACAACGGGTACCAGGCCGAGAAGACTGTCGAGGCCATCGGGTCGCTAGCGGCAAGGGAATCCGTCGTCGCGGTGACCTCGCTGTTCGGCGGCCCGATCATCGGCGCCGCCATTCCGGCGGCGACCCGCGCAGGCGTGCCGATCGTCGGCGTGCTGCACGGAAACGATGCATTCCGCCGCCCGGGTACCGAGATCGTCACCCATGTGCGGGCGACGTTCGACGCGGAGATCCGCGCGATCGCCGCGTTGTTTCCCACCATTGGCAGAAGCCGCTTCGCCGTGCTGCACGCGACCGACAACTCGGGAACGGCGTTCCGCGCGCAGTTCGAGTCGGTGCTGAAGGCGCAGGGATTGCCGCTCGTCGCAGCCGTGCCCTATGAGCGGGACGTCACCGACTACACCGAGCAGGCGCGGAGCATTGAGCGCAGCGGCGCCGACGTAGTGGTGGTCGGTGGCGTGACCGCGCCCGGGATCGCCGCCATCCGCGCCAAGGTGGCGACGAAGCTGTGGGCGCAGATGGTCTGCCTGTCCACGGTCGATGAGCGCTCGGTGTGGGAGCAACTGGGCGCCGACGCGGTCGGCACGGCCTTCTCCAGCGTCGTGCCGAACCCCTATGCGACGCTGCTTCCCCTTGCGCGCGAATACCAGGCGGCGATGAAGGCCCGGAGCTACGACCGGCTGTCCCTCAGCTCGTTCGAAGGCTACATCAACGCGCAGGTGCTGCTGGAAGGCCTGCGGCGCGCACCCGCGCTGACGCGCCCCGCGCTCCAGGGCACCCTGCGCGCGATGCAGGGGGTGTCCCTCGGCGGCGTCTCCTTCTCCGCGCCGGCCGAGGGAAAGATCGCCAGCGGCATCGACGTGGCGGACATCCTGGTGATGACGCACAACGGACGCATGCTGCGCTGAGTACGCGGCCGGGACTGTCGGCTCCCAGAGCCGCTGCGGACCGGTGGCCGCGCTGCGGCGCGCGGAGCGACCGGCCATGTTGCCCGGTCGTACCTGCACGTGCTTCGGGGCGCGGACGGGTCCGCGTCGCACGGCATCCGTCGGTGGGAGAGGCGGGCCGCAGCGAAGGATTGCTTCCGGCCGTACCGACGGATCCCCTACATCGGAGGGCGGCGCGGGTCCACCTGGGTTTGCGCGAGATCAACATTCGTCCAGGACTCCGCTTGCAGCGGTTGACGCCCGCACGCTGGAGCTCTAGATTAATAGTTAGGTGACTAACAAAATAATCACCTGCGCCTGCGGGGACGGCAGAACCTGCAGGGCCGGCCAGCCTGCACCCGCCGACGACGGCAGAAAGGAACGATCATGGACACGCTTCTGGGGATTCTCGTGATTTCGACGCTGCTTGGCGGTGCGGCGACGCTGCTGTGGCTGAACCTGCAGCCCGAGTGGTGGAGGCTTCGGCATCCAGGCGCGCTGGAACTCCGGAAGTTCACCGCCCGGCGTCAGGCGCAGGCGGCAAGGCCCCAGGATGATCTGCCGGCGGACCGGGCGGCGGAGGTCCGGTGCACGTTCTGCGACCACGCACCAGCATGTGCGAAGCGCTTGGCGGCTGGGCACACGACGCCACTCAGCGAGTGCCCCAATCTGCTCCACCGCTGAACCGCGGGGCCTGCCCGAGCGCCAGCGCGGCAGTCAAAGGTAGCGGGCTGCAAGGCTAGGGCGCGCGCGTTGGCGCGTGGAGGGCGCCGGCGCATTCGCCGAAGCCGATGTGTCGCGCTCCGTTGCGCTCGCACTGGGCGCGCAGGATGACGGTGTCGCCGTCCTCCAGGAAGGTTCTGTGCTCGCCCGAGGGTAGCTCGATAGCCCGCCGTCCGCCGACAGTACGTTCGAAGAGCCGAGCCGGCCTGTTCTGGATGCGGCCCGGGCAGCGTACCCGATCCGAGCAGGTCGCTGGGCGCGAGGTTGCAGCAGCTGACCGTGTGGTCGGGTCACGAGCTGGGCCTGGGTCCACGAAGATCGAGTGCGACAGGCGCTCCGGCAACGGGCCCGACCGGGCCATCGCCTCGGTCTGGAGCCGCACCTCGAGCTGGAGGACGACCGAGCCACTGGTTCGGTTCCGTTCAGAATTCAGATAGGGCAATGGCTCGGGGGCGCCGGGCGGTCTCGTACGCGCGCTGTCGGAAGTTGGCCAGTTCCATCTCGCGATGGCACCCTTCATGCCCAGCAACAAGCGGTCGTTGGCCTGCGCCGGATCGTAGATACCGTCGGCGCCGATGAGCAGGGCGTAGACGACGCAGCAGAACTCCAGTAGCGGATGCCGTCGCGCCCGTTGCGCGCCAGGCGCGAGGCCTCGATGCTCAGCACTGCGCCCGAGCCCCCAGGTCGTCGTCGATGACCTCAACGTGCTGTCATCCGAACTGGCGCGCGCGCTCGACAAGACGCATTGGCGGCGCTGGCTCTCCAGGTTGTTGTGCACCTGCTCCAGCGTCGATTGGCGCACGTACACGCACACCTGGCGCGCCAGGTGTTCAGCGCTGATCTTGCTCATGCGCCTTCTCCTTGTCCTGCCTGCCGAGTTGCAGCGCGACGCTGCGCATCCACTGCTCCATCTGCTCGTGCAGCTGCTGCACGACGTCCTGCGGCAGCCGTGCAAGAGGTGGCAGATCGGTCTTCCTCGAACAAGGTGACCCGTCTCATCGGGCGCGGCGCCATCGCATCCTCATATGGCTTCCAGGGGGGTGACGGCTTAAGTTCGGTGGATGGGGGCGGTAGCCCGGGCATTTCATCAGCAAAGGGGCGGCTGCCTCGTGCCGACGCCAGTTACAACCGAATGCTCTGCGCCGCGTGGACGAGCGCATCGATTGAGCTCCGCAGTTGTGGTCGCGGTTGCGCTAGACGACGCGCGCGACCCGCCGCGCATCACGCACAGCTTGCGTGAACTGCGCAAATCGCGAAGAAGAGCGCGCACATTTTTCAAGTTTTGAGAGCCATAGCCACAGGGAAAACCCGCGATTTTGCGGTGATTGCTGCCTGCTGTGGCTTGGCATGGGCCTTGCAAAAAAGGGATCTCCCGCGAGGCACTACCTCGGCGCCTTCGCATACCGATTCAACGGCCGCTCCAGCCTTCGAACTGCAACCTCGGCGCTCCACGCGGGAGCATCCGATTCGAGGGATGGCTGAGGTTCATGACTATTCAGGAAACACCAAGAGGAGATTGACAATGAAACTGGAAAATCCGAACTCGCAACAAAACTACAGTGCCTTCATGGATCTCGAAGAAGGCTGGGTCTCACGACGCATCTTTCATGACCAAGAGATCTTTGACGCAGAAATGCGCCAAATCTTTGCTCGTGCCTGGTTGTTCGTTGCACATGAAAGCCAGCTTCCCAACGTCGGCGACTTCCTCACCACCCAGATGGGTAAGGATGCGGTGATAGTAAGTCGGCATCGGGATAACTCGATCAAGGTATTCCTCAATTCCTGCACGCATCGCGGCAATCGAGTGTCCTTCGTCGACGCCGGCAACGCCAAACGCTTTGTGTGCAATTACCATGGCTGGGCATTCGATACAGCCGGCAGCCTCATGGGCATGAACGAGGAAGTCTGCTACAGCCCGGGCGACATCGACAAGAGCCAAGCGGGGCTGAAACAAGCCACGGTGAGCAGCTACAAGGGCCTGGTCTTTGCCACCTTCGATCCGAATGCACCGAGCCTCGAAGACTTCCTGGGAGACTATCGCTGGTATCTCGATATTATTCTCGACAACGATGAGGGTGGCACTGAGTTGATCGGCGGGTGCATCAAGTCCGTCATCCCCACCAACTGGAAATTCGGTGCTGAGAATTTCATTGGGGATGCTTATCACGCCACCTGGGCACATGATTCAGCTTGCAAGGCGATGAACAACGGCCAAGCCTTTCCGCCGATCGACTATGAGAATACGTTCCATGCTAGTGCGAACGGTTCTGGCCACGAGTTCGGGCTCGATGGCTTGGGCGACATTATGTTGCTCGGTCGCCCGAAAGTCACAGAGTACTACTTGTCCGTACTGAAGCCGCGTATCGAAAAGAGGCTTGGTGAACTGCGTAAAACCATCTTCGGTTCAGTGGCTTCTGCCACGGTCTTCCCGAACGTTTCCTACCTGCCCGGCATTTCCACCTTTCGTACTTGGATACCAAGAAGTCCGTTCGAAACCGAACTGCGCACATGGGTCATCGTCAACCGCAACATGCCCGATGAAATCAAGAGGGAGATTACTGTCGGCGTAATGCAGACATTCGGGCCGGGTGGCGTTTTCGAAATGGACGATGGCGAAAACTGGGAAGGCTGCACGGCGGCCAACCGCGGATACGTGACCCGCAATGAACCTTTGCATTACCGCTGCGGGATCGGTCGCCAAGTGACCCACCCGGAACTTCCGGGCATCGTATACCGAGGTCAGTTCAACGATGCCAACCAGCGTGGCTTCTATCGTCGTTGGGCAGATCTGATGAACGCCAGTAGCTGGGCAGACGTTCCGGACAGAGGGGGCAATCGGCTTCAAGGGCATGAAACTCGCGATCTGCACAACGGCCTGAAAAGTCTGTGACCCAATAAATCAGTCGGAGAATGACAATGAGCAATGTAATGCAAGAACAGTTTGGTGCATCCGCAGCTTCGGTCGCCTTGGTCAACGAGCTTCAACAAGCACTTTATCGTGAGGCCCGCATGCTGGATGGCGAGCGTTACGACGACTGGGTGGCGATGCTTGCCGATGACCTCCACTATCACATGCCCAGCATCGAGACGCGCTACCGAGCCGACAAAACCGACCAGATCGGCGATCTCAATCGAGCGGCTTTGTACAACGACAGTCGAGAGGATATCAAGAAGCGACTGGGCCGGCTCGCTACCGGGACCGCGTGGTCTGAAGACCCGGCGACGCGCTTCACCCACTTAATCTCGAATGTTGAAGTGGAACTCACCTCTAATGACGATGAGTACCGTGTGTATTCCGCCTTCTTGGTCTACCGAAGCCGCAACGAGTGCGACCAGGATACCCTGATCGGCAACCGCGTCGACCTGTGGCGACGCACGCCGCAAGGACTGAAGCTCGCCCGACGGCTGATTCTGCTCAAGCAGAACTTGCTGATGAGCAAGAATCTCAACATGTACCTGTGATCTGAGACCAACTCCTGATTGAAGCAAGGCGGCTGTGCAAATTGCGACCGCAGTTGCCGTTTGCTGGAGGCTGCGCAGAGAAGACCGAGAACGATCAAATGAAATGCAGTGAGGATTCGGACCATGTTGGCGAGGCAGGTTTTGCTTGGGATGACCGATATTTGGTGGGCTACAAGTCGATGGATGTTACTCATCAAGATTTTGTCGCCTTGGTAGACGCGCTCTTGGTCGCGGATGATCTTCAATTCCCTTCCGCACTAGAGGCGTTCAGGAAACATGCAGAAGAGCATTTTTCCGATGAGAAGAAGTGGATGGATTCAGGTGAATTTCCGCATCGGGATTGCCATGTAGAAGAACATGAGAAAGTTCTTTCCTCGGTAATTGAGGTCCAGGCTCTTGTGGCTGGCGGCAACATTGCCATTGGAAGAGAGTTGTCAAAAGCGTTGAGGGACTGGTTTCCAGGGCATGTTGACTACATGGATTCAGCACTGGCCAACTGGCTCGTCCAAAGGCAGTTTTCGGGTACGCCCGTTGTGCTGAAGCGAAAACAGGCGAAAGCTTGAAGATCCTCGATTGCCCAGTTTCCTTTGGGTATCCGGCCGGCTGGCTGGTGGCGCTGCTGAACGAGCGTGGCATCCGCTACAGCATGCGCTGCGACAAGGCCAATTGGGTGGCCATGCGTGCCTTGCTCAGCAGCGGCAAGGACCATGCGACGGTGACGCTGAAGGCGCCGGACCGCCAGGACGCGCTGGCCTACGAATGCTCGGGGCAAGCTCCGCAGGTGCGCCTGGTCTGTCCCAGGGGCGGGTGCAGGTGGGCGCCACCAACCTGCCCGCCGAAGGCTTCCCGCGCTGGTGGTTCGCGGAGCAGTACCACCAGCGCTAGCGCATTGAGGAGGGGTTTAAACGGCTCAAGCACCGCGCCAAGCTGCGGTCGGTTTCTGGCCTGACTCAGCCGCCTTGCTGGTGGATGTGGCGGCCAAGGAGCTTGCCGACAACATGGGCTCGTGCTGTGCCGAGGCGCTGGCGAGAAGGCCGATCTGGCGGGCCGCCAGCGCGTGGGCAATCGCTCCTATGCGGCACAGCTGCTGCAGCGTGTGCTGCCCCGCGTCGTGCTGGATCTCGGATGCTTGGCGGCTTTGTTGGACAGGGCCCTCGAGATGTTAGTGGCCAACACCCATCGGCCTGTCAAACATCGATCCCAACCTCGACCGAGGCGCAAGTCCAAGCCGCATCCGCATATGGCCTACAAGGTGTGATGGCTTAAGTTCGGTGGCGCCGTGGACGAGGCGTTGAATGCGTTGAACTGCCTCACTCACCTCGCAGCCTACCCGTCCAGCATTCTTGCAGAGTTGGCTGATACCGAACTTGAGTCCCGCGTGTCATTGGAGCCGCCGCACGAAATCTTGATGCACGGGGAAGGCGTGCGGCGCATCCCTTCGAGAGCGACATCTGCGCCGGGGCACCGGTCGTATGGGATTTTCGGGAACAGGCTCACAGCACATGCCTCCGGCAAGGCCAATACAAGGCTAATAGTCACTGAGCAGGGCAACTCGTTGCACGTGCCCGCTTCCATGCCGGAGGCCATCGTGTCGGCCTCGGTCAGGGCGGGACAACCGGTGGCTGCGGGAGACCTACTGGCCTCTCTAGAAGCCCCTGACGGATGACAAGGACTGTGCGATTGAGAGCGCGCTTGCCCGACCAAGTGACCGCGTTCAGGCGAAAGACCTATTGATCGTGCTCGAACCGGCTTGAAGTCACGATGGCTTCAAAACGACTTGGCCGCGAGCTCATGTCGCAACCGCAATTGAGACGCTGGTGGCATGCCTGTGGGACGCAGCGCGGAATGCGTGAATTGCGCAAATCGCGAAGAAGAGCCTGCACATTTTTCAAGTTTTGGGAACCTCAGCCTCAGGGGAAACCCGCCATTTTGCGGTGACTACTGCCTGTTGTGGATTGGCACGACCCTTGCAAAAAAGGGATGTCCCGCGAGGACTGGTTGCTCACCTCTGCTTGCTTCACCTCATCTGATTGTTCATGAACTTTCGCCATACCTCGAATTTGATGCTACGGCGTAGGCACCGAGGTTACGACGTGACCGATCAGGCCAGCGCCGTCGCTGGAGAAGAACTCGGGCAACCACGCCCCGGGTTGAAACTGAATTCTGTTTTCTGGCATGGCTGGCTCCTCAGTCGTCGAGAGCCAGAGCACGGAGTTGGGAGCTCGAAAGACAAGCCTGTCTGAGCTTCATGACCCTTGAAAAGCTAATAAGGATTGGAGACGTCTCAATGGTATGCAAGGTTAGGCTCTGTAAAGCAAGCGAAGTTGCACCTGGGCAAATGCTACGGATAGATGCAACGGACGCTCCGCCTCTGGCGGTGTTCAATGTTGATGGGAGCTTTTACGCGACCAGCAATGTCTGCACGCACAACATCGCGCTGTTGACTGACGGCTATTTCGAGGGTGAGACTGTGGAGTGTCCCATTCACGGCGGATGTTTCAACGTCAAAACAGGCGAAGCCACGAGCTTCCCCTGTGAAAAGCCTTTGCGGACCTACGCAGTTGTACGCGACGGCGACGAACTGTTCGCCGACGTTTGACGCTGGCCGCAATGACTAAGGTTGAAATTCGAATCGATGGCGGCACGGGTGTTGATTTCCACGCAAACCTAACCCACCATTTCCATCTCGATCTGACCCACCCTGGTTTGTGAACTTCACGCTCACGTTGTGGATAAGTTCTTGGCTGTCTTCTCCTTCTTGGTGGTCTGTGGTGGTTGCTGTGCAGAGCTGTTCTTGAATCGATAGCTGTCGTTACCGGTTTCCAGAATATGGCAGTGATGCGTAAGCCGGTCCAGCAATGCCGTAGTCATCTTCGCATCCCCGAACACACTGGCCCATTCGCTGAAGCTCAGGTTGGTGGTGATCACGACGCTGGTGCGCTCGTACAGCTTGGACAGCAGGTGGAACAGCAAGGCGCCTCCTGACGTACTGAACGGCAGGTAGCCCAGCTCATCCAGGATCACCATATCGGCATAGGCCAGGCGGTGGGCCAACTGTCCGGGCTTGCCGTTGGCCTTCTCCTCCTCCAACGCATTGACCAGCTCCACCGTGGAGAAGAACCGCACCCTGCGGTGATGGTGCTCGATGGCTTGCACCCCGAGGGCTGTGGCGATGTGGGTCTTGCCCGTACCCGGTCCACCCACCAGCACCACGTTGTTGGCGTTCTCCAAGAAGTCGCACCGGTGCAGCTGGCGTACCAGTGCCTCGTTCACCTCGCTGTGGCCGAAGTCAAACCCAGCCAGGTCCCGGTACGCCGGGAATCTGGCCACCTTCAATTGGTAGGCTACCGAGCGCACCTCCCGCTCGGCGGTCTCGGCCTTGAGCAGTTGAGACAGGATGGGCTGTGCCGCATCGAAGGCCGGTGCACCTTGCTCAGCCAGTTCCGCAACCGCCTGGGCCATACCGTGCATCTTGAGCTCGCGCAACATGATCACGATGGAAGCGATGGCAGGGTCATGACGCATAGCGCACCTCCCTCAATTGGTCGTAGCGAAGCACATTGGCCTGGGGTTCCACCGCCAGCTTGAGGGCCTGGGGCGAAGTGACCGGTGCTGGAGCGGGCTTGCCGTCCAGCAGGCGATGGAGCACGTTCAGGATGTGGGTCTTGCTGGCAGCACCTGACTCCAGTGCCAGCTCCACTGCGGTGAGTACCGCCTGCTCGTCGTGGTGCAGCACCAGTGCCAGAACCTCCACCATCTCCCGGTCGCCGCCGGGTTGCTTGAGCAAGGTGGCCTGCAGTCGCTTGAAGGCCGCTGGTAGCTCCAGGAACGGAGCACCATTGCGCAAGGCTCCGGGCTTGCGCTGCAGCACCGCCAGGTAGTGGCGCCAGTCGTAGACGGTCAGCCCAGCACCATGGTGGTTACGCTCGATCAGGCGCTGGTGCTCGCACACGATCTGGCCTTCGGCGGCAATCACCAAGCGGTCTGCGTAGACCCGCAGGCTTACAGGCCGGTTGGCATACGGGGCCGGCACGCTGTAGCGGTTGCGCTCGAAGTGGACCAAGCAGGTGGGCGAGACGCGCTTGGTGTGCTCCACAAAGCCATCGAAGGGCCGAGGCATCGGCATCAAGGTTGCCTTCTCTTGAGCCCAGACATCCGCGACGGTGCCCGGCAACTTGCCATGCTCGATCTCATTCCATAAGGCCACGCAGCGCTCCTCAAGCCAGGCGTTGAGCTCAGTCAGGCCTGGGAATGGCGGCACCACCTGCCACAGACGATGGCGGGCGTCGCGCACGTTCTTCTCCACCTGGCCCTTCTCCCAGCCCGACGCGGGATTGCAGAACTCGGCCTCGAACAGGAAGTGGCTGACCATGGCCGCAACGCGCGCATTGACGTCGCGCTCCTTGCCACGGCGCACCCGGTCTACAGCGGTGCGCATGTTGTCGTAGATGCCACGCGCGGGCACGCCCCCGAGCACCTCGAAGGCGCGGTTGTGCGCATCGAACAGCATCTCATGGGTTTGCAGCGGGTAGGCCCGCACGAGGAACGCGCGGCTGTAGCTGAGCTTGAAGTGCGCCACCTGCAGCTTGGTGCGCTCTCCAGCGATCATCGCCCAGTCCTCGCTCCAGTCGAACTGGAAGGCCTCACCTGGGCCGAAGGCCAGGGGAACGAAGGTGCCGCGGCCGGTGGTCTGCTGGGCCACCACGCGCTGCTCTTGCCACAGCCGGGCAAAGGCGGCAACCCGGTTGTAGGAGCCGGTATAGCCCAGGGCCTGCAGATCAGCGTACATCTGCTTGACGGTACGCCGCTGCTTGCGGGATCGGCCAGCTTCCGTCTTGAGCCAGCCCGAGAGCTTCGATGCGAAGGGATCGAGCTTGGATGGACTGACCCGCTTGGCATAGTGCGGCTCGGCCTCGCCTGCGCGCAGGTACTTGCGGATGGTGTTGCGCGAGAGGCCCGTGCGGCGGGCGATCTCTCGGATGGACAACTGCTCTCGCAGGGCCCAGCGCCTGATGACACTCAGTGTTGCCACGTCTATCACTCCTGGTCTCCTGCTGCTCAACAAAGCAGCAGGTTAGGGTTAGTACGTGGGTCAGGTTTAGATGGAAATCCTGGGGGTTAGTGGGTCACTTCTGCGTGGAAATCAACATCCACCGGTAGCGAAGCACGCAGCGTGCCGCTGGGCTGCGCCTGCATTTCTCCCAGCTGTTCGTGCGCGAGCCGCGCCTCCTCGACGATGCGGCGGCAGCGCTCGTAGTACAGCTGCCCCGCCTCGGTCAGCTCGACCTTGCGTGTCGTGCGATGCAGCAGCCGCAGGCCGATGGCCTTCTCCAGGGCACTGATCCGCCTGGAAAGCGTCGAACTGGGTACGCCGGTGGCATCGGCCGCGCGGCGAAAGCTGCGGGCCTGGGCGACATCGACGAACAATGCCATGTCGTTGAGCAACTCCATCTTATTGTGCCATTTTTGGATCAATGCATCCCATTCTGCCGTATTTATCTCTTCATCGGTTTAATTGAAGATACGCCCATCGCATCACACCAGGAGAAGAGCATGTCCAAAGGAACTGCTGTCGTCACCGGAGCCGCCAACGGCATCGGCCAAGCCTATGCCCAGCGCCTCGCCGCTGATGGCTTCGATATTGCGGTGGCCGACGTCGGCGATGCCGCCGCCACCCGCGCCCTGGTCGAGGCCGCCGGCCGCAAGTTCTATTCCGCCATCGTCGACGTGACCTCGCAGACTTCCACGCTGCAGTTCGCCGCTGACGTCAGCGCCAACATGCCGCCCGTGGCCGCCCTGGTGAACAACGCCGGCATCTACCCTTGGAGGTCCTTCGCGGAGACCGACTACGCGCTGTGGCGCAAGGTGATCGGCGTGAACCTCGACGGCACCTTCCTGATGTCCAAGGCCTTCGTGCCGGGCATGGTCGAACGCAAGTGCGGCCGCATCGTCAATGTGGCGAGCACCACGTTCTGGCTGAACGCTCCTGACATGACGGCCTACATCGCCAGCAAGGCCGGCGTGATCGGGTTCACGCGCGCGCTGGCCAGCGAAGTGGGCACCTTCGGCGTGACCGCCAACGTCATCGCACCGGGCCTGACCAACACCAAGTCGATGCGCGGCACGAACGAAGACATCTTCGACTACCTGCCGCAGCAGCAAGCGATTCCTCGGGTGATTGAGCCCCAGGACTTGGTGGGCGTGGTCTCGTTCCTGTGTTCTCCGGACTCGGCCTTCGTCACGGGCCAGACCATCGCCGCCGATGGTGGCCAAGTGCGCGTCTGACGCGGCCTCCCTCCTTTTTCATCATTCATCCCCAGGAAACCACATGAGCCAACTCCTCACCCCCGTTCGCATCGGCCGCTACGTAGTGCCCAACCGCCTTGTGATGGCCCCGATGACCCGCTCGCGCGCCGACAGCGATGGCGTCCCCAGCGAGCTGACCGTCACCTACTACGCCCAGCGCGCCAGCGCCGGCCTCATCATCACCGAGGGCGTGTTCCCATCCGCTATGGGCAAGGGCTACGTGCACACTCCTGGTATCGAGACCGAAGCCCAGGTCGCGGCCTGGAAGAAAGTGACCGAGGCCGTGCACGCCCGCGGTGGCCGCATCTTCATGCAGTTGATGCACTGCGGCCGCGTTTCGCACCCCTCGCTGCTGGGCGGCGCCACGCCAGTGGCTCCCTCGGCCATCCGGCCCGAGGGCCAAGCCTGGACCACAGCCGGTCAGGTCGATTTCGTCACGCCCCGCGAGCTGAGCGTAGCCGAGATCGCCGATGTCGTTGACGACTATCGCCAAGCCACCCGCCGCGCCATGGCTGCAGGCTTCGACGGTGTCGAACTGCATGGTGCATCGGGCTACCTGCCCGAACAGTTCCTCTCTTCGAGCAGCAATCAAAGGCAAGACCAGTACGGCGGCCCAGTCGAGAACCGTGCCCGTTTCGTTCTGGAGGTGCTGGCCGCGATGGTGGCCGAAGCCGGTGCCGACCGGGTCGGCATCAAGATTTCACCGGAGATGAACTACAACAGCATCACCGACGCCACGCCGCAAGAGACCTACGCCTATCTGGTCGACCACTTACGTGGCCAGGGTCTGGCCTATCTGCATGTCGCGCTCTTCGGCGCGAAGTTCGACTTCCACGCGCTGCTGCGCCCGCGCTTTGACGGCGCCTACCTGATGGGCGGTGGCCTGACCCAGGACAGCGCCGAAAGCGCGCTGGCCGAAGGCAAGGCCGACGCAACTGTCTTCGGCAGCGCCTTCCTGGCGAACCCCGACCTGCCGGAGCGCTTTCGCGTTGGCGCTGCGCTCAACGCCCCAGACCGCAACACCTTCTTCGCGCCGCCCACCGCCCAGGGCTACATCGACTACCCGGCGCTGGCTGCGGTGGAAGCCGCCTGAGCCACGAAAGGCCGAATGCCATGACCACCATCGCCCGCATGCAGCGCGCCAACCGGGGAATCCAGTTCCGCGCGTACCGCCTGCATGGTGCCGACCCCTCGCAACTCGATCCCTTCATGGGCATCGACCACGCGTGGATGAGCGCGCCCACGTTCCCGCCGCATCCGCACGCCGGCTTCTCCGCTGTGACTTACCTGTTCCTCGACTCGGAGACCGGTATCGCCAACCGCGATTCGCAGGGCGACAGCACGCTGATCCAGCCGGGCGGCCTGCATTGGACCGCAGCCGGTCGCGGGGTCGTCCATGAAGAGAACCCGGCGGTGACGGGCAGCACCACGCACCTGCTGCAGATTTTCGTCAACCTGCCGCGGGATCGGCAGAACGCAGCGCCGTTCGCGCTGAGGCTGGCCCCGCAGGACGTGCCCGTGGTGCAGCGCCCCGGTGTGCGCGTCCGCGTCCCTTTGGGCGGCTTCGACGGCGTGCAGTCGCCGCTGAGGCCGCCGACCGAGGTGACGCTGCTGGACGTCACGCTGGAGGCCGGCGCCGAACTGGCGCTGCCGGTTCCCGCAGGTCGGCGCGCCTTCTTCATGCCGATCAACGGCCACGCGGAACTCGATGGCGAACGCTTCGGCCTCGACGACCTCGGTGCGCCGATCCTGCCGCCTGCGGCCGAGGCGGCGGTGCACAAGCTCATTGCCCAGGATGGCGGAGCCAAGATCGCCGTGTTCATCGGTGAGCCGCTGGGCCAACCTGTGATTTCCAACGGACCGATGGCGTTTGCACGCCAACAGGACCTGATCGCGGCAACTGCCGCTTACCAACGTGGCGAGTTGGGAAGGCTGTAAAAGGCCGCGCCACACATCGGGGGCATGCCCCCATCACAACCCGGAGCACCATCATGAAAGTTGAACGATTCGCCGCCGAGAACTCGGCTTTGCTGCTGATCGACCACCAGGTCGGCACGATGCAACTGATCAAGAACATCGACAGGGAACTTGCCGCCAAGCAGTCGATTGCACTGGCCAAGATGGCGAAGATCCTGAACCTGCCGGTCGTGATCACGTCCAGCCAGGAGGAGCGTGCCCAAGGCCCGATCCTTCCTGAAATCGCCGAGATCCTGCCCGAGGCGCACGCAGCGCGGGTCAAGCGCCCCGGCGTCGTCAATGCATGGGCCTATGCCGATTTCCGCAGTGCCGTGCTCGCCACCGGGCGCAAGAACCTGATCATGGCGGGTGTGACCACCGACGTGTGCCTGATTTTCCCGGCCATCGATGCTGCCCTGGAGGGCTTCAACGTCCAGGCCGTGATGGATGCATCAGGATCGCCCAGCAATCTTTCCGAGGAGTTCTCGCGCCAGCGCATGCACGACGCCGGCGTGGTGCTGACTGCGACCAACACGCTGATGGCGGAGATCGCGCAGGACTGGTCCACCCCGGCCGGCCAGCAACTGATCACCTTGTTATTCACGGATGTCTTCCCGGCCTTGGGCGCGAACATCGCCTGATCCCGAAGGCGTCCCCGTTGACCGCGGCCAGCAGGGTTGGGAGCGAGCTTTCCACGATGCCCACGGATAAGGCGGGTTTGTCTTGACGGCGTGGCGCTGGTTCACAGCGTAGAGTGCGGCGACTGTGGGGAGTCGCCGACAGCGCTGTGGCGTCGGTCGGCCATTCTCGCGTCAGTCGATCATGCGGCACTTACAGTGCTGATCGGGGTGAGGTTCGAGCTGTCTGTTCCAACGCCTTGTCGGTTGCCAACCCAACACACCATTCGATGCAAGACCTGCTGGCCGTTCTTCCCCACTGCCCGCGAAGGCCGTGCGAGCACGCTTGCGGGTTTCCTGCATTCGCATATATTGAAATGAGACCGCCACCGTCCAGTCAGAGCTTGTCGAGGCGTACCGTGCCGTCGGCGAGGGTGGCTGGCGACGGGCACGTCCCTTGTTTGAGCCAGCGCTTGGCGACCTTGATGTCCCGCGGGGCATTCACGGAAATCACGCTGCGCAGCCCGTCATCCGAGATCTGGAACACAGAGAACGCGCCTTCCTCGGCAGACCCGCGCAGGATGCCCTCCAGATCGTTTGAAGGAACGCCAAGCACCTGCAGGTTCATGTCGTACTGGTCCGACCAGAACCAAGGAAGCTCGTCATAGAGGACGTCCATGCCCGCGATCGCCTTGCCTACGGCGATGGCTTGGTTCTGAGCGTTTGCCCAGGACTCGAAGCGCAATCGGCAACCCGCCCAGGAACTGTGTTGATTGGCCACGTCTCCGACGGCATAGACGTCGGGATCGGACGTGCGGCCCGCCTGGTCTACGACGATGCCATCCTGAACCATCAGTCCGCATTCCTCGGCCAAGCGGGTATCGAGCGCCAGCCCAATGCCGACTACCACTGCATCGAACTCTTGTGCCTCGTCAGGCAGGTGCGCGACCAGGGGACGTTGGCGACCCACCATGATCGAGGTGACTGTCGTCGATAGCCGAACGTCGACGCCTTCCTTGCGGTGCTTATCGAGGAGGAAATCTGAAAGCTGCGGCGGAAGCGACCTCGCGCAAAGGCGGGGCCCTGCCTCCAGCACCATGACATCGACCTGCTTCCCCCGCGCCGTTGCAGCGATCTCTAGTCCGATCCATCCGCCTCCGATGATCAGCAACCGGTTGCCGCGCACCAGCTTTCGAGCGATGGCCCGGGAATCCTCGATGGTGCGCAAGGTATACACGTTGGGCAGATCGGCTCCGGGGCATGACAGCCGGCGGGGGTGCCCCCCAGTGGCCAATACGAGCTTGTCGTAGCGGACCACCGAACCGTCCGAGCACCTGACTTCGTGATCGCCGCGATGGATTGCAACGACCTCCGTGCTCGGTCGGAAGTCCACGCGCAGGGCGTCGCTCTGCTGCGATGTCAGGAGGACGGGAGGGTGCTCCTGCGCACCGCTGAGAACGCCTTTGGACAACGCGGGGCGCTCGTAAGGCGCATGGGCCTCGCGGCCGAGCAGGGTGATGTTTCCCCCATGCCCGCTCTCCCGCAGTGACCGAGTGACCCAAGCACCAGCCTGGCCGGCTCCGATGATGACGACATCCATTGCTGGCTCCTGTACCAATGCTCAACTCACGGGCCGCAAGAAGATGAAGCCCTGCTCGACCTTGACCGGATGGCAGCGCAGCGCCTCCGTGCAGGGGGCGCCCACCGCGCGACCGCTTCTGATGTCGAACGTTCCCTCGTGCAGGGGGCATTCAATGAGGCAGGAGTCGACCACCATGCCCAGCGACAGGTCCGCATCTCCATGTGTGCACGTGCCGTCGGTGGCGAAGACTTCACCCCCGAGGTTGTAGATGCACACGCGCTTGCCGTCGATCTCTACCGAATGCGTGTCGTCTTCTTCAACATCGGCGAGGTTGCCCACCTTGATCCATCCATCGTCCATCGTGTCTCCTGCTGCCATGCTTGTGCTGCTGTCCTATGCTTGCGACGTCATCGCGTCGATGTAGTGGTTCTCCATGTGGTACAGCGCTTCCTCCAGCGGCGACATGGGCCCTGGCTTGAAGAATTTCGAGCCCGCGGTGTTCTGCATGCCCTCCACCATGACCGCGTCCTCGGCAATGATCTGGCGCACGAAGCCGATGTACTTTTCCATTTCCGCGTCGTAGTTGGGAATCGAGAAGGCGGCTTCGGGGAACAGCAGGTAGCAGATGACTCTGGTTTCCGTCGGCGAGATGGGCCAGATATGCCACATGCGCACGCTGTCGGCGCGCATCGACAGGTTCAGGTTGGGATAAATGCCCCCCTTGCAGGCAATACCGCTCGGTTTGTCTTGCGCCCAGGGCAACGTGGGGAAGACTTGGGCGCCGGACTTCGAGTGCGGGCGGGCTTCGTATTGGGTATGCCAGCCACCGTTCTCCAGCAGGTTGAAGCGAACCTGCTCGCCCTTGACGAAGCCGCCGAAGGTGTCCTTGTGGATGACGCCAACGTGGTAGATGTCGATGAGGTTCTCGATCAGGAATTTCCAGTTGCACTTGACGTCGATTTCGACCTTCTGGGCCAGCTTGCAATGGTCGGTCTGGAACCACCACAAGGGTTGCTCGAAGGGTGCGATGTACTCTTCGAAGGACATCGGCTCATCACTGAAGTTCACGAAGATCCAGCCGCGCCAGATCTTGACCTGCAACTGCCGCAGGCTGCAGTTCTTCAACTCGACCTCGGAGGCCTTCATTCCGGGCGCGACGACGAGCTTGCCGCTCACGTCGTAGAGCCATGCGTGGTAGGGACAGCTGAACTCCTTGGTATTGCCACGTCCGACGGCGATTTCCACTCCGCGATGCAGGCACTGGTTCATGTACGCGACGATGTGATCGGGCGCCGGGCGTGAAACGACGATCGACTCCTTCATCACCTGGAAGGTGTAGTAGTCGCCGACATTGGGGATCTCTTCGACGCGCCCCACGGAAAGCCAGTACTTCATGAAGATTTGCTGCTTCTCCATGTCGTAGATCTCGGGCGAGCTGTACACCTCGCCTGGCAGGTGCCGTGCGCTGAGCAGTTTCTTGCGGGTGTCCTTGAACTTGGGGCGCAGGTCCAGGAGCTGTTGTTCGGCTACTTGCATCGTGGTCGTCCTTTCAATAACGCGTTGATCGTGCGCAACGGATACTATGCAATACATTGATTTATGTATAGATCGATGTGAGAATCGATATATCTTGCCGAGAGAACCCTATGTCCCAGAAAGACCCTTCAAAGAGCGCGCGTCCTCAGCGCCAGATCAACGACGTCGACTACGTCGCCAGCGCCGAAGCCATGTCGATCCTGGGAGTGCGGCGCGAGACGCTGTACACCTACGTCAGCCGCGGGCTCATCAAAACGATGCAGCGCCCGGGCGTGAAGGCCAAGCTCTACCGCAAAGCCGATGTCGAAAAGCTCAGAAGCCGGGCCGTCGCACGCTCGGGCGGGCCACAAGTCTCGCACTCCCTGCGCTACGGGGAGCCGATCGCGCAGACGTGGATCAGCGAGATCACCGCCCACGGCCCGCGCTACCGGGGGGTGCTCGCGCGCGACCTTGTGCGCGACGGCAGGTCGTTCGAGTTCGCGAGCGAGCTCATCTGGACGGGACTGCCGCGCACCCGGGATGTCGCATGGCCTACCTTGCAGGACATCCGGCAGCCGGAATCCCTCGTCAAGCTGGCCTTGCATTCGGCCGAGCACGTCACGCCACTCAAGCTCTTGTCGATGCTGACGACCTCGCTGTCGGCGTTCGAGCAGGCCGAGGGCGACATGCAGGCGGCCGGTTTCGCGGCCTGTCGGCGGTTGTTGCAGATGCTGAGCGGCACCGCGGGCATCTTCGGCCCTAAGGCGAGGTTCTCTCCGCCCGGCGAAGGCGAGTTCGTGGCGCACTGCGTCGCCCGCGGGCTTGGTCTGGGCGAACGGCCCGATGCCGTGCGGGCCATCGACGCAGCGCTCGTGATGTCCGCCGAGCACGAGTTGTCGGCACCGACGTTCGCCGCGCGGATCTGCGCCTCGACGGGAGCAGATCTGTATGCGTGCGTCGCGACGGCGATGCTGACCCAGTCCGGGTCGATGCAGGTCGGGGGCGCCGTGGAGGTGGAGGCGCTCATCGATGCCCTGCCCAGCGGACTGCAACCGGACGATGCCCTGCCGCTGGCCGCAGCCTCAGGCTTCAAGAGCAACGAACTGCCGTGCTTCGGCCATCCCCTGTACGACGGCGAGGACCCGCGCTCGGTGGTACTGCTCGACCTCATAGGCAGCCTGGACACGTACGGACCGGACATGCCGAAGGTGCAGGCGCTGGTGGCCGGTGCACGGCAGGCCGGACAGCACCCGAATGTCTTCGCTGGTCTCGTGATCCTGTGCAAGGCGATGGGTTTGCCCAATGGAAGCGGCGCAATGCTCCATACCCTGGCACGCACCAGCGGCTGGATCGCCCATGCGATGGAACAGCGCCTGACCGGCGCCATGCTGAGGCCACGCGCCAAGTACATGGGTCAGCATCTTCCGCGGTGAGGCAACGCGCGGCCACGGCAGAGCGCCAGGTGGGAACCGGCCAGACTGGCCGACGGCTCAGCGCGCGCGAGCGAAGGTGCCCCCTGCGTTCAGTCCCGCATCACCAGCGCTGCGGTGACCCTGCGCACCAACGGCAGCGCGAGGAGCAGCGTCGGAAAGGCGATGATCCATGACAGAGCCCAGGCGCTGAGCCAAATGTAGAGGAAGCCGGGTGCCAGACCGATGCTGCGCAGCGTCGACACGGCCGACACCACGAACGTCATCAGGATCGATAGCAGCAGCGGCATCACCAACGCCGAGTAGGCGGCGGGGAGCTTTGCGAAGCCAAACACCGTGCGGGCCTGGTCGGTCGGAGTAGGACACTCGTTCTTCATGGGCAGGCCCGAGGTGTGTCGCCTACGATGCCGTCCGGACCGCGGATGGCTCGGTCCGCACTGCCGTGGAGGCACACACTCCAGCCGGTGACCATGGAACGCCAGTCCATGTTCCTGGTGTGCGTGTGCTTCTGGCGGAAAGACGGGGCGCCGCGTGCCACGCGCCGCGCGCGGGTGCCGACGGCGGTCATGCCCCGCTCCTTCGCCGCTTTGGCGCTCCATCGTCGGAACCCGATGATGGCCACATCGCCTGCGTCGCGTGGATCGGTATCGCGATCCCAGACGGGAGGCATCATGGTCGACGTGGCGCACTCCCGACCGTGCCCCCGCCGGGCGCCAAGGAAATAAGCTGCCTCTGCCGCTTGTGGGTTCTGCACGAAGGACTTGTCTGTACTGCGCCGCATCTGACGCTCGGCGTCGGGTTCGTCCTTCGTCTGCATGAGTCCTCCTTCATCGGGTTGGTTCGTTGCGCTGCGGCGCCATGGCAGCAATATTGTTAGGTTACAAACCAAAGTTACCCGTCGGATGGGAAGGTGTCAACAAGCAAAACGAGATGCCGCAGGAATCGAGGAACGAATTCGCTACTCTTCTGATGGGGGTCAAAGCACGAGCTCAGTGTGCGCGCATGCCGTGCAATCGTGGTTCGCGATGGTCGGGCATCCGCAATACGATGGCTCAACGGCTGGGCATCAAGCGAACCCCGTGCAGCGAGCACGAACTCGCGCGGGGACACCCCAGGGCAAGGCGAGTAGGCAGTGCACGACCGACTACTTCTTCGGTGCACGCCGTGGAAGTTCAAGGATGCTTGAACTGGACATGCCGCGCTCGGGACCGTGCTCCCACGCGGATCTGGGACCGCTCACCCGCGAGCTGATCGATGAGCGAGCGTGGCGCAACTGAGGAGAGTCAAGCCGCGTGGGCGCGCCGGTCGATGAAGCTTCGCATGTGCCCGCGGCTCCCCGCTCGCGTCGCATTCGAACTGGAACCAGATGCCCGCGCGGCATGCTTCATCAAAGTTCGCCTGCGTGTCTTCCCTGAGGCGCCGCTTCGGGATGCGCAGACCCGGAGGGCTGTGCGGCCAACTCGTCGCTGGTGCGAGGGCGTGGGCAAGCACCTCGTCAGGGGCGCCAGTTCGTTGACGGGGCCCAGTTGGTCCGCCAGCGCATCGTCGCCCAGCAACCGGCTGCGGGGAGCTGGATATGGCCTTGTCCATTGTCAATGGTACGGTGCCTCGGCCTGGCATGGGGACGACATCATGGGCTGGCTGGATACCTGCCTGACTAGGCAACCTTTGCCGAATCATCGTGGACGAACCATCGCCTTCAAACACCTCCAAGGCATTTCCAACGGGCTGCGCTCGGCATTGGACCTCCTGGCGCGGCAGAAGGCCGTCGCGCTGAACACCGCCATCGAGGTCGAAACCTTGCCCTTGATGAAGGATGTCGAGCTGCGCGGGTCGGCGTGGACCATGCATGCTGCGCATGGCGAGGAGCGAGGAGGTCAAGGACGGCGCCATGGTCGCCTGGGCCATCGATCAAGCGAACCATCGCGCTCGAGTTCGGGAAGAAGCACAAGCCGTCGAGCGCAGACCCCTTGGTGGCGGCCCGCATCCGGGCGCTTGCCCCGTCGCACCTGAAGCCCGGTTATGAGGCCTAGTCAAACGCGAGCTTGGCGAGCGTGCCACGCAGCCATTGGTTGGCCGGATCCTTGTGCGCCCGCCGGTGCCAGAACTGGCGCACGTCCGCTGCGGGAATCCTCAGCGGCACTGGCAGGATCTGCACGCCCCGGGCGTTGCGCGCAGCGTTGCGGGGCACGGTGACGACCAGGTTGGAGCGCTCGACGACATCCGCCGCGATGTGGTAGTGGGTCACGCGCAAGATGACGTCGCGCTTGGCGCGCATCTTCGAGAGCGCGCGCTCCACTAGGTCGTCCGCGTTGCCCGTGGCCACCGCGACGTGCTGGGCCTGCAGGAACGCCTGCAGCGAGAAGTCGGGGCCTATGGACGGATGCCGCTTGCGCGCCAGGCAGCAGTAGGGATCGCCGAACAGGCGTTGCTGGTAGAAGCCCGACTTCAGAAACGCGAGGTTGCCGATCGCGAGATCCGCCTCGCCGCTCTGTAGCAGCTGCTGGTACTGGTCGTTGGGCCGCCGTAGCGCCTCGATGCGAACGCGCGGCGCCTCCCGCAGCACCGCCGAGATCAGCCGCGGCAGGACGATGCCCTCCCCCGCGTCGGACAGGAGGATCCTGAACGTCCGCTCCGACTCCCTCGGCTCGAAGCCGTGCGGTCTCTCCAACGACTGCTGAAGGATCGCCAGCGCCTGGCGGACCGGGCCGATGAGTTCATCGGCCAGGGCCGTGGGCTCCATCCCGCCGGTGGTCCGCACGAACAGCGCATCGGAGCAGGCCTTGCGCAGCCGCAGCAGCGCGTTGCTCATGGCGGGCTGCGACAGGCCCGCCGCACTCGCGGCCCGCGACACATTGCGCTCGGCATAGATGGCGGCGAAGACCCGCAGCAAGTTCAAGTCGAACGTCTTTATATTCATGATCTGAATTCTATTTCTCTCCAATATCGATTGGACAACGATGAGCGCGCCCGTGATCATCTCCCCAACCAAACGAGAAAGGATGAGACCCCATGGGGACAGAGATCAAGACGCCCGTGCTGATTGTGGGCGGGGGGCCGATCGGCCTGTCGATGGCCATCGAACTGGGCTGGAGGGGGATCGAGTCGATCCTCGTGGATGAGGGCGACGGCACGATCGAGCATCCGCGCACCGGCCTGATCGCAGTGCGCACGATGGAGCTGTTCCGGCGCTGGGGGCTGGCGCAGCGCGTGCGCGAATGCGGATTCCCGGACGACTATGACCTTTCGATGGTGTTCTGCACGTCGCTCAACGGGCTGATGCTCGATCGCGAGAACTACCCGAGCATGCGCGAGGCGCCGACGCCGCCCGAGACACCCGAGAAGAAGCAGCGCTGCCCGCAGCTGTGGCTGCAGCCCATCCTCACCGATGCGGCACGCGCCGAACGGAAGGCCAAACTGCTCTTCAAGCACCGCTTCGTTTCGCTGCAGCAGGACGACCAAGGCGTCACGGCGGTCGTCACCGACCTGAACACGGGCAAGCCCGTCCCCATCCGCGCGGACTACCTGCTCGGCTGCGATGGCGCTACCAGCCAAGTCCGGGAACAGGTCGGCATCAGGATGGAGGGCCGGCTGCTCAGCTACTCGGTGAACGTCCTGATCCGCGCGCCGGGGCTGGTGCACAAGCACAAGATGGGGCCGGCCGAGCGCTACCTCTTCGTAGGGCCGGAGGGAACCTGGGGCAATCTGACGGTCGTCGACGGGAACGATATCTGGCGCCTGACGGTGCTCGGATCGGAAGAGAAGATGGATCTCAAGAACTTCGATCCCGCCGCTTGGGTCCGGCGCGCTATCGGGCGCGACGACGTGGAGTTCGTGGTCGATTCGGCCATCCCGTGGCGCCGTAGCGAGATGCTCGCCGATCGCTACTGCGAGGGCCGCGTCGCGCTCGTGGGCGATTCCGCCCACACCATGTCTCCGACCGGTGGCATGGGCATGAACACCGGCGCGCAGGAGGTGCTGGACATCGGCTGGAAGCTCGAGGGGCTCCTCAACGGCTGGGGCGGCCCGACCCTGCTGCGCAGCTACGAGGCCGAGCGCCAGCCCGTCGCGCAGCGCAACATCGGGTTCTCCACGCAGAACTTCAGGGCGTGGCAGGACACGCCCAGCCCGGCGGCGGTCTGCGACCTGACTCCCGAGGGCGAGAAGGTGCGCGAGGACCTCGGCAAGCGGCTGCGCGAATCCACCCGCGTGGAGTGGGAGTCGCTGGGCCTGCAGATCGGGCATCGCTACGAAAAATCTCCTATCTGCGTGCCGGATGGAACGCCGCCTACGCCGGACGACTACTCGACGTACGTCCCGACAACGCGTCCTGGCTCGCGCGCGCCCCATGTCTGGCTCGAGGATGGACGCTCGACGCTCGACTTGTTCGGCCGCGACTTCGTGCTCATGTGTTTCGACAAGCGCCTGCAGGCAGAGACGGACGCCTTCGCCAGGGCCTTCGCCGCCAAGGACGTGCCCTTCAGGACCGAGCACATCGAGCAGGCTGATGTGGCGACGGCGTACGAGGTGCCGCTTGTCCTGGTTCGGCCCGATGGCCACGTGGCATGGCGCGGCAGCCGGGCTGAGGCCCCGGGCGCCGTGGTCGATACGGTCCGTGGCGCGGTATAGATTGCTTCGTTCGCCCCCCAAAACTTACATGGAGACATCAAGAATATGAACACTGAAATGCTCGGCCGCGCGTTCAAGACGCTGGCGACCGCTATCCTCGGCTCCTGCATCGCGTTTTCATCGCACGCCAATGGCTATCCCAACAAGCCCGTCACGCTCGTCGTGCCGTTCACTCCCGGTGGCAGCAACGACGCGCTGGCCCGCGCGGTGGGTCAGAAACTCGGCGAATACTGGAAGCAGCCGGTCATTGTCGACAACCGGCCGGGCGCTGGTGGGAATGTCGGCACGAAGCAGGCGGCGAGGGCGGCGGCGGATGGCTACACCTTGCTTGTCGTCGCCAACAATTTCGTCACCAACCCGTTTCTCTATCCGGACGGACGTGCCGGCTACGATCCCGTCAAGGAATTCGTTCCCATCACCCAGTTGGGCCGGGTGCCCTTCGTCCTGGTCGTCCACCCGGGCGTGGCAGCCAAGTCCACCCAGGAATTGATCGCCCTGGCGAAGTCCCAGCCAGGCAAGCTTTCCTATGGTTCCGCTGGCGTCGGAACCCCGCACCATCTGACGGGCGAACTCTTCAAGAGCGTGGCCGGCATTGACATGGTGCATGTTCCGTACCGGGGGGCACAGCCCGTGGTGACGGATCTGATCGGCGGGCAGATCCAGGTTCTTTTTGGCGTCGCGAATTCGGTGCTTCCGCACATCAAGACCGGTGCCTTGCGCGCGCTCGCGGTTGCAGGTGAGCAGCCCTTGTCCTACCTGCCGAACGTCCCGACCGTGGCCAGTGCCGGCTTCAATGGTTTCCGAAGCGAGGTCTGGATCGGCTTGGTCGCGCCGGCTGGCACGCCGGCCGATGTCGTGGCGAAGATCGAGGAATCGGTGGGCCGGGCGCTGCGCGATCCCAATGTCAAGGCTGCACTGGAGGCACAAGGCCTCGAACCCGCCCCGTCGAACCCAGCCGCCCTGAAAGCACTTATGCAGGAAGACATGGTGCGGTGGTCCAAGGTCATCAAGGACACGGGCGCGCGCGCTGAGTGACCAGGGCGTAAAGCACGCGAGGTAGCAGCGCAAGCGGCTTTCCCGTCATTGTCTTCCGAGGAAGTTAGGTTCACTTCTCGCACGACAATGACGTGCGCCACACGGGCTGTACGCCAATCACCGCAGCCCGTCGCGCCAACCGTCGCTCCCGGCTATGCCGCATCCGTCCATCGATGATGCATTGGCCTTTCGTCCACATGCACAGTGGCAGGTGGTTCCGTCGTGGCGGTGCGGGCCCCGTGCCAAACCAATTGCGCTGGTATCCGCTGCCGCTGACCACCGCTCACGGACTTCAGCCAAGGCATGTCGACGATGGCGGGCAATGCGTCATCCTCCGTCGCCCGCACTAATACATTGCCTGGATCACTTGTGCACCTCTCCGGCGATAAAAGTCCGTAGCCACTGGTTGGCAGGCTCCCTGTGGAAGCGTTCGTGCCAATAAAGAGCAACTTCAAAGTCTGGCAACTGTATGGGCAGGCGCACTATCTTCAAGGGGAAATGCTTGGCCAATGTCTCCGCAAGGATGGCCGGTGCCATCCATAACAGGTCTGAATCGATCAAAAAGTGCGGCGCGGAGAGGTACTGCGGGATGCGTAGCTTTATACGCCGACGGGCACCCATATCCACTAATGCTCGTTCCAGCGCAAGGTGTCCGCTACCGGAGGTTTCGACCAGTAGGTGATCGTAATCCAGCAGTTGTGACGCCCCCAGTGGACGGCTCGCTAGAGGGTGGCCCTTGCGCATCACGCACACGTAGTTCTGCTTGAGCAACGTGCGCTTGTGGATGCTGGATTCAAGTGACGGCAGGAACCCCAGTGCCAGGTCAATCTGTCCTTCCGCGAGTCCGTGCACCGTTTCGTCCAAGGGTTTGAAGACCGTGCGAATTTTGACCTCCGGCGCTTCGATGGCGAGTCTTTTGATGACCGACGGCAGTAAGCGTCCGGTGAAGTCATCTTGAAAGCGCGATAGGAGCAAAGGATGCTCGTGTCCACCAGAACTTGAACCGACCCCCGAACCTTGGACAGTTATGGTCTCATGCAGGCGCCGCGGCGTCCTGCATCCTGTACGCCACTGGGCTCAGGCCGCCGAGCCCGAGCTTGATGCGATCCACGTTGTAGTAGCGAATGTAGTCGTGAAGGGCGTCTTTCAACGCCTCGGTCGTGTCGAACTTGTTGAGATGGAACATCTCGCACTTCAGCGTTCCGAAGAAGCTTTCCATGGCTGCGTTGTCATAGCAATTGCCCTTGCGCGACATGCTCTGGACGACCCCGCTCTGAAGCAGGCGTTGACGGTATGCGGGCATGCGGTATTGGGCGGATTCAACCGGTCGATGCAACACCGGGTTGATCAGCCGATTTTAGGTAGTCATTCAGCGCTTCAGCCGGCGTCTTCCAGCCCAACGTTTTGCGAGGTCTGTTGTTCAAGGTCAGTGCCACGGCTTGAATGTCTTGCTCACTCCACCGAGACAGGTCGGTGCCCTTGGGGAAGTACTGGCGCAGCAACCCGTTTGTGTTCTCGTTCGTACCGCGCTGCCATGGACTGCGAGGATCGGCGAAGAAGACTTTCACCCCCGATTCGATAGTGAACCGTGCATGGTCGGACAGCTCCTTGCCACGATCCCAAGTCAATGACTGCCATAGCTGGGTAGGCAGCTTCGTCACTGTTCTCTTGAGCGCGTTGGCCATGGTCACGGCTCCGTAACCCGCCAGCGCAGGACCATTCTTTGTTCGAGGAGTCAGTCCATAGCCTTCCTCGCGCGGCAGGTGCACGAGCATGGTGAAACGGCTTGACCGTTCCACCAGCGTGCCAATGGCCGACCTGTCCAGGCCGATGATCAGGTCCCCCTCCCAGTGACCAGGGATAGCACGATCTTCTATCTCAGCAGGGCGGCTGGAGATCATCACATCTTCACTGACATGTGCCCACGCTTTGGCCTGGGACCTGGCCCGTGGCGTGCGCAAGGCACGCCCTGTGCGCAGGTAGGTGACCAGCTCGCGCTTGAGGGCGCCTCGACCCTGGATATAGAGCGCTTGGTAGATGGCTTCGTGTGAGATGCGCATGGAAGGATCATCCGGGAAATCGACCCGCAGCCGGTTTGCAATCTGCTCCGGCGACCAGCCATTGACCCACTTGCGGTCACCACGATGGGGCTTGTTACGCCCGATAAATGGAGCTTGCCGAGGCCCCGCAATCTCGCGCCCTTGAGCATCACGGATCTTGCCCTCCAAGCGGTCTTGGACATATTGGAGCAGACGCTGGTCCTTCACGAGCTTGGCCGGCTTGGGCCTTCTGGCGACCAACTCGGACTTCCACTGTGCGACCGACGCCCGATATTCGAGCTTCCCACTGCGCGTGGCAGCATTGCGGGCCAATTCTCGTGAGACTGTCGAGGGACTTCTCCCTATGACGCGAGCAATCTCCCTTACCCCAACGTCTTGGGCTCGCAGAAGAGCGATCTCTTCTCGCTCGGCGAATGAAAGATACCGTCCAGATATGGGGTTTGAAAGAAACAATGGCATGCCGCCACGATGACGGAACCAGCGGCCACCAGCCGGCTGGGAGACACCTACGGCCTCCGCGGCCTTCTCGCTCGTGATCCCGGTCGCGATTTGCTTCCAGAATTGCCGCTCGATCTCACGTCGAAGCGAAGGCGCACCCGGACAGCGCATTGCGTCTCTCCCTGTCAATTGCTTCATCCATCCTGCGGGTCGTCCCATAAACACCTCCTGGTTGAAGGTGTTGCGACGACCGGTTGAATCCGCCTTGCCATCCTTGGTCCGAATGCAGAATCGGTCGCTGGCCGGAAGCGAGCCGGATGAACGCCTTGGACAGCATGTTCTTGATCATGATCGGGAGCGGACGTTCTGCAATCTCGTACGACACGATCTCCCGGTTGTAGAGGTCCATCACCGGCGACAGGTACAGCTTCTGGTTGTTGACCTTGAACTCGGTCACGTCGGTCACCCACTTCTGGTTGGGCTCATCCGCTGTGAAGTCGCGCTCCAGGCGGTCCGGCGCCGTCTCGGAAGCCGCGCCTTCATAGGCCTTGTAGCGTTTGGGGCGAACCAGCGACTTCAGCTGCATCTCGACCATCAGCTTCTGGACTGTCTTGTGGTTGACGACGAGCCCTTGCTGGCGCAGTTCAGCGGTGACCCGGCGATAGCCATACCGACCCTTGTGACGGTTGAAGATCTCGCGGATCTTCGCCTTCAGGTCGCAGTGCCTGTCACCTGTGCCGAGAGCCTTCAGCTGGTAGTAGAAGCTGCTGCGCGCCAGTTCAGCGGCGCGCAGCAGATCGCCGAGAGGAAAGTTCGGCCTCAACTCGAGCACGATCAACGTCCTTTCACGGGCGCCGAGCGCGACTTGGTTCGAGCCAAGGCCTGCACTTTTTTTAGGTAAGCATTCTCCGCGCGCAGTTGCTGGAGATCGCGTAGCAACGCCTCGCGGCTGCGTTGGTCGTTCGCCACCGCCTCGCGGTCATCGCGCCTGTTCGGCGGCTTGCTCATCCTCTTCTGTTCCCACTTCCAGCCAGGCTGCAAGGCCGCCGCCCCATGAGCGACGTACAGCCGGTTCCACTCCGCCACCAGGTCGAGGCGCCGGATATTGAAGAGAGCCGCAACCTGCCTGCATGACAGCCCCTCATCCTGCATCCGGCGCAGGACCTCGAGCTTGAAGTCGAGATCGTAGATGGCGCGCCTCTTCGCCACCAGACCAGCTTTTCCGTTGGCCTCGTATGCGGCGATCCACGCCCTCAGCGAATCAACGCCGACGTCGTGCGCGCTGGCGGTGGCACGCAAGCCGCCGACGCCCTTCCTGTAGGCCAAGACGGCCGCAAGCTTCTGCTTCTCTGTGTACCTGGTCACTTCGAACCCTCGAGTTCGTCCAGGTTTCGGGGGTCAGATCAAACTCTTGGTGGACACGTGGACACTACCGAACAGCAACCCTCGCCAGGCCGTCGGCGCCGACGGTTGCATAGCGATGAATTCAAGGCCGACGCCGTGGCCGCGGCCTCGCAGGCCGGCATGTCGATGGCCTCGGTGGCCTTGGCGCGCGGGATCAATGCCAACTTGCTGCGCCGCTGGGTCCGCGAGGCGGAGCTGCCGCAAACCGTGGCAACGGCCCAGCCTGCAGCTGCTGCATCGACGTTCGTCCCGGTCCGGATGCCAGAGCCTGTCGCGCAGCCCGCGGAGATACGCATCGACGTGCGCCGCGGCGCAACGACGATCACGGTGTCCTGGCCGATGGCGGCCGCTGCCGAATGCGCAGGCTGGATGCGCGAGCTGCTGCGGTGATCCGGATCGAAGCGGTGTGGCTGGCCGTGCAGCCGCTGGACATGCGCGCCGGGACAGAGGCCGCTTTGGCCCGCGTCGTCAACGTGTTCGGCCAGGCACGCCCACATCACGCGTACCTGTTCGCCAACCGGCGCGCCAATCGCATGAAGGTGCTGGTGCATGACGGCATCGGCGTGTGGCTGGCCGCGCGGCGCCTGAACAGCGGCAAGTTCGTCTGGCCGAAGGAAGGCGCTGCCACGGCTGCGCTCAGCCAGGCGCAGTTCGATGCCCTCGTGCTGGGCCTGCCGTGGCAGCGCATTGGCGAGGCCGGTGTCATCCGGGTGCTGTAGCGCTGCGCAATTGCCGAATCTGCCGATGGACCTGCGCGCCATGGGTCGGCAACATCACGATCCGTGATTGCCCTGCAGCAACTCGACGCCCTGGACCCGCAGCAGATGCGCCAAGCGCTGCTGACGCTGATGGCCGAGGTGGCGGCCAAGGACGAGCTGCTCGCACGCCATGCGCGCGAAGCCACTTTCAAGCAGGCGCTGATCGACAAGCTCACGCACGAGGTCGCCAACCTGCGGCGGCTGAAGTACGCCGTCACCAGCGAGAAGTTCTGCGCTGGCATGAGCGCCGAGCAAAAGAGCCTGATCGAAGAGACGCTGGACAGCGACATCGCGCAGCTGACGGCCGAGCTTGAACAAGCCGATGCCGACGCACAGTGCGCCAAGGACAAGAAGGCCAAGCAACATCCCAGGCGCGAGCCGCTGCCAGCGCACCTGCCGCGCCGCGACGTGCACCACGAGCCGCAGAACACGGCCTGCGCCTGCGGTTGCGCGATGAAGCGTATCGGCCAGGACATCGCAGAGCGGCTGGACTACGAACCTGGCGTGTTCACGGTGGAGCGCCACGTGCGCGGCAAGTGGGCCTGCCGCGACTGCGAGAAGCTGGTGCAAGCCGCTGTGCCGGCACACGTGATCGACAAGGGCATCCCGACCGCGGGCTTGCTTGCGCAAGTGCTGGTGGCCAAGTTCCTCGACCATCTGCCGCTGTACCGCCAGGAACGCATCTTTGAGCGCGCCGGCATGCTGATCGCGCGCTCCACCTTGGCACAGTGGGTCGGTGAATGCGGCGCGCAACTGCAGCCGCTGGTGGACGCGCTGACAAACGAGCTGCTGCGCCACGGAGTTCTGCATGCCGACGAGACACCGGTGGGCATGCTCAAGCCGGGCAACAAGAAAACCCACAAGGCCTACATCTGGACCTACTGCACCACCAGCTTCAACGCGACCCGGGCCGTGGTGTTCAACTTCGCGGAGACCCGTGGCGGGGAGAACGTGCGCGGCTTCCTGCGCCAGGACGACACCGGCGAACAGGCTTGGCGCGGCACCCTGGTGACCGACGGGTTCTCCGGCTACAAGGCCAGCTTCGAGCGCGGCGTCACCGAGGCTGGATGCGTCGCGCATGCCCGGCGCAAGTTCCACGAACTGTGGGCCAACCACGCCAGCAAGGTCGGCCAGCAGGCGCTGAGGTACTTCCAGGTGCTCTTCAGGATCGAGGAGGACATCGCCGCAGCCACAGTCCAGGAGCGACGACGCGTGCGGCAGCGCAAGTCGCGAAGGGTGGCCGCAGCGCTGCACAAGTGGCTGCTGGCGCAGCGCCAACTCGTGCCGGACGGTTCGGCCACCGCCAAGGCCATCGACTACAGCTTGAAGCGATGGAAGGCGCTGACGCGCTACATCGACGATGGCGACGTGCCCATCTCCAACAACTGGGTCGAGAACCAGATCAGGCCAATTGCACTTGGACGGTCGAACTGGCTGTTCGCCGGCAGCCTACGTGCAGGCCAGCGGGCCGCAGCGGTCATGAGCCTGGTGCACTCGGCCAAGATCAACGGCCACGATCCGTACGCCTATCTCAAGGACGTTCTGGAGCGGCTACCCACACAGCCTGCCAGTCGGATCGAGGAACTGCTGCCGCATCGTTGGAAGCCCTTGGCTGTCGCTCACTGAGCCTACTCGGCGAAGTCAAGATGACTTCGCCGGACGCTTACCGACGGCAGGCAAATCATCTCACCGATGTCACGCGTGCGGATCACAAAGCCTCGGTTGGCCGTGAGCGGATCAAAGGTCATGCGCTTGACCTGAGTTTGTCGAATCAATGCAAGCGCGTCGAGCACCGAAGGCGATATGGCTTCGGCCATGGGAGTCGGTTGCATGCGACGGCCCACGAGGGTGAAAAGCTTGTCTTGGTAGCCGTCTCGCAGTCGCTTGAGCGAACCGCTTACAGCCGCTTGGGAGACGCCCAGCCGCGTGGCTGCGGAGGTCACGGATCGGTCTAGCCAAAGCGCCTCAAACACCAGCATCAGATTCAGATCTCTCAAGATGTTTCCTTAGTACGGTCCTGAAGTATAAGTTTCGCTGATTTCAATCTATCAATGATTCGATCTAGATTGTTCTGAGGGGGCTGCCCAGAATAGAGAAAAAGGAGACAACATTGGAGACGAACCTACCCACTGTAGGACTGGTCGGCATCGGGCAGTTGGGGCTGCCGTTGGCCTGCAACCTGCTCAAGTCCAGGTATCGGGTCATCGGATACCGCCGATCACACTCGCACGAGTTCGTCGCTGCAGGCGGCATCGCTGCGGACTCCCCAGCTTCCGTTGTGCGGCAGTCGGACGTGGTCCTGATGTGTCTGCCCAGCGAAGAAGCACAGCTGAATGTGCTCGAGGGGAAGGGCGGTGTGCTGGGTGCGCTCAAGCCCTCACAACTGGTGATTGAGTTGGGCACGTACAGCCGCGCTTTCAAGGTAGAGCAAGCGCTCCGCATTCAGGCGGCAGGCGGCCGTGTGTTGGAAGCAGAGGTTAGCGGTTCGCCTCCGATGGTGGTCCAGCGCCGTGCGGCCCTGTATCTTGGTGGCGATGCCCAAGTGGTCGAGGAATGCCAGCCGCTGCTCGATGCCATAACCCCCAATCAATTTCTTCTGGGTGAATATGGCTCGGCTGTTGCCATGAAGCTGATCGCCAACTACCTGCTCACCATCCACACGCTGGCGGCGGCGGAGGCTATGAATCTGGGCAAGCGTGCCGGTTTTGATCCGCGCAAGGTGGCTGAAGTCATCGCCCAAGGTGCGGGCGGTTCAGCCATGTTTTCTTTGCGAGCACCCATGATGGCTGAACGCCGCTTCCAACCCGCACCCGGGCCGTTCGTCACGTTGGCAAAGTACCTTGAGCTCGGCTCCCGGATGGCACAGGACCTAGGCTGTGTCACACCACTGTTTACGACAGCGATGCCCTTTTTTCAGCGTGCCATCGCGCAAGGCATGGGCGACGAAGACATCGCCGCAGTGATCAAGCTGATCGAAAGTGATTCTGAGGCCCAAGGCAAAAGCGATCAATAGGACAGTCATGCTCGTCGAACAACGTACCTATGAACTGCAGCCCGGAACGCTGCATCAGTTCCTCCACGCCTACGAAACTGAAGGCTTGGCGCTGCAGTCTGCTGCGCTGGGCAATCTGCTGGGCTATTTCACCACCGAAGTGGGTGAACTCAATTGCGTGGTCCATCTCTGGGGCTTCGATTCCTATGAAGATCGGCAGCGGCGGCGATCAGAGCTGTCGGCGAACCCTGCATGGCGTGCTTTCCTTCAGAAAGCAGGATCCGCTGTCAAAGCGCAGCGCAACCAGCTTCTCAACCCGACTTCGTTTTCCCCCATTCGCTGAGGCGTCACCATGATTCGTACCTTGCTTCACGTGGGCATGACCGTTCCAGAATTGGAGATCGGCAAGGCCTTTTATGAGCTTTTTGGCTTGCAATCGCGGGTTGTCGGCAACGACCTGGTGTTCCGCTGCGAAGGTCGGGCGCAAGATCAGATCCGGCTAATGCAAGGTGCCAAGAAGAAGCTGAGCTACACAGCGTTTGGAACCGATGCCAGCGGCATGCAGGTGCTGCTGGCCAATCTCGACCGCGCCGGCGTGAACAAAGCCCCCTCTCCGTTCGGCGAAAGCGAGGGCATCTGGTTTCAGGATCCCCATGGCGATTGGATCAACGTTCAGATCGCCGAGGCGGCACCTTCAGCGCTCCAACCTCCCGTGGAGATCAACGCGCCAGGGCACTACCGACGTATCGGCGAAAGGGCTTGCGATGTCAGCTCGCTCAAGAAGCGGGCCCGTCCACGCCGCCTTGGCCACCTCATCAAGTTCACTCCCGACGTGGAGCGTTCGGTGGCGTTCTACACCAAGGTGCTGGGCATGAAGGTTTCGGATCAAGCCCAAGGTGTCCTTGCCTTCCTGCGTGGTGCGGCTGGCGGAGATCACCACATGGTCGCCTTCGCCAAAAGCTCGCACACCGGTCTGCACCACCTGAGTTTCGAGGTTGGCGACATCGATGAAATCGAAATTGGAGCGCAAACCTTGCTGCGCGCGGGTTACCGCGATGGGTTCGGGCTTGGTCGCCATGTGGGTGGATCGAACTACTTTCACTACATCCGTGATCCCTGGAACAGCTTGGTGGAGTATTTCTGGGACATCGACGTGATCGCGGAGGATGACAACACCTGGGTTCCGATGAACGTCGCTCCCGAAGAGGTTGTTGCTGTGTGGGCGCAAACCCCGCCACCGCTGGAATTCGTGGTCAATTTCGAAGAAAGGGAGTGAGATGTCTGCCAACGACGCGCAAGCTCAACTGGCTCAAATGCTCAACAAGCCCTTGTATGTGGCATTGCGTGAGCCCAAAGACCTCAATCGGATGCATGAACTGTTGTCTGCTCACCTGGCATGGGCCGTCGGTTCAGAACGACGTGGGGAGATTTTTGCTTCGGGCCCGTTCGTCGCCGAAGGATGCCCTCCGGGAACGCAAGGCGGCATGACCATTGTCCGCGCGGGTTCATATGAGGAAGCCCATCGAATTCTGTCGTTTGATCCGTTTGTAAAGGAGGGCGTTGTGACCTTCACCTTGCGCAAATGGATCTTGATGGAGGGCGGGTTCAGTGTGACTGTGCGCTTCTCCGATCAGAGTTCTCGTCTGAGCTGACCTATCCATCCGAATGTGAGGAAGCGGCTGCCCATCAGGCTAATCCGTGAAATCGCGCCTCAAGGAATTCCTTTGAAGTACCAATTGTTTTCTTATCAGTCGGCCACGGGGCCTCAAGCCGGCATCGTAGTCAGTGGCGCGAGCTTTTCACTCGGAGGCGCCCAGATTGTCAGCGATGGGATTGATGCACCGGTCTTGACGTTGGATGCCCTACTGCAAGACTGGTCATCATCACACGTCAAGTTGAGCGCACTGGCAGAAAGAATCGCTGCGCAACCCGAGCGCTTTGCAGCGGAGCGATTGGACGCTGCGCATGTGCGCTTTCTTCCACCGTTGTTGAATCCTGGGGTGATCTATGCGGCGGGTGCGAACTACCGCGATCACGTGGAGGCGATGTCCAAAGCGACCGGCGCGAAGCTGGTCCTCGATCCCAAGTCAGAAGGGGTCGATCCTTGGCATTTTATTAAGGCGGGCCGCTCGACGCTATCGCCTCACCACGGAGAGGTTGCATTTCCTGCTCATACCCAACGCCTCGATTGGGAAGCCGAGCTGGCGGTTGTGATCGGACGACACGCTTCGCGGGTGCCGGTCGATGAAGCGCTCTCATATGTGGCGGCATACAGCTGCGCCAATGACCTCTCCGCGCGGGACAACATGATTCGCCAGACTGTTGACCCGAGCTCGCCATTTCGCTTTGACTGGATTGGCCACAAATGCTTCAACGGCTCGTGCCCTATGGGGCCTTACCTGACGCCTGCCGAGTTCGTGCCGTCTCCTGAGCGCCTGGGAATTAAGCTCTGGCTTAACGGAGTGCTTAGACAGGACTCGAACACTTCCAACCACCTCTACAGCGTCGCAGAACAGATTTCGTATCTCAGCCACCGCGTGGACCTGAACCCTGGCGACGTGTTGCTGACGGGCACACCCGCAGGGGTCGGGGCCGAGGTCGGTGAGTTCCTCAAGAAAGGCGACGAAATGCGCGTCTGGATCGAGGGTTTGGGTGACCTAGACACCCGGTTGGTGTAAGCAACTATCAGGAGCCACAATGATTCCTCGCCGCACCTTTCTCTCAGCCGCAGTTGCCAGTTTCGTCCTGCCCCTGATCTTTGACCGATCGGCACACGCACAAGCCAGCAACAAGCTGGCGCATATGGTGGTGCCATTTCCCGCTGGCGGAGGCACCGACGCCGTGGCTCGCCTGACGGTCGACAAGATACGCCACGAATACCCGGCCGGGCTGGTGGTCGACAACCGCGCTGGCGCCTCCGGCCGTCTGGGCGCCGAGTTTGTGCGGAACACCGAGCCTGACGGCTTGAACATGCTGTTCACACCGGACTTCGTGATGACCATCTTCCCGCACAGTTTCCGCAAGCTGGGCTATAACCCTCTGCAGGATTTCGCTCCGGTCGCGCTGTGCTCCAAGACCGGCTATGCGCTTGCCGCCGGTCCAGGTCTGCCCGCCAGCGTGACCAACGTCCAGCAGTTCGTCTCTTGGTGCAAGGCCAATCCGACCCGAGCCTCTTTCGCCTCCACTTCTGCGGGTGCTGCGTCCCACTTCGCCGGCCTGATGTTGTCCAAGGCCATCGGCGTGGACCTGCTGCATGTGCCCTACAAGGGCGGAGCTCCCGCCCTGCAAGACTTGATGGCAGGCCAGATCCCCGTCAGCATTAACCCCATCGGCGAGGTCTTGCCCCAGCTCAAGAGTGGACGCGTGCGCGTGCTCGCAACCACCGGCACGCAACGCAGTCGTTTCCTGCCCGAGGTGCCGACGCTGTTCGAAGCGGGCTTGCGCGACATGGTCGTCGAATCCTGGCTGGGCGTCTTCATGCCGGGCAAGACCCCACCTGAGACCGTCGCCAAGGCGTCCACCTGGATCAACGCAGCATTGCAGACACCCGAATTGCGAGAAGGCTATGCAGGCATCGCCATGGAGACCGTGCAAAGTACCCCGGCTAGTTTCACCACCACCATCAAGGCCGACATCGAACGCTGGGGACCCATCGTCAAGGCTTCTGGATTCACCGCGGAGGAATGACCCCAGCACCGCCGTGTACGTCCCCCAGGACACACAAGGCGAACGGCGGCGAGTCAACCCAATCAGCCATCAAGCCCTGCCCGGGGCCGGACAACTGAAGTTTGAAACAATCGAGAGATACCAGGAGAAATTCTTGATTAAGACGACCATGAAAATGGCAATGGCCATCCTCGGTGCGGTGGCAATGGGTCACGCCAGTGCAGATGTGAAGATTGGATTCCTGGCCACATTATCTGGCCCCTCGGCTGAAAATGGCATCGACCAGCTGGACGGGTTCAATCTGGCGGTTGAGCAACTGGGAGGCTTGTTAGGGGGGGAAAAGGTAATCGTAGTAAAGGAAGACGATCAGCTAAAACCTGAAATCGCTATTGCTTCCGTCACCAAGCTGCTGGATCGTGACAAAGTGGATGTGGTCACCGGCCTGACATTTGCCAATATCTTCATGGCTTTGCAAGGAAAGATCGGCGCCACGGATGTGCCATTTATCGGATCGGTTGCCGGACCTTCTCCAACCGCTGGCGCGCAGTGCAAGCCGAATCTCTTCGTGACTTCCTGGCAAAGCGACGGCCCTGCCGAAGCAATGGGCAAGTACATGGAAGACAAGGGGCTAAAACGCATCTCGACGTTTACGCCAAACTTCGTGGGAGGTAAGGACAAGATTGCCGGTCTCAAGCGCTTTTATAAAGGACAGATCTCCGACGAGATGTACACCCCATTGAACCAGTTGGACTTCTCGGCTGAGTTGACTCAGGTCAGCGCAAACAAGCCTGACGCCATTTTCGCGTTCTATGTCGGTGGGCTTGCGCCCAGCTTTGTGCGGCAGTACCAGCAAATGGGGTTGCTTGGAAAGGTGCCACTCTACACAACGAACACCTTGGAAGGCGCGGCGATCGATGTTATGGGTTCTGCTGCGAACGGCCTTCTGGTGGCCGACGCCTGGACGCCTGGCATGAACAACCCGCAGTCGAAGCAGTTCGTCGCCGCATACGAGAAAAAATACGGTCGCATGCCGTCATCCTTTGCGGCGTACAGCTATGACACGGGAATGCTTCTGGACGCAGCGATTCGCTCTGCCAATGGCAAGGTTGACAACCGCAAGGCGTTTGCCAAGGCCATTGCGACGGCGCAGTTCAAGTCAGTTCGCGGTGATTTCCGGTTTGGCAAGAACAACTACCCCGTGCAGGATTACCACGTCTTTCAGATTTGGAAAGAAGGTAATAGGCAGCGCACGGAGTTCAAGTTGGTGGCGGAGGGGATACTCAAGGGCCACGCAGATGCATTTGCGCCTCAGTGCCCCTTGAAGTAGTCCTTGTTGACCATCAGCGGCGTGAGCGACTTCTTCGGGTTGAGTTTGTCTGGGTTGGTGCGGGTCTACTACGTCGTGTCGCCTTCGCTCGTTGGGCTCAACCTGGCGGTTGGCAACATGCGGCAGTCGTTCTTCGAAATGGCCATGCACGGAGCTTGGCTGGTCGCCTCGATTGACTTGGTATTGCACCCACCAGATTGTGGCCTATGCGCTGCCTGCCATGGTCTGTGGGCCGGCGGGTCTGCTGTTCGCTAGCCTCAATCCATACGCCTCACCCAGAAGTATGGCCTGGATGATGTCAGATGAGTTGATTGTGATGGTTATACAGGGTGGCAGCGGCACCAATGGCGCGGGTAGGGCGACGCTGAGCAGTCAGCATTCGGGCGAGCTACGCGCTCGGACGCTTCGTACTGTTTGAGAGGCAGGACTCAGAGGCTCGGCGCGCACTAAAAAGCGCAACTTCTTGGGTGCAGATTGCTTTCGCGCGCCGCAGGTTAACGGGATTCGACTGGGCTATATCCGCATCTACGCAGCCATGGACTTCAGACTACTACGCTACTTCGTTGCTGTCGCGGAGGAATTGCATCTTGGACGCGCGGCCGAGCGCTTGGGCATCGAGCAGTCGCCCGTGTCACGTGCCATGCGCGATCTTGAGGGTTCGTTGGGTGTGCAGTTGTTCGATCGCAGCACCCGCCAGACGCGGCTGACTTGGGCCGGCCAAGTATTCCTGGGCGAATGCCGCCGCGTGCTGGCGACAGTGGAGCAGGCAGTCAAGAGCGCGAAAGCAGCGGCGCAGGGCTACCAAGGGTATCTACGCATCGGCATCTGTGACAGCCTAGCGCAGCCGCGTATCGCATCTTTGCTCGCGCGCAGCCGCGAGGACGAGCCTGAGCTGGAGATTCGCGTCTTCGAGATGCCCTTCGCACAACAGCTCAAGGGCTTGCACAACGACCTGTTGGACATCGGCTTTGCGCTCTCGAATGCGGTCAACGACGGGCTGCTCGCCGAAGCGGTGTGGACTGATCCCTTGTCGGTGATCGTGCCGGCGCGCCACCCGTTGCTGGCCCATGGCCACGTCAAGCTGGACGATGCGCTTAAGTTCCCGCTGGTGCTGTGTCATCCTGAAGCGGCCTCCGGCTGTTACCATCAGATCCAGTCCGCGCTCGAAGGCGCGTCCGTCGCGCTCAAGGTGGTCGACCACGTGACCAGTTTGGGTGTGATGCTGACCTTGGTCGGAGCGGGCTATGGCATCGGCTTCGCCATCGCCTCGCAGGTGCAGGCATTGCAGCGGGCGGACATCGCTGTCCGCCCGCTGGTTGGCGTGCCGCCCACACTAACCACCTACCTGCTGCGTCGGCAAGGCGACCCCACGGAGCCAGTGAAGCGCTTCATGGAGCGGATAGCAGCTATGGCTGCACGCACGGGGCCGTGAGTTGTTGTAGGTGGCCTTGGGCGTTAGCTGGGCAGGTCCTCTCTCTGCTTTGGAGGGATGGGGTAAGCAGACATTGGTGGCGCTTCTTGGTTTGGTGTAGAATCAAAGACTTGGCACCGGTGGCCAACCTTTTTGAAGTAGTACATAATTTAGTACATCGACGGCGCCGGACAAGAAAAAAGTCCAGTGTTGTCAAGGAGTTAGAGCGGGGATTCAGGTCTCTTTTCCCGCTCCAATTTATGATCTACAGACTTCCACTGACGTCTGTAAGTCATTGAAAAGAGGAGCTTCGGCTCCTTTTTTCATTCCAGCGAAAGCCACGGAAGTCCACTGACAGCCACCATTTTTGAGGCCAAAAACAAGGCCAAAGAATGCGGGTCGTGCCGGTTCCGGGTTGTTGCTGGGGTTGGATCGGGATGACAAGCAGCATCGGGCCTAAGTCCAAGACTTAGGAGCTTGATGATGACACTCTCTGATCTGACCGTGCGGCAAGCCAAGGCCGCCGAGAAAACCTACAGCATCCCCGACACCGATGGCCTCGGCCTGGTGGTCGCCCGCACCGGCGGCAAGTCGTGGCATTTGCGCTATTACTGGCTCGGCAAGCAAAAGCGCATCTCCCTGGGGAACTACCCCGAGATCGGTTTGCGCGAAGCGCGCACCTTGCGCGACGAAGCCCGGGCGCTTCTGGCAAAGGGCGTCAACCCCCATACCGATCGGAAACAGAAGCGACACGCGGTCAAGCTTGCGGCCGACTACACCTTCAAGGCCGTCTTCGATGCGTGGGTCGAGCATCGCCGCAAGGAAATCAAGGAGGGCAGGAACAGCACGCTGTCGCAGATCCTGCGGATCTTCAACAAGGACGTGCTGCCTAGCCTCAAGCAGATGTCGATCTACGACATTCGCCGGCCCCAACTCCTGGGCGTCCTGGCGAGGATCGAGGAGCGCAAGGCGTTCACCACTGCCGAGAAGGTCCGCACCTGGCTGGGGCAGTTGTTCCGCTATGCCCTCGTCATCGTGGAGGGGCTGGAAGCCAATCCGGCCTCCGACCTGGACGTGGTGGCCGAGCCCAAGCCCCCGGTGAACCACAACCCCTACCTGCATCTTCCGGAGCTTCCCGAGTTCCTGCACAAGCTCAGGCTCTACAACCCTCGTGGTTGGCAGACCCAACTCGGCATCCGGCTGCTGTTCCTGACCGGCGTGCGTACCGGCGAGCTGCGGCTGGCGACCCCGGACCAGTTCGATCTCGACCGTGGCCTGTGGATCATCCCGCCGCAGATCGTCAAGCAACTCCAGGACGAGATGCGCAAGGCCGGCAAGCGCCCGCAGGACGTTCCGCCCTACATCGTGCCGTTGTCCGTGCAGGCCATCGAGATCGTGCGCTACCTGTTGGGTGTGATGAGGCCGGCTCAGGTCCATCTGCTCACGCACCGCAGCGAACTCAAGAAGCGCATCAGCGAGAACACCCTCAACGCGGCCTTGAAACGAATGGGCTACAAGGATCAACTGACCGGTCACGGCATCCGCGGAACCATCTCGACGGCGCTCAACGAGATCGGCTATCCCAAGATTTGGGTGGACGCGCAGCTTTCGCACTCGGACCCGAACAAGGTGAGTTCGGCCTACAACCACGCCAAGTATGTTGAGCCGCGCCGCCGGATGATGCAGGACTGGGCGGATCGTCTCGATCTGCTCGAACAGGGCCAAGTGGAAGCGGCCAGCGCGCATCTGACGATGCGTATCGACGGGGTGCCGGCGATGGCGGAAACTGAGGACGTGGTGGACGCGGTCCCCATGGTGGCCGAGCCCGCTTCCCCTGGCGTCCCGCCGATGGTGGCCACGCCCATCGTCGTGACCCCGAACAGTGGCGAGATCACGTTCCAGCGGCTGTCGCAGGTGCCGCCACCGCCGACGCATGCTCCGGAGCCGGAAGTCTCCGCAATCCAGCGGGAGCGCGAGGAAATGCTGGCCATGTACGAGTCGCCGAACAATCTGCCGGTGCCGCTGTTCGGCAAGCTGGCCGGAAAGTCCAAGGACCAGATCAACCGGGAGCTGAAAGCCGGCAAGCTACTGTCCATCAGCCTGGGCAATCGGGGGCAGCGGGTTCCCGACTGGCAACTGGTGCCGCTCAAGCACAAGCTGGCTCAGGTGCTCATGAATCAATGTCCGCGGGCGGACTCGTGGGATCTGTATCGCATGCTCACCCGGCCACATCCGGACCTGGGTGATCGTGCCGCCATCGACATCGTGACGCCAAGCAATCTGGGCATGGTCGTCCGGGTCATCGCGGCCACCCACCAGCAGACAGGTGCGTCTGAGGCTGGCTTGCCGCCGAGGCTCATCCCCGAGGACGTCCAGCAGAGCGTTCGTCGGCTGGTGGACAGCGCTGCGATGCTTGAGACGGCGTAATCCGAGGTTCGACGGTACCGTGGCCAGCGGCACCATTCCTGTCGCTGACCACTGCATTTCGCCTTATTGCAACGATGTGCCCGAGCGCACCACGACGGCGTACAGATCGGCAATCGTCGCCAACGCGCCCTCATGCAGCACCTCGGCCGACACATTCACCACGCCCCTTCGGATGGGCCGCGTCGCGCATGCATCGGCCACCACGGTGGGCTGGTTGCCGCGTAGAAACGCACCCTCGGCGGTGAACGTCACGCACATGTGAGTCATTAATCCCATGACGATGACCTGTTTGTTACCGGCCGCCTCAACGCGCTCGCCCAAATCGGTGCCGACGAATGCATTGGGCGCCGTCTTGACGACCACGGGCTCGTTGGACAGCGGCGCGACGGCGGGATGAATCTGCCGATCTTGGCGGCGAGGTCGTAGGGCGAGCCCTCTCCACCATCGTGAACGACATGGATGCTGTTGGTGCCGGCGGCGCGCGCCCGGGTCAACAGTTCAGATGCCGAAGCCAGCGCCGGCTGCCAGCCGGCCAGTTCCATGACGCCGCGCGTGTAGGTGTTCTGGTAGTCCACGAGGATCAAGGTGGCACCGTCTAACGTGGCCGGTGTGGGGTCCAGTCCGTTGAGCTGGCGCAGCGTGGTCGAGGAGTTCATGGTTGTACTTCCTTGAATGGGAAATGGAGGATCCGGCCATCAGAAATGACCGCCTCGTCATGCTAGAAGCGCAGCGGAATGTCGGCAATGTCATCTAACATGTAGATTCAGACATTGCGGTGCGCGGGCACCCACGGAGCTTGCAGCATGGCAAACATCAAGCGCCTCATCGTCATGGTGCTGTTCGAGCACGTCTATCTGCTGGACGTGACCGGTCCGGCCGAGGTGTTCTCACTTCTTCAGCGCGAGATGGACGAGCCGACGGGCTACGAGGTGGTGTTGGCGGCTGCGACGCTTGCGCCCGTCATGACTTCGGCCGGTGTGCGTGTACTGCCCGATACGACATTCGCCGACCTCGCCCCCCGTAGGATCGACACCCTCGTGGTGCCGGGCGCGGTCGAGGTCGATGCGCAGCGACGCGTGCGCGCCGTCGTAGCGCCTTCGGTGGTGGTATCTGTGAGGGCGCTTGCAGGCCATACCCGACGCCTCGCGTCCGTGTGCGTGGGCGCGCATGTCCTGGCTGCGGCAGGCCTGCTCGAAGGCCGTCGTGTCACCACACATTGGTCCACCGCGCAACAACTCGCTGACGAGCACCCGGAGGTCAAGGTGGATGCCGACCCGATCTTCATCCGCGACCGTGATGTCTGGACCGGCGCCGGCCTGACCGCCTGTCTGGACCTGGCGTTGGCTTTGGTCGCCGATGACTTCGGCGAGCGGTTGGCGCTGCGCGTGGCGCGCCAACTGGTGATGTTCCTAAAGCGCCCGAGTGGGCAAAGCCAATTCAGTGCCTCGCTGGAACCGGCGTCCAAGACCCGGCGCATGGATGCGCTGCGCCACTACATCATGCGCTGCATCGGTAAGCCCATGAGCATCGCGGAACTGGCCGAACAGGCACATGTAAGCGATCGGCAACTGACCCGCATCTTCAAGACGGAATTGAACATGACGCCGGCCGCTTACATTGAATCGGTGCGCGTGGAGATGGCGCGCAATCGGTTGGAAACCACCGACGAACCGCTTGAACGGATTGCCACAACCTGCGGCTTCAATACCACTGACGCGCTCAACCGCGCATTCCGCAGGACCCTGGGCACCACGCCGGCCGAGTACCGCAGCCGGTTCAGGACAGTGTGCTGATCGCGCCCGCCTCGCCTGTCACTATCAGATCGTAACTGCAACCTGCAGCGCTCTGCGCTCGAACCGCTCGGTCGCCGGAGTGGCTTGTACGTAGGGCCGCTGGAGGTACGTCACGACCTCGTAGGGGCCGTCGGCGAGCGATCGCATACTGAGTCCCCATCCGTGAGCGCGCTCGATGCGCGATTGCGTAGAGATTCCCACGCCATAGCCTGCGGCGACCTTGAGCGCCAGCATCTCGAAGGAAGCCACGTACTGCGTGCTCTGCTGCCTCACCGCAGGAAGTGAAGACAACCGCTGATCCAGCAAAGGGCAACTCTCTGCCTGCCAGCGGAAGACAGGGTGATCCAGCAAATCGGCGATCGCGAGCTTGGCGTGATCCATCAAAGAGGATCGCAACGGCATAGCAACTGCCATGTGCTCGATCCACAAGGGTTGTGTATGGAGAGCCGAATCGGTCGCTCCTTGAAGCGACATCGCTGCGTCGTAATGGCCATCCTTCAGTCCCGCAAGAATCTCGTCACCTCTGACCTCAAGGAGCGCTATGGTGACCTCTGGCTCTTCGGCGCGTTGGAGCGCAAGCAGGTCCGAAAGCCTCGATGACGTTACGCCTGGCGCTATCGCAAGCCTGAGATGGGGAGGTTGGCTGATGACGGTGGGCATGTGAGCCTATAAAAGCGAAAAAGCAGATCAGGTTCAGCCAACATGAATTAATAGAGTGAAGTTTAACGTCTATAACTTTAACGTGGTTAATTTTTGCGGATTATTCGACGCTTCTGCTGATGCAGAAGCCCACTATTCAGCCAGGTCGTCCCGCTGGCACATCTACGTATGAGTCCGCTCCAGCAATGGCGTTTGGGCAGGCCGTACGCGCAGCGCGTGTCGCTCAAGCAATCGCTCAAGACGAGTTCGCAGCCCTGGCAGGCATTTCGCGCTCGCACATGGGCAAGATCGAGCGTGGCGAGCATGTACCCACGCTCCCCCTCATACTTAAAATTTCCATGGCGCTCAAGATCAGTGCGGCCGAATTGATCGCGGTGAACCGCCCCGGCTTTCGCGGAGGCTCCCTCGTTTGAGAAGATGGAGCCATCATGAGGAAGTCAGTGAAGTTTTCGCCGGAAGTGCGCGAGCGTGCGGTGCGCATGGTGTTCGAGCATCAAGGAGAGCACGCGTCGCAATGGGCGGCGGTCGTATCGATCGCCGGCAAGATCGGCAGCACGCCGCAGACGCTGCTGAACTGGGTGCGTCAGCACGAGCGTGACACGGGCCAGCGCGAAGGCGCGACCACGGCCGAGGCCAAGCGCGTCAAGGAACTGGAGCGCGAAGTGCGCGAGCTTCGCCGCGCCAACGAGATCCTCAAGCTGGCCAGCGCGTTTTTC
>NZ_JQKD01000006.1 GCF_000745855.1 Xenophilus azovorans DSM 13620
GAGGGCAAGAAGGTCAAGGCGTACGCGGTGACCACGCTCAAGCCGCTGACGACGCCGGCGCTCAAGGACCTGCCGACGCTGGACGCCTCGGGGCTCAAGGGCTTCCAGGTGACGATCTGGCACGGGCTGTACGCGCCCAAGGGCACGCCGGCGCCGGTGCTCAAGAAGCTCAACGATGCGCTGAAGACGGCGCTGAAGGACCCGGACTTCATCAAGCGCGAGGAGGCGCTCGGTGCGGTGGTGGCGGCGGACAAGCGCGTGGAGCCGGCCGAGCACAAGAAGTTCGTGCAGTCCGAGGTGGCCCGGTTCGGGCCGGTCATCAAGGCCGCCGGCGTCTACGCAGACTGACGACGCAAGCCAAGCGCTCGCACGTCAACGACAAAGCCCGCCGGTGAACCCGGCGGGCTTTTTCATGGCGCTCAGTTCTTCGGCCGGATGGCGTCGGCCGTGCCCTGGATGAAGGCCTTGATCGCCTCGACGTCGTCCGCCGACAGCTTGCCGGTGAAGTCCGGCATACCGCGCGCCATGGCCGGCCCCTTGAAGAGGAAGGTGCCCAGGTTCTCGATGAAGGCCGGCTCCATGTAACCCAGGTTGGGGATGTTGCCGCCGCGGTCCACGCCCGGCACGCCGTGGCAGAACACGCAGTTGGCCACGTACAGGCCGGTGCCCGCCTGCACCTTGGCCGGGTCGTACTTCACGCCTTGCAGCAGCTTGCCCATGCGGTACTGCACGAAGTCCGGCATCTTCGCGCTGCCGCCCACGGCGAAGGTGTAGACGGTGCCCGGCCCCTGGCGCTCGGTGGCGCGCTGCGCCAGCCCGTACACGCCGCCCCAGCCGACGGCGACCGAGACGTACTGCTTGCCGCCCACCATGTAGGTGGCCGGCGCCGCCACCACGCCGGTGCCGGTGGGCGTCTCCCACAGCTTGGCGCCGCTCTTCGCGTCGTAGGCCACCAGGCGCCCGTCGGCCGTGCCCTGGAAGACCAGGTTGCCGGCGGTGGTCAGCGTGCCGCCGTTCCACGGCGAGACATGCTCCACGCCCCACGCTTCCTTCTGCGCCACCGGGTCCCAGGCCACCAGCCGGCCCATCGGCTTGCTCTTGGGCGGCTCGGCGTTGAGGAACATGGCCGTGTTCCAGCCCTGCGCCGCATGCGGGCGCAGCGGCACGTTCTCGTTGAACTTCCAGTCCTTGTCGTCCATCAGCGTCAGCGGCACGTGCTGCGCGGGCAGGTAGACCAGCCCCGTCTTCGGGTTGAAGGACATCGGGTGCCAGTTGTGCGCGCCGAAGGGGCCGGGGATCGCGTCGCCCGGCTTGTCGCCCTGGCGCGCGCTGGCCGTCTCGACCGGCCGGCCCTTGGCGTCGTAGCCCGTGGCCCAGTTCACCTCGACGAAGTTCTTCGCCGAGATGAACTGCCCGTTGGTGCGGTCGATGACGAAGAAGAAGCCGTTCTTCGGCGCGTGCAGGATCACCTTGCGCGGCTTGCCGTTCACCTTGATGTCGGCCAGGATCATCGGCTGCGTGGAGGTGTAGTCCCAGTTGTCGCCGGGCGTCTCCTGGTAGTGCCACTTGTACTTGCCCGTGTCGGGGTCGAGCGCGACGATCGACGCCAGGTACAGGTTGTCGCCGCCCTTGGGGCTGCGCTTGGAGCGTGCCCAGGGCGAGCCGTTGCCGGTGCCGATGTACATCAGGTTCAGCTCGGGGTCGAAGGCCATGGTGTCCCACACCGTGCCGCCGCCGCCGGCCTCCCACCACTTGCCGGACGGGTCCCAGGTCTTCGCCGCCTTCTCCATCGAGGCGTCCTCGAAGGGCCTGGACGGATCGCCCGGCACGGTGAACCAGCGCCACTTCTGCTCGCCCGTCTCGGCGTCGTAGGCGGTGATGTAGCCGCGCACGCCGTACTCGGCGCCGCCGTTGCCGATGATCACCTTGCCCTTGAACACGCGCGGCGCACCGGTGATGGTGTAGCTGCGCGCGTGGTCGATCAGCGTGTCCTTCTCCCACAGCTTCTGCCCGGTGGCGGCGTCCAGCGCGATCAGCCGCCCGTCGTAGGCGCCCACGTAGACCTTGCCCTTCCACAGCGCCACGCCGCGATTGACCACGTCGCAGCAGCCGCGAAAGCCCCTGGACCGGTCCACCCCGGGATCGAAGGTCCACAGCTTCTGGCCGGTGCGCGCGTCGACGGCATGCACCACGCTCCACGAGGCGGTGACGTACATGATGCCGTCCACCACCAGCGGCGTGGCCTCCACGCCGCGCGTGCTCTGCAGGTCGTAGGACCACACCAGGCCGAGCTGCCTGACGTTGCCGGTGTCGATCTGGTCGAGCCGGGAGTAGCGCGTCTCCGCGTAGTCCAGGCCGACGCTGGGCCAGTCGGGCGTCTTCGCGGCGTTGGCGCGGATGAACTGGCCGTCCACCTTCTTCACTGCCGCTGCGGCCCGCGCGGCGGCGTCGGCGTTTCCTTGCGCGGACGCGGTGGCCCCGATGCCGAGCGCGAGCACGGCCATCCCAAGTGCTTTCATCGTGCGGTCTCCTTGTTGTGTCGCGCAGCATCGGCCGTGCGGCGGCGCGCATCACCTTCGGGATTTCCCCAGTGGGGACCTGTTCCGTTGCGGAACACATTCGCGCGGTTCGCCCTGCGGCGGGCAGGAGACCACGATGACCCAGCCCCTGCGCCGCGCCGACACCGCGCCGCGGCAGTTGTTCAGCACCACGCCTGCGCAGCGGGTGGCGCTGGCGCGCCGGCAGTTCTTCGAGGAAGGCGTGCGCCCCTCGGGCCTGGTGGGCGAGGCGGTGATCCAGTCATGGATGCGCTGCCGCCGCAGCCACGAGGACACGCGCCGCGCCGTCGCCTTCGACGCCGTCACACCCAGCCGGCTGCATGCCGCGCTCGGCCGCAACCGCGAGCTGCTGGAGGCCGCGCGCGCCGAGCTGGCGGCGATGGAGGACGCGCTGGCCGGCACCGACTGCCGCGTGATCCTCACCGACCGCGAGGGCGTGGTGCTGCACGTCACCCACCACCCGGCCGCGGCCGCGCAGCCGGTGCTGCGGGTGACCGCGCGCGTGGGCGTGAACATCGCCGAGCAGCGCGTGGGCACCACCGCGCCGGGCATCGTCGCCAGCACCGGCCAGGCCTGCACCGTCATGGGCGGCGAGCACTATTTCGAGCTGCTGCACGAGATGCACTGCGCCGCCGCGCCGATCCACGACGTGCACGGCCGGCTGGCCGGCGTGCTGGACCTCTCGGTCGAGGCGCGGCGCTTCGGCTTCGACGCCGCGCAGATGGTGGGCCTGTACGCCACCACCATCGAGAACCGGCTGCTCCAGGCGCAGGCCGGCGAGCACCTGATCCTGCGCTTCCAGGCCAGCCCGGCGCTGCTGGGCACGCCGCTGGAGGCGCTGGCCGGCATCGCCGCCGACGGCACCGTGGCCTGGCTCAACGACGCCGCCGCGCGCCTGATCGGCCGCCTGCCGCAGGCGCCCGGCGAGCGCGGCGTGGCCGGCCTGCTGGGCCACGACCTGCCCGCGCTGCTGCGCCTGGGCCGGCACGAGGACGCCCAGCCGATGCGGCTGGCCAGCGGGCTGGGCGTGTGGATGCGCGCCAGCCTGCGCGCGGCCGACGGCGTGGACTTCCGGCATGCGGTGGCGCTGCAGCCGCCGGCCGACGTGCCCGAGGCGCAGGCACGGACCGCGCCGGCAGAGCACGGCGAAGCCGCTGCTGCCGGACACGGTGCGGACGGCAGCCCCGACGCCGCCGGCACGCTGCGCGACCACGAGCAGCGGCTGGTCCGGCAGGCGCTGGCGGCCCACGGCGGCAACGTCTCCGGCGCCGCGCGGGCGCTGGGCGTCTCGCGCGGCACGCTCTACCGCCGGCTGCGCGGCCGAGGCGAAGGCCCCTGAGCCCGCCTCACGCCCCGCGCGGCAGCCCGATGCACAGCGTGCAGCCGCCGCCCGGCGCCGACCAGCCCTCGATCCAGCCGCCGTGGCGGGCGATCACGGTGCGCGCGAACTCGAAGCCCAGCCCGTGGGAGCGGGTCACGCCGTCGCTGCGCACGGGCCCGGGCTCCGCCTCGCCGCTGCCCGACAGCAGCCGCTGGAGCACGGCCGGCGCCATGCCGGCGCCGTCGTCCGCGATGGAGACGAACACCCATTGCGCATCGAAGGCGCAGCACAGCCGCACGGCCGAGCCGGACGGACTGTGCGCGACGGCATTGAGCACCAGGTTCACCAGCGCCCGCACGACCAGCGCGCCGTCCAGCGGCGCCTCGACGTCCTCGGCCTCCTCCTCGTCGAAACGCAGCTCCACCGACACGCCCGCGCGCCGCGCCGCGGCCCACACCTGGTCGCGCACGTCGAGCATCACCGTCGCCACGTGCGTGGGCGCGACGCGGTAGCTGCCCATCCAGGCGTGCGAGACGTCGAGGAAATCCTCGGCGAGCGCCAGGGTCCGCTGCACCTCGCGGCGGATCGACGCCGCCATCGGCGCGGCCACCGACCGCCCTTCGTCCAGGTCGAGCAGGCCGAGGATCGCCACCTGCGGGCTGCGCAGGTCGTGCGAGAGGAAGCGGTTCCACTGCTCGCGCTGGCGCTGCGCCTCGCGCTCGGAAGTCAGGTCGGCCAGCACGACGATGTAGCCCGGCGGCGCCTGGCCGGCCGGCGCCGCCACGGGCGCGGCGAGCAGTTGCAGGTGCTGCCCGCGCGCCGTGGCGTACTCGCTCGCCAGCGCCGCCAGCCAGGCGGGGCCCCGCTGCACGTCGGCCACCGCGGCGCCGCGCGCCTGCCGCCGCAGGGGCGCCAGCAGGTCGGCCAGTTGCCGGCCCCGGAAGGGCTGCGCATCGGCCGCATCGCCGCCCGCTGCCGCGCCGCCCAGCCATCGCACGGCGGCGGCGTTGCAGCCGACCACGCGCCCCAGCGGATCGCACAGCAGCACCCCCATCGGCATCGCGCGCAGTGCCGACTCGGTGAGCGCCTGCAGACGCAGGGTGCGCTGGATCGCGCGGTCCAGCGCCTCCTTCGGCGGCTGCGGCCCCGCACCGGCCGCCGGCGCGGCGACGATCTCGAAGATGCCCGCCGGCACCGCCTGCAGCGCCCTGGCCTTGTTCGCCAGGAAGCGCAACTGCCCGCGCAGGCGCAGCCAGCTCCAGCCCGCATACAGCAGCGCCAGCCCGGCCAGCGGCGTGGCCGCCGGCAGCCACCAGCCGAACCCGTACAGCGCCGCCACGCTCACGGCCACGCAGCCGCCGGCCACCGCGGCCACCATCACCAGCCCGACCCCGGGCTGCCACCGCAGCAGGCCCGCCGCCAGCGCCAGCACCGCGGCGATCCAGGCCGCCAGGGCCGGCGCCGGCAACTCGTGGATGGCCCTGCCCTGCATCAGCTGATCGATCGCGTTGGCATGCACCTCCACGCCTGGCAGCAGCCCGGCGCGCGCCGAGGCCGGCGCGAAGACCTGGTCGCCCAGGCCCGGCGCCGTGCCGCCGACGAGCACCGTCCGCCCCCGCAGCCGCGCCGGCGGCACCTCGCCGTCGAGCACGCGCACGTAGGAGACCCTGTCGTAGCTCCCCGACGCGCCGGCGTAGGCGATGCGCATGCGGTCCGCATAGCGCCAGCCGGACGCATCCTCGCGCCCGGCCTCGGCCGAGGACGACCGCCCGGCCACCAGCGCCCCGACGTAGGGCTGGAGGTCGCCGGCCGGCCCCATGCGCAGGAACAGGTTGCGGGCGACGCCGTCGGCGTCGAGCACCAGTTCCGCATGCCCGACGCCGCGGGCCTGCGCCTCGAACAGCGGCAGCGGCCGCTGGAACCCCTGCTGCCCGGCCTCCGGCGCCCGCGGGTCGCGCTCCGCCATCATCGGCAGATACACCGGCAGCCGCCCCATGGCCTGCGCAAGCCGCTGGTCCTCCCGCGCGTCCACGCTGGGCTCGGCGAGGAACAGGTCGAGCAGCACCTTGGCGGCCCCCGCGTCCGCCAGCCGCGAGAGCAGTTGCGCATGCGTGCCGCGCGGCCAGGGCCAGCGGCCCAGCGCGGCCAGGCTGGGCTCGTCGATGGCCACGATCAGGATGTCGGCGGAGGGCGGCTGCGCGGCCAGCGGCAGCATCCGGTCGTAGGCCAGCATGTCCAGTTGCGCCAGGCCTGGCTTCTGCGCCAGCCAGGCCAGGGCCGCGGCCAGCAGCACGATCGCGACCAGCGCGCCGGTCAGCCTGGGCGCCTGCATGCCGGCTCCTGCTGCGTCAACGCGCGGACGCGTCGAAGCTGCCTCCCGCGAACGGCCTGCCGTAGTGCTCGCCGTCGGACGTCTCGCTCACCCGCCAGTGGTACCGCCCGCCGATGGCGAAGGGCCCCACCACCGCGCCGGTGGCCTGCAGCCCCTTCAGGTCGACCGCTGTCGCGGCAAAGTCCGGTTCGAGCGACAGCTCGAGCCTGTAGCGGCGCGCCGATGACGCGGCCCACCGGATTTCCACCCGTCCGTCGGCCAGCCGGCGCATCCCGCCCTGGGGCGCCGGCATGTAGAACAGGCGCTCGCCCGGCATGCCCTCCAGGCGGTCGGCATCCAGCGCCGCGACGCTCAGGTGGTAGAAGCCCGGATCCAGGTCGGCCGGCAGCGGCAGCGTCGCGTCCTCGCTCGCGAACTCGGCCACCGGCGCGAGGAACAGGTCGTCCTGCGCGACGCGCCAGCGGTAGCCCTGCGCGCCCGGCACCGCGCCCACCGCCGCCGTCGTCGGCGCGGCCTCGGAGAAGGCCTGCCCGGTGAACCGGGGCGCCGGCAGCAGCGGCCGCGCCTCGGCGCGCCCCGAGGCGCCGGCCAGCACCGCGCCCTGCCCCGCATCGAGCAGCAGCGGCGCCGCGCCGCCGCCCTGCACCGCGACCTGCCCCTCGATGACCTCGCCGGTCAGGTGCCCGTCGCGGTCGCGCACGCGAAAGTGCGTGCCGCGCACACCCAGCACCACCGAGCGCGAACGGATCTCGAACTCCTGCCCCGGCTGCTGCCTGCGGACCTGCGACTCGATCTCGCCGTGCAACAGCCGCAGGCGCACGCCGCCGCGCCCGATCCGCTCCACCTCGACCGCGCTGCCCGACGGGATCACCGACCGGCTGCCGTCCTGCAGCCCCAGCGTCAGGAAGCCCTTCGCCTCCGTCGCCACCACGTCGCCCGCGCGGACCGCGGCGCCCGGCGCCAGCGGCTCGTCTGCCCTGCCCCCGTGCCGACGCCATGCCTTGCCGGCGACCGCCAGCACCATCGCCTCGTCCTCGCCGAGCAGCCGGCCGTCGGCGAAGTACAGCACCGTGCCCGGCTGCAGGCGCCGCGGCTCGGCGATGCCGTTGCGCCGCTGCACGTCGGGCCAGCGGGTCGGCTGGCCGTAGCGCTCGCCCGAGATGCCCCACAGCGTCTCGCCGGGCTGCACCACGTGCGCTTGCTGCGCGAAGAGCCCCCCGGCAGGCAGGGCCAGGAACGGGAACAGCAGGGCGGCAGCCAGGCCGTGCGCAGAAGCCAGACGGTTCATCGAGCGGCATCCTCCATCGCGTCGAGGCAGTAACCCTGCCCGTAGACGGCGCGCAGGCTCATGCCCCGCTCCGCGTCGAGCCGCAGCTTCCTGCGCAGGCGGTAGATATGGCTGTCGAGCGTGCGCGACGGCTCGTCCTCGGTCGGATAGCCCGCCGCCTCCAGCAGGTGGGCACGCGAAACCGTCTGCCCCAGCCGGCCGAACAGCAGCTGCATCAACTGGAACTCCCGGCCAGTCAGCGCATGCTGCTCGGCGGGCGCATCCGGCGCCTCCTGGTAGCCGACCGATTGCGCCACCGGGTCCAGCGTCCAGTGGCCGAAGGTCTGCCGGCGGTCCGGCGCCAGCGGCTGGACGGGCCGCAGCAGCCTCATGACGCGCGCTTGCAGTTCGAGGGGCCGGAACGGCTTCACGACATAGTCGTTCGCCCCCGCGTTCAGCGCATCGGCCACGTCGCGGTCCGCGCCCTTGGAACTGAGCATCAGCACCGGAACGCTGCTGTCCTTCCAGGTGCGCAGCCACTGCAGCACCTCCATGCCGTCCAGCGAGGGCGCTGCCCAGTCCAGGATCACCAGATCGAAGGACTCGCGCCGCAGCAGGCGCTGCAGTTCCCGCCCGTCGGAGAAGGCGCGGCAATGCACGCGCTCCTCGCCGCCCAGCTGGCGCACGAGCGTGCGCACCAGCAGGCCCTGCTGGATCGGGTCGTCCTCAAGGATCGCTATGCGCATGCAGGAGACAGAAGGAGGCACGTAAGAAAACGTATTCTGACCGAGCAACACCCTGTCGAAATCTGACGAATTCATGCAAGGGTATATGGGCCAAAGTATTCATTAAATGTCACGAATCAGCTCAGAATGTGACTGTGAATGTCGCGAAATCTCGCGAGCACGGTGTGCCGTGGCGGCATTTCCCGGAGCATCCCGGCCAAGCCGATGAAGAGGCCGCGAGAAGCTTGCGCGCCACGCCCCATCCTGCCCCCTCCCTTCTTCCGAACAAGACGCCATGAATAAAAGCTACCGCTCCATTTGGAACGATTCCCTCGGCGCGTGGGTCGCCGCGTCCGAGATCGCCAAGGCGCACGGCAAGCCGGCCCGCGCACGCGTCCGCGCCGTGGGGGCGCCGATCCTGAGCGGCGTGGCCGGCGGCGTGCTGCTGGCGCTGGCCGGGCTGTCTGCGCCGGCACTCGCCGATACGCCGATCACCGACGCCGCCACGGGCGCCACCTGCGCCCGCCCCGGCAGCAGCGGCGCCTGGGTCTGCCAGGTGCCCAACGGCAGCGGCGGCTTCGCCACCGTCACCGGCCCTGCCGGCAGCGCCGCTGCGCCCAACTTCACCGCGCTAAGCACCTGGGTCGGCAGCAACCTCGGGGGTGCGGGGGCCATTGTCCTGGGCAATGCGGACACCCAGGCCACCGCGGCCAACGCCGTCGCCATCGGCGCCGGCGCCAAGGCCCAAGGCGCCTCCGGCGTTGCCTTGGGCGATGACGTCACCTCGGGGGCGCAGGGCTACAACGTCGCCATCGGCTCGCAGGGCACCAGCGCCAGCGCCACACCCACCAGCTCGCCGGACATCGGCGCCGTGGCCATCGGTCGCTCGCAGACGGCCGACGGCGATGGCGCGGTGGCCATCGGCTCTTCCAACACGGCGACGGGCGATGGCTCGGTGGCCTTGGGACGCGCCAGCACCGCAACGGGCGAGGGCTCGCTGGCGCTCGGCAATGGCGCCTATGCCACCGGTGCACGCTCGGTCGCGTTGGGCACCACGGCCCAATCGACCAACTTTGCCACGGTGGCGCTGGGCGACGGCGCGAACGCGGGCGGCAGCAGCGCCATCGCCATCGGCCGCATCACCGAAGCGACGGGCTACAACGCCATTGCCATGGGCGACTGGGCCAAGGCAAGCCAGCGGGACGCCCTTGCCATCGGTGCCAACGTGACCGCATCCGGCGTGGGTACCACCGCCATCGGCGGCAGCCAGGTGTCTGCCAATGCGGCCAAGGCAACTGCCGACCGTGCCACCGCACTGGGCTATGGCAGCACCGCCAGCGGCACCGACACCATTGCCATCGGCGACAGCACGGCGCAGGACCCCAACGCCATTGCCATGGGCCTGGGCGCCCGCGCGGGCAGCGCCTCCTATCCGTCGGACACCAGCCAGATCGCCATCGGCCAGAGCGCCTTGGCCGACGGGCAGGGGAGCATCGCACTGGGCATGGGTTCGCGGGCCAGCCGCAATCAGAGCGTCGCGCTGGGGCAGGGCGCCGAATCCTGGAACGAGTCCGTCGCCATCGGTGCCGGTGCCACGAGCGGCGGAACCATCGGCTCGGGGATGCACCTGGGCGGCATCGCCATCGGCTACGGCGCCGACGCCACGGCCCTGCACGCCACGGCCGTCGGCTACCAGGCCAGTGCCGCCTACGGCGTGGCCAACCGCGCCGTCGTGCTGGGCTACAGCGCTGACGTCACCGCGGCGGATGCCATTGCCGTAGGCGCCAACGCTCAGGGCACAGGCGAGAACGCCACCGCCATCGGCGGCGACGACGTTCCGGGCAACGCAGCGCAAGCCACCGGCCCGCGTTCCACGGCGCTGGGCTATGGCAGCAAGGCCTCGGCCGCGGATGCCATCGCCATCGGCGACAGCACGGCGGCCGGCGTGAACACAACGGCCGTGGGCGCGATGAACAATGCAGGCACCGGCCAGCAAAGCACGGCCGTGGGCTACAACAACCGGATTACAGGGGCTTTCGGCAACTCAACCGCGGTGGGCAGTGGAAACACCGTGGGCGGCCAGAACACCTCAGTGTTTGGTTTGGGCAACACCACCAGCGGCACGGGCGCTACGGGGGCGGTGGCTCTGGGCAACCAGAACACCATCGAGGCGCCCACCACGATCGCCGTGGGCGCCGTCAACAGCATCGGCAGCAACGCTCAGTACGCCATTGCATTGGGCCGATCGAATACGGTGACTGCCACCGTGCCAGGCACGGGCGGCGTGGCCCCGGTCGCAGTGGGTTCGCAGAACACCTTGAGCAACGATGGTGCACTTGCCGTGGGCGTGGGCAACACCGTCGCCGGCAAATACGCCGTGGCATTGGGCCGGGCCAACACAGCATCCGGCGAACAGGCGCTTGCCTTGGGTAACAGAGCAAATGCCTCCCAAACCGATGCCATCGCCATTGGCACGAATGCCAAAGCTGCGGGCGTCAGCAGCATCAGCATCGGCACGGGCAACGTGGTGACGGGAGCGCGCTCGGGTGCCATCGGCGACCCCACCGTGATCGACGCCGCCGACAGCTACAGCGTGGGCAACAACAATACCCTGGCCGCCGCCGCCACCAACACCTTCGTCCTGGGCAACAACGTCAACATCGACGTGGCGAACGCCACCGCACTGGGCAACGGCACTGACGTGACCGCGGCCGGCGGCGTGGCGCTGGGCGCGGGCAGCGTGGCGAACACCACGGCTGGCGTTGCCGGCTTTGTGCCAGCCGGCGCGGATGCTGCGCAGCAGGCATCAATCGCGGCCACCACCGGCACGCTGGGCGCGGTGAGCGTAGGCGACGCAGCCAATGGCCAATACCGCCAGATCACCGGCGTGGCGGCGGGCGCAGTGGACACCGATGCCGTGAACGTGGCCCAACTCAAGGCTGTCTCCAGCGCAGCGGCGGCGGGCGCGGTGCACTACTACAGCGTCAACGACAACGGCACGCCAGGCGGCAACTACGACAACGACGGCGCCACAGGTCCCAACAGCCTGGCTGCAGGCGTTAGCGCCAAGGCGGCGGGCATCGGCAGCATTGCCATGGGCTACGAGGCCAATGCATACGCCGGCGGCGTGTCCATCGGCTATGGCGCGGGCAAGAACTCCACCCCCACGGCTACGAATCAACAGGCCAACGTCTGGATCGGCGACAACGCCGGGGCGAACAGCAGCGGGTCCAACAATCTCGCCATAGGCACCGCCAACTCGGGCACCGTGGTCCTCGGAAACTCCAACACCGCTGTCGGCCAGACCGCCGGTACCCGTGTCACTGGCGACTCGAATACAGCATTGGGCGGAAGCGCGGGCGGCAATGTCTATGGCTTCTCGAATACTGCACTCGGTAGCATGGCCGGCCAGTTCGTGGGCTCGGCCGCGATCAACAGTTCTCGCAACACGGCCGTGGGCCTGCAGTCCGGCGCCTATGTGAACGGCGACTCGAACGTGGCCATGGGCGATACGTCGGGATGGGGCACCAAGGGCAGCCGGAACGTGGCCATCGGCCGCTGGGCAGGCAACGGCGCGGTCTACGAAGGCGGTTTCCCCGACGAAACCAAGGGCACGGTGACCAACCGCACTATCGCGATCGGCGACTCGGCCTGGACGTACGCAAGCCAAGCCGTGGCGATCGGCTACGGCGCCAAATCGAAGGCGGTCAACGCCATCGCCATCGGCACGGGCGCGCAGGCCACGGGTGTCGGCAGCATCAGCATCGGCACGGGCAACGTGGTGACGGGCGCGCGTTCGGGTGCCATCGGCGATCCCAGCTTCATCGACGGCGACGACAGCTATGCGATCGGCAACAACAACAAGATTGCGGCAGGCACGAACGAAGCCTTCATCCTGGGCAACAACGTTCAGCTTGGGGCGGGCGTGAATCGTGCCGTCGCGTTGGGCGCCAGTGCCAGTGTCACAGTGGCCGATGGTGTCGCGCTCGGTGCGGGCAGCGTCGCGAATACGGCGGCGGGCATTGCGGGTTACGTGCCCGGCGGCGCGGGCGGCGCGCAGACCGATGCCATCAATGCCACGCAGAGCACACTGGCTGCAGTGAGCGTGGGCTCGGCGGGCAATACACGCCAGATCACCAACGTGGCGGCCGGCAGCGTGGACACCGATGCCGTGAACGTGGCGCAGCTCAGGGCCGTCTCCAGTGCGGCGGCGGCGGGCGCAGTGCATTACTACAGCATCAAGTCCGCCGTTACGGGCGCAGGCAGCAACTACGACAACGACGGCGCGACGGGCGCGAACGCACTGGCCGCTGGCGTGAATACCTCGGCCAGCGGTGACCGCAGTACGGCTGCCGGATACGAAAACAACGTGTCGAGCAAGGACAGCACGGCCGTCGGCAGTGGCAACACGATCAGCGGCAACTACCTTGGCCTCGCGGCCCTGACGACCAGCAACACGGCAGTTGGCGTGGACAACACGATCGACAAGAGCAGCCGCGTTGCGGTCTTCGGAGGCGGCAACGAGGTGTCATCGTCCCTGTCGGCCATGACGATCGGCTCGGGCAACACTGTTGGCAGCAGCATCGGCGTGGGTGTCTATGGCATCGATAACGAGATTAGCGACGCGTTCGGCATCAGCATCACTGGCGGTCAGAACGTAGTGCAGAACTCAAATAACACTTTCATCGTGGGTGGCGGCAACGCGGTGACCGGCAGTGCGGGCACGGTGGGCGTCTTCGGTGCAGAAAACACCCTTAATAACGCCACCATCGTTTCTGCGATCGGCGACAGGAACGAGATCACCGATGTAAGCGAGAGCGGGGTGCATGGCTCGGGCAACAGCCTGAGCGGCGGAATCACCGGTGTGCGCGTGCTCGGCAACAACAACACCGTGACCGCCAATAGCGCCATGGTGCTGGGCAACGGCGCCACCGTCAGCGCGGCCGATGGCGTAGCCCTTGGCAACGGTACCATCGTGAGTCATGCCAGCAACGTGGCGTTGGGCGCGGGCAGCACGGACAAGGCGGCGGTGCAGGTCAACGACGCCACCATTCCCGGAGTGATCGCCACGCTGAATCCGGACGGCACGGTCACCTACTCGGCCGGCCCGACCATCACCTACGGCGGCTTCGCCGGCACCGCCACGGGCGTGGTCAGCGTGGGCGCAGCGGGCGCGGAGCGCCAGATCGTCAACGTGGCGCCGGGCGCGATCACGGCCACCAGCACCGACGCCGTCAACGGCAGCCAGCTGTATTCGGTGGCCAGCCAGGTCAACGCCATCGGCGGCAGCATCACCACCATCGTCAACAACGCCAGCTCGCACTACTACAGCGTCAACGACGGCGGCACCCAGCAGGCCAACTACGACAACAGCGGCGCCAGCGGCGCCAACAGCATCGCCTCCGGCCCGGGCGCGACGGCCAGCGCCGCCAACGCAGTGGCCATGGGCGCCAACGCCAGCGCTACCACCGCCAACAGCGTCGCACTGGGCGCGGGCAGCACCACCACCGCTGCCACACCGACCTCCGGCACCACCATCCGCGGGCAGGACTACACCTTCGCGGGCGCCAACCCCGCCGGCGTGGTCAGCGTCGGCTCGGCCGGCCAGGAACGCCAGATCCAGAACGTGGCGGCCGGCCAGCTCAGCGCCACCAGCACGGACGCGGTCAACGGCAGCCAGCTGTATGCCACCAACCAGGCGCTTGAGACGCTGAGCGTGACGGCCAACGCGGGCATCAACGTGACCACGGCGGCCACGGGCACGGGGGTGGCGGTGGGCACCAGCGTGGCCAACGTGGGGCCGGGCGGCGTGGCCACCTACACGGCGGGCAACAACATGGTGCTCACGCAGAACGGGGCGAACGTGGCCTTCGCGGTGAACGACAACCCCACCTTCAACAGCCTGACCGTGGGCAACACCAGCATCACGAACAACGGGGTGAGCATCCAGGGCGGGCCGAGCATGACCACCAGCGGCATCAACGCCGGCGGCACCGCCATCACCAACGTGGCGCCGGGCGTCAACGGCACCGATGCGGTCAACGTCAACCAGCTCAACGCCAACACCGCCGCCACCAGCCTGCGGCTGAACCAGTTGGGCGACCAGATCAACACCATCGGGCAGAAGGCCTATGCGGGCGTGGCCTCGGCCATGGCGGTGCAGGCGCCGGCGCTGTCGATTCCCGGCAAGACGACGATGCGCGTCGGCTACGGCTACTACCAGGGCCAGTCGGCCATGGGCGTGAGCTTCCGGCGCACCTCGGAGAACAACGCCTGGAGCCTGACGGGCGGCGCCTCGGCCAGCCGCGGCGGGGTGGCGGCCACGGTGGGCGCCGAGTGGGTGTTCGATTGATCTGGGAGGAACGACACATGAAGACGAAGATGCTGCTCTGGACGCCGGTGCTCGCCGGCCTGACCGCAATGCTGGCGGGATGCGCCGCGCCCGGCCGCGCCATCGACAAGGAGGCCGAGGCGCGCGCGATCGCCGCCCGGCCGGCGGAACCGACCGCGCAGGAATGGCCCGATCCGGCGTCCGCGAAGTGGAAGGAGGGCGCCTTCCCCAACCTGGAGAACGTGCGCAAGATGGCGCCCGGCATGGGCAAGGACCAGGTGCGCGAGCTGCTGGGCTGGCCGCATTTCAGCGAAGGGCTGTGGGGCGTGCGCGAATGGAACTACCTGTTCCACCTGCGCACGGGCAAGACGCCCAGCGACTACGTGACCTGCCAGTACATGGTGCGCTACGACGGCGCGGAACTGGCCACCGGTGCATGGTGGAAGACGGCGGACTGCGCCGCCCTGGCGAACCCGCCGGCGGTGACGCCCATCCCGGCGGCGCCGACGCTGATGCCGCCGCAGAAGGTGAGCCTGTCCGCGGACGGCCTGTTCCGCTTCGACGGCGCCGGCCCCGCGGACCTGCTGCCCGAGGGGCGCGAGCGCATCTCGCAGTTGGCCGCCGACATCCGCGCCAACTTCAAGGTACTGCACTACATCACCGTCACCGGCCACACGGACCGGCTGGGCACGGACACCTACAACCAGGCGCTGTCGCAGGCGCGCGCCGACACCGTGCGCGACCTGCTGGTGCAGGGCGGCATCGACCGCGCCAAGGTGCGCGCCGTCGGCATGGGCAAGCGCCAGCCGGTGGTGAGCGACTGCGCCGGCTCGCGCGCCACGCCGGAACTGGTGAAGTGCCTGCAGCCCAACCGCCGGGTCGAAGTCGAGGTGCAGGGCGGCAACTGAGCCGTCGCCGGACTCGGCGCGCGGATTCGACGGCTGATGTCGCGCCGTTCCTCCGCGCCGGGATCGAACGGCTGCGGACGCCGCGGCCGATGTCGCTGACATCGGGACGGACGAAATAGAAGAAAGATCAGGATGCTCAGGGAGAAGACATGCTCAGGGTGGCGTTGCTGACGGCACATCCGGCACTGTGGTCCGGCGTGTCGGCCATCGTCCATGAACGGCAGGGCTGGATCATCGACCTGCGCATGCTCCGGCGCGCCTCGCCGAAGACCTGGTCCAAGGTGAAGTGCGATGCGGTGGTGCTCGATGCCCGCATGGGCGAGGGTGAGGCGGTGTGGCATCCACTGCGCGCGCGCTGGAATGTTCCGACCATCGCGCTGATCGAGCATGGGCAGGCGTCGCTGCTGCCCACCTTCCTCGGCCAATCGCCGCGCCACGAGCTGGCGATGCTGTCGGGCGGCCTGCCCGCGGTGCTGCAGAACGTGCGCAGCTTCCTCGCGCGCCAGGAGGTCTCGGCGAAGTGGGTTCCGCGGTGGGGCAGCTACCGCTTCGACCCGGAAGCGAACAGCGTGGACGTCGCCGAGCTGGGCACGCTGCGGCTGTCGCCGCACAAGTTCCGCTTCGTACTGAGCCTGTTCCTGCACCGCGACGTGGAGATCGCCTGGGCCGACCTGCATCGCCTGGCATGGGGCGGCGAAGGCAGGATGCGCGCCGCCGCGGTCGCCGCGCACGCGGCCTGGGCGCTGGAGGTGCTCGAGCTCGACGGCCGGCACGGCTACGTGCTGCAGGCCACGGGCACCCACTACCAGCTCCGCGCGGTGGCCGCGGCGGCGCGGCCTGCGCCCGAGCCGCCCGGCGAACGCGACACCGGCCGGCGCGACTTCGCCGACAGCACGCCCGGCGGCCTGTAGGCGGCGCCGCGTCCACAGGGAGGAAAGCCCCGGCTGTGGCCCGTCGCCCCGGCTGTTACGATTTTGCGCAGCGCGCGCCACACGGGTGCGCTGGAGACAAGATGCATTCCCCCCTTCCCCCCGCGGCGGCGCTGGCGCTGTACCGCACCATGGTGCGTATCCGCGCCTTCGAAAACGCGGCCGAGGTGGCCAGCCAGGGCGGTGTCAGCGCCTACGGGCAGCAGGCCGCCGGCGCCGCCAAGGTGCGCGGCCCGCTGCACCTGTCGACCGGGCAGGAAGCCGTGCCCGCCGGCGTGTGCGCGCACCTGGCGGCGGCCGACTACCTCACCTCCACCCACCGCGGCCACGGCCACACGCTGGCCAAGGGCGCCGACATGGGCCGCATGATGGCCGAGCTGTTCGGCAAGGCCACCGGCTTCAACGGCGGCAAGGGCGGCTCGATGCACATCGCCGACTTCTCGGTGGGCATGCTGGGCGCCAACGGCGTGGTGGCGGCGGGGCTGCCGATCGCGGTGGGCGCGGCGCATGCGCAGAAACTCCAGCAGCGCGAAGCGATCACGGCCTGCTTCTTCGGCGACGGCGCGATCAACCGCGGGCCTTTCCTCGAATCGCTGAACTGGGCGAAGGTGTACGGCCTGCCGGTGCTGTTCGTGTGCGAGGACAACCGCTGGAGCGCCACCACCGCCAGCGGCCCGATGACGGCCGGCGAAGGCGCCTCGGCGCGCGCGGTGGCGCTGGGCATCCCGGCCACGCCGGTGGACGGCAACGACGTGTTCGCGGTGCACGAGGCCGCGGCGCGGCTGGTGGCCGAGGTGCGCGACGGCCAGGGGCCGCGCCTGCTGCACGCGGTGACGTACCGCGTGAAGGGCCACGTCTCGGTGGACCCGGCCGCGTACCGCGACCCGGCCGAGCTGGCCGCCGCACTGGAGACGGACCCGATCGCCCGCGCCCGCGAGCGCCTGCTGGCCGGCGGCATCGACGCCGCGGCGCTGGACGCCGTCGAGAACGAGGCGCAGGACGAGGTGCAGGCCGCGCTGGCCTCGGCCGACGCCGCGCCCTGGCCCGCCCCCGAGGCCGCCTACACCGACGTGCAGACCACGGGAGCCGGCCAATGGCGATGAACGACGCGCAAGAACGCAGCTACGCCGAGGCCGCCGCGCTCGCGCTGGCGCACGAGATGCAGGCCGACGAGCGGGTCGTGGTGCTGGGCGAGGACGTGGGCCGCGGCGGCATCTTCGGCCAGTACAGGGGGCTGCAGGAGCGCTTCGGCAGCAGCCGGGTGATCGACACGCCGATCAGCGAGGCCGCCATCATGGGCGCCGGCGTGGGCATGGCGCTGGCCGGCCTGAAGCCGGTGGTCGAGATGCGCGTGGTGGATTTCGCGCTGTGCGGCATGGACGAGCTGGTGAACCAGGCCGCCAAGAACCGCTACATGTTCGGCGGCCAGGGCCGCGTGCCGCTGGTGGCGCGCATGCCGGGCGGCATCTGGGACGCCTCGGCCGCGCAGCATTCGCAGAGCCTGGAGGCGTGGTTCGCGCACCTGCCGGGCGTGGCGGTGGTGTGCCCGGCGACGCCGCAGGACAACTTCTCGCTGCTGCGCGCCGCGCTGGCATGCGGCGATCCGGTGGTCTACATCGAGCACAAGACGCTGTGGGGCATGCGCGGCGCGGTCGATGAATCGCTGGCCGTGCCGCTGGGCCGCGCCGCGCGCGTGCGCCGCGGCGATGCGCTCACGCTGGTGAGCTGGAGCCGGCAGTTGCGCGTGTGCCAGGAGGCCTGCGAGCAGCTCGCGGCCGAGGGCATCGGCGTCGACCTGATCGACCTGCGCACGCTCTGGCCCTGGGACCGCGAGACGGTGCTCGAATCGTGCGCCCGCACCGGCCGGCTGCTGGTGGTGCACGAGGCGATCCAGGCGGCGGGCTTCGGCGCCGAGATCGCCGCGACGGCGGCCGAGGCCACCGGCTGCCGCGTGGCACGCCTGGGCGCGCCGCGCATCCCGGTGGGCTACGCGCCGGTGCTGGAGGCCGCGTCGCGCATTGACGCGGCGGCGGTGGCGGCGGCCGCGCGGCGGCTGGTGGGCTGAGCGCCCGCTTCTTCTTCCGCGTCCGCCCCGCCGAAATCCATCAGCGCCTGCCGGCGCGCGCGCTCGCGCCGCAGCCAGGCGGTGGGCGGCAGCCCGGCCCAGCGGCGGAAGGCGCGCGAGAACACTTTCTCCGACTCGTAGCCCGCCGCCTCGGCGATGCGCGCCAGCGGCTGACGGCCGGCCTCGATCTGCTCGGCCGCCAGCGCCATGCGGTGCGCCGTCAGGTAGCCGATGGGCGTGGCGCCGACCACCGCGCGGAAGCGCTCGGCGAAGCGCGAGCGCGACATGGCGGCCTCGCGCGCCAGGGTCTCCAGGCGCCAGTCGCGCTGCGGCGCGCGGTGCAGCGCGGCCAGCGCGCGGCCGATGGCCGGGTCGCCCAGGCCGCGCAGCCAGCCCTCGCCGTGCGCCGGGGTGCGGGCCAGGTGCTCGCGCAGCAGGTTGACCGCCAGCAGCTCGCCCATGCGTGCCGCCGAGACGCGCCAGCCGGGCCGGCGCGCGAGGCTGTCCTCGGTCAGCGCCTCCATCGCCGCAGCCAGGCGCGGCAGCCAGGGCACCTCGGCCGCGCGCAGGTGGATCAGCGGCGGCAGCTGTTGCAGCACGGCGTGGCGGCTCCAGGCCGAGAACCACAGCAGCACGGAGTCCACCTGCGTCGCCTCGCCCGCGCCGCCGTGGCGGAAGACCAGCGGGTTCTCGTCGCGCGGGCCCTCCGCATGGCGCGCGATCAGCTCGGCGAAGGGCGTGGCCGGCAGGCCAGGCGCCGACGCGAGCTGATGGGCGCTGCCCAGCGGCAGCATGAGCAGGTCGCCGGCCTGCACCTGCACCGGGGCGGCGCCGTCCAGCAGCAGCCACCACGGTGCGCCGCGCGCGAGGCGCAGCATCACGCCGGGCAGCCCGTCGGAGCGCAGCGCCCAGGGCGCGTGCAGCGAGAAGCGCGCCGTCACCGCGCGCTCGACGCGGCAGGCGGCCAGCACCTCGCTCAGCGCGTCCATGCAGCCCAGGGCGGGACGAATCGTGCCTTCTTGCGGACGCACGGCGGTTGAGGCGGCACGGCCGCCTGCGAAGAATCAAGGCATCGCTTCGGCGCACGCGGGATGGACGGCATGCCGTCGATCTTGGCACAGCGCGGCGCCGCCCCGTTCCCCCTTTTTTCACAGCACTGGAGACTTCCCCATGACGAACCCCCTGAAGATCGGCATCGCCGGCGGCGGCATCGGCGGCCTGGCCGCCGCCTGCGCGCTGCAGCGCCAGGGCCACGACGTGACCGTGTTCGAGCAGAGCCGCGAATACCTGCGCGTCGGCGCCGACATCAACCTCACGCCCAACGCCGTGCGTGCGCTGGACGGCCTGGGCGCCGGCATCGCCGCGGCGGCGCGCGCCTCGGCGGCGCGGCCCACGCACCGCATCAGCCGCACCTGGGACACCGGCGAGGAGACCTCGCGCCTGCCGATGAGCGACGCGGCCGAGCGCCAGTACGGCGCGCCGCAGCTCACCATCCACCGCGCCGACCTGCTGGCCGCGCTGGCCGAGGCCTTCCCGCGCGAGCGCGTGCGCTTCGCCAGCCGCTGCGAACGCATCGAGGAGACGGAGGACGGCGTGGCTGTGCGCTTCGCCGATGGCGGCGAGGCGCGCGGGCTGGACGTGCTGGTGGGCGCCGACGGCATCCATTCCGCCGTGCGCGCGGCGATGTTCGGCGCCGACGCGCCGCGCTTCACCGGCGTGGTGGCCTTCCGCGCCGTGGTGCCGACCGAGCGGGTGAAGGACGTGCCGGACATCGGCGCCTTCACCAAGTGGTGGGGCCCCGCGCCGGAAAGCCAGATCGTCACCTTCCCGCTCAACCAGGGGCGCGACACCTTCGTCTTCGCCACCACGGCGCAGGACGCCTGGCACGAGGAGTCGTGGACCACCGAGGGCAGCGTGGAGGAGCTGCGCGGCTTCTACGCGGACTTCCATCCGCATGCGCGCGCCCTGCTCGACGCCTGCGACAGCGTGCTCAAGACCGCGCTGTACGAGCGCGACCCGCTGCCGCGCTGGAGCCAGGGCCGCCTGACGCTGCTGGGCGACGCCTGCCACCCGATGATGCCCTTCATGGCGCAGGGCGCCGGCATGGCGATCGAGGACGCGGTGGTGCTGGCCCGCGCGCTGGAGGGCGTCGCAGCGGACGCCGTGCCCCACGCGCTGCGCCGCTACGAGCAGGCCCGCCTGGAGCGCACGGCGCGCATCCAGGTCGGCTCGCGCGGCAACAACTGGCTGCGCGCGGGCGGCAATGCGGACTGGGTCTACGGCTACGACGCCTGGCAGGTGCCGCTGGCCGAGCCGGCCGCGGCCTGAAGGACGGGTTTCCACCCTCGGACGCGCAGGCGCCGGCCGCTACAAACGGGCGCATGCCGCTGCGCCTGCGCGTCGTCGACTCGATCACCGAACTGCATGCGGGCGACGCCGGCTGCGTGGCGGTGAGCGGCTCGCACGGCGGGATCAGCTCGGCACGCTATGCGCTGGCGGCGCGGCCGCTGCTGTCGGTGTTCAACGACGCCGGCGTCGGCCGCGACGCAGCCGGCATCGCGGCGCTGGGCTTCCTGCAGGCGCACGCGCTGGCGGCCTGCACGGTGGCGCACGGCAGCGCGCGCATCGGCGAGGCCCGCAGCACGCTGGACGACGGCGTGCTCAGCCACGTCAACGCCGGCGCCGCGGCGCTGGGCCTGGCGCCCGGCCAGACGCTGCGCCAGGCGCTGGCGGCCCTTCCAACCCCCTTCGAGGAGACCCCTGCATGATGCGTCGTCATTGCCAACCGAACCGCCGCGCCGCACTGGCCCTGGCGGCCACCGCCGCCCTGGCCCTGGCTGCCCCGGCCGCCTGGGCCGACACCTGGCCAACCAAGCCGGTGAAGATCGTCGTGCCCTTCGCGCCCGGCGGCACCACCGACATCCTGGCGCGCGCCGTGGCGCCGGAGCTGAGCAAGGCCTTCGGCCAGCAGTTCATCGTCGACAACCGGGCCGGCGCCGGCGGCAACATCGGCGCCGAGATCGTCGCCAAGTCGCCGAACGACGGCTACACCTTCCTGATGGGCACGGTGGGCACGCACGGCATCAACCGCGCGCTCTACAAGAACCTGCCCTACGACCCGATCAAGGACTTCGTGCCCGTCACCCTGGTGGCCGCCGTGCCCAACGTGCTGGAGATGAACGCCGAGAAGGCCAGGCAGTACGGCATCCGCAACGTGCCGGACCTGATCAAGTACCTGAAGGCCAACCCCAACAAGCTGAACATGGCCTCCAGCGGCAGCGGCACCTCGATCCATCTGGCCGGCGAGCTGTTCAAGAGCATGACGGGCACGCAGATGACGCACGTGCCCTACAAGGGCTCCGGCCCGGCGCTGCTGGACATGGTGGCGGGCAACGCCGACGTGATGTTCGACAACCTGCCCTCGTCGATGCAGCAGATCAAGGGCGGCAAGCTCACCGCGCTGGCGGTCACCAGCAGCCAGCGCTCGTCGGCGCTGCCCGACGTGCCGACGGTGGAGGAAGCCGGCGGCCCCGCGCTCAAGGGCTACGAGGCCAGTTCCTGGTTCGGCCTGCTGGCGCCGGCCGGCACCTCGCCCGACGTCGTCAACCGCGTGCAGCAGGCGGTGGCCAAGGCGCTGGGCACGCCCGAGGTGAAGGAGAAGATGCAGGCCCAGGGCGCGATCCCCAGCGGCAACACGCCGGCGCAGTTCACCAAGCACATCGCCGACGAGCACGTGAAGTGGGCCAAGGTGGTGAAGGACTCGGGCGCGACGGTGGACTGAGCAGGCCGGCGCCGCAAAGACAAAGGCCGCGTCCGATGGGCGCGGCCTTTGTTTTTTCTGGACCGGGGAAGCGGGTTACGCGCCCCAGACGATGTCCTTTTTCTCCGCGAGCGATTCCTTCAGCATGTTCAGCAGCGGCGTGGCGCGCTGGTGCAGGCCGACGTGCTGCGCTTCGGACTCGGCGTCGTGGTCTTCCACGGCGTTGGGGTCGCGGTTGTGCTTGCCGTCGCGCGCCTCGCGCGCCACCGCGGCCTCCAGCGAGGCGATGGCGCCCGGCATCTGGTCCACGACGATGACGCCGGCCGGCGCCGCCGCCTTGCCGATGATGTCCAGCAACTGGCGCGCGTTGGCCTCCAGCATCACGACGTCGGCACTGGCCTGGGACTTGAAGCGGTAGAGCATGGCGGAATCCCCTTTCTTCACTCGTACATGTAGTTGCGTGTGAAAGGGTATACCGATTGCGCGCCGCGCAACACGTGGGATGCCACCTGCCCGTCGCGTCGGGCAGACAGCATCTGGTGCAACGCGATCCAGCCCTGCTCGAAGCTCATGGCGCAGCCGGCCAGGTAGAGGCGGTAGGCGCGCAGGATGCGCCCGCCGCGCTCCGGGCCGGCCGTGCGCTCCAGCACGGCGCGCGCCTCGTCCAGCCGCGCCTCCAGCGCATCGGACCAGGCCCACAGCGTGCGGGCGTAGTGGGGGCGCAGGTTCTCCGTGTCCACCATCTCCAGCCCGGCCTCGGCCGTCTCGCTCAGGATGTGCGTGACGTGCAGCAGCTCCCCGCCCGGGAAGATGTACTTTTCGATGAAGTCGCCCATGCCGGCGCCGAGCTGCTTGTAGTCCAGCTGGCCGGCCGTGATGCCGTGCTGCAGCGTGAGGCCGCCGGGCGCGAGCAGGTCGTGCACGTCGCGCAGGTACAGGCCCATGTTGGCGCGGCCGACGTGCTCCAGCATGCCGATGGAGGCGATCTTGTCGAAGGGCCGGTCGGTCTTGAGCTCGCGGTAGTCCATCAGCCGCACGCGCACGCGCTCGCCCAGCCCGCGCTCGGCGATCAGCCGCTCCACGTGGGCGTGCTGGTTCTTCGACAGGGTGATGCCGGTGGCGTCCACGCCGTAGTGCTCGGCCGCCCACAGCAGCAGCGCGCCCCAGCCGCAGCCGATGTCGAGGAAGCGCTCGCCCGGCTGCAGCATCAGCTTGCGGCAGATGTGGTCGAGCTTGGCTTCCTGAGCGCCGGCGATGTCCAGATCCGGCGTGCGGTAGTAGGCGCAGGAGTACACGCGCCGCGGGTCCAGCCAGAGCGCGTAGAAGTCGTCCGAGACGTCGTAGTGGAACTGGATCTGCTCGGCGTCCTTGCCCTGCGTGTGCGAGCCGCGCGACTTGGCGTTGCGCAGCAGGCGGGTCCACCAGCCGCTGTTGCTCTCGGCGGGGCTGGACGGCATCAGCGCCGCCGCGGTGGCCATCAGGTCGCGCATGCTGCCCTCGATGCCCACCCGGCCCTCGACGTAGTCCTCTCCCACGCTGCCGACCTGGCTGGCCGCCAGCTTGGCCAGGGCGCCCCAGGTCGAGAAGCTCAGGACGAGCCTCGCGTCGCCGGCGCCGATGCGCTGGCCGTCAGGCAGTTGGAGGGAAACGGGAACGGGAAGGGGCGCCAGAATGGCTTCGATCTTGCTGACCAGGCTCTGCATGTCGACGGATTGTGCAAAACACGGAAGACAGGAAGCGCCGATGGTGGCACAACACGCCGCAGTTTGCAGACACCGCCGTTTGCCTGGGGCTGACGCGGCCGGCCAAAGAAAAAGGCCCTCGAACGAGGGCCTTTTGAAAGTGGTTGCGCGGGCAAGATTTGAACTTGCGACCTTTGGGTTATGAGCCCAACGAGCTACCAGGCTGCTCCACCGCGCGGCAAGAAAGAAATTATAGCTTATTCGGCGGCGCCTTGCTCGCCTTCGGCCGCTTCCGTCGGCTCGGGGCGGTCCACCAGCTCGACCAGGGCCATGGGGGCGTTGTCGCCCACGCGGAAGCCCATCTTCAGGATGCGCGTGTAGCCGCCCGGACGGGTCTGATAGCGCGGGCCGAGTTCGTTGAACAGCTTGACGACGCTGTCGCGGTCGCGCAGGCGGTCGAAGGCCAGGCGCTTGTTGGCGACCGTCGGCTTCTTGGCCAGGGTGATCAGCGGCTCGACGACGCGGCGCAGTTCCTTGGCCTTCGGCACGGTGGTCTTGATCGCTTCGTGCGCGATCAGCGAGTTGGTCATGTTGCGCAGCATCGCGAGGCGGTGCGAGCTGGTGCGGTTGAGTTTGCGCAGGCCGAGTCCGTGACGCATGGTGATATTCCTTTCGTTATTTAAGAGCAGGCCGTATCAGGTACCCGCAATACACACAGGAGGGCAAGGTTTGCCGCGAGCGGCGAACCTGGTTTACCTCTTGTCCAGGCCGGCCGGCGGCCAGCTTTCGAGCTTCATGCCCAGCGTGAGGCCACGCGAGGCCAGCACTTCCTTGATCTCGTTGAGCGACTTGCGGCCCAGGTTCGGGGTCTTGAGCAGTTCGTTCTCGGTGCGCTGGATCAGGTCGCCGATGTAGTAGATGTTCTCGGCCTTCAGGCAGTTGGCCGAGCGCACCGTCAGCTCCAGTTCGTCCACGGGGCGCAGCAGGATCGGGTCGAACTGCTGGGCGCTGCGCTGCTGGGGCTGCTCGAACATGCCGTCGATGGCGCCGCCTTCCAGCTGCGCGAACACGGCCAGCTGCTCGACCAGGATCTTGGCCGAGGCGCGCACGGCGTCTTCGGCGCTGATCGCACCGTTGGTCTCGATCTCGACCAGCAGCTTGTCCAGGTCGGTTCGCTGCTCGACGCGGGCGCTCTCGACGGTGTAGCTCACGCGCTTGACCGGCGAGAACGAGGCGTCCAGCACGATCCGGCCGATCGACTTGGTCGGCTCGTCGGCGTAGCGGCGCATCGTGCCGGGCACGTAGCCGCGGCCCTTCTCGACCTTGATCTGCATGTCCAGCTTGCCGCCTTGCGACAGGTTGGCGATCACGTGGTCGGGGTTGATGATCTCGACGTCGTGCGGCGTCTGGATGTCGGAGGCCTTGACCGGGCCTTCGCCGTCCTTGCGCAGCGACAGGGTCACCTCGTCGCGGTTGTGCAGCTTGAACACCACGCCCTTGAGGTTGAGCAGGATGTTGACGACGTCTTCCTGGACGCCGTCGATCGACGAGTACTCGTGCAGCACGCCGGCGATCGTCACTTCAGTGGCTGCGTAACCCACCATCGAAGAGAGCAGCACGCGGCGCAGCGCGTTGCCGAGCGTGTGGCCGTAGCCGCGCTCGAAGGGCTCGAGCGTGACCTTCGCCTTGTTGGCGGCCAGTTGCTCGACCTGGATGGTCTTGGGTTTCAGCAGGGTCGTTTGCATGCGGACTTCCTCTCAATACCCCCGGCTCGTTACACCGGTAAGGCTGGTGAAGTGCCCTTACCGGATGCCTCCGATAAGGGAACAAAAACATTCAAGGACGAGGCTGCGCAGCAGCCTCGTTATCGTCTTACCTCGAATACAGTTCCACGATCAGCGATTCGTTGATGTCGGCGCCGAATTCGTCGCGGTCCGGCACCTTCTTGAACGTGCCTTCCGCCTTGTCGGCGTTGACTTCCACCCAGCCGGGCATGCCGACCTGCTGCGCCAGTTGCAGCGCCTCGATCACGCGGGCCTGCTTCTTCGACTGCTCGCGCACGGCAACCACATCGCCCGGCTTCACCAGGTACGAGGGAATGTTCACCGGCTGGCCGTTGACCGTGATGGCCTTGTGCGACACGAGCTGGCGCGCCTCGGCGCGGGTCGAGCCGAAGCCCATGCGGTAGACGACGTTGTCCAGGCGCGATTCCAGCAGGAACAGCAGGTTGGCGCCGGTGTTGCCGCGGCGGCGGTCGGCTTCCTCGAAGTAGCGGCGAAACTGCTTTTCCAGCACGCCGTACATGCGCTTGACCTTCTGCTTCTCGCGCAGCTGCAGGCCGAAGTCGGAGGTGCGCTGACCCGAGGTGCGGCCGTGCTGGCCGGGCTTGGAGTCGAACTTGGCCTTGTCCGCGATCGAGCGGCGGGCGCTCTTGAGGAACAGGTCGGTGCCTTCACGGCGGGAGAGCTTGGCCTTGGGGCCGAGGTAGCGTGCCACGGTATTTTCCTTTGAGTCTTCTGCCGCAGTCGCCTGCGGGAGCCATCAGTCGCGTCGGTCGATGGCGGTGGGCTTGGGGTGGTGAAAAAGCAAAACGCGCAGACCGCCTCGCGGCGGGCTGCGCCTGGCGCCAGCGCTCAGATGCGGCGGCGCTTCTGGGGGCGGCAGCCGTTGTGCGGCACCGGCGTCACGTCGGAGATCGAGGTGATGCGGATGCCCAGCGCGGCCAGCGCGCGCACCGACGATTCGCGACCCGGGCCGGGGCCCTTGATCTCGACGTCCAGGTTCTTGATGCCCTGCTCGACCGCGGCGCGGCCGGCCACTTCGGAGGCCACCTGGGCCGCGAAGGGGGTCGACTTGCGCGAGCCCTTGAAGCCCTGGCCGCCCGACGAGGCCCACGACAGTGCGTTGCCCTGGCGGTCGGTGATCGTGATGATGGTGTTGTTGAACGACGCGTGCACGTGCGCGATGCCGTCCGCAACGTTCTTGCGGACCTTCTTGCGCACGCGCTGGGCGGCGTTGTTGGCGGGAGACTTTGCCATGCTCTATTCCTTACTTCTTCAGGGCCTGGGCAGCCTTGCGCGGACCCTTGCGGGTGCGGGCATTGGTGCGCGTGCGCTGGCCGCGCATGGGCAGGCCGCGACGATGGCGGAAGCCGCGGTAGCAGCCGATGTCCATCAGTCGCTTGATGTTCATCGTCGTCTCGCGGCGCAGGTCGCCCTCGATCGTGAACTGGGCAATCTGGTCGCGGATCTTCTCGAGGTCCGCGTCGGTCAGGTCCTTGACCTTCTTCGCGTAGTCGATGCCGCAGGCTTCGCAGATCTTGCGAGCGCGCGTGCGACCGATGCCAAAGATCGCCGTCAGGCCGATTTCGGCGTGCTTGTGCGGCGGGATGTTGATGCCAGCGATACGTGCCATGTGCGTCCTCTAGAACTCTCGAATCAACCCTGGCGCTGCTTGTGGCGCGGGTCGGTGCAGATCACGCGCACGACGCCCTTGCGGCGGATGATCTTGCAATTGCGGCAGATGGTCTTGACCGAAGCCGAAACTCTCATTTCATTTCTCCTGAAACTCTCTCGTGGGCGCGATTCACTTCGCCCGAAACACAATGCGCGCCCGGCTCAAGTCGTAGGGCGTCAGTTCCACCGTCACCTTGTCTCCGGGAAGGATGCGGATGTAATGCATGCGCATCTTTCCCGAAATGTGGCCGAGGACGATGTGACCGTTTTCCAGCTTGACCCGGAAAGTTGCATTGGGAAGGTTCTCAAGGACCTCCCCCTGCATCTGGATCGCATCGTCCTTGGACATGTCGTCACCGTCATCAGCCGCCCAGCGAGGTCTTGAAGTTCGCTTTCTTGAGCAGCGATTCGTACTGCTGCGACATCAGGTAGTTCTGCACCTGGGCCATGAAGTCCATGGTGACGACCACGATGATCAGCAGCGAGGTGCCGCCGAAATAGAACGGCACGTTGTATCTGAGGATCAGGAACTCCGGCAGCAGGCACACGAAGGTGATGTAGATGGCACCGGCCAGCGTGAGGCGTCCCAGGATCTTGTCGATGTAGCGGGCCGTCTGATCGCCGGGACGGATCCCGGGGATGAAGGCGCCGCTCTTCTTCAGGTTGTCGGCGGTCTCGCGGCTGTTGAACACGAGCGCCGTGTAGAAGAAGCAGAAGAACACGATGGCGCCGGCGTACAGCGCCGTGTAGACCGGCTGCCCCGGCGCCAGCATCGCGGCGATGTCCTTGAGCCATCGCATGCTGTCGCCCGAGCTGAACCAGCCCACGATGGTGGCCGGCAGCAGGATGATCGACGACGCGAAGATCGGCGGAATCACCCCGGCCATGTTCAGCTTGAGCGGCAGGTGCGAGGCCTGGCCGCCGTAGATCTTGTTGCCCACCTGACGGCGCGCATAGTTCACCAGGATCTTGCGCTGGCCGCGCTCGACGAACACCACGAACCAGGTCACCAGCGCCACCAGGACGACGATGAACAGTGCCACGATCACGCTCATCGCACCCGTGCGCACCAGCTCCAGCAGGCCGCCGATCGCGCTCGGCAGGCCGGCGGCGATGCCGGCGAAGATGAGGATCGAGATGCCGTTGCCCAGGCCGCGCTCGGTGATCTGCTCGCCCAGCCACATCAGGAACATGGAACCGGCCGTCAGGCTCACCATCGCCGTGATGCGGAAGCCGAAGCCCGGCGCGATCACCAGGCCGGGCGACGACTCGAGCGCCACCGCGATGCTCATCGACTGGAACAGCGCCAGGCCCAGCGTGCCGTAGCGCGTGTACTGGGTGATCTTGCGCCGGCCGGCCTCGCCTTCCTTCTTGAGCTGCTCGAACTGCGGCATCACGTAGGTCATCAGCTGCATGATGATCGACGCCGAGATGTACGGCATGATCCCCAGCGCGAAGACCGTGAAGCGCGACAGCGCGCCGCCCGAGAACATGTTGAACAGGCTCAGGATGCCGCCCTGCTGCCCCTGGAAGAGCTGCGCCAGCTGGTCCGGATTGATGCCCGGCACCGGGATGTGCGCCCCGATGCGGTAGACCACGAGCGCAAGCAGCAAGAAGACGAGCCGGCGACGCAGGTCGCCGAACTTGCCGGTCTTGGCGAGCCCCTGCTGCCTGGTCATCGCGTTGGTTGCCACGTTCGGTCTGCTTTCCGCCCTGGGCTTCAGGCCACGCTGCCGCCGGCCGCCTCGATGGCAGCCTTGGCGCCGGCGGTCGCGCCGATGCCCGTCAGCTTGACGGCCTTCGTCAGTTCACCCGACTTGATGATCTTCACCACCTTGGCGAGCTGGCCGACCAGGCCGGCCTGCTTGAGGGCCAGCATGTCGACCTCGGCCGCGCCCAGCTTGTCGAGCTGGGCCAGCGTGACCTCGGCGTTGAACTTCAGCGAAGCCGACTTGAAGCCGCGCTTGGGCAGGCGGCGCTGCAGCGGCATCTGGCCGCCTTCGAAGCCGACCTTGTGGAAGCCGCCGGCGCGGGACTTCTGGCCCTTGTGGCCGCGGCCCGCGGTCTTGCCCAGGCCGGAGCCGATGCCGCGGCCGACGCGGCGCTTGGCATGCTTGGCGCCCGCTGCGGGCTGGATGCTGTTGAGTTCCATGTCAGAGCACCTTCACCAGGTAGGCGATCTTGTTGATCATGCCGCGCACGGCGGGCGTGTCCTGCAGCTCGCTCACACTGTTGAGCTTGCGCAGGCCCAGGCCGCGCACCGTGGCACGGTGCGATTCCTTCGTGCCGATGGGGCTGCGGACCAGCTGGACCTTCACGGTCTGTTGTTGCGTCGTCATCGCGTTCTCTCCGATCAGGCGCTGAAGACTTCTTCCACCGTCAGCCCGCGCTTGGCAGCGACTTCGGCCGGGGTGGTGGAGTTCTTGAGCGCGTCCAGGGTCGCGCGGACCATGTTGTACGGATTGGACGAGCCGTGGCTCTTGGCCACGACGTCGGTGATGCCCATCACCTCGAACACGGCACGCATCGGGCCGCCGGCGATGATGCCGGTCCCCTTGGGGGCCGGTGACATCATCACCTTGGAGGCGCCGTGGTGGCCGGTCACTTCATGGTGCAGGGTGCCGTTCTTGATCGACACCTTCAGCATGTTGCGGCGGGCTTCTTCCATCGCCTTCTGCACGGCGGAGGGCACTTCCTTGGACTTGCCCTTGCCCATGCCGACGCGGCCGTCGCCGTCGCCGACCACCGTCAGCGCCGCGAAGCCCAGGATCCGACCACCCTTCACCACCTTGGTGACGCGGTTGATCGAGATCATCTTCTCGCGCAGACCGTCCTCGGGACCCTCGGCGCTCGTTCTTGCCTGAATCTTTGCCATCTTGAATTCCTGATTCGTGCGCGTTCGCTTAGAACTGCAGCCCGGCTTCGCGGGCGGCTTCGGCCAGCGCCTTCACGCGACCGTGGTAGGCGAAGCCCGCACGGTCGAAGGCCACCTTCTCAACGCCGGCGGCCTTGGCGCGCTCGGCGATGCGCTTGCCGATGATCGTGGCGGCAGCGGCGTTGCCGCCCTTGCCGGCACCACCGAGCGAGCTGCGCACTTCGGCTTCGGCGGTGGAGGCCGTGGCCAGCACCTTGGAGCCGTCGCCGGAGATCACGGTGGCGTAGATGTGCAGGTTGGTGCGGTTCACCGTCAGACGCGCGACGCCTTGCGTGGCAATGCGGATGCGGGTCTGGCGGGCGCGGCGCAGGCGCTGTTCCTTTTTGGTCAACATCATGCGGCCTCTTACTTCTTCTTGGTTTCCTTGATCACGATCCGCTCATCGGCATAGCGGATGCCCTTGCCCTTGTAGGGCTCGGGCGGACGGATCGCGCGGATCTCGGCAGCCACCTGGCCGACGCGCTGGCGGTCGGCACCCTTGATGACGATTTCCGTCGGGGCGGGGGTGGCCACGGTGATGCCCGCAGGCATCTCCTTGTTGACGGGGTGCGAGAAGCCGACCGACAGGTTCAGCTTGCTGCCCTGGGCCTGGGCCTTGTAGCCCACGCCGACCAGCGTCAGCTTCTTCTCGAAGCCCTTGCTCACGCCCACGACCATGTTGTTGACCAGCTGGCGCACGGTGCCGCTCATCGCGTTGGCTTCGCGCGACTCGTTCGCCGGCTCGAAGCTGAGCTGGCCGTCCTTGCTGGTCACCTTCACCAGCGCGTTGGCGGCGATGGACAGCTGGCCGCCCGCGCCCTTCACGCTGATCTGGTCTTCCTTGATCGACACGTCCACGCCTTGCGGGACGGCGACCGGCATTTTTCCGACTCGGGACATTGTTCAGTTCCTCCGCATCAGGCGACGTAGCACAGCACTTCGCCGCCCACGCCGGTGGCGCGCGCCTTGCGGTCGGTCATCACGCCCTTGGGGGTGGTGACGATGGCCACGCCCAGGCCGTTCTGGACCTTGGGGATCGCGGTCGCGCCCTTGTACACGCGCAGGCCGGGGCGGCTCACGCGCTCGATGCGCTCGATCACCGGGCGGCCGGCGTAATACTTCAGCGAGATTTCGAGTTCGCTCTTGCCGGCTTCGGTCTTGACCTGGAAGCCGTCGATGTAGCCCTCGTCCTTCAGCACCTGGGCGATCGCGACCTTCACCTTGGAAGACGGGACCGACACGGTGGGCTTCGCGACCATCTGCGCATTGCGGATGCGCGTCAGCAGGTCGGCGATGGGATCACTCATGCTCATGTTTCTTGCTCCTGCCTGCGCGTCTTACCAGCTGGCCTTGGTCACGCCGGGGATGTCGCCGGCGAAGGCCAGTTCGCGGACCTTGGCGCGGCCCAGGCCGAACTGGCGGAAGGTGCCGCGCGGACGGCCGGTGATTTCGCAGCGGTTGCGCTGGCGCGTCGGGTTGGCGTTGCGCGGCAGCTTCTGCAGCGCCAGGCGCGCGGCAGCGCGCTCCTCGTCGCTCTTCTTGGCGTCGCCGGCGATCGCCTTCAGTTCTTCATGCTTCTTCGCGTACTTGGCGACCAGCTTGTCGCGCTTGAGTTCGCGCTGGATCAAAGCAACTTTTGCCACAGGGTCACCTTTAGTTCTTGAAGGGGAAACGGAAGCCCTGCAGCAGCGCCTTGGCTTCTTCGTCGGACTTGGCGGTCGTCGTGATGCTGATGTTCAGGCCACGCAGCGCATCCACCTTGTCGTACTCGATCTCGGGGAAGATGATCTGTTCCTTGACGCCGATGTTGTAGTTGCCGCGGCCGTCGAATGCGCGGCCGCTGATGCCGCGGAAGTCGCGCACGCGGGGCAGCGCCACGGTGACGAAGCGGTCCAGGAACTCGTACATCTTCACGCCGCGCAGGGTGACCATGCAGCCGATGGCCTGGCCTTCGCGGATCTTGAAGCCGGCGATGGCCTTGCGGGCCTTCGTCACCACCGGCTTCTGGCCGGCGATCTTGGTCAGGTCGGCGACGGCGTTGTCCATCACCTTCTTGTCGGCCACGGCCTCGCTCACGCCCATGTTCAGCGTGATCTTGGTCAGGCGCGGGACCTGCATCGGCGACTTGTAGCCGAACTTCTCGGTCAGTTCTTTCGCGATCTTCTCGCGGTAGTGTTGTTGCAGTCGGGCCATGATGTCCTCTTCCTCGCGGCTTAGGCAGCCTTGATCTGTTCGCCGCTGGACTTGAACACGCGCACGCGCTTGCCGTCCACGAGCTTGATGCCCACGCGATCGGCCTTGCCGGTCGCGGCGTTGAAGATCGCCACGTTGGATTGGTGGATCGGCATGGCCTTCTCGACGATGCCGCCGGTCGTGCCCTTCATCGGGTTCGGCTTGGCATGCTTCTTGACGAGGTTGACGCCCTCGATCACGACATGGCTCTCGCCGGCGCGCAGCGACACGGTGCCGCGCTTGCCCTTGTCGCGACCCGCGATCACGATGACCTGGTCGCCCTTGCGAATCTTGTTCATGGCGCGTGTGTCCTTACAGAACTTCGGGAGCCAGCGAGACGATCTTCATGAACTTCTCGGTGCGCAGCTCGCGCGTGACCGGTCCGAAGATGCGGGTGCCGATCGGCTCCAGCTTGGCGTTGAGCAGCACGGCGGCGTTGCCGTCGAACTTGACGAGCGAGCCGTCGCCGCGGCGGATGCCCTTGGCGGTGCGCACCACCACGGCGTTGTAGATCTCGCCCTTCTTGACGCGGCCGCGCGGGGCCGCTTCCTTGACGCTGACCTTGATGATGTCGCCGACGCTGGCGTAACGACGCTTGGAGCCGCCGAGCACCTTGATGCACAGGACGGACTTCGCACCCGTGTTGTCGGCCACGTCGAGCCGGGATTCAGTCTGGATCATTGTGAGTAGTTCCCAACTTGTACCGACACGGCCACCAAAAGGCCTTGCCGGTCAGTCTTGGGCCCGTCGTCGGCGCGCCGGTCCGAAGGACCTGGGCACACCTTCGCATGGGCGAAAGTTTCCGCTTTTGAAAGCGAAGCCCGCGATTGTGGCACGCACCGAAAGGGCTGTCAACGCCCTGCCTACGGCCCGCCCGCCGGGCGGCCACGGGGGCGGCGTCACGGCGGCTGTTTAGACTGCCCGCCGCCATGACGCGCCCCTCCGCCGCCCCGGCTCCCGCGGCCGACCGCCCGATCTCCCGCCGGACCCTGCTGCGCCGGACCGCGGCGCTGGCCGCCGCGCCCTGGGTCGCCGCCTGCGACAGCCCGGCGCAGGCGCCCGCCGCGGCAGGCCCCGCCCGGCTGGCGCTGCTGGGCGAGGCCCGCTGGCCCCACGCCCTGCCCTTCGGCGGCACGGCGCTCGGCGGGCTCTCGGGCGCCGACTTCGACGCCCGCACCGGCGAATACCTGCTGCTGAGCGACGACCGCGCCGATCGCGGCCCGGTGCGCTTCTACACGGCCGAGTGGCCCGCCCAAGAGCCCGCGCCGCGCCTGACAGGCGTGGTGCCGCTGCAACAGGCCGGCGGCACGCCGTGGCCGAACCGCCGCCAGGCACCGCCCGGCGTGCCGGTGGCGGACCCGGAGGCGCTGCGGCTGCGCCCCGGCACCGGCACGCTGCTGTGGAGCACCGAGGGCGACGTCGACCGCGGCTTCGGCCCGGCGCTCTACGAATCGGCGCGCGACGGCCGGCTGCTGCGTGAATTCGCGCTGCCGGCGATGTTCCGGCCCGACCCGTCCGGCGGGCGCGGCCCGCGCGACAACGAGGGCTTCGAGGGCCTGGCGACCACGCCCGACGGCCGTTTCGCCTGGCTGGCGATGGAAGGCGCGCTGGTGCAGGACGGCCCGCTGCCCACCGTGGACGACGCCGGCGGCCCCTGCCGCTTCACCCAGGTCGACCTGGCCGGCGGCCGGGCGGTGCGCCAGATCGCCTACGTGCCGGACGCCGTCCCGCTGCGCCCCGCCGTGCCCGACACCTATGCGGACAACGGCGTGAGCGAGGCGCTGATGATCGACGCGCGCCGCATGCTGGTGCTGGAGCGCGCCTGGGCCCTGGGCCGCGGCAACTCGCTGCGCCTGTACGAGATCGACACCCGCGCGGGCAGCGACACGCTGGCGCTGGACACGCTGCGCCCCGGCAACCACCGCCCCGCGCCCAAGCGGATGCTGGCCGACTTCGCCCGGCTCGGCCTGGCGCGCCTGGACAACACCGAGGCCCTGTGCTGGGGCCCGCCCCTGCCCGACGGCCGCCGGCGCCTGCTGGCGGTCAGCGACGACAATTTCAACCCGACGCAGATCACCCAGTTCGCCGTCTTCGCCTTCACGGACCCGCCCTCGCCATGACCACTTCCCCCACCCTGCCCCCGGTCGCCTTCATCGGCGGCGGCAACATGGCCAGTGCCATCCTCGGCGGCCTGCTGCGCGCCGGGCTGCCGGCCGCCTCGTTCGAGATCGTCGAGCCCTGGGACGAGGCGCGCGAGCGCCTGCAGCGCGACTTCGGCGTCGCCGCCCGGCCGGCACCCACCGAGGCGCTGGCGCGCTGCGGCGTGTTCGTGTGGGCGGTCAAGCCGCAGGTCTTCGGCGAGGCGGCGCGCGCCGCGCAGCCCTTCGCCGGCCATGCGCTGCACCTGAGCGTGGCGGCGGGCATCCCCTCGCAGAGCATCGCCGGCTGGCTGGGCACCGAGCGCATCGTGCGCGCCATGCCCAACACGCCTGCCCTGGTGGGCCAGGGCATGACCGGGCTGTTCGCCCGCGCCGCGGCCGGCGAGTCCGACCGCGCCGCCGTCGAGCAACTGCTCGCCCCCACCGGCCAGCGCCTGTGGGTGCAGGACGAGGCGCTGCTCGACGCCGTGACGGCGATGTCCGGCTCCGGGCCCGCCTACGTGTTCTTCTTCATCGAGGCGATGGCCGAGGCCGGCGCCGAGATGGGCCTGCCGCCCGAAGACGCGCTGCGCCTGGCGGTGGGCACCTTCACCGGCGCCTCGGCGCTGGCGGCGGCGTCGAGCGAGCCGCCGGCCGTGCTGCGCGAGCGCGTCACCTCCAAGGGCGGGACGACGCACGCCGCCATCACCTCGATGCAGGCAGCGGACGTGAAGGAGAAGTTCAAGGCCGCGATCCGCGCCGCGCAGCAGCGGGCCGGCGAACTGGCGGCGGAGTTCGGTCAGCCCAGCGCGTAGGCTGCGGCCACGCCGGCGAAGATGGCGAAGCCCACCCAGTGGTTGAGCCGGAAGGCCTTGAAGCAGCCTTCGCGCGTGCGCTGCCGGATCAGCATCCAGTGCCACGCCGCCTGCGCCGCGGCAGCGGCCAAGCCGACGTAGTAGAGCGCACCCAGTCCGAGCCGCGCGCCGGCCCAGGCCCACATGGCGATGAACAGGGCGTAGCTCGCCATCACCGCCGCCACGTCGAAGCGGCCGAAGGTGATGGCCGAGGTCTTCATGCCGATGCGCAGGTCGTCGTCGCGGTCGACCATCGCGTATTCGGTGTCGTAGGCCAGCACCCAGAACAGGTTGCCGGCCAGCAGCCACCAGGCCAGCCACGGCACCTCGCCGGCGACGGCCGAGAAGGCCATCGGGATGCCGAAGCTGAAGGCCACGCCCAGCACCGCCTGCGGCACCGAGACGATGCGCTTGGCGAAGGGATAGGCCAGCGCCACCGCCAGCGCCGCGAAGGACCAGAGGACGGTCGGCCCGTTGGTGGTGAGCACCAGCGCGAAGGCCGCCAGCGCCAGCGCGGCGCCCAGGGCCAGCGCTTCCTTCACCGACACCTCGCCGGTGGTGACGGGCCGCCGGGCGGTGCGCTTGACGTGGCGGTCGAAGTCGCGGTCGGCCACGTCGTTGACGCAGCAGCCGGCGCTGCGCATGAGGATGGTGCCGAGCACGAAGACGATCACCAGGTGCCAGCCCGGGAAGCCGCCGGCCGCGAACCACAGCGCGCTGAGCGAGGGCCACAGCAGCAGCAGCCAGCCGGCGGGCCGGTCCCAGCGGATCAGGTCCAGGTAGACGGCAAGCCGCCCGCGCGGGGCGGGCGGCTGGAGGGCACCGGTACTCATCGCAATCTCTCCATCGTCCGATTGTCTTCGGAAGGCCGCGGAGCAGGCCATGCCAGCGACCGCCGCGGAACCGGCTTTGCCGGGCCGCTGACGGTGCCCCCTTGCAGGGGGTTGCCGAAGCGGAACGAAGTCCGCGCAGGCTGGGGGTTATTCCTCAAGTAACGAACGCAGCATCCATGCGGTCTGGTCGTGCACCGAGCAGCGTGCGGTCAGCATGTCGGCGGTCGGGTCGTCGCCGGCCTCCTCGGCCACCGGGATGAACTCGCGCGCGATGCGCGACACCGTCTCGTGGCCCTTGACCAGGATGCGCACCATCTCCATCGCCTTGGGCGGCGTGGCCGGCACGTCGGGCACGGTGGCGATCTTGCTGAACTCGGCGTACGAGCCGGGCGCGTAGTGGCCCAGGGCGCGGATGCGCTCGGCGATCACGTCGGTGGAGTTCCACAGCTCGGTGTACTGCTCCATGAACATGGCATGCAGCGAGTTGAAGTGCGGGCCCGTCACGTTCCAGTGGAAGTTGTGCGTGGTCAGGTACAGCGTGTAGGTGTCGGCCAGCACGCGCGACAGGCCTTCGGCGATGGCGGCGCGGTCCTTGCGGTCGATGCCGATGTTGATGATCGGCGCGGCGCGGCTGCCGCCCGACTCGGGCGCCACCCGCTCGCCGCCCTTGGCGGGCACGGTGCCCTTGGCGGCCGCCGGCGCGGCGGCCACGGCGGAAAGGCTCTTGCTGTTCTTGCTGGGCTTGGAGGACTTGGCCATGTCGGTGTTCCTTGGTTGCTGTCGGGAAAGAGAGAGGTCTCGCTGCCGAATCTAGGCGCCGCGAAGCGGCTTCGCAAGGCACGACACTCTATCGCGTCGATGCAGCTTCATCATCGCCCGCCGCGTAGGCCGCCGCCGCAAGACGCCCGCCTCAGGACAGCCGCTTGACCCCGGGCAACTCGCACGCGTAGATCGCGTTGCGCAGCGCGGCGATCGCCTCGTAGCGCGTGAAGCTGCGCCGCCACGCCAGCACCACGCGGCGCGAGGGCGGCTCGCCGCCGGTGTCGCGCACCGGCAGGTAGCGCACGATGGGCGCCGCGTCCTTGGCGCGGCTGCGGGGCTTGAGCGCCTCGGCCGGCACCGACAGGCGAGGCACCAGCGTCACGCCCATGCCGGCTGCCACCATGTGCTTGATGGTCTCCAGCGAGGAGCCCTCGAAGCTCTTGCGGATGCCCTCGGCGTTGCTGGAGAAGCGCGCGAACTCGGGGCACACCTCCAGCACGTGGTCGCGGAAGCAGTGGCCGGTGCCCAGCAGCAGCATGGTCTCGTTCTTCAGCTCGTCGGAGCTGACCGACTCGCGCGCGGCCAGCGGGTGCGAGACGGGCACGGCGGCCATGAAGGGCTCGTCGTACAGCGGCGCGATGGCCAGGCCGGTGTCGGGGAAGGGCTCGGCGATGATGGCGCAGTCGATGTCGCCCGAGCGCAGTTGCTCCAGCAGCTTGACGGTGAAGTTCTCCTGCAGCACCAGCGGCATCTGCGGCGTGCGGGCGATGTTCTGGCGCACCAGGTCGGGCAGCAGGTAGGGGCCGATGGTGTAGATCACGCCCAGGTTCAGCGGGCCGGCCAGTGGGTCCTTGCCGCGCTTGGCGATCTCCTTGATGGTGGCGGCCTGGTCGAGCACGGTCTGCGCCTGCTGCACGATCTGCTCGCCCAGCGGGGTGACGGTCACCTCGCCGGCGCTGCGCTCGAAGAGCTTGACCTCCAGTTCCTCTTCCAGCTTCTTGATCGCCACCGAGAGCGTGGGCTGCGAGACGAAGCACGCCTCCGCCGCCTTGCCGAAATGGCGCTCGCGGGCGACCGCGACGATGTATTTCAGTTCGGTCAGGGTCATAGCTTGCTTCAATTATGCGCGGCGGGCGTGGACGGCGGCGGCGCCGCTGGCCACGGATGTCTCCGGCGGCCGCATCGACGACTTTCGTGTTACGGCGTTACGTAACACGAAGGGCCTCATGGTCCGTAACGAGCGGTCCCTGCCGGCATCGGCCAGGACCGGCACGGCTGAAAAAGACCAATGGCCACAAGCCCTTGACGCATGCGGCCGGCGCGCGTGCGATGGCCGCGGCGCCCGGCATGCATGTTGCCCCTGAGCAGCCATGAAGCACGCCGCACCTCCGCCCTCCTCCCCGAGCATCCCGGCCGCCGCCTGGGCCCCGCCCGACTTCGAAGGCGCCTGGCCCGAGGTCGAGGAGATCAGCAGCGACTCGATGCCGTTGCAGGGCGAATCGGACTTCGAGCGCTGGAACCGCCTGACGGACAGCTACGCGCGCATGTGCGCCCGGGCCATGGCCTACCGCCGCGTGCCCGCGGCGCGCATGAACCGGGTGGCTGCCGAGCTGGAAGTGCTGGCGGCCCGCTTCCAGATCAACGCGCCGCTGCCCTGGCCGAAACTGTCGGCGGCGGCGGAGCCTCCGCGGAGGCCGAAGCCCCCTGCCGCCCTGCACTGGTGGGCCGGGCTGCGACGCCTGGCCGGCTGAGTCGGCCGGCCGCGCCCTCTCAGGCCTTGAGGTATTCAGCCCGGGTGCCGAGCCAGCGGTCCACGTGGCGCCGCGCCAGCTCGGGGTGGCCATCGAGCAGCCGCGGCGCCAGCTCGCGCGCCCAGTCCAGCAGCCGGCCGTCGGTGGCCAGGTCGGCGAAGCGCAGCAGCGGCGCGCCGGACTGGCGGGCGCCGAGGAACTCGCCGGGGCCGCGGATCTCCAGGTCGCGCCGCGCGATCTCGAAGCCGTCGGCGGTCTCCACCATCGCCTTCAGCCGCGCCCGCGCCGCCTCGCCGACGCGGCCGCTGTCGCCGGTGGCGTAGAGCAGCACGCAGGCCGAGGCCGCCGCGCCGCGACCCACCCGGCCGCGCAACTGGTGGAGCTGCGACAGGCCGAAGCGCTCGGCGTGCTCGATCACCATCAGGGAGGCGTTGGGCACGTCCACGCCGACCTCGATGACGGTGGTGCTGACCAGCACGTGCAGCGTGCCGGCAGTGAACTCGGCCATCACCGCCTGCTTCTCGGCAGTGGGCATGCGCGAGTGCAGCAGGCCGACTTGAACGCGCTCGCCCAGCGCCTCGGCCAGCTCGTCGCGCGTGGCGGTGGCGTTGCGCAGGTCGACGGCCTCGCTCTCCTCGATCAGCGGGCAGACCCAGTAGACCTGCCGGCCCTGGGCGAGCTGTCCCTGGATGCGCTCGATCACCTCGTCGCGGCGGTGCTCGGCCACCAGCCTGGTGATGACGGGCGTGCGGCCGGGCGGCAGTTCGTCGAGGGTGGAGACGTCCAGGTCGGCGTAGTAGCTCATCGCCAGCGTGCGCGGGATGGGGGTGGCGCTCATCATCAGCAGGTGCGGCTCCAGCGCGCCTTCGGCCTTGCCGCGCAACGCGAGCCGCTGCGCCACGCCGAAGCGGTGCTGCTCGTCGACGATGGCCAGCGCCAGCCGGGCGAAGCGCACCTTCTCCGAGATGACGGCGTGCGTGCCGACCACCAGCGCCGCCTCGCCGCTCTCCACGGCGGCGGCCATCGCGTCGCGCTCGCGCTTCTTCTGGCTGCCGGTGAGCCAGGCCACGCGCAGGCCGCGCTCGGCCAGCAGCGGGTCGAGCCAGCCCACCAGCTTGCCGAAGTGCTGCGAGGCGAGGATCTCGGTCGGCGCCATCAGCGCGCACTGGAAGCCCGCGTCGATGCAGCGCGCCGCGGCCAGCGCGGCCACCAGCGTCTTGCCGGAGCCGACGTCGCCCTGCAGCAGCCGGTGCATGGGCTGCGCGCGCGCCAGGTCGCCGGCGACCTCGCCGTCGGCGCGGCGCTGGGCGCCGGTGGGCGTGAAGGGCAGCACACCGAGCAGTTGTGCATGCAGCGAGCCGGCGCCGTCCGGCGCACGCAGGATGGGCGCACGCTGCGCCGCGCGCTCTCGCCGCGCCTGGAGCTGCGAGAGCTGCTGCGCCAGCAGTTCCTCGGCCTTCAGGCGCTGCCAGGCGGGATGGCTGTGGTCCTCCAGCGTGGCGAGCGCCACGTCGGGCGCCGGGTAGTGCAGGAAGGACAGCGCCTCGCGCAGCCCCCAGGCGCGCGGCGGCATCAGGTGCGCCGGCACGATGTCGTCCAGCGGCGCGCGCGCCAGCCCGGCCTGCACGGCGCGGCGCAGCACGGGCTGGGCCAGGCCTGCCGTGGTGCCGTACACGGGCGTGAGCGCCAGCGGCAGCGGTGTGCCGGCAGCCTTCACGGTCGGGTGCATCATCGTCCGCCCGAACAAGTAGCCCCCACGCTCCCCCGCTGCGCGTGGTCCGCTGCCCCCCAAGGGGGCGCTTTGGCCCTTGGGGCGGCCCGGCGGGCCAAAGCCGCCCTTGACCTCGCCCCGCACGCGCACCCGGCTGCCCGGCGCGAGCTGCTTCTGCTGCGAGGGATAGAAGTTGAAGAAGCGCAGCTGCACCGTGTCGCTGCCGTCCTCCAGCGTGGCCAGCAGCTGGCGGCGCGGGCGATACACCACCTCGCACTCGGTGATCACGCCCTCCACCTGCGCCGTGTCGCCCTCGCGGGTGCTGGCCAGGGGCACGATGCGCGTCTCGTCCTCGTAGCGCAGCGGCAGGTACAGCGCGAAGTCGATGTCGCGGACCAGGCCCAGCTTCTTCAGCGCGCGCTGCACGGCGCTTTCGCCACTGCCGGGGGCGCGCTGCGGGGGCGCATCGGCAGGGGCGGGGGGCTTCGAAACGGGCATGGGAGAATTCTGCCCTTCAAGAAAGCGCCGGGCCGTTCCCAAGCTTTCTTGCTCCCCCTCGGGGGGCGGGCTGGGCGCAGCCCGGACCTGGGGGCCTGCAACTTCTTGGCACGGGCTCGTCCAGCCCTCAAGCATGCGTTCCTTCACCCTCTCCGACTTCGATTTCGCGCTGCCGCCCGAGCTGGTGGCACAGCATCCCGCCGCCGAACGCTCCGCCTCGCGCCTGCTCGACGGCACCATCTCACCGCCCACCGACCGCATCTTCCGCGACCTGCCCAGCTTGCTGCGCGCAGGCGACCTGCTGGTCTTCAACGACACGCAGGTGGTCAAGGCGCGCCTGTTCGGCGAGAAGCCAACCGGCGGCAGGCTGGAGCTGCTGGTCGAACGCGTGCTGACGGACGGCGAGGTCGTCTGCCACATGAAGGTGAGCAAGAAGCCGCCCGTGGGCACGGTGCTGCGCATGGTGGGCGGTTTCCGCGCCACGCTGCTCGGCCGCTGGCCGGAGAAGGACGGCGCCCTGTTCCGCCTCGCCTTCGCAAGCGACGACGGCGCCGACCCCTACGCCCTGATGGCGCGCCACGGCCACGTGCCGCTGCCGCCGTACATCGCGCATGCCGATTCCGAGGACGACGTGCGCCGCTACCAGACCGTGTTCGCCCGCGTGCCCGGCGCCGTGGCCGCGCCGACGGCGGCGCTGCACTTCGACGAAGCGCTGCTCGCGCAACTGGACGCCGCCGGCGTGCAGCGCGCCAGCGTGACGCTGCACGTGGGCGCCGGCACCTTCCAGCCCGTCAAGACCGAGAACATCGCCGAGCACGTGATGCACGCCGAGCGCTACGAGGTGCCGCCGGCGACGCAGCAGGCCATCGCCGACTGCCATGCGCGCGGCGGCCGCGTGGTGGCGGTGGGCACGACCACCGTGCGCACGCTCGAATCCTGGGCCGCGAGCGGCGAGGCGTCGGGCGACACGCGCATCTTCATCACGCCGGGTTTCCGCTTCCGGCACGTCGACCTGCTCGTCACCAACTTCCATCTGCCCAAGAGCACGCTGATGATGCTGGTGAGCGCCTTCGCCGGGTACGAGCGGATCATGGCGCTGTACGCGCATGCCGTGCGCGAGCGCTACCGCTTCTTCAGCTACGGCGACGCGATGCTGCTGGCGCGCGCCGGCGACGCCTGAATCACACCAAGGAGGGAAAACAACATGCAAGAAGACTCTCTGCGCAAGGACTTCGCCAAGACCATCCTGTGGTCGCTGCTGGCGCTGTTCCTCATCCCCGCGGCCTGCCTGTGGTTCACCACACACTCGCTGGCGGAAGACCAGGGGAAGCTCGACCGCGCCGTCGCCGCGCGCATGGCGAAGGACCCGCGCCTGTCGGCCGCCGAGCGCGAGGAGATCCAGGCCTTCTACACCCGCCATCCCGTGGCGCAGCTGTGCCGCGACGATGCGCCGGAGGCCGCGCGCTTCCGCGCCGCGAGCTGCCCGGCCTACGGCGAGCTGTGGCAGTTCACCTGGATGCGCCTGCTCTCCATCGCCACGCTGGCGGCCGGCGTCGCCATCCTGGCCTGGCTGGCGCTGCTGGGCGCGCTGGCCTTCGCCAACCGCGCTCTGCAGTACGCCAGCTTCGTCGCCGGCTGGCGCACGCTCACCTTCGCCAGCGCCGCGATGGTGGTGGTGCAGGGCGCCATGTGCGTGTGGCTGTCGTTCTGGGTCACGGCCTTCTACACGCACAAGTACTACCCGAAGCTGATCATCGCGGTCGGCCTGCTGGTGCTGGCCGCCGCCGTGGTGGTGATCCTGAAGATCTTCCAGCGCAGCGCCGAGGGCAGCGCTGCAGACGGCGAACTGGTGTCGGACGCCGACGCGCCGCGCCTGTGGCAGCGCATCCGCGACATGGCCGCCCGGCTGGGCACGCCCGCGCCCGACCACCTGATCGCCGGCATCGACGCCAACTTCTTCGTCACCGAGGCGCCGCTGGCCGTCGGCGGGCTGGTGCTGCAAGGCCGCAAGCTCTACGTGAGCGTGCCCCTGCTGCGCCAGCTCGACCGCGAGGAAGCCGACGCCGTGCTGGCCCACGAGCTGGCGCACCTGAGCGGCGGCGACGCGCGCAGCAGCGCCGCGCTCGGCCCCAAGCTCGACCAGTTCGACCGCTACCTCGCGCACCTGTACGAAGGCGGCGCCTCGCGCGTGGTGCTGCCCTTCCTGCGGCTGTACCGCATGGTCTTCCAGCTCGCCCTGTCGCGCGAGAGCCGTGCGCGCGAATTCATGGCCGACGGCACCGCGGCCCGGCTGGTGTCGCCGCGCGCGATCAGCCACTCGCTGGTCAAGATCGCCGCCTACGCCAGCTACCGCGCCGACACCGAGGGGCGCCTGTTCAGCCGCGACGAGCGGCTGGGCGAGTCGCTGAGCATCGGCCACAGCGTGGCCTCGGGCCTGCCGCAGTGGGCCGGCTCGGAGGCCTTCATGGAGGCCATGACCGAGGGCCGCGTGCCGCACCCCTACGACAGCCACCCGCCGCTGCGCGAGCGCATGGCCCAGGTCGGCCACGTGGAGCCCGAGATGCGCTTCGCCGCCATCGTGACGCAGCCGGCGGCCGCCACCTGGGTGGACGACATCGCCACCGCGGCCGAGATCGAGTCGCGCCTGTGGGCCGCCTACGAGCAGGACTTCGCCGCCGAGCACGAGCAGCACCTGGCCTGGCGCTATGAGCCGGCCAACGACGAAGAACGGGCGCTGGTGCTCAAGCACTTCCCCGCGCAGTCCTTCGCGCTGAAGGACGGCCGCAGCGTCGGCATCGCCTACACCGGCATCGCGCCGCCCGACGGCAGCGCAGAGATCGCGTGGGACGCCGTCAAGGGCCTCGAATACAAGGACGGCAGCTTCGGCGACACGCTGGTCGTCAAGCTCAACGAGAAGGGCCTGGTCGGTGCCAAGGCGGTCAAGCTCAAGCTCGCGGGCCTCAAGGGCGAGGCGAAGCAGCAATTCAAGGCGGTGCTCGGCCACTACTGGCAGCGGCACCAGCACATGCGGGCCTACCAGGCCTTCAACGCCGCCGCGGCCTGAGCCATGCGTGCGCTCCCGTTGTCGATCCTGAAGGTCCTGCTGGCGGCGCTGCCGGCCCTGGCCGCCGCGCGCGGCTACACGCCGCAGGGCGCGTGCGGCGACTTCGCCCGGCTGCCGATCGCCAGCCCTGCGGGCACCTGCGTGGCGCTGCTGGCGGACGAGGCCGAGGGCCTGCGCGCGCCGCGCCGCATCCTCGAAGTCGCGCCGGGGCGCTACTGGATCGCCGACATGGGTTCGTGGGAGCCGCGGCGCGGCCGCCTGCTGGAGATGACGCTGCCCGCGGACGGCCCGGCGCCCCGCCGCGCGCGCATCGCCGTGCTGGCCAGCGGCCTGGACCGGCCCTCGGGCCTGGCGCTCGGCCCCGACGGCAAGGTCTACGTGGGCGAGGCGGGCCAGGTGTGGCGCACCGCGGTGCCCGGCCCCGGCGGCGCGCTGCAGCGCGAAACCGTGCTCGACCAGTTGCCCGCCGACGGCACGCACCCGCTCAAGGAGATCGCTTTCGGCCCCGGCAACCGCCTGTACGTCAACGTCGGCTCCAGCAGCGATGCCTGCCGCGAGGGCAGCCAGCCGCCCGCCCTGCCCTGCCCCGACGGCCAGGGCGAGCGTCCGCGCGCCGCGGTGTACGAGGCGCAGCTCGGCGGCCCGCAGATGACGGTGCAGCGCTTCGCACCCTTCGCCACCGGCCTGCGCAACAGCATGGCGCTGGCCGTGCTGCCCGACGGCGCCGAAGGCCTCGTGCTGCAGGGCGAGAACTCCATCGACTACCGCGACCCGCAGTCGCCGCCGGAGGAGCTGAACCTGCTGCAGCGCGGCCGCCACTACGGCTGGCCCTACTGCGTCGGCAAGCGCAGGAGCGCGCAGGGCTACGAAGGCCGTTACGACTGCGCGAAGACCGAGGCGCCGCTGACCCTGTGGCCCGCGCATGCCGCGCCGCTGCAGATGATCCCCGGCCCGGCCAACACGCCGTTCGCCGGCCAACTGCTCGTCGCCTGGCGCGGCCCGCAGGCCAGCGGCCACCGCGTCGTCGGCTTCCGGCTGGGCAAGGACGGCCTGCCCGCGGGCAAGCCCGTCGACTGGCTCTTCGACTGGCACGCCCAGGGCGGTATGCGCCCGATGGGCCGCCCCACCGGCCTGACGGTGGACCGCGCCGGCCGCCTGCTGGCGGTCGAGGACTACAACCGCACCGTGCTGATGCTGCTGCGCCAGGCGCCGGCCTCCGCCCCCAACCCTGCCCCGAAAAAATGACCGCCCTGCGCTTCGACCTGCTCGCCACCGACCCCGACAGCCACGCCCGCCGCGGCACGCTCACGCTCAACCACGGCGTGGTGCAGACACCGATCTTCATGCCCGTGGGCACCTACGGCACCGTCAAGGGCGTGATGCCGCGCAGCCTCGAGGACATGGGCGCGCAGATCATCCTGGGCAACACCTTCCACCTGTGGATGCGCCCGGGGCTGGACGTGATGCAGTCCTTCGGCGGCCTGCACGGCTTCGAGCAATGGCACAAGCCCATCCTCACCGACTCGGGCGGCTTCCAGGTGTGGAGCCTGGGCGCGATGCGCAAGATCAGCGAGGAAGGCGTGCGCTTCGCCTCGCCCGTCAACGGCGACAAGCTGCTGCTCACGCCCGAGGTCTCGATGCAGATCCAGACCATCCTCAACAGCGACATCGTCATGCAGTTCGACGAGTGCACGCCCTACGACACGAACGGCCACGTGACCACCGAGGCCGAGGCGCGCCACTCGATGGAGCTGAGCCTGCGCTGGGCGAAGCGCTGCCAGGCGGAGTTCGCGCGCCTTTCGAACCCCAACGCCCTCTTCGGCATCGTGCAGGGCGGCATGTTCGAGCACCTGCGCGAGGAGTCGCTGGCGGCGCTGGTCGACATGGACTTCCCCGGCTACGCCATCGGCGGCGTGAGCGTGGGCGAGCCCAAGGAGGAGATGCTGCGCATCATGGCCCACACGCCGCACCGGCTGCCGGCGCACAAGCCGCGCTACCTGATGGGCGTGGGCACGCCCGAGGACCTGGTGCAGGGCGTGGCCGACGGCGTGGACATGTTCGACTGCGTGATGCCCACCCGCAACGCGCGCAACGGCACCATCTTCACCCGCTACGGCGACCTGAAGCTGCGCAACGCGCGCCACAAGAGCGACCACCAGCCGCTGGATCCGAGTTGCACCTGCCATGCCTGCGCCGGCACGAGCGGCGTGAGCTGGGAACAGGGTGGCCGCGCAGGCTTCAGCCGTGCCTACCTGCACCATCTGGACCGCTGCGGCGAGATGCTGGGGCCGATGCTCACCACCATCCACAACCTGCACTACTACCTGAACCTGATGCGCGAGGTGCGCGAGGCGCTGGACGCAGGCGCCTACACGGCCTTCCGCGCCCGCTTCAAGGCCGACCGCGCGCGGGGCGTCTGACCTGCCGATGAAGAAAAAAGGCCCGGCAGCGGAATGCTGCCGGGCCTTTGCTCTTGCGGGCGACGCCGGATCAGTCGCGCAGTTCAGGCGGCAGCGTGCCGCCGTTGGCCGCGATGCGGCTCATCACCTGCTTGTGCAGCCAGATGTTCCACTCGGCCGAGCCGGGCTCGGCGTTGCCGGTGTAGATCAGTTCATTGGCCAGTTCCTTGCGCGCCGCCAGGCTGCTGTCCAGTCCCAGCAGCTTGAGCAGGTCGACGATGGAGGTGCGCCAGTTCAGCGCGCTGGCGCCGGGCATCGCGTCGAGGATGGGCGCCACCTCGCCCAGCGGGATGGCCGGAGGCGGTGCCGGCACGGCCGGAGCGCCGGCGGGCGCGGCCGCGGGCGGCGCAGCCACCACCTCGGAGGCGTTGGCCGACGGGAAAATCTTGGAAAAAATCTTTCCGAAAAAGCTCATGGATGCGGTCCTCGTCGTTCGTGTTGCGGGCTGGCGGCAAGGGAGCCCTGCCGCCGGCTGCGCGCGGGATGCGGCGCAGGGCGCAGTTCTAACACTTTGCGGCGACGGCCCTGGTAAAGATTGGCGTCGATCGTGCGGAAAGCCCGAACACCGCGACACGATCAGCCGGGCGACGCTGCCACGGCCGGCTGCGCGCCGCCCGGGTGCGCGGACGCGCCGCAGTCCGGGCAGAAGCGCGAGAAGGCACTCTTGCGCGCCTGGCAGTGCCCGCAATGGTCGAACAGGCCGATGCCGCAGTGCGGGCAGAAATTCAGCGCCCCGCCCGTGGGCTGCCCCGCCGCGGCCGCCTTCAGGTCCACCGGGCGCTCGCAGCCCGGGCACACGCCCTTGGCCAGACGCGCCAGCGCGGTGTCGTAGCCGAGTGCCTCGCGCCGCTGCTCGGCCGAATGGGCCTCGGCCTCCCTCTGCCGCGCCAGGTAGCGCTGCAGCCCGACGATGACATAGCGTCCCACCAGCACCGTGATGATGAGGCCCACGACGTAGCGGACGTAGCCGCCATAGCTGGGCAGGTAGGGCACCAGCTCGACGAAGAAAGCGAACAGGGCGAAGAGGATGAAGCCCCAGACGAAGGGCCACCACGTGCCCTGGCGCTTCTTCGCGAACAGCCAGCCCGCCACCAGCAGCAGAGGCAGCGTGAGCGCCAGGCGGTAGAGGAACACGCGCAGCTCGACGCGGCGCTGCTCGGCCTCCAGCTTCTCGTACGCCTCGGCCTCCAGCGCATGAAGCTCCGCCTGCCGCGCCTCCTGTTGCTGGCGGGCATCCAGGCGCTGCTGGCGCTGGGCGGCCGCCTGGCGCTGCGCGTCGTCCTCGGCGGCCTTGAGCGCATCGAGCTGGCGCGTGCGGGCGATGAGTTCGGCGTCCTGCTGCGGCAGTTGCGTGGCGCGGCGCGTGGCCAGCCAGTTGTCGAAGGTCTCGCGGGCGTTGCGGCTGGCCTGGCCGGTGGCCTGCACCTGCAGTTGCGCCTGGTCGAGCGCGCGCTGCGCGGCCTGCGCCTTCTCCTCGGCCTGGCGCACCGACTCGCGCAGCGCGTCGGCACGCCCGGGCGGCATGAAGTCCTCCAGTTGCAGCGTGCGCTCGACGCGCGGCAGATCGCCCACCACCGTGCCGCCCAGGCCGATCAGGAAACCGGCGAAGACCAGCGCCACCAGCCACAGGCCGCGGCGGAACCACTTCTCCGACAGACGCAGCGATTTGCTCATTGACAGTTCCTTCCTTGGAGACACCGAACAGGCTCTCAGATTTTCAGGCGCACCGGCGGCGCACCCAGGCCGGCGCGCGGCAGCCACTCGAAGACCGAGTCCACCGTCACCGTCTCGATGCGGTCCGAGAAGCGCTTCTCGTTCGGATGATCGTCGAAGGCCACGTTCGCGGCGCCGATGCGCCCGCCCAGCCGGGTGAACGGTCCGAGCCGCAGCGTGGTCGGCTCGTAGCCCTTGAAGCGAAGCCAGGCCTGCGCCTGCGTGCGCTGGCGCACCGTGCCGGGCTCCATCGCCAGGGCCAGGGTCTCGATGGCCCACTGGTTGGACTGCTGGTACTTCTGCCCCCAGGCGTAGCTGACGAGGCTGTAGGACCGCGTCGAAACCACCGACAGCGCCCGCGAGAGCTGCGGCGCCGGCTGCGAAAGCAGCGCCCACAACTGCTGCTGCACCTGCAGCGAGGGCACCTCCCATGCCGCCTCGTAGCGCCAGGGATCGTCGAGGAAGAACTCGCCCAGGCCCTGGCGCTGCACGATCGCCTCGGCGGTACCGCAGCGGTTGAGCTTGTGGACCACGCGCCAGGGGCCCTCGGCGCTCTTGTAGGCCCAGCCCATGTGCGACCAGCTCAGGCCGTAGCGGCTCAGGTCCTGGCCGGCCCGGGCCAACACCACCACCCGGGCGCCGCTGGCGTCCAGCGCCTGCGAGGTGCGCTGCGCCAGCTCCAGGCCGCGGGAGAGCGCGGCAGCCGTGGGCTGCCGTTCCTCGCACGAACGGCCGGCATGGGCCGACACCGGAAACAGGACCAGCCCCGCGAACGCCACCAGCGCGATCAGCAGCGCTGTGTGCAGCAGCCGGCGCAGCCAGCGGCGGCTTCGCGGCATCCGGGTCTCCTCCAGCTCGTAGGGGCCGAAGTTGGTGCGCGGCGGCCTCACAGCAGCCTCTCGTCGTGCAGCAGCGCCCGGCCGATGGCGTTGGGGATGAAGGCCAGCACCTCCCCAGCGGCCGAGAGCAGCACGCCGGTGCCGATCACGCTGACCTCCACCGACGCGCCCGTCGCCACCGACACCGCGCGGGCGCCGCGGTCCATCAGCCGCACGCTGGCCTGCGCGCCGTCGGAAGCACGCTCCAGCAGGTAGACGGTGCCGTCGGCCGAGGCTTCGACCGCCTTCACCGTGAGCACCGCGCCGCCCACCGACAGCGCGGCCGGCAGCGCCAGCGCCGTCGCGCCGACGGCGCCCGCCGCCGATGCGGCGCCCACGACGGAAGCCACCGGCAGCAGCGACAGGGCGGCAGAGGCTTCGCTCTGCGCTCGTGCGGGCGAAGCGGCCCCCAGGGCGAGGGCGACGGCCAGGCCCACTGCGGCGAAGACCGAACGGATGGAAGACGAACACGTGGCTTGCATGGTCATGACGGACTCCTGCGTAAGGTGGATTCGTGAGGAAGAAGAAGGCGCGCCAGGCTTCACTCGCCCCGCGCGGCGTCGCGTGCCTCGAGGGCTTCGCGGCGGCCGGCCAGGCGGGCGTCGGCCAGGTCGGCTTCATGGCGGTCGCGCAGCATCTTGGCCAGCGTGAAGGCCGAGCTGACCAGGAACAGCCAGCTCACGCCGAGGTACGCCTTGTAGGCCTCGTTGATCGGCATGCGCAGCAGGCCCCAGGCCGTCAGGCCCATGGCGGTGACAAAGCCGCCCCACACCACCAGCTTCCACATCGGCGTGTCGCCGGCTGCACCCGGATGCTGGTTGTCGCGCACGAACTTGGCCAGCATGAACACCGCCGAAAGGCAGAACACGTAGCCCATCACCATGAAGGCGCGCTCCAGGTTCTCGCCCGGCAGCCAGGCCAGGCCGGTGGCGCACAGGAAGACGGCGATGCCGAAGGAGGCCCAGGTCTGGAACTGCCAGGCGCGGGTGTCGCGCTGGATGCGGACGAGGGGAGCGGAGGTGTGCATGTGCTTGGTGCCTTGCGGCGGAGTTGAGGTGAGGCGGATGGTGCGGGCCATGCCGCGCAGGCGCATCGAATGAATGCACCCGTCTCCTTCAAGAACCTCATGGGTATCGTATTTCGATACCCTTCCTGCTTCACCAGCGGCGCGGCGCGGGGCGGGTCCCCTGGTGCAGGTCGGCCCGGGTGTAGGGCCGGTCGTGGCCGGCCAGTTCCACGGCCAGCCAGGCGACGAAGTCATGGGTGGGGGCGCGCCACCCCGGCTCCACCACCAGCAGCGGGGCCAGCAGCGCCGCGAACACCCAGTGGGCGCGGACGCGCAGGTGCGGCCAGCGGCGCTGCCGCAGCAGAAAGACCAGGCTGGCCGACGCGCCCAGCGCAAAGCCGGCGCCGACCTCCGTGGCCGAATGCGCGTCGAGCGCCGTGCGCGACACGCCGATCAGCGCGCCCAGCAGCCAGCCGGCAGCCGCCAGCGCCACGCGCAGCCGGTGCGTGCCGCGCGAACCCATGAGCCACAGTGCGACCGGCCAGAAGCAGGTCGAGAGCGCCGTGTGCCCGCTGATGCCGGTGAAGTCGAGCGCAGCGCTGCCCACCCCCCAGCCGAGGAAGAGCAGCTTCGTCAGGGCCACCAGCGCCCCGGTGGCGCCGAAGCACAGCACCCAGGTCCAGCCCTGCGGCCGCGTCGCCCGCGGGATCAGCAGCCACAGGGCGACCAGCGCCGCGCAAGGAAGCAGCAGCGCGCTGTCGCCCAGCCAGGTGAAGAGCTGCCAGCCGCTCACCGGATGCGCCCGGCGGGCATGGCGCCGTGGTGTGCGATGGAAGGGCGCGGCGGCAGGCTCACGAGGCCAGCAGTCCGTCCACGTGGCTGCGCATGGCCTCGGGCGCCAGCTCGGCCGGCGGCATGGCCGGCCCGACGTTCAGGCCCACGCGGCTGAGCAGGCCGCGGCGGAAGGGCCGCACCATCGCCACGTTCTCGCCGTTTCGCACCTCGATGCGGCTGAAGAAGGAACCCCACAGGTTGGTCAGTGCCATCGGAATCACCGGCGCTTCGATGCCTTCGGCGCGCGCGAGTTCGAGGATCTTCATCACGCCGCCCTTGAAAGGCTGCAACTGCCCGTCGCGAGTGATGCCGCCCTCGGGGAAGATGCCCAGCAGGTCGCCCTCGCGCAGCACCGCCACGGCCTCGGCGAAGGCGCGTTCGTAGGCGGCGGCATCCTCCTTCTGTGGCGCGATGGGGATGGCCTTGGCCAGCCGGAACAGCCAGCCCAGCACCGGCACCTTGAAGATGCGGTGGTCCATGATGAATCGCACCGGCCGCGGGCTGGCCGCCATCAGCAGCACCGCATCGACGAAGCTGACGTGGTTGCACACCAGCACTGCGGGCCCTTCGGCGGGGATGTGCTCGTCGCCGCGCACCTTGAAGCGGTAGACGCAGCGCGAGGCCACCCAGGCGACAAAGCGCAACAGGTACTCGGGCACCAGCATGAAGATGTAGAAGGCCACCACCGCGTTGGCGATGCCGGTGAAGAGGAAGATCTGCGGGATGGTGAAGCCCGCCGCCAGCAGCGCGCCGGCGATGACGGCGCTGCCGATCATGAACAGCGCGTTGAGGATGTTGTTGGCGGCGATGACGCGCGCCCGGTGAGTGGGCTGGCTGCGCAGCTGGATCAGCGCATACATCGGCACGCTGTACAGGCCCGCGCACAGGCTCAGCAGCGCCAGGTCGGCCATCACGCGCCAGTGCGAGGCGTGGCCGACGAAGGCGGCGGCGCCCATCTCGGCCGCCGGCGGCAGCCCGCGCGAGGCGAAGTACAGGTCGATGGCGAACACGCTCATGCCGATGGCGCCCAGCGGCACCAGGCCGATCTCGACCTGCCGGTGCGACAGCGTCTCGCACAGCAGGGAGCCGATGCCGATGCCCACCGAGAACACCACCAGCAGCAGCGAGGCCACCTGCTCGTTGCCGTGCAGCACCTCCTTGGCGAAGGCCGGGAAGTTGCTCAGGAACACCGCGCCGAAGAACCACATCCACGAGATGCCCAGCAGCGAGCGGAACACCACCACGTTGCCGTGCGCGAGCTTCAGGTTGCGCCAGGTCTCGCTCACCGGGTTCCAGTTGATGCGCAGGCCCGGGTCGGTGGCCGCCGTGCGCGGGATCGCCTGCGCCGCCACACGGCCCGCCAGCGCCAGCAGCACGCAGCCGGCCGCCACCGTCGTGTGGCCGATGCCGGGCAGCGCCACCAGCAGGCCGCCGGCCACCTGACCGAGCAGGATGGCGACGAAGGTCCCCATCTCCACCATGCCGTTGCCGCCGGTGAGCTCGCGCGCGTCGAGCACCTGCGGCAGGTACGCGTACTTGACCGGCCCGAACAGCGTGGAGTGCAGCCCCATGAGGAACACGCAGGCCAGCAGCACCGGCACGTGGGCCGTCACGAAGCCCCAGGCCGCGAGCAGCATGATCGCGATCTCGAGGTTCTTGACCAGGCGGATGATGACCGTCTTGTCGTACTTGTCGGTGAGCTGACCGGCGGTGGCCGAGAACAGCAGGAAGGGCAGGATGAACAGCGCGCCGATCACCAGCCCGGCCATGGCCGGCTTCATCCAGGCGACCTGGAGCTGGTAGGTCACCATCACGGTGAAGGCGAACTTGAACAGGTTGTCGTTCGCGGCGCCGGCGAACTGCGTCCAGAAGAACGGGGCGAAGCGGCGCTGCCCCAGCAGCGCGAACTGGTTGGCCTGCGCGTTGGCGCCGGGCTGGGTGGGGTTGGAAGCGCTCGTGCTCATCGGCTGGATCCCTCGCTCTCGGCCTTGTCGTTCTTGCGTCACGCCGTGGCGGCGGCCGGCGCCGGATTGTGCCGCAGCCCCCCGCGCCCGGCGGCCCGCACCATGGCCAGCACCGGCAGGGCCGCCAGCGCCGCCACGAGATGCTTGAGCGTATGGCCCGACACCAGGTGAGCCGTGGCCTCGTAGATCGCGTGGTCGCCCACCTCCAGCAGCTTGGCCACGGCGTAGCAGGCGATCACCGCGCCCAGGTTCAGCCCCAGGGCGCCGCGCACGCGGGGCACGAGGGCCATCGCCAGCACCAGCGCCATGCCGCCGAACTGCACCAGCGCCCAGGGCAGCACGTTGCCCGTCTCAGCCGCGACGGCCGCCGCCAGCAGGCCGCCGGTCAGTGTGCACCAGGCCGTGGCCCAGCCGGCACGGGGCGACACGCGCTCGCACGCCGCCAGCCCGACCAGCCCGGCGAAGGCCACCGCCATGCCGGCGCGGTCCGCCGCCAGGCGATGGGCGTCGGGCTGCAGGTGGAAGAAGGCGGAGCCGGCAGCCGTCACCAGCAGGCCGGCAAAGAACAGCCAGGCGCAGTCCAGCGCGTTCGCGGCGCGCTCGTCGGCGCCCGGCTCCGGGTGCGCCCAGCGGTCGACGCGGTGCAGCCGCCACAGCCCCGCCAGCCCGAGCAGCGCGAAAGGCAGGTTGCTCAGCACGTCCAGCGCATTGGGCAGGCCGTGCCAGCCGCGGCCGTCGGCGAAGCCGGCTGCCAGCGCCGCCGGCATCGGCAGGGCCGGTGCGGCAACAGCCAGCACCCAGAGGAGAAGGAGGAAACCGGCCAGCAGGCGTTCGCGGCGGCTCAGGGACGGGAGGACGGGGAAAGTCATGGGCGGCGGTCCGTGAAAAAGTTCCGGTGCACTGTAGGCAAAGCCGCCGGGGAAAGAATCGAAAATCGATACGGATGAAGAATGATGCATCATAGGTATCGGATTTCTATACTTCAACCATGAGCACCACCATCGACCTGGTCCAGGCCATCAAGAACGAACTCAAGCACGCCCGCATGACCTACGCGGACCTGGCGGTCGCGCTGGGCATGGCCGAGTCCAGCGTCAAGCGCATGCTGGCCAAGGGCGACATGCCGCTGTCGCGGGTGGACGCGATCTGCCGCGCGCTGCGGCTGGACTTCGCCGACCTGGCGCGGCGGGTGGCCGACGCGCAGCCGCTGCTCAAGGAGCTGACGCAGGACCAGGAGAAGGCGGTGGTCAGGGACAAGAAGCTGCTGCTGGTCGCCATCAGCGTGCTGAGCCAGTGGACGCTGGAGCAGATCGTGGCCGCCTACCGCATCAGCGAGGCGGAATGCATCGGCTACCTGGCGCAGCTGGACCGCATCGGCATCATCGAACTGCGGCCGCTGAACCGCTACCGGCTCAAGCTGGCCAAGACCTTCCGCTGGCGACCGCACGGCCCAGTGATGCAGTTCTTCCGCGACCACGTGGTGCTGGACTACTACCGCGGCGGCTTCGACGGCCCCGCCGAGGGGCTGCTGCTGGTGCACGGCAGCATCAGCCGCGCGCTGGCGCCGGCCTTCCTGGAGCGGCTGCAGCGCGTGGCGCAGGACTTCGCGCAGCAGCACCAGACCGACCAGAAACTCTCGCCCGACGACCGCGAGGGCTTCACCCTGCTGCTGGGCATGCGCAACTGGGAGTTCGAGCAGTTCACGCAGCTCCGGCGCGGCGAACTGCCCACGGCCAAGCGTGGCGCCACGGTGCGGCACGTCGTGAAGTGAACGCAGCGGCTGGCGGCACAGGCCGGTGCGCGGGTGCTCGCTGATGCCGGCTACCGGGGTGGGTCGTCGGTCTTCCCACTGAGCCAAGGCAGCTGTGAGGCGATGGCGCCTCGCTATCAACACCCTTTTGTGTAATACTAGGTGTGATAAAAATCCGGGGAGGCGGGATGAGGGTTTTCAAGAACGCCTGGTTCGGGCGATTTGCCCGCAAGCAGTGCATATCGGACGAGGCGCTTCTTGATGCCGTTGGCCGCATCGAACGGGGCCTGATCGATGCCGACCTGGGTGGCGGCGTCATCAAACAGCGGGTGGCCCGGCCGGGGCATGGCAAGTCCGGCGGGTTCCGCACCATCGTCCTGTACCGGGCGGCGGAGCGCGCGTTCTTCGTCTACGGGTTCGCCAAGAGCGGCCGCGACAACATCGACGACGACGAAGAAGCCGCATTCAGGAAGGCTGCAGCCTTCGTACTTGGTCTGTCGGATGCGGATCTGTCCGAACTGATCGGTAGGAAGCAATTTTCAGAGGTACATGGTCATGGCGAAGAAATACCGAAGTGAGGCGTACGCGGCCATCCACGAAACGATGGAGGCTCTGCATGACATCGGCGCCATCGACAAGCAGACCATGCGCGAGTTCGACCAAAGCTGCCTGACACCCACGCAGCCCATGTCGCCGGAACGCATTCGTGCGCTGCGCGAGCGCGAACATCTGTCACAGCCCGTCTTTGCGCTCTACCTGAACGTGAGCAAGAACCTTGTTTCCGATTGGGAACGGGGCGTCAAGAAGCCGGGTGGCCCGGCCTTGCGCCTGCTGACGGTAGTGGAAAAGAACGGCATTCAGTCCATCGCCTGACGCCGGATGAGGCTCAGACGCCAACTTCGGGCACCGCCCGCCGCCCCGGCACCGCCAGCGTGAACACGCTGCCCTCCCCCGGCGTGCTGGCGCACTGCACATGGCCGCCATGGCGCTCGGCCACGGTCTTCACCAGGCTCAGCCCCAGCCCGTGGCCGGTCGTGGCGCCGGTGTCGCCGACACGGCCGTAGCGCTCGAACAGGCGCGGCAGGTCGGCCGGTGCGATGCCCACGCCCTGGTCGCGCACGGTGAACACGGCGTCCTCGCCCTGCTGCCAGGCCAGGGCCAGATCCACGCCGGTGTGCGGCGGGCTGTACTTGATGGCGTTCTCGACCAGGTTGAACAGCGCGCGGCCGAGCATGCGCGGGTCGACGTTCATCCAGCAGCTCTCGGCGACACCGGCATCCTCTTCGCGCGGCAGTTGCAGCGCCAGCGCGATGTCCTTGGCCTTCGCCAGCGGCCAGGCCCGGTCGTGCACATCGATGGCCAGCTGCGCGAGATCCACCTCCTGCCAGTCGTAGGCGTCGCCTTCGGCGCGGAGCTGCATCACGAAGTCGTCGGCGAGGTCCAGCGTGGCGCGCACCTGCTGCTCGATGCGGCCGTGCAGCTCGGCCGCCTGGGCGCTCGGCGCTTGCCCCGCGCCATGGAGCAGCGCCAGGATGGCCGACTGCGGCGCGCGCAGGTCGTGCGACAGCAGTTGCAGCGCCTCGTTGCGCTGGCGCTGTACCTGCTGCTCCGCGGCCAGGCCGCGGTCCAGCGCGTCCACCACGTGCTGCCAGCCGCCCGGCCCCGCGGCTTCGGCAGCGGCGCCGGGGCGCAGCGTCTCCGCGCGCCGGTACAGGTCGGCCAGCAGGGCCGCGAGCCGCCGCCAGCTCCACAGCAGGTAGCCCAGCAGCGCCGCGATCCACCACGAGGCCACCGGCAGCCACCAGCGCAGCAGCCCCTGCATGCTGGCCGACACGCCCAGCGCCAGCAGCGCGAAGGCGAACAGCCCCCCCACCCCGCCGCGCGGCCCCAGCCGCCAGAGGCAAGCCATCCACGCGATCAGCGCCAGCACCGCAGCAAGCATCTGCATTCCAGCGCCGACCGGACGCAGCATGCGGCCGGTCAGCAGGCCGTCCACCGCGGCGGCATTGATCTCCACGCCCGGCGTGAGCGCCGAGGCGCCCGACAGCGGCGTCGGGTAGCGGTCGCCCACGCCGGTGGCCGTCAGGCCCACCAGCACGACCTTGTCGCGCAGCGCAGCGGCCGGCACCTCGCCGCGCAGCACGCTGACGTAGGGCACCGTGCGGTAGGCGCCAGGCCCGCCGACGAAGGGCACCAGCAGGCGCGATTCGCGAAGCCAGCCCGTGCCGTCGGGCGGCGCATCGGGGCCGCGCGGGGGTGTGCCGGCACCGGCCGCCTGCGCCAGCCGCAGCGACAGCGCACCCCACCGCCGGCCCGCCGTGCCTTCGTACAGGTACAGGCTGCGCGCCACGCTGTCGCTGTCCAGCTCGACGTGGATGTGCCCCAGCCCGCTCGCCGCGCGCTCGAAGGCCGGCAGCGGCAGCAGGGGCTGCGGCGCGCGCCCCCGCGCCAGTGGCTCGCCGAGCGTCAGCGGCAGGAAGACGGGGGCCGCCTCGCGCAGCGCCGCCAGCGCGCCCGCCAGCGCATCGTCGGCGGCGGGGCGCTCGGCCGGCTCGGTGAAGAGCAGGTCCAGCGCGACCGCGCGCGGCTGCGCGGTGGCCAGGATGCGCAGCAGCTGCGCATGGTGCTCGCGCGGCCAGGGCCAGCGCCCGAGGGCCGAGAGGCTCGCCTCGTCCACCGCCACGATCAGGATGTCCGGGTGCGGCTGCGCGCCGTCCAGCCGCAGCGCCGCGTCGTACACGGCCAGGTCGACCCGCTCCATCGCGCCGCTGCGCAGCAGGAGCAAGGCGCAGGCGAGCACCGCTGCCAGGCACAGCAGCCACTCGCGCCGCAGGCGGCTGGGGGTCGACGGCGCGGCGTTCATATGGATTCGCGTTCGATCGACACACACCGTTCGGGCTGAGCTTGTCGAAGCCGGGCACGGCGCTTCGACCCTTCGACAGGCTCAGGACGGGCCAAGCTCGGCGTGAGCGGTGGATGTTGTCGAATCAGCGCACACCCTCCACCAGCAGCGGCCGGGCCGGGCCGACCAGCTCGCTGCGCTGGCCCTGGTCCACCACCTCGGCGCGCACGCGCCACCAGTACTGGCCGGGCGGCAACGCCTGCACGCGGGCTTCCTCGCCCTGCAGCCCGCCGACCTGCACGGCCAGGCGATGGAACTGCTCGTCGTCCGCCACCTCCAGCGTGTAGGTGGCGCCGGGCACCGCGCTCCACGAGAAGGCCAGTTCGCCCCGGTCCGCCAGCCAGCGCGCCGTGCCGTCCAGCGACGCCTGGGCGCGCGAGAAGCCGGCCATCGACAGCAGCCCTTCCACCCCTTCGGGCGTGACCGCCGCCACGCGGGCGAAGTAGCTGCCCGGCGCGATGCCGTCGAACAGGGCCAGCTCGCGCCCGCCGCCGGCGGGCAGGCGCTGCTCGGCCGCCAGGTCGATGAACTCCGCGTCGCGCGCCAGTTGCACGTGGTAGCTGCCGGCGCCGGCCACGCCGTTCCAGGCCAGCAGCACGCCCGGCTGGTTCTGCGGTCGGCCGGGCTCCACCCAATCCGGGGCGGGCAGCAGATCCTGTACCTGCCCGGCCAGCGGGCTGTCGCCGGCCAGCAGGCCCTTGGCCTCGGGCACCCGCACGGGCGCGCGCGCCGGCGCCTGCACCGCCACCGCGCTCTCCAGCACGCTGACCGCGGCATTGGCCGGATCGGGCAGGCTCACTCGGAAGTGCGTGCCGCGCACGCCGATCGTCGCCATCCGGGTGCGCACCCGCCATGCATCGGCCGCCGGGGCGTGGCCGCGCGGCGGCACCCGCGACTCGAGGTCGCCGGACTCCAGCTCCACCAGCACCGACGGGCGGCCCGATGCATCGAAGTAGCGCACCAGCCGCGCCTGCGACCGGGAAGGCAGCGTGGTCCTCGAACCGTCGGGCAGGCGCAGGGTGACGAAGCTGTCGGCACCGGTGCGCAACCGGCTGCCTTCGGGCAGGCGCGAGCCCGCCGCCAGCAGCGCGCCCGCCGGAGGGCCGCCCGCCACCGCCAGGCCGTCCACCATCCGCACGTCGCCGGTGGCCGCCAGCACCACCGCCTGCCGCTCGCTGTCGTCGAAATGCAGCACCCGGCCGATCTGCAGCAGCCGCGGCTCGCCCACGCGGTTGCGCTGCTGCACGCCGGGCCACAGCAGTGGCCGGCCCAGGTGCTGGCGCGTGATGTCCCACAGCGTCTCGCCCGGGCGCACGATGTGCGTGCGGCCCGGCGGCGGTGACGGCTGCTGCGCCGAGGCCGGACCGGCCAGCCCTTCGAACAGGGCCAGCGCACAGAGGCCGATGCGGCTCGAACGGCGCCGGGTCATGGCGCGCCGGGCGCCACCCGGTCCAGCCGGTAGCCGAAGCCGTAGATCGATTGAAGCTGGAAACCGTTGGCGGCCGTCAGGCCCAGACGGACGCGCACCCGAGACACGTGCGTGTCCACCGTGCGGCTGGGCGCGTCGCCGCCCCACACCGTCTGCGTGATGTGCTCGCGCGACACCGAACGCCCCAGGTGCCGGAACAAGAGCCGCGCGACCTCGAACTCCTTGCCGGCCAGCCGGATCGCCACCTCGCCGTGGCTGACCTGCCGCTGTGCCGCATCGAAGCACCAGCCCTCGATCACTTCCTGGTAGGGCGCCCTTTGCGCCGAGACCGGCCCGCGCATCAGCACTTTCAGGCGCGCCAGCAGCTCGAAGGGGCGCCACGGCTTGATGACATAGTCGCTCGCGCCGCCGCTGAGGGCCTGCACGATCTCGAACTCGCCGCTGCGCGCCGTCAGCATCAGCACCGGAATGCTCAAGCCCAGGTCGTCGCGTACCTTGCGCAGCACCTCGTAGCCCGTCGCGTCGGGCAGGTTCCAGTCGAGGATCAGCACGTCGAAGCTGTCACGCCGCAGCATGTTCAGGAAGGTTTCGGCCCGCGTCTGGTGCCGCACTTCCACGCCGTTGGCGCCGAGCAGTTCCTTCAGCGCCTGCGCCTCCTCCGGCGAATCCTCCAGCAGGGCCACGCGCCTGAGCGTCTCGTCGGAATGCCCTGCACGAAAGCTGACCGGCAGGTTGTTCAACGTCGCCATGCCTGTGTCTCCTGGCGCTCCTCCACGCCGTCGCTGCGGCTCGAGCCGCGTACGGGAAAAGTGTACGCCCGCATGCGGCTCACAGGGCCAAAGGCCGACTGTCTTCGTTAGGTGGAAGCTGCGGCGGCATCGTGTCCATCGGCATGTCGTCGTCCGCCGCGGCAGGCGGCACGAACACCTCGATGCGGCACAGATGCAGCATCCGCAGGCGCTCGCGCAGTTCGTCCTCGGTGAAGGGAGCGAGCAGGAAGTCGGCATGCGGGCTGGACATGACGCACGTCGCGAGCTCCACATGCAGCGGCGACATCAGCAGCATGAGCGGCATGCCCGGTCCGGCATGGGCCTTCACGTGCTCCAGTTCCGCCCGCGCGACGATCAGGCTGCCCTCGAAGGACAGCACCAGCATGGAGAAGCGCCGGCCGGCCGCCAGGGCCGCGCCCAGGTCGGCGGCGCGTTCGAAGACCGTCGCCGGCAGGCCCAGTTCAGCCAGCAGGCGCCGCGTGCGTGCCTGGCTGTAGCGCACCGGGTCCAGCACGGCGACGAAATGGGACGGCTGTCCGTTCATGCGCTCCCCCTGTCATGCCCGCGCCCTGCTCTGCTCTTGTGCTCTCGACCCGTACGGCGACTGCCGGCGGCTTCTAGCGCTCGCCGCGCACCTCCAGCTCGACCCGGCGGTTCGGTTGCAGGCAGGCGATCAGTGCCGCGCGCGGCAGGCTGTCCGCGCACTGCGCTACCGGTTGTGCCTCGCCCACGCCGTGGGCGCGCAGCGCGCCCTGCGGCAGCCCGCGCGCCGCCAGGTAGTCGCGCACCGTCGCGGCGCGCGCCATCGACAGGCGCTGGTTGTAGGCCTCGCTGCCCAGCCGGTCGGTGTGGCCGACGATGGTGATGCTGTCCAGCCGCTTGTAGGCACCCTTGAGCTTCGCGGCCAGCTCGTCGAGCTGGCGGCGCCCCTCGGGCAGGATGTCGCCCGGCCCCGACTTGTCGAAGGCGAACAGCGCATCGGCGCCGAGCTGGAAGCGCTCCGGCGTCGCCGCCGGGACGCGCACCACCTCTGCGACCTTGGGCTTGAGATAGTCCGCACAGGCCGGCTCGCGCCAGTAGAACTGGTCGGACACCCCCTCCTTGAACACCACTTTGTACTGGCAGGTCACGAACTCGTCGCCCTTGCCCGTGCGGAAGTTGAACAGGTAGTCCCATTCGGTGGGCCCGAACAGCCCTTCGCCGAAATGCGGGTGGCTGATCAGCCCGCGCACCTGGTTCTTCGTCATGCCGCGGCCGATGCGGCGCAACTGCTCCACGTCGACGAAGGCGCCGCCCTTGAGCCAGGCGCTGCCCGGCTCGGGGAAGCGCACCTCCACCTTCTCTGCCGGAGCGCCATGCGCCACGTTGGTGGCCTCCACCTTGGACCCTGTGCTGCCGCAGGCAGCGAGCACGGCAGCCGCGGCCACCGCCGACGCCACACGCGCCGCACGGACGAACTTCATTTGCTTGCTTTTCATGATGTTGTGATCTCCGACCCGCATCAGTCGAACGAGAAACCGAATCCCACGCGCGCGATCGGCTTGCTGCCGCCCGAGCCCCAGCCCACGCCGGCGTGCAACGTGGTCTGGCCGTTGTCGGAACGCTTGAGCAGGTTGAAGCCGATGCCCACCTGCCCGTTGTAGGCAGCCACGGCCCCCGTGAGGTGGTAGCGGCCCGGCTCCACCGGCGTGACCACCGCCATCGCCGCCGAGGCCGCGATGCCGCCCGACAGCTCCTTGCCCATCTTCGTCACCCGGTTGTCCAGGCCGTTGATCTGGTTCTGCAGGTTGCCGGTGGCCGCGTTGAGCTGGTTGACGTTCACCGCATCCGTGCCCGCCACGCCGGGTGCCACGTTGTGGATCGACGTCGGGCCGCTGCCGCCCGGGTTGAGCGTGACGCTGTTGTAGTTGGTGGTGCCGTCCACATGCGTGTCGTACTGGACGCCGCCGGCCTGGACCTGCTGCAGCTGGCTCAGGTTCACCGCGTCGGTCGGGTTGACGCCCACCGCCACGTTGGTGATGGTGTTGCCGCCCATGTTGAGCGTGTTGCCCGCCTGCATGGTGATGCCGGTCTGGTTGATCGTCGGGCCGCCGTTGTTGATGGTCACGCTGTCGGCCGTCAGGTCCGGCGAGGTGCCGATCGTCAGGTTGGTGCCGCTTTGCGTGACGACCATGTTGGTACCGGCATTCACCTGCACCGTGCCGCCCGGCCCCACGTTGGTGGCGGGGCCGCCGTTCACGCCCAGGTTCCAGCCGGCATTGGCCACGCTGGACACCGCCTCCAGCTGGCTCACGTTCACCGCGTCCGTCTGGTTGACGCCGGCCGCGACGTTCGTGATCACGTTGCCGCCGTTGTTCAGGCCGGTGTTGGTGAGGCTCACCGTGCCGTTGGGACCGCCGGCGATGCTCACGCCGTCGGTGTTCATCGTGGTGTTGCCGGTGGTCACGCTGTCGAACGACACGTTCGGATTCGTGGCGATGGTCAGCGTGCTGCCGTTCTGCGTCAGCGAGATGTTGTCGCCCGCCACGTAGGTGGCCGTCCCGCTCGGCGCCACGTTGGCCACGGAGGTGCCGCTGACCGTGCCGGTGCCGGTCTGCCCGGTGGTCATGTTCCAGCCGGCGCTGGCCGTGCTGCTGACCTGCTGCAGCGCGTCCTGCACCGTGTTGTAGGTGTTGCCCCCCACCGTCAGCACCGTGTTCAGCACGTTCGTGGCCGGGTTGTACGTCGTACCGCCGCCGATGGAATTGGCAATGGTCGTGCCGAGGCCATACAACTGGCTGCCGTTCACCGCATCGGTGCTGGTGCTGCCGATGGTGCCCGGCGCGACGTTGGTGATCACCAGATTGCCGGCGTCGATGCCCGCGGTGGTCATGCTGGGTCCGCCGGCGATGGTCACCCCGTCGGTGTTCATCACCGTATCGCCGGTGGTCACGCTGTCGAAGCTGACGTCCTTCTTGGTCGCCACGGTCACGTCGCTGCCGTTGCGGGTGATCTCGATGTTGTCGCCATCGAGAAACTGCACCGTGTCGCCCGGTGCGACGTTGCTCGCGGCGTCGCCGTTGGCCTGGAGGTTCCAGCCCGCGCCTGCGACCTTGGTGACGGCCTCGATCGCCTGGTTGGTGGCGTACAACTGGCTTCCGTTGATCGCATCGGTGCTGGTCTGGCTGATGCGGCCGGCGGCCACGTTGGTGATCTGGCGCTCCGAATCCGCGGCGCCGACGCTCACCACGCTGGTCGGGTTGATGCCCTGGAAGTTGTAGGTCGTGCCATTGATGGTGACGCTCGCGGTGGGGTTGGCCGCGGCGGTCGTGCTGCCGGAGCCCAACGCCACGTCGTCGACGTTGTTCGCCGCGGCGCCCGCCCCGACGGCCACCGTGTTGCTGGCGCCCAGCACGGCGCCATGGCCGATCCCGACCACGCTGTCCGCCGCGGCGGCAACGCTCAGGTTGTTACCGAGGAGCTGCGAGTTGACGACCCCTGCACCGACGTTCTGGGTGTTGTTGCCGATGAGCTGGCTGTTGGTCAGGCCGGTCAGCACGCTGGTGTTGCCCAGCGCGTTCATGCCGGTGATGACGCTGCCCGTAGCATTGGCCACGTTGAGGTTGGCACCCGTGATCGCGCTGACGTTCGAGTTGCTGACCTTGTTCAGCGCCCCGCTGACCATGACCCCCTGGCCGCCGGTCAGCTCGTTGTTGGAGCCGAAGACCATGGAACTGGTGGCGCCGGTCACGTTGTTGAAGCCGCCGATGACGCCCGCCTGCGTGGAGTCCGTCGTGTTGTTGGTCTGGCCCAGCGTCCAGGAATTCGTGCTGTTGTCGATGACGGAGGCGTCGCCGATCACGATCGACTTCTCGCTGCCGCCGCCGAGCACCTTGGCTTCCGGGCCGATGGCGATGGACCTGACCGACTCCGTCGCCGCCTCGTAGCCGACGGCGATCGACCTGCCCTTGTCACCCGCCGGATTGGGCGACGTGGGCAGGCGCTGGCCGTTCGCCGAGGCGCCCGCCCCGATCGCGACGTCTTCGTCGAGCTGCGCGGACGCACGGGTGCCCGCAGCCAGCGAATTCGTGCCCGCCGCGCCGTCGTTGTCGTAGTTGCCCTGCGTCGTGGTGCCGTCGTTGACGCTGTAGTAGTGGGTCTGGTTGCTGCTGAGCTGGCTCACGTTGACGGCATCGGTCGGATTGGTCCCCGCCGCGACGTTCGTGATGACCAGGCCGCCGGCATTGATGCCCGTGGTGGTCATGCTCGGCCCGCCGGCAATGGTCACGCCGGAGGCGTTCATCACCGTGCCGCCGGTCGTCACGGTGGTGAAGGTGGGCGTCATGCTGGTGCCGATGGTCACGCCCGTGCCGCTCTGGGTCAGCGCCATGTTGTTGCCGGCCGTGAACGTGGCGGTGCCGCCGGGCGCCACGTTGGCGACGCTGGTGCCCGATGCCGTGCCCGTGCCGGTCGCGGCCGTGGTCACGTTCCAGCCCTGGCCGACGTAGCCCAGCGCGTCCTGCACCGTGTTGTAGGTGGTGCCTCCCACCGTCAGCCCGGTGGTGAGCGTGTTGGTGTTCCCGTCGTAGGTGGTGGTGCCGCCGATCGAATTGGCGATGGTGGTGCCCAGGCCGTGGAGTTGGCTGCCGTTGACGGCGTCTTCGCTGGTGCTGCTGATGGTGCCCGGCGCGACGTTGGTGATCTTCATGTCGGCCGCGTCGATGCCGGTGGCCGTCATACTCGGGCCGCCCGTCACGAAGACGCCGCTGGTCGCCGTCACGCTGGTGAAGGTAGGCGTCATGCTCGTGGCGATGGTCAGGTCCTTGCCGGCCTGCGTGATCGCGATGTTGTTGCCCGCCACGAACTTGGCCGTGTCGGACGGCCCCACGTTGGCGACGCTGGTGCCCGTCGCCACGCCGGTGCCGGTGGCGCCGGTCGTCACGTTCCAGCCGGCGTTCGCGGTCTCGTCCACCCGGGTGAGCTGGCTCACGTTCACCGCGTCCGTCGGCGCGGAGCCGGCGGCCACGTTGGTGATGCGCCGCTCGCTGCCGGCCGCGCCCACGGACACCTCGCCCACCGGCGCCAGGCCCGCCACCTTCGTGCTCGGCGCGCCGGTCGCCGGATCGACGGGAATAAACGCCCCGGCGGAGAGCGTGCTGCCGTTGGCGATGCTGTTCGCGCCGAGCGCGACGTTGGTGTCGGTGCCGGTGCTGCTGACCTGGGCGTTGCGGCCGATGGCAACCGCGTCGGCGCTGATGCCCTTGGAGGCATAGCCGATGGCGATGCTCCGGTCGCCCGTGGCATAGGCCGCGGTGTTGGGGGCGGTGTCGCCGTTGTCGATCAGGTCCTGGAGCGTGCCGCCGCCGATGGCGATCGCGTTATTGCCATTGGCGTTGGTGCCCACGCCGATCGCGACCGTCGCGTGGCCGTCGCTGACGGACAGGGAGCCCAGCGCCACGGCGCCGTAGTCCTCATCCTTCTGCGCGCTCGTGGCGCCAGGCGGCAGGACCGACCCTGCGCGCGCCCTGTAGCCACCGGCATAGCCCGAAGTGGTGTAAACGTGCGCCAAGTTGCCCACCGCCGTGGCGCTGCTTGCCCAGGCCTTGGCGGCGTCGCCAAGGGCCACGCCAGCCGTGCCGTTGACGTAGGCCCAGGAACCCAGTGCCGTTCCCGAACCAAAGCCCTCAACCTTTGAATTGATGCCAATCGCAGTGGAGTTGACTGTGAGCGCTTCCGCACCGTTGCCGATGGCAGTGGTACCACCGGCAGTTGCGTGAGCAATGGCGCCAATGGCAATGGCTGGCGCTCCGGTGCCTCCAAAGTTGGCCAGGGCGCCGTCGCCGACGGCAATGTCGCCCGCACCCGTGGCCGTGGCGCCCGCGCCACCCGTGAAACCCGTGCCAATGGCAGTTTGCGCCACGGCCGCCTGCGCCCCGCCAAGCGCGACCAGCACGGCCACTGCCACGCTGCGCAGCGACCGGCCGCCGCTTCTCTTGCCGCCTGCTGGGCTGATTTCAGACGCGGCCACCCACGCCCCGAGCGATTCGTTCCAAATGGAACGATGGATTCTGTTCATGAAGTTCTCTCCTGAGTCGCCGCCCTCGCGGCCCATTGATTGCGCATACCTGCTTGAGGCAGCGCCGATCTTCCCCAGGAGGCCCTTTTTCTTACCCCTCACGACACACTGTTTGACACATTTAGGCGCGCAATGTCACAAAAGCAAAAACCTTCCCGCCTTGCACGCAACCGCAATGCGCCTCAAGAGCAGGCATCTGCCGGCAACGCGAGGAAATGCCCTTGAGTGCCGATGCACCGCGGGTGGTCGAGTTGACTTAGACCGCCGGCTACCCGCCGTCGCCCATGCGGACCTCGATCCGCACCGCCGCGGCCGGGGGCTGGATCTGTTCGCGCATCCATTGCTGCGCGAATTCACGGATCGTCTTCTCGGCTGCCGGCGCCTGCATCTGCAGGTAGTCGACACGCTCGGCGCGGCGGGCGAGTTCGGGTCCCAGGTGCTTGAGCAGCAGCGCCTGGTTGGCGGCGGAACCCGGCGCCAGCAGGCCGCCTGTCTCGCTGCGGAACTGCGCCTTCTCAAGGTCGATGGCCGGCGGCAGCAGCGGTTGCGGCGCGGGCACGCTCAACACGTAGCCGTCGCCCGACGGCCGCAGGGTCCAGTTGTCCGCCAGCGGGATGCGGTACGTGTAGTGCACCGGGACCTTGATGGTCCCCACCCGCTGCCCCAGCAGCCAGCCGCAATCGCGCCACAGGCAGGTGCGCGACGAGCGCCAGCCGAACTCCTCCACCTTCACCAGCGTGGACACATCCAGATGGCCGCCGGGCGTTCGCAGCACCACCACCCGCGCCGGGTCGAGCACGTGGACTGCGACGTCGCCACGGCCGAAGGGCGGGCGATGGAACGCGAGCCAGGCAAGCGCGGCGACCAGGGCCGCCAGCACGGCCACCAGCGTCCAGGCCAGCGGTGCGCGGCGGCCCCGGGGAGCGCCTTCTTTCGGGCCGGCCATCACGCGAGGCGGTCGGCGCTGCCCGCTCAATCGGTGGTGAACACCGTCAGCACCCCGGTATAGCCGTACAGGTGGTGCCGCGCGATCTCTCCGCCGGCGAAGAAGCCAGTCAGCGGCACGTCGCCCAGCGCGTGGCGCACGATCTGCAGCTCGGCGTTGGGCGCGCCGAAGTGAGGGCCGCCGCGGCCGATGCAGCTCACGTACACGGCGCCGGCGATGCGGCGCGCGGGGTGCGGCGCGGCCTCGGCGTCGGTGGCGGCGACGGCGCGCGCGACGGCCAGGCTCTGCTCCTGCGGCTCCAGTTCCTCGCGGATCTCGGCGCAGATGCGCATCAGGTCGGCGCGGGCCGCCTGGGCGCTGCGCCGCACGAAGGCCAGGCGCATGCCGGACTCGACCTGGTCGGCGATGGCGACGCCGCGGCGGTTGGGGTCGAGCCCGATGATGTGGCGCACCCGCACGTCGGCGCCCAGGTGGCGCGTGCGGCGGCCGCCGTCGGCGCCGGGCGAGGCCAGGCCGGCGAGCGTGGCGCGCACGGTCTCGATGGCCTGCTCGGGGTCGTCCTCCAGCGAGACGTTCAGGTCGGCCAGCAGCACGTCCAGCGCCGGCGCACCGTCGAGCGTGAGCACGAGGTTGCCGTCGGCGCCGGTGATCTCGCGCTCGGCCGCGACCGGCTGGCAGCCCTGGGTGACGCGCGAGACCAGCCGCACGCCGGCGCCGAAGGCCACGCCCGACAGGCCGCCGCGGAACACGCCGCGCGCTGCGCCCTGCCCGCGCAGGTTGCCGTTGCCGCCGACGGCGAACTGCAGCGCCCCGGTGCGCCCGGACGACAGGCCGCCGAAGAGGTAGCCGGTGTCGGTGCGGCCCGCGATCTCCGCGATGAGGTCGGGCAGGTCGGGCGTCTCGCCGTCGGCGTGCACCAGGGCGGTGTGCGGCCGGAAGCGCGCGTTCGGCCCCGCACCGGCGGTCAGCGGCGCGACGCCAGAGAACACGCGGTACTGGTCGCCGGGCAGCGCCGCCAGCAGCACGCTCAGGGCGGGCTCGTCGATGTACTCGGCGTTGTTGGCGACGATGCCGGCGCCCACGGTGCCGGCCCAGTCGGTGATTTCGGGCAGTTCGGCGGCGAGGTGGTCGAGGATCTCCTGCGCCTCGGCGGCATAGTGGTCGGTGATGTAGAGCAGGCCCAGGGTGGGCGCGGACTCGTGGTCCGGCAGGGCCATCTGTGCGCGCAGTTGGGCGAGCACGAGGCCGGCGGCCATGCGCCATTGCGGATGGGTGGCGTGGCCGGAGGGGAACAGCTTCATGGGCGGCAGCGGCCGGCGCGGCGGCCGGCGGGTGTGAGGGTCATCGACGGGAGGCGGGCGCGGCCTTGGCCTTGGGGCGTGCACGCGCGGCCGTCTTGCGGGCCGGTGCGCGTGCCGCCGCTGCGGGCGCCTTCTTCTTCGCCGGGGTCTTGCGAGCGGCAGCGGGGGCGGCGGCCTTCCTGCGTTTCGCGCCGCCGGCGCCTGCATCACCGCCCGGCATCACCGGCATGCGCAGGTGGGCCGCGTCCTGCAACGCGTTGCTGGCGATCTCGCGGAACTGCTGGGTGAGCGCGCCCCACCACTGGAGCGGGTCGATCACGCCCGGCGCGGCGGCCGGCGCCTCGGCCTGCTTCGCAGCGGCGTCGGCGGGCTGCTCTTGCTCCTGCTCCTCCTCGGCATCGGCCTCGTCCTGCACGGGCTCGGGCGCGGCGGGCGGGGGCGGCGGCTCGGGTGCCGGCTGCGGCGGCTCCGCCGGCGCGGACGCCGCTGCTGCTGCGGCGCCGCGCACCGCTTCGGCGGCGCTGACGGTCGAGCGGGCGAAGGCGTTGGCAAGGTCCTCCATGCGCACGTTCATGCCCTGCAGCGTGGACAGGGTCATCTTCTGCACCTCCAGCGCCTGGATGGTGGCCTTGAGCGCGTGCACGTTCTGCTCCAGCCAGAACTGGACGGTCTTGAGTTCCTTGATGCGCTTGTCGATCTCTTCGACGCTGAGGGTCGGCGCCACCCAGTTCGACAGGCTGGGCATGCCCGGCACGACGCCCGACGCGGCCGCGCCGGTCAGGCTTTTGAGAAAGTCGAAACCGGGCACGAACTGGCTGAAGGCGAAGGGCTTGGCGTTGTCGGTCATGCGGTCTCCTCTGAACCTCGGGATCGGGTGGTTTGGTGGCGTCGCGCAGCGCGGCAGGCGCCGCGCGTCCAGCTTACTCCACCCGGCTCCCGGCGCAGCGCGTTCAGTGCCGGTGCGCGCCGCCGCCCGGGGCCGCCGCGCGCACGGGCGCCTGGACGGTCAGCGTGCTGGCGGCGCCCTGCGCATCCTCGAAGCGCAGCGTCAGCGGCACCGTGGCGCCGGCCTTCAGCGGCTGCGCCAGGTCCATCAGCATGACGTGGTAGCCGCCGGGCTTGAGTTCGACGGCCTGGTGCGCGGGCAGCGCCAGCGACGGGATGCCGCGCATGCGCATGGTGTCGCCTTCCATCTTCATCTCGTGCACCTCGGCGACGTCGGCGGCGGGCGTGCTCACGCCCACCAGCTTCAGCGGCGCCTGGGCGGTGAGCGTCATGAAGGCGCCGGTGCCGCTCTGGCCCGGCACGGTGGCGCGCACCCAGGCGCCGTCGGCCTGCACCGGCGCGGCCGGCTGCGCGAAGGCGGCTGCGGCGCCCGCCAGGAGGACGAGGGCTGCGGCGGATCGGAGGGTGGAGGAAAGGAAAGTCATCGAAAGGCTCCTTCAAGTGGTGAGTGTCAGAGATCCCAGCGCAGCGAGGCGGTATAGGTGCGCTGGGGATAGGGATGGAAGTTCCAGTACTTCGCGTTGTTGACGTTGTCGATGCCGAAGGCGGCGGACCAGTGGCGGCCGATCTGCCAGCGCACGCGCAGGTCGACGGTGAAGTAGCGGCTGGCGCCGAAGTAGGCGTCGGCGTTGACGTCGCTGTTGTCGAGGTTGGAGTACTGGCGGCCGCTGTAGCGCGCGGCGACGGTGAAGGCCCAGCGCTCGTCGGGCCGCCAGGTCGCATGGACGGTGGCGCGCCAGCGCGGCACGCGCGGCTGCCACCGGCCGACGCTGGCGGGGTTGTTGGCGTTGGCGACGGTCTTCGAGTCGGCGTAGGTGAGGCTGCCGCCCAGGTCCAGTCCGCGCACCCACACGTCGCTGCCGGTGTAGGCCAGCTCGATGCCGGTGGTGCGCACCTTGTCCACGTTCTGCACGCGCGAGACGGTGGTGTCGGGCACGCGCTGGCTGTAGAGCGCGTCCTTCGTCGTCTCGTGGAACAGCGTGGCGCGGGCGAGGCCGCTGCCGAGGTCCTTCTCGGCGCTCAGCTCGCCGGTCCACGACTTCTCGGGCCTGAGCGCCGGGTCGTTGACGAAGGACAGCGCGCCGCCGGTGGTGGCGCCGTACAACTCGCCCACGGTGGGGAAGCGCACCGCGCGACCGGCCGAGGCCTTGATCACCGTGTCGGGCGCCGCCTGCCACATCAGCGCCGCCTTGGGCGAGACGTGCGATTCGCTGCGGCGGTCGTAGCGCTGCAGGCTGGACCCGGTGGCGGTGAAGCCGCGGTGCGCGGTCCAGTCCTCCCAGCGCAGGCCGAGCACGGCCTGCCACCGCGGCGCGAGGCGCCAGGCGTCCTGCACCCAGACGCTGGTGGTCTCGGTGCGGCCGCCCACGCGGCTGACGACCGAGAGCGGGTCCGCCGGGCCGTCCTGCCAGTGGCCGCTGACGCCGTACTTGTCGATGGCCAGCCTGTAGCTGTCCCGCCCGAGGCCGAAGTCCACGATGTGCGCGCCCTGCATGCCGCCGGGCCGCCAGGTGCCTTTGGCGGCCAGGGTGCGCCAGCCGGTGCCGTCCTGGTCCTGCACGGTGCCGGCGCCGCCGGCGGCGGCCAGCGGCAGCGCGGCGGTGGGTGCGCGCTGTCGGTCCTTCGCGTAGTCGTACACGCTGGCCGCGAGCTCCCAGTCGAAGGTGCCCTGCGTGCGGCTCCTGAGCGAGAGGCCGTGCATCAGGTGGGTCTGCGCGTCGTCGGTGAGCGGGAAGGCGGTGTCGGCCAGGGTGTAGGTGCGGCCCAGGATGTTGACCGCGCCGCTGTAGACCGGCACGCCGCCGGGGCCGGCGAGGTAGCTCGCAGGGCGGCCCTGCGCGCTGTTGCGCCACCAGCCCAGCGTGTAGCTGGCGCGCAGCGTGGGCGTGATGTCGTAGGCCAGCTTGAGCTTGGCCTGGTCCTGCGCGGTGCGGTATTGCGTGCCGGTGCCCAGGATGTACCAGGGCGTGTTGGTGGTGTTGAGGCCGCCCACCCAGCCGACGACCGGCGTGCCGGCGGCGCCCGGGCGGCCGGAGGCGACGGTGGCGGTGGTGAAGGTCTGCGGCTGGCCCTCGCTGTCGGTGTGCGAGAGGCTGAGCCACCACGACCAGTCCCCCGCCCTGCTGCCCAGCGAGGCGCTGGTGCGCCAGCTGTTGAACGTCGCGCGGGTGCGGTACAGATCGTTGGGCTGGGCGGCGTAGCCGGCGCTGACGTGCGCTTCCAGCTTCGTCGGCATGCGCGTCACGTAGTCCACCACGGCGCCGGCCGAGTTGCCCGGGTAGGCGGCGGAGAAGGGGCCGTACATCACGTCCACGCGCTCGATCTCCTCGGGCGAGACCAGGCCCCAGCGCGGCGCGTAGTTGGTGCCGTTGGCGATGCCGTTGCCCAGGTAGTTCGACAGCAGGATGCCGTCGGCGTACACCGCCGAGCGCGCGCTGTTGCCGGTGCCCGAGGCGCGGGTGGAGAGGATGGCGTGGTTGTAGTCGCCGATGTAGCGCTTGCGCACCAGCAGGCTGGGCAGGTACTTCAGGGCGTCCTCGCTGTCGGTGGCGTTGACGCGCGTGTCGATCTCCTCGCGCGTGAGGCCCTCGATGGTGGTGGGGATCTGCGTGGGCAGCGAGGTCGGCTGGCCGCCGGTGACGGTGACCACGCCCAGCGACTTGACGCGCTCCGGCGCGTCGTCGGCCGCCGGCTGCGCCCAGGACGACGGCGCGGCCAGGCAGGGCGAAAAAAGAAGGAAGCAGGCCGCGCGGCGCCATGCGCGCGTCGGCAAGAGGGAATTCATGGGAAGCAGGCCTTTCGCGGCCGTGCCTGCACGGCCGCTGTCTTGCACACGGAATCGGCCGCCGGCACCCGCCATGTCGAATGGCAGGCGCCTGCGGCGACGGCGTCAGGGCAAGATCAGGCCGGGGGCCCGCGCGCGGGCAGCGGGGCCGCGGTGGCCGCGGCCAGCCGCGCGGCCTCGATGGACTGCAGCGCATGGCCCAGCGGCAGGGGATGCGGCAGCGCCAGGGCGGCGGGCGCCGGCGGCGGCGCGCCGGCGAGCAGGCACATCGGGCAGTCCAGGTGCGTCGCACCCATCTCCTGCGCGCCGTCGTCGGTCTTCACGACGAGCTTGACCGCGCCGCTGGCCGAGCACACCAGTTCCATGGCCTGCGGGTGCACCAGGGGCGAGGCGACGGCCGCCCCCAGCGACAGCGCGAAGCACAGCAGCACCGCGCGGCCGAGCAGGCAGAAACGATGGAAGCGCGCCATGGAAGCGCCGGATTATGCGTGTCAGGGCGGCGGCAGCACCTGCGTCACCGCGAAACCGCGCCGCTGCAGCAGCGCCACCAGGCCCTCGGCGCCCACCATGTGCAGCGCCCCGACGGCGGCGAACACGCGCAGGCCGCCGTCGTGCAGGGCGGCGATGCCGCGGGCCAGCGCCGGGTTGCGCGCCTCCAGCAGCTGGTGCATCAGCGCCCGCTCGGCCGGCGTCTGCATGCACTCGCACCACTGCGGGTAGCTGGCGAGGCGGGCCAGGTCGCCGCTGGCCCACATCTGCGCCAGCTCGCCCATGCGGTGGCGCAGGCGGCCGTTCTCCAGCTCGACCAGCGCGTCGTCGACCTGCTCGGCCTCCTCGGCCGCCGTCTCGGGCACGAACAGCGCGCGCTGGTCGCGGGCGCTTTCGAGCGCGACCAGCGGCAGCCGGGCGCGCCGGGCGTAGCCGGCCAGCACGGCGTCGATGGCGAACTCGGGATGCAGGCCGTCGGCGCGCGCGGCGTGGCCGCTCAGGGCCGTGACCTGCAGCACCGGCGGCAGGGCGGCGAGCAGCCGGCCTTCCTCGGCCGCGCACACGGCCTGCCACTGGCGCTGCAGCCGGCGCGCCCGCTCGGCGGTGAGCACCTGGGCGCGTCGCGCCGGATCGCCCGGCGCCAGCAGCGGCTTCATCGCCTCGGCGTCCAGCGGGTCCAGCTCCAGCGCGAGGGTGTCGGCCTGGCGCAGCGCCGCGGCCAGGCGCGGGCCGGGCACCGTCCATGCCGCGCGGCCCAGGTGCAGCGTGCCGTACAGCCACGAGACGCGGCCGTCCTTGTCGAGCCGCCAGAGGTAGCCGCGGTCCTGCGGGCGGCGCTGGGCCTCCTTCATCGCCGCGGGGCTCATCTGCGACTGCGCGGTGGGCGGACAGGCCGGCCCCGCCGCCGCGGGCAACGCCGCCATCGCCCATGCGGCGAGCACCGCCGCGGCACCAGGGAAGCGGCGGCGGCGCAGCGCCGCGAGCAAGGCAAGGGTCATCGGCATGAGAACGGGCGAGGGGGCCCGCATTGTCAGCGGCTGCCTATGATCCGTGCCATGAAGAGCATCTTCCATCTGGCCTACAACGTCCGCGATCTGGGCGAGGCGCGCCGCTTCTACGGCGGCGTGCTGGGCTGCGCCGAGGGCCGCAGCACCGACACCTGGGTCGACTTCGATTTCTTCGGCCACCAGATCTCGCTGCACCTGGGCGAGCCCTTCGCCACCGCCCGCACCGGCCACGTGGGCGACGCGCTGGTGCCGATGCCGCACCTGGGCCTGATCCTGGAACTGCCGGACTGGCAGGCCATGGCCGCGCGGCTGGAGACGGCGGGCACCGACTTCGTGCTGAAGCCGCAGGTGCGCTTCGAGGGCCAGCCGGGCGAGCAGTGGACGATGTTCTTCTGCGACCCCTTCGGCAACCCGATCGAGGTGAAGGGCTTCCGTTCGCTGGACACGGTGTATGCGAAGGCATGAGCCCTCGCCCGGCCGTTCCCGGCAAGCGAAGCGCAGCCTTTGGCTGCTTGGGGGCTCGCACCGCAGTGCGAAGCACGGTGGTTATCCAATGAGGCGCACTGCACGACATCTGCTCCTCGTCGTGGCGGCGGCCGGCCTGGCGGCCACGGCCCATGCGGTGCAGGACTGCGAGGTCGACGGCCGCAGCGTGAACCCGGCCAACGGCCACACCACCGCCGGCCTGACCGGCCTGATGCGCTGCCGCGACCGCGACAGCGGCCAGATCCGCCGCGAGCAGGAGCTTCGCAACGGCGTGTTCATGGGCCTGGTGCGCTTCTACGAGCAGGGCAGGCTGCGCAAGGAACACAGCGTCAACGAGAAGGGCAACATGGACGGCCGCGCGCGCGAGTTCGACGCCGCCGGCAAGGTGGTGCGCGAGGCGACCTACGCCAACGGCCGCACGGTCGGGCTGGCGCGCAGCTTTTATCCCACCGGGCAGTTGCGCCGCGTGTCCTTCCACGAGGAGCCCGGCGGCGAGCGCGCGGTGGCCGAGTTCAACGAGCGCGGCCAGCTCACCGAGCTGCGCTGCGCCGACCGGCCGGTGCTGGCGCCCGCCGTGGACGACGCGAAGCTGTGCGGGCATGCGGGCGCGTCGCCCGCCGGCGTCGACCTGTTCGACAGCCGCGGCACGCTGCGCCAGCGGCTGGCCCTGCGCGCCGGCCAGCGCGTGCGCGCCGAGCGCTTCCACGACAACGGCCAGGTCGCGGCCCGGATGGCGCAGGAGGGCGACCGGCTCACCGAGCAGCAGTTCTCGCCCGAGGGCGTGAAGCGCCGGGAGCGCGAGGCGCGGGTGACCGAGCGCGGCAGCGTCCGCCTGCGCGAGGCCGAGTTCTCGGAGCGCGGCACGCTGGTGCGCGAGCAGCGCTGGTCGCCCGAGGGCGAGCCGCTGGCCGAGGACAGCTACTACCTCAACGGCCAGCCGCGCCGCAAGGCGGTCTACGGCGGCAGCGGCGAGGCGCGCACGCTGGAGGTGACCGAGTTCTTCGACAACGGCCAGCGCGCGGCCGCGGGGCGCTACGCGCTCACCGGCCGCTACGGCCGGCAGGTGCCGGTGGGCGTCCACCAGCGCTTCAACGAGCAGGGCACGCTGGTGGCCGAGTCCAGCTACGACGATGCGGGCCGCCTCAAGCGCGAGCGCGGCTGGAGCGACGACGGCCGGCCGCTGCGCGACGACGAGGTGTTCGAGGACGGGTCGCGGCGGGCCTACGCCAGGTAGGCTGCCCGGCCGGTCGGTCAAACGATCGTCATGTGCTCCGTGCCCGCCGCCAGGTCGGTGGTGCGGGCGCGCTGGCTCTGCAGCTTGATCTGCAGGCGCAGGTCGTTGGCCGAGTCGGCGTTGCGCAGGGCATCCTCGAAGGAGATGGTGTGCTGCTCGAACAGGTCGAACAGCGCCTGGTCGAAGGTCTGCATGCCGAGGTTGCGGCTCTTCTTCATGATCTCCTTGATCTCGCCCACCTCGCCCTTGAAGATGAGGTCGGAGATCAGCGGCGTGTTCAGCAGGATCTCCACCGCGGCGGCGCGGCCGCGCCCGTCCTCGGTGGGGATCAGGCGCTGCGAGATCAGGCTGCGCAGGTTGAGCGACAGGTCCATCAGGAGCTGCATGCGCCGCTCCTCGGGGAAGAAGTTGATGACGCGGTCCAGCGCCTGATTGGCGCTGTTGGCGTGCAGCGTGGCCATGCACAGGTGGCCGGTCTCGGCGAAGGCGATGGCGTTGTCCATCGTCTCGCGGTCGCGGATCTCGCCCATGAGGATGACGTCGGGCGCCTGGCGCAGCGTGTTCTTCAGCGCCGCTTCCCAGCTGTCGGTGTCGATGCCCACCTCGCGCTGCGTGACCACGCAGTTCTTGTGCGGGTGCACGAACTCGATCGGGTCCTCCACCGTGACGATGTGGCCCTGCGAGTTCTCGTTGCGCCAGTCGACCATGGCCGCCAGGGTGGTGGACTTGCCAGAGCCCGTGGCGCCCACCAGGATGACCAGGCCTCGCTTGGTCATGGCGATGTCCTTGAGCACCTGCGGCATGTTCAGGCCGTCGATGGTGGGGAGCTGCTGCGGGATGGTCCGCAGCACCATGCCCACGCGGCCCTGCTGCACGAAGGCGTTGACGCGGAAGCGCCCGATGCCCGAGGGCGAGATGGCGAAGTTGCACTCCTTGGTGCGCTCGAACTCGGCCGTCTGGCGGTCGTTCATGATGGAGCGCGTCAGCGCCAGCGTGTGCTGGCCCGACAGGGCCTGCTGCGACACCTTGGTCACCTTGCCGTCGATCTTGATGGCGGGCGGGAAGTCGGCCGTGATGAACAGGTCGCTGCCGCCGCGGCTGACCATCAGCTTGAGCAGGTCGTTGATGAACTGGCTGGCTTGATCGCGTTCCATGTGCGTGCGCTCCGTCGAAAGGGCTGCGGGCTCAGCCCGGGAAGTTTTCCGGGATCTTGGCCTTGCCGCGCGCCTCGGCGGCGGAGATCATGCCGCGCCGCACCAGGTCCGTCAGGCACTGGTCCAGCGTCTGCATGCCCTGGCCCTGGCCGGTCTGGATGGAGGAGTACATCTGCGCCACCTTGGCCTCGCGGATCAGGTTGCGGATGGCGGGGGTGCCCAGCATGATCTCGTGCGCCGCCACGCGGCCCGAGCCGTCCTTGGTCTTGCACAGGGTCTGCGAGATCACGGCCTGCAGCGACTCGGACAGCATGGCGCGGATCATCTCTTTTTCCTCGCCGGGGAAGACGTCGATGATCCGGTCGATCGTCTTGGCGGCGCTGGAGGTGTGCAGGGTGCCGAAGACCAGGTGGCCCGTCTCGGCCGCCGTCATCGCCAGGCGGATGGTCTCCAGGTCGCGCATTTCGCCGACGAGGATGGCGTCCGGGTCTTCGCGCAGCGCCGAGCGCAGCGCGTTGGCGAAGGAGAGCGTCATCGGCCCGACCTCGCGCTGGTTGATCAGGCACTTCTTGGATTCGTGCACGAACTCGATCGGGTCCTCCACCGTCAGGATGTGGCCGTACTCGGTCTCGTTCAGGTAGTTGATCATCGCGGCCAGCGTGGTGGACTTGCCCGAGCCGGTGGGGCCCGTGACGAGCACCAGCCCTCGGGGCTTGAGCGCCAGTTCGCCGAAGATCTTGGGCGCGTTGAGCTGCTCCAGCGTGAGGATCTTGCTCGGGATGGTCCGGAACACGGCCGCGGCGCCGCGGTTCTGGTTGAAGGCGTTGACCCGGAAGCGCGCCAGCCCCTCGATCTCGAAGGAGAAGTCCACTTCCAGGAACTCCTCGTAGTGCTTGCGCTGGGTGTCGCTCATGATGTCGTACACCATGGCGTGCACCGCCTTGTGATCGAGCGCGTCGACGTTGATGCGCCGCACGTCGCCGTGCACGCGGATCATCGGCGGCAGGCCGGCCGAGAGGTGCAGGTCGGAAGCCTTGTTCTTGACGCTGAATGCCAGCAGCTGGGTGATGTCCACGCGAGTTCCTCGGTAGGGGGAAATCGTCCCCGGCAGGCGGGCGCCGCCGCACCGTGACGTTTTGAAACGCTTTGTAAGATTATGACGATGATTGCCGCCAACCTCCAACAAGTACGTGCTCGCATCGTGACGGCCTGCACGGCAGCGGGCCGGGATGCGGCGGGCGTGCAACTGCTGGCGGTGTCCAAGACCTTCGGGCCGGAGGCGGTGCGCGCCGCCCACGCCGCCGGCCAGCGCGCCTTCGGCGAGAACTACGTGCAGGAGGGCCTGACCAAGATCGAGGCGCTGGCGGACCTGCGCGGCGAACTGGAATGGCACTGCATCGGCCCGCTGCAGAGCAACAAGACGCGGCCGGTGGCCGAGCACTTCGACTGGGTCCACAGCGTCGACCGGCTGAAGATCGCGCAGCGCCTGTCCGAACAGCGGCCGGCGCACCTGCCGCCGCTCTCGGTCTGCCTGCAGGTGAACGTGGACGCAGGCGCCAACAAGTCCGGCGTGCCACCCGGGGAAGCGCTGCCGCTGGCGCGGGCGGTGGCGGCGCTGCCCGGGCTGCGCCTGCGCGGGCTGATGGCGATCCCCGAACCCGCTCCCGATTTCGAAGCGCAGCGGGCCCTGTTCCTGCGCGCCGCGGCCGTCTTCGACCAGCTTCGCGCGGCAGGCATCGTGCTGGACACCCTCTCGCTGGGCATGAGCGCCGACCTGGAGGCCGCCGTCGCCGCCGGCAGCACGATGGTGCGGGTGGGCACGGCGATCTTCGGCCGGCGCTGAGCGCGCGCCGGCCCTTGCGGCTCGCGCATACGATCCGCCGCGCCGCGCATACCCGCTGGCATCGCCGGCAGCCGAGGAATAAGGTAGCGGCCATCCCAACTTCGCGCCTGCTGCCGCCATGAGCCACCTCAGCGAACTCTCGTACGTCCACCCCTCGCCCACCAGCCCCTGGGGCACCTACCTGTCGCAGGTCGACCGGGTGGTGCCCTACCTCGGCAAGCTGGCGCGCTGGACCGAAACGCTCAAGCGCCCCAAGCGCGCGCTGATCGTGGACGTGCCGATCGAGATGGACGACGGCACCATCGCCCACTACGAGGGCTACCGCGTGCAGCACAACCTCAGCCGCGGCCCCGGCAAGGGCGGCGTGCGCTTCCACCCGGAAGTGACGCTGGAAGAGGTGATGGCCCTGTCGGCCTGGATGACCGTCAAGTGCGCGGCCGTCAACCTGCCCTACGGCGGCGCCAAGGGCGGCATCCGCGTCGATCCGAAGAAGCTCTCGCGCAACGAGCTGGAGAAAGTCACCCGCCGCTACACCAGCGAGATCGGCCTGATCATCGGCCCGCACTCCGACATCCCGGCGCCGGACGTGAACACCAACGGCCAGATCATGGCCTGGATGATGGACACCTACTCGATGAACACCGGTGCCACCGCCACCGGCGTGGTCACCGGCAAGCCGATCCACCTGGGCGGCTCGCTCGGCCGCGTGAAGGCCACCGGCCGCGGCGTGTTCGTCACCGGCCGCGAGGCGGCGCGCCGCATGGGCCTGAAGCTGGAGAACGCGCGCGTGGCGGTGCAGGGCTTCGGCAACGTGGGCTCGGTGGCGGCGGAGCTGTTCGCCGAGGCCGGCGCCAAGGTGGTGGCGGTGCAGGACCACACCGGCACGCTGGTCAACGAGAACGGCTTCGACATGAAGGCGCTGATCGCCTTCTCGCAGAAGGAAGGCGGCATCGCCGGCTTCAAGGACGGCGAGAAGGTGGACAACGACGCCTTCTGGGGCGTGAAGTGCGACATCCTGATCCCGGCCGCGCTGGAAGGCCAGATCACCGCCGCGCGCGCGCGCCAGCTGACGGCCAAGCTGGTGCTCGAGGGCGCCAACGGCCCGACGGTGCCCGAGGCGGACGACATCCTGGCGCAGCGCGGCGTGCTGGTGGTGCCCGACGTGATCTGCAACGCCGGCGGCGTGACGGTCTCGTACTTCGAGTGGGTGCAGGACTTCTCCAGCTTCTTCTGGACCGAGGACGAGATCAACCAGCGGCTGGACCGCATCATGGTCGGCGCCTTCGACCACATCTGGGCCAAGGGCGAGGAGCACAAGATCCCGCTGCGCACCGCCACCTACGCGGTGGCCTGCGAGCGCATCCTGATCGCCCGCGAGGAACGCGGCCTGTACCCCTGACAGGCATCATCGGGGGCATGGCCGACGCCACCCCCGCCCTGCCCGCCGACACCCTTCGCCGCCTCGATGGCCTGATGGCCGCCGGGCGGCGCTTCCTTCTGGGCCTGGCCGGGCCGCCGGGCGCGGGCAAGTCCACGCTGGCCGAGGCGCTGGCGGCGCACTGCGGCGCGCGGGCGGTGGTGGTGCCGATGGACGGCTTCCACCTCGCGCAGGCCGAGTTGCAGCGGCTCGGCCGCGCCGGGCGCAAGGGCGCGCCCGACACCTTCGACGCGGCCGGCTACGCCGCGCTGCTGGCGCGGCTGCGGGCGCAGCGGCCGGGCGACCCGGCCGTCTACGCGCCGGCCTTCCGCCGCGAGATCGAGGAGCCGGTGGCCGGCGCCATCGCGGTCGAGGCCCACGTGCCGCTGGTCATCACCGAGGGCAACTACCTGCTGCTGGACGAAGGCGGCTGGGCCGGCGTGCGCCCGCTGCTGGACGCCTGCTGGTGGGTCGAGGTGGACGACGCGCTGCGCCGCGAGCGCCTGGTGGAGCGGCACCGGCGCTTCGGCCGCAGCACCGAGGCGGCGCGCCGCTGGGTGGAGACCACCGACGAGCCCAACGCGCAGCGCATCGCCGCCGGCCGGGCGCGCGCGGACCACGTGTTCCGCTGGCCCGGCTGAGGGCAGAATCGCCGGCGCACCGCGGCCGGCGGGAACCTCCGGCCCGCGCCCTCCTCTCTCGAACGCCGCGCCGTGCGGCGTCTTCCCGCCCGCTTCCCTGTCCATGCCCCGCTCCGATCCGCCCCGTCCGCCGCTTCGCGCCCGGCGCCTGCCTCTCGCCGCGGCCCTGCCGCTGCTGGCCGCGGCCCTCGCCGCCGGCTGCGCCGGCCCGGGGCCGCGCGCCCCGCGCTACGCGACAGAGGACTTCGCCACCACCACCACCCACACGCGCGACTACCCGGCCGCGGCGGCCGACACCTGCGAGGCGGCGCGCCGCGCCCTGCTGAGCCAGGGCTTCTTCATCTCCGCGGCGTCGGACGAGCAGCTCAGCGGCCGCAAGCAGTTCCAGCCGGCGGCCGAGGTGCACGTGGAGGTGGAGATGCGCGTCGTCTGCGCGCCCGCCGCGGCGGGCCGGCCGGGCTCCACCGCCTTCGCCACCGCCGTGCAGGACCGCTACGAACTGAAGAAGGTCAACAACTCCGCCAGCGTGGGCGTGGGCGCCATCGGCTCGCTGTCGCTGCCCTTCGCCGCCAGCAGCGACGCGCTGGTCAAGGTGGCCAGCGAGACGCTGACAGGCGACGACTTCTACGACCGCTTCTTCACGCTGATGGAGCGCTACCTGCCCGCACCGCCGGCAGCGCCATCCGGCGCGGCAGGCTCGGTCGCCGTGCCGGTGACCCAGGCGAAGCCACCGCCGGTGCGCGAACTGGCGCCAGCCGCTCCGGCAGCGACGCCGTCTCCTGCGGACGTGCCCATACCGCCGACGGCGTCGCGAGGCTGACGGACACCAGCGCATCGAGCGCCGCCGCCAGCTCGTCGCGGCCGAAGGGCTTGGCCAGCCAGCCCGTGCGGACCGGCAGGCGCGCCGCGGGCCGCGGCAGGCCGGTGGCGAAGAGCACCCGCACGGCGCGTCCCCGGCGCAGGGTCTCGGCCAGGTCGAAGCCGGAAAGCGCCGGCAGGCGGACCTCGGTCAGCACCAGGTCGAAGGCGCCGTCGAACCAGCGCGTGCAGGCCTGCTCCGCGCTGTCGACGCCGGTGGCCCAGTGCCCCAGCGCCGCCAGCATGTCGAGCGTGGCGCGCAGCTGCCGCCGGTCGTTGTCGACCACCAGCACGCGCAGGGTGCGGAAGAGCACGGGAGCGGCAGGGACGTCTGGCATGAGGCCGCCACTCTACGGCGCCGCACCGCCGCCGCGACGACAGCCGTGGCGCCGACGCGTGTAGGAGAAAACGCCGGGCCGTCAGCGCACCAGCGTCGACTTGCCGAACAGGCTCTCGATCAGCTCCACCGCCACCTCGGCGGTGCGGTTGCGCACGTCCAGCGCCGGGTTGATCTCGACCACGTCGAGCGAGGCCAGCCGGCCGGTGTCCGCGATCATCTCCATGCACAGCTGCATCTCGCGGTAGGTCGGGCCGCCGCGCACGCCGGTGCCCACGCCGGGCGCATCGCCCGGGTCCAGGCAGTCGAGGTCGAAGCTCACGTGCAGGTGGGTGGCCTCGTCCACGTCCTGCAGCGCCTCCAGCATCGTGGTGCGCATGCCGTGCTCGTCGATGTGGCGCATGTCGAAGACCGCGAGGCCCAGGTCGCGGATGGCCTCGCGCTCCGCGGCGTCGACGCTGCGGATGCCGAGGAAGCGGACGGCGTCGGCGTCCAGCGCGCCGGGCGCGCCGCTCCAGCCGGTAAGCGCGGCCGGGCCGTGGCCCAGCAGGCAGGCCACCGGCATGCCGTGGATGTTGCCGCTGGGGCTGGTGGCCTCGGTGTTGACGTCGGAGTGCGCGTCCAGCCACAGCACGCGCAACTGCTGCCCGCGCCGGCGCGCATGCCAGGCCACGGCGCTGATGGAGCCGATCGCCAGGCAGTGGTCGCCCCCCATCAGCAGCGGCACCTCGCCGGCGCCCAGCGCGGCGTCCACCGCCTCGTAGACGGCGCGGTTCCAGGCCACCACCTCGGGCAGGTGGCGCAGGCCGCCCTCGGGTGCGCGCCACGGCGTGGCAGGGCCGGCCAGGTTGCCGGCATCGACCACCTTCAGGCCCTGCCGCGCCAGCACCTCGGGCAGGCCGGCCACGCGCAGCGCATCGGGGCCCATGCCGGCGCCGCGCACGCTGGCGCCCACGTCGGTGGGCGCGCCGATGAGTCGCACGGTGTTCATCGCGGGCAGTGTACGGAGCAGGCGCTCCGGATAGGGCAACTGCCCTAAGTTCCTGCACTTTCTGGCTTCACCGCCCCAGGGCTTTGGCCGGATGATCCATGCCATCCCATCCAGATCACCTTTCAGAGGAACACGAACATGACCACCGCCGACACCTCCCTGCACGCCATCGCCATCGACGTGGTGGGCCAGTACAACGCCGCCGGCAAGCACCTGCTGGGCGCGTACCGCGCCGGCGCCCGCCGCCTGCTGGACGGCGCCGCCACCCGCACGCCGGCCACCCCCGCCTTCGTCGGCGAGAAGATCGGCCAGCAAGTGGCCGAGGCGCAGGCGAAGTTCAACGGCTTCCTGGCCGACCGCCTCGACAAGGACACCGCCCTGGCCGCGCAGGTCATGGACATCGTGGCCGACCGCACGACCGGCGGCATCCAGGCCGTGGCCGACGCCGCCCAGCGCGTGACGGTCGAGCCCGGCGTGTCGCTGCTGAACACGCTGCGCGCGCTGCACCTGCCGCTGGCCCAGATCTCGCTGAAGGTGGCCGACAGCATCGCCACCGGCGCCGAGCAACTGGAAGCCCGCGTGGCCGCCACGGCAGAATCGGCCGACGGCGCGACCACCGTGCGCGTGAAGTCGCAGCGCGCCCGCGCCGCCGCCGAGAAGGCCTGAGCCTTCTCCCGCCGGCCCGGCGCTGCATCCCGGGGCCGCCGCGCCCCTTGACGACGACTGGAGACTGCCATGGCCACCCGACGACGCTCCAACGCTCCCGCCGACGGCCAGCCGCCGCCGCGGCCCCGCCGGGCCGCGGCCCGCAAGGGGCCAACCCCGGCACCGCAGGCGCCGGCCGAACGCGGCGCAGAGGAAGCGCAGCAGGGCGCCAGCCTGTGGCAGGCCGGCCTGAAGGCGCTGGACACGGTGCGGCAGGACGCCGCCCGCCGCCACGCCAGCGTCATCGAGTCGCTGCTGGGCATCGCCCCGGTGCGGCGCGTGGTCGAGGAGGCCGCTGCGCCGCACGGCGTCTTCCCCGGCCTCGATCCTTTCGGCCTGCGCAAGTTCGAGGACGTGTTCGACCAGCGCGTGGCCGCCGCCCTCGAGCGCCTGGGCATGCCCACGCGCGACGAGCTGCAGGCGCTGCGCGCCCAGCTCGACGCGGTGCTGGCGCAACTGGAGCGCCTGGGCGCGGCGCCTCCGGCCGGCCCGCCCGCCGCGACGGCAGCGGGCAAGCCCGCGAAGAAGCCGCCCGCCGCGCGCCGCGCGCCCCGCACCACAGGCCGCTGACGCACGGGCATCATCGCGTGGCCGGACACCCCACCCGCGAGCGCATCCTGCAGGCCAGCCTGCAGCTGTTCAACGAACACGGGCTGGCCGCGGTCTCGACGCACCGCATCGCCGCCGAGACCGGCATCAGCGCCGGCAACCTGCACTACCACTTCAGCACCAAGCAGAAGATCGTCGAGTGGCTGCTGCGCCGCTTCGAGGAGCGCATCGACACGCTCGACGCCTCGGCCGGCGGCATCGGCGCCATCGACGACCTGTGGCTGGCGCTGCACCTGCGCTTCGAGGCGATCCAGGCCTGGCGCTTCGTCTACCGCGACATGGGGCATCTGGCGCTGGAATACCCGCCGCTGGGCCAGCGCATCCGCGACCTCAACGGCCGCAGCCTGGTGGCCATGCAGGCGCTGTGCGAGTCGCTGGCGGACGCGGGCGTGATCGACGCCACGCCCGAGCAGGCGCAGACGCTGGCGCTGCAGATCGTCTTCACCACCACCTGCTGGCTCGGCTTCGAGCAGATGGTGCCCGGCCCCGCCCAGCGTCCCCAAGGCGACACCGGATTGGCGGCGTACTACACGCTGACGCTGGTTTCTCCCTATGTTTCCCGCGAATCCAGGGCTTACCTTGACTACCTGCGAGCCAAGTACCTCGGCTGACCGCATCCAACCCGGAGGAAAGAAGCATGTCGAACCCCTCATCCATCGCTGCCGACAGCCACGATTCGGTGGTGCCGCCCCCGTCGCACCTGCTCATGCTGGCCGAGGGCCGCGTGTTCTGGGAAGCGGGCGCCACCATCGCCATGTGGCCCTGGCTGCAGCTGGCGCCGCGCGGTGACGGCCACCCGGTGCTGGTGCTGCCCGGCCTGGTGGCCAGCGACGCCTCCACGCGCCTGCTGCGGCGCTACCTCAAGGGCCGCGGCTACGACGCGCACGGCTGGGGCCTGGGCCGCAACTTCGGTCCGCGCGAAGGCGTGGAGGCCGGCATGGAGCGCCTGCTGCACGAGCTGAACGAGCGCCACGGCCGCAAGGTCAGCCTGGTCGGCTGGAGCCTGGGCGGCATCTACGCCCGGATGCTGGCCAACAGGCACCCCGACCGCGTTCGCAACGTCGTCACCCTGGGCAGCCCGCTGCGCGGGCATGCGCAGTCCACCAACGCATGGCGCGTCTACGAGCTGGTCAGCGGCCGCAGCTCGCGCGACCCCGATCGCATGCGCATGGTGACCCCGCTGCCCGAGATGCCCACCACCTCCATCTTCAGCCGCAGCGACGGCGTGGTGGCCTGGCAGTGCAGCCTGAACGACCCCGGCCCGCAGGCCGAGAACATCGAGGTGCTGGCCAGCCACATCGGCCTGGGCGCGCACCCCGCCGTGCTCTATGCCCTGGCCGACCGCCTGGCCCAGCCCGAGGGTGGATGGGCGCCCTTCGACAGCAAGCTGCTGGGGCCGCTGGTGTACCCGGACCCGACGCGGGCCTGACGACGGAACGCAGAGCAAAAAGGGCGCCTCGGGCGCCCTTTTGCTTTTGTCGTCACGGCCGCTGCATCTTGCACTCCGTCCCCTGCGCGATCTCGTTGCCGGTGTAGACCGCATCGGTGCGGAAGCCGTAGTTCGTCCCCTCGTAGCCGGCCTTCACCGCCTTGCCGTCCACCGGCGCGATGGTGTTGACCACCTGCGGCAGCAGCAGCTGGTGGTCCTCGGCGCGCATGCGCACCGGGCCGACGACGGAATCGTAGGTCAGGTCCTCCAGCGCGCGGGCCACCTTCACCGTGTCGGTGCTGCCCGCCTTGTCGATGGCCGCCGCCAGCAGGCGCGGCACCATGTCGATGCGCGGCGCGAGGAAGTCCTTGCCGGTGCGGGCCTTGTAGGCCTTGGCGAGCGCATCGACCTTCGGCGTGTCGGCCTGGCCCGGGTGCCACTCGGCCACCCAAGTCAACTCGCCCAGCTTGGCCTGCGACACGGCCGTCACCGTGCCCGGCACCGAGCCGGCGCTGTGGTTGAAGTAGTGCAGGTTGTAGCCCGCGTCGCCGGCCGCCTTGAGCAGCAGCGTCATGTCCTGCCCCCAGTTGCCGGAGATCACCGAGTCCGCGCCGGCCGCCTTGATGCTGGCGACGTAGGGCGCGAAGTCCTTCACCCGGCCGATGGGATGGAAGGTCTCGCCGACGAACTGCACGTCCGGCCGTGCCAGCCCCACCATCTGCTTGCCGTAGGCCGCCCACTGGCGGCCGTGCGCGTAGTCCTGGTTGAGCAGGTAGACCTTCTTCACCTGCGGCGTCTTCTTGACGTAGTTGGCGATGGCCTTCATCTTCATCGCCGTGTTGGCCTCGGTCTGGAAGTGCCAGAAACTGCAGGCCTTGCCGGTCAGTTCCGGGTCGATGGAGGAGTGGTTCATCACCAGGATCTCCTTGCCCGGGTTGCGCTGGTTCCAGCGGTTGACGGCCTGCACCAGCGCCGTCACCACCGACGAGCCCGAGCCGCCGGTGACGATGGCCCGCGCGCCTTGGTCGATGGCGGCCTGCAGCGCGCTCTGGCTCTCCTGTGCCGAGAGCTTGCTGTCGAACTGCAGCAGCTGCAGCTTGGTGCCCTTGAGCGCGCCGCCCTTGGCGTTGACGTCCTCCACCGCGTACTGCACGTGCATGAGCATCAGCTCGCCCACGTTGGCGAAGGGGCCGGACAGCGGGTCGATGTAGGCGATCTTGTAGACCTCCTGGGCGTGGGCGCCTGCGGCCGCGAGGGCGGCGGCGAGGGCGAGCGGGGCGAGTCGGCGTGGCACGGTCATGGCGAGGGTCTCCAAGGAAAAGGGGGAAGGAACGGCATCCGCGCGCAGGGCGCGGCAGATGAACAGGCGGAATCGCTGGAATGGAAGAAGGGCCGGAATTCAGCCCCTGCCGCGCGCGGGCGCACGGCGCAGGCCGATGACGCGCGAGGCGAGCATCGTGAGTTCGGCGACGACCTCGTCGGGCGAGAAGCGCCCGCCCGGCCGGTACCAGTTGTAGAGAAAGCCCGGCAGGCTGCAGGCCGCCAGCGCGGTGATCCGCGTGTCGTTGAAGTCGAGGTCGCCGTCGCGGCGCGCCTGCTCCAGCAGCGGGCACAGCCGGTCGTAGAAGTGGTTCGCCAGCTTCTTCTGCGCGGCCAGGTACTCGGGCCGGTAGACCTGCGGCTCGCGGTAGGGGAAGAAAGCCACCGGCTGGTTCTCGATGGTGGCGCGGATCAGCCGCTCCAGCCCTTCCATCACCTTCTCGCTGGCGCGGCGCGTGTCCGTGTCGGCGAAGTCCAGCACGGTGAAGCACTCGACCGCCGGCTTCCACGACAGCGTCTCGAAGATCTCCTGCTTGTCGCGGAAGTAGTAGTAGACGAAAGGCTTGCTCACGCCCAGCTCGCGCACGATCTGCGCCATGGTCGTGTTGGCATAGCCCTGCGCCGCGAACAGGCGCGCCGCCGCCTGCAGGATGCGCTCGCGCTGCACGTCGGTGCCGGGCGTGCTCGCGCGCTGACGGCCCGTGCCCTGCGGCAGGTGCGAAGGGTGCGGGGGTTTGTGCGGTGTCTCCGATGTTCTACCCATCGGTAGGATTGTTGGGGCACCATCGGTTCCACGGCAAGCATCCGCGCGCCATCCACGGCTATCGATAACCCTGACAGGCTGACACCATGGAGACAAGCACCACCCCCGCCGCCCTGCCCTCGCGGCCGCAGCAGCCGCTGCACGCGTACCTGCGCGCCAACGCGCGCGAGCGCCCCGACCACCCCGCCTGCATCTGGTACGGCAGCGCGATGAGCTGGGCCGAGCTGGACCGCGCGAGCGACGCCTTCGGCGCGCGGCTGCAGGCGCTGGGCGTGGGCAAGGGCGACCCGGTCGTGCTCTTCCTCAACAACTGCCCGCAGTACCTGGTGGCGCACTACGGGATCCAGAAGATCGGCGCCATCGTCTGCCCCAGCGGCCCGCTGAACAAGGAGCACGAGCTCGCCTACCAGGTGAACGACCTGAAGGCGCGCGTCATCGTGGCGGCCTCGAACCTGGTGCCGGTGGTCGAGAAGGTGAGGCCCGGCAGCGCGCTGGCGCACGTCTTCGCGGTGCACTACGCCGACCTGCTGCCGGCCGGGCCGACGCTGGACCTGCCCGCCGAACTCGCAGCCGCGCAGCAGGAGGCGCGCGCCGTGCCCGCCGGCTGCGAGGACTTCCTCGCCGCCATGCGCGGCGACGCGAAGCCGGCGCCGGTCGAGCTCTCGCTGGACGACGTGGCGCTGATGACCTACACCTCGGGCACCACCGGCCTGCCCAAGGGCGCCATGCTCAGCTACGGCAACGCCCTGTTCAAGACCACGGTGGCCGCCGACTGCAACGGCGTGCAGCCGGACGACGTGCTGCTGTCCATCGCGCCGCTGTACCACATCGCCGGCATGCTGATGGGCGTGAACGTGCCGGTGATCACCGGCGCCACCAGCGTGCTGCTGCACCGCTTCGACCCGCACGCGGTGCTGCAGGCCATCGACCGCTACAAGGTCACCTGGTGGTACAGCATCGCGCCGATGAACGTGGCCTGCATGCAGCAGCCGGACATCGCCGCCTTCGATCTCTCCAGCCTCAAGATGAACCCGGTGACCAGCTTCGGCATCGCCTTCACCGAGCCGCTGGCGGCGCAGTGGCGCTCCTTCGCGAAGAACTGCACCTCGCAGGAGGCGGCCTACGGCCTGTCGGAGACGCACACCTGCGACACCTACACGCCCGCGGGCAAGGCGAAGTGGGGCACGCAGGGCATCCCGGCGCCGGGCGTGACCATCCGCATCGTCGACCCCGAGACGGGCCGCGACCTGCCCACCGGCGAACTGGGCGAGATCGTGCTGACCAGCCCGGGCGTCTTCAAGGGCTACTGGAACAAGCCCGAGGCCACCGCCGCCACGCTGCGCGACGGCTGGGTGCACACCGGCGACATGGGCAAGTTCGACGAGGACGGCTACCTCACCTTCACCGGCCGCTTCAAGGAGATGATCAAGGTCTCGGGCTACAGCGTGTTCCCGGAGGAGGTCGAGGCCATCCTCATCAAACACCCGGCCGTCGCGCAGGCGGCCGTGATCGCCCAGCCCGATCCCGACAAGGGCGAAGTGGTGAAGGCCTTCATCGTGAAGAAGCCGGGCGCGCAGGTGTCGGCCGAGGAGATCACCGCCTGGTCGCGCGAGAACATGGCCACCTACAAGGCGCCAAAGCACATTCGCTTCATCGACGCATTGCCGGCCACGGGCGCTGGCAAGGTGCTGCGCCGCATGCTGAAAGACATGTGAAACACCCCCAGTCTCCGCGGACTTCGTTCCGCTCCGCCAACCCCCTCCAGGGGGCACACGCAGCGGACCGGCAAAGCCGGTTCCGCGCGTGTTCCCGCATGGCCTGCTCCGCGGCCTCTGGTGCAGAGGTATTTCATGGCCCCCTGGCGATGCCCAACGCAACGGAAAACTGACTCATGTTCACGAAGGTACTGATCGCCAACCGCGGCGAGATCGCCGTGCGACTCGTGCGCGCGTTGCAGGACCTGGGCATCGCCAGCGTCGCGGTCCACGCGAAGGACGATGCGCAGGCACTGCACGTGCAGTTGGCCGACACCGCCGTCGCGCTGCAGGGCACCGGCCCCTCGGCGTATCTCGACATCCCCGCGCTGCTGGCGGTGGCGAAGGCGCAGGGCTGCGACGCGGTGCACCCGGGCTACGGCTTCCTCAGCGAACGCGCCGACTTCGCGCAGGCCTGTGCCGATGCGGGCCTGGTCTTCATCGGTCCCACGCCGGAGCAGCTCGCGCTCTTCGGCGACAAGGCCCGCGCCCGCGAACTGGCGCAGCAATGCGACGTGCCGGTGATGCCCGGCAGCGCCGGCGCCGTGACGCTTGCGGAGGCGCAGGCCTTCTTTGCCGAGCAGGCGAAGGACGGCGCCGGCGTGATGATCAAGGCCATCGGCGGCGGCGGCGGGCGCGGCATGCGCTCGGTGCTGTGCGCCGAGGACCTGCCCGAGGCGCACGCGCGCTGCATGTCGGAGGCGAAGGCCGCTTTCGGTGTCGAGGGCGTGTACGTGGAGCGGCTGATGAAGCAGGCGCGCCACATCGAGATCCAGGTCCTCGGCGACGGCCGCGCCGTCGCCAGCCTGGGCGAGCGCGAATGCACCCTGCAGCGGCGCTTCCAGAAGCTGGTGGAGATCGCGCCCAGCCCTTCGCTGCCCGAGGCGCTGCGCGCGCGCATCACGCAGGCCGCGCTGCGCATGGCGCAGCAGGTCGGCTACCGCGGGCTGGGCACCTTCGAGTTCCTGGTGGACGAGCATGCCGTCGAGCCGCCGCCGGGCCGCCCCAAGGCGGCGAGCGCCCCCTCGGGGGGCAGCGAACCACGCGCAGCGGGGAGCGTGGGGGCCACATCCCTGCCCTTCGTCTTCATCGAGGCCAACCCGCGCCTGCAGGTGGAACACACCGTCACCGAAGCCGTGACCGGACTGGACCTGGTGCAACTGCAGATCGGCGTGGCGGCCGGGCAGACGCTGGCCGCGCTGGGCGTGCAGGCTGATGCCACCGCGCCGCAGAAGGGCTTCGCGATCCAGTGGCGCATCAATGCCGAGACGCTGGACACGCAGGGCCAGGCGCGCCCCAGCGGCGGGCGGCTGGCGCGTTTCGACCTGCCCACCGGGCCCGGCGTGCGCGTGGACACGCAGGGCTACGCGGGCCTGGCGCCCTCGCCGCACTACGACACGCTGCTGGCCAAGCTGATCGTCAGCAGCGCTTCGCCCCACTTCGCCGACGCGCAGCGCCGCTCGCTGCGCGCACTGGCCGAATGCCGCATCGAGGGCGTGGCCACCAACCTGGCGCTGCTGCGCGCCATCGGCGAGCGGCCCGAGTTCACGGCACAGGCGGTGCATACGCGCTTCGTGGAGGAGTATCTGGGCGACCTGCTCGCAGCGGCCGACGCGATCGCGAAGACCGGCAGGACACTCGCCACGGCCGTACCGGACGCCGCCGAGCCGTCGGCCGCCGAAGAGACCGATGCCGAAGGCATCCACACCGTGCGCGCGCCGATGCCGGCCAGGCTGGTGCAGTTCGAGGTCGAGGTGGACGACATCCTGCCCGCCGGCGCGCAGCTCGGCGTGCTGGAGGCGATGAAGATGGAGCACCTGCTGCACGCGCCGCAGGCCGGCCGCGTGGTCGCGCTGCTCGCGCAGCCCGGCGACTACCTCACCGAAGGCCAGCCGCTGGTGCGGCTGGAGGCCGTCGACGCCGGCGCCGTGCAGGTGCAGCAGGGCGCCGAACTCGACCTCGACGCGATCCGCCCCGACCTGCAGAAGGTGATCGACCGCCACGCGCCCACGCTCGACGTGAACCGCGGGAAGGCCGTCGCCAAGCGCCATGCGCAGGGCGGGCGCACCGCGCGCGAGAACGTCGCCGACCTGTGCGAACTGGCCGACGACCCCGGCAACTTCATCGAGTACGGCCAGCTCGCCATCGCCGCGCAGACGCGCCGCCGCAGCCTGGAGGACCTGGTCGCCAACACGCCGGCCGACGGCATCGTCACCGGCATCGGCAGCGTCAACGCGAAGCACTTCGGCCCCGAGCGCTCGCGCGCCGTCGTGATGGCCTACGACTACACCGTGCTGGCCGGCACGCAGGGCATGCGCAACCACCACAAGCAGGACCGCATGCTCGCCGTCGCGCACCAGCTGAAGCTGCCGATGGTGCTGTTCGCCGAGGGCGGCGGCGGCCGGCCGGGCGACACCGACATGCCGATCGTCGCGGGGCTGAACAACCACACCTTCAGCCAGTTCGCGGCGCTGTCGGGCAAGGTGCCGGTGGTGGGCGTGGTGCACGGGCGCTGCTTCGCCGGCAACGCGGCGCTGCTGGGCTGCTGCGACGTGATCATCGCCACGCGTGCCAGCAACATCGGCATGAGCGGGCCGGCCATGATCGAGGGCGGCGGCCTGGGCACCTTCACGCCCGAGCAGATCGGGCCCAGCCGCGTGCAGTCGGCCAACGGCGTGATCGACGTGCTGGTGGAGGACGAGGCCGAGGCAGTGGCCGTAGCCAAGCAGTACCTGGGCTACTTCCAGGGCCCGCTGGCCGAATGGCAGTGCGCCGACCAGCGCCTGCTGCGCCACGCCGTGCCCGAGAACCGCCTGCGCGTGTACGACGTGCGCGCCGTGATGCGCGGCCTGTTCGACGCCGGCTCGCTGCTGGAGCTGCGCGCCGGCTTCGGCGCCGGCATGGTGACGGCGCTGGCGCGCATCGAGGGGCGCCCGGTCGCGGTGCTCGCCAACAACCCGCATCACCTGGGCGGTGCGATCGATGTCGATGCCGCCGACAAGGCCGCCCGCTTCATGCAACTGGCCAACGCGCACGGCCTGCCCATCGTCTCGCTGGTCGACACCCCCGGCTTCATGGTCGGCCCCGACGTCGAGGCGCAGGCGCAGGTGCGCCACGTCTGCCGCATGTTCATGATCGCCTCGCACCTGACGGTGCCCTTCTTCGCAGTGGTGCTGCGCAAGGGCTACGGGCTGGGTGCGCAGGCGATGACGGCGGGCGGCTTCGACGCGCCGGTGTTCAACATCTCGTGGCCCAGCGGCGAGTTCGGCGCGATGGGGCTGGAGGGCGCGGTGCGGCTGGGCTTCCGCAAGGAGCTGGAGGCCGCGCCGGAAGGCCCCGAGCGCGAGGCGCTGTTCAGGAAGCTGGTGGCGCAGCAGTACGCCGACGGCGAGGCGATCAACATGGCGCAGACCCTGGAGATCGACGCCGTGATCGACCCCGCCGACACGCGTGCCTGGCTGCTGCGCGGGCTGGCCTCGGCGCATCGGCCGCCGGACGCGCCCACCGCCTACGTGGACACCTGGTAGGCGCCGGCAACGGCCGGGCGCGGCATCCCTACACTGCGGGGTCTTGCCTTTCGCGCCCGCTTCCCCCGCCTCGCTCCTCACCCGCCGCCGCTGCCTCGGGCTGCTCGCCTGCGCCTGTCTGCCTTGGCGGCCTATGGCGGCGCGCGCCGAGCCGGCGGAGGACGAAGAATGGGTGGCGGGCTGGATCGCCGCCGCGCACGACCATCGCGCCCTGCTGCTGCCGCTGGGCATGCCGCCGGTGGTGCTGCAGGACCAGACCGTGCGCCAGCACATGCTCGTGGCCGCCGGCGGCCATGCACTGCGCGTGCGCCTGTCCAACCGCTTCGGCGACCAGCCCCTGGTCGTCGGCGCGGCCGGGGTCGGCCTGTGCACCGGGCCGGACGCGCTCTCGCCCGGCACCCTGCGGCCGCTGCGCTTCGACGGCCGGCCGGGCACCACGCTCGCGCCCCACACCGAGCGCTGGAGCGACCCGGTGGCGCTGGAGGTGACGGCCGACCAGCGCCTGGCCGTCAGCCTGCACCTGCCGCAGGCCACGGTGATCGGCACCGGCCACGCGACCAGCCCCGCGAGCAGCCAGGCCGCCGCGGGCGACCAGGTGATGCACTCGCGCCTGGCCGCGCCGGTCGACCTGCCGTGGAACCCCATCGTCACCGCCATCGACGTGCGCATCGCGCAGCAGCCGGCCAAGGTGGTGGTGGCCTTCGGCGACTCGATCACGCAGGGCGCGAGCGCCGCGGACAGCACCGCCGCCAGCTACCCGGCCCGGCTGGCCGCCCGCCTGCGCGGCGCGCGCGAGGCGCCGCCGGTGGTGGTGCTCAACGCCGGCCTGTCGGGCAACCGCCTGCTGCGCGACGGCACCGGGCCGCGCGGCCTGGCCCGCTTCGCGCACGATGCGCTGCAGGTGAGCGGCGTGACCCACGTGATCGTGCTCATCGGCATCAACGACATCGGCTGGGGCACCGCCGGCGGCGAGCGGCCGGTCTGGCTGGTGCCGCCGTGGGACGTGGCCACGCCCGATGCCATCACGGCCGGGCTGCAGCGGCTGGTGGGCGAAGCGCGCGCGCAGGGCGTGAAGGTGCTGCTGGGCACGCTGCCGCCCTTCAAGGGCTCGCCCTACTGGAGCGAAGACAACGAGCGCACGCGCCAGGCCGTCAACCGCTGGATCCGCGGCCGCCAGGACGTGGACGCGGTGATCGACTTCGACGCCGCGCTGCGCGCGAAGGAGGATGCGCTGATGCTGCATCCCGCCTTCGACAGCGGCGACCACCTGCACCCCAGCGAAGCCGGCTTCGCCGCGATGGCCGCCGCGGCAGACGTGCCCGAACTGCGAGAGTGAGCGCTGACCTGTGCATCACACGCACGCGATACAGCCTTACACAAAGCTTCGCTCGGGGTTGACGGCGCCTTCACAACGGGCCGGCACGATGAAGGCTCGTTCATCCCTCCCGAGGTATCACACCATGAAGAAGGCACTCTCGAAGATCACCCTCGCGGCCGGCGCTGCCGCGCTGCTGTCGATCGGCGGCTTCGCGCTGCCGACCGCCGCGCAGGCCCAGCCCGTCATCAACGTGCAGATCGGCCCGCCTCCGCCGCCGCGCTTCGAGCGCGTGCCGCCGCCGCGCCGCGGCTACGTGTGGGCGCCGGGCCACTGGGAGGCGCGCGGCCACCGCCACGTGTGGGTGCGCGGCACCTGGATCAAGGCCCGCCCCGGCTACGCCTACCGCGCGCCCGAATGGCGCGAGCGCAACGGCCGCTGGGAATACCGCTCCGGCCGCTGGGACCGCGACCGCGACGGCGTGCCGAACCGCTACGACCGCCGGCCCGACAACCCGTACCGCAACTGACGCGGGCTGAACGGCCCTAAGAAAAAAGCGCCTGCCGTCCTGGGCAGGCGCTTTTTTTTCGTGTGCGGCGGTGGTCAGAACTTCGCCCGCACCGTCAGCATGACGTTGCGCGGGTCGCCGTAGTTGGCGTAGTCCAGGTTGGCCCAGTACTTCTTGTTGGTGACGTTGTTGAGCGCCAGCGTGGCGCTCAGGCGGTCGTTGAAGCGCCAGGTCGCGCGCAGGTTCAGCAGCGCGTAGGGCGGGTCGGTCACCGTCACCGTGCCGAGCAGCGGATGCGGGATGTTGAAGCCCTCGATCTTGGTCTGCCACTGCAGGCTGCCGCCCAGCGACAGCGGCGCCAGCGCGCCGCTGAACTGGTAGTCGGTGGACAGCTGCATCAGGTACTCGGGAAAGTTGGCGTAGATCAGGTCGCTGGCGTTGCGCTCGACCTTGGTGCGCGTCAGCCCCGCGCCGATGCGCCAGCGCGGCGTGATGTAGCCCGACAGCTCGGCCTCGAAGCCGTAGGAGCGCGTGCCGCTCACCGCGCGGTAGGCGGAACCGCCGTCGGGCAGGGTGCCCGGCGGCACGCTGCTGTCGCGCACGCCGAAGTTGTCCTGCTTGGTCTCGTACAGCGCGAAGCTGCCGTTCAGCCGGCCGTCGAGGAACTGGCCCTTCAGCCCCAGCTCCGCGTTGCTGCCCTGCACCGGCGGCAGCGGCTGGTTGTTCACGTCCTTGTAGTTCTGCGGGTTGAAGATGCGGCCGTAGCTGGCATAGGCGCTCAGCTCGGGCGTGATGTCGTAGACCAGCCCGACGAAGGGCGTGGCCTTGCGGTGCACGCGCTGCACGCCGGTGGTGCCGGTGTACAGGCCGGCGGTGTTGAAGGCGTCGGTCTGGCGGCTCCAGTTGGTCAGGCGCACGCCGGTCAGCAGCGACAGCGCGTCCGTCAGGCGCCAGCGGGCCGAGGCGTACAGGCCGATCTGCCGGGTGGTCTGCATGGTCCACGCGCCGGTCTTGGCGTACATCGGCGGCGGCGCGTAGCCGTCCCAGGTGTAGATGTTGGGGATGACGTAGTTCCAGCGCGCCACCGAGGTGTAGCCGTCGGTGCGGCCCTCGGTGCGCGAGGTGCTCACGCCCAGCACCAGGTCGTGCTTGCGGCCGAACAGCGGCAGCTTGCCCGAGACGTAGGTGTCCAGCGCGGTCTGCGTCTCGCTGCCGCCGCCCAGGCCGGCGTAGATCGTGGCGCCGGCGCCGGTGTAGCGGTTGATGAAGAGGGGCGTGGCGGTGGTGCGCCCGTAGCCGTAGGTGCGCAGGCTGAAGGTCTCGCCCTCGGTGCGCGCGAGGCTGGCCTTGAGGCTCCAGTCCTCGTTGAACTGGTGCTCCAGCGTGGCGTAGAGCGTCTCGGACTCGCGCTTCCATCGCGTCCACGAGGGCGAGAAGCTGGTCGAGGTGGGCAGGTCGATCGTGCCGCCGTCGCTGGCAAAGCGCGGGATGGTGCCCCAGATGGGCGCCTTGGGGTCGTTGCGCTGGCGCTGGAAGCCCAGCGAGACGATGGTGTGCGCGCCGAGGTCGGCCTCCACCGCGGCCAGCAGGGCCAGCTTGTCCTCCGAATAGCGGTCGCGGAAGCTGTCCTTCTTCTGCGGCGCGATGACGAAGCGGCTGCGCACGCTGCCGTCGGCGTTGAGCGGCACGTTCAGGTCGGCCTCGGCGCGGAAGAAGTCCCACGAGCCGGCCGTCAGCGCCACCGAGCCGCCGAAGGTGCGCTGCGGCCGCTTGCGGATCAGGTTGACGGTGGCCGAGGGCGTGCCCACGCCGGTCAGGATGCCGTTGGCGCCGCGCACGATGTCGATGCGCTCGTACAGCGCGGTGTCGAACTCCTGGTTGGTGTTGGCGCTGTAGCTGGGCAGCCCGTCGATCTGGAAGTCGGTGATCTGGAAGCCGCGCGCGTAGTACAGCGGGCGCTGCGTGTCGTAGAAGCTCACCGCCACGCCGGTCACGTTGCGCATCACCGAGTCGATGCTGGTCAGCGTCTGGCGCTCGATCTGCTCGCGGTCGACGGTGCTGACGGACTGCGGCGTCTCCTTGGCGGTGAGCGGCAGCCGGGTGGAGGCGCTTTCGCGCGCGCCCTCGACGGTGACGGCATCGAGGTCCTTGGTGGAGGCGCCGGAAGCGGCGTCCTGCGCGCGGGCGCTGCCGTACAGAAGGACGAGGACGGCGGCGGCCAGCGCCAGGGGGGTCGGCGACGCGCCGGCCCACCGCCTTGGAGATGAAGGCATGGGGTGCTCCTGCGAGGAAGAAGGGGACAGGGCTGGCTGGCAGCGCTGTCCCCGCAGGACGCACGGCTTGCTGAACGAAAAAGCGCGCCGATTGTAGGAGCGCCGCCGCGGCGCGGCCGCTCAGAGCAGCCGGAACACCAGGGGCATCAGCAGCGCCGCCAGCACCACCTGCAGCCCCAGCGCCAGCCCGGCGTAGGCGCCCGCGTCGGCGTTGACCTGCAGCGCCCGCGCCGCGCCGATGCCGTGCGAGGCGGTGCCCAGCGCGAAGCCGCGCGCCGTCCAGCCCTCGCCGGCGGCCGGCACGCGCAGCAGGTCGAACAGGTACTTGCCGGTCAGCGCGCCCACCATGCCGGTGATGACCGCGAACACCGCCGACAGCGCCGGCACGCCGCCGATCTTCTCGGCGATGCCCATGGCCACCGGCGCGGTGACGGACTTGGGCGCCATCGACAGCACCACCTCGGGCGGCAGGCCGAAGGCCCAGGCCAGGCCCACGGCCGACGCGGCCGCCGCGCCGCCGCCGAGCAGCGCCGCCAGCATCACCCGCATGCCGCGCGCCCGCAGTTCGGCGCGGCGCAGCCACAGCGGCCAGGCCAGCGCCACCACCGCCGGCCCGAGCAGGAAGTGGATGAACTGCGCGCCGGCGAAGTAGCTCGGGTAGTCCACCCCGGTGGCGGTGAGCAGGCAGGCCAGGGCCACCACCGACCACATGACCGGGTTGGCCCAGGGCGGGCTGCCCAGCCGCGCATACGCGGCCTGCGCCAGCAGGTAGACCACCAGCGTGGCCGTCAGACCGAACAGCGGCGTGGCCGAGAGGTAGACCCACAGCTCGACGAAGCGCGGCATCAGCGGGCCTCCCCGCGGCGCGGCCAGCCGTACAGCACCAGCGCCGTGACCGCCAGGCCGATCCAGGTCGACAGGGCGATGACGACCAGGATGCGCAGCCCGTACTGCGTGAGCAGTGCCAGGTGCGTCATCACGCCCACGCCCACCGGCACGAACAGCAGCGACAGGTGCGTGAGCAGGAAATGCGCGCATTCGCTCACCGGCTCGCGCACCACCGGCCAGCGCAGGGCGACGAGCACGAACACCAGCCCCAGCACCGGCCCGGGCAGCGGCAGCGCGAGCGCCCGCGAGATCAGCTCGCCGGCCGACTGGAAGACCAGCAGCCAGGCCAGGCCGCGCAGGCCATTCATGGACTCATCGCCTCGCAGGAAGGCGCGCCCTGCGCACACGAAACGCCGCCGCACCGAAGGCCGCGGAGCAGGCCATGCGGGAACATCCGCGGAACCGGCTTTGCCGGGCCGCAGGATGTGCCCCCTTGAGGGGGTTGGCGGAGCGGAACGAAGTCCGCGGAGACTGGGGGTGGGAACATTTCAGCGGAAGACGACGGTACGGTGGCCGTTGAGCAGCACGCGGTGCTCGCTGTGCCACTTGACGGCGCGCGCGAGCACCAGGCTCTCGGTGTCGCGCCCACGCGCCGTGAGATCCTCCACCGTGTCGGTGTGGTCGGCGCGGGCCACGTCCTGCTCGATGATGGGGCCCTCGTCGAGGTCGGCCGTCACGTAGTGGGCAGTGGCGCCGATCAGCTTCACGCCGCGGTCGTGCGCCTGGTAGTAGGGCTTGGCGCCCTTGAAGCTGGGCAGGAAGGAGTGGTGGATGTTGATGGCGCGGCCCTGCAGTTGGCCGCACAGCTCGTTCGACAGGATCTGCATGTAGCGCGCCAGCACCACGAGCTGCGCGCCCTCGGCCTCGATCACCTCGAGCTGCCGCGCCTCGGCCTGGGCCTTGGTGGCGGCCGTCACCGGGATGTGGTGGAAGGGCACGTTGTAGCTGGCGGCGAGCTGGTAGAAGTCGCGGTGGTTGCTGATGATGGCGGCGATGTGGACCGGCAGCAGACCGCTCTTCCAGCGGAACAGCAGGTCGTTCAGGCAGTGGCCCTCCCTGCTGACGAGGATGACGGTCTTCATCGGCTGCTCGGCGGCGTGCAGCTTCCACGCCATGCCGAAGCCTTCGGCCAGGCCGCCGAGGTCGGTGCGCAGTTGCGCCTCGGGCACACGCTCGCAGGCGAAGCGCACGCGCATGAAGAACAGGCCCGTGCCGTGGTCGTTGTACTGGGCGGCCTCTTCGATGTTGCCGCCGCGCTCGAGCAGGAAGCCCGAGACGGCATGCACGATGCCCACGCGGTCCGGGCAGGAGAGGGTGAGGATGTAAACGCTCATGAGGGGCGGGATTATCGGTGCCGCCCCATCCGCACGCGGCCGCTCAGCCTTTGGGCCGGACGCCGGCGCAATAGTCCCTGGCCGGCAGCGCGGGCGTGGGCCATGTGGCGTCGAAGCCCGGGGCATCGCCACCGCCGGCGGCCAGGCGCACGGTGCGCACCACCAGGTCGGTGGGCAGGTGCTGCGGCACACCCAGGGCACGCTCGGCGTGGCCGGCGCCGGTGACGAGCAGCACGGTGCGGCCCGGCGCGCGCGGCTCCAGCGCCTTGATCAGCGTCTGCGCCATGGCGCGGTCGCGGGCGATCTGGATGCGCGTCATGGGCTCGATCTGCGCTGCGGGCAGCAGCCCGCAGTGGCCGTCGCGCACGGCGGCGCGCTGGGCGGCCAGGGCCTCGGGGCTCAGCTGTGCGTCGAGCGAGACGTCGGCCATCGCGGCCTTCATGCGCTCGCGCGGCAGGTTGGCGCCGAGCACCGGCACGCCGGCGCGCACGGCTGCCATGACGACGGGGCCGTAGTCGTCCCAGGGCCAGGCCTTCGCGTCCCAGCCGAGCGCGGCGCGCGCCTGCGCCTCGGTGGCGGCGGCCGGCAGCCGGGCGGTGCTGCGGCCCGACTCGGCCATCTCCAGCGCCAGCGCGGCGAGCCGGCCGCGCGCGGCCAGCGCCTCGACCGCCTCGCGCTCCAGGGCATGGTGCTCGGGCGCATCGTGCTGCTCGCCGAGCACCAGCACGTCGGCCGGCAGCAGGGCCTCGATGCGCTCGGGCACGGGGGCGTCGGGGTCGGAGGCCCGCTGGCCGGCCGCGCAGCCGGCCAGCAGCAGGGCGATCGCCGCCAGCATCGCGCCGGCGGGCCGGCGCGATGCGCGCAGGGACAGGGTCAGTGCAGCCATCGCGCCATACTATGCCGGCCACGCTGCCGCACGGCTGCCGTCCGCCGCCTCTTCTCGTTGTCGTTGTTCTTCTTCTCCCCGCGCTACCTGCTTCGCACCGCCGCCACCCTGGCGCTGGCCCTGGCCGCCGCCGGGCTGTGCCTGGTGCTGCACGCGCCGCTGCCCTGGATGATCGGGCCGCTGCTGGCGGTGTCGCTGGCGTCCATCGCGGGGCTGCCGACGGCCAGCGCCGTGCCGCTGCGCAACGCGGGGCAGTGGGTGATCGGCGCGGCGCTCGGCCTGTACTTCACGCCGCAGGTAGGCGCGCTGGTGGCGGGGCTGTGGTGGGCCATCGCGCTGGCCATCGCCTGGGCGCTGGCGCTGGGCTGGGGCTTCGGCCTGGCGCTGCAGCGGCTGCACGCGCACCGGATGCCGCACGTGCCCGCGCCGGCGATGCGCGCCACCAGCTACTTCGCCGGTGCCATCGGCGGCGCCTCGGAGATGACGCTGATGGCCGAGCGCGCCGGCGCCCGCACCGACTTGGTCGCCGCCGCCCACAGCGTGCGGCTGGTGGTGGTGACGGTGGGCATCCCCTTCGCCATGCAGTGGAGCGGCCTGCACGGGCTGGACAACCTGCCGCCCGCCTCGCGCGAGGTGCACTGGGGCGGCCTGGCGGTGCTGGCCGCCTGCACGGCCGCCGGGGCGCTGGCGATGCAGGCGCTGCGGCGCACCAATCCCTGGTTCATCGGGCCGCTGCTGGTGGCGATGGGCTTCACGCTCGGCGGGCACACGCTGTCGGCGGTGCCCCTGTGGTTGTCGAACGCGGCACAGCTCGTCATCGCGGTGAGCCTGGGCGTGCGCTTCTCGCGCGAGTTCCTGCACACGGCGCCGCGCTGGCTGGCCGCAACGGCCGGGGGCACGGTGGTCATGGTCGTGCTGTGCGGCGGCTTCGCGGTGCTGCTGGCGCGCGCCACCGGGCTGCACTGGGCGACGATGGTGCTGGGCACCTCGCCGGGCGGCATCGCGGAGATGTCGATCACGGCCAAGGTGCTGCAGCTCGGCGTGCCGGTGGTCACTGCCTTCCAGGTGTGCCGGCTGGTGGCGGTGCTGGTGCTGACGGGGCCGCTGTACGGGTGGCTGTACGGCCACACGGATTCATTCTGAAAGTAAGCAAATACTTTCATTCGTCGCGCGCCCAACAAAAAGCCCCGCGCAGGGCGGGGCTCGTCGAACCGGGAGGCGGGCCGCTCAGTGCATCACCACCGGGGTCTGGGCCAGCTCGGCATAGCCTTCCAGCGTGTCCTCCACCTCTTCCTGCGTCGGGGTGTTGAGCTGCCAGGCGGCGATCTGCTGCTGGAACAGCTCGGCCCAGGAGCCGTCGAGGTACACCTCCTTGCCGGAGCGCTTGTCGACGATCTCGAACCCGTCGCGCGCCAGGGCCGGCACGTGCGGCGCCACGGGGGCGTCGTCCGCGTTGGGCTGCACGTGGACGACGGCAAAGGCCTCGGAGTCGTAGAGCATGCGCATGGCGGGGTGCTTCAGGGTGTCGATGAGGGACATGTTCGGCATTTAGCAATCAACGCGCCAGTTTCAAGAGGCGCCGACGTGTTGTAGGCGCAACGGCCGCGCCGCGTACGACCGTGGCGTGACGGTGTTCCCGCGGCGGCCTGCCGGATGTCATTCAGCGGGCCGCGGCGCGCCCACGCCGCGCAGTTGCATGTCAGCGGAATCGCCGTTGGGCTGCGTCTGCCGGATGCGCACGGGCAACCATCCGATCTCGGGCGCGAGCCAGAGTTCGATCTTCTGGTCCATCTCCTTGCGCGGCAGGCGGGTGAGCTTGCGCGTCTGGTAGTGGCCGGCCGGCATGTCCAGGGCCTCGTCGCCGTCGACGGTGAAGGTCCAGGTCTCCGCATCGCGCGGGCCGGCCGTCTGCATGGCGATGCGGCTGCCCGCCGGGTAGGCGGCCGGATCGCCGGCCAGCAGGGCGACGATCTGCATCACGACCGAGAGGCGGTCCTGCGCGCCGGGTGCCAGGGGCACGCGCTGGTTGCTGCTGCTGAAGACGATCTCGCCGGCGCCCGGCCCCTCGCGCACGAAGTGCGTCGCCACCTCGCTCTTGCGCCGGTCGGAGAAGCGCAGGGGCTCGATGCCGTCCGGCCCGACGCGGCCCACGCTGGTTTGTGCGCGCAGGGTGCGGAACAGCATCTTCAGCGACAGGCGGGCGTTGTACTGGCCGCCGTCCTGCAGCCACACCAGCTCGCCGAACACGCCCGACAGGGGCTGCGGGCCCTGCTGGCCGGTGACGGCGAAGTCCAGGGTGACGGAGCCCGGCACCTGGAGCGCCCGGGTGGCGCCGGGGGTGCCGCCGGCGGCCCCCGCGCCGGACGCCTCGCCCTGGCCCGGCGCCGCGGCCGGGGCGTCACTGCCTTCGCCCTGCCCGGCCTCGGCGGGCGCCGGTTCTGCTGGAGAGGGTGCGGTTTCGGCCGGCGGCGGCGCGGTCGCCTCGGTGTCCGTGTCTCCAGCCAATACGGGTGGCGGCTCGGGCGCCGGCGCGGCTTCGGGCGGCGGACGGGGCCGTGGCGCCTTGCGCAACTGGGCGGAGGGCCGCTTCGGGGCCGCCGCTGCCGGTGCCGCCTGCGCGGGCGGCGCGGCGGCGGGCGCAGGGGCCGGCGCCGGCGGCGCGATCACGATCGTGCGGGTGCTGAAATGCTGCGTCAGCGGCAGCGCCTCGGGCTCGTTGCCCAGCGGCGCCAGGCCGAGCACGCCGACGTGCACCAGCGCCACGGTCAGCGTCAACAACGCGAGCGCCCGCCAGGGCCGGCGCGGCGCCGCGTGAAAGGGGGGAAAGGTGGCATCCATGGCGCTCGCTACACTGCCGGCCGCCCAACCAGTTTAGTCATGGCGCCGTCGCGGGCGCCCGGCCCTCCCATGAAACTCGCCACCCTCAAGGACGGCTCGCGCGACGGCCAGCTGGTCGTCGTCTCGCGCGATCTCTCGCACGCCCACTACGCCACCGGCATCGCCCACCGGCTGCAGCAGGTGCTGGACGACTGGGGCTTTCTGGCTCCACAACTGGAGGACCTGTCCACGCAGCTCAACCACGGCCGCGCGCGCCACGCCTTCCCCTTCGACCCGGCGCAGTGCATGGCGCCGCTGCCGCGCGCCTACCAGTGGGCCGACGGCTCGGCCTACCTGAACCACGTGGAGCTGGTGCGCAAGGCGCGCGGCGCCGAGGTGCCCGCCTCCTTCTACACCGACCCGCTGATGTACCAGGGCGGCAGCGACGACTTCCTCGGCCCCTGCGACGACATCGTGGTGCCGAGCGAGGCGATGGGCATCGACTTCGAGGCCGAGATCGCCGTCGTCACCGGCGACGTGAAGATGGGCACCGGCCCCGACGAGGCGCTGGACGCCGTCCGGCTGGTGATGCTGGCCAACGACGTGAGCCTGCGCCACCTGATCCCGGCCGAGCTGGCGAAGGGCTTCGGCTTCTTCCAGAGCAAGCCCGCCACCGCCTTCAGCCCGGTGGCCGTGACGCTGGACGAGCTGGGCCCGGCGTGGGAGCAGGGCCGGGTGCACCTGGCGCTGCAGAGCACCTGGAACGGCCGCAAGGTCGGCCTCACCGACGCCGGCCCCGACATGAGCTTCCACTTCGGCCAGCTCATCGCCCACATCGCGAAGACGCGCAACGTGCGCGCCGGCAGCATCGTCGGCAGCGGCACGGTGAGCAACCCCGGCGTGGAGAAGAACGGCCGCATGGAATGGCCCAAGGGCTACGCGTGCATCGCCGAGAAGCGCAGCATGGAAACCATCCTCGACGGCGAGCCGAAGACCGAGTTCATGAAGTTCGGCGACACCATCCGCATCGAGATGAAGGGGCTGGACGGCCGGTCGCTGTTCGGGGCGATCGAGCAGGAGGTGGTGCCGCCGGGCGGGCGCCGCCAGGCGGCGGAGCACGCGACGCCGAACGGGCGTGCCGACGATGAGGCGCTCGAAGACTGAGCAGATTTCATCGGACTTCTTTGGGTGTAGATATTTGCTCTCTCAGGAACAAATATCCGACTACGCTTGCCGCTTCGATAGATATTGCTCTCTTAAGGACAAAATTTTCAACTGACAATGCGCAGCCGAAAATTTGCTCCCAAGAGAACGTTTTCAGTCGACTTTGCGTCCTTGCTCATTGAAAATGTTCCGCTCAGGACATTTTCATGAACATCGCATCCGAGACGCTGCCCGCACTGGCCAGGCGGCTTCAGGCCGAACGCAAACACCAGAGACTGTCGCGCGAACAGGCCGCGGCCGTATGCAACGTAAGCACGTCCTTCATCCGCGATGCCGAAAGCGACCCGGCACGCTGCTCCCTCGGCAAGCTGCTGCTGCTGATGCGCGGGCTGGGCCTGAGCCTGGAGACGCATGGCTGGTCGGACGAAACGCCGACGCTGCCAACAGCGTCCGAGCGTGAAGGACCGGGGCCCGCATGACCCGCCTGCGCGTGTGGGCCAATGCGCGGCCGATGGGCTGGTTCGGACACGAGGCCGGCGAGTTCTATTTCGAGTACGACGGCCAATGGCTCCAGCAGCCAGGGGGCTACGTGCTGGCGCCGCAGTTCGCCCTGGGGCCGCAGCGCTTCAGGGGCGCTCCGGTGCGCAACTTCTTCGAGAACCTGCTGCCCGAGGGCCAGGCGCTGGAAGACGTGCTGGCCGCCGTCCACCTGCGCAATCCCTCGCCATTCGAGGTGCTGGGCGTGCTGGGCAAGGAATTGCCCGGCGTGCTGAGCCTGCTGCCCGAGGACGAGGTGCGCACGCAGCAGCAGGCCTACGCGCCCCTGCCGCACGACACGCTGAGCCAGCGCATCGGCGCCCGCGAGCAGGTGCCGCTGCTGGTGGCCAACACGCACACCACGATGTCGCTGGCCGGCGCACAGGACAAGATCGGCCTGCGCTTCGACGCGAAGACGAACCGGTTGTGGGACAGCCTGGGGCCGTCGCCCACCACGCACATCCTCAAGCCCGACATCCGCCAGGCACGCTACGCGCCCAGCGTCATCAACGAATACGCCTGCATGAAGCTGGCGCGTTCGCTCAAGCTGCCCGTGCCCAGGGTGTGGCTGCTGCGCGTGCCGGAGGCGGCCTATGTGGTCGAGCGCTACGACCGCGAGGTTCCCGCCCATGGCGACATCGTGAGCCTGCACCAGATCGACGGCTGCCAGCTCCTGGGCCACGGTCCGCACTGGAAATACGAGCGCAGCGGGGGGCTGGTGAGCCTGCCGAAGCTCGTGCAGGCCCTGCGCGCGCTGGGCGTGCGAGGAAAGGACATGCTCGCCTTTCAGCGCTGGGTGATGTTCAACTACCTGATCGGCAATGCAGACGCGCACGCGAAGAACCTGTCGGTGCTGATCGACGGCGGCCGGCCGGGATTCAGGCTCGCGCCCTTCTACGATCTGGTCTGTGTACGCGCCTATGGCGACACGGGACTGGCCCTGTTCATCGGCGACGAGGACAGCTTCGACGCGGTGGGCATGCACTCCTGGGAGGGCTTTTGCCAGGATTGCGGCTTTGCGGCGAAAGAAACGCTGAAGGAGTTGCAGGCGCTGGCGCTGGCCTTGCTCCCCGCGTGGGACAAGGTGCGCACGCAGATCGATGCACACGATGCACCCACGGACGCCGAACGCACGGTGCTGGACAAGATGACGCAAGTGTTCGAGCTGCACCAGCGCCACGTGACGTCGATGCTCGGCTTGACGCAGCGGTCCGCCCAGTGTGCTGTCCCGTAAATAGCTGCACAAAATGAAATCGATGGATTCGTGTGCAGGGCAAGGCACAAACCGCAGCGATAGCCGAAGCTATCGCGAGGATTTGCAACGCCGCCCTGGACGCGAAGACGCGACTTCATGTGCAGGTATTTGCGGGACAGCACACTAGGCTACGGCACCCCGCAGCAGTTCCTTCACCGTCCGGATCCCCAGCCGCCGGAACGCCCGGTACTGATGGGTGCGCACGGTGCTCAGTTCCAGCCCCAGCGCGCGGGCGGCCTCCTTGGCGGTGCGGCCCTCGCGCAGGTGGGCGATGACCTCGCGCTCGCGCAGGCTCAGGGCCAGCAGGCGCGCGGCGAAGCCGGGCTCCACGGTGGCGCCGGTGGCCAGGGCGATGCGGCCGTGCGCGGCGGTGGCGTCGGCCAGCAGGCCGGCATGCGCCTCCAGCAGCGCGAAGTCGCCGGCATCGAACTCGGGCTGCGCCAGACTGCGGTAGAAGCTCACGGCCGCGCGCTGGCCGGTGGGCAGCAGCATCAGCACCGAGGCGCGCTCGCGGATGCCCACGTCGCCATAACAGGCGGCGCGGTAGTCGGCGTCGGCCAGTTCGTCGCCGCGGTGGTGGCCCAGCCAGAGCTGCATGCGCGCCGGGCGCTGGCGCGTGGCCAGCCAGGCCATGTGCGGATCGAGCCGGTCGAAGCGGCGGGCCACGTAGCGCTCTGCAGTGCGCTCGGCCGTCTGGCCGTAGGTGCTGGCGGCGGAGACGGTCTCCAGCCGGCCGTGCGCGCCGACGGCGAACACGGTACAGAAGGTGACGGGCAACTGCTGCTGCATCGCCGCCAGGTAGCGCGCCGCCAACTCGGGCGTGCCGACGCCCGCCAGCACGCCGCTGACCAGGCGCGGCGCCAGCGGCTGGGCGGAGGGACGGATGCGCCAGCGCCTCATGCGGGCATCCGGGGTTGGATCAGGGTCAACACTTCATAAGAAGTTACGACACCCTGGCTCGCGGCGCATCAGGACAATTCCCCGCATCCGCTCTTGAAGGAGACAGACGATGACGAGCGCAGCCACCCCGGCCGCGGTCCCCGGCGCCCGCGGCGCCGATGCCACCGGCGGCCCGGTCCCTCCCGCCGCCACGGACGCCTTGCCGCCGCCGGTGGGCCCCTTCCACTACACGCGCTTCGCGCCACGCCTGCCCGCGCTGCAGGACGGCACGGAGACGCAGCGCCACGCAGTGGCGATCGCCGGCGGCGGCCCGGTAGGCATGGCGCTGGCGCTGGGCCTGGCCAACCACGGCGTGCCCAGCGTGGTCCTGGAGGCGGACGACACGGTGTGCGTGGGCAGCCGCGCGATCTGCATCTCGCGCCGCAGCCTGGAGATCGTGGAGCGCCTGGGTGCGCTGCATGCCTTCATGGCCAAAGGCCTGCCCTGGACTTCCGGCACCAGCTTCTACAAGACCACCGAGGTGTTCCGCTTCGAGATGCCCACGCACCCGGGCGAGAAGCTGCCGCCGATGATCAACCTGGAGCAGTACTACATCGAGCAGTACCTGCTGGACGAGATCGAAAGGCGCAACACCGCGCAGCCGGGCCTGATCGACATCCGCTGGGGCACCGAGCTGAGCGGCTTCTCGCAGGACGAAGGCGGCGTGACCCTGCAGGCGCGCAACGCGCTGGGCACCTACACCCTGCACGCCGGCTGGCTGGCCGCCTGCGACGGCGGCCAGAGCTTCGTGCGCAGGTCGCTCGGCCTGGCCCTGGAGGGCGCGGCCTACGAGGGCCGCTACGTGATCATCGACATCGAGCTGCCCAGCCGCCACCGCACCGAGCGCCGCGCCTGGTTCGACCCGCCCTGGAACCCCGGCTCCACCGTGCTGATGCACCCCCAGCCGGACGACATCTGGCGCATCGACTACCAGCTTCGCCCCGGCCAGAGCACCGAGCAGGCGCTCACCCCCGAGGCGGTGCGCGAATTCGTGCAGCGCCACCTGGACGCCATCGGCGAGGGCCACCTGCCCTGGAAGCCGGTGTGGACCTCGGTGTACCGCGCCGGCGCGATGACCCTGGCCGACTACCGGCACGGGCGCATCCTGTTCGCCGGCAACGCGGCGCACGCCATGCCGATCTTCGGCGTGCGCGGGCTGAACTCCGGCTTCGACGACGCGGACAACCTGGCCTGGAAGCTGGCGGCCGTGGCCAAGGGCGAGTCCGATGCCGCGCTGCTGGACAGCTACTCGGCCGAGCGCATCGCCGCCTTCCACGTCAACGCCGAGAACGCGATGCGCAGCACGGAGTTCATGTCGCCGCCCTCGCGCGGCTTCGACCTGCTGCGCGAGGCGGCGCTGTCGCTGGCCGAGAAGCACCGCGGCATCGCGCAGTTGGTCAATCCGCGGCAGACGCAGGCGGTGTGCTACGCCGACTCGCCCCTGTCCAGCCCCGGCGACGATCTGCCGGCTGGCCCGGTGCCCGGCGAGGTGATGGCCGACCAGCCGCTGCGCCGGGGTCACCTGACGGACTGGATCGGGCCGTGCTTCACGCTGCTGGTGCTGGGCGAGGCACGCCTGCCCGGAGCGGGCCTGCCGCCGGTGCTGCGGGTGGTGCGCATCGGCGGCGATGAAGGCGCGGACGCGCAGGCCGATGCCGAGGTGCTGCGCGCCCTGGGCGCCGAGCCGGGCGGCGCGGTCTACCTGCTGCGCCCGGATGGCCATGTGGCCGCGCGCTGGCGCGCCCCTTCGGCGGCGCAGATCGCCGCCGCGCTGCAGCGCGCCTCGGTGCACACCGTCAAAGTCAAGGAGACCGCATGACCGCCACCCTCGCCCCCGAGGCACGCGACCGCCTGTACGCCGAGTGCGCCCGCGCCGTCAGCGAGGCCGGCGCCGAGCGCGAGTCGCTCTTGCTGGCCCGCCTGGCGCTGCTGCTGTTCGAGCAGCTCGGCGACGAGGCACGATGCCGCCAGGCACTGGCCGACGCCCTCCACGCACTGCCCGTACCGTCCCTGTCCGCTGCCGGCGACGCCGGCCACTGAATGCCGGACCCGCGCCGGCCGCGTTCGGCCCGGCCGCTACCAGCCCAGCGCGAGGTGCAGCGGCAGGTACACCGCCATGCCGGCGAGCATGGTGCCCAGCACGCCGCCGCGCCAGAAGTACCAGGCGACGCCGACAGCCGCGGCGTACAGCCGCGCGTCGCGCCAGGTATCGATGAAGTGGCCGCCCGTCATCAGGATCTCGGGCGCGATCACCGCCGCCAGCGCGGCTCCGGGCGCATAGTGCAGCGCCCGGTGGGCCCAGTCCGGCAGCGTCCAGGGCCGGTCGAGGATGAAGAAGAAGCAGCGCGTGAGCACCGTCACGCCGGCCAGGCCGACGATGACCAGGAGCGTCCAGGCGTCGGTCTGCTCCGCCGTCATACCTCGTCCTCCTGCGCCGGATCCAGCCCGAGCCGCTTCTCCAGCCAGAAGCACAGCAGCACCGCCGCGCCGATCGCCACCACGATGTTGAGCTTCAGCGGCAGCGCGTAGGCGGCCACCGCGGTGGCCGCGGCCACCAGCACAGCCAGGATGCGCAGCCGCGTGGTGGCCATCGAGCAGACGATCGCCACCAGGCTGAGCACGCCGGCGAAGCCCAGCCCCCAGTGGGTGGGAATGAAGTTCGCCAGTGCGATGCCGGTGAGGCTGAGCAGCATCCAGGCGAGCCAGGTGACGGCGTAGCCGCCGGTGAGGTAGGCCTCCTGCGCGTCGAGCCCGGCGGGCGTATCGGCGGGCCGCGGAAAGCGCCGGGTGAACATCACGTAGCTCAGGTCGGCCGTCAGGTAGCCGTGCAGCAGGCGCCGCCAGCGCGGCATGTGCAGCAGGTAGGGCCGCAGGTGCAGGCTGAACACGACGAAGCGCAGGTTGACGCAGAAGCCGGTGGCCAGGATGACCCAGGCCGGCGCGCCGGCGACCAGCAGCGGCAGCGCGGCAAGCTGCGAACTGCCCGCGTACACCAGCAGCGTCATCGCGACGGACTCGAAGACGCTCAGGCCCGACTTGAGCATCGCCACGCCGGTCATCAGCCCCCAGGCGCCGATGCCCAGGGCCACCGGCGCCATGGTGCGCCAGCCCTCGCGGAAGGCCGGCCGCCGGCGGATGGCGGAGGAAAGGAACATCAGCCGAACACCTGGCCCGGCTTGACGTCGAAGCCTCGCAGGAAGTCCGCCGCGCCCAGGCGCCGGCCGCCGGCGCGCTGCAGTTCGGTGAGGGTGACCACGCCGCCGCCGGCCGCCACCTCGATGCCGGCCGGCCCGGCGGCCAGCACGGTGCCGGGGCGCTCCTCCACCGCGGCGGCGCGCGCGCTGGCGGCCCAGAGCTTGAGCACCTCGCCGTCCAGTTCGGTGCTGGCGCCGGGGAAGGGGTCGAAAGCGCGGATGCGGCGCACGATGGCGCCGCCGTCCTGCGCCCAGTCGATGCGCGCCTCGGCCTTCTCGACCTTGGCGGCGTAGGTCACGCCTTCGGCAGGCTGGGGCACGGGCCGCAGGCGCCCGGCTTCGGCGTCGCGCAGGGCCTGGACGACGAGCCGGCCGCCCAGCGCGGCCAGCCGGTCGTGCAGGCGGGCGGTGCTGTCGTCGCCGATGTCCAGCGCCTCGGCCAGCAGCATGCCGCCGGTGTCCAGGCCGGCGTCCATCTGCATGATGGTCACGCCCGTGGTCGCATCGCCGGCCTCGATGGCACGGTGGATGGGTGCCGCGCCGCGCCAGCGGGGCAGCAGGCTGGCGTGGATATTGAGGCACCCGAGCCGTGGCAGGTCCAGCACCCACTGCGGCAGGATCAGGCCGTAGGCAGCGACCACCATGGCGTCGGCGCCGGCGGCCTCCAGGGCGGCGCGGGCGGCGGCGGCGTCATCGGGGTACTTGCCGTCCAGACGCAGGCTGCGCGGCTGCGCGACGGGCCAGCCGCGTTCCAGCGCCAGTGCCTTGACCGGCGAGGGCTGCAGCTTCATGCCTCGGCCGGCGGGCCGGTCGGGCTGGGTGAGCACCAGGGCGATGTCGAAGCCGGCGGCGTCCAGCGTCGCCAGGGCGACGCGCGCGAACTCGGGCGTGCCCGCGAAGACGATCCTCACGGGGCCTTTCAGTTGCGGCCGGGCGACGGCGGCACGAAGCGCAGGTCGTCCCCCGTGTGGTAGCGGCGCACCACGCCCTGCGGGTCGATGTAGATGAAGAGCAGGCGCGGCGAATTGAGCTGCAGGTAGCGCCACTGCCAGACGTCGCCCTGGAAGGAGAAGACGCGGGTGACCTGCTCGGGCGGCCCAAAGGTGCGCAGCACGTCGGGCACGCGCCATGCGTCCACGCGGATCTCGCGGTCGAACCAGGCATCGCTCATGACCGACGAGACAGCCACGACCCTGCCCGTGGCATCGAGGTCGACGTTGTTCACGTCGAAGCCGGCCGGCTGGCGCGAGTACTGCAGGCGCTCGCCGCCGCCTGCCAGGGGGTAAGTGGCAGTGGGCGCACCCAGGCGCTGCAGGGCCTCGGCGCGGCTCACGCCCAGGGGCAGGCGGGTGGGCTCGCTGGCGCAGCCGGCCAGCAGGCCCGCCGCCAGCGCCGCGGTGGCCAGGAAGAGGCCCCTCATGCGCGCCGCCTTTCGCCGGGCTCGGCGCGCTGGTCCTCGCGCTGCTGCTTGAGCAGCTTGGTCTTGATGCGGTTGCGCTTGAGCGGCGACAGGTACTCGACGAAGACCTTGCCGCGCAGGTGGTCCAGCTCGTGCTGGATGCACACGGCCAGCAGGCCCTCGGCCTCGATCTCGCGCTCGGCGCCGTGCTCGTCCAGGGCGCGTACCCGGACGGCGGTGGCGCGCTCCACCCCGTCGTAGATGCCGGGCACCGACAGGCAGCCCTCCTCGTTGACCACGGTCTCGTCGCTGGCCCAGGTGATCTCGGCGTTGATCAGCACCAGGGGCTCGTTGCGCTCCTCGGAGACGTCGATCACCACCACCCGCTCGTGCACGTCGACCTGCGTGGCCGCCAGGCCGATGCCGTTGGCGTGGTACATGGTCTCGATCATGTCCGCCACCAGGGTGCGGACGCGCTCATCCACCGCCGCCACGGGCCTGGCGACCGTGTGAAGGCGGGGGTCGGGGTAGCTCAGAATGGTTCGCAGGGCCATGAATCGGGCAAAAGTTGTCGCTATTTTCGTCATTTCCGCAACCCGGCGCCCCGAAGTGACGCGATTGCCGTTGCCGTGCGGTGGGCTTGGGCGCAAAATTCGTTGCAAATTGTGAGTATTTGTTCACCTCCCAAGGCGCATGGCGCTGCGAAGGTGGGCAACCATTCGTCCATGAAGAACACCCGCCTCAGCCCTCGCCCGCATCCCAACGCCCTCGCGCTGGCCGCCGCGCTCCTCGCCGCGGCCGCAGCGGGCCCGGCCGGCGCGCAGAACTACCCCATCACGCCGCAGCAGCGGGCCATCGCCCAGCAGACAGCGCAGCAGGGCGTGCCGCTGTCGGAGCTGGCGCCCAATGCGCCGGACGAGTACACGGTGCGGCGCGGCGACACGCTGTGGGCGATCTCGCGCATGTACCTGCGGAGCCCCTGGCGCTGGCCGGAGTTGTGGGGCATGAACCTCTCGGACATCGCCAACCCGCACCGCATCTACCCGGGGCAGGTGCTGTACCTCGACAAGACCGGCGGCCGCGCCCGCCTGTCGACGCGCCGGGGCGGCAGCGGCGGCACGGTCAAGCTCTCGCCGCGCACGCGCTACGAGTCCGCCTCCGACCTGTCGCTGCCGACGCTGAACCCCTCGCTGATCGAGCCCTTCCTCACCGAACCGGAGGTGGTGGACGACGAGAGCGTGTTCTCGCGCGCGCCGCGCATCGTGGCCGGCAACGAGGACCGCGTGCTGCTCTCGCGCGGCGACCGCGCCTACGCCCGCGGCGAGCCGGACGCGCCGCTGGCGATGCCGCCCGGCCCCAGCCAGCAGCTGCGCGTGTTCCGCAACGCCACGCCGCTGAAGGACCCGGGCACGGGCGAAATCCTCGGCTACGAGGGCCAGTACCTGGGCAAGGTCCGGCTGGAGCGCGGCGAGTCCACCGAGACGCAGATGAAGGACGGCAAGGAGCTCACGGCCGTCGTGCCGGCCACGGTGGACGTGGTGTCGGCGCGCGAGGAGATCCGCGCCGGCGACCGCCTGCTGCCCGAGCCGCCGCGCCAACTGGTCAGCTACGTGCCCCGCGCGCCCGCGCAGGCCATCGAAGGCGGGCGCATCGTGTCCGTCTACGGCAACGCCGTGAGCTACGCCAGCCAGAACCAGGTGGTGGCCATCAACAAGGGCCGCAACGACGGCATGGAAAGCGGCCACGTGCTGGCCATCCTGAAGAACGGCGAGACCATCGTCGACAAGACCAGCGGCACCCGCGAGACGCTCAAGCTGCCCAACGAGCGCATCGGCCTGCTGATGGTGTTCCGCACCTTCTCGCGCGTGTCCTACGCGCTGGTGCTCGAGATCAACGACACGCCACGCGCCGGCGACCTGCTGGCCAATCCCTGAGAAGGTGTAGGCACCGCTACAGTCGCGCGGGATGGAGCGCGATGAACTGGCCGGCTGGCTGCGCCTGACGCTCACGCCCGGCGTGGGCGACGGTCAGGCGCGGCGCCTGCTCGCGGCCTTCGGCCTGCCCGATACCGTCTTCGCCCAGGGCGAGCCGGCCCTGGAACAGTTGTGCGGCGCGGCGCGTGCCCGGGCCCTGCGCGAGCCGCCCGAGGGCTTCGATGCGGCGCTGGACGCCGCATGGCGCTGGCTCGAAGAGACGCCGGAGGACGGCGCCGAGCGCCGCATCCTGACGCTGGCCGACGACGACTATCCCCAGGCCCTGCTGCAGACCGCCGATCCGCCGCCGCTGCTGTACACGCTGGGCGCGCGCGGCGTGCGCTTGCGCGACCTCGGGCCGCAGGCCCTGGCCGTGGTCGGCAGCCGCAACCCGACGCCGCAGGGCGCCATCGACGCACGCCTGTTCGCGCGGGCGCTGGCCGGCGCCGGGCTGTGCGTGGTGTCGGGCCTGGCGCTGGGCATCGACGGCGCCGCGCACGAAGGCGCGCTGGAAGCGGCGGGGGCCGCGCACGAAGGCGCGCTGGAAGCGGCGGGGGCCGCGCACGAAGGCGCGCTGGAAGCGGCGGGGGCCGCGCCGCCCGTCACCGTGGCGGTGGTCGGCACCGGGCTGGACCGCGTCTACCCCGCGCGGCACCGCGACCTGGCGCACCGCATTGCCGGGCGCGGCATCATCCTCAGCGAGTTCCCGCTCGGCACGCCGCCGCTGACGCCCAACTTCCCGCGGCGCAACCGGCTGATCGCCGGGCTGTCGCGCGGCACGTTGGTGGTCGAGGCGGCGCTGGCCTCCGGTTCGCTCATCACCGCGCGCCTGGCGGTGGAACAGGGCCGGGAGGTCTTCGCCATCCCGGGCTCGATCCACTCGCCGCAGTCGCGCGGCTGCCACGCCCTCATCCGGCAGGGCGCCAAGCTGGTGGAGTCGGTGCAGGACATCCTGGAGGAACTGCGGCCCGGCGCCGGCCGCACCCCCGCCGCGGAGGCGCCCGCCGCCCTGCCGCGGGACGGCGACGCCCTGCTGGACGCCCTGGGCCACGACCCGGCGAGCCTGGACGCGCTGGCCGCCCGCACCGGCCTGGATGCGGCCACGCTGCAGGCGCGGCTGCTGGAGCTGGAGCTGGACGGCCATGTCGGCCGCCTGCCCGGCGGCCTGTTCCAGCGGCTCGCCAGCGCCTGACCCGACCGCTCAGCTCAACAGGCGCTCGGGATTCGCGTCCAGCTTGGCCAGCGCCTCGCGCGTGGCGCGCACGGTGAGCGTTTCCTCCTCGGCCGGCACCAGCAGGCCGGCCTGCAGGTAGGCGGCCAGGCGCCCGGCCTGGATGAGGAACTTGCGCCCGTCCGGCGCCGCGAACAGGTGCAGGTGCTTGCGCTCGCTGCGCCAGACGAACTGCACCTGGCTGGCGCGGCCGTTGTGGTCGAGCATGAACCAGTTGCCCACCTGCAGCTCGTGCGCCCAGGCCAGCATGTCCTCGGTCACCTTGGCGCCGGTGTTGGCCACCACCTCGATCGAGTCCGCGTCCACGCCCAGCAGCAGCTCGACGCTGCCGGTGTCCATCGGCAGCTCGGTGCCGTTGTCGTCCTGGACGACCTCCTCCAGGTTGGCCAGGCGCGAGGCCATGGCCTCGATCTGCGCCGACGGGATGACCGCCGTCTTGGACATGAAGGCGTCCGACAGCGTCTTGCCGATGGTCTTGATGTGCTCCTCCTGCGGCGCGCCGGTCACGCCCAGCAGCTCCATGCCCTGGCGCAGCCGCTGCAGCAGCTTGGGCAGCTCCTGGATGACGCGGGCGCGGTCGCTGCGGTTGGGCTTGGCGCTGGCGGCCCAGACCAGCTCGGAGGCGACGCGCTTGAGCGTGGCGGTCTGCTCGTCCTGCCCGCCGTACTTCAGCGCGGCCAGCGCCAGCACCTCGGCCCACACCTTGAACAGGAACTCCCGGATCTCGTCGCGCACCGGCATGTCGTTGAGCATCTTGCGCAGCTCGATGGTGTACTGGATCGCCATCGTCTCCTTCTGCTCGACCTGCTGCGCCACGCTCATCAGCTTCTTGGTGGCGTCGCCTTGCGTGAGGTACTTGTTGAGGAAGGCGACGAATTCGTCGTACACCAGCTTGAAGACGCGCTGGCCGGTTTCCGGGTACTGCTCGATGACCTGCACCACGCGGCGGATCTCGCCCTCCAGCGCGCTGCCCGAGATGGCGGCGGCGTCGAAGCCCATCACCACCGAGCCCATGCGGTCGATCAGCATGCGCGCCGGGTGCTGCAGGGTGCCGAAGAACTCCGGCTCGGCAATGGCCACGCGCAGCACCGGCATCTGCAGCCGGGCGAACCACACGCGCGCCGAGAAGGGGATGCGCTCTTCCGCCAGGATGGCCTGGAACATCAGCGCGACGATCTCGACGGTGGCCTTGTCCGCCGTGGTCGGCGCCTGGCGCTTGAGTTCGTTGGAGCGGCGGCGCAGTTCGGCCGCGCTGCGCTGGACCGCCGCGGCGCCCCCGGCCACGTCGGTGCCCACCACGTAGACCGAGCTGCCGGCCTGGTAGGCCGCGCCCGCGTCCGCGATGGCGGCCATGAAGGCCGGCGAGGCGGCGCCGGCCGCCGCACCGCCGCCACCCCCGGTTCCGCCCAGCGCCGGCGCGGCCGCGCCGAAGACGGCCTCCCCCGCGCCGCCCATGGCGGCGCCGACGAAGCGCCGCAGGCTGAGCAGCACGCCCTGCGCCCGCTGGCGGGCCATCGCCAGCGGCGAGGCGCCCTGGCCGGCGGCCGCCGCGTCGGCACCCAGCCCCGGCGGCGCCAGGGGGCCCGAGGGCCGCACGCCGATGGCCGCGGGCGCGAAGCCGGCCATGCCGGGCGGGATCTCGTGCACCGCACCGCCGTGCGCGCGCCAGTGGGCGGCCGCAGCCGTGCTGGCGGTCATGGACATCGAGCCCGTGGCCGGCGTGCCGGCGAAGCTGCCGCCCAGCGGGGCCGAGCCCGACGCCGCGGCCGCACCGGGCCGGCGCACCAGGCGCTTGAGGTCGATCTCCGGCATCACGCCGTGCTCGACGAGGAAGGCGTTGGCGTCCTTGTAGGCACGCAGCGCCGCCTCGCCCAGTTGCACGTGCAGCAGGCTCTGCACCTGCGTCCACAACTGGCGGCTCATGCCGGCGGCCAGCCATTGCTCGACCAGCAGCTTGGCCAGGAATTCGGGCTTGAGCACGTCCCGGCCATCCAGGTCCGCCTTGCCCTCGAGGTGCTGGACGCGCAGGCGCAGGTCGTTGAGTTCGAAATTGGCCTTGTCCTGCAGCGCCAGCGCCAGGCGCGAGGACAGGATGTTGTTCTCCACCACCTCGTCGCCCACCAGTTCCAGGCGCAGCGAATGCATGGTCGAGGCGCCGGCGGCGTTGCCCGCGCCGAGGGCCTTGCGCCACTGCGCGCGCGCCAGCGAGACCCAGCCCGACTCGGCGCTGCGGTAGGCGACCAGGTTGTCGCGGTGCTCCTGCATCTCGCGGGCCGTCGCCACCTCGTTGGCCAGCGTCATGAGCCGGTCCCGGACGGCCTGCGCGGCCGTCACGATGGCCGCGTCCATGGCGCCCACGAAACGCTCGCGCGTCTGCTGGGCGAGCTTCCGGGCGGACTCGGAGGGTGGCGCTGTGCTCATGTATGGGGAGGGTGCGGACAAAAATGGTAACGCACCGCAGCCTATCGTGACACCCAAGCCGTCACGGCCGGTGCGCCATCACGGCGAAAAGGCCCGCAAGCGGGCCTTTTCCGACGGTGTTCAGACCACCGCGCCGGCGTTCGGATCGTCCGGGTCGCGGCCCGGCTTGCCGCCGCCCTTGACCAGGTCCTCGCGCTTGACGCCCAGCCACATGGCGATGGAGGCGGCCACGAAGCAGGAGGAATAGATGCCGAAGCAGATGCCGATGGTCAGCGCCAGGGCGAAGTAGTGCAGCGTCGGGCCGCCGAAGAAGAACATCGACAGCACCACCAGCTGGGTGGAGCCGTGGGTGATGATGGTGCGGCTGATGGTGGAGGTGATGGCGTAGTTCATCACCTCCGGCGTGGACAGCTTGCGCTGGCGCCGGAAGGTCTCGCGCACCCGGTCGAAGATCACCACCGACTCGTTGACCGAGTAGCCCAGCACCGCCAGCACCGCCGCCAGCACCGCCAGCGAGAACTCCCACTGGAAGAAGGCGAAGAAGCCCAGGATGATGACCACGTCGTGCAGGTTGGCGATGACGGTGGACAGGGCGAACTTCCACTCGAAGCGCAAGGCCAGGTAGACCATGATGCCCACCACCACCATCGCCAGCGCCTTCAGGCCGTTGGTGGTCAGTTCGTCGCCGACCTGCGGGCCGACGAACTCCAGGCCGCGCCGCTCGACGGCGGGGTCCTCGGCCTTGAGCGCGTCCATCACCTGGTCGCTCTGCTGCTGCGAGGTCAGGCCCTGGCGCACGGGCAGGCGGATCTGGATGTCGCGCGGGCTGCCGTAGGCCTGCACCAGCACGTCCTGATAGCCCAGGCCGCTGACGACCTCGCGCACCTTGCCCACGTCCTTGGGCTGGGTGTAGGCGACCTCCATCACGGTGCCGCCGGTGAACTCCACCGACAGGTGCAGCCCGCGGTGGAACAGGAAGAACACCGCCAGGATGAAGGTGATGATCGAGATCGCGTTCAGCACCAGCGCGTGGCGCATGAACGGGATGGTGCGGTGGATGCGGAAGAACTCCATGCGGCCGCTCCTTTACTTCGCGTCGGCCGGCAGGGCCGTGTCGGTGTCGGGCTTCCAGACCGTGCCGATGGACACCGCCTTGAGCTTCTTCTTGCGCCCGTACCAGAGGTTGACCAGCCCGCGCGAGAAGAACACGGCGGAGAACATGGAGGTGACGATGCCGATGCAGTGCACCACCGCGAAGCCGCGGATCGGCCCGGAGCCGAAGGCCAGCAGCGCCAGGCCGGCGATCAGCGTGGTGACGTTGGAGTCCAGGATGGTGTTCCAGGCGCGGTCGTAGCCGGCGTGGATGGCCGCCTGCGGCGAGGCGCCGGCGCGCAGTTCCTCGCGCACCCGCTCGTTGATCAGCACGTTGGAGTCGATGGCCACGCCGATCGCCAGCGCCATGGCCGCGATGCCGGGCAGCGTGAGCGTGGCCTGCAGCAGCGACAGGATGGCCACCAGCAGCAGCAGGTTCACCGCCAGCGCGATCGACGAGAACACGCCGAACAGGGCGTAGTACGCGCACATGAAGAGCATGATCGCCAGGAAGCCGTAGGCGACGCTCTTGAAGCCCTTCTCGATGTTGTCGGCGCCCAGGCTGGGGCCGATGGTGCGCTCCTGGATGATCTCCATCGGCGCGGCCAGCGAGCCGGCGCGCAGCAGCAGCGCCAGGTCGTTGGCCTCGGTGATGCCCATCGCGCCCGAGATGGAGAAGCGCGTGCCCAGCTCGCCGCGGATGGTCGCCACCGAGATGGCCTCGCCCTTGCCCTTCTCGAACAGGACGATGGCCATCGCCTTGTTCATGTTCTCGCGGCTGACGTCGCGCATGATGCGCCCGCCCTTGGCGTCCATGTTCAGCGTGACGGTGGGCTCCTGCTTCTGCGAGTCGAAGCCGGCCTGCGCGTCGGTGAGGTTCTCGCCGGTGGTCAGCACCTGCTTCTTGACCACCACCGAGCCCTCGCCGCGGGTGGGGAAGCGCTCCGAGCCGAAGGGCACGGGGCCGCCGCCCATGGCGGCGGCGCGGCCCTCGGGGCTCTCGTCCACCAGGCGCATCTCCAGCGTGGCGGTGCGGCCCAGGATGTCCTTGGCCTTGGCCGTGTCCTGCACGCCGGGCAGCTGCACGACGATGCGGTCCAGGCCCTGCTGCTGGATCACCGGCTCGGCCACGCCCAGCTCGTTGATGCGGTTGTGCAGCGTGGTGATGTTCTGCTTGAGCGCCTGGTCCTGCAGCCGGCGCGCGGCTTCCGGCTTGATGGCGATGGCGAGCTTCCAGTCGTTGCCCTCCTGGCTCTCCACTGCCGTCAGGTCGGGGAACTGGTCGGTGATGACGTTCTTCGCCGCGTCCTTGGCGGCGGCGTCGCGGAAGCGCGCGTCGAGCTCCTGCCCGTTGCGGGTGATGGCGCTGCCGCGGATGCTCTTGTCGCGCAAGGCCGTGCGCAGGTCGCCGGCGAAGGTCTCGGCGCGCTTGTCCAGCGCGCCCTTCATGTCCACCTGCAGCACGAAGTCCACCCCGCCGCGCAGGTCCAGGCCCAGGTACATGGGGAAGGCGTGCAGCGCCGTGAGCCATGCCGGCGAGCGCGACAGCAGGTTCAGCGCCACGGTGTAGGGCGGGTCGGACGGATCGGGCACCAGCGCGCGCTGCAGCACGTCGCGCGCCTTGAGCTGGTCGTCGGTGGTGACGAAGCGGGCCCGCACCGAGCTGGCGTCCAGCGTCACCAGGTCGGGGGCGACGCCGGCGTCCTTGAGCACCTGCTCCACGCGCGCCTGGGTCGAGGCGTCGACCTTCACGATGGACTTGGCCGACGACACCTGCACCGCGGGCGCCTCGCCGAAGAAGTTGGGCAGGGCGTAGATCAGCCCCAGGAGCAGCACGATCCCCATGATCGCGTACTTCCAGACCGGATAGCGGTTCATCGCTGGTTACCTGAAGAATTGCGGCGGCGAACTTCGTTCAGAAGGCCGCGGAGCAGGCCATGCGGGAACACGCGCGGAACCGGCTTTGCCGGGCCGCTGCGTGTGCCCCCTTGCAGGGGGTTGCCGGAGCGGAACCCTTCGGCAGGCTCAGGGCAGGCCAAGGTCCGCGCAGGCTGGGGGTGATCACTTATATGAACCCTTGGGCAGAACCTGCACGACGGCGCTGCGCTGCACCTTCACCTCGACGCCGTTGGCGATCTCCAGCGTCAGGAACTGGTCGCCCAGCGCGCTGATGCGGCCGAGCACGCCGCCGGCGGTGGCCACCTCGTCGCCCTTGGCCAGGGCTTCGAGCATGGCGCGCGTTTCCTTCTGGCGCTTCATCTGCGGGCGGATCATGATGAAGTACAGCACCACGAACATCAGCAGCAGCGGCAGCATGCTGGCGAGCGAGGACATCATGTCGCCGCCACCTGCGGCGGGGGCGGTCTGGGCGTAGGCGGTGGAAATGAACACGAGGGTCTCCAGCGGAGGAAGGGAAGCAAGGACGAAAGCCGCGCGGACACGCGGGTCCGCGCGGCCATCCGGGGGACTCCCGGAACGGGCCGGCCGCCGGTGGCGGCGGCCTCATGGCGCGGCGCGGGGCCGCGCAAAACCTTGCAATTGTATGCGTCGGCCCACGGCCCGGCGCCGGCTTACCCGGCGCGCCGGCCGGGAGATTGCGGCGCCCGGCGCGCTCAGGCGGCCGCGCGCGCCGGCGTGCCGCCCTGGCGCCAGCGGGCCATCAGGTCGGCCCAGCGGGTGCGCACCGCCGCCAGGTTGCGCTCCTTGACGTGGCCGTAGCCGCGGATCTGCTCCGGCAGCGCCGCGATCTCCAGCGCCAGCGCGTGGTTGTCGGTCGTGAGGCCGGCCAGCACCTCGTCGATGGCGGCGCGGTACTCGCCGACCAGCGCGCGCTCGGTGCGGCGCTCCTCGGTGCGGCCGAAGACGTCCAGCGCCGTGCCGCGCAGGCCCTTGAGCTTCGCCAGCAGGCGGAAGGCGGTGAGCATCGACGGCCCGTATTGCTTCTTCACCAGCTCGCCCTTGGCGTTGCGCTTCGCGGTCAGCGGCGGCGCGAGGTGGTAGTTCAGCTTGAAGTCGCCCTCGAACATGCCGTTCACCTTCGCCAGGAAGGCCGGGTCGCTGTGCAGCCGCGCGACCTCGTACTCGTCCTTGTAGGCCATCAGCTTGAACAGGTAGCGCGCCACCGCCTCGGCCAGCGAGGTCTTGCCGAGCGCGGCCTCGGCCTGCTGCACCCGCTCGACGAAGGCGCGGTATTCGCCGGCATAGGCGGCGTTCTGGTAGCCGGTGAGGAATTCCACGCGCCGCGCCACCAGCGACTCGACGGTGTCGCGCTTCTTGAACTCGATCACCTGGCCGGGGTTCAGCCGCTTCGCCAGCTCGGCCGGGCGGTGCGCCGCCTGGCGGCCCCACTCGAAGGCGGCCTTGTTGGCCTCCACCGCCACCGCGTTGAGCTCGATGGCGCGCATCAGCGACGCGTGCGACAGCGGGATCCAGCCCTTCTGCCAGGCGTAGCCCAGGATCATCGGGTTGACATAGAGGGTGTCGCCCATGAGCTGCGTGGCGGCGGCATCGGCGTCGAAGACGCCCATGTGCGCCTCGCCCACGGCCTTGGTGATCTGCACCGCGCAGGCCTCCTGCGGGTTCTGCCAGTTGGCGTTCTTCACGAAGCCGGCCGTCGGCGCGCTGTGGCTGTTGAGCGCCACGTGGGTGCGGCCCTCGCGCATGCGCGCCAGCGTCTCGGCGTTGACGGTGACGATCGGGTCGCAGGCCAGGATCAGGTCGGCCGCCGCGGTGCCCACGCGGGTGGTGCGGATGTCGTTCTGCGTGTCGCCGATCAGCACGTGGCTCCAGGTGGCGCCGCCCTTTTGCGCCAGGCCGGCCGCGTCCTGCGTGACGATGCCCTTGCCCTCGATGTGCGCCGCCACGCCCAGCAGCTGGCCGATGGTGATGACGCCGGTGCCGCCGACGCCGGCGACCACGATGCCCCACACCTGGCCGCCGCGCAGCGCGGGCAGCGCCGGCTCGGGCAATTCGCCCAGCTCCGCCGGCGTCGCCGCCTTGGACTTGGCCTTCTTCTTGAGCTGCCCGCCTTCGACGGTGATGAAGCTGGGGCAGAAGCCCTTCAGGCAGCTCATGTCCTTGTTGCAGCTGCTCTGGTTGATGGTGCGCTTGCGGCCGAACTCGGTCTCCAGCGGCTCCACCGACAGGCAGTTGCTCTGCACGCTGCAGTCGCCGCAGCCCTCGCACACCAGCTCGTTGATGACGACCCGCTTGGCCGGGTCCACCATCGTGCCGCGCTTGCGGCGGCGGCGCTTCTCGGTGGCGCAGGTCTGGTCGTAGATGAGGACGGTGGTGCCGGGCGTCTCGCGCAGCTCGCGCTGCACCTCGTCCAGCTCGTTGCGGTGGCGCACGCGCACCGGCTCGCCGCCGTAGCTGCCCGGGATCTTCGTGCCGTCGTACTTGCCCGGCTCGTCGGTCACGATGACCAGTTTCGCCACGCCCTCGGCATGCATGCTCTCGGCGATCTGCAGCACCGAGTGGCCCTCCGGCCGCTCGCCCACCTGCTGGCCGCCGGTCATGGCCACGGCGTCGTTGTAGAGGATCTTGTAGGTGATGTTCACGCCCGCCGCGATGCTCTGGCGGATGGCCAGCAGGCCGCTGTGGAAGTAGGTGCCGTCGCCCAGGTTGGCGAAGATGTGCTGCTCGGTGGTGAAGTGCGCCTGGCCGACCCAGGGCACGCCCTCGCCGCCCATCTGCGTGAAGCCGTAGGTGGCGCGGTCCATCCAGTTGGCCATGTAGTGGCAGCCGATGCCGGCCATGGCGCGCGAGCCCTCGGGCACCACGGTGCTGGTGTTGTGCGGGCAGCCGGAGCAGAACCACGGCACCCGGTCCGCGCCCTGCACGCCGCCGGCGTTCAGCACCTGCATCGAGCGCTCCTTGGCCTCCAGGATGGCCATCTGCGCATCGACGCGCGCCACCATGTCGGCGCCGCCGGATTCGAGGACGCCGGTCTTCTTCAGGCGCTTGACCAGCGCGCGGGCGATCAGCGCCGGGTTCAGGTCGGCATTGGCGCGCAGCAGCGTGCTGGCCGTGGGGTTGGGCATGGACCATTCGCCGCCGGAGTGGTCCTCGCCCAGTTCGTCGAACTTGCCCAGCACGTTGGGCCGCACGTCGGCGCGCCAGTTGTACAGCTCCTCCTTGAGCTGGTACTCGATGACCTGGCGCTTTTCCTCGACCACCAGGATCTCCGAGAGGCCCGTGGCGAACTCGCGCGTGAGCTGCGCCTCCAGCGGCCACACCACGCCCACCTTGTGCAGGCGGATGCCGAGCTGGCGGCAGGCCTCGTCGTCCAGGCCCAGGTCGTGCAGCGCCTGGCGCGTGTCGTTGTAGGCCTTGCCGCTGGCCATGATGCCGTAGCGGTCATGGGGCCCTTCGATCACGTTGTGGTTGAGCCGGTTGGCGCGGATGTAGGCCAGCGCGGCGTACCACTTGTAGTGCATCAGGCGCGCCTCCTGCTCCAGCGGCGCGTCGGGCCAGCGGATGTGCAGGCCGCCGGGCGGCATCTCGAAGTCCTCGGGCGTGACGATCTCCACGCGCTCCGGGTCGATCATCGCGGTGGCGCTCGACTCGACGATCTCCTGGATCGTCTTCATGCCCGACCACACGCCCGAGAAGCGGCTCATCGCGAAGGCGTGGATGCCCAGGTCGAGGATCTCCTGCACGTTGGCCGGGAAGAACACCGGCGTGCCGCAGGCCTTGAAGATGTGGTCGCTCTGGTGCGCGGCGGTGCTGCTCTTGGAGATGTGGTCGTCGCCGGCCACCGCGATGACGCCGCCCCAGGGCGTGGTGCCGGCCATGTTGGCGTGCTTGAAGACGTCGGAGCAGCGGTCCACGCCCGGGCCCTTGCCGTACCAGATGCCGAACACGCCGTCGAACTTCTGCCGGTCCTTCGGCGAGAAGCCCAGCATCTGCGTGCCCCACAGGGCCGTGGCCGCCAGCTCCTCGTTCACGCCGGGCTGGAAGACGATGTTCTGCGCCTTGAGGTACTTGCTGGCCTTCCACAGCGCCTGGTCGTAGCCGCCCAGGGGGGAGCCGCGGTATCCGCTGACAAAACCAGCGGTGTTTTTCCCCTGCTGCGCATCGCGCAGACGCTGCAGCATGGGCAGCTTCACGAGGGCCTGCACGCCGCTCATGAAGGCACGGCCGTAGTCGAGGCTGTACTTGTCGTCGAGGGTGACGGTCTCCAGGGCCTTGCGGATGTGTTCCGGCAGGGGGGCGTTCATCGTGGTGTCTCCAGGCTGTGCCTTGTGGGCGTGGCTGTTCGGCGGATCGGCGTTCGGGTGGAACGCCTCCCCGTCGCCATGATGCTCGCAAAGTGTATGCCCGGAGCTGCGACAGGTGTTTGCTTTTGATGCCTCCAAAGGCCCCCTCCAAGAAACAACATTGCGACAATGAAGGCCTAATGGAAAAGATCGATAAGTATGACCTGACCATCCTGCAAGAACTGCAGGCCGATGCGCGTCTGACCAACGCCGAGCTGGCCAGCCGCGTGGGCCTGTCGGCGGCGCCGTGCTGGCGGCGCGTGCGGGCGCTGGAGGCGGCCGGCTACATCAAGGGCTACCACGCCGAGATCGACCGCCACAAGATCGGGCTGGGCGTGCTGGCCTTCGTGCGGGTGGACACCGAGCGCGTCACGCTCGACGCCACGCGCCGGCTGGAGGAGGCGATCCGCCAGATGCCCGAGGTGGTGAGCTGCCACTACATCAGCGGCACCGGCACCTTCGAGCTGCAGGTGGTGGCGCAGGACCTGGACGGCTTCTCGCGCTTCGCCCGCGAGCACCTGATGAACCTGCCCAACGTGAAGGACCTGCACACCAGCTTCTCGCTGGGCGAGGTCAAGGCCAGCCGGGCGCTGCCGCTGGGGCACCTGGAGCGGTGAGCTCGGCCGCGCCGGCGCCGCTCAGTCCAGGGTGTCGAAGAGCCGGAAGATCCACGACAGCTGGTAGGCCAGCGTGGCGGCGACGAACAGGGCATGGAAGCGCCGGCTGGCGGTGCGCGCCGCCACCAGGCACAGGACCACGAGGATCGGCGTGCGCACCAGGTACTCGCGGGCGAAGCGCGCGAAGTGCGCCTCGCCCTTCATGAAGGTGTCGATCACGTCGAGCAGGTAGGTGACGGCCAGCAGGCCGAAGAACCAGGCGCGGCGCGTGTAGAAGTAGTCCTCGTAGCCCGCGTAGTCCTGCATGCTGTCGGGAAAGAGCAGCGCGCACAGCAGGAACAGCACGATCGCGTAGCCGATGACGAAGAGGTAGGTGCCGAAGGTCCAGACCTCGATCTGGTTGAGCCCGAACTGCCACCACCAGAAGTGCACCAGCGCCAGCAGCACCGAGGCGACCCAGGCCAGGTGCACCGCGTGGAGCCGGTACTGCCGCGGGTGCTGCACGATGCGCGCGACGCCCGAGAGCAGCCGCGTGACCCCCAGGCCGATGACCATGCCCATGACGACGCGCACGTGGGCGAAGATGTCGTGGGCGGAAAGAACCTCGTGCTGCATGCGATGGTGCGGTCCGGCCGGGGCCGTGGCGGATCAGCGAAGTCGGCATTGTCGGCCCCCGGCGGACCGGCGGCCGATCCGCCGCGACAATCGCCTGCCGATGCCACCCATCACCCCCGAAGAATCGCCCCCCCTCTCGCCGCTCAAGCCCCGCCCGTCGCGCTGGGCCGCGCTGGAGCCGCTGAAGCTGCCGGTGTTCCGCATGCTGTGGACCACCTGGCTCATGGCCAACGTCTGCATGTGGATGAACGACGTGGCGGCCGCCTGGATGATGACCACGCTGACCACCTCGCCGGTGTGGGTGGCGCTGGTGCAGTCGGCCTCCACGCTGCCGGTGTTCCTGCTGGGCCTGCCCAGCGGCGCGCTGGCCGACATGCTGGACCGCCGCCGCTGGCTGGTGGTGACCCAGTTCTGGCTGGCCGGCGCGGCGGTGGTGCTGTGCGCGGCCATCGCGCTGGACCTGATGACCGCGCCGCTGCTGCTGGTGCTGACCTTCGCCAACGGCATCGGCCTGGCGATGCGCTGGCCGGTGTTCTCGGCCATCGTGCCCGAGCTGGTGCCGCGCACGCAGCTGCCGGCTGCGCTGGGGCTGAACGGCATCGCGATGAACGCCTCGCGCATCATCGGCCCGCTGACCGCCGGCGTGCTGATCGCCAGCGCCGGCAGCGTGTGGGTGTTCGCTCTCAACGCGGTGCTGTGCGTGGCCTCGGGCTTCGTGGTGCTGCGCTGGCGGCGCGAGCACCGGCCCCATCCGCTGGGGCGCGAGCGGCTGATCAGCGCGATGCGGGTGGGCGTGCAGTTCGTGCGGCAGTCGCCGCGCATGCGGGCGGTGCTCACGCGCATCGCGATCTTCTTCCTGCACTCCACCGCCCTGCTGGCGCTGCTGCCGCTGCTGGCGCGCGGCCTGCAGGGCGGCGGCGCGGGCACCTTCACGCTGCTGCTGGCCTCGATGGGCGCCGGCGCCATCGGCGCCGTGCTGGTGATGCCGCGGCTGCGCCAGGCCTACGGGCGCGACCAGATGGTGATCCGCGGGGCCACGCTGCATTCGGCCGCCACGCTGGTGATGGCGGTGGCGCCCAACGCCTGGGTGGCGGTGCCGGCGATGTTCTTCGGCGGCGCGGCCTGGATCACCACGGCCAACTCGCTCTCGGTCTCGGCCCAGCTCGCGCTGCCGGACTGGGTGCGCGCGCGCGGCATGGCGATGTACCAGATGGCGATCATGGGCGCCAGCGCCTTCGGCGCCGCGCTGTGGGGCCAGGTGGCCGAGGTCAGCAGCATGCAGACCAGCCTGATGGTCTCGGCCGTCAGCGGCGTCCTGGTCATGTGGCTGGCGATCCGCACGGTGACGGACCATGTGGGCGAGGACGACATGAGCCCGGCGCAGGCCGGCTGGCCGGCGCACCCGATGCCGGACGCGCCGGCCGAGAGCGGCCGCGTGCTGGTGACGGTGGAATACCTGATCGACCCGGCGCGCGCCGCCGCCTTCCACGTGGTGATGCAGCACACCCGCCGCGCGCGGCTGGGCGAAGGCGCCATCGGCTGGGAGCTGCTGCACGACGTGTCGCAGCCGGAGCGCTACGTGGAGCAGATCGTCGACGAGTCGTGGACGGAGCACCAGCGCCGCTACAGCCGGGCCACCGCCGCCGACCTCGCGCTGCGCGAGCGGCGGCTGGCCTTCCACCAAGGCGAGGTGCCGCCGGTGGTGAAGCGCTACGTCATCACGCGCTAGCTTCGCTTTACGCCGCGGCGAGGGCGGCCGGGCGCCCCGCGCACGACTGCAGGATCCGCTGCGCGTCGAACGGCCCGGCATCGGCCGCGTCGGTCCAGGCGACGAACTCGTCGGGCCGCACCAGGATCAGGCGGGCGTCGTAGCGCGCCCGCTCGTCCGCGGCCGTGTCCTCGACCACATCCAGCGGCAAGCCGGCCGACCGCGCCACCGCCCGCAGGGCTTCCACCTTCTCCTGCTCCGCGCCGAAGGCCAGCAGGGTGAAGCGACCCTGGAGCCGCTGGTAGACGTTGGCGCCCGAGGACAGCCGCGCCGGCGCCAGGTGATGCCCGGGGCGGGCCTGGAAGGCGTGCGAGCCGACCGCGCTGCCGCCCGTCCCCCGGCCGTCGGGGCACGGCGCCACCACCGGCGAGCCTTCGTAGTTCGGCTCGAAGGCATGCACCTCGCCCACGGCGCCCTCGCTGCGCGCGCGCCACGCTTGCTCGAAGGCGGGACGGTCGCGCCCGGGGTCGAACGCATGCAGGAACTGCCGGTCGGTCTCGATCGACCGGGCGATGAAGTCGCGCGCGGTCGATTCGAAGACCGGCCTGCGCTCGCTGTCGTACGAGTCCAGCAACGCCTCGCCGCCCCAGCCCTGCAGCACCGCCGCCAGCTTCCAGCCCAGGTTGCGCGCGTCCTCGAAGCCGGTATTGACGCCGTAGCCGCCGTAAGGCGGGTGGCTGTGCGCCGCGTCGCCGGCGATGAACACCCGCCCCGCCCGGTACGTGTCGGCGACGGCGAAGCGCAGGTCCCAGAAGCCGATGTGCTCGAACTCGACCTCGAACTCCGCGCCCACGGCCTCGTGCAGGTAGCGGCGGAAGTCGAAGTTGTCGCGCGTGGTGCCCGGCGGGACGGGCGCATGGAAGAACCAGGTGCTGCCCAGGTCCACCCGCCCGAAGAACTTCCAGTAGCCGTCCAGTTGCGGCTGCAGCACGTTGTAGTAGGACTTGCCGGGGTAGCGCGCCAGCAGCTCGTGCAGCCCGCGCGAGCGGAACACCAGCAGCACCATCATCCGGTCGTGGTCCGACAGCGTCTGCGTGATGCCGGCCTGCGTGCGCACCAACGAGCGGCTGCCGTCGCAGCCCACCAGCCAGTCCGCGCGCAGCGTCCGCGCGGCCCCGCCGCCGCGCTCGGCCACGGTCAGCGTCACGTGGTCGTCCGCGGGCGCCACCGCCGTCGCCTCCCAGCCGTAGAGCACCCGCACCGAGGGCAGCTCGGCCACGCGCGCGCGCAGCACCGCCTCGGTGGCGTACTGCGGCAGCCGCTCGTTGGCGGTGAAGTAGTAGGGGCGCACCAGGTCGCGCTGCAGCCAGTCGTAGTGGTAGGGGCCGAGCAGCGAGCCGTAGGCGGTCAGGCCGCCGATGCCGTACTCGGGGGGAATGGTGCGCGCCGCGCGCAGCGCCTGCTCCGCGCCCCAGAAATGGAAGTGCTCCATGGTCCGCTGCGTCAGGTTCTGGCCCTTGGGGATGGGCTGCGGCTCGGGGTACCGCTCGACCAGCGTGCAGCGGATGCCGCGCTGCCCCAGCTCGATGGCCAGCCCCATGCCCACCGGCCCGCCGCCGACGATGGCGACCTGGCAGTCCTGGTCCCGCGAAATCTCCTGCTTCGACATGCTGCTTGCTCTCTCTTTTCCGTGGATCCGGAAATTAGGCACCAGGCCGATGCATCAGGCAAATTTAGCTATGACATGAACTGATAATGACGCCATATGAATCTCTCGACGCGCCAGATCCGGGCCTTCCTGCACGTCGCCCGCGCCGGCAGCTTCACGCGCGCGGCCGAGCGGGTGCATATGACGCAGGCGGGCCTGAGCATCCTCGTGCGCGAGGTGGAGCGGCAACTGGGCGCGCGCCTGTTCGACCGCACCACGCGCGCAGTGGTGCTGACCGAGGCGGGCCGGCGCTTCGCCGTCGTCGCCGAGTCCGTCCTGGCGCAGCTGGACGACGCCACGGCCGAGATGGACGCCATGGGCAAGCGCACGCGCCAGCAGCTGCGCATCGCGGCCACGCCGCTGGTGTCGTCCCATCTGCTGCCGCACATGCTGGCGCGCTTCCGCGACGACCATCCCGGCATCCGGATCCAGCTGATGGACGACAACCTGGGCGGCGTGCAGGAGGCGGTGGAGTCGGGCGCGGCCGACATCGGCCTGGGCTTCTTCTTCAAGGTCAGCGCCGGGCTGGTGCGCCGCCAGATCGCGCAGTTCCCGCTGATGCGGGTCTCGCCCGCCGGTGCGCCGCCCACGGCGCTGGGGCGCGCCAGCTGGGCCTCGCTGCGCTCGGCGCGCCTGATCACGCTGCCCGCGGACAACCCGATCCAGCGCGCCGTCGACCTGCACCTGCACAAGCTCGGCGTGGCGCAGGAAAGCAGCCAGCCGGTGAGCTTCATCGCCACCATGATCTCGATGGTGGAGGCGGGCTTCGGCGTGGCCGTCATGCCGACCTTCGCCGTGGCCGCCTGCCGGCGCCACAGCGTCCAGATCGACCTGCTGGGCAGCCCGCAGATGAAGCTGGGCTTCTACCGGATCGCGCGCCGCGGCGCGGCCCAGACCCAGGCGATGAAGGACTTCGACGAGGTGCTGTCGGAAGACCTGCCGCGGATGTCGCGCTGACGCCGTCCTGCGCATCCCATATGGAACTCATATGAATTCATGTGATTCCTGAATTTCTCTTTGTCCGTGCGTCGATGGCCTAATGCCACCGTTCGAGGCGCCATGCCTTGACGCAGCGCAGACCACCTGCAGCCGGACGGGCCGGCAAAAGGAGACAAGAGGTGAGATTCGGAATGCTTCGTTGGATGTCCATCTTCGCGGCCGGCTGCGCCATGGCCGCGTCCGCGTGGGCCTGGCCGGACCGGCCGATCACGCTGGTGGTGCCCTACACGCCGGGCACGGGCATCGACCTGGTGGCGCGCCAGCTGTCGGCGCGCCTGCCGCAGGTGCTGGGCCAGCCGGTGGTCGTCGACAACGTGCCGGGCGCCAGCGGCAACATCGGCAGCGAGCGCGTGGCGCGCGCCGCGCCCGACGGCTACACGCTGCTGGTGCAGGTCAGCACGCTGGTGATGAACAAGAGCCTGTACAAGTCGCTGCCCTACGACCCGGTCAGCGACTTCGCGCCGGTGGCGCAGACCTCCTGGGGCACGCTGCTGCTGGTGCGCAACCCGTCGGCGCAGAAGGCCGCCACCGTCCCGGCGCTGGTGGCCGAGGCCAAGGCCCGCCCCGGTGCGCTGACCTACGGCACGCCCGGCGTCGGCACGCCGCACCACCTGGCGATGGCGCTGCTGACGCAGAAGGCCGGCATCGAGATGCTGCACGTGCCCTTCAAGGGCACGGCCGGCGCCGTCACCGACTTGCTGGGCGGCCGCCTGGACTTCATGTTCCTGCCTGTCCACGTGGCGCTGCCGCACATCAGGGCGGGCAAGCTGCAGGCGCTGGCCGCGGGCAGCGACCAGCGCGTGCCGCAGCTGCCCGACGTGCCGACGCTGGCCGAGGCCGGCATCGACACCGGCAGCGTCGACATGTGGTACGGCGTGCTCGCGCCCAAGGGCACGCCGCCGGCGATCGTCGAGCGCCTGAACGGCGCGATCGCCGGCATCCTGCGCCAGCCGGACGTGGCGGCCGCCTTCGAGACGCAGGGCATGGTGCCCGCCGTCTCCAGCCCCGGCGACTTCGCCCGCCTGGTGGCCAAGGACGCCGCGCGCTGGGCCGAGGTGGTGAAGAAGGGCGGCATCACGGCCGACTAGGGCCGCGCCGCATCCAGCCCAGCCCCTCGCGGGTGCCGCCCGCCGGCCGGTACTCGCAGCCGACCCAGCCCTGCCAGCCGCACTGCGCGGCCACCTCGTCGATCACGTCGAACAGATAGGGGTGGTGCAGCTCGCCCACGTCGGGCTCGTGCCGCCCCGGCACGCCGGCGATCTGGAAGTGGCCGACGCGGCCGGTGGGCAGGTACTGGCGGATCTTCATTGCCACGTCGCCCTCGACGATCTGGCAGTGGTAAAGATCCATCTGCACCCTCAGGTTCGGTGCGCCGACGGCCTGCACGATGGCGTGCGCCTCGTCCTGCCGGTTGAGGAAGAAGCCGGGGATGTCGCGCGTGTTGATCGGCTCGATCAGCACCTCGCGGCCGGCCTGCGCCGCCATCTCGGCGGCGCGGCGCAGGTTGTCGATGTACAGCGGGCGCAGTTCGTCGCGCGTGCGGCCCTCGGGCACCAGGCCGGCCATCAGGTGGATGCGCGGGCAATCGAGCGCCTGGGCATAGTCCAGCGCCTTGGCCACCGCGTCGCGGAAGCCGGCTTCGCGGCCCGGCAGGCAGGCCAGGCCGCGCTCGCCGGCCGCCCAGTCGCCGGGCGGGGTGTTGAACAGCACCTGTTGCAGGCCGTGATCGCGCAGCCGCGCGGCGAGGTCGGCCGGCGCGAAGTCGTAGGGGAAGAGGTACTCCACGGCCTCGAAGCCGTCGGCCGCGGCGGCGGCGAAGCGCTCGAGGAAGGGCAGCTCCGTGTAGAGCATCGAGAGGTTGGCGGCGAAGCGGGGCATGGCGGCGACTCTACCGCCGCGTGCGCCGCGCCTGGGTGAAGGCATTGCGCGGCGCGGGCGCAGCGGCTGCCCGCCGCGCCTCTCGCTCGCGCAGCCAGGCGATGTGCGAGACGAGCTTGCGACGCAAGGCACGGCGGGCGGCGATCTCGGCATCGACCTCGGCGATGCGCTCGCGCATCAGCGCCTCCATGTCGGCCACCGTGAGCCGGCCCGAGCGGTAGCGCGGCAGCACCTCGGCGATGCGCGCGAGGGTGAAGCCCAGGTCGCGGCTCATGGCGATGAAGACGGCCTCGCGCTCCGTGCCCTCGGCGAACTCGCGGTAGCCCGAGTCCAGGCGCCGCGCCTTCAGCAGCCCCTGCGCCTCGTAGCGGCGCAGGCGGTTGGCGGAGACGCCGCTGCGGCGGGCCAGCTCGGAAATCCTCATGGCGCCAAGCCTAGCAACCCTGGCGCGGTGCGAAGGTTCGCAGACTGCATTCCTGTTCTTTTTCATCAGGAGGCTTTCGATGAACGATGCCTGCGAACGCGTGCGCCAGGCGGTGCTGGCGATGCCCATGGCCGCCACCCTCCACTTGCAGTTCGACCACCTCGCGCCCGGCGAGACGGTGCTGCGCATGCCGGTGCTCGATGCCTTCTGCTTCCGCCCCGGCCAGTTGCAGGCCACCGCGGTCTACGCCATCGCCGACTTCGCCGCCGTGTCGGCGGCGGGCACACTGCTGCCGCCCGGCTGGGCCAACGCCACCATCGACGGCACGCTCAAGCTGCTGGCGCCGGCGGCCGGCACGCACCTGCGCGCGCGGGGCCGGGTGGTCGATGCAGGACGCGTGCTGAGCGTGTGCGCGGCCGAGGTCCATGCCGTCGACGGCGCGAAGGAGACGCTGTGCGCCACGCTGCTGGCCACGGCGCGCAACCTGCCGCCGCGCTGAGCGGAGTCAGCCGAGCGCGAACTTCGCGGCCCGCACGATGTGCGCCGCGTCCACGCCGAAGAAGCCGCGCAGCGCCGCGCGCGTGTCGCTGCGGCCGAAGCCGTCGGTGCCCAGCGTGAGGTAGCGCCGCCCCGCCGGCACGAAGGCGCGCACGCTCTCGGGCACGGCGCGCACGTAGTCGGTGGCGGCGATGACCGGGCCCTCGCTGCCGGCCAGCTGCCGCGCGACGAAGGGCGTGCCGGGCTCGGCCTCGCCGGCCAGCGCGCGCGCCTCGCAGGCCTGGCCGTCGCGCGCCAGCTCGCTCCAGCTCGTGACGCTGAAGACGGCCGCCTCGATGCCCTCCAGCGCGAGCTGCTGCGCAGCCTTCACCACCTCGGTGAGGATCGCGCCCGAGCCCAGCAGCGCGACCTTGCGCCTGGCCGGCGGCGCGCCTTCGGGGCGCTGCCAGCCCTCGTAGCGCCAGCAGCCGCGCAGGATGTCCGCATGCGCCGCCTCGGGCACGTCGGGCTGCGCGTAGTTCTCGTTCATCAGCGTGACGTAGTGGAAGACGTCCTTCTGCTCGACCAGCATCTCGCGCATGCCGGCGTCGAGGATCACGGCCATCTCGCCGGCGAAGGCCGGGTCCCACGCCCTGCAGTTGGGGATGGTGGCCGCCACCAGGTGGCTGCTGCCGTCCTGGTGCTGCAAACCTTCGCCGCCCAGCGTGGTGCGGCCCGAGGTGGCGCCCAGCAGGAAGCCGCGTGCGCGCTGGTCGGCCGCGGCCCAGATGGCGTCGCCCACGCGCTGGAAGCCGAACATCGAGTAGTAGATGTAGAAGGGCAGCATCGCCAGCCCGTGCACGCTGTAGCTGGTGGCCGCGGCCGTCCAGCTCGCGATGGCGCCGGCCTCGCTGATGCCCTCCTCCAGGATCTGGCCGTCCAGCGCTTCGCGGTAGCTGAGCACCGAGCCGATGTCCTCCGGCGCGTAGCGCTGGCCGACGCTGGAGTAGATGCCGACCTGCTTGAAGAGATTCGCCATGCCGAAGGTGCGCGCCTCGTCGGCCACGATGGGCACGACGCGCGGGCCCAGCGCCTTGTCCTTGAGCAGGCCGCCGAGCAGGCGCACGAAGGCCATCGTCGTGCTCATCTCCTTGCCGGCGGCCTCGGTGGCGAACTTCGCGTAGCTGGCCAGCGGCGGCACGGGCACCACGTCGCAGGCCGTCTCGCGCCGCGGCAGCGCGCCGCCCAGCGCGGCGCGGCGCTCGCGCAGGTAGCGCATCTCGGGGCTGTCCTCGGCCGGCCTGTAGAAGGCCAGCGAGGTCGCCTGCGCGTCCGTGAGCGGCAGGTTGAAGCGGTTGCGGAACTCGATCAGGTCGTCGCCCTCGAGCTTCTTCTGCGAGTGCGTGGTCATGCGGCCCTGCCCGGCCGCGCCCATGCCGTAGCCCTTCTTGGTGTGGGCGAGGATCACGGTCGGCTGACCCCGATGCGCCGCGGCGGCGGCGTAGGCGGCGTGGATCTTCACCAGGTCGTGCCCGCCGCGCTTGAGGCGGTCGATCTGCTCGTCGGTCATGCCCTGCGCCAGGCGCTGCAGTTCGGGGCTCTGGCCGAAGAAGTGGTCGCGGTTGAAGCGCCCGTCCTTGGCGGCGAAGGTCTGCATCTGGCCGTCCACCGTGTCGGCGAAGGCGCGCAGCAGGGCGCCCTGCGCGTCGCGGGCGAACAGGCCGTCCCAGTCGCTGCCCCAGACCAGCTTGACGACGTTCCAGCCGGCGCCGGCGAAGAGTTTCTCCAGCTCGTCGATGATGCGGCCGTTGCCGCGCACCGGGCCGTCGAGGCGCTGCAGGTTGCAGTTGACCACCCACACCAGGTTGTCGAGCTTCTCGCGCGCGGCGAGCGTGAGGGCGCTCATCGACTCGGGCTCGTCCATCTCGCCGTCGCCGAACACGCCCCACACCTTGCGGCCTTCGCAGTCGAGCAAGTTGCGGTGCGTGAGATAGCGCATGAAGCGCGCGTGGTAGATGCTGCTGATCGGGCCGATGCCCATGGAGCCGGTCGGGAACTGCCAGAAGTCCGGCATCAGCCACGGGTGCGGGTAGCTGGACAAACCCCGTGCGCCGTGAGAGGGCGCGGTGATCTCCTGGCGGTAGTGCGAGAGGTCGGCTTCGGTGAGCCGGCCTTCGAGGAAGGCGCGGGCGTACACGCCGGGCGAGCTGTGCGGCTGGAAGAACACGAGGTCGCCCAGATGTTGCCCCCCACGCTCCCCCACTTCGTGTGGGTCGCTGCCCCCCCGAGGGGGGCGCTCGCCGCTTGGGGCGGCCCGGCGCGGCTCGGCCGCGCGCGCATGGAAGAAATGGTTGAAGCCGACCTCGAACAGGTCCGCCGCGCTGGCGTAGCTGGCGATGTGGCCGCCGAGTTCGCCATACGCCTGGTTGGCGCGCACCACCATCGCCAGCGCATTCCAGCGCATCAGCGAGGCCAGGCGCTCCTCAACGGCCAGGTCGCCCGGGAAGACCGGCTGCTGGTCCACGCCGATGGTGTTGGCGTACGGCGTGGCCAGCTCGGGCTGCCAGCCGATGCGCCCGGCGCGGGCCAGGCGGGCCAGTTCGTCCAGCATCCAGCGCGCGCGCTCCGGGCCCTGCGCCTCGACCAGCGCCAGGAAGGCCTCGCGCCATTCGGCGGTCTCGGCCGGGTCGGGGTCGGCAGGCAGGGCATCGCGGGACAGCAGGGCGTTCATCTGGTCGGCGGAAAGCGGGGCGTTCATGCCCCGCACTCTAGGCCGGCGGCCGCGGAATGGGGTATCGAAATGCGCGGCACTGCCCTGCTGCGGCGGCATAAACTGCCGCACCAACATCATTCGACGGCACATCATGGAACTGGACGCCATCGACCTGCGCATCCTCGACGAGCTGCAGCGCGACGGCGCGCTGACCAACGTGGCGCTGGCGCGCCGGGTGCACCTCTCGCCCTCGCCCTGCCTGGCGCGGGTGAAGGCGCTGGAGGCCGCGGGCGTGATCGCCCGCTACGTGGCGCTGTGCAGCGCGCCGGCGCTCGGGCTGGGGCTGAACGTGTTCATCTCGATCAGCCTGCGGGCGCAGTCGAAGGAAGCGCTCGCGGCCTTCGAGCACCGCATCGCCGAGCACGAGGAGGTGATGGAGTGCTACCTGATGACCGGCGACAGCGACTACCTGATCCGCGTCGCCGTGGCCGACATGGCGGCGCTGGAGAAGTTCATCCTCGAGCAGCTCACGCCGATCCCCGGCATCGAGAAGATCCGCTCCAGCTTCGCGCTCAAGCAGGTGCGCTACAAGACGGCGCTGCCGCTGCCGCTGCCGCGCTGAGCACGGCGGCACCGGCCGGGCGCCCGCGCTGTTCCAGCCACTGCAGCAGGCCGTCCAGCGCCGGGCACAGCTGCTGCCCCCAGGGGGTGAGCCGGTAGTCCACCACCGGCGGGCGCTCGGCCTGCACGGTGCGCTCGACCAGGCCGTCCTCCTCCAGCTGGCGCAGCTGCTGGGCCAGCATCTTCTGCGAGATGCCGGCGATGCTGCGCTGCAGGTCGGAGAAGCGCCGCACCTGCCCGCCGAACAGGTGGAACAGGATCAGCAGCTTCCAGCGCCCCCGCAGCAGCCGATGGCAGACCTCCACGTCGATGGCCGCCGCCAGGGGCGTGTAGGCCTTGCGGCGCGGGGCCGCCGCGGCGCTTACCTTCTGGTGCGTACTTCCCATCGGCCGAGCGTAATCCGAGCATGCGGGCATCACAACGACGCGACCGATCCCATGCCTGCCGTGCCCATGCCCGACGCCCTGACCCGCTATCTCGCCTGGCGCGCCCTGGACGACGCGGCCGGCGCCGCGGCCTGCTTCCACCCTGGGGCCCAGGTGCACGACGAGGGGCGCGTGCACCAGGGCCTGCCGGCCATCCAGGCCTGGAAGGCGGACGCCGAGGCCCGCACGGCCTATCGCCTCGTGCCCCTCGGCCTGGCGCGCGAGGGCGGCGTGTACCGGCTGCTGGCCCACGTGACAGGCAACTTTCCGGGCGGGCAGGCGGACCTGATGCACGAGTTCGAGGTCGAGGAAGGACGCATCGCCTCGCTGCGCATCCGGCTGCCGGTGGCGCTCGAAGGGCGCCGGGCGCTGGTCACGGGCGGCACGCGGGGCATCGGCGCCGCCGTGGCCGCGCGGCTGCGCGAGGCCGGCGCCACGGTGATGGTGGCGGCGCGCAGCGCGCCCGCCGGCATCGACGGCGACGCCTTCGTGGCGGCGGACCTGGGCCGCGCCGATGGCTGCGCCGACGTGGCCCGCGCCGTCGACTCGCGCCTGGGCGGCGTGGACATCCTGGTGCACGCCGCCGGCGGCTCGGCGGCCCCGGCCGGCGGCTTCGCGGCGCTGGACGACGCGCAGTGGCACGACGCGCTGGACCTCAACCTCCTGGCCGCCGTGCGGCTGGACCGCGCGCTGCTGCCCGGCATGCTGGCGCGCGGCGTGGGCGTGGTGGTCCACGTGACGTCGATCCAGCGGATGCTGCCGCTGCCCGAGTCGACCACCGCCTATGCCGCGGCGAAGGCCGCCCTGTCCACCTACAGCAAGAGCCTGTCGAAGGAGGCGGGGCCGCGGGGCGTGCGCGTGGTGCGCGTGGCGCCCGGCTGGGTGGAGACCGAGGCCGCCACCGCGCTGCTCGAGCGCCTGGCCGGCGAGCAGGGCGGCGACATCGAGTCGGCCCGCCAGCAGCTGATGCGCTCGCTCGGCGGCATCCCCCTCGGCCGGCCGGCGCGGCCGCGGGAGGTGGCGGAACTGGTCGCCTTCCTCGCATCGCCGCAGGCGGCCGGCATCACCGGCACCGAGTACGTGATCGACGGCGGCACGGTGCCGGTGGCATGAACGCGGCAGGCCGGCGGACGGGCGCCGCGCGCGGATCTCAGCCGTTGCGGAAGATGTAGCTGTAGGCGCTCAGGGCCGGCGCGCCACCCAGGTGCGCGTACAGCACGCGCGATCCGGCAGGGAATTCGCCGCGGCGCACCCTCTCGATCATGCCCTGCATGGATTTGCCTTCGTACACGGGGTCGGTCAGCATGCCCTCGGTGCGCGCACACAGGCGGATGGCCTCGAGCGTGCCCTCGCTGGGCAGGCCGTACTCGGGGCCGCCGAAGCGGGTGTCGAGCACGATGTCCTCGTCGGTGATGTCGCGCCCCAGTTCCACCAGCCCGGCCGTGTGCCTGGCGATGCGCAGGATCTGGTCGAAGGTCTGCTGCGGCTTGGCCGAGGCGTCGATGCCGATCACGCGGTCGGCCCGGCCGTCGGCCGCGAAGCCGACCACCATGCCGGCCTGCGTGCTGCCGGTGACGGAGCAGACCACGATGTAGTCGAAGCGGAAACCCAGTTCCTTCTCCTGTTGCCGCACCTCTTCGGCGAAGCCGACGAAGCCGAGGCCGCCCTTCGGGTGCTCCGAGCAGCCGGCCGGGATCGGGAAGGGCCGGCCGCCGGCGCTGCGCACGCTCTCCATGGCCTCTTCCCAGCTCCTGCGGATGCCGATGTCGAAGCCCGCCGCGTCGAGCCGCACGTCGGCGCCCAGGATGCGCGACAACTCGATGTTGCCCACGCGGTCGTACACGGCGTCGGCGTAGTTGACCCAGTTCTCCTGCACCAGCACGCACTTCATACCCAGGTGCGCGGCCACGGCGGCCACCTGGCGCGTCTGGTTCGACTGCACGCCGCCGATGGACACCAGCGTGTCGTAGCCGCCCTCGATGGCGTCGGGGATCAGGTACTCGAGCTTGCGGGTCTTGTTGCCGCCGAAGGCCAGGCCGCTGTTGCAGTCCTCTCGCTTGGCATAGAGCTGGACCTCGCCGCCCAGGTGGGCGGACAGGCGCCGCAGCGGGTGGATCGGCGTGGGGCCGAAGGTGAGCGCATGGCGGGGAAACTTCCGGAGGTTCATGGCGGCGATCTCGGGTGGCGGCAGGCCGGGATGGCCTTGCCCTGGGCGAAATCGTAGGAAGGAGCGCGGTTCACAGGGTTGCAAACTTGGGGCTTCTGGCGAAACTGACACCCCCAATCTGGCCGGATCGCAACCGGCAACCCCCATGAAGAACCGCAATCGCGCAACAAAATTGCAGAACCCGACGGAACTCGACCGCACGGACCGCGCCATCCTGCGCCAGCTGCAGCGCGATGCCTCGATCTCGAACGTGGCGCTGGCGGCGAAGGTGCACCTCAGCCCGCCGGCCTGCCTGCGGCGGGTGGAGCGCCTGAAGGCGCAGGGCCTGGTGCGCGGCATCGTCGCGCTGCTGGAGCCGCGCGCGCTGGGCTGCGGCACGCTGGTGATGATCGGCGTGGTGCTCGACCGCTCCACGCCCGAGTCCTTCGCGGCCTTCGAGAAGGCGGCCCAGAAGGTCTCCGGCTGCCTCGAATGCCACGTGGTGACGGGCGAGTTCGACTACTTCATGCTGCTGCGCACGCGCGACGCCGAGAGCTACAACCGGCTGCATGCCGAACAGCTGCTGTACCTGCCGGGGGTGCGGCAGGTGCGCACCTTCATGGTGTTGAAGCAGGTGCTGTCGAGCACGCAGCTGCCCATCTGACGCAATGGGCGCCGATGCCCCGGCGGATGGGCCGGGGCATCGGCGCCGCCGTTCACAGCCCGATCAGGCCGCCGTCGTCCTTGGTGATGACCAGCGTGGCCGAGCGCGGGCGCGCCGTGCCGCCCTCGGGCCAGTGGCTGCCGAACTTCGACGGGTCGCCGATGTCCGCCACCGGCGTGGTCTCGCCCGGGTGCTGGATGTTGACGAACAGCGCGCGGCCGTCGCCGGACTCGGCGATGCCGGTCAGCTCGCAGTCGGCCGGGCCGACCAGGAAGCGCCGCAGCCCTGCATCGCCCGGCGCCTGGCCGACGAAGGTGTCCTGCTGCGCCGTGGTGGCGCCGTCCACGTTGGTGATGGTGCGCGGACCGCCGTCGCCGACGCTGCCGGGCAGCGCGGCCAGCAGCATGCAGTTGGTCACGTCGGTGTAGGCGCCGTCGTCGGTCTCCAGCCACAGCAGGCCGGGGCTGGCGTGGCTGAACCACATGCCGTCGGGGCTGGAGAAGTCGTTATCGTCGGACAGCTGCGAGACGTTGACGTCCGCCGGCGCGGTGGCGCGGGCGCCGAAGAGGTACACGTCCCAGGTGAAGGTGGTGGCCGCCGGGTCGCCGCCGTCGTCCGCGAAGCGGATGATGTGGCCGTTGGGGTTGCCCTTCTGCGCCGTCTGCGCCGGCCCCTTGGGGTCGTCGTAGAAGCGCGGGTTGGCCGCATCGGTGGCGGTGATGGGGCGCGAGGAGGCGTTGGTGTTCGTCAGCGTGAGGTACACGTCGCCGTTCTTCGGGTTGACCGCCGTCCACTCGGGGCGGTCCATCTTGGTGGCGCCGGCCGCGTCGGCCGCCAGGCGCGCGTTGACGACCACGTCGGCCGCGTCGGCGAAGGCGTAGGCGGCGTTGCTGCCGGTGATGCCGTTGACGCCCAGCGCCAGCTCCAGCCACACGCCGGTGCCGTCGGCGTCGAAGCGCGCGACGTAGAGCCTGCCCTCGTCCATGTACTTGTCGCCGGCCGCGGTGCCGCCGCCGATGTCGGCCGGGTCCCAGGCCTTGGCCGACACGAACTTGTAGAGGTACTCGCCCCGCGAGTCGTCGCCCATGTACCAGACCAGCGGCTTGCCTTCGGCGACCGGGCCGAGGCAGGCGCCCTCGTGGCCGAAGCGGCCCAGCGCGGTGCGCTTCTTCGGCGTGCTGGCCGGGTCGAACGGGTCGATCTCGACCACCCAGCCGTAGGTGTTGTGGCCGTTGCGGTAGTCGTCCGTGGCGGTGGCGCCCAGGGCCTGCGTGTTCCAGCGGCCGTAGAGGCCGTCGGCGGTGTCGGGCGTGACGGTGGCCCACAGCTCGCGCCCGTTGCCGGCCACGCCGTAGCGCGCGAAGGAGGCGGTCTCCTTCGCGGTGCGGCCGGTGTCGTCGGCGGCGATGCGACGGAAGTAGCCGGCCCAGTTCTCCTCGCAGGTGAGGTAGGTGCCCCAGGGCGTGGTGCCGTTGGCGCAGTTGTTGACGGTGCCGCGGGTCTTGCTGCCGTCGGGCGAGAACTTCGTCTTCAGCGCGTCGGACTTCGCCGCCGGGCCGGAAAATTCCATCTCGGTCAGCGTGTGGACGCGGCGGTTGAAGGCGGAATCCTGCTTGTAGCTCCACGCGCCGGCGCCGTCCTTGACGACCTCGATCACGCTCACGCCGTGCAGGTAGAACTCGCGCTGCACCTCGCCAGCCACGGTGCGCACCTGCGCCGCGCCGCTGCCGCTGGTGGTCTGGCCGGCCGGGTGCAGGAACAGCGGCGTGATGGCCTCGTGGTTCATCACCAGCAGGCCGCGGTCGGCGGCCGTGGGGTTCCACGCGCCGCTGGCCAGGCCGAAGAAGGTCATGCCGTCGTGGTGGTCGCCGGCGCGGCGGTCGTAGGTGGCGGGGTCGTCGCTGCCGTCGTTGGCGTAGGCGGGCACGCCCGCGGCGATGGGGTCGCCCAGGCGGTAGAGCACGGTGGCGGTGTAGCCGGCGGGCACGCTCACCACGTCGGCCAGGCTCTTGGCGACGGGGTTGAACTTCAGCTCCAGCGGGGCCGCCGGTGCAGGGGCGGGGGCCGGCGAAGGTGCGGGCGCCGGCGCGGGGCTGGGGGCCGGCGCGGGCAGGATCGGGAAGCCGCCGCCCCCGCCGCCTCCACCGCAGGCGGCCAGCAGCGCGCTGCCGCCGCCGGCCAGGCCGAAGCCCAGCATGCGGCGCCGGCTCAGGCGCGCGGCGACCAGGTCGGCCAGCGGCGGGCTGGCGGGGTTGTCGGTGGGGTTGTGGCCGATGTCATCGGGGTCGATGGCGGGGGTGCCGAGGCTTCGTGGGGCCGTCATGGTTTTTGCCTTCCGTCAGGGCTGGTCAGAACAGCCCGGGACGGTAGGCAGCCCGCATGACACGGGCACGAAACACGAATGTCAGTTGCGTGACACGGCGGTGCCCGACGGGTCCAGCCCGCGCGGCCACAGCGCCCACAGCCGCAGCGGCTGCTTCATGCGCGCGGCGAAGCGGCCCGCCTCGGCGCCGGTGCCGGCGAAGAAGTCTGCCCGCACGGCGCCGACGATGGCGCTGCCGGTGTCCTGCGCCACCACCAGGCGCTGCAGCTGCGCGGTGGGCCCGGCCGACCACAGCCACAGCGGCGTGCCGTAGGGGATGGCGTCGCGGTCCACCGCCACGGAGCGGCCGGCCGTCAGCGGCACGCCCTGGGCGCCGCGCGGGCCGAAGGCGGCGTCCACCTCGCCCAGCGGCTCTTCGCGGAAGAAGGTGTAGCGCGGGTTGCTCCACAGCATCTGCGGCACGCGCTGCGGGTTCTGGACGGCCCAGGCCTTTACGTCCTCGGGCCAGCGCCCGATGGGCGAGACGCCCTGCCCCGCCAGCCAGCCCTGCACGCTGCGGTAGGGCTGCTCGTTGGTGCCGGCGAAGGCCAGCCGCACGATGCGCTGGCGGCCGTCGGGCTCGGTGATGCGCAGGCGCCCCGAGCCCTGGATGTGCAGCATCAGCGCGTCGATCGGGTCGGCCAGCCAGGCGATCTCGCGTCCGCGCAGGGCGGCCTGGGCCTGCGGGTCGGTGTCGATCTGCTGGCGCGTGTACCAGGCGCGGCCGCGCCCGGCGCCCGGCGGCAGGCCGTACAGCGGCACGGCGTGCGTCGCGCTCGGCTGGCGCGTGGCGTCGAAGACGGGCTCGTAGTAGCTGGTGAGCAGGCCTTCGCTCTGCCCGCCCGGCGCCTCGACGCGGTAGGGCTGCAGCCGCTCCATGAGGAAGGCGCGCTGTTCCTCGGGACTGGCGATGGCCAGGCGCCGCACCTCGCCGCACAGCGGCGCGAAGGCGGCGTTGGGCCGCTGGCAGTTGGCCAGCAGCGCGACCCAGCCCTCGCTGGTGGTGTCCTCGTCGAAGCCGGGCAGCTCGGCCCAGGCCACCGGCACCCAGCGCGTCTTCGGATGGGTCAGCGGGCCGGTGAGCGGTGGCAGCGGAGCGGGGGCGGTGTCGATGGAACGCGGCTCGGGCACGCGCGGCGGCTTCGAGGGCCCCAGGGCGCAGCCGGCCAGCATTGCTACGATCGCCAGCGCCGGCGCCAGGCGCGCCGCAAATGCAGATCTCATGCTCCTGATTTTGCTCGAAGCCCTCGCGGCCCTGGCCGTGCTCGTCCTCATCGTCTGGTGGACCATGTTCCACGGCCGCCGGCGCGGCGAACTGCCGGGGCGCGAGGACGACGAGACGCCGCGCTGAACGCCTGCCCGCCGCGCCTGTCGGACGGCGGCGCGTGCCCGCGTGAGGCAGCGGCGCAAGGACGCCCGGCGGGCCGCCGCGCGGCGCACCCTGTGCTACGGTGATTTACGTCACGTTCGGTCCGGAACTCACAGTTCGATACCACCGCCGCCACATGCCGGCGCGAATGCGGGCCGACACTGCGCCTCCTGTCGCCGCTGCGTCCACCGCGCCGGCGGCATCCATCCCGCAAGCAAAGGAGCACACCACCATGCATCACAAGATCGTTCTGAGCACTGCCGCCCTCGCCGTCGCGCTGACCGGCTGCGCGGGCATGTCCGACACGCAGCGCAACGTGGGCGTCGGCGCCGGCGCCGGCGCGCTGGGCGGGGCCGCCATCGGCGCGGCCGCCGGCAACAGCCGCACGGCCGCGGCCGGCGCGGCCATCGGCGCCGGCGTGGGCGCGCTGGGCGGCTACCTGTGGTCGCAGCGCATGGAGGCGCAGAAGCGCCAGATGGAGCAGGCCACGCAGGGCACGGGCATCGCGGTCTCGCAGACGGCCAACAACGAACTGAAGCTGGCGATCCCCAGCGATGCGGGCTTCGACACCGGCCGCGCCAACATCAAGCCTCAGCTGGCCGGGGTGCTCGACCAGTTCGCCGGCGGCCTGCGCAACAACCCGGCGGCGGAGGTGCGCATCATCGGCCACACCGACAACACCGGCTCCGACGCGATCAACAACCCGCTGTCGGTGGACCGCGCCGCCAGCACGCGCGACTACCTGGTGTCGCGCGGCGTGAACGCGGCGATCTTCCGCATCGAGGGCCGCGGCTCGCACGAGCCGGTGGCCGACAACCGCACCGACGCCGGCCGCGCGCAGAACCGGCGCGTCGAGATCTACGTGGGCGAGCGCGCGCCGCAGGGCTGACGGCGGCCGGGCGCCGGGCGGCGCGCTTCACGCCGCGCCGTCCACCACCCCGCGCAGGAGGTTGGCCAGCTCCACCGCGGAGCGCACCTCCATCTTGTCGAACACGCGCGCGCGGTGCACCTCGACCGTGCGCACGCTGATCGACAGCTGCTCGGCGATGAGCTTGTTGGGCAGCCCCTCCACCACGCGGCGCATCACCTCGCGCTCGCGCTCGGTCAGCTCCTGCACGCGCCGCTGGATGCACTGGCGCGCGCGCCGCGCGTCGATGGCCTCTTGCGAGGCGGCCAGCGCGTGCTCGATGCGGTCTACCAGCGCGTTGTCCGAGAAGGGCTTCTCGCAGAAGTCGAAGGCGCCGCGCTTGACGGCGTCCACCGCGGTCGGCACGTCGGCGTGGCCGGTCAGGAAGATCACCGGCATCTCGGCCAGCAGCTGCCGCTCGGCCAGCCGGTCGAACAGCACCAGCCCGCTGATGCCGGGCATGCGCACGTCCAGTAGCAGGCAGCGCGGCTGGTCGATGGCGGGGGCGTCGGCCAGGCGCTGCTCGAAGGCCTCGGCGCTGGCGTAGTGCTCGCTGTCCAGGCGGCGCGAGCGCAGCAGCCAGGCCAGCGCCTCGCGCACGCTGGCGTCGTCGTCGACGATGAAGATCCGGGCATCGATGGGGGGTTGCATGCGTGAAAAGCTCCGTGGCGGCGCGCGGGTTCAGCCGGGCGCCGCGGCCGTTTCGGTGGGCGGCAATGCGGGCGCGGCACCGGCCACCGGCAGCGTGAAGCGGAAGACGGTGCCGCACGGCGCGCTCGGCTCGTGCACCAGCTCGCCGCCGTGCTGCTCCACGACCGTGCGGCACAGGCTCAGGCCCAGGCCCATGCCGTCGGGCCGGGTGGTGAAGAAGGGGGTGAACAGCCGCGCCGCGGTGGCCTCGTCGATGCCGCTGCCGCGGTCGGTGACGCTGAGGGCCAGCCAGCGCCGCGCCGCGGCGCCGGCGCTGACGGGGCCGCCGACGCGCGCCGCGGCCAGGCACAGCACGCGCTGGCCCGGCGGCGCGCCGTCCATGGCCTGCATGCCGTTGCGCGCGAGGTTGAGGATCACCTGCTCCACCAGCGTCGGGTCGCACTGCACGGCGGGCAGGTCGGCGGGCACGTCCAGCTCGATGCGCACACCGAGCTTGCGCGCCTGCAGGCCCACCAGCGGCAGAACCGCGTCGAACAGCAGGCGCGGCGCGACGGCCTCGCGCGTGCGGTCGCGGCGGCGCACGAAGTCGTGCACGCTGCGGATCACCTGGCCGGCGCGGTCGGCCTGCTCGGCGATGCGGCGCACGGCCATGGCGATGTCCTCGCGCTCGGGCGCGGGCACCGGCGCGGCGGCCGGGTCGGCCAGCAGGTTCAGCGAGCCGGTGGCATAGCTGGCGATGGCCGCCAGCGGCTGCGTCAGTTCGTGGCTGAGCAGCGACGCCATCTCGCCCACGGCGGCCAGCCGGGCGCTGGCCTGCAGGCGCTCCTGGCTGGCGCGCGAGATCTCCTCGATGCGGCGCTGCTCGCTGATGTCGATGAAAGCGCTCATCCAGCCGGTCTGCACGCGCTGCGCGTTGACCAGCGGGGCCTCGAAGATCAGCACCGGGAAGCGCGTGCCGTCCTTGCGCTGGAAGACCGACTCGAAGCCCTCGCGCGCGAAGTCGCCGCTGGCCTGGCGCTGGCGCTGGCGCTGCCAGTACTCGTGCGCCAGCTCGGACGGCCAGTAGGGCACGTCGCGCGAGGCGCCCAGCAGCTCCTCCGGCGCGAAGCCCACCATCTCGCAGAAGGCCGGGTTGACGTAGGTGATGCGGCCCTGCAGGTCGCGCGCGCGCAGGCCGGTCATGACCGAGTCCTCCATCGCCTTGCGGAAGGCCAGGGCGTCGGAGAGTTCGGCCTCGGCCTGCTCGCGCCGGCGCGTGTCGCGCGCCAGCAGCACCAGCACCGACACCAGCGCGATGGACATGGCGGTGACCAGCCCGGTCAGCACGTTGGGGAACAGGTCGGGCGCGGTGCGCCAGCCGTCCACGCGCAGCACCAGCGCGTTGCCCGGCAGGTCCAGCAGCTGCTGCGCGGTGAACACGCGGTTGCCCACGCGACGCGCCGTGCCCAGGCTCACCAGGCGGGTGCCGTCGGTCTCGGCCAGCGAGACCTCCTGGCCGCGCATGAGGGCCGGGCCGAGCATCTCGCCGAGCATGCCGCGCAGGCCGTAGGCGGCCACCAGGTAGCCGCCCGATTCGAGCGGCAGGCACAGGTCCATCACCTCCAGGCCGCCGGCCGTGCCCGGTGGCTGCACGAACGGCACGTAGTGGCTGGGCGCATAGGCGGCGCTGCGCTGGCGGCGCGCGGCGGTGCAGGCCATCACCAGGTCGGGCGAGGCCTCGACACGCTCGGCGGGGTCGAAGACCTCGGGGCGGTAGGGCGTGTCGGCGGCGTGCAGCAGGCCGAACCGGGCGTCGCGCCACTCGATGCGCAGCCACTCGCGGTGCCCGCGCAGCAGCTCGGCGGCGACCGCGCCCCATTGCGCGGGGTCCTGGGGGGCGGCCTGCAGCGTCTGCAGGCTTTGCACGTTGCGCGCCAGGCCGGCGCGCAGGTCGGCCACGGCGTCGGCGGTGTCGCGGTCCAGCCGCGCCTGCACCTGTTCCACCTCGTGCCGGCCGGCCAGCCACACCACGGTGACCAGCAGCCCCATCACCAGCACGGCCAGCAGCACCCACAGGAACCAGCGCCGCCACAGCGAGCGCAGCGCCCGCAAGGTGCGGCGCCACGGCGCCGGCGGCGTGGCGGGGAGGTCGAGGGCGGCCTGCGGCGGTTCGCTCACGGCGCTTTCACAGGACGCGGTGGCCCAGGGCCGGCAGTTGCGTGCGGCACTGCGCCAGGCGGGCGATGTCGAGGTCGGCGAGGACGACGCCCTCGCCTTCGGCGCGCTGCGCGACCACCTGGCCCCAGGGGTCGGTCACCAGCGTCTGGCCCCAGGTGCGGCGGCCGTTCTCGTGCGTGCCGCCCTGTGCGGGCGCGGCGACCCAGCACAGGTTCTCGACAGCGCGGGCGCGCAGCAGCAGCTCCCAGTGCGCGCTGCCGGTGGTGTGGGTGAAGGCGGCGGGCACCAGCAGCAGGTCGGCGCCCTGCCCGGCCAGCGCGCGGTACAGCTCGGGGAAGCGCAGGTCGTAGCACACGCTCATGCCGACGCGCCAGCGGTGGCCGTCGCGCGAGGGCAGCTCGAAGACGACCGGCCGCGCGCCGGGCGCGATGACGCGCGCCTCGTCGTAGCGCTCGCGGCCGTTGTCGAAGCAGAAGAGGTGGATCTTGTCGTAGCGCGCGGCGCACTCGCCCTGCGGCGAGAAGGCCAGGCTGGTGTTGAAGACGTGCTGCGCATCGCCCTCCACCCGCATCGGCAGCGTGCCGCCGACGATCCACAGGCCCAGCTCGCGCGCCGCGTCGGCCAGGAAGCGCTGCACCGGGCCCTCGCCCGGCGTCTCGGCCAGCGGCAGCTTGTCGCTGTCGCGGTGGCCCATCAGGCAGAAGTACTCGGGCAGCACGGCCAGCTCGGCGCCGCCGGCGGCGGCCTCGGCCAGCAGGGCGTGCGCGCGGGCCAGGTTGGCCTCGCGCGAGACGCCGGACACCATCTGCACGGCAGCGATCTTCATGGTGGAGTCTCCTTCGTGGCGGGTGTGCTGCCGCCCGGCGGCAGCGGCAGCAACTTGGGCAATTCGGACAGCTCGGGCAGGTGCGGCAGCGCCGGCAGCTTCGGCAGTTCGGGCAGGTGGCGCCGCTCCAGCTTGTTCACCTTGGGGTCGGCCCAGGTGCCGTCGATGTGGAACTCCTGCGTGGCGGCCACGGCCAGCGGGCGGCTGAGCACCATCTGCGCCAGGAAGGCGCCCAGGCCGACGGCCGGGTTGATGGCGGTGGCCACCAGCGCGGCGGTGCCGGCATTGATCTCGGGCACGACGACCACGCGCAGGTCCTGCGTCTCGCGCACGATGTCGGCCTGCCCGTCCATCAGCACCGCGGCGTTGACGCCCTTCATCTGCAGGTTGTTGGTGGAGGCGGTGCCGCTGGCGATGCGCGCGTCGCCGCGGATGAAGTCGAAAGCGAAGCCGGCGCTGAACACGTCGCGGAAGTCCAGCGTCAGCCGCCGCGGCAGCGCCTGCAGACTGAGCACGCCCAGCAGCTTGGCGATGCCGGGGTCGGCCTTGAGGAACTGGCCCGAGGCCACGTCCAGGTGCACCTGGCCGCCCAGGCTGGGGTAGTCGATGGAGAAGGGCGAGCCGCGCCACTGCACCTGTCCGCTCATCTGCCCGCGCCCGCGCGCCAGCACGCCGCGCATGCCGAAGCGCTCCAGCAGCGCGCCGGCGTCCTGGATGTCGAGCTGGAAGTCCATCGCCGTGCGCCGCGCCGCGCCCGGCCCGGCGCCGGCGGGGGCCGCCCAGCTGCCCTTGGCGTTGAACACGCCCTCGGGCGTGGACAGCACCAGCTTGTTCAGCCGCCACTCGCGCTCGCGGCCGCCGCGGTTGACGGCGTCGATCTCGGCACGGCCCAGGCGCTTGCCCAGCAGCTCGAAGTCGTCGACCACCACGTCCAGCGCCGGCAGGTCGTCGGGCTGCTCGTCCAGCAGCGTCTCGACCTCGCGCGCCTCGCTCGGGGCGATCTTCAGCCGGGCCAGCCGCGCGTACAGGCGCCCGGCGGACTGGCTGCCGTACTCGGCATAGCCGCTGAGCTCGCGCGCGTCGATGTTGGCGCGCCAGAGCTCGCCCTCGCGCGAGCCGCCGAGCACCACGTCGTGCAGGGTGCGGCCGGCCACGCGGAAGGTGCCGGCGCGGATCGCCACCAGGTCGGGCATCCAGGCGGTGGCGGCAGGCGCCGAAGCCTGCGCCGCCGGCGTCTGCGCGTCGAGCGCGCCGGCGCCGTCGGAGAGCAGGCGCCGCCATTCGTCGACGTCGAGCCGGTCGAGCACCACGTTGGCCAGCAGGCCCGCATGGGGCAGCGCGCCCGCCTCGACCGCCTCGGCGCCGATGTGGACGGCGCCGCGCGTCAGGCGCGGCGCGGCGCCCGCGGTGTCGCGCAGCAGCCGGGCCGAGGCGACGCTGCCCAGCGTCGCCTCCAGCTGCTCGCCGGCGGCGGCGCCCTCGGCACCCGGGCGCAGCGCGGTCTGCGCCACGCGCAGCGGCAGCGCCGCCTCGGCGCTCTTGCCCAGCGGCGCGGGCAGGTCCAGCGCCAGGCCGCGCAGATCGCTGGCGACGCTGAACTCCGGCGTGCCGCGGCGCTGGCGGACGCTGACGCTGTAGTCGGTGGCGCCCTCGGCGCGGCGCGCCAGCGGCGCCAGCCAGGCCACCTCGCTCGCCTCGCGCAGGCCCTCGGCCGTCAGGCGGCCGCTGGCGCGCAGGTCCAGCTCGTCGCCGCTGCCGTCCCAGCGGCCCTGGCCCTCCACGCGCACCTCGCCGCCGGCCAGGCGGGCCTGCAGGCCGCCCAGGCTGAAGCCGCGCTCGGTGAAGTCCAGCGCGCCCTGCGCCTGGGTGAAGGCGGGCGTGTGGGGCGCCAGCTGCAGCGTGTTGCCGGCCAGCGCGACGCGGGCCTGCACCTTGGCCTGGTCCATCGCCTGGATGGGCAGCTCCAGCTTCAGCCGGTAGTCGCCGCCGCCCTCGGCGTGCAGGCCGGCGAGGAAGTCGCGCGCGCCGCCGGCCAGCGGCGCGCCCAGGCGCAGCACGTCGCCCAGCGGGCCGCGCGCCTGCGCATCGACCGACAGCACCGCGTGCTCCAGGTCCGGGATACGCGCCTCGCCGCGCAGCAGCTCGACCGCCGGCGCCGCGGCCAGCCGCGCCCGGGCGTTGGCCACCTGCATGCCGGCGCGGTCGAAGACCAGATCGCCCGACAGGCTGCCCAGCGCCGGCCAGGCCGGGGGCTGGCCGTTCTGCTCGTGCGGCACGTAGGCGTACTGCACGTCCTGCACCTTGGCGGCGATGCGGAACTCGCCCTTGGCCGGGTCCTTGAAGGGCATGTCCCACAGGTCGCCGCGCAGGCGGAAGTCGGCCTCGCTCGCGCGGCCCTTGCTCACCGCGTCGCGCACGTAGTGGCGCACCTCCTGCGGGATGTCCAGCGGCAGGTAGCGGTGCACGCGCGTGCCGTCGGCGCGGCTGAGCCGGCCCTGCAGGTCCAGCACGCCGGGGAAGCGCGAGCGGCTGCCCGAGGCCGCCGGGTCGCTGGTGTGCCAGGCCAGGCGCGCGCTGCCCTCGGCGTCGGCGTTGGCGAAGCGCAGGTCGGGCAGGCTGAGCTGGATGCGCTCGCCCTCGCGCTGCCACTGCAGCGTGCCGCTCATCTGGTCCAGCGGCAGCAGCGGGTCCTCGAACACGCCCGGCAACTCCAGCGCGCCGGAGGCCATGGCGAGCGTGGCGCGGCCGCCGGCCTGGGTCATGTCGAAGCTGGCGTCCAGCCCGCGGATGCCGGGCACGCCCACCGGTGCGCGCGCCTGCGCGATGCGGGTGGCGGGCGTGGTGGCCTCGACGCTGGAGGCCAGGCTCAGGCCCGTCACGCGCCCCTTGGCCTGGTACGTGGCGGGCGCGTCCAGCGGGCCCTGCCAGGCGGCGTCGATGTTCTCCACCAGCCCGCGCGGCGCGCGGCGGGCGATGACGCCGCGGATCTCGTCGCCCAGCGGCAGGCGGTTGGCGATCAGCGCCAGCGCGCCGAGGTCGATGCGGTCGGCGCGCAACGCGCCGCTCTCGGGCGTGCGGCCCTGGACGGCCGTGCGGCGGAACCACACGTTGCCGCCCGGCCAGCGCACGCCGTCGCCGGTGGCGAACTGCAGGTCGCGGGTGGAGAACTCGAACAGCTCCGGCGTGTTGCGCGCCGTCAGCCGGCCGGTGAGCTGGCGCAGCACCAGCGGCTCCAGCTTCTCGCCCAGCACGGCGTCGACGCGCGCCAGCGCGAGGTCGGCCGCGCCGCCGGCGGGCTGGCCGTCCTCCACGTCGATCCAGGCACGCAGCGCGCCGCTGCCCTCGCGGATGCGCGCGTCGAGCGTGACGTAGCGGCCCAGCCGCGTGACGTCGATGCGCGGCAGCTCGGCGTAGAACTCGCCGTCCCAGCGCCGCCAGTCGCCGCTGCGCAGCGACAGCAGCGGCTGGCGGAACACGCCCATCAGCGTGAAGCGCTCGCCCCAGCCGGCCGGCGGCGTGGCGTCCAGCCGCAGGCGGTGGCTGCGCGCGCCGTTGCGCGCGACGAAGCGCACGTCGGTCAGCAGCAGGGGCGGCGCGGCGCGCAGCTCGTCGGTCCACTGCACGGTGCCGCCCTCGACCACCAGCTCGCGCTGCGCGAAGAACCAGTCGGCCGCGCGCTCGCCGCCGGCGCTGCCGTCGTCGGCCGACAGGTCGAGCCCGGCCACGTGCAGCCGGCCCTGCGCGTCGCGCCGCACCTGCGCCTCGGGGCGCTCGATGTAGAGCTGCTCGAAGCTCAGGTGCCACAGCGAGCGCGGCGACACGCCCGCCACCACGCGCGCCAGCCGCAGCGCGTCGTGCTGCTGCGCGTCCTGCAGCGCCACGTCGCGCAGCTCGATGGTGGGGAACAGGCCCTCGGTGCGGGCCTCGATGGCGCCGATGCGCACCGGTACCCCGATGGCCCGCGTGGCCTGTGCTTCCAATGCGCCGCGCCACTCGCCGATTCGCGGCACAATCCAGCCGTGTAGGACGACCACGCACAGCAGCAGCCCCAGCCATGCCGCGATCAGCAACCACAGCAGTCCGCGTGCGATCCGGGCGGTCGTCCTGAGCAGTCGTGAAGGGGAAGGCGTCGTGACGTTCATCGAGGCTCGCGCTGGGTCGGAAATTATGACCGGCGCCCCACCCGCCGGTTCCTCGCCGGCCTCCGCCGTGCCGCCCGCCTCCGCCCATTCGCGCTTCGTGCAGCGCCTGCGCCGCCGCTACGCGGCCGAACTGCCGCTGCTGCCGCCCGGCGCCCCGCTGCGCCCCCACATGGAAGCCGCCTACGCCGCCCTGCGCGGGCGCGGCGACGCGGCGGGCGACGCGCTGCGCATCGTGCGCCAGCTCGTCATGGAGCGCCTGGTGGTGCTGGACTGCGACGCCGGCTGCGAGCTGGCCGACGTGACGCGCGCCGTGACGCAGCTGGCCGAGTTCGCGCTCGACACCGCCGTGGCCGAGGCCTTCGCCGAGCTGGACGCGCTGCACGGCGCGCCCGCCGCGCCCGGACCCGATGCCGGCCGTGCGCAGCTCTGGGTCGTCGGCATGGGCAAGCTGGGCGCGCGCGAGCTCAACGTCTCCAGCGACATCGATCTGATCTACCTGTACGACCACGACGGCGAGACCGCCGGCCTGCCCGACGGGCGCGGGCGCCTGTCCAACCAGGAGTACTTCGCCCGCGCGGTCAAGCGCGTCTACGCGCTGGTCGGCGACACCACCGAGCACGGCTTCGTCTTCCGCGTCGACCTGGCGCTGCGGCCCAACGGCAACTCCGGCCCCAGCGTGGTCTCGCTCGACGCGCTGGAGGAATACCTGCAGGTGCAGGGCCGCGAGTGGGAGCGCTTCGCCTGGCTCAAGAGCCGCGTGGTGGCGCCCGCCGCCTGCGTGGCCGACGGCTCGGCCCAGGCGCTGCGCGGCGTGGTGCTGCCCTTCGTGTTCCGCAAGTACCTCGACTACGCGGTGTTCGACGCCCTGCGCGACCTGCACCGGCAGATCCGCGAACAGGCCGCGCGCCGCAGCGCCGGCCGGCCCGAGCGGGCCAACGACGTCAAGCTCTCGCGCGGCGGCATCCGCGAGATCGAGTTCACCGTGCAGTTGCTGCAGGTGGTGCGCGGCGGCCAGTTCCCCGAGCTGCGCACCCGCCCCACCCTCGACGCGCTGCAGCGCCTGGCGCGCGCCGGCCTGATGCCGCAGCAGGCGGCCGACGCGCTGGCCGCGGCCTACGTCTTCCTGCGCCGGGTCGAGCACCGCATCCAGTACCTGGACGACCAGCAGACCCACATGCTGCCGGTGGCCGACGAGGACCTGGCCTGGATCGCCGCCACCATGGGCTTTCCCGGCACCTGCGCCTTCCTCACCGAGCTGGACGCGCACCGCGAGTTCGTGGCGCAGGAGTTCGACCGCCTGCTCGGCGGCGACAAGCCGTGCAACGGCAACTGCCGGAGCAAGGGCGCGCGCGCCCCGGCCCCCACCGACCTGGGCGAGCTGCTCGCCGACCTGCCGCCGCCGCTGGCCGAACGCATCCGCGCCTGGTGCGACAACCCGCGCGTGCAGGCCCTGCGCGACGACGCCCGCGCCCGCCTGTACCAGCTGGTGCGCCGCACCGGCCAGTGGCTGCGCGCACCCGACGGCGAAGACGAGGCGGCGGACGCCGCACCCGCGCGCATCGACGCCGCCCTGCGCTGGGCCGACTGGATGGAGCCGCTGCTGCGGCGCGACAGCTACCTGGCGCTGCTGGTCGAGCGGCCCGGTGTGCACGAGCGCCTGCTGCGCCTGCTCGGCGCGGCCCGCTGGCCGGCGCGCTACCTGATGCAGCACCCCGGCGTGATCGACGAACTGGCCGGCGCCGAGCTGCTGGCCGGCCGCTTCGTCGCCGAGGACTTCGAGGCCGAGCTGGAGGCGCGGCGCTCCTCGCTGCGCAGCACCGGCGAGGCCGACGAGGAGGCCCTGCTGAGCCTGCTGCGCCGCGCGCACCATGCCGAGGTGTTCCGCACCCTGGCGCGCGACGTGGACGGGCGCCTGACCGTCGAGCAGGTGGCCGACGACCTGAGCGCCCTGGCCGACACGGTGCTGCGCGTCACCGCCCGCTGGTGCTGGGCCCTGCTGCGGGGCCGCCACCGCGAGGCGCCGCGCATGGCCGTCATCGGCTACGGCAAGCTCGGCGGCAAGGAACTGGGCTACGGCAGCGACCTGGACATCGTCTTCGTGCACGACGACGACGACGAGATGGCCGGCGACGTGTACGCCGCTTTCGTGCGCAAGCTCATCAACTGGCTCACGGTGAAGACGGCCGAGGGCGACCTGTACGAGATCGACACCGCGCTGCGGCCCAACGGCAACTCGGGCCTGCTGAGCACCACCTTCGAGGCCTACGAGAAGTACCAGCTCGGCCGCGGCAGCAACACCGCCTGGACCTGGGAGCACCAGGCCATGACGCGCGCGCGCTTCGTGCTCGGCGATGACCTGGCCCCCACGCTCCCTGCTACGCATGGTTCGCTGCCCCCCGAGGGGGCGCTCGCCGCCTTGGGGCGGCCCGGCGGCGGCGAGGTGGCCCCCACGCTCCCCGCTTCGCGCGATTCGCTTCCCCCCGAGGGGGCGCGTTCCGCCTTGGGGCGGCCCGGCGGCGGAACGTCGCTGGCCGAGCGCTTCGACGCCGTGCGCGAGGCCGTCATCACCGCCCCGCGCGACGTGGCCGCGCTGCGCGCCGAGATCGTCGCCATGCGCGAGAAGGTGCGCGCCGCGCACCCGGTCAAGCCCGGCCGCTTCGACGTCAAGCACAGCCCCGGCGGCATGGTGGACGCGGAGTTCGCGGTGCAGTTCCTGGTGCTGTCGGCCGCGCGCGAGCATCGCGAGCTGATCCCCAACGTCGGCAACATCGCGCTGCTGCTGCGCGCCGAGGAGGCCGGCCTGCTGCCGCCGGGCGTGGGCCGCGACGCGGCCGCCGCCTACCGCGAGCTGCGCCGTGTGCAGCACCGCGCGCGGCTGAACGAGGAGCCGACGCAGGTGCCGGCCGAGGCGCTGGCGAAGGAACAGCAGGCCATGCGCGCGCTGTGGGAGGCCGTCTTTGGCTGAGCCCGCGCGCAGCGGCGACGCCGGCGCGCTGCGCGCCTGGGGCATGGGCGCGGCGGTGGCAGCCGCCCTGCTGGCCGGCTGCGCCAGCGGCCCCGGCGGACGCATCGGCCGCGACGGCGCCCCCTCCTCCCCGCCGCCGGACCTGGCCAGCGTGCCCGACGCCGAGCCGCGCGTGGAGGCCGTCCGCGCCAGCGGCGGCACCAGCAAGCCCTACAGCGTGCGCGGGCGCAGCTACGTGCCGATCACCGACGACCGCCCTTTCCGCGAGCGTGGCCTGGCCTCCTGGTACGGCACCGGCTTCCACGCCCGCTCCACCGCCAGCGGCGAGCCCTACGACATGTACGCCATGACGGCCGCGCACAAGACGCTGCCGCTGCCCAGCTACGTGCGCGTGCGCAACCCGGCCAACGGCCGCGAGGCGATCGTGCGGGTGAACGACCGCGGCCCCTTCCACGACGGCCGCATCATCGACCTGAGCTACACCGCCGCGCTCAAGCTCGACCTGCTGCGCGGCGTGGCGCCGGTGGAGATCGAGCGCCTCACCAACGAGGACATCCGCACCGGCGCCTGGCGGCGCGACGGCGGCACGCAGTTCGCCTCGGCCGCGGCGGCGCCCTCGCCTGCCCCGGCCGCCGCCGAGCCGGCGCAGGCCGTCGCCGTGCCGCCGGCCTGGGTGGCGCCGGTCGCCGCCACCCCGACAGACCGCTCGCAGGCGCTGGTGCTCGCCCAGGCGCCGGCGGAGCCTGCCCCGCCCGGCACCGCCAGCGACAGCACCGCGCCGCCGCCGCGCTTTCGCAGCATGCAGGTGGACGAGCTGCCGCCGATGACGCCGGCGTCCGCCGCCACGCCTCCACCCACTCCGGCCGCGCCGGCCGCCGCACCCGCGCCGCAGGATGCGGCGGCCACCGCGGGCTTCTGGGTGCAGCTCGGCGCCTTCCGCGAGCGCGACGGCGCCGAGGGCCTGCAGGCGCAGGCCGGCCGCACGCTGCCGGCGCTGGCACCGCAGTTGCGCGTGTTCAGCGAAAGCGGCACGCACCGGCTGCAGGCCGGGCCCTACCCCAGCCGCGAGGCAGCCGCCGCCGCGCAGGCGCAGTTGCGCGACGGCCTGCGCCTCGCGCCCATCGTCGTCGAGCGGCGGTAACCCCCTCCCCGCTACGGGAAGCGCTGCGCCGAATAGGGCGTCGGGTCCACCAGCGGCGCCTCGCCATCGATCAGCTCGGCCAGCAGCCGCCCGCTGACCGGCCCGAGCGTGAAGCCCTGGTGCGCGTGGCCGAAGTTGAACCACAGGCCGCGGTGGCGCGGCGCCGGGCCGATCACCGGCTTCATGTCGGCCGTGCAGGGCCGCCCGCCCAGCCAGGGCTGCGGCTCCACCGGTTCGCCCAGGTCGAGCAGCTCGCGCGCATGCGCCTCGGCGCGGCCGAGCTGCCAGGGCGTGGCCGGCGCGTCGCGACGCGCGAACTCGGCGCCGGTGGTGATGCGCACGCCGCGCCGCATGGGGGCGATGACCAGGCCGCGCGCCACGTCGTACAGCGGCAGCCGCGGCCCCGGGGTGCCCGCGTGGTGGCGGTGGTAGCCGCGCTTGACGAACAGCGGCAGGCGGTAGCCCAGCGGGCGCAGCAGCAGGTCGGCCCACGGGCCGAGCGCGACGACGGCGTGTTCGGCATCGAGCGGGCCGTCGTCGGTGCGCACCCGCCAGCCGGTGGCGGTGGGCCGCAGGGTCGCCGCATCGCCGCGCACCAGCGTGCCGCCCAGGCGCTGGAAATGCGCCGCGTAGCGCGCCACCAGCTCGCCCGGGTCGCTCACGCTCCAGGGGTCGAGCCAGTGGACCGCACCGGCCAGGCGGCGGCGCAGCGCGGGCTCGGCGGCGGCCAGCGCGTCGCCGTCCAGCGCGGCGTGGCGCAGCCCGTGGCTGCGCGCCAGCGCTTCGGCCTCGGCCAGCGCCGCGTCCAGGCCGGCGGCATCGCGGAAGATGTGCAGGTAGCCCTCGCGGCGGACCAGGTCCTCGGCGCCGGCGGCGGCGATCAGGGGCGCGTGCTCGCTGGTGGCGTGCCCGATCAGGCGCGCATGGGCCTGCGCGATCGCCGGGTAGTGCGCGGCGCCGGAGTGGCGCCAGTAGCGCGCCAGCCCGCCGGCCACGCGCGGCAGCGCGCGCAGGTGGTAGTTGACGTCCGACCCGCGCTTGAGCGCCACGCCCAGCAGCCGGGCGATGCTGCGCGGAAAGGCGTAGGGCTCGACGGCCTCGCGCTGGATGATGCCGGCGTTGCCGTAGGAGGTCTCGCGCCCGGGCTCGCGGCGGTCGACCAGCGCCACCGTGTGGCCGCGCATCGCCAGATGCAGCGCGGTGCAGGTGCCGACCATGCCGGCGCCGAGGACGATAACGGGGGAGGTCATGGCCATGCTCCTTTGCGCCCGGTGCGCGCGGGCCGTTGCGGCGGCGCCTCGCGCAGGCGCGGCTGCATGAAGTCGATGAACGCGCGCAGCTTGCGCGGCATCTGCGCGCGGCTGGTGTGGTAGAGGTAGAAGCCGGGGAAGCTGGCCCACCAGCGCTCCAGCACGGGCACCAGCGTACCGGCTTCGAAGTCGGCCCGCACCTCGCCCTCGAAGGCGCAGCCGATGCCGGCGCCGGCGCGCACGGCGGCGACCAGCACGCCGTTGTCGTTGGCCACCAGCGGCCCCTGCACCGCCACCTCGAACACGCGGCCGGCCTGCGCGAACTCCCAGCGGTACAGGCCGCCCGCCGTGAGGCGGATGTTGACGCAGGCGTGGTCCTTCAGCTCCTGCGGCGTGCGCGGCGGGCGCCGGCCCTGCAGGTAGCGCGGCGCGGCGAAGCACACCATCCGCTGCGCGCCGCCCAGCGGCACGGCCACCACGTCCTGCGCCAGGCTCTCGCCCAGGCGGATGCCGGCGTCGAAGCCGCCGGCCACCAGGTCGAGCAGGCGATTGTCGCAGTGCAGGTCGAGCGTGATGCCGGGGTACGCGGCGGCGAAGTCGGCCAGGTGCGGCAGCAGCAGCACGCGCGCCGCCACGCCGGAGAGGTTCAGCCGCAGCACGCCGGCCGGCGCGGCGCGCCGCTCGTCCAGCCCCTCCACCGCCTGCGCCAGTTGCGCCAGGCCGGGCGCGGCGGCGTCGAGGAACTGGCGGCCGAGTTCGGTGAGGCCGACGCGGCGCGTGCTGCGGTCCAGCAGGCGCACGCCCAGGCGCGCTTCCAGCGTGCGCACAGTCTGCGAGAGCGCCGAGGGCGACACGCCCATCTGCGCCGCCGCGCGGGTGAAGCTGGCGTGCCGCGCCACCTGCGCGAAGGCGGCGATGGCGGGCAGCAGCTCGGGCGACATGCGATCCATTATGAAGCGGCACTTCAAGACGCATGCGGCTCAACCGGCTTTTTCCCGATGAATCGGCGGTCTACCTTCGGGCCCGTCGACTTCTTCTTTTTCCCGAAAGGACCGCACCATGGAACTGACCGACTACCTGACGCTGGGCGCGAGCGGCCTGCGCGTGAGCCCGCTGGCGCTGGGCACGATGACCTTCGGCACCGACTGGGGCTGGGGCGCCGACGAGGGCGAGGCGCGCAGCATCTTCGACCTGTACGTCGAGCGCGGCGGCAACTTCGTCGACACCGCCAACTTCTACACCGGCGGCAGCAGCGAGGCGCTGCTGGGCCGCTTCGCCGCCGGCCGGCGCGACCGGCTGGTGCTGGCGACCAAGTACTCGCTGAACCTGCACCCGGGCGACCCCAACGGCGGCGGCAACCACCGCAAGAGCCTGGTGCGCGCGGTCGAGGAAAGCCTGAAGCGCCTGGGCACCGACTACATCGACCTGCTGTACCTGCACATCTGGGACGGCACCACGCCGGTGGAGGAGGTGATGCGCGGCTTCGACGACCTGGTGCGCCAGGGCAAGCTGCTGTACGCCGGCATCTCCGACACGCCGGCCTGGCAGGTGGCGCGCATGCAGACGCTGGCCGCGCTGCGCGGCTGGACGCCGCTGGTGGCGCTGCAGGTCGAGTACAGCCTGGTGCAGCGCACGGTCGAGCGCGACTTGGTGCCGATGGCCGAGGCGCTGGGCCTGGGCGTGACGGCGTGGTCGCCGCTGGGCATGGGCGTGCTGGCCGGCAAGTACGACCGCGCCGCGCTGGCGCAGGGCGATGCGCAGTCGCTCACCGTGCGCGGCACGCGCCAGCAGGTGGCACTGACGCACGACATGCTCAGCGAGCGCAACCTGGACATCGCCGAGACGGTGAAGGCCGTCGCGCAGGCGCTGGGCCGCTCGCCGGCGCAGGTGGCGCTGGCCTGGCTGCTGCAGCGGCCGGGGCGCGGCGCCATCCCGATCGTGGGCGCGCGCACGCTGGCGCAGTTCGAGGACAACCTGGGCGCGCTGGAACTGCAACTGGGCGACGAAGAGCTGCGCCGCCTGGATGCCGCGAGCGCCGTGCCGCAGGGCTTCCCGCACGACTTCATCCGGCTGCCGGTGCCGCGCAACAACATCTTCGGCGGCACGCGGGTTCGCACCGGCGCGTAGGGCCCGGCCGATGCCTCAGGCCGCGGCGAGCGTGCCGGCCAGGTGCCCGCGCGTGAACGCCTCCTCGAAGATCGAGTAGCCCGACCAGTCGGCATGCGCGAACAGGAGGCGGCCGGCCCGGTGCGGCAGGCCGCCGATGCGCGCCAGCAGCCCGGGTGTGGGCATCGCCATTGCATGGCCGTAGCGGGTGATCTCGATGCGCGTCGCCAGGCGCGGCAGGTCCGGGTGCGGCACGGCGAGTTCGGCCAGCAGCTCGTCGCGCCAGGCGGTCCAGGGCGCATCGAGCAGCCGCCGGCGGCCCTCGGCCGCGTCCGCGCCGTCGAAGGCGCTGGGGCCCAGCGGCCGGTACCAGCTCAGGACGGTGGCGCGCGGCGTCGGGTCCAGCGCCTGGTGGTTGGCGTCCACGTAGCCCAGGCCGCGCGCGCCGTACACCACGTTGTCCCAGCTCGGCGCGGCGCCGGGGCGGTCCTGCAGCGGCGCGCGCAGGTGCACGTTGGCGACCAGCCAGGGCGCGTGCCGCACCCGGGCCGCGGCCTCGCGCAGGAAGGGCGGCGCACCCTCGACGATGCGCGCGGCGACGAAGACGGGCAGGGCGACGACGGCCTGCGCGGCCTGCCAGCGCACGAGGCGCTGCGCGCGCGCGTCCCACGCATCGACCTCGACGCCGCCGCGCACCTCGGCGATGCGCACGGCCACCTGGCCGGCATGCAGCCGCTCGCCCAGCGGCGCGGCCAGGCGGCGGGTGAGCCAGCCGTTGCCTTCGGGCCAGGTGAGCACGGCGTCGCGCTCGCCGTCGTCGTCCTCGCCCGGCGCGTGGAAGCCGTGGCGGCTGGCGAAGTAGTGGATGCCGGCCCAGGCCGAGACGTGCGCGATGCCGGCGCCGTAGTCGTCGCGGCAGCAGTAGTCGAGGTACCAGCGCAGGTGCGGGTCGGACAGGCCCTCGCGGTCCAGCCACGCGGCGAAGGGCAGGGCGTCGAGTTCGAGCAGCAGGGGCGCCAGCGGCGCGCGCAGCGTCGGGATGGCGAAGTGCGCGGCGCGGCGCAGTGCGTCCACGCGCTGCGCGAAGCGGCGGTACTGCGCGAGCGTGGCCTCGTCCACGCCGTGCAGAGGCAGCAGGCCGTCCTGCCATTCGCCGCGGAAGAACAGGCGCTCCTGCGGGCTGTGGCACAGGTGGCGCTCGTCGTATTCCCAGCGGCCGGCCACGCGCCGGCGCAGGCCCAGTTCCTCCAGCAGGTCCTGCACCTCGTGCGCGTCGTCGCCCGGCGTGGGCAGGTAGTGCGCGCCGAGCGGGCAGGCGAGGCCGCCGACGCGCCCGCCGCGCGCGTTGCCGCCGGCCTCGTCCTCCAGTTCGAGCAGCGCGAAGTCGTCGACGCCGGCCAGCCGCAGCGCCCGCGCCGCCGCCAGCCCCGCCACGCCGCCGCCGGCGATGACGACGCGCGTGCGGCGCGTCTCGGCCGGCGCCGCATCGCGCCAGCGGCCGTCGCGCAGCGCATGGCCGCGCGTGACGTCGATGCCGGTGAAGCCGCCCTCGATGCCGGGCGGCGCGTCGCAGCCGGCCAGCGCGAGGGCGCCCGCGCCGGCACCGAGGAAGTCGCGGCGGCGCATCAGTGCCCCACGACCTTGCCCCACTCCTGCTCGTAGGTCGTCACCAGCACCTGGTTCGACAGGCGGTTGACCTCGGCCGGCACGCGGTCCATGTCGCGGGGGAAGTCGAACAGCAGCGGCAGCGTCTGCGCCGAGAGGAAGCGCAGGCCCGGCGGCAGGGCCTCGGGCAGGCGCCAGGGACGGCGGCTGGTGATGACGAAGCCCCATTCGCCGAAGCTGGGCACGTGCGCGTGGTAGGGCGTGGCCGTGAGGCCCACCGACTCCACCGTCTGCACCACCGTCCAGAAGCTCCTGCGCGCCACCAGCGGCGAGGTGGTCTGGATCACCGCGTAGCCGCTGGCCGCGAGGCGTTTGTCGAGCAGCGCGTAGAAGCTGTTGGTGAAGAGCTTGCCGATGGCGAAGTTGGTGGGGTCGGGGAAGTCGACGATCACCACGTCGAAAAGCTCGCCATCTTCCTGCAACCACCGGAAAGCGTCGGTGTTGACGACCTTCACCTTGGGCGAGGCGAGCGAATGGCCGTTCAGCGCGGCCAGCGTCTCGTGCTCGGTGAACAGCCGCGTCATGTTCGGGTCCAGCTCGACCAGCGTGACCTGTTCCACCGAGGGGTACTTGAGCACTTCGCGCACCGCCATGCCGTCGCCGCCGCCGAGTACCGCCACCTTCTTCGGCGCGCCCTGCGCCGCCATCACCGGATGCACCAGCGCCTCGTGGTAGCGGTACTCGTCGCGCTCGGCGAACTGCAGGTTGCCGTTGAGGAACAGCCGGTGCCCCGCGCCGCCGCGCGTGACGACGATGCGCTGGTAGGGCGAGCTGGCGGCGAAGACGATGCGGTCCTGGTAGAAGCGGTCTTCGGCCAGCGTGGTGATGCGCTCGGAGAACACGAAGGCGGTGCCCAGCGCGGCCAGCGTGAGGCCGCAGGCCAGCGCGTGCGCCGGCAGCCGCCGCAGCTCGTGCCGGAACAGCCACAGGGCCCACACGCCCACCGCCGCGTTCATCAGCCCGAACAGCAGGCCGGTGCGGATCATGCCCAGCTGCGGCACCAGCACCAGCGGGAAGGCCACCGACACCGCCAGCGCGCCGAGGTAGTCGAAGGTGAGCACCTGCGAGACCAGGTCCTTGAGCTGGATGTCGCGCCGCAGGATGCGCATGACCAGCGGGATCTCCAGCCCCACCAGCATGCCCACCATCATCACCATGCCGTACAGCAGCAGCCGGAAGGCGTCGGGCACGTAGGCGTTGGCGATGAACAGCAGCGCCGGCAGGAAGCCGCCGGCCAGCGCCACCAGCAGCTCGATGCGCAGGAAGTGCGCCGGCAGCTGCCGCTCGAACCAGCGCGACAGCCACGAGCCCACGCCCATGGCGAACAGGTAGGTGCCGATGATGGTGCTGAACTGCAGCACCGAGTCGCCCAGCAGGTAGGAGCTGAGCGCCGCCGCCGCCAGCTCGTACACCAGCCCGCAGGCGGCGACGACGAAGACGCTGGCCAGCAGGGCGACTGCGACGGGGGAGGGGCCGGCGCGGACGGCGGCGGTCATGAAAAGCTCATGCGCCCGCCGCCGGGCCGCCCCAAGGCGGCCGCGCCTCCCCCTCGGGGGTGGCGTTCCATGCCGCGCAGCGGCAGGAAAAGCTGGGGGGCTCAATGAATCGCCGCGGCGACGATGATGGAAATGCCCAGGCACATGGCGGCCACCACCATGCCCAGCGCCTTGTTCTGCTTCTCGACGATCTCGGCCCACAGGTCGACCGGCGTGAGCTTGTCGATGATGAGGAAGCACACCCAGAACACCACCACGCCGATGACGGCGTACAGCAGCGACCCGAGGATCACCGCCGGCTTGAGCCATTCAAATCCCATCATGAGGACCTCCGGAAAAAGTTGTTGCGCTCACTTGTGGCCTCCGCCGCTGGAGTAGCCGCCGTACGAACCGCCCGAGCTGCGGTAGCCGCTGCCGCCGGACGAACTGGTGCAGGTGGACAGGACGATCATCAGGAAGATGATGATCACCGCGATCACGATGATGGTGCCGCAGCCCAGCCCGGAGGCCGCGCTCACAGGCGAGGCGTCGGCGCGCCGGAACAGGTCCTTCTTCGCGTCGAGCTTGAAGGCCGCCGCCACCGCCGCGCTGTCGATCTTGCTGCCGTGCGACCAGGTGATCTCGCCATCGCCGCGCTCCATCGAGAGGATGCCGCCCTTGCCGTCGGCGTAGTCGCGGTTGCTGGTCTTCTGGCCGCGCGCCACCTGCCAGTAGAACTCGCCGAGCACGTAGGTGGTCTCGGCCTCGTAGGCGTACTGCTGGCGGTAGGTGCGGCCCAGGTAGCGGGCCGTCTGGCCGCTCTGCGCGAGGGTCGGCGCGCCGGTGGTCGGGCGCACGGCGCTCCAGCCGTCCTCCGCGTCGACCAGGAAGAGGAAACCGCGCTTCCTGTTGTAGAGCAGGTACTCGTCCCAGCCGAACTGCTCGTCGTCGCCGGGCTCCTGGCCCATGCGGTGCTGGAAGCCGACCACCTGCCACGGCGCGCCTTCGAGCTGGCCCGTCGCGCCCAGGTCGATCAGCGGCCGCACCGGCTCGCGCTGGGTGGCGTACTTCAGCTCGCCGCCGATGCCGCTGCTGGTGTCGATGATGCTGCTGCACTGCGGGCAGGTGACGCTCTTGGTGTCGGCCAGGTGGAGCGTGACCGGCGAGCCGCAGTTCGGGCAGGTGAAGCTGCGGCCCTTGTCTTCCTTCGCCGACTCGGCGCGCAGGCCGGTCAGCTGCAGCTCGTCCAGCTGCACCGAGCGGCCCAGCCACGCGCCGGGCGGGTCGCTGTCGTATTCCAGGCTGAGCACCAGCCCCTGCTCGTTGCGCAGCTCCACCACGCGGAAGGGCTGGCCGAGGGCGGGCAGGCGCGGCAGCTCGCCCTGGGCGGAGACCAGCCGCGCCTCCTGGCTCGACGCGGTGGTGAAGGGGCGCCCGTCGATGGCGGTGGTGACGCCCACGCGCAGGCTGTCGGCCGCGGGCGCCGGGCGCTGCAGCGGGTAGGGCAGCGAGAAGACGAAGGCGCCGTTGTCCTCGCTGAGCACGCCGATGCGGTCCTCGCCCTCGCCGTCGAGCTGCGCGATCCACTCCGTCCAGCGCCCGCCCTCGTAGGCGTACTGCAGGCGGCCGACGAGGGTGAAGGGCTTGTCCTGGATGCGCCCGGTGGCGAAGAGCTGCAGCGGGCTGAAGTCGTCGAACAGCTCCGCCATCTTGCCGATGCGCGCAAGCTGCTCGCCCTGCCGCGCGACGGTGCTCTGGCAGTAGGGGCAGACGGCGAAGGCCGACTGCGCCGAGCGGAATTCCACCGGCGCGCCGCAGCCGGGGCAGGGCGCCCGGTAGTGGCGCTGGCTGCCGCTGTCCTCGGTCATCAATGCCTAGACGAGTTTCTTCAGGAGCTCGGCCTTCTTGGCGTCGAACTCCTCCTGCGTCAGGATGCCCTTGTCCTTGAGCTCGCCCAGCTTCTCCAGCGTGGCCATCACGTCGCTGGCACTCACCGCGGCCACCGGGGCCGCCGCCGCCACGGCCGCCTGCGCGGCGGCCTGCGGGTTCAGGCCCTGCGCGAGGTTCTGCGCCAGCACCTGGCCCAGCGCCACGCCGGCGCCCAGGCCCATCGCGTCGCCCGCGATGCCGCTGCCGCCCTGGCCGGCGCCCTCGGCGAACTTCGGGATCGCCTGCGCCGTCTGGTACTGCATGAACTTGCCCATGTCGTTGCCGACCATGCCCATGCCGATGCGCTGGTCGAGGATCTTCTGCAGCTCCTCGGGCAGCGAGACGTTCTGCACCGTCATCGCCTCCAGCTTCAGGCCGATCTTGCCGAACTCGGGGTTCAGCTGCGCCATCAGCGCGTTGGCGAACTGGATCTGGTTGGCCGCGAGGTCCAGGAAGGGCACGCCGCTGGCGGCGATGGCATTGCTGATGTTCTGCAGCACCAGGCCGCGCAGCTGGCCGTCGAGGTCGGCCACGGTGTAGGTGTCGCGCGTGCCGGAGATCTCGGTGTGGAACAGCTTCGGGTCGGCGACGCGGAAGGCGTAGTTGCCGAAGGCGCGCAGCCGCACGGCGCCGAAGTCCTTGTCGCGGATGGTGATGGGCTGCGGCGTGCCCCACTTCTGGTCGACCTGCTGGCGGGTGCTGAAGAAGTAGACGTCGCTCTTGAAGGGAGACTCGAAGAGCTTGTCCCAGTTCTTCAGGTAGGTGAGGACCGGCAGCGTCTGCGTCGTCAGCTTGTACATGCCGGGGCCGAAGACGTCGGCCACCTGCCCCTCGTTGACGAACACCGCCATCTGCGACTCGCGCACGGTGAGCGAGGCGCCGTTCTGGATCTCCATTTCCTGCATCGGGAAGCGCCAGGCGAGCGTGCCGTCGCCGGTCTCCGTCCACTGGATGATGTCGATGAACTGCTTCTTGATGAAATCCATCAGGGCCATGGTGCGCGCTCCTCGCTCGGCGGGGTGGGATGGGACGGGGATATTGCCATAGCCGCGGCGCCCGCCCCGCCCGGCCATGCGGCCTATGGCATGCATGGCCTCATGCGCAAGCGGCAGCGGCATGCCGCAAGGCCGCGTCCTACAATCGGCGCCCCTTTTCGACACGACAGACAACCCCGCGCGCCGGCCATCGAGCCCACCGCATGCGAGCGCCCACACGGGGATCCAAGGAGCCGCCTTCCATGTCCGAGTCCCAGAACCTGAGCGCCGAAGACAAGCGCGCCCAGTTGCGCAGCGCCGCGCTCGCCTATCACGAGCTGCCGGTGCCCGGCAAGATCGCCATCTCGGCCACCAAGCAGATGCTCAACCAGCGCGACCTGTCGCTGGCCTACTCGCCCGGCGTGGCCGCGCCCTGCGAGGAGATCGTCAAGGACCCGGCCAACGCCTTCAAGTACACCGCCCGCGGCAACCTGGTGGCCGTCATCAGCAACGGCACCGCCGTGCTGGGCCTGGGCGACATCGGCCCGCTGGCCTCCAAGCCGGTGATGGAGGGCAAGGGCTTCCTGTTCAAGAAGTTCGCCGGCGTCGACGTGTTCGACATCGAGATCGACGAGAAGGACCCGAAGAAGCTGGTCGAGGTGATCGCCGCGCTGGAGCCCACCTTCGGCGCCATCAACCTCGAAGACATCAAGGCGCCGGACTGCTTCTACGTCGAGCGCGAGCTGCGCAAGCGCATGAAGATCCCGGTCTTCCACGACGACCAGCACGGCACCGCCATCACCGTGGCCGCGGCGATGGTCAACGCGCTGAAGGTGGCGGGCAAGGACATCGGCCAGGTCAAGCTGGTCGCCTCCGGCGCCGGCGCGGCGGCCCTGGCCTGCCTGAACCTGCTGCTGAAGGTGGGCCTCAAGCGCGGGAACGTCTACGTGACCGACCTGGCCGGCGTGGTCTACGAGGGCCGCACCGAGCTGATGGACGATGACAAGGCCCAGTTCGCGCAGAAGACCGAGGCGCGCACGCTGGGCGAGGTGATCGAGGGCGCCGACGTGTTCCTGGGCCTGTCGGCCGGCAACGTGCTCAAGCCCGAGATGGTGGCCAAGATGGCCGCCCACCCGGTGATCTTCGCGCTGGCCAACCCCAACCCGGAGATCATGCCGGAGGCGGCGCACGGCGTGCGCGGCGACGTGATCATGGCCACGGGGCGCACCGACTACCCGAACCAGGTCAACAACGTCCTGTGCTTCCCCTACATCTTCCGCGGCGCACTGGACTGCGGCGCGACCACCATCACCGACGAGATGGAGATCGCCGCGGTGCACGCCATCGCCGACCTGGCGCAGGCCGAGCAGAGCGAGAAGGTGGCCGCCGCCTATGTGGGCGAGAAGCTCAGCTTCGGCCCCGAATACCTGATCCCCAAGCCCTTCGACCCGCGGCTGATGATGAAGATCGCGCCCGCGGTCGCCAAGGCGGCCGAGGCCAGCGGCGTGGCCGCGCGCCCGATCAAGGACCTGGACGCCTACCGCGACAAGCTGCAGAACTTCGTCTATGCCTCCGGCACGACGATGAAGCCCATCTTCGACGCCGCCAAGCGCGCCGCCAAGAAACGCGTGGCCTTCGCCGAGGGCGAGGAGGAGCGCGTGCTGCGCGCCTGCCAGATCGTGGTGGACGAGGGCATCGCCCGGCCCACACTGATCGGGCGGCCGGCCATCATCGCGCAGCGCGTCGAGAAGTTTGGCCTGCGCCTGCAGGAGGGGCGCGACTACGACGTCGTCAACACCGACTTCGACGAGCGCTACCGCGACTTCTGGCAGACCTACCACCGCATGACCGAGCGCAAGGGCATCACCATGCAGGTGGCCAAGATCGAGATGCGCCGGCGCCTGACGCTGATCGGCGCCATGATGCTGCACAAGGGCGAGGTGGACGGCCTGATTTGCGGCACCTGGGGCACCACCGCCAACCACCTGCACTACATCGACCAGGTGATCGGCAAGCGCCCCGGCGGCAGCGCCAGCACCCCGCAGGACGTGCCCATCTACGCCTGCATGAACGGCCTGATGCTGCCCGAGCGCCAGGTCTTCCTGGTCGACACCCACGTCAACTACGACCCGACCCCCGAGGAACTGGCCGAGATCACCACCATGGCCGCCGAGGAGATGATGCGCTTCGGCCTCAAGCCCAAGGCGGCGCTGCTGTCGCATTCCAACTTCGGCACCAGCGAGCATCCCAGCGCGCTGAAGATGCGGCGCACGCTGGAGCTGCTGCGCGTCCAGTCGCCCTGGTTGGAGGTGGACGGCGAGATGCACGGCGACGTGGCCCTCGACGGCCGCCAGCGCATGGCCGTCATGCCCCACAGCGCCCTGGCGGGAGACGCCAACCTGCTGGTCTTCCCCAACATCGACGCCGCCAACATCGCCTACAACCTGCTGAAGACGGCGGCGGGCGGCAACATCGCCATCGGGCCGGTGCTGCTCGGTGCGGCCAAACCTGTGCACATTCTCACGGCCAGCGCCACTGTGAGGCGCATCGTGAACATGGCCGCCCTCACGGTGGCCGACGCCAACGCCGACCGCTGAAGGCCTACGCCGACAGCGTGCGCTAACTTATCTGCACGGCGGCGCCCCCTGGCACCTGCCCAATCCTTGGGCAGGCGCTTGCTTTTTGGGCAGGCCTGATGCACACTGGCGGGCTTGAGTTTGCGGGTTAACCCGTAAGTCAAAGCCCGCATCTTCAGCCTTTCGCGCCTTGATGGCAGCAACCATGGCGGCAACCGCCCCGCGTTCTTTTTCGGTATCCAAGTTAGCGCTTACTGGCGTTTTCGTGGCGACCGTCTGGGCGGGGATGGCAGGTGGCCTGGACGCCTCGGCGCGGGAGACGGCAGGTGGTGGCGTGGTAGCGGCGGCTGAAAGCCGGGCGCGTTCGATCACGCTGGCGGAGCTGCCCGAGCAGGGCCGGCAGACCTACCGGACCATCCTCGCCGGCGGCCCGTTCCGCCACGACAAGGACGGCACGGTGTTCGGCAACCGCGAGCGGCTGCTTCCCAGGGAGCGGCGCGGCCACTACCGCGAGTACACGGTCCCCACGCCCGGGGTTCGCCATCGCGGCGCCCGCCGCATCGTCTGCGGCGGCCGTCCGGCGCAGCCCGAGGCCTGCTGGTACACCGCGGACCACTATGCGAGTTTCAGGAAGATCGTTCCATGAGGCACGGTCTTCGTCGGCAGGGGTGACGCACCGACGCGTCCGGGAGATTTTTCGTTGATCACCATGGAAACCAAGACGGAGATGAATCAGCAGCCCCTTCGGGGCGTGCGGCCGAACATCGTGCAGTCGATCCGCGCCTTTCGCGTGAGCGACCTGCAGGAGGCCGCGCAGGCGGCTGGCCAGCACTTCCTGTACGCCAACCTGGCCAATGCCCAGAGCAAGCAGGACGTGCTCGACCTGATCGCGCAGCAGTTCATGTTCCCGGCCCACTTCGGCAAGAACTTCGACGCGCTGTACGACTGCATGACCGACCCGCTGCACAAGTCGGGCCCGCAGCCGGGCTTCGTGGTGGTGCTGGAGCAGATCCCGGCCACGGCCAAGTTCGACAAGGAAGCGCGCGAGCAACTGCTGGACATCTTCCGGGATGCGGCGGACTACTGGGGGGACCGCAAGGTACCCTTCCGATGCTTCTATTCTTTTCTGTAGCCCGTTCCGCACAAGCAGGCCAAGCGGAACGGGCGAACGAGGCCCAGGTGGCAGGCGCGCAGGGCGCCGCCGTGAACGGCATCCCTCTGGAGGCGGACCCCGCCGCGGAGAAGATGCCCACCGACAAGCTGGTGGACGTGTCGCCGCTGGCGCTGCGCATGAGCAGCCCCTTCAACAGCAGCTATTGGCTGTCGGCAGCCTGAAAACTTCAAGACGCTTTGCGTCTTGAAGTTGTCCAGCCAGATAAAAAGGCCGGGGAGACCCCGGCCTTTTTGCTTTCGGCCCGTTGCGCTTCGCTTCACTGGGGGCGCGGCACTTGCCGCGCAATACCTATTCGCCTGCAGCTTGGGCCAAGGCCACGTACTCGGCCACAGGCACTTCCTCGGCGCGGCGCTGCAGGTCGAAGTCGCCCGTGTAGCCGCGCGTCTCGAGCCAGCGGCCGAGGCTGTGGCGCAGCAGCTTGCGACGCTGGCTGAAGGCGGCCTGCACCAGCGGCTCGAGCACGGCCACGTCCACCGCCGCCGGCTGCGCCCACGGCACCATGCGCACGACGGCGCTGTCCACCCGGGGCGGCGGGTCGAAGCTCTGGGGCGGCACGGCCAGGATGTTCTCCATCTCGTAGCGCCACTGCAGCATGACGGACAGGCGGCCGTAGTCGCCGGTCGAGGGTGCTGCCACCATGCGGTCGATCACCTCCTTCTGCAGCATGAAGTGCTGGTCGGCGATGCGGCCGGCGAAGGGCAGCAGGTGGAACAGGATGGGCGTGGAGATGTTGTAGGGCAGGTTGCCGACCACGCGCAGCCGCCGGCCCTCGGGCGACGCGTCGGCCAGGGCGCCGAAGTCCACCCGCAGCACGTCGCTCTCGATCACGTCGAGCTGCGGATGCGCACGCAGCCGCGCGGCGAGGTCGCGGTCCAGCTCGATGACCGTCAGGTGCCCGAGGCGCTCGACCAGCGGCTGGGTCAGCGCGGCCAGCCCCGGCCCGATCTCGACCATGGGATCACCGGGGCGCGGCGCGATGGCGCGCACGATGGCATCGATGATGGCCAGGTCGGCCAGGAAGTGCTGGCCGAAGCGCTTGCGCGGGGCGTGCGCCTTCATGCCGCCGGTGCTCCGAGCGACCCCAGGCGGGCCGCTTCTTTCCGAGGGCCGCGGAGCGGGCCATGCGGGAACACGCGCGGAACTGGCTTTGCCAGGCCGCAGCGTGTGCCCCCTTGAGGGGGTTGGCGGAGCGGAACGAAGTCCGCGGAGACTGGGGGTGTTTTCAAATCTGCGGCGGTTCGCGCAGCTCGACGTAGGCGCGGGCGCGCACTTCCTGCGACCACGCCTCGTAGGCCTCTTCCATCTTCTTGTCGCGCAGCGTGTTGCGGGCCGCCTCGCGCAGTTCCTCCGGCTTGAGCTTGGCGTCGCGCCGGCCCTCGACCTGGATCAGGTGCACGCCGAAGCGCGTGACCACCGGGTCGCTGATCTGGCCGGGCTGCAGGCGGTCCATCGCCTCCTCGAACTCGGGCACGAACTGGCCGGGCACCGACCAGCCCAGCTCGCCGCCGTTCTTGGCGCTGCCGGGGTCCTGCGAGTGGTCGCGCGCCAGCGCGGCGAAGTCGGCGGTGCCGCCCTGGATGCGGCGCTTGTAGTCCTGCAGCAGCGCCACGGCCTCCTCGGGGGTGCGCTTCGCGTCGGGGCGGATGAGGATGTGGCGCAACTGGGTCTGGCGCACCACGGCGTCGGCGGCCGCGCCGCGCTCGCGCGCCAGCACCTTCAGCACGTGGAAGCCCGCCGGCGAGCGCACCGGGCCGGCGATGCCGCCCACCGGCGTGGACTGCGTGCCCTCGACGAACAGCGGCGGATAGCGCTCGGCGCTGCGCAGGCCGAGCGCGCCGCCGGCGCTCTTGTCGGGCGCGTCGGAGTACTCGGTCACCAGGGCGGCGAAGTCCTGGCCTGCGCGGGCGCGCTGGGCGATGTCTTCCGCGCGCCTTTGCAGTTGCGCCACCTGCGCGGCGCCGGCGTTCTCGGGCACGGCCACCAGCACCTGGGCGATGTTGATGTCCTGCGCCGCCGCCGAACCGCTCTGCTGGGCAGCCAGGTACTGCGCGATCTCGCCATCGCTGACCTTGGTGCGCGACTCCAGTTCGCGCTCGCGCAGCCGGGTGAGGATGATCTGGTTGCGGATGTTGCCGCGGAACTCCTCGCGCGAGATGCCGGCCTGCGCCACGCGGCGCTGCAGTTCGACCACGCCGACCTGGTTCTGGCGGGCCACGATCTCGACGCCCTGGTCGACGGCGGCGTCGTCGGCCTTGATGCCCAGTTCCTTGGCCAGCTGCAGCTGGGCGCGCTCGGAGATCAACTGCTCCAGCACCTGGCGCGCCAGCACCTCGCGCGGCATGCGCTGCGCCTCGGGGCCGGCCTCGTCCAACACGCGGTTCAGGCGCTTCTGCACCTCGGTGTTGGTGATGGGCTCGGAATTGACCAGCGCCACGATGTATTCGGCGATGCGCTGGCCGCGTTGCACGGGCGCGGGCCGGGGCGCGGCCGGCGGCACGACCGCCGGGCCCGAGCGCATGATGTCCGTGATGCCCCGCCGCGCGGGCGCGCTGCCCGACTGCGCGTGCGCGAGGCCGGCACATGCCATCGCCGCGGCGCAGGCGATGGCCAGGGTGGAGCGCAGGGAAGTCTTCATGGCGCGGGTCTCCGGGAGCCGTCGGCTCGTGGTCTCAGTCATAGTTGGTGAAGCGGCTGGGTGCCGGGATCGGACCGCGCAGCGGCTGGTAGCGCGGCACGTTGAGCTGCAGGGTGCGCATCGGGCTGGAGCCGATGCTGGAAAAGCCCAGGAACTCGATCTGGAACATGATGCGCTTGGTCGAGGTGGCGACGCCGGTGCTGATCTTCTCCAGCACGACGCGGCCGATGTAGCAGCAGCCGTCGTACTCGAGGCCGATCACCGCGTCGGTCATGACCTTGTCGCGCAGGCTGTAGTTCAGCCGGCCGACGGAATACCAGCGGCCGCCGCCCTGGCCGCGGCCGGGGCCGAGGTCCTTGCCCTTGTCGCCCCACAGGTCGTTCAGCGGCCACTGCCAGCCCACGTCGATCGACTCGTTGCCCACGCCGCTGGTCGAGATGCGGTCGGCCTGGTAGCGGTACGAGGCGCTGAGCGTACGGTAAGGGCCCGGCGTGTAGCGGGCGGTGACGGTGCTGCGGTTGGAGCGGCGCTCGTCCGGGTTGTACTGGACGGTGGTGTCCAGGCTCCACTTGGGGCTCAGGTTGACCTGCGCGCCGAGCAGCAGGTCGCTGGCCCGCTCGATCACCGGCGAGGTGCCGGCGGTGACGACGGTGGTGCTGCCGATCCGGCCGACGCGCCTGGACAGCGTGACATTCTGGTCGTCGAAGCGCCGGCGCTGGGCGATGCCGAAGCGGGCCAGTTCGGCGCCGGTGTCGGGGTCGAGCAGGCGCGAGGTCAGGCCCAGGGTCAGCGCATGGGTGGACGAGACGCGGTCGTGCCCGGAGAACTCGTTCTCGGTGAACAGGGTCGCGAAGCTGAAGTCGTTGGCCGCCGTGTCGTACACCGGCAGCGCGTTCTGGCGTGCGCGGTAGGGTGTGTGGACGTAGAAGGCGCGCGGCTCCAGCGTCTGGCGGAAGGCGCGGCCGAACAGCGAGGTGTCGCGCTCGAAGGTCATGCCGCTGTCCACGCTGAAGGTGGGCACGGCGCTGGTGGCGGAGGTGCGGCCGTCGGCCAGCGGCGCATCGAAGCTGTAGCTGGCCGCGTGCAACTGCACCTTGGGGATGACGTAGGCGCCGGGCGTGATGAACGGGTGGCTCAACTGCGCCAGCGCATAGGCGCGGTCGGCATTGGGCTGGCCCTGTTCGCGCACGTCGGCGCGGAAGCGCGTGAGATCGGTGCCCAGCGTGAAGTCGAAGCCGTTCCAGTCGTACTTGGCGTAGTTGGCCGTGAGCTGGGGCAGCCGGTCGTAGGGCGGGACGATCGGCGAGGCGTCGTAGCGCAGCGTCTGGTAGGACAGCGTGCGCACCCGGCCGCTCCAGTCCCCCTTGCTCCAGTTGAGCGAGGCGTCGTTGGGCAGCAGCCGCGTGATCAGCGTGGGCGTGCGGTTGAAGTCGCGCCAGTAGTCGTCGTCGCTGACGCGGTTGAGGTTGATGTTGGCGGTGAGCGAATCCAGCCCCAGGTCGCGCGCATTGAAGCTGTGCCGGTGCCTGGCCCACAGGCCCCAGCGCGAGCGGCGCACGCTGCCGGCCATGAGCTGGCTGGCGCGGCTGTAGTTCTCGTTCTCCAGTGCCTCCGTCACGGCCTCCGCCCGGCGGCTCTCGGGCAGGTTGTCGCTGGGCATGTAGTCCAGCCGCAGTTCGCCGCTGTAGCTCTTCTCGAGGTAGCGGAACTCGTTGGACAGGTTGATGCCGCGCTTGCTCATCACCGTCGGCGTGAAGGTGGCGTCGCGGTTGGGCGCGATGTTCCAGTAGTAGGGCAGCGCCAGCTCCAGGCCGTTGATGCTGTCGATGCCCAGGGTCGGCGGCAGGAAGCCGCTCTTGCGCTCGTTGCTCAGCGGGAAGCTCACGCTCGGGATCGGCGGCGTGCTGATGCCCATGAAGGTCAGCTGCGCGTTCTCGGCCGTGCCGATGTTCTCCTCGCTGTCGGTGCGCAGGTTGGCGGCGCTAAGGAACCAGGCGGGCATCCAGCCCGGGTAGTCCTCGCGCCGGCAGGTGGTGTAGGTGGCGTGGCGCGCGATCGCGCGGTCGGCGTCGACGAAGTCGATGCGGTCGGCATCGCCGTGCGCGCCGGTGGCCAGAAGCTGGTAGCGCACGTTGTCGAAGAAGCCCTCGAAGGTCTCGACCTTCAGCTCCAGCTTGGGCCCCTCGTAGACGTTGCCGGCCTGGTTGACACGCACGTTGCCGCTGGCCTTGGCCAGGTCGTCGGGCTGGTGGTATTCCAGCCGGTCGGCGTGGATGACCGTGTCGCCGCGGCGCAGCGAGGCGTTGCCCTCGACCACCGTTTCCAGGTCGGGCCGGCCCGAGACCTTGTCGCCCTCGATGATGCTGGGCCGGCTGCCGCGCTCGGCGCGCGGGATCTGCTCCTGCAGCATGGGCGAGCGCTTGAGCACCAGCGGCGCGTCCGCGTCGGCAGGCGACTGCGCCCAGGCCCCCTGCGCCTGCAGCATCGCAAGCGTCAGCAGGGCCAGGGGCCACGGCGGCGTGCGGCGGTGCCGGGTGGCTCGGGTCAGGTCGTGCATCGGTCGGGAAGAAGCAATCTCGAAGCGACGGTGGCGGGCGGCCCTGGCGGCCGATGCGCGGCAGGGTTCCGCCGGGCGCCGACGGCCGGCGGGACGGGGCGGATTCGTAGAATTTCGATTATCCATGACAGCCTCCCCGCTCCCGGCCGATGTGCCCGCCCCCCTGACCTGGGCCGACCCGGCCCGCGCCGAGGCCTTCCGCCGCTGGATCGAGCGCATCGCGCCGGCGCAGCGGCTGCGGCCCGAAACCGTGCGCCTGGCCTCGGCCGACGCCAGCTTCCGCCGCTACCTGCGGGTGGACACGGACACCCCCGGCCTGGCACGCATCGTGATGGACGCGCCGCCCGACAAGGAAGACAGCCGGCCCTTCGTGAAGGTGGCGGCGCTCATGAAGGAGGCCGGCGTCGCCGCACCGCAGGTGCTGGACTGGCACGAGGCCGACGGCTTCATGCTGCTGGACGACCTGGGCCGGCAGACGATGCTCGACCTCATCGACCGCGAACGGCCCGAGGCCAACCGCGCCCGCTACGAGCAGGCCATCGACGCGCTGATCCGCTGGCAGCGCGCCTCGAAGCCGGGTGTGCTGCCGCCCTACGACGCCGCGCTGCTCACGCGCGAACTGCAGCTCTTCCCCGACTGGTACCTGGCGCGCCACCGCGGCGTCGCGGTCGAGGGCAAGGTGAAGGAGACGCTGGACAGGACCTTCGCGCAAATCGTGGAGGCCAACCTGAGCGCACCGTCGGCTTACGTACACCGCGACTTCATGCCGCGCAACCTGATGATCGATGACGACCGGATCGGCGTGCTGGACTTCCAGGACGCCGTCTACGGCCCCATCACCTACGACATCGCCAGCCTGATGCGCGACGCCTTCCTGAGCTGGGAGGAGGACTTCGTGCTCGACATCACCGTGCGCTACTGGCAGGCCGCGCGCAAGGCCGGGCTGCCGGTCCACGATGACTTCGGCGACTTCTACCGCGCCGTCGAGTGGATGGGCCTGCAGCGCCACCTCAAGGTGGCCGGCATCTTCGCGCGCCTGACGCTGCGCGACGGCAAGCCGAAATACCTGGCCGACACGCCGCGCTTCATCGCCTACATCCGCGCCACGGCCGGCCGCTACCGCGAGCTGGCGCCACTGCTGCGGCTGGTGGACCAGGTCGAAGGCACGGCCACCACCGAGGCCTTCAGCTTCGGCCGGATGTAGGGCGCGGGCCATGCCGCGCATCCACTGCCCCGAAGCGCTGGCCGGCGGCCAGTCGCTCGCGCTGCCGCCGGGCGCGGCGCGGCACGTGCAGGTGCTGCGCCTGCAGCCGGGCGACGGCCTCACGCTGTTCGACGGCCGCGGCGGCGAATACGCGGCCACGGTGGAGCGCATGGGCCGCAGCGAGGTGCAGGTGCGCGTCGGTGCCCACGATCCCGTCGAGCGCGAGGCGCCGCGCGAGGTGCACCTGGCCGTCGGCATGCCGGCCAACGAGCGCATGGACTGGCTGGTGGAGAAAGCCGCCGAGCTGGGCGCCGCCAGCATCCAGCCGCTGCTGACGGCGCACGGCGTGCTGCGCCTGGCGGGCGAGCGCGCGCAGAAGAAGCAGGCGCACTGGCAGGCGGTGGCCGTCGCGGCCTGCGAGCAGTGCGGGCGCAACCGCGTGCCGCCGGTGCATGCGGTGCAGCCGCTCGACGCCTGGCTGGCCGGCCTGGGCGCGCCGCCGGCCGGCCGCCTGCTGCTGGGCTTCTCGCCGGATGCGCGCCCGTTGGCGCAGGCCGCCGGCACCGGCCCGGTACTCGTGCTCGGCGGGCCGGAGGGCGGCTTGAACGCGCAGGAGGAAGCAGCCGCCCGCGCCTGCGGCTTCCAGACGGTGACGCTGGGCTCGCGCGTCCTGCGCGCCGAGACGGCGCCGCTGGCGGCCCTGGCCGGCCTGCTGGCGCTGGCCTCCTGATCCCCTGCAGGACCGGTGCTACAACCGCCGCCATGAACCGCCACCTCGGCCTGCTGGTGCTCTGCCAGGGCCTCTTCCTCACCAACAACGTCGCCTTCATCGCCATCAACGGGCTGGTCGGGCTCTCGCTGGCGCCGCGCCCCTGGATGGCCACGCTGCCGGTGATGGGCTACGTGGTCGGCGGCGCGCTGTCCACCGGCATCGTGGCGCGCACGCAGCGGCGCTGGGGCCGGCGCGGCTCCTTCCAGATCGGGCTGGTCGTCGCCTTCGCATCGGCGCTGGCCTGCGCCGCCGCGGCCTCCACCCGCAGCTTCACGCTGCTGTGCCTGGCCACGCTGGTGGCGGGCTACTACAGCGCCAACGCGACGCTGTACCGCTTCGCCGCGGCGGAGCTGGTGGGGCCGGACTGGCGCGAGAAGGCGGTCTCGCTGCTGATGGCGGGCGGGCTGATCGGCGCGGTGGTGGGCCCCAACCTGGCGTCGCACACGCGCGGCTGGCTGCCGGCGCCCTTTGCCGGCGCGTACCTGGCGCTGGCGGGCGTGGCGCTGCTGTCGATGGCGGCGATGGCCTTCATCCGCTTCCCGGCGCCGCCGGTGCGCGCAGCGGGCGCGCCGGCCGGCCGGCCGCTGTCCGAGATCGCGCGCCAGCCGGCCTTCATCGTCGCGGCCGCCGGCGGTGCGCTGGGCTACGGCGTGATGAACCTGCTGATGGCGGCCACGCCGCTGGCGATGGACGTGTGCGGCCTGCCGTTCTCCGACGCCGCCTTCGTGCTCCAGTGGCACGTGATCGGCATGTTCGCGCCGGGCTTCTTCACCGGCCACCTGATCCGCCGCTTCGGCGCGCTGCCGGTGATGGCGGCCGGGCTGCTGCTCAACCTGGGCTGCATCGCGATCGCGCTGTCGGGCGTGGACCTGCACCACTTCCTGGCCGCGCTGTTCCTGCTGGGCGTGGGCTGGAACTTCCTCTTCACCGGCAGCACCACGATGGCGCTGGGCACCTACCGCCCGGAAGAGAAGGACCGCGTCCAGGCGGCGCTGAACTTCTGCATCTTCGCCACGCTGGCGGTCACCTCCTTCGCGTCGGGCGTGCTGGTGACCACGCAGGGCTGGCAGTGGCTGAACATCGGCTCGCTGGTGCCGGTGGCGCTGATCGCGCTGGCGCTGGGCTGGCTGGCAGGCGCGCGGCGGCGCGAAGCGGCGGCCTGATTCAGCCTCAACCGCCGAGTTGCTCGCCCAGCCACTGCTGCAGGGCGGCATAGACCGGCGCGGCGTCGCGCTCGTTCAGCAGCTCGTGGTACAGCGGCTCGAAGCAGACCGCGCGCAGCCGAGCCGCCGGCGCCGCGGCCGCGAAGGCCCGGCTGCCCGCCGGGCTGACCAGCCGGTCGTCGCCGGCATACAGCAGCAGCGTGGGCACCGGCCAGCGCGGCGCGGCGGCCAGCACGGCGGGCCCCTCGTCGACCAGGAAGCGCGCCAGCTGCGCACCGATGCGGTCGTGCACCAGCGGATCGGCGCGGTAGGCGGCGACCACGGCGGGGTCGTGCGAGATGAAGCCGGCGTCCAGCCCGTTGCCCACGCGCAGCGAAGGCGCCAGGCGCGACAGCACGGCGACCAGCGCCTTCTGGAAGGGCGACAAGCCCGGGTCGATGGCAGGCGAGGAGAGCACCAGCGCATCCACCGGCACCCCGCCCTGTGCGGCCGCGCGGGCCACGAAGCTGGACGCCACCAGGCCGCCCAGGCTGTGGCCCAGCAGCACGAGGGACAGCCCGGGATGCCGCTCGCGCGTGCGTGCGACGACCGCGCCCAGGTCCTCCACCAGCCGCAGCGGATGCGGCAGGCCGCCGCGCGGCCCGCTGGAGCGGCCGTGGCCGAAGTGATCGTGCGCGCAGACTGCCAGGCCCCGTTCGTTGAGCCAGCGCGCCACGTGCGCGTAGCGGCCGGCATGCTCGCCCAGGCCATGCACGATCTGGACGACGGCGCGGGGCGGCTGCGCCGCGGGCCATTCATACAGCGCCAGGGTCGCGCCGTCGGGCCGCGTCAGCCCCGGCGTGCCGTCGTCGCGCACGGCAGGGGTGCCGTTCAGGCCGCGGCCGGCTCGGCCGCCGTGGCGGCGTGCGCGGCGATCACCTCGGCCACCGCGGCGGTCAGCTTCTTGGCGTAGGGCACGTGCAGGAACTCGTTCGGACCGTGCGCGTTGCTCTTCGGGCCGAGCACACCGCAGACCATCATCTGCGCCGTCGGGAAGCCGGCGCTCAGCATGTTCATCAGCGGGATGGTGCCGCCCTGGCCGATGTAGCCGCAGGGCGCGCCGAAGTGGGCCAGGCTGGCGGCGTTGAGCGCGTCCTCGAACCACGGCACCATCGCCGGCGCGTTCCAGCCGGTGGCGCCGCCGCCGCCCTCGAAGGTGATCTTCGCCTGATAGGGCGCGTTGTCCTCCAGCAGTGTCTTGAGTTCGGCCATCGCCGTCGCCGCATCGACCAGCGGCGGCAGGCGCAGCGAGAGCTTGAAGGCGGTGGAGGGGCGCAGCACGTTGCCGGCGTCCTGCAGCGCGGGGAAGCCCTCTGCGCCGGTGACGCTGAGCGTGGGCTTCCAGGTGCGGTTGATCAGCGCCTCGACCGGATCGGTGGTGGTGGGCAGCGCGAAGGCCGTCGAACCGCCGCAGTCCCAGTGCGCCCAGGGGAAGCGCTTGTAGACCTCGTCGCCCAGGATGGCGGCGGTGGCCCTGGCCTGCGCCAGCCGGTCGGCCGGCACCTCGCAGTGGAAGCTGGCCGGCAGCAAGCGGCCCGTCTTGCTGTCCTCCAGCCGGTCGAGCACCTGCCGCATGATGCGGAAGCTCGACGGCACCAGGCCCGAGGCGTCGCCCGAGTGCACGCCCTCGGTGAGAATCTCCACCTTCAGCGTGCCGCCGGCCATGCCGCGCAGCGAGGTGGTGAGCCACAACTGGTCGTAGTTGCCGGCGCCCGAGTCGAGGCAGATCACCAGCGCCACGTTGCCCAGGCGTGGCCGCAGCGCATCGACGTAGGGCAGCAGGTCGTAGGAGCCCGACTCCTCGCAGGTCTCGATCAGGCCGACGATGCGCGGATGCGGCACCTTCTGGGCCTTCAGCGCCTGCACCGCCGCGATGCTGGCGTAGACCGCGTAGCCGTCGTCGGCGCCGCCGCGGCCGTAGAGCAGGCCGTCCTCGTACTTGGGCGTCCAGGGGCCGAGGTCCTTGCGCCAGCCGGTGAACTCGGGCTGCTTGTCCAGGTGGCCGTACATCAGCACCGTGTCGGTCATCGACGTGCCGCTGGCGGGCACCTCGAAGAACAGCACCGGCGTGCGGCCTTCGAGGCGCACAATCTCCAGCTTCAGCCCTTCGACCTTCTGCGCCTCGACCCACTGCGCGGCATTGCGCAGCACCGTCTCCAGGTAGCCGTGCTGCACCCAGTCCTGGTCGAAGCCGGGCGACTTGGCGGGGATGGCGATGTAGTCGGTGAGCTGGCGCACGATGTCGCCGTCCCACTTCGAGGAGACGTCGGCCAGGGCGCGCTCGGCATCGAGCAGGCCGGCCGGGATTTCGCGGTGCAGGGGTGCGTTCATCGGAAGCTTCTCCGAGTTGGTACGTGGGGAGGATCGAGCGGGCCATTTTGCGCCCGGAACGCGCCACGCGTAGAGTGCGCCGGATCAACCCGGAGCGTCTCTTGAGCCCTGCGAAGAAGCCATCCACCGTCCGCGTCGGCATCGGCGGCTGGACCTACGAGCCCTGGCGCGGCAGCTTCTACCCCGAGGGCCTGGCGCATGCCCGGGAGCTGCAGCACGCCAGCCGCCGCCTCACGGCCATCGAGGTCAACGGCACCTACTACAGCACCTTCAAGCCGCCCACCTTCCGCAAGTGGCACGACGAGACGCCCGACGGCTTCATCTTCTCGCTCAAGGCCAACCGCTTCGCGACCAACCGCAAGGTGCTGGGCGCCGCCGGGGACTCCGTCGCGCGCTTCACAGGCAGCGGCCTGGAGGAGCTGCGCGCGAAGCTGGGGCCCATCGTGTGGCAGTTCATGCCCACCAAGGCCTTCGAGGCGGAGGACTTCGAGGCCTTCCTCGCGCTGCTGCCGAAGAAGGCGGGCAGCCGCACGCTGCAGCACGTGATGGACGTGCGGCACCCGAGCTTTTTGTGCGAGGCCTACCGCGCGCTGGCAGCGAAGTACGGCGTGTCGACGGTGTTCACCGACGCGGAGAAATTCCCCTCTTTCGACGAGCCGCAGGGACCGATCGCCTATGCCCGGCTGATGCGGGCCGAATCAGGCCACCCGGCAGGCTATGCGCCCCGGGCCCTGGACGCATGGGCCGAGCGCGCGAAGGGATGGGCGGGCGAACGGCCCACCTTCGTCTACTTCATCAATGGCGCCAAGGAGCGTGCGCCCGCGGCGGCGCAGGCGCTGCTGCAGCGGCTGGGCTGGACGCCGCCCGAGCCGGAGCCCGCGCCCCCGAAACGCGGGCGCGGGAAGTGAACGGCCGGAAAGATCAGGCCGCGGCCTGCAGTGCCGGCTTGCCGCTGCTGTTGGTGCTGCTGCTTTCGCTGCCGCCGGTGCCCACGCTCACCTCGCCGGAGAGCTGGCCGCCTTCCTCGATGACGACCTTGCCGTAGCGGATCTTGCCGGTGACCTTGCCGGTGGCGTGGATCACCAGCTTCTCGCGGGCGGTGAGGTTGCCGTCGAACTGGCCGCGGATCTCGGCGATGTCGATCGAGACCGAGCCCTTGAACGCGCCCGACTCGGCGATCTGGATCACGCGCGAGTCCATGGTCGCCTCGACCGTGCCCTCGACCACCAGCGTGTCGCAGTCCGTGATCTCGACGCCCTTGAGCTTGATGTTCGGGCCGACGGTGAGCTTGCTGCCGCCTTCCTTGACCGCCCCGTTGCTGACGGCGGCGGCGGTGCCGGACGTGCCGAGCGACGAAGAAGGCGTGACGGGAGTGCCCGAGAGATTGGTGCCGCCCATCAGGGGCGCGGGACGGGAATTCGCAGCGTCGGTGTCACGGTCGCGCTTGCCGAAGAAGGGGGATTGCGATGCCAATGGGTGCTCCTCGGGGAAAAGGTGCATGGTAGGGAGCGCTCACCAGCGAGCTGCACTTCATTACGCAAGATCGGTAACCAAATCCCCGAGGGCGGGCGTCGGGGAGTACTTCCTTCTTCGTTGCGTCCCCGCGCGCAGCGCTCACAGCCATCCGGCGCGGCCCTGCGTCACGTCGCCGATGCGCGCGACCAGCGCGTCGGCATCGTCCTCGGCGACCGCGAAGCCGATCTCCACCAGGCTGCCGTGCGCGACGTCCTCGATCTGCGCGCCGGCCGCCGCCAGCTCGCGCCGCACCGCGCCTTCGGCGGCATAGGGCAGCGCGCAGCGCAGCGGGCGCATGCGCCGCAGCGGCACCGGCTGCGCGTCCTTGAGGGCCTGCGTCACGCTCTCGGCGTAGGCGCGCACCAGCCCGCCCGCGCCCAGCTTCACGCCGCCGAAGTAGCGCACCACGGTGGCCAGCACACCCTCGAGTTCGCGGTGGCGCAGCACTTCCAGCATCGGGCGGCCCGCGGTGCCCGCCGGCTCGCCGTCGTCCACCGCCGCGGACTGGCCGCCGGCCATCAGCGCCCAGCACACATGCGTGGCGGCAGGATGCTCTGCGCGCAGCCGCGCCACGACCGCCTGCGCCGCCGCGCGGTCGGGCACCGGCTGCACGCAGGCGATGAAGCGGCTCTTGCGCACCAGCAACTCGGCGTGTGCCGCGGCGGCGAGGGTGAAGGCCATGCAGCGGCCTGCTTCAGCCCCGCTCGAAGCGGAAGACCGCCGTGCCCGCGCGCGCGTTGGGCAGCCAGCGCACCTCGCGGCCGTCCTGCAGGCCGAAGGCATCGAGGATGCGCAGGCGGTTCTTGCGCGCGAGGATCTCGAAGTCCTTGAAAGTGCCGACGCGGATGTTGGGCGTGTCGTACCACTGGTAGGGCAGCCGCCGCGTGACCGGCATGCGTCCGCGCGCCACGCTGACGCGGTTGGGCCAGTGCGCGAAGTTGGGGAAGGCGACGATGCCGGTGCGGCCCACGCGCGCGGTCTCGCGCAGCATCACCTCGGCGTTGCGCAGGTGCTGCAGCGTGTCGATCTGCAGCACCACGTCGAAGCTGGCGTCCTCGAACATCGTCAGCCCCTCGTCGAGGTTGAGCTGGAGCACCTGCACGCCACGGCGCACGCACTGCAGCACGTTGCCGTCGGCGATCTCGACGCCGTAGCCGCTGCAATCGCGCTCGCGCATCAGGCGCGCGAGCAGGGTGCCGTCGCCGCAGCCCAGGTCGAGCACGCGTGCGCCCTGCGGCACGAGGCGCACGATCGCGTCATGGATGACCTGGTCGTTCATTGCAGCTCCCCCGCGATGCCTTCGAACCAGGCGCGCACCACGCCCAGGTAGCGCACGTCGTCCAGCAGGAAGGCGTCGTGGCCGTGCGGCGCGTCGATCTCCGCATAGCTGACGCTGCGCCGGTTGTCCAGCAGCGCCTTGACGATCTCGCGGCTGCGCTGCGGCGAGAAGCGCCAGTCGGTGGAGAAGCTCACCAGCAGGAACTTCGCCGTGGCGCGCGCCAGGGCGGCGGCGAGGTCGCCGCCGTGTCCGCCGGCCGGGTCGAAGTAGTCCAGCGCGCGGGTGATCAGCAGGTAGGTGTTGGCGTCGAAGTACTCGCTGAACTTGTCGCCCTGGTAGCGCAGGTAGCTCTCGATCTGGAACTCGACGTCCTGCGTGGTGTAGCGGACCACGCCCTCCCTCAGCTCACGTCCGAACTTCTCGTTCATCACGTCGTCGCTGAGGTAGGTGATGTGGCCGATCATCCGCGCGATGCGCAGGCCGCGCTTGGGCACCACGCCGTGCTCGTAGAAATGGCCGCCGTGGAAGTCCGGGTCGGTCACGATGGCGCGGCGCGCGACCTCGTTGAAGGCGATGTTCTCGGCATTGAGGTTGGGCGCGCTGGCGATCACGGCCGCGTGGCGCACGCGCTCGGGGTACTGCAGCGTCCACGACAGCGCCTGCATGCCGCCCAGGCTGCCGCCCATCACCGCGGCCAGCGTGTCGATGCCCAGCGCGTCGAGCAGGCGGGCCTGGGCATCGACCCAGTCCTCCACCGTCACCACCGGGAAGTCGGCGCCGTAGACGCGGCCGGTGGCGGGGTTCACGTGCATCGGCCCGGTGGAGCCGAAGCAGGAGCCCAGGTTGTTGATGCCGATGACGAAGAAGCGGTCGGTGTCCACCGCCTTGCCCGGGCCGATCATGTTGTCCCACCAGCCTTCGGACTTCGGCTGGCCGGCGTAGCGGCCGGCCACATGGTGCGAGGCGTTGAGCGCGTGGCATACCAGCACGGCGTTGCTGCGCTCGGCGTTGAGCGTGCCGTAGGTCTCGTAGGCCAGCGTGTAGTCGCCGAGGGAGGCGCCGCTTCGCAGCGCCAGCGGCGCGGCGAAGGACATGGATTGCGGCGTGACGTCGAAGGACATGGAGGAGAAAAAGAAAACCCGGCCTCGCCAAAAACGAGCCGGGTTCGTGCCGCGTCCGTCTTTAGCTGAACTTGTTAAGCGCCCGCAAGCTGGAGCAAATCGGCGCGAGGCGAAGTATAGGCGCGGGCGCCGTCACGCGCCCCAGCCGGCCAGCGCCGCCACGCCGAGCACCAGGAAGATGACGGCCGAGACGCCGTGCACCAGCCGGATCGGCACCTTGCGCACGATGCGCTCGCCCAGCCACACCACCGGCGCGTTGGCCAGCATCATGCCCAGCGTGGTGCCGATCACCACCGGCACGTAGTCCTGCGTGAAGCGCGCGGCCAGCATCACGGTGGCGATCTGCGTCTTGTCGCCCATCTCGGCCAGGAAGAAGGCGATGAGCGTGGTGCCGAAGACACCGAAGCGCGAGGTGCGCGGCGTGTCGTCCTCGTCGAGCTTGTCGGGGATCATCATCCACGCCGCCATCGCGATGAAGGAGACGCCGAGGATCCAGCGCAGCACGTCCGGCCCCAGCACGCGCGTGACCCACGCACCCACCGCGCCGGCCAGCGCATGGTTGACCACCGTGGCGGCGAAGATGCCCAGCACGATCGGCCAGGGTTTGCGAAATCGTGCGGCGAGCACGAGGGACAGAAGTTGGGTCTTGTCGCCCATTTCGGCCAGCGCGACGATGCCGGTGGCCACCAGAAAGGCTTCCATGTGGGTATGTGGGGTTCCTCGGCCGAAGGACACGATTGACCACGCAGCCCTTCGGCCTTTTTCCCGAAGCTGCGCAGTCAATGGTCTCGCCAGGTTCTCACTGCCGGCGCCATGCCTCGCGTGGGGGCAAGGCAAGTTTGTTGACGCAGGCCCTCTCGCGCGGCGGCGGAAGGCGGCTACTCCCCAATGACGGGGCGCATTCTAGCCATGCGCGCGAGGCTCTGCGCGGCCGCATTTTTATCAGTGAATACTTACTTTCAACAAGAAAGCCGCAAGTGGTCAATTCAGGGGCAAATTCCTGTTGGCGCCGCACATAAATCACCCATAATGGTCGGGCGTTCGGCCTGCATTTGGCAGCCGGGCCATCGGGTGATCGGTCAGTTTCGCCGGGCCTGCCTCAGACAAGGGGCAGTCCCCGCGCCCGGGACTCCATCGCTTTTCTTTCGTGTTCATAGGAGTCCCTTGATGGGCAACAAACTGTACGTCGGCAACCTGCCCTATTCGGTGCGCGACGGCGATCTCGAGCAGGCGTTCAGCCAATTCGGCGCGGTGACCAGCGCCAAGGTCATGATGGAGCGTGAAACCGGCCGCTCCAAGGGCTTCGGCTTCGTGGAAATGGGCAGCGATGCCGAGGCGCAGGCCGCCATTCAGGGCATGAACGGCCAGCCGCTGGGCGGCCGCAGCGTGGTCGTGAACGAAGCGCGCCCGATGGAGCCGCGCCCGCCCCGTAGCGGTGGCTACGGTGGTGGCGGCGGTGGCTACGGCGGCGGTGGTGGCGGCTACGGCGGTGGTGGTGGCGGCGGCTATGGCGGCGGTGGCCGCAGCGGCGGTGGCGGCGGCTACGGCGGCCGCGGCGGTGGTGGTGGCGGCGGCAACGACGGCAGCTTCCGCAGCCCCTACGGCACCGGCCCGCGCGGCGGCGGCGGTGGTGGTCATCGCGGCGGCGGTGGCGGCGGCTACGGCGGCGGCAACAGCGGTTATTGATGCATCCGGTGCGGCTCAGGCGAGCCGCATCAGGATCTTGCGAAAAAGGGCTCCCTCGGGAGCCCTTTTCGTTGGGCCGGCCGTCACTGCTCGCTGCGCCGCTTCTTGCGGCCGCGGCCCTGGGCCAGCCGGTCGAACAGGGCGTTGGGCAGCAGGCGCATCAGCTTGGCGACCACGCCCATCTGCCACGGGATCACGCGGTAGCTGGTGCCGGCCTCGATGGCGCGGAAGGCCCGGTCGGCGAAGGCGTCGGCCTGCAGCAGGAAAGGCATGCCGTAGCGGTTGCCGCGCGTGAGCGGCGTGTCGACGTAGCCGGGGCACAGGGTCACGACCTTGACGCCGCTGCCGTGCAGTTCGCCGCGCAGGCTCTCGCAGTAGGCCACGACGCCGGCCTTGCTGGCGCAGTAGGCGCCATGGCCGGGCAGGCCGCGGATGGCGGCCACGCTGGCGATGCCGACCAGCCGGCCGCTGCCGCGCCGGCGCATGGCGGCGACGAAGGGATGGAAGGTGGCAGCCAGCCCGACGTTGTTGATGGCGAAGGTCTGCGCCATCACGTCCAGGTCCTCGCGCTCGGCGGTGTCCATGCCGATGCTGACGCCGGCGTTGGCGATCACCGCGTCGGGCAGCCCCTGGGCGTCGATGCAGGCCCGGCCGGCGGCGGCGATGCTGTCGATGTCGGCCACGTCGGCGCCGTACACCCGGCAGTTCTCGGCGCCCAGGCCGCGCGCGTCCGCCCATGCCTGGACTTCCGTCACGCGGCGCGCCACCAGGGCCAGACGCCAGCCCGCGTCCGCATAGCGCGCGGCCAGCGCCTGGCCGATGCCGCTGGAAGCGCCGGTGATGAAGACCAGGGGGCCGGCCTGTGGCATGGCGTCAGCGCCGCGCGCCGGGGGTGGGTGGCGCGATGAAGCCGCGCACCCGCCCCTGCAGGTTGGCCACGCCGGAGAGGTGGTCGTAGTCCATCGCGTCGGCGGTGAAGCGGTCGCTGCCGCGGGTGAGGATGACGGGCCGGTCCGAGCGCACGCGCTCGGTGTCCACGTAGGCATGCAGGAACTCGCCGCGGAACTCCAGCCGCGGCAGCACGCGGCCGTTGGGCTGCACGGCCGCGTCGCGCACCACGATGGCGTTGCCGAAGAGCTGGATCTCGCTGCCGTCGCCGTTGGACAGGCCGCGGTCGGCGCTGGCGTGGGTGACCAGGCCCTGGGGCGAGATCGAGCGCACGCGCACCTGATCGACCTCCAGCGTGTCGGTGTCGGGGTAGTGCCGGCCCTCCTTGCCCGTCATCTCGCTGCGCAGCTGGCCGGTGCCCAGGAAGTTCTTGACGGTGAAGTCGCGCATGAAGAAGTCGGGCTCGTGTATCGGCGCCTCCTTGGCCGCCGGCTGGACCAGCCGCGGCGCGTTGCGTACCAGCCAGTAGGTGCCCAGCGCCAGCGCGCCCATCAGGATGATCGGCAGGTACAGGCTGGCGCGGTCCAGCGCCATGCGCAGCAGCGCCCAGCCTTGCTTGAAGTCCATCGCCATCAGGAGGCCGCTCCCTCGGCCGCGTCGAGCAGGCGCTGGTAGTGGCCGCCGGCCAGGAGCAGCAGGTCGCAGAACTCGCGCGCCGCGCCTTCGCCGCCGCGGGCGGCGGTGACGTGGCGCACGGCGGCCCGCACCTCGGCGTGGGCGTTGGCGGGCGCGGCGGAGAAGCCGGCGCGCCGCAGCACCGGCAGGTCCGGCCAGTCGTCGCCGATGGCGGCGGCCTGCGCCCAGCCCAGGCCCAATTCGGCCAGCAGCGCCTCGGCGGCCGGCCGCTTGTCGCTGACGCCGTAGCGCGCATGGGCGACGCCCAGCGCCTCCAGCCGCACGCGCAGCGGCTGCGAGTCGCGCCCGGTGATCACCACCGGCTCGATGCCGGCGCGGCGCAGCAGCTGCAGGCCGTAGCCGTCGAGGATGGAGAAGCGCTTGAGCGTCTCGCCCTCGGCGCTGAAGTACACGCCGCCGTCGGTGAGCACGCCGTCGACATCGAAGAAGGCGACGCGCACGTCCTGCGCGGCCAGCAGCAGCTCGGGCGCGAAATGCACGGCCGGCATCAGATGACCTTGGCCCGCATCAGGTCGGTGGTGTTCAACGCGCCGACCAGCCGGCCTTCAGCGTCGACCACGAACAGGCGGGTGATGCCGTGCTGCTCCATCAGCTCCGCGGCCTCGACCGCCAGCGCGTCGGCGCGGATGGTGCGCGGGCCGCGGTGCATCACGTCGGCGGCGGTGGGCGTGCGCAGGTCGGCGCCGGCCTCGATCAGGCGGCGCAGGTCGCCGTCGGTGAAGATGCCCTCGGCCCGGCCGCCCTCGCCCATCACGGCCGCCGCGCCGAAGCCCTGGATGCTCATCGTGCGCATCAGCTCGGAGATGCCGGCCGTGGGCGCCACGCGCGGCACGGCCTCGCCGCTGCGCATGACGTCGCTGACGTGGGTGAGCAGCTTGCGGCCCAGCGCGCCGCCGGGGTGCGAGCGGGCGAAGTCCTCGGCGCCGAAGCCGCGCGCGTCCAGCAGCGCGACGGCCAGCGCATCGCCCAGCGCCATCTGCGCGGTGGTGCTGGCGGTGGGCGCGAGGTTGAGCGGGCAGGCCTCCTTCTCGACGCCGCTGTCGAGCACGACGTCGGCATGTCGGGCCAGGGAGGATTCGCGCCCGCCGGTCATGGCGATCAGCGGCACGCCCTGGCGCTTGACGACCGGCAGGATGGCGGCCAGCTCGTCGCTCTCGCCGCTGTTGGAGATGGCCAGCACGATATCCACCGCCTTGATCATGCCCAGGTCGCCGTGGCTGGCCTCGGCCGGGTGGACGAACATGGCGGGCGTCCCGGTGGACGCCAGCGTGGCGGCGATCTTGCGCCCGACGTGGCCGCTCTTGCCCATGCCCATCACGACCACCCGGCCGCGCACCTCGAGGATGCGGCGCACCGCCTCGATGAAGGAGGGGCCGATCCGCGCCTTCAGCCCGAGCACGGCCGCGGACTCGATGTCGAAGGTCGCGCGGGCGCGCGCCAGCAGCGCGTCGGAATCCAGGGGCAGGGAGGGCATCGCGGAATTTTATCGGCCGGCACGGCGGCAAGCCCCTTGCTAGCATCCGGCCATGCGCTCGTTCGAACTCACGCTGATGTACCTGCTGGCCGCGGTGCTCGGCGTGGTGACCTGCCGCTCCTTCAAGCTGCCGCCGATGCTGGGCTACCTGGTGGCGGGCGTGCTGATCGGGCCGCACGCGCTCAGGCTCTCGGACAACGACGAGGGCATCAAGCACCTGGGCGAGTTCGGCGTGGTGTTCCTGATGTTCGTGATCGGCCTGGAGTTCAGCCTGCCCAAGCTGCGGGCGATGCGCAAGCACGTGTTCGGGCTGGGCGCGCTGCAGGTGACGCTGACCATGCTGGCCGCCACTATCGGCGCGCTGGCGCTGTCGCGCGTGCTGCCGCCGCGCTGGCAACTGGGCTGGCAGACGGCGCTGGCGCTGTCGGGCGCGCTGGCGATGAGCAGCACGGCGATCGTGGTCAAGCTGATGGCCGAGCGGCTGGAGCTGGAGAGCGAGCACGGCCGCCGCGTGATGGGCGTGCTGCTGTTCCAGGATCTGGCGGTGGTGCCGCTGCTGGTGCTGGTGCCGGCGCTGGGCGCGCCGCCGGAGGCGCTGGCCAAGGCGCTCGGCCTGGCCATGCTCAAGGCCACGGTGCTGGTCGGGCTGCTGCTGTACGGCGGCCCGCGGGTGATGCGCTGGTGGCTCACGCTGGTGGCGCGCCGCCGCAGCGACGAGCTGTTCATGCTGAACCTGCTGCTGGTCACGCTGGGCCTGGCCTGGCTGACGGAGCAGGCCGGGCTGTCGCTGGCGCTGGGCGCCTTCATCGCCGGCATGCTGGTGTCGGAGACGGAATACAAGCACCAGGTGGAGACCGACATCCGCGCCTTCCACGACGTGCTGCTGGGCCTGTTCTTCATCACCATCGGCATGTCGCTGGACTGGCACGTGGTGGTGGACCACTGGGTGCTGGTGGCGCTGCTGCTGGTGCTGCCGCTGCTGTTCAAGCTGGCGCTGGTGACGCTGCTGGCGCGCCTGCTGGGCGCGACCACAGGCGTGTCGCTGCGCACGGGCCTGTACCTGGCGCAGGCGGGCGAGTTCGGCTTCGTGCTGCTGGCGCTGGCGCAGGGGCGCTCGCTGCTGCCGGAATGGCTGGCCAGCCCGGTGCTGGCCGCGATGATTTTGTCGATGCTGGCCACGCCCTTCATCGTGCTGTATAGCGAGGCGATCGTGCGCAAGCTGGTGGCCAGCGACTGGCTGCAGCAGTCGCTGCAGATGACGCAGATCGCGCGCAAGACCATCAACACGGCGCGCCACGTGATCATCTGCGGCTACGGCCGCTGCGGGCAGAACCTGGCGCGCATGCTGGAGCGGGAGGGCATCCCCTACATGGCGCTGGACCTGGACCCGGACCGCGTGCGCCAGGCCGCCGCCGCGGGCGATTCGGTGGTGTTCGGCGACGCCGCGCGCCTGCAGGCGCTGATGGCCGCCGGCCTGGCGCGCGCCAGCGCGGTGGTGGTCACCTACCTGGACGTGCCGGGCGCGATGAAGGTGCTGGCCCACACCCGCTCGCATGCGCCGCAGGTGCCGGTGATCGTGCGCACGCAGGACGACCGCGACCTGGAGAAGCTGCAGGCCGCCGGCGCCACCGAGGTGGTGCCCGAGGCCATCGAGGGCTCGCTGATGCTGGCCAGCCACGCGCTGGCGCTGGTGGGCGTGCCGATGCGGCGCGTGATCCGGCTGGCGCAGGAACAGCGCGACGCCCGCTACAACCTGCTGCGCGGCTATTTCCACGGGGCCGACGACGACGCCGGCGACGAGCTGGACTACGAGCGGCTGGACACGCTCACCCTGGCCCCGGGCGCGCGCGCCATCGGCCAGCCGCTGGCGCAGCTCGCGCTGCATGCGGTGGGCGTGCGGGTCGCCAGCCTGCGCCGCCACGGCGGGCAGCCGGCCGATCCGCATGACGACACGGTGCTGGCCGACGGCGATACGCTGGTGCTCTCGGGCAAGCCGGGCGCACTGGCGGCGGCGGTGGACAGGCTGCAGCGCGGCTAGCGCGGCGGCAGGCCGGCGACGCGCTCCAGCCGCTCGGCCGTCATCCACTCGTCCCGGTAAAGGAAGAAGCGGCGCTGCTGCATCAGGCGCCAGCCCTGCGGACTCACCTGCCAGCGCCCGCCGCGCCAGGCCGGCAGCTGCCGGGCGAAGGCATCGGCGACCTCCGGCGACGCCAGCCAGGGCGCGGCGCCGTCGAGCGACCAGACCACCTCGGCCGCCACGCCCGGATACACCTGGCCCCGCACGCGCGTGGGCCCGACGGCGCCGATGCCGCGCACCGAGGCCAGGCGCAGTCCGCGCGCGATGCACAGTTGCCGCCCGCCCGTCCAGTCCGTCAGTTCGGGGCGCGGCGCATAGGTGCGCAGCGCCGGCGGCTCCGACTCGCCGGCCGGCTCGTCGGGCTCGCGCTCGTACAGGCCGGCCGCGGCCAGCGTGTCCATCCACGACAGCGTTGCCGCATCGCCGGCCTGGACATGCACCGGCTGCGCGTCATAGGCCAGGCCGTTGGCCATGCACAAGGGGTCGCGCGACTGCGCGTCGCCGCGCTCCAGCGCGGCACGCAGCGCCTGCGGCGAGACGTCCGGCATCGGCTCCGGCCGGGTCGCGATGGCCACGCCGCCCAGCCCCAGCACCGCGATCGCCGCCAGCGCCAGCGACATCCAGCCGGTGCGACGCCACCAGCCCGGCGGGCGGTCCGGATCGTCCGCCGCGTCCAATGGCGAGAAGGCCGACAGGCGAACGGGCTGGGTGAAGACCACGGCCCCGCAGGCCGGGCAGAAGCTCGCGTCCGCGGCCAGGTCGGCGCCGCAGGCAGCGCAGTGCGGCGTCGGCGGGGTGCCGGCAGGGCCTTGCGTCATGCGGGCCTCCGCGGGGGGATGTCAGAAGAGTGCCTGTCCGCCGCAGGACGCACCGGGCGGGAGAAGTGGGGCGGGCGCGGCAGAGCGGCCATGGTGTTCTCGTGGCTCGCGCCGCTTCAATTGGCGTACGTCGGGTTGCGCCGCTCTTCCTCTGCCTGCTGCTGGCGCCGCACCGCCTCGCACTGCGGATGCGCGCGCTGCGCGGGCTTGGCGCATTCCGCCACCAGGCAGCGCGCCCGGGCGATGAAGTTCTGCCCGGCACATGCGGCCTCGGGCGCGGGCGGCGGAGGCGGCGGTGCGGGAGGCGCAGGCGCCTCGGCCACCGGCGGAGGCGGGGCGGGCACAGGCGCCGGAGCCGGCTTGCGTACCGCGGCGGGACGGGGCGCCGCGGCGCGCGGTGAAGGGGCAGGCGCAGGCGGAGCTGCCTCCTGCACGGGCGGCGCCGGCTCGGGTGCGGGCGGCGCCGGCGGCGCGGCAGGGGGTTCCGCCACGGGCGGCGGCTCGGGCGCCGGCGGAGGCGCGACGGGCGGTGGCGCGGGGAGCGCAGGCACAGGGGCTTCGGCAACGGCCGTCGGTCCGCCGCGATCGCGCATCAGATAGACGCCCGCCCCGATGGCCAGCACGACGGCAGCGGCCAACACGCCGGCCACCAGCGGGGCCTTGCCGCGCGATGGCGGCGGCGCTGGTGGTGACGGCGCATGCACGGCCGCCGGAGCAGGCGCCGCGGGCGGCGGTGCGGGAGTGCGGCCGGCTCGGGGCGACGGCAGGATGACGGTACGCTCGCCCGGGTCCGGGTCTGCCTCGTCCAGGTCGGCCGGCATGGTGACCGGCCACTCGCCTTCGTCGGCGGCAGGCTGGGCGCCGGCGCCCAGCCGCGCGCCGCAGCTGCGACAGAACTTGGCTGCGTCCCGGTTCTCCACGCCGCAGGCGCCGCATACCACAGGCATTCCAAGGCTCCTACCACTGTTTGTAACAATGGTATAGGGCGGAGACAGTGTTGTGTAAAGAAAAGTGGCGCTGTTACACGTGCCGTCAGGTCACGGCCACACGCCGCGCCTTGTGGCCCAGGCGCCGCGACAGCACCAGGCCCAGCGCCATCGCCAGTTCCAGCGCGATGCCCGGCTGCCGGTTGCCCATCTCGCTGAAGCGCAGCGGCGTCAGCCGCCACATGCGGCAGGCGCCCGCGGCCGTGACGCTGGCCGAGCGCGGCTGGCGCGAGAAGAAGGAGCCCTCGCCGACGACCGAGCCGGCGTTGACGATCGCAATCTGCACCTCGCCCTTGCTGGACAGGCGGTGCACGCTCAGCGAGCCGGACTCGACGAAGAACAGCGAGCGGTCGTGCGCCCCTTCGTCGATCAGCGTCTGCGTCGGCGCCAGCTCGAAGGACTGCAGGTACGAGCCCAGCACCTCCCACTGCGCCGGCTGGAGGGCGGGTGCGAAGGCATCGTCGCTGGTGTTCTGGGCGATGGCCTGGCACAGATCCTGGATGGTGGCGGGCATGGTGGTTCTCGTGATGGGTGCGCCATTGTTCGGCGCTTTCTCTTACTTTCCAATACAGAAGCGCGAAAAGATCACGCCGAGCAGCTCGTCGGCGCCGAATTCTCCCGTGATCTCGTTCAGCGCGTTCTGCGCCAGCCGCAGCTCCTCGGCCAGCAGGTCGAGGGGCGCCGCGGCGGCGTGCAGGTGGGCATGGGCCAGGGCGAGGTGTTCGCCCACGCGCGCCAGGGCTTCAACGTGCCGGGCGCGCGCCAGGTAGACACCTTCGGGCATGGCCTGCCAGCCGGCCAGCGCCAGCAGGCGCTGGCGCAGGGCGTCCAGCCCGTCGCCGGTGCGGGCCGACAGGCGCAGGCCACCCTCGGGCACGGCGGCCTGCGGCACCGCGTCGGCCTTGTTCCACACCTCCAGCACGGGCACCTGCGCCGGCAGGCGCTCGGCCAGGGCGGCGCGGATGGCGGCATCCGCCGCCCGGTAGTCGGGCAGGCCGGCACGCGTCAGGTCGTGCAGGAACAGCAGCGCGTCCGCCTCCTCGATCTGCCCCCAGGCGCGCTCGATGCCGATGCGCTCGACCTCGTCGCCGCTGTCGCGCAGGCCGGCGGTGTCGATGACGTGCAGAGGCACGCCCTGGATCTGGATGGTCTGCGAGACGACGTCGCGCGTGGTGCCGGGGATGTTGCTGACGATGGCCAGTTCGGCGCCGGCCAGCGCGTTGAGCAGCGAGCTCTTGCCGGCGTTGGGCTGGCCGGCGATGACGATGCGGATGCCCTCGCGCAGCAGCGCGCCCTGGCGGGCCCGCTGCTGCACCGCGGCGAGCCGGTCCTGCAGCGCCTGGAGCTGGCCCGCCGCATCGGCCTGGCGCAGGAAGTCGATGTCCTCCTCCGGGAAGTCCAGCGTCGCCTCCACCAGCATGCGCAGGTGGACCAGCGCGTCGCGCAGCACGTGGACCTCGCGCGAGAAGGCGCCGCCCAGCGAGCGGCCGGCGCTGCGCGCGGCGGCCTCGGTGCTGGCGTCGATCAGGTCGGCGATGGCCTCGGCCTGCGCCAGGTCGATCTTGCCGTTCTGGAAGGCGCGGCGGCTGAACTCGCCGGGCTGCGCCACGCGCAGGTTGGGCAGGCGCGGGCGGCCGGTGGCGGGGTCGGCCTCGGCGGCGGCCTCCAGGCAGCGCGCGAGCAGCAGCTGCAGGACGACCGGGCCGCCGTGGGCCTGCAGCTCCAGCACGTCCTCGCCGGTGAAGGAGCGCGGGGCGGGGAAGAAGATCGCCAGGCCGTGGTCGATGGGTTGGCCCGCCGCGTCGAGGAAGGGCAGGTAGGTGGCCTCGCGCGGCGCCAGGGCGCGCGCGCACAGGGCCTGCGCCAGCGGCGCGAGGCCGCGGCCCGACACGCGCACGATGCCCACCGCACCGCGTCCCGACGCGGTGGCGACGGCGGCGATGGGATCGTCGAACTGGGCCAGCATGCGGCGATTCTTCCAGCAAAAACGGGAAGGGGCCGCGCAGCGGCGGCCCCTTCCGGCGCGTCGTCGGACGGCGCGGCTACTTGGTCTTCTTCGTGCCGAGCACGCCCAGGCGCTTGTTGATCACCCACTGCTGGGCGATCGACAGCACGTTGTTGGTGATCCAGTACAGCACCAGGCCGGCCGGGAAGAAGAAGAACATCACGCTGAACACCAGCGGCATGATCCACATCAGCCGGGCCTGCATCGGGTCCGGCGGCGTGGGGTTGAGCCAGGTCTGCAGCAGCGTGGTGGCCGTCATCACCAGGGGCAGGATGAACCACGGATCGGGCGCCGAGAGGTCCTTGATCCACAGGATCCAGGGCGCGTGGCGCATCTCCACCGAGGACAGCAGCACCCAGTACAGCGCGATGAACACCGGGATCTGGATCAGGATCGGGAAGCAGCCGCCCAGCGGGTTGACCTTCTCCTCGCGGTAGATGCGCATCATCTCCTGCTGCATCTCCTGCGGCTTTTCCTTCAGGCGCTCGCGCATCTCCATGATGCGCGGGTTGATCGCCTTCATCTTGGCCATGCTGGCGTAGGCCTTGGCGTTGAGCCAGTAGAAGGCCGCCTTCAGCAGCACCACCAGCGCGACGATGGCCCAGCCCCAGTTGCCCAGCATCTTGTGCAGCTGGTCGAGCAGCCAGTACAGCGGCTTGGAGATGATGGCGAAGATGCCGTAGTCCTTGACCAGATCGAGCCCGGGCGCCAGGGTCTCGAGCTTCTTCTCCTCCTCGGGGCCGGCGAACAGCTGCGTCTCGACGGTCTGCGAAGCGCCGGGCGCCACCGCCGGCAGGCTGGCGACCATCGCCACGGCATAGAGGTTGTTGCCCAGCGTCTCCGGGCCCTGCACGCGGAACTCGCGCTTCAGGCCGGCCTCGTGCGTCGGCTCCAGCAGCCAGGCCGAGGCGAAGTAGTGCTGCACCATCGCGACCCAGCCGGTGCTGGAGGCCGGCGGCACCTCGGCCTTGTTCTTGGCGATGTCGGCAAAGCTGATCTTGTGGAACTTCTTCTCTTCGGTATAGGCAGCCGGGCCGGTGAAGGTGCTGGTGCCGAACATGGTGCCGCTCTGCTCGGCGCCGTGGCGCAGCAGCTGCAGGTACAGCTGCGGCTCGCGCGGCTGGTCGCCGACGTTGACGACCTCGTGCTTCACGCCGATCACGTACTGGCCGCGCTTGAACACGTAGGTCTTGACGTACTTGAGGCCGCCCACCGGCTGCGACTCGAAGACCACCTCCAGGGTGTCCTGGCCGTCCGCCAGCCTGTGGGGGCCGGGGCGCACGGCCATCGGCGCCAGGTGCGTCGGGAAGGCCGGGCCGCCGGCCACCGGATTGAGCAGGCCGGTCTGCGCCAGGTAGCGGTTGGCGGGCACGCCGTCGTCCATGAGCACCACGTTGCGGTCGATCACCGGCAGCGGCTCCATGCCGGCCAGCCTGCGCGCCAGGGGGATCAGCCCGCCCTTGTTGAGCTCCTCGTCGAACTGCGTCAGCTCCAGGCGCGCCAGCGTGCCGCCCTGGCCGTCGAGGGTGGCCTTGTACACGTCGGTCTCGATCTCGACCTTCTGCGCCGCGACGGCCGCGGGCCCGTCCGCCGCGGTCGGCAGGGTGGCGGGCGCCGTGGCGGCCGGTGCGCCGGGGGCGGGGGTGCCGCCGCCGGCGGGGGCGTCGGCCGGCGTGGTCTGCGCGGTCTGGTGCGCCGAGGGCAGGAAGGTCGGCTTGCGGCCGTTGTGGACCTGCCATTGGTCCCACAGCATCACCAGCGAGAACCCGAAGATCACCCAGAGGATGGTGCGGCGAATGTCGTTCATGAAGACTTCTTGTCGGAGGTCAGTGAGGAGAACAGCCCGGGGCCGCGGCGGCCGGCGGCGGCCGGCACCGGGTCGTACCCGCCGGCGCACCAGGGCTGGCAGCGCACCAGGCGCCGCGCCGCGAGGTAGCTGCCGCGCGCGGCGCCGTGCCGCTCGAGCGCCTCGATGGCATAGAGCGAGCAGGTCGGCGTGAAGCGGCAGGCGCCGCCCAGCCAGGGGCTGAGCAGCAGCCGGTAGCCGCGCACCACGGCGATGAGCAGGCGCCGCATCACGATGCGTCGGCCCGCGCGGCGCGCGCGAAGAGCTGTTCGAGTTCGGCCCGCACGGCGCGCTTGAGCGCGTCCGAGCTGGCGCTCACGAAGCGGCTGCGGTCGAAGCCGGCGCGCAGCCGCACCACGTGGGCGGCCTGCGGCAGCGCCGCGCCTTCGGCCAGGGCATAGATCTGCCGCCGGATGGCGTTGCGCGTGACGGCGCGACGCGCCCAGCGCTTGGGCACCATCGCGCCGAGCCAGACGTCGTCGGCAGGCTGGAAAAGAGGAGGTTGCGCCGCCGCCGCGCCCGCAGCGGGAGCGGCGAGCGCACAGCGATGCAGGGCGAAATGCGCGGTCCGCGCCACGGTCACAGCCGACAGGGCCGCCTGGAACTGGGCGCGCGTGCGGAGCCGGCGCATGTGCCGATCCCGCCCCCGCGCCCGACGGCCCGCAGCCTCAGACGGCCAGGCGCTTGCGGCCCTTGGCGCGGCGGGCGTTGATGACGGCGCGGCCGCCACGGGTCTTCATGCGGACCAGGAAGCCGTGGGTGCGGGCACGGCGGATCTTCGACGGTTGGTAGGTGCGTTTCATGATGCTTCTTCTTCCAAGGACAGGGCGGCCCGCCGGAAGGCTTCGGGCCACGGCCGCTCGATCAAGAGCGACGAGCGACGTGCCAGGGCCTCCGGGGTGGCGGGCTTGGGGAATTCCGCCCTGCCGGGCCAGGCCGACGTGCGGACTCAAGAGAACCCGCGATTATCGCAAAGATTTGCCGCACCGCAACTTCCGTCGGACATCAAGCGGGTTTCGGCGGCCCCGTCAAGGGGTGTGGATAAGTTTTTGACAAGTTAGAATCGCGGCGGCATGCCGGCCCCCGCTATCCACACCACCAACAACCATTCGATGCCCGAGGGACAACGCCTTGAACCACCCCGCCATGTCGGCTGAAGGGGTGGGCGCCAGCCTCTGGCAGGCCTGCGTCGACCAGTTCGCGCAGGAGCTGTCCGAGCAGCAGTTCAACACCTGGATCAAGCCCCTGACCGCGCAGGTCACAGACGACCTGGGGCGGATGACGGTCTTCGTCGCCAACCGCTTCAAGCTGGACTGGATCCGCGCCCAGTACGCTGCCCGCCTGGCCGACATGGCCGAGAAGCTCTCCGGCCAGCCCGTGGCCATTGAGTTAGCGCTTGCTCCGCGGGAAATGCCCGTCCGCATGCCGGTCGCGATGCCCGCCGTGGCCGAAGCCGAGCTGCCGCGCGAAGCGGTCGGCGCCGCCGAGGAACCGGCCGGGGGCTTTCGCAACCGGCTCAACGCGCAGCTCACCTTCGACACGCTGGTGGAGGGCTCGGCCAACCGCATGGCGCGTGCCGCGGCGATGCACGTGGCGGGCACGCCGGGCCACCTGTACAACCCCCTCTTCATCTACGGCGGCGTCGGCCTGGGCAAGACGCACCTGATGCATGCGGTGGGCAACAAGCTGCTGGCCGACCAGCCTCAGGCCAAGGTTCTCTACATCCATGCCGAGCAGTTCGTCTCGGATGTGGTCAAGGCCTACCAGCGCAAGACCTTCGACGAGTTCAAGGAGCGCTACCACTCGCTCGACCTGCTGCTGATCGACGACGTGCAGTTCTTTGCCAACAAGGACCGCACGCAGGAGGAATTCTTCAACGCCTTCGAGGCCCTGCTGGCGAAGAAGTCGCACATCGTGATGACCAGCGACACCTACCCGAAGGGCCTGACGGACATCCACGAGCGGCTGGTCTCGCGCTTCGACTCCGGCCTCACGGTGGCGATCGAGCCGCCGGAGCTGGAGATGCGCGTGGCGATCCTGATCAACAAGGCGCTGGCCGAGGGCGCGGAAATGCCCGAGGAGGTGGCCTTCTTCGTGGCGAAGAACGTGCGCTCCAACGTGCGCGAGCTCGAAGGGGCGCTGCGCAAGATCCTGGCGTACTCGCGCTTCAACCAGAAGGAGATCTCCATCCAGCTGGCGCGCGAGGCGCTGCGCGACCTGCTGTCGATCCAGAACCGGCAGATCAGCGTGGAGAACATCCAGAAGACGGTGGCCGACTATTACAAGATCAAGGTCGCCGACATGTACAGCAAGAAGCGCCCGGCCTCCATCGCGCGGCCGCGCCAGATCGCGATGTACCTGGCCAAGGAGCTGACGCAGAAGAGCCTGCCGGAGATCGGCGAGCTGTTCGGCGGCCGCGACCACACCACCGTGCTGCACGCGGTGCGCAAGATCGCGGGTGAGCGCCAGCAGCTCACGGAGCTGAACCAGCAGCTCCACGTGCTGGAACAGACGCTCAAGGGATGAGCAAAGTGTTCACGCGGGCCGGAGACAATGCAGGGCGCTCGCGCGAACACACGCAAGAGTCAAGATCGAGGACGAAGAGAGAAAAGGTCGATTCATGATTGTTCTGAAGGCTCCCCAAAGCCAGGTGCTGGCGGCCCTCCAGTCGGTGGCGGGCATCGTCGAGCGGCGGCACACGCTGCCGATCCTGGCCAACGTGCTGATCCGCAAGGCCGGCGGTCAGCTGCAACTGACCACCAGCGATCTGGAGATCCAGATCCGCACCACCGCCGAGCTGGGCGGCGACGAGGGCGCCTTCACCACCACGGTGGGCGCGCGCAAGCTGATCGACATCCTGCGCACCATGCCGGCCGACCAGGTGGTGAGCCTGGAGTCGAGCCAGAGCAAGCTGGTGCTCAAGGGCGGCAAGAGCCGCTTCACCCTGCAAAGCCTGCCGGCGGAGGACTTCCCGCTGGTGCAGGAGTCGGCCAGCTTCGGCCCGGCCTTCAGCGTGCCGCAGAGGACGCTGAAGAACCTGCTGGGCCAGGTGTCCTTCGCCATGGCGGTGCACGACATCCGCTACTACCTCAACGGCATCCTGTTCGTGGCCGAGGGCCAGCAGCTCAGCCTGGTGGCCACCGACGGCCACCGCCTGGCCTTCGCCTCGGCCACGCTGGACGTGGAAGTGCCCAAGCAGGAGGTGATCCTGCCGCGCAAGACGGTGATCGAGCTGCAGCGCCTGCTCTCGGACGCGGGCGGCGAGGACGCGCCGGCCATCGAGATGCAGTTCGCCAACAACCAGGCGAAGTTCAGCTTCGGCGGCATGGAGTTCGTCACCAAGCTGGTCGAGGGCAAGTTCCCCGACTACAACCGCGTGATCCCCAAGAACCACAAGAACAGCGTCACGCTGGGCCGCGCCGCGCTGCTGGCCAGCCTGCAGCGCACCGCCATCCTGACTTCCGAGAAGTTCAAGGGCGTGCGCCTGAACATCGAGCCCGGCACGCTTCGCATCGCGTCGAACAACGCCGAGCAGGAAGAGGCGGTGGACGAGTTGGACATCGACTACGGCGGCGACGCGATCGAGATCGGCTTCAACGTGAGCTACCTGATCGACGCGCTGGCCAACATGAGCCAGGACATGGTCAAGCTGGAACTGCAGGACGGCAACAGCTCGGCGCTGGTCACGATTCCCGACGACGCGAACTTCAAGTACGTCGTGATGCCGATGCGAATCTGACGCCGCCGCGCGCAGCGTGGCGACTTGCGCAGACACCCCGCGGGCTTCCGCGGGTTTTGTCTTTGATGAGCCGAAGAAAACCAGGGAACCGACCGGAAGGACGAGTACGAAGATGAGCGACAACCAGCAGCAGCCCGAGACCCCCCAGACCCCGCCGCAGGGCAACGGCGGCGGCTACGACGCCGGCTCGATCCAGATCCTCGAAGGGCTGGAGGCGGTGCGCAAGCGTCCTGGCATGTACATCGGCGACACCTCCGACGGCACCGGCCTGCACCACCTGGTGTTCGAGGTGGTGGACAACTCCATCGATGAGGCGCTGGCGGGCTTCTGCGACGACATCGTCGTGACCATCCACACCGACAACTCCATCAGCGTGACCGACAACGGCCGCGGCATCCCGACCGGGATCAAGATGGACGACAAGCACGAACCCAAGCGCTCGGCGGCCGAGATCGCGCTGACCGAACTGCACGCGGGCGGCAAGTTCAATCAGAACAGCTACAAGGTCTCGGGCGGCCTGCACGGCGTGGGCGTGTCCTGCGTGAACGCCCTCAGCAAGATGCTGCGCCTGACGGTGCGCCAGGAGGGCAAGGTGCACGTGCTGGAGTTCAGCAAGGGCTTCGTGCAGAACCGCCTGCTGGAGCAGGTCGACGGCGTCGAGGTCTCGCCCATGCGGATCACCGGCGAGACGGACAAGCGGGGCACCGAGGTGCACTTCCTGCCCGACACCGAGATCTTCAAGGAGAACAGCGACTTCCACTACGAGATCCTCAGCAAGCGGCTGCGCGAACTCTCGTTCCTGAACAACGGCGTGCGCATCCGCCTGGTCGACGAGCGCACCGGCAAGGAGGACGACTTCTCCGGCGCCGGCGGCGTGAAGGGCTTCGTCGAGTTCATCAACGGCGCCAAGAAAGTGCTGCACCCCACCGCCTTCTATGCGATCGGCGAGCGCCCGGCCGACAGCTACGGCGGCATCCCCGGCACCAGCATCTCGGTGGAAGTCGCGATGCAGTGGAACGACGCCTACAACGAGCAGGTCCTCTGCTTCACCAACAACATCCCGCAGCGCGACGGCGGCACGCACCTGACGGGCCTGCGCGCGGCGATGACGCGGGTGATCGGCAAGTACATCGAGAGCAACGAGCTGGCCAAGAAGGCCAAGGTCGAGGTCAGCGGCGACGACATGCGCGAGGGCCTGTGCTGCGTGCTGAGCGTGAAGGTGCCCGAGCCCAAGTTCAGCAGCCAGACCAAGGACAAGCTGGTCAGCTCCGAGGTGCGCGCGCCGGTGGAGGACATCGTCGCCAAGGCGCTGACCGACTACCTGGAAGAGCGCCCGAACGACGCCAAGATCATCTGCGGCAAGATCGTCGAGGCCGCCCGCGCGCGCGAGGCGGCGCGCAAGGCGCGCGAGATGACGCGCCGCAAGGGCGTGCTCGACGGCATGGGCCTGCCGGGCAAGCTGGCCGACTGCCAGGAGAAGGACGCCTCGCAGTGCGAGATCTACCTGGTAGAGGGCGACTCCGCCGGCGGCAGCGCCAAGCAGGGGCGCGACCGCAAGTTCCAGGCGATCCTGCCGCTGCGCGGCAAGATCCTGAACGTGGAGAAGGCGCGCTACGAGAAACTGCTGACCAGCAACGAGATCGTCACGCTCATCACCGCCCTGGGCACCGGCATCGGCAAGGCCAGCGCCGAGAGCGGCAAGAGCGGCGCCGACGACTTCGACATCGCCAAGCTGCGCTACCACCGCATCATCATCATGACCGACGCGGACGTGGACGGCGCGCACATCCGCACGCTGCTGCTGACCTTCTTCTACCGCCAGATGCCCGAGCTGGTGGAGAACGGCCACATCTACATCGCGCAGCCGCCGCTGTACAAGGTCAAGGTCGGCAAGGAGGAGCAGTACCTCAAGGACGGCTCGGCGCTCGACGCCTTCCTGCTCAGGGTGGCGCTGAAGGACGCCAGCGTCATCACAGGAAGGTCGCCTGACGGCTCCGTGCCGGCGGCCAATGTGATCCGCGGCGAGACGCTGGACGAGCTGGCCCGCAAGCACCAGCTCGCCGAGGCCGTGATCGAGCGCCTGGGCGCCTTCATGGACGTGGAGGCGCTGCGTGCCATCGCCGACGGCGTGGCGCTGAACCTGGACACCACGCCCGAGGCCGAGGCCAGCGCCGTGGCGCTGCAGGCCAAGCTGCGCGAGCTGAACAGCAACGGCGCGCCGGCCGAGGTGTCGAACGAGTTCGACGCGCGCACCGACAAGCCGCTCTTGCGCATCAGCCGCCGCCACCACGGCAACATCAAGAGCAGCGTGATCACGCAGGACTTCGTGCACGGCGCCGACTACGCCGCGCTGGCCGAGGCGGCCCACACCTTCCGCGGCCTGCTGGGCGAGGGCGCCGCCGTGCGGCGTGGCGAGGGCGACAAGGCCAAGGAAGAGAAGGTCAGCGACTTCCGCGGCGCCATGGCCTGGCTGCTCAGCGAAGCCGAGCGCGCCACCAGCCGCCAGCGCTACAAGGGCCTGGGCGAGATGAACCCCGAGCAGTTGTGGGAGACCACGATGGACCCCGAGGTGCGCCGCCTGCTGAAGGTCCAGATCGACGACGCCATCGAGGCCGACCGCGTGTTCACCATGCTGATGGGCGACGAGGTCGAGCCGCGGCGCAACTTCATCGAGACCAATGCGCTCCGGGCGGCGAACATCGACGTGTGAGCCGAAGAAAGGCGATCCCACTTCCTCCCGTAAAGGCCGCCTCGTGCGGCCTTTTTCTTGACCGCATCCACCCGATTGTTTCCGCTGCGTGAACGCCGCGGTTCCGCGAGTTGCGGGTTTTCCCTATGCTTTCGGCGCACACTTCTCCTCACAGAACGACGCCGCCCACCGGTAGACATGAAGCGAGGTGAGAGGCGGTTCTGGATGGACTCGGCACCGCTGCGGTGGCCGCCCCGAGCGACAAGCGAAGGACGGCGCCCCCCGATACCGGTTCGACATTCATCCACTGATCGATATTCGAATGAAAGGAATTGCCATGAAGAAGACCTCCCAACTCCTCGGTGCCACGATGCTTGCCCTGCTGGGCGTGGCCGGCTCGGCGCACGCCGAAGTCTATGAAGGCGTGCTGAGCATCGACTCGGTGCGCAGCCGCGCCGAAGTCGCCGCCGAAGCGCGGCAGGCCGCGCGCCTGGGCGACCAGTTCGGTGAAGCGGCCTTCGCCGGTGTCACCGCGCTGCCCTCGAACTCGGCGGTCTCGCGCACCGCGGTGCGCGAAGGCGCGATCCAGGCCGCCCGCGCCGGCGACCTGTATGGCGAAGCGGCATCGCAGCAACCCGTGTTCGCCGGCCAGCTCGACCGCGCCACGGTGCGCGCCGAGGCCCGCGAAGCCGCGCATTCGGCACCGACCCTGTAAGCCTGCGCCACACGACAGCACGACGAAAGGCCTTCTGCTTCGGCAGAGGGCCTTTTTCTTTTTCCCTTGGCGCAGGGCTCAGCGACCGGGCAGCGGCCGGCCGGTGACGCTGGCAACGAGGCGCGCCAGCCGCGCGACGCCGCCGGTGCCGCTGGCGGCGCGGCCGATCAGCGCGCCGCCGGCCCCCGCCTTGACCAGCCGGCCCAGCAAGGAGCCGCTGCGGCCTGCGGACAGGAGCAGCACGACGCCCAGGCCCAGCACGATCAGGTGCTCGCCCGGCAGGTCGGGGCGGCGCTCGTCGGCCTCCTTGAGCACCTGCAGCCAGTCGCGCAGGCTGGACGGGGCGGTGACGGAAGAGTTGTCGGGGTCGAAATCGGTGTCGGCGGTGTCGGGCATGGCAGTTCCTCGCCGGGATAAGGCTGGGGGTTGGGGCCCGGGCAGTGGCCGGTGTTCGCGCCACGCCCAGGGCCCCATTGTGGCGACGGCCGCAAGGCGAATGCCCCGGGCGCCGGCCCGCGCGGCTGTAGGCGGGCGCGCACGCACGGCGCTTTCATGCTGCCGACACACGGGCAGGCGATGCTGTCGAGCCTCCAGGACAGCAGCCTGCCTTGTCGGAACGCTATCGATTCCGTAGCGATTGGCGTAAATACCGACGCTGAGCCCGACTCTTGCTACGCAGAATCCGACGGCGGCCGGCCGCAGCTTTGCCCGCCTCCGATCGCCTCTTTTCTTCTCCTCCTGCGTCGCCCCGCCATGAAGCTCCCTGCTCTTGTCGCCTCGGCCGCCAGCGCGCTGTTGCTGCTGGCCGCCGCGGCGAATGCCGCCTCCAACCCACCGATCCGCATGGCGCCCGAGGGCGTCGAGTACATGTGCGGCGGCGCCAGCCAGCAAGAATTGGCCTTCATGGACATGGTGTCCCCGCGCTGGGCCGCCACGCTGGAGTTCGCGGTCGCACGCGGCCGGCGCGGCGAGTTCTCCGAGCCGGTGCAGGTGAAGGTGCGCAACAAGTACAACGGCGATCACGTGCTGTCGGCCCAGGCCCATGGTCCGCTGATGCTGGCCCGCCTCGCACCCGGCACCTATGACGTGGAGGCCACCATCGGCCCGCTGACGCTGCAGCAGACGCTGACCATCGGGCTGGGCGCGCCGGGCCGGGCGCTGTTCGTCTGGCCCTCCAACTTTGACATGGCTTCGGCCACGTTGCCACGCCAGGCGCTGGCGCAGGGCGCCGCCAAGGGCGACTGACCGCGGTCCTCCTCCTCCGGCAGCCGGCGTCCGCACCGGCAGGATGTCTCGTTTCCGGCCGAACTTTCGCGGCCGATTCCGATCCCTGAGACATCGTCGCAAGAAGCCTTGCAAAGCCCCGCGCGGGCTGCATCTGCTGCTCCTGTTTGAAGAGCAGCCCAGCCCCATCCGCCGGTCGGCGCGGCGCCGAGCAGACAACCCGGATTCGTCGTATGCTGCGCCGCAACATACCCCTGCCATGCCCCTGGCCTCCCTCACCGTTCTGACGACCCTCGTGCACGTGTTCGTCGCCCTGCGCCTGCTGCCGGCGCTGGCGGCGGCCACGCCTGCCTGGCCGGTGGTGGCGGTGTTGCTGGCGCTGTCGGCGGTGTGCATGCCGCTGCCCTTCGTGCGCCGGCGCGGGCCGCACCGGCTGTGGGCCGTGGTGCAGTGGGCCGGCCTGCTGGTGATGGGCTGGTTCTCGTCGCTGTTCCTCCTCACGCTGGTGCGCGACGCCGGCCTGCTGCTGGCATGGGCCGGCGCCTGGGCCGCCGGCGCGGCGCCGGACTGGCCGCGCTGGGAGGGCGCGAGCGCCATCGCCGTCGTGGCGCTGGCCACGCTGGTGACGCTGGCCGGCTACGTCAACGCGCGCCGCACGGCGGCGGTGCGCCGGGTGCAGGTGCCGATCGAGGGGCTGCCCTCGCAGCTGGACGGCTTCACCATCGCGCAGTTGTCGGACCTGCACGTGGGCCCCACCATCCGGCAGCGCTACCTGCAGCGCGTCGTCGACGCGGTCAACGCGCTGGGCGCGGACATGGTCGCCATCACCGGCGACCTGGTGGACGGCACGGTGCCCGAACTGCGCGAGCACGTCGCGCCCCTGGCGCGGCTGAAGGCGCGGCACGGCACCTTCGTGGTGACGGGCAACCACGAGTACTACGCCGGCGCGCCGGACTGGATCGACGAGCTGCGCCGTCTGGGCCTGCGCGTGCTGCTCAACGAGCACGTGGTGCTGCAGACGCGCAGCACGCACGGCGCGCAGACGGACGAGGAGCTGTTCGAGTGCGCGCTGCTGGTGGCGGGGGTGACGGACTACACGGCCGGCCACTTCGTGCCGGCGCACGCCAGCGACCCGCAGCGCGCCCTGCACGATGCGCCGCCGCTGGTGCACACGCGCGTGCTGCTGGCGCACCAGCCGCGCAGTGCCGCCGCGGCGGCGGAGGCGGGCTTCTCGCTGCAGTTGTCGGGCCACACGCACGGCGGACAGTTCTTCCCGTGGAACCTGTTCGTGCCGCTGCAGCAGCCCTTCACCGCGGGGTTGCACCGGCTGCAGGCGATGTGGGTGTACGTCAGCCGCGGCACCGGCTACTGGGGCCCGCCCAAGCGCTTCGGCGCGCCCTCGGAGATCGCGCTCATCACGCTCACCTCGGCGCGCTGAGCGAGGGCGAGGCCATGTCCTACCCGGGGATGCGCACGGCAGCCCGTGCACGGCCGGCCGGATCGGCGCAAGATTGCTGCCGGGGCAAAGGCTGACCCGGCAGCGCCGAGCGCGGTCCGGACGGCCTGGCCGCAGATCGGAGCTGAAAAGCCATGCACAACAAACAAGGCTTCCTGCCCCCCGGCGCGCGCCGCGTGCTGGGATGGGGCGCCGCCGCCGCGGCGGCGATGCTGGCCTCGCCCGCGGCGCTGGCCTTCGAGGACCGCGACGTCGGCGTGTACGTCGAGGCGGGCCAGGCGCCGCACGACAGCGGCGACACCACGGTGCTGAGCGCCGGCGCATTGTTCCCCTGGACGCCCCGGCAATCGGTGCGGGCCGGCGCACTCTCGTTCTACTGGGACGTGTTCGCCAGCCAGTGGCGCGCCCCCGTGGGCAGCCTGCGCCGCGAGTACACGCAGATCGGCGTGATCGGCACCTGGCGGCTGCGCTTCGACCAGGGGCGCTCGCCCTGGTTCGTGGAGGGCGGCGTGGGCGCCACGGTGATGGACCACGTCTACGACACGCCCTCGCGCGACTTCAGCACCGCCTTCCAGTTCACCGAGGTGCTGGGCGCCGGCTACAGCTTCGGCGCGCATGGGCAGCACGAGTTGTCGCTGCGGTTGCAGCACTTCTCCAATGCCGGCATTCGCAAGCCCAACCCGGGCGAGAACTTCGTGCGGCTGCGCTACGCCGTGCGCTTCTGAAGAACAGGCCGAAGGCGGAAGAAGGCCATAGGCCATCCGTCGGCTGACGGCGGCCCCGCCGCGGTGCCTAAGATGGCGCCCTCATTTCCTGCAGGAGCGGCGCATGGCCCCGAGAATTCCGACCTGGTTCGCGCACGCATGCGCGCTGATGCTGGCCGGGCTGCTGCTCGCCGGCTGCGGCAGCAAGGAGCCCGAGGAGCGGGCCGCCTTCATCCAGTTCCTGCAGACGCGCGTGATCGACCGCCCCGGCGTGCGCGTGCCGCAGCCGACCGAGGAACAGAAGAAGCCCTTCGGTGCCTATGCGCAGCACTACACGGTGATCACCGACTTCAACACGGCGATGAACCGGACCGCGCAGCAGATGGACGGCATCGTCGCGAAGGGCTCCCTGCGCTCGCTGTCGGACGTGGTGGCGCGGCGCGACGACCTGCGCAGCGTGCGCGAGGGCGTGCAGCAGATGCGCCGCGCGCTGGACGAGAACCTGGCCAGGGCCGACGCGGCGCGCGCGCAGCTCCAGCAGCCGGAGGACCTGAAGGCGGTGTTCGACAAGGCCTACGACAAGACCGTGACCACGCCGGCCGGCATCTTCCGGGACGTGTTCCCGGCCCTGGACGCGGTGTTCGACGGCGCCATCCGGATCGGCGACTACGTGGACGCGCACAAGTCGCAGATCCAGATCTCCGGCAGCACCTTCACGGTGAGCGACCCGAAGGTGCTGAACGAACTCAACGGCATGCTGCAGCAGCTCAACAGCCACTCGGCCGCCATCCAGACCGCGCAGCGCAGGATGCGCACGGCGGTGGCCGGCGGCTGAGCCGGCTCAGCGCGGCGCCGCCACCGCCAGCCGGCGCGCGTTCGCCTCCATGCCCAGGTACAGCAGCGCCGCCACCCCCAGCGGCAGCCAGTAGTACATCGCGCGGTAGCACAGCACCGCCGCGATGATCCCGGCCTGGGTGAGCGGCGGCGCCAGCAGCGCGACGAACACCGCCTCCAGCACGCCCAGCCCCGCCGGCACGCGCGAGAGCAGGCCGGCGACCGCGCCGATGAGCAGCACGCCCAGCGCCATCGGGTAGGGCACCGCGCCCTGCAGCAGCACGGCCATGGCGGCGCCCATCGCGCTCCAGTTGGCGCACGAGAGCGCCAGTTGCACCAGGGCCACCCGCAGCGAAGGCAGGGCGATCTCGTGGCCGCGCACGCGCCACTCGCGCCGCGGCGAGAAGGCGCAGGCCAGCAGGTAAGCGGCCGCCACGGCGATCAGCGCCGCGCCCAGCACGCGCTGCGCGATGCGGCCCAGGTGCCAGTCCTCGGGCATCGCCAGCGGCCACAGCAGGAAGGCCAGGCCCGCCAGCAGGCAATAGCCCAGCCAGTTGGTGAGCATGCTGCTGCCCACGATGCGCGCGATGGCCGGCGCGTCCAGCCCGAGGCGGGCGTACAGCCGCGCGCGCATGCCCACCGCGCCCACCAGCGTGCCCATGTTGAGGTTGAAGGCGTAGCTGACGAAGGTGATCGCCATCACCGGGCCGGTGCGCAGTGCGTGGCCGGTGTAGTGGCGCCCGATCAGGTCGAAGGTCGCGTACAGCAGGTGGCTCAGCGCGGCGAAGCCGGCGGCCAGCGCCAGCACCTGCCAGGGGTAGGCACGCATCGCGGCGAGGACCTCGCCCCACGCGATGGCGCGCGCCTGGTTGGCCAGCAGCACCACGACGACGCCGAGGAAGACCGCGATGGCGATGCGCCGCACCCACGGCCATCCGCGCCAGCGCCGCCAGGCCGCCGCCGGCGCGTGGCGGCGCGACGGCGCGCCTGCCTGGGCGGTGGCCTGGGAGGCGGAAGAGCAGGCCATGGTGCCGATGCGGGTCTGCTGCCGATCAGGCCGCATCGGTCTGCGCCGCCGGGCCCTGCGGCTGCGGCGGCGCGTCACCGGGCTGCACGGGGGGCCGGGCCGGCTCCAGCCGCGGCACGTGCCGGGGCAACCAGCCGGCCCACGAGGGATACCAGCGCATGAAATGGAAGACGAAGAAGCTGCGCACCAGCCGCCAGACGCTCCATTCCTGGAGCTGCGAGGCCTCCACCTGCTGGCAGCTCGTGCGCATGAGGTGCTCCAGCCGGCCCGACAGCTCGGCGTTGAAGGCGCGGTCGCGCACCATCACGTTGGCCTCCAGGTTGAGCGAGAGGCTCAGCGGGTCGAGGTTGCTGGAGCCGACGGTGCTCCAGGCCCCGTCGACCACCGCCACCTTGCCGTGCAGCGGGCGCTCGCAGTACTCGTGGATGCGCACGCCGGCATGCAGCAGGTGGTGGTAGAGCATGCTGGCGGCCGTCTTGACGATGGGCATGTCGGGCTCGCCCTGCAGGATCAGGCGCACGTCCACGCCGCGCCGGGCCGCGCGCCGCAGCGCCTTGACGATGCGGTAGCCGGGGAAGAAGTAGGCGTTGGCGATGACGATGCGCTCGCGCGCGCTGCGGATGGCCGCCAGGTAGTGGCGCTCGATGTCGGTGGTGTGGCGGCGGTTGTCGCGGCTGACGAACATCACCTCGGCACCGCCGACCGGCTCGACCGCGGCGTCGGCCGTGTGGTCCAGGCGCCGGCGGAACCATCGCGCGCCCTTGCCGCCGAGCGCGATCGCGCGCAGCACGAAGCGGTGGATGTCCGCCACCACCGGGCCGGCCAGCTCCACCGCGTAGTCCTGCTTGGCCTTGGGGCCGAAGTCCATCACGTGGTCGGCCGAGTAGTTGATGCCACCGACGAAGGCGCGCTCGCCGTCGACGACGACGATCTTGCGGTGCATGCGGCGGAACACGTTCAGCCGCTGGCCGAACAGGCGCCGGCCGGGGTCGAACACGCGCACCCGCACGCCGGCCTCGGCCAGCGTGCCGAGGAAGCCGGCCGACAGGTCGGGCGAGCCGAAGCCGTCGATCATCAGGTCCACCTTGGCGCCGCCGCGCGCGGCCTCGCACAGCGCGGCATGCAGGCCCAGGCCGACCTTGTCCTCGAAGAGGATGAAGGTCTCGACGATCACCTCGCGCCGCGCCTGGCGGATGGCCTCGAACACGCGCGGGAAGAAGGTCTCGCCGTTCTCCAGCAGTTCGACGCGGTTGCCCCCGTGCCAGCGGTTCACAGCAGCACCTCCGCCACCAGCGGCGCATGGTCCGACAGGTGCGACCAGGGGCGCCGCGGCAGCACCACCGGCGCATGCGCCTCGGCGTTGCGCACGTAGATGCGGTCCAGCGGCAGCACCGGGAAGCGCGCCGGGAAGGTGCGCGCCGCCGCGCCGTTGGCATGGCGGAACACCTCGCGCAGCCCCGCACCCTCCTCCAGCACGCCGTGCGCGCGGTTGCGCCAGTCGTTGAAGTCGCCCGCCACGATCAGCGGCGCATCGGCGGGCACCTCGTCCTGCACGATGTGGCACAGCAGCTCCAGTTGCTGCTGGCGGTGCGTCTCGGCCAGGCCCAGGTGGGCGCAGATCACGTGCACGTCCAGCGGCCGGCCGGGCAGGCGCAGCACGCAGTGCAGCAGGCCGCGGCGCTCCGGCCCGGCCACCGAGACGTCGTGGTTGCGGTGGTGCACGATCGGGAACTTCGACAGCACCGCGTTGCCGTGGTGCCCCTTCGGGTAGACGGCATTGCGGCCGTAGGCGAACTGCGGCCACATGGTGTCGGCGAGGAATTCGTAGTGGGGCGCCTCGGGCCAGTTGTCGATCTTCTGCCCGTGCTGCGAATGGGTGCCCAGCACCTCCTGCAGGAACACCACGTCGGCGCCCACGGTGCGCACCGCGTCGCGCAGCTCCGGCAGGATGAAGCGGCGGTTGAACGCGGTGAAGCCCTTGTGGGTGTTGACCGTCATCACCTTCAGCGATTTCTGGGGTGCTGCAGCGGCCAGGGGAAGTTGGGCGGGCGACAGGAGGGACACTTGCCCTTTGTACCGGCCCGGCGGGCCGACCCCTGTAGGAACGCGCCAAATGTTCCCGCCCGCCGGCACTGCGTACGGCCCGGCATGCCCCGTTTCCTACAGCGCGGCGCAGGCTGCCCCGACACCCCGCACCGCACCGCAGCACGTACCTTGGGGGCAAGGGATCGCGCGCCACCGCGCCTTCCCGAACGACGACGAAAGGAAACCGCCATGAAGACCCATGCCCACCGCTTCGCTCCCGCGATCGCCGCCACGCTGCTGGCAGCCGGCGCCGCCGCCGTGGCCCAGATCGCGCCTGCCACGCCCCAGACCACGGGCGAGGGCAGCACCCTGTCGCGCACCGGCGTGCCCAACCCCACGCAAAGCCCGGACACGGCGATGCCCAACTCGCGCGCCAGCGTGAAGGCCGAGGCGCGCATGAACAACCACAACCTGGCGAACAGCAACACGCCGCCCGGCCAGGCCAGCACCACCACCAACCACCAGCCCAATGCCACCCCGATGGTGAGCCAGCGCACGCGCGGGGAGGTGCGGCAGGAAGCCCTGCACCAGCCGCGCCCCTTCGGTGACACGGGCGAACGCCCGAACAACGTGCCGACCAACCCGACGACGCGCACCGGCACGCCGAACTGAGCACAAAAAAAGCCCCTCGGTCAACCGCTTCGCGCTTGCCCGATCCCCCGAGGGGATGCTTTTTTGTCTTGGGGCGGCCCGGCGACAAAAAAGCCCGCGGCGGATGCCGCGGGCCTGTGGGCCGACCGGGGGCACGCCCCCGCGGTGCGGCTCAGCTCTTGGGCGCCTGCTGCCCTGCCTCGCCGCCGGCCGGCTGATGGCGCGGACCGTGGTGGCGATGGTGGCCGTGGCCGCGCGGCCCCATGCGCATGCCTTCGGTGTCGAAGGTCTTCTGCTGCTCGGGCGAGAGCTGCGCATAGAAGGCCTTGATCGCGTCGGCGCGCTTGGCGAACAGCGCGGCGCGCTCGGCCTGGCGGGCCTGCATGCGGTCCAGGCGCTCGGGCGTGGTGAGCTGGCTGAACGCGGCGCGGTCCGGGCGTTGCGGCGGCTTGGCGTCGCGCGACGGCTGCACGGCGGCGGCGTAGGTGTTCCACGCGCCTTCCTGGGCGGTGCTCAGCTTCAGCTTGTCCTTCAGCGCAGCCATGCGCTCGGCGCGGCGCTGCTGCATGCGCTCGAAGCGCTTGGCGAAGTCCTTGCGCTCGGCATGCGGCTTGGCCGGAGCCGCCGACTGGGCCTGCGCAGGCGCGGCCGGTTCGGCGGCGGCGGGCGGCGTCTGGGCCGAGGCGGCGAAGGCGGCGGAGGCCAGCACGCCGGCCCACAGAACACGTTGGCGAAGAGAGATCATGCGAGTCCTTCCTTTCCTGGGTTGCTGCTGCAGGCGATGTGTGCAGCAGGTGAGACGCAGTGTGGAAGGCCCGCTTGTCCGGTCCATGAGAGCGGGGTCAACGCGGGGTGAGCGAAGGTAAAGAAGGATGAAGGCGGCGCGCAGTTGTGCTCACTTCGGCCGCGGCCGGCCCAGGCCGGCGTCGGGGCGGCTCAGGCGGCCCGCGCGCAGCTCGCCCACCGCATGGACGACCGCGCGCGCGACGTTGCGCACCTCCTCCTGCAGCGCCGGGTCGGCGTCCAGGGCGTCGTGGCTGTCGGCGTAGGGCTGGTAGTAGCCGATGTAGCGGTCCAGCCGCGCCTGCGTGCCGGCGTCGATCAGGCCCATCCAGTCCAGCCAGTCGCTGAGGCTGCGCCGCAGGCCCTCGATCCCGGCCACGTCGCCGTGCACCACCACGCCGTAGACGCGGCCCTCGAGGTGCTTGGGGTAGTCCCATCCCTGCAGTTCGAGCGCCTTGGCCTCGTCCACCGTCTTGCCGTGGGTGGAGGTGGGGTCGGGGTTGCCGCCGTCGGCGCACACCAGCCGGTCGATCATCAGCTTGAGCGCGCTCGTGGCCTGGTACCAGTGGGTGGGCGTGAGCACGATGACGCCGTGCGCCGCGACCCAGCGCGCGTAGATCTCGTTCATCCAGTCGCCGGTCTGGCGCAGCGCGTGGTTGGGATAGCAGCTGCACGGCCAGTGGCACAGCGGCATGGCGGTGGAGACGCAGCCTTTGCACGGGTGGATGTGCCGGCCGTAGCCGGAGGCGAGCAGGCTCAGGTCCAGCAGGTCGGTTTGCAGGCCGGAGGCTTCCAGTTCCTCGCGGGCGATGTTGGCCAGGCGCCAGGTCTTGGAGACTTCGCCCGGGCAGGTGCCGTCGTTGCGCGGCGAGCCGTTGACCAGCAGCACGCGCGAGGGCGTCTCCGGCCGGCCCCAGGCCGCCTGTGCCGCGTCGATGCGGGCGCGGGCCTCGATCCAGTCCACGGAGAGTTCGTAGTCCGGGTCCGCGTGGCCCGGCCCCGCCCTGCGCGTGGCGGGCGACTTGCGGCCTTCGTCGTAGGCCTGCCAGGCGATGGCCTCGAGCCGCGCCAGCGCGCCGGCCTCCGCCGCGAAGGCCGGGTCCTGGAAGTCCTGCATGAAGCGCAGGCGGAATTCGTCGCGGTCCAGGGTGCCCGGCGCCTGGCCCTTGCGGATCGTGGGGGTCTTCATGGTGCAGTTATGGTGAGACCGCTGTGCCGGAGGTGTTGACGGCGCAGGCGCCGTTACGGCCGCGGTGCGCCGCCGACATCGGAAGAGGGCCCGGCCTCCGGCGTCAGCCGAGGCGGAGGTGCGTTCGACGCCCCCACCCGTTCACGCTGAGCCTGTCGAAGCGCGGCGCGGGGCTTCGACAAGCTCAGCCTGAACGGCCCTTGTCGATGAGACGCCGCCGCTATCAACCCAGCGCGGCCAATTCAGGCGAGACGTTGTGCCACGGCACGCCGAAACCGGCTGGGGCGTCCTGTGCGAGCGGTTGCGCCACGGCAGCGCGCGCCCATTCCGCACCGGCCTGCACGCTGTCGACCAGCGGCACCAGCACCTGCGGCGCGATATCCGCGGCCATGCCGGCCAGCGCCGCGCCGCCGAGCACCACGGCATCGGCGCGGAAGCGTTCGGCCGCCTCGCGGCAGGCCTGCGCGAGCAGGGCCCGCGCGCCCTGCGGGTCGGCCAGCAGCTCGGCGCCGCTGGGCGTCACGGTGTGCACGCCGGCCAGGCGTTCGCCCCGGCCCAGCGCCTGCGCCAGCCGCTGCAGCATCGGCTTCCAGCGCTCGCCGCCGGTGACGACGGCGAAGCGGCCGTGGCGCGCCGCGGCGGCGAAGGCCGCCTCGGCCAGCCCGCCCACCGGCACGCCCGCGCCCTCGCGCAGGGCGAACAGGCCAGGGTCGCCGAAGCAGCCGATCAGAACGGCCGAGGGCGCCAGGCCCTGCGCCTGCGCGACGGCCCATGCATCGAGCACCGCATGCTGCGCCACGGCGTAGCTGGCCTCGCAGGCGATGTAGGGCGCGCCGAAGCGGGCCGTGAGAGTGTGGACGGCGGCCGCATCGCCCAGCGCCAGGCGCATGTGCTGCTGCAGCAGGCCGCTCACGCCGGCCGAGGTGTTGGGGTTGACGAGCAGCAGGCCCGGCATGGCGATGGGCGGCGCGCTTCAGCCGCGCCGCTTCGACGCCCGCCGGCGCAGCAGCGCCGCACCGCCGAGCGCGATGCCGATGACCAGGAAGGACACCACCGTCGTCACCGTGCCCAGCGCATAGATGGCCGGCGTGGTGACGGTGGAGGTCAGGCCCTGCAGCTCCAGGGGCAGCGTGTTGACGTCGCCGATGGCCTGCGAGGTCCGGGCGATCTCGTCCCAGCTCAGCGTGAAGCCGAACATGCCGATGCCCACCACCGAGGCGCCGATCAGCGGCAGCACCACGTGGCGGAAGCTCTGCCAGGGCGAGGCGCCCAGGTCGCGCGCCGCCTCCTCGTAGGCCGGGTTGAAGCGGTTGAACACGGCGAACATGATCAGCAGGCCGAAGGGCAGCGTCCAGGTGAGGTGCGCGCCCAGCGCGGAGGTGAGCAGGCCCAGCGCGGTGCCGTAGTCCTCCAGCGTGCTTTCGGCGCCCATCGCGGCCAGCGCCGCCTTGAGGCCGGTGTCGAGCAGGCGGAACTGCAGCCCGATGCCCAGCGAGACGATGATGCTCGGCATGATGAGGCTGGCCACCGCGACGTAGAAGAGCGCGTTGCCGCCGGCCAGCCGCTTGCGGAAGGCCAGGCCGGCCAGCACCGAGAGCACCACCGTCAGCAGCATCACCACCGCGCCCAGCATCAGCGAGCGTCGGAAGGCGGCGGCGATGTCCACCGTGCCCAGTCCCTCGGCGAGCTGCCGGAACCAGTGCAGCGACGTGCCGCGCATCGGAAAGGTGAGGCCGCCTTCGGGCCCCTGGAAGCTGAGCGTGAAGATCGCGAACATCGGGCCGTACATGAACAGCACGAACAGCGCGAACACGAGGGCCAGCGGCCAGAAGCCGGGCGCGCGGGCATCGGAGGTGCGGGCCTGCATGGTCAGAGTTCTTTTCTGATGTCCACGAGCCGCGTCAGGCCCCAGATGATCATGAGCACCACCGCCAGCAGGATCACCGCGTTGGCCGCCGCCAGCGGGAACTGCAGGTAGCTGGTCTGCACCTGGATGATCTTGCCCACCGAGGCGATCTGCTGGCCGCCCATCACGCCGATGGTGACGAAGTCGCCCATCACGATGGTGACGACGAAGATGGAGCCGATGATGATGCCCGTCTTGCACAGCGGCACGATCACGTTCCACAGCGTCTGCCAGCCGCTGGCGCCGGCGTCGGTGGCGGCCTCCAGCAGCGAGCGGTCGATGCGCATCATGCTGTTGAAGATCGGCACGATCATGAACATCGTGTACAGGTGCACGAAGGCCAGCACGACCGAGAAGTCGGAGAACAGCAGCCACTCGATGGGCGTGTCGATCAGCCCGATGCCCTGCAGCGTCTGGTTGACCAGGCCGTTGCGGCCCAGCAGCGGCACCCACGAGATCATGCGGATGACGTTGCTGGTCCAGAACGGCACGGTGCACAGCACGAACAGCAGCGTCTGCATGCCCGGCGAGCGCACGTGGAAGGCCAGGAAGCAGGCCACCGCGAAGCCCAGCACCAGCGTGATGGCCCACACCAGCAGGCAGAACTTCAGCGTCGAGAGGTAGGTGGACAGCGTGACGCACAGGTCGCCGTTGTCGGTGAGATGCGAGCAGCCCTCGAAGATGCTGAAGTAGTTGCGCAGCGAGAGCGCCGGGATCAGCTCGTACTCGTTGAAGTCCCACAGGCTGACCATCGCGATGAGGGCCAGCGGGACGATGAAGAACAGCGCGAACACCAGCGCGAAGGGCGCCGCCTGCCACCAGGCCCTGACGGTGTGCAGGGGCTGGGCAGCCGCGTGACCGGCGGTCGCTGGTGCGCTCATCGCTGCGAGGTCAGGCGGCCACGAACTCGTTCCACTTTCGGACCATGTACTCGTTCTCGTCCATCACGGCGTTCCAGCATGCGATGCCGCCCATGCGCTGCTCGTAGCTGCCGCCGTCGCGCACGCTCCCGGCCTTGGCGATCACCACGCCCTGCGGGCTCCTGATGTCCTGCGCGGCGGGCTTGCCTTCCATCCAGTAGGCCCACTCGTAGGGTTCCATCTTGTCCTTGGCGGTCTCCAGCACGGCACTGTAGTAGCCCTGGCGGTTGAGGTACGCGCCGGCCCAGCCGTCGAGGAACCAGTCGATGAAGGCGTAGGCGGCATCGAGCTTCCGGCCCGACAGCGTGGCCGGCAGGCCGAAGCCCGAGGCCCAGGCGCGGTAGCCCTCCTTGAGCGGCTGGAACACGCAGTCGATGCCCTTGCTGCGCACGGCGGTGACGGCCGGGCTCCACATCGACTGGATCACCACCTCGCCGGATGACATGAGGTTGACCGACTCGTTGAAGTCCTTCCACAGCGCGCGGAACTGGCCGCTCTTCTTGGCCTCGATGAGCGTCCTGATCGTCAGGTCGATCTCGGCCTTGCTCATGTTGCCCTTGTCCTTGTACTTGTGCAGGCCCTTGGCCTCCACCACCATCGCCGCGTCCATGATGCCGATGGAGGGGATGTTCAGGATCGCGGCCTTGCCCTTGAACTCGGGGTTGAGCAGTTCGGCCCAGCTCTCGATCGGGCGCTTGATCAGGTCGGGCCGGATGCCCAGCGTGTCGGCGTTGTAGGTGGTGGGGATGAGCGTCATCCACTGCGTCGGCGCCTTGGCGAAGGCCTTGCTCTTCTCGCCTTCCAGGAAGATCACCTTCTTGGGCGCCGTGCCCTGGTCGCCCACGGCCTTGCCGGCGACCTCGCCCCTGGTGAAGAGGGTGGTGATCTTGTCGGCGTTCTTCACGCGCCGGGCGTCGATGCCCTTGAGGTTGCCGGTGGGCACGATCTTCCGGAGCGAGAAGAACTCGGTGTCGATCAGGTCGAAGCTGTTGGGCGCGGTGACGGCGCGCTTGGTCACGTCGTCGGTGGTGACGGCCACATACTGGATCTCGATGCCGGTGTCGGCCTTGAACTTCTCGGCGATGGCCTTGTCCTGGTTCACCGCGGTGCCCAGGTAGCGCAGCACCTTCTCCTGCGCGTGCACGAAGGGCGCGATGCCGGACGCGAGGATGCCCGCCGTGCCCTGCAGCAGCGTGCGGCGCTTGATCGTTGCTGGGCGGGCGGTGCGGTCGGGTGCGGACATCGGATGCCTCTTTCGTGATGGCGGTTGCGGAAAAAGAAGAAGAAGTTCAGAACGCCACGGCCGGCAGCGCGGTGGCGTCGGGCGCGAGCGCCGGATCGGCGGCGGGCGGCGCGGCCGCGGCGGGACCCTCGCCGGGCCGCACGGCGCCGGGGCCGAGCGGCCGCGCATGCGCATCGGCCCAGCCCAGGTGCACGGCCTCGCCCACGGCGTAGGGGCGCGCGTCGAAGGCGGCCTCGGGCAGCTGCACCGACACGCCGGCCTTGCCGGGCGGCGCCTCGGCCAACTGCAGGCCGAGCAGCACGTAGGTGCCCTGGTACTCGACGTCGGTCACCGTGGCAGGCAGGCCCGGGGACGAAGCGTCCGCCGGCGCGATGCGCATGTGGTCGTTGCGCACGGCGATCGGCCCGGCGGGCGTGAACAGCACGTTGTGGCCGCCCATGAAGCGCGCCACGAACTCGCTGGCCGGATGGTTGTAGACCCCGTGCGGCGAGCCGACCTGCTCGATCAGGCCGTGGTTCATCACCACCATCGTGTCGGCCAGGGCCATCGCCTCTTCCTGGCTGTGGGTGACGTGCACGAAGGTCAGGCCCAGCTCCTTCTGCCAGCGGCGCAGCTCGGCGCGCATCTGGATGCGCAGGAAGGGGTCCAGCGCCGACAGGGGCTCGTCCAGCAGCAGCACCTTCGGCTGCGTGATGAGGGCGCGCGCCAGCGCCACGCGCTGCTGCTGGCCGCCCGAGAGTTCGCCCGGCCTGCGCGCGGCGAGATGGCCCATCGCCACGCGGTCGAGCAGGTCCTGCGCGCGGCGGTGGCGCTCGGCCTTCGCCACGCCCTTCATCTTCAGGCTGAAGGCGACGTTGTCCAGCGCCGACAGGTGCGGGAAGAGCGCGAAGCTCTGGAACATCATGGCCGTGCCGCGCTCGGCGGCCGGCAGGTCGGTGATGTTGCGGTGGCCTTGCAGGATGTCGCCGCTGGTGGCGCGCTCGTGGCCGGCGATCATGCGCAGCGTGGTGCTCTTACCGCAGCCCGAGGGCCCCAGCAGGCAGCAGTAGCTGCCGGCGGCGATGCGCAGGTCGATGGCGTCCACGGCGGCCGGCGTGCCGGGGGCATAGCGCTTGGTCAGCGCGACGATCTCGATGGCCGCGGGCGGGGGTGCCGGGAGGTCTGGCATGGGCGCACCATCGCAAGACATGTGCCAGCGCCGGGCCGCGCGGCGCGCACCGCCGCGGGGCGGGCCGGGGGTCGTCTCGTCGGCGCTACGGATGCGGCTGGAGCGCCCGGCCGGCTAGTCCGCCAGCCAGGGATAGCGGGCTTTGTCCACCGCACGCAGCAGGCTCTCGCGCTGCGCGCGCGAGATGCCGCGGACGCCTTCGGCCACCCACTTCACGCGCTGCGGGTCGAGCGCGCCCTCGCGCGCCCAGCGCTCCGCCGCCAGGCTCGGCGCGTGCAGCATGGACGCCAGCCACACGGCCTGCGCCGGCTCCAGCCGCAGCGCGCTGCGGCGGAAGTACGACTTCGCCGCCGCCTCGGCGCCGCACACGCGGCCCCAGGGCGCGTTGTCCAGGTAGAGCTGCAGGATGCGCGCCTTGCCCAGGGTCTGCTCCATCTCCACCGCGTACAGCATCTCGCGCAGCTTGCGCTCCAGCGTGCGCTCGCTGCCGGTGACCAGCATCTTGGCGAGCTGCTGGGTGATGGTGCTGCCGCCGCGGTCGATGCCGCCCTTGTGCTGGTTGCGGTCGAAGGCGGCGGCCAGCTCGACCAGGTCGTAGCCGGGGTGCTGGAAGAAGCGCTGGTCCTCGGCGGCGATCACGGCGCGCGCCAGCCAGCTGTCGGCCCGCAGGCCGGCGCCGGGGCCGCAGGCGGTGCGCGCGCCCAGCATCGCCTCGGTGCCCAGGCCGGCGACGGTGAACTGCGCCACGCGCGGCTGCACGCCGAGCGGGCCTGCCGCGCCGCCCGGCAGCGTGAACTGCACCTTCAGCCCGGCGGTGCCGCCGATCTGCGCGCGCTGCAGTTCGGGCAGCTCGGGCGTGAGCACCGCGTACCAGCGGGCGATGGGCGCGTCGGCGAGGTCGGCCTCCACGCGCAGGTCACGCTGCGTGAGCAGGCCGGTCCACCGGCCCTGCAGGGGGCCGCCGTTGGGCGTGCCCTGTGGCGGCACCGCCTCCAGCTCGCCGGCCAGCCGGCCGGCGTCGCGGCGCACGGTGATGCCCAGGTGCTCCAGCCTGAGCGGCTGCGGCCCCAGCGCGGGCACGGCCGCCTGGCAGGGCGCGCAGCGCACCTGCAGCTGGCGGCGCTCCTCGTTCCAGTGCAGTTGCACGGGGCCGTGCGCGGTGTCGAAGCGCCGGCCGTCGAGCCAGGGCGCGAACCAGGGCGTGGTGGCCAGGCGGATCAGCGTGGGCACGCCCAGGTCCAGCGTCAGCGGGCCGATGCGGCGCTGCATCGCCCACTCGTCCTTCGCCGGCGCCAGGGCGATCTTCACGATCAGGGCCAGTGCCACCGCCGCCGTCAGCAGCAGCGCCAGCAGGCTCCACAGCACGAAACGCAAGGCCTTCTTCACACACTCCCTCTCGCGGATCCAGGCTCACAGCGGCGTGACGACCGTCACCGCCTGCCACGGGCCGGTGGAGCGTCCGCCCACCCCGGCCCAGTACCAGGCCGAAGTGTCGGTGAAAGCCTGGCCCGCGGCGTCCTCGATGCGCTCGCACACGCGCAAAGCGCCACTTGTGTCGCGCCGGGCGTGGAAACAGCGCCACAGGCGCGCCTGTTCGTCGCGCTCCAGGCGTGTGCGCTCGATGCGCCAGCCCAGCGCGCGGTAGCAGTCCGCCGCCGGATGCAGCATGCGGGTGGGCCGCACGACGTGGCGCAGCACGTAGAGGTGGCGCTCGTCGGTCATGCGCGCGATGTCGCCGGGGAACTGGCGGGCGAAGCGGGCCTCGACGGCGCTCAGGGCCAGCGGGCGCAGCGGCGCGCCGTCCCATTCGCGCGGCCACTCGTGCGCGGTGGACGCGGCGAGCGAGGGGCCACCCTCGTGCCCGCCCGCGAAGGTGGCCACCAGGCAGAGCGCCATCGCCAGGGCGAACAGCGCCTTGTGCAGCACGCGGTGCGCGAAGGTGTTGGCGAAGCAGCGGGCGGACCACGGGGCGTCAGGCCAGCGCATGGCGGTCTCCCGGGTTCGCGCGCGGCGCTGCCGCAGCGCCGGCCGGCCGCAGCATGGCCCAGGCGATGCCGCCGCACACGGCCGCCAGCACGGCCAGGCCCAGCGCCTCGTGCGCCCACGGCGCCAGCGGCCGGCCCGCGCCCTCGAGGCCGACCAGCACGGCGTTGCGCAGCACGTTGCCGGCCAGCACCAGCGCGCTGACGGCGGGCAGGCGGGCGAGGAAGCGCCGGTCGGTGCACCGCATCAGGAACAGCGCCACCGCGCAGGCGGTGAAGTAGCCCAGCCACACCATCTGCACGCCGGAGCAGGGCGCATCGACGATGACCAGCTGCCCGTCGATCCACAGGCTGCTGCCCTCGCGCGCCACGTCGAAGAAGGGCGCCAGCAGCCAGCGCCCCGCCTCGGCGGTGAGGACGCGCAGCGGGTAGCCGGCGTAGAACTGCAGCGACGAGAGCAGCGGCAGCGCCAGCACCGCCAGGCCCAGCACCGGCGCCGCGGCCTGCCGGCGCGGCAGGAAGGCGAGCAGGCCGGCCGCCAGCGCCAGCACGGCCAGCAGGCCGGCGGCCAGCGGAGGCAGCGCGGGCAGGCCGAGGAGGCCGGCGCGCAGCAGGCTGGCCGCCAGCGTCAACGCGCCTGCGCAGGCCAGCAGGCCCAGGCGCGGCGCCGCGCGCAGCTCGCGCCGCTGCTGCCAGGCGAAGGCCGCGAGGGCGGCCAGGGCCAGCAGGCCCAGCGGGTCGTCGGAACCGTCGGCCAGGCGCGCCGCCATCCATCGCCAGGTGGGCCACAGGGTGAGCGCCTGCGCGGCCAGCCAGGCGGCGGGCGGCACGCGGTCCAGCCGGATGCCGGCGTCGAGCCAGCGCGGGTGGCGGGTGGCGAGGTGCGTGAGCGTCATGGCCGGTTCCTCATGCCGTGTGCTTGCGCGGGTCGTGGCGGCGCGCGCGCCGGCGCAGCATCAGCAGCATCGACAGCGCCACCGCCATCGCGCCGAACACCTCGGGTTCCGGCGTGCTGGGCACCTCGGCGCCGAGCGCGTTCTCGCTCACGCCCTGCGGCAGCGGCAGGGGCTGGTCGACGGCGGTGCTGCCCGCGGTGTTGCGCACCACCTTGTCCACCGCGATGAAGCTGGTGTACTGCGTCAGCAGGCTGTACTTCAGGCCCAGGCCGGTGATGGCCTGGCGCTGGCCGTCGCCGCCCTCCAGCGCCTCCTGGTCGCTCAGCGCGGCGATGCGGTGGCGCGCCCACAGCGCACGCAGGGCCGGGGCGTCCTGCGGGGTGCGGCCGTCGATGCGCACTTCCTGCTTCCAGGGGCCGGCGGCGCTGCGGCCTTCGATGGTGACGCCGCCACGGGCTTCGCCGCGCCACTTGCCGAAGACGATCACCGGGCGCTCGCCCAGCACGTCGGGCAGCACCGCGGGCTCCACGTCGTAGACGTCCAGGCCGGAGAACACGGCGCGCACGTTGGTCAGCACGGGCGATTCGATCATGCGGCGGAAGCGCGCCGCCTGCTCGGGTGCCTGCACCGGGTCGGTGATGATGAAGGGCTCGCCCATGCCGGCGCGCGCCAGCCCTTCCATCAGGTGCCGGTTGACCGAGGAGCCGATGCCGAAGGAGAACAGGTTCGCCTTGTTCAGGTTGCGGCGCACCAGATCGAAGGCCTCGCGCTCGACGGTGACATAGCCGTCGGTGACGACCACGATGCTGCGCGACACGCCCTCTGCCTTGGGCTCGGCGTAGGCGCGCTTCAGGGCCGGGATCAGCTCGGTGCTGCCGCTGCCGTTGTAGTTCCTGATCGTCGCCATCGCCTGCTCGATGTTGGCGCGCGTGGCCGGCACGGAGTGCGCGTTCAGCATCCGGTTGCTGCCCGAGAACAGCAGCACGTTGAAGGTGTCGCTGGGCCGCAGGCCGCCGATCAGGCGCTCCAGCACGGTCTTGGCGGTGTCGAGCGGGAAGCCGTGCATCGAGCCCGAGATGTCGACCACGAAGATGTAGTCGCGCGGGCTGATGGCGCTGGCCGGCACGGCCTTGGGCGGCTCGATCATGGCGAGGAAGAAGTTCTCCGCACCCTCGCCCTGGCCCTTGTGGAGCATCAGGCCCGACTCGATCTTCTCGCCGGCGAGGCGGTAGTCGATGACCACGTCGCGGTTGTCCAGCGGACGGCCGTCGGCGGTGAGCACCACGTCGGCGTGGCGGCCTTCGCCGTCCTTCTTGACGTCGATGGCGTGCGTGAGCGAGCGCACTTCCTTGATGCCCAGCGGCGTGTCGATGCTGGCCTTGAGCGTGAAGCGCGTGTCCGGTGCCACGTCCGCGCGCAGCGTCGGCTGCGCGACCCACTTCGCGTTCGCCTGCGACGACTGCGGGCTGTTGTAGCGCGGCCCGACGACGGTGGGAAAGACGAACTGGTAGTTGCCGCCCTGCGGCACCAGCAGCTCGGTGTAGCGCAGCTCCACCTTCACGTCGTCGCCGGGCAGGATGTTGGCGACGTTCATCTGGAAGACGTTGGGCAGGTGCTGCTCCAGCAGGGCGGCGGTCTTGCCTTCCTTCTTCGCGGTCTCGTACTCGATCTTCGCCTGCTGCTTCTCGCGGATCTGCGCGGTGATCAGGCGGTCGGCCAGGCGCACGTTCAGCCCGCCGACCGCGGCTTTGGTCGAGCCGGGGAAGACGTACTTCGCCTCGATCGGCCGCTGGCCCTCGTTGCGGTAGGTCTGCGTGACGGTGACGTCGGCGATCACGCCGGAGATGCGCACCTGCACGTCGGTGCCCTTCAGCGGCAGGCGGTCCACGTCGGGCGAATCGCTCTTGACGAAGAAGTAGGGGCTCTCGGTCTTCTGGCGCGGCGCGTCGGCGGGCTGCGCATGCAGCGGGCGTGCGACGAGCAGCGCGAAGCCGGCGGCCGCCAGGCCGGCGGTGGCGAGCCACAGCCAGCGGCCGCGGCGCGGCGGCGCGATGTCTTCTGGAGTTTCGGCGGTGTTCATGGCGCGGTTTCTTCCTCGGTGGTGACGCATGGCGCCACTGTCCCGGCATGCCGAGAAGGCAGAAGGAAGCGCGTGCGAAGGCCCCGGCGCTGTGTGAAGTGGGCGTGAAGTCCGCGTGGCGAAGCCTTCATACCGGCTTCGGCTGCGGTGGCGAGCATCGGCCCCGTCGCCTGTCACACGAAACGAAGCCAAGGAGAAGAAGACGTGATCCATCAACTCGCCCGCACCCTGCGCCAGTCGGCGCTCGTCAAGGTGCTCGTGCTGCTGCTGCTCTGGCTGCTGCTGTGCATCCCGCTCGGCCGCATCGAGGAACTGGTGGGCGAGCGCGGCGCCAGCCAGAGCGAGGCCGAGGAGGAGCTGGCCTCCACCTACGCCGGCGCGCAGACCGTGACCGGGCCCTTCCTGGTGCTGCCCTACGTGGAGCAGTGGACCGAGACCGAGCGCGACAGCCAGGGCAAGGTGATCGGCCAGAGCCGGCGCAGCAAGCCGCGCACGGTGCTGGCCTTCCCGCAGCAGCTGCGCATCGACGGCAGCCTGCAGCCGGAGGAGCGCTACCGCGGCCTGTTCCGCGTGCTCTTCTACAAGCTGGACGCCGGCTTCGACGGCCGCTTCGCCGCCGCCGGCCCGGCGCCGCGCCCCACCGAGCGCGATGCCACGCTGGTGCCCGGCACGCCGGTGCTGGCCTTCTCGGTGAGCGACGTGCGCGGCATCGAGGGCCTGCCCGACGCCACGCTGGACGGCACGCCGCTGCGCTTCGCCCAGGGCGTGCCGGGCGTCGGCGGCGCACCCCAGGGCATCCATGCGCCGCTGCCGCCCGAGCTGGCGCGCCGCGTGCTGGCCGGCGAGCCGATGGACTTCAAGCTCGCGCTCAAGCTGGTCGGCCAGCGCCGCCTGGACCTGGTACCGGCCGCCGACGACACCGAGGCGCACATCGCCTCGCCCTGGCCGCACCCCAGCTTCGGCGGGCGCTTCCTGCCGGCCGAGCGCACGGTGACGGATGGCGGCTTCGACGCACGCTGGCGCATTTCCTCGCTGGTGAGCACGGCACGGACGCAACTGCTGCAGCGCTGGACGGCCGAGCAGGCTTCGCCCCCGATGGACGTCGCCTGCGCCGGCGGCGACTCGGCCTGCATCGCCGCGGCCAGCGCGGCGGCATCCGCGGCACGCGCCGCCGGCGTGCCGATGCGCGAGACCGACACCTTCGGCGTGGCGCTGTCGCAGCCGGTCAACATCTACTTCATGGCGCACCGCGCTGCCAAGTACGGCGCCCTGTTCATCGGCCTGGTGCTGATGGCCAGCTTCATGTGCGAGCTGCTGCGCCGCCTGCGGCTGCACCCGGTGCAGTACGCGCTGGTGGGCCTGTCCGTCGCCCTGTTCTTTTTGTTGCTGCTGGCCCTGTCGGAAAAGCTAAGCTTCCTGCCCGCTTATGCGGCCTCGGCTGGCGCCAGCGTGGCGCTGCTGATGGCCTACTTCAGCGCAGTGCTCGGCGGCTGGCGGCGCGGCGCGGTGCTCGCGGGCTTCGTGGCGGTGCTGTATGCGGCGCTCTACGTCCTGCTGGCCTCCGAGGGCAACGCCCTGCTGCTGGGTGCGCTGCTGACCTTCGGCATGCTGGCCGTGCTGATGCTCGCCACGCGGAACGTCGACTGGTATGCGCTGTCTGAAGGAGGCGGCGCCGACGCCGCCTCCCCGGCTTCGCCTGCCGGGCCGCCGCGAGCCTGATCGCTTTTTCCCTCTTCTCCCTCTTTTTCATGCGAAAACCCGCCTTTCTCTCCGACCCGCGCACCCGCCGTCTCCTGCTGTGGGGTGCCGGGGGTGCCGCGGCGCTGGCGCTGCTGGCCACGCTGACGCTGGGCGTGGCCGCCGCTGTGGCCTGGCACCGGCTGCCGGACGTCTCCTCGCTGGAGAACTACCAGCCCAAGCTGCCGCTGCGCGTGTTCACCGCCGACGGCGAGCTGATCGGCGAGTTCGGCGAGGAGCGGCGCCAGCTGGTGCCCATCGGCCAGATGCCGCGCGTGCTCAAGGACGCGGTGCTCGCCACCGAGGACGCGCGCTTCTACCAGCACGGCGGCCTCGACTACCGCGGCCTGGCGCGCGCCGTGATCGCCAACACGCTCAAGGGCCGCGTGCACCAGGGCGCCTCCACCATCACGCAGCAGGTGGCGCGCAACATGTTCCTCAGCAGCGAGCGCACCTTCAGCCGCAAGTTCAACGAGGCGCTGCTGGCCTGGAAGCTGGAGAAGTACCTCAACAAGGACCAGATCCTCGAGATCTACCTGAACCAGATCTACCTGGGTAACCGCGCCTACGGCTTCGCCGCCGCCGCGCAGACCTACTTCGGCAAGCCGGTGCAGCAGCTCACGGTGGCCGAGGCCGCGATGCTGGCCGGCCTGCCCAAGGCGCCGGGCACCAACAACCCGGTGGCCAACCCGCGCCGCGCGGTGGCGCGCCAGCAGTACGTGATCCAGCGCATGGTGGACACCGGCTACCTCGACGCCGCCGCGGCCGAGGCCGCGCGCGCCGAGCCGCTGAAGCTGCGCGCCGCCGTCGACCCCGAGCGCGTGCATGCCGAGTACGTGGCCGAGATGGTGCGCCAGCAGATGGTCGAGAAGTACGGCGAGGCCGCCTACACGCGCGGGCTGAAGGTCTACACCACCCTCACCGCGGCCGACCAGCGGGCGGCGTACGCCGCGCTGCGCGCCGGGCTGATGGACTACGAGCAGCGCCAGCCCTACCGCGGGCCCGAGGGCTTCGTCGCCGAGCTGCCCACCGAGCCGAAGGCGCTGGACCAGGCGGTGGACGAGGCGCTGGCCGACCACCCCGACAACGGCGACCTGGTGGCCGCGGTGGTGCTGGAGGCGGGCCCGAAGAAGCTCGTCGCCGCCCGCGCCAACGGCGACACGGTGGAGATCACCGGCCGCGGCCTGCAGCCGGTGCAGCGCGCGCTGGCGCCCAAGGCGCCGCAGGCCATCCGCATCGCGCGCGGCTCCATCGTCCGCCTGGAGCCCAGCGGCAAGGGCTGGGAGGTGGCGCAGCTGCCCGAGGTGGAAGGCGCCTTCGTCAGCCTGGACCCGCGCGACGGCGCGGTGCGCGCGCTGGTGGGTGGCTTCGACTTCAACAAGAACAAGTTCAACCACGTCACGCAGGCGTGGCGCCAGCCGGGCTCCAGCTTCAAGCCCTTCATCTACTCGGCCGCGCTCGAAAAGGGCTTCTCGCCCGCCACCCTGGTCAACGACGCGCCGCTGGTCTTCGACGCCGCCGCCACCGGCGGCCAGCCCTGGGAGCCGAAGAACTACGACGGCACCTACGACGGCCCGATGACGCTGCGCACCGCGCTGCAGAAGTCGAAGAACCTGGTGACCATCCGCGTGCTGCAGTCCATCGGCCCGCAGTACGCGCAGGAGTGGATCGGCCGCTTCGGCTTCGATCCGGCGCGGCACCCGGCCTTCCTCACCATGGGCCTGGGCGCCGGCTCGGTGACGCCGATGCAGATGGCGGCCGCGTATGCCGTCTTCGCCAACGGCGGCCTGCGCGTGCAGCCGCAGCTCGTCACGCGCATCACCGACGCGCGCGACCAGGTGCTGGAGGACATGCCGCTGCCCCGGCCCGACGAGGCGCAGCGCGCCGTCCCCGCGCGCAACGCCTTCGTGATGGACACGCTGCTGAACAGCGTGGTGAGGAGCGGCACCGGCTACAAGGCGTACGCCGCGCTGCGCCGCGACGACCTGTACGGCAAGACCGGCACCACCAACGACTCCTTCGACGCCTGGTTCGCCGGCTTCCAGCCCACGCGCGTCGGTATCGCCTGGGTCGGCTACGACACCCCGCGCCAGCTCGGCGTGCGCGGCGAGACGGGCGGCAGCGTCGCGCTGCCGGTGTGGACGGCCTACATGAAGACCGCGCTCAAGGGCGTGCCGGTCGCCAAGCCCGCCGCGCCGGAGGGCGTGACCGACGTGGCCGGCGACTGGATGTACACGGAGTACGCGAACGGCAGCGGCGTGCAGTCGCTGGACGTGGAGCCCTCGTGGTCGCCCTACGGCCCCGGCACGCCCGGCTACGAGGCGGGCACGATGCCCGGCATGGGCAGCAACGTGCCGGCCGAGCTGGGCGTGTTCCCGATGGGGCAGCAGGCGCCGGCACCGCAGGGGGAATCGAGGGAACGCAACCGGATCCTGGATCTGTTCCGCTGAAGTCCCGGCTCAGGGCCGAAGCAGCCGGCGGGCCAGCACACCCTGCATGTCCCGCCGGCCATCCACGATCATGTGGATGAAGACCTTCCGGTCCTCGACGTGGTAGATCACCCGATAGGGCTTGAAGGTGGTCTGTCGATAAGCCTTGATGCCCAGCGCCGCCAGTTCCTTCGGGTAGCTGCCCCGCTCGGGAAAGTGCGCCAGGCTCGCTACCACCTCCATCAGCCGGTCCAGCACATGGTCCGCGCGGGCCGGGCTGTCGAATTGCGCGATGTAGCCATGGATCTCCTCCAGGTCCTGCTCCGCGCCTGCCGTGAGCAGCACCTCGAAGCGACTGCTCATCGGCCCGTGGTGCGTTTGCCGCGAAGACGGGCCACCACGTCTGCCACCGGCTTGACCTTGCCCGCGGCGATGTCCTCGCGGCCCAGCGCAAGGATCTTGAGCATGGCGAGCGTTTCCTGGGTTTCCTCGAAGGAAGCCACATCCTGAAGCACGGCCCGGGCTTCACCGTTCTGGGTGATGACCAGGGGCTCGCGCGCGTCGGCCAGTTGTGCCAGCACCTCGGCCGCATGGGCCTTGAGGTAGCTGATCGGCTTGACTTGGGATGAATAGCGCATGGCTTGGCCGGACGAGAGGAAAGGAAAAGAAAGGACTGAATTTAGTCCTTATAAGGTCCTTTTACAAGTCAGAACGCCGCCGGCTCCCGCCGCGCCGTGGACAGCGGCAGCGTCAGCACCGCCATCGCCCCGCCGCCGGCCGCGTTGCCCAGCTCGACGCGGCCCTGGTGCAGCGCGGCGATCTCCCTGACGAAGGCCAGGCCCAGGCCGGTGCTCTTCTTCTGGCTGTGCGGGCGGGCCAGCGAGTAGAACTTCTCGAACACCTTCTCGCGCGCGTAGGCCGGGATGCCCGGGCCCTGGTCGCGCACGGTGATGCGCGCCTGGCGCGAAGTGGCGGCCAGGCCGACGACGACCTCGCCGCCCTCGGGCGAGAAGTCCACCGCGTTGGCCAGCAGGTTGGCGACGGCGCGGCGCAGCAGGAAGGGGTCGCCCTCGGCGGCCGCGTCGGCCTTGGCCTCGACCCGGATGCGCACATCGCGGCGCGCGGCGGCGGTGCGGGCGCTGTCGGCCACCTCCTCGAGCAGCGGGCGCAGCGGCACGGTCTGCACGCGGTCGAGCACGCGGCGCGCCTCCAGCGTCGCCAGCTCCATCATGCGGTCGACGATCTCCTGGATGCGCTGGGTCTCGCGCACGATGTTGCCGAGGAAGCGCTCGCGCTCCTCGCCCGGCATGCCGGGCTCCTGCACCAGCTCGGCGGCGCCGCGGATGGCCGACAGCGGGCTCTTGATCTCGTGGGTGAAGGTCTGGATGGCATCGGCCGTGCTGTTGCGGCCGGTGACGGCGTCGCGCATCTCGTGCGCCGCGGCGCGCGCCATCAGCAGGCCCTGGCGCACCATGCGCACGGGGTGGAAGCCGCGCTGCGCGCGCAGCCAGCGCAGGTAGTCGGCCGTGAGGCCGAAAGGCCGGACCAGCCACACCGAGAGGATCAGCGCCAGCAGCAGCAGCGCCACGGCCGAACCGATGCCCACGGCCAGCGTGCGCTCGCGCGCGCCCTGCACCAGCTGCCCGAAGCTCTGCACCGGCTTGCCGGCGCTGACCATGCCGACGATCTCGCCGTTCCAGCGCACCGGGGCGCCGACGTACATGACGGAGCTGAGCGGGTCGCTGGCGACGTCGCGCGTGGTGCGGGCGCCGTAGCGGCCGTCCAGCGTCAGGCGCACGTCGCGCCAGCCCGAGAAGTCGGCGCCGCCGGCGCGGCCGGTGGAGTCGAAGAGCACGTGGCCGGCGCGGTCGGTGACGTACACCCGCAGTTCCACCCGCCGCTTGTGCAGGTTGTAGATCTGGGCCGAGAACTCGCGCGCGTAGACGCTGCGGAACAGCGGCTCCAGCCGCGCCGGGTTGATGGCGCCGGCCACCACGTCCTGCTCGACCAGGCTGGCCAGCAGCTGCGAGGTCTCGACCAGCGATTCCTCGGCCGACTCGCGGTAGCGCGGGTCGATGTCGGCCATCACCCGGTACAGCAGCACGCCGATGCCCGCCGCGTACAGCAACAGGATGCCGATGAAGATGCGGGTACGGCGAGAGAGCATCACACCGGCGCGGCCGGCAGGTCTTCCGCCAGCGCGTAGCCGGTGCCGCGCAGGGTGCGGATGGGATCGACCTCGGGCGCGATGGCGCGCAGCTTGGCGCGCAGCGTCTTGACGTGGGCGTCCACGGTGCGGTCGAAGCTGTCGCTGGATTCGTCCCACACCAGCGAGAGCAGTTCGTCGCGGGTGAAGACCCGGCCCGGCCGCTGCACCAGCACGCGCAGCAGGCCGTATTCGTAGCGCGAAAGTTCCAGCGGCCGGCCGTAGTAGCGGATCAGCATGCGCTCGGCATCGATGGCGAAGGGCAGCGCGGGCGCGGCGGGGGGCGGCGATGCTGCCGCCGGGGCCGCCGCCGCGGCCCCGCGCTGGCTGCGCCGCAGGATGGTGCGCACCCGCGCCACCAGCTCGCGCGGCGAGAAGGGCTTGGCGATGTAGTCGTCGGCGCCCAGTTCCAGGCCGACCACGCGGTCGATCTCGTCGCTGCGGGCGGTGAGGAAGACGACCGGCACCTCCGGTGCGCCGCCGCCGCGCATCCGGTCCTGCAGGCGCTTGAAGAGCTCGAAGCCGTTCAGGTCCGGCAGGCCCACGTCCAGCACCACCAGCGCCGGCGGCTCGGCCGCGAAGGAGGCCAGCGCCGCCTCGGCGGTCTCGCACCACACCGGCTCGAAGCCGTCGCTCTTCAGCACGTACTGCAGCGTGTCGGCGATGCCGGACTCGTCCTCAACGACCAGGATGCGCAGCTTGGTGGACATGGCCGCGGATGGTAGCCCGGCCCGTGGGCCGGCACGGGGGCGCCGGGGGCCGTGCAGCGTGGGCGATACGCCACTCGGCCGAATATGCACGGGCGCCTCTTCTTTTCTCTTTGTCTTTCTTATCTGATTAGTAGTAGTAGCTAAGGGTCCGCCTGCGCTGTGGAAAGGGGCGTTTTTCCGCGGCCGGACAAGGGCTTGGCGATGCCGGAGCGCTGTGCGCAGCCCTGCTTCCGTGCTGTCGCCGGAAGGCGAACAACCTGTGGCGGGCCGCCGGGCCTGTGGACAAGGGAACGCTTGTGCCGGAAATCTCCCCAGAGTTGTCCTTTGACAGCCGCTCAAAAATCTGGGAAAGAGGCCCGCGCCGCCCGAGATGTGCACTGCACAAAAATCGGGCAATCTGTAGATTCACCTTGAAAATCAACGAGTTATGTTGGCTTTACAAGGAAATACGTGAGTTGCTCACAAAGTTATCCAGAGGGCGTGGGGAGAAGGCAGGGACTATCGGGCCAGGTCGTCGAGGATGGGGCAGTCCGGCCGGTGATCGCCCTGGCAGCAGTGCACCAGGTGCGACAGCGTGCGGTGCATGGACTGCAGCGCGGCGATGCGCTGCTCCAGTTCGCCCAGGTGCTGCTGCGCGATGCGCTTGACGCTGGCGCTGGCGCGGCCGCGGTCGTGCCAGAGGCCGACCAGCTCGGCGATCTCGTCCATCGAGAAGCCCAGGTCGCGCGCGCGGCGGATGAAGCGCAGGGTGTGCACGTCGGCCTCGGTGTACTGGCGGTAGCCGCTCTCGGTGCGCGTCACGGGCGGCAGCAGGCCCAGCCCCTCGTAGTGGCGCACCATGCGCGGCGAGACGCCCGAGCGCTCGGCCGCGACGCCGATGGAGACGGAAGCGCTCATGATTGGACGCGGTAGCCGGCCCCGCCGATGGCCGCGGCCAGGCGGTCGCGCGGCTGGGCGCTGGCCACGTCGACGCGGCCCGCGGGCAGGTCGACCTGGACATCGGCCTCGGGGTCGACGGACCAGACGGCATCCTGCACGGAGCGCACGCAGTGCTGGCAGGTCATGCCCTCGACCTGGAAATGCTGGGAAGAAGAAGGAGAAGAGGCGGTGGTCATGTCGTGGTCCTTGCGAACGGGATGAAGAAGGCTGCAAGTCTGAACCCTGACATGATGGCAAGGTCAAGCGGGCCCTGTTTCGGTGACGGGGCTTGACCCTCACACGATGTCAGACCTTAGCCTCCGGGGCATGGCTTCCCAGACCCTTTCTTCCTCTTCTTCTCCCGCCTTCCAGACCCTCGACCTCGGCGTGGAGGGCATGACCTGCGCCTCCTGCGTGGCGCGGGTGGAGAACGCCCTGCGCAAGGTGCCCGGCGTGCAGGACGCGAGCGTGAACCTGGCGACCGAGTCGGCGCGCGTCACGCTGGCGGGCGCCGCCGGCGACGACGCGATGCCGCAGCTGGCCCGGGCGGTGCGCGATGCCGGCTATGCGCCGCGCGCGGCCGACGGAGGCGTGCAGGCGGACGCCTCGCCCTGGTCCGGCTTCGGCCCGGTGGCGGCCGGGCTGCTGCTGGCCGCGCCCCTGGTGCTGCCGATGCTGCTCTCGCCCTTCGGCATCGACGCGATGCTGCCGCCCTGGCTGCAGTTCGTGCTGGCCGCGCCGGTGCAGTTCTGGCTGGGCGCGCGCTTCTACCGCGCCGGCTGGCATGCGGCGCGCGCCGGCACCGGCAACATGGACCTGCTGGTGGCGCTGGGCACCAGCGCGGCCTTCGGCCTGTCGCTGTGGCTGTGGTGGCGCTGGGCGGCGGGCGGGCATGCCGGGCACGGCATGGACGCGCCGCACCTGTACTTCGAGGCCTCGGCGGTGGTAATCGCGCTGGTGCTGCTGGGCAAGTGGCTGGAGGCACGCGCCAAGCGGCAGGCGACCGCCGCGATCCGCGCGCTGCAGAACCTGCGGCCCGAGCTGGCGCACCTGCTGCGCAGGCGCGGCCCGCGCTGGGAGGAATCGGACCTGCCGGTGGCCGAACTGCGCGCCGGCGACCGCGTGGCGGTGCGCCCGGGCGAGCGCGTGCCGGCCGATGCCCGGGTGGTCGAGGGCCGCTCGTCGGTGGACGAATCGATGCTCACGGGCGAGCCGCTGCCGGTGGCCAAGGCCGAGGGCGACCGGCTCACCGGCGGCTCGGTCAACGGCGAGGGCCGGCTGGTGGCGGAGGTCACGGCCGTCGGCGCCGAGAGTGTGCTGGCGCGCATCATCCGGCTGGTCGAGGACGCGCAGGCCGCCAAGGCGCCGATCCAGCGGCTGGTGGACAAGGTGGCGGCGGTGTTCGTGCCGGTGGTGCTGGTGATCGCGCTGCTGACGCTGCTGGGCTGGCTGTTCGTCGGCGGCGCCGGCGTGGAGGCGGCGCTGATCCATGCGGTGGCGGTGCTGGTGATCGCCTGCCCCTGCGCGCTGGGGCTGGCCACGCCGGTGGCGGTGATGGCGGGCACCGGCGTGGCGGCGAAGCACGGCATCCTGATCAAGGACGCACGCGCGCTGGAGCTGGCGCACCGCGTGGACACGGTGGCTTTCGACAAGACGGGCACGCTCACGCGCGGCCAGCCGGTGCTGTCGGCGCTGGCACCCGCGGCCGGCGAGGACGAGGCACATGCCCTGGCGATGGCCGCGGCGCTGCAAAGCGGCAGCGAGCACCCGCTGGCGCGCGCCGTGGTGCGCGAGGCGAAGGCGCGCGACGTGGCCTGGCCATCGGCCGAGGCCATCGAGGCCGTGCCGGGCCGCGGCGTGCGCGGTCGGGTGGAGGGCGGCACCTGGGCCATCGCCAGCCTGCGATGGTGCGAGGAACTGGGCGTGCCGGTGCCGGCGGACGAGGCGCAGCGATTCCTCGCCACCGGCGCATCGGTGTCGGCGCTGCTGTACTGGCCCGGAGGCGAGGCCGCCGCGCCGCGCCGCGTGGCCCTGCTGGCCTTCAGCGACGAACCCAAGCCGGGCGCCGCCGAGGCCGTCGCGCAACTGCGTGCGCGCGGCCTGCGCGTGGTGATGATCTCCGGCGACAACCTGCAGGCGGCGCAGGCGATGGCGGCGCGCGTGGGCATCGACGCGGCCGACGTGCGCGCCCAGGTGCTGCCGGGCGACAAGGCGGCGGCCGTCGGCGAGCTGCGCCAGGGTGGGCACGTCGTCGCGATGGTCGGCGACGGCGCCAACGACGCACCCGCGCTGGCCGCGGCCGACGTCGGCATCGCCATGGGCGGCGGCACCGACGTGGCGATGGAGGCGGCCGGCATCACGCTGATGCGCGGCGAACTGGCGCTGGTCGATGCGGCGCTGGCGCTGTCCGATCGCACGGTGGCGAAGATCCGCCAGAACCTGTTCTGGGCCTTCTTCTACAACGTGGTCGGCATCCCCTTCGCCGCCTTCGGCCTGCTCAGCCCGGTGGTGGCCGGCGCGGCGATGGCGGCCTCCAGCGTGAGCGTGATGGCCAACGCGCTGCTGCTGCGCCGCTGGCGGCCGGGGCGCTGACGCAGCCGTCAGTCAGCGCCGTCGGCGGGCGCGATGTCGAAGTGCAGCACGTCCTCGCGGATGCCGAGCCCGCTGTACAGGGCGATCGCCGGGTCGTCGCCGTGATCGGCCTGGACGAAGATCACGTAGATGCCGCGCTGCGCGCACAGCCGCCGCAGGCGCTGGATCAGGGCCGTGGCGATCCCGCGGCGGCGATGCGCCTCGGCCACGGCCAGGTCGTAGATGTAGAACTCGCTGCGCTCCTGCTCGAACTTGGGCAGGACATAGCCGGCCAGGCCACCGACGACCGTGCCCGCTTCCAGCGCCGCGATGGCGACGAAGGTCGGGCTGCCCAGCAGCTGCTCGAGGTAGGCGTCGCCGGGGCGCAGCGCGGCGTCGGCCGCCGGCTCGCCGAAGGCCGTGCCGAACACGTCCAGCAACTGGCGCATCGGGCGGAGGTCGGCCGGAGCGAGCACGCGCAGCTCGGGTGGCGTGGGTGTCGGCGGTGCGGGCATGATCGGGGGTCCTGCAAGCTGTCGGGGCTGTCGGCGGCCGCGCGGGACGGCACGTTGAAAGGAAGCCTGCGCCCGGTGGGCGGCGGGTCCACCCTGACCGCAGCCTGACCTGCCCGTCCCGTGGGTGCATGGGCGGCCGCACTGGCGGCGCCGGCCGTGGCCGCCGATCATCGCGCCTGTCCACCACCGCTTCAAGCCATGCGAATCCTCCTCGTCGAAGACGACGCCACCCTGCGCGACGTGATGCTGCGCAGCCTGAACGACGCCGGCCACCGCGTGGACATCGCCGGCAGCGTGGAGGAGGCCGAGTACCTGTGGCGCGTGCAGCCCTTCGACGCGGTGCTGCTGGACCTGAACCTGCCCGAGCGGGCGCAGCGCGGCAGCGGCCAGGGCAGCGGGCTGGCGGTGCTGCGCCAGGCGCGCTCGCGCGGCGACCGCACGCCGGTGCTGGTGCTCACCGCGCGCGACCGCACCGAGGAGCGCATCGCCGGCCTGGACGCCGGCGCCGACGACTACCTGGGCAAGCCCTTCGACCTGGCCGAGGTGGAGGCGCGCCTGCGCGCCCTGGCGCGCCGCGCCCAGGGCACGCAGGACGTGGCGTTGCTCGGCCGGCTGCGGCTGGACCGCCGGGCGCGCCGCTTCTTCGTCGGCAGCGAGGCGCTGGACCTGCCGGCGCGCGAGTTCGAGGTGCTGTGGGAGCTGATGAGCCCGCCCGGCCATGCGCTGAGCAAGCGCACCCTGTCCGACAAGCTCTCCGGCTTCGACGAGGCGCTGGGCGACAACGCGCTGGAGGCCTTCATCTCGCGCCTGCGCAAGAAGCTCGCCGGCAGCGGCGCGGCCATCCGCACGCTGCGCGGCATCGGCTACCTGCTGGAGGCGGAGCATCCCTGAGCGCCGCGACCCACCGGCGCGCCGCCTGAGCGGCCGCCCCGCGCCCGCGCTCGGCACCCGCGTGCTGCGGCACGTGATGCTGCCGCTGGCCCTGACCTGGCTGGCCGGCACGCTGGTGACCTTCCTCGTCGCCAACTTCTTCACCCAGCAGGCCTTCGACCGCGCGCTGCTGGACGACGCGTATTCCATCGCCTCCAACGTGCGGCCGGGGCCGGACGGGCGCGTGGCGCTGCAGCTCACGCCGCGCGAGCTGACGGCGGCGCTGTTCGACCAGGCCGAGACGGTGTACTACGCCGTGCGCCGGCCCGACGGCAGCCTGCTCTCGGGCGAGCCGATCGGCGCCGAACAGCCGGCCGCGGGCGAGGGCTACCGCTTCTCGGAGGTGATGCACCTGGGGCAGCCGGTGCGGGCGGTGGTGCTGCGCCGCCACGTGGCGGACGCGGCCGGCGCCGAGGTGGGCGACTACCGCGTGATGGTCGCCCATACCACCGTCACGCGCGTCGCGCTGGCCGAGCGGGTGCTGCTCTACGCCACCCTGCCGCAGGTGCTACTGCTGGCGCTGCTGGCGCTATGGCTGTGGCGCGGCATCGCGCGCGATCTCGCGCCGCTGGTGTCGCTGCACGACGCGCTGGAGCGGCGCGACGCGAGCGACCTGTCGCCGGTGCGGGTGCCGCCCACGGCACGCGAGATCGAACGGCTGGGCCAGGCGCTCAACGGCCTGTTCGGGCGACTGGGCGGCAGCGTGCGCGCGCAGCGCGAGTTCGCCGGCACCGTGGCGCACGAGCTGCGCACCCCGCTGGCGGGCATCCGCGCGCTGGTGGCGTACGGGCTGGGCCACCCTTCGCCCGCGGTGTGGCGCGAGCAGCTGGAGCGCATCGGCGCCAGCGAGGCGCGCGCCAGCCACCGCGTCGACCAGTTGCTGGCGCTGGCCCTGGCCGACGAGAGCGATGCGGTGCTGCAGCGCGAGCCCGTGCCGCTGGACCGGCTGGTGCAGGAGGCCGTGCTGCGCCACCTGGCCCGCGCGGACGCCCGGGGCGTGGACCTGGGCGCGCGGGGCCTGGACGAAGGCGCGCCGCAGGACTTCGCCGTGCTGGCCGACGCGGCGCTGGTGGAAGGCATCCTCGACAACCTGATCGACAACGCGCTGCGCTACGGCGGGCGCACCGTCACCGTGGAACTGCGCGCCGACCCGGCCGCCGGCACCTGCACGCTGGCCGTGGCCGACGACGGCCCGGGCATCCCCGAGGCCGCGCGGCGCGACCTCATGCAGCGCTGGGCGCAGGGGCCCGACGGGCAGCGGCTGGGACAGGGCGCCGGCCTCGGGCTGGCGATCGTGGCGCGCTACGCGCAGTTGCTGGGCGCACGGCTGGCGCTCGATGCGGCCGGGCCCGACGGGGGGCTGCGCGCCGCCGTGGCGCTGCCTTCGGCGCCGGCGCGATGAACGTGGGGTGCTTGGCCCTGCCACGCCGGCGGCGCACACTTCCGGCATGAACCCACCCGACACGAGCACCGGCCCGTCGGCCGGCGAACGCATCACGCGCAGGATCGCCGAACTCGGCGACTGGCGCGGCCGCACCCTCGAGCGGATGCGCGGCCTCATCCTGCAGACGGACCCGCAGGCCGTCGAGGAATGGAAATGGGGCGGCACGCCGGTGTGGTCGCACGACGGCATCCTGTGCACCGGCGAGACCTACAAGAGCGTCGTGAAACTCACCTTCGCCAAGGGCGCCTCGCTGCCGGACCCGGCCGGCCTCTTCAACGCGAGCCTGGACGGCAAGGTGCGCCGCGCGATCGACATCCGCGAAGGCGAGGAGGTCGACGCCGCGGCCTTCCAGGCGCTGGTGCGCGAGGCCGTCGCGCTGAACCGGGCCGGCCGGGCCGCGAAGAAGGGCAGGAAGTCTTAAGCCGCGGCCGGCTCAGTACGTCGCCAGCGGCGTGAGCTTCTCGCCCTTGAAGGTGAACACGGTGGTGGGCGCGTTCTTCAGGTTGCCCTTGTCGTCGTAGCTGTAGGTGCCGGCCACGCCCTTGTAGCTGGACTTGCGCAGGTCGGCCGCCACCTTTTCCGGGTCGGCCGCGCCGACGCGCGCGATGGCCTCGCCGAGGAACAGCGTCTGGTCGTAGTAGTAGGGCGCGTAGACGTCCGGGTCGGCGTTGAACTTCTGCTTGAAGCGGGCCTTGAACGAGGGGCCGCCCGGCGTCTTGTCGAGCACCGCGCCGCCCTGCGCGCAGAACACCGTGTCGTTGACGGCGCTGCCGCCGATCTTGCCCATCTCGGGGCTGCACAGCGTGTCGCCGCCCAGCAGCCTGGCGTCGAAGCCGAGCTGCTTCATCTGCCGCAGCATCGGCGCGCCCTGCGGCGCGTAGCCGCCGAAGAAGACCACCTCGGGGTTCTTGGCCTTCAGCCGCGTGAGGATGGCGTTGAAGTCCACCGACTTCTCGGTGGTGAACTCCTGGCCCACGATGGTCAGGCCGAGCCGCCTGGCCTCCTTGCCGAACTCGTCGGCCAGGCCCTGGCCGAAGGCGGAGCGGTCGTCGATGATGCCGACGTTCTTCACCTTGAGCACATTGGCCGCGTAGCTGGCCATGCTGGCGCCGATCTGCGCGTCGCTGGCGATGATGCGGAACACGTTGGTGTAGCCGGCGGCGGTGATCTTCGGGTTGGTGCCGACGGTGGACATCAGCGTGCCCCCGTCGCTGTACACGCGCGAGGCGGGGATGGCGACGCCCGAGCAATAGGGCCCGACCACGAACTTCACGTTGTCGTCGACGAACTTCTGCGCCACCGCCACGCCGGTCTTGGCGTCGCACTGGTCGTCCTCGGAGCGCAGCTCGAACTTCAGCGTCCTGCCGCCGGCCTTGAGCTGGCGTGCGTTGAGGTCCTCGATAGCCAGGCGCACGCCGTTCTCGTTGTCCTTGCCGGCGAAGGCGTTGGCGCCCGAGAGCGGGCCGGTGTGGCCGATGGGCACGGTGAGTTCCTGCGCCGCGGCCGGGCCGGCGGCGCAGAACGCGGCCGCGGCGGCGAGGGCCGCCAGGGGCGCGAGGCGGGGGGTCGATGTCATGCGTTGGTCTCCTTGTTCCGGGAACGAAGGAGCGATTCTGGGCCGATCAGCCCAGTGCCGGATAGTCGATGTAGCCCTGCTCGCCGCCGCCGTAGAAGGTGGCCTTGTCCCAGGCGTTCAGCGGTGCGCCCTCGCGCAGCCGGCGCACCAGGTCGGGGTTGGCGATGAAGGGCTTGCCGAAGGCGACCAGGTCGGCCTCGCCGCTTTCCACGGCGCGCTCGGCCAGCTCGGCGTCGTAGCCGTTGTTGACCATCCAGGCGCCGCGCGCGCCCGCCTCGCGCCAGGCGGTCTTCAGCGCCTGGTAGTCGAAGGGGCGGCCCTCGACCTCGCGCGGGCCGCCGGTGGCGCCCTCGATGACGTGGATGTAGGCCAGGCCGAGCTGCGCGAGCTGGCGCACCACATACTCGAACAGCGGCTGCGGGTCGCTGTCGGTGATGTCGTTGGCCGGCGTGACGGGCGACAGGCGGATGCCCACCTTGCCGTGGCCCACCGCGTCGGCCACGGCGCGCGTCACCTCCAGCAGCAGGCGGGCGCGGTTCTCGATGGTGCCGCCGTAGTCGTCGGTGCGGTGGTTGGCGCCGTCCTTGAGGAACTGGTCCAGCAGGTAGCCGTTGGCGCCGTGGATCTCCACGCCGTCGAAGCCGCAGGTCTCCACCGCGTTGCGCGCGGCTGCGGCGAAGGTGTGGACGATGCCGGGGATCTCCTCGGCGCGCAGCGCGCGCGGCGTGGAGGTGGCGGCGAAGCTGCCGCGGCCCTGCGCGTCGATCAGGTAGGTCTTGGTGTTGGCGGCGATGGCCGAGGGCGCGACCGGCGGCTGGCCGTCCGGCTGCAGCGAGTCGTGCGAGACGCGGCCCACGTGCCACAGCTGCGTGACGATCCTGCCGCCCCGGGCGTGCACCGCCTCGGTCACCTTCTTCCAGCCGTCGAGCTGCTCGGTGCCGTACAGGCCCGGCACGTCGGCATAGCCCTGGCCCTGGTGGCTGATGGCGGTGGCCTCGGTGATCAGCAGGCCGGCCGAGGCGCGCTGCGCGTAGTAGGTGGCGGTGATGTCGCGCGGCACGGCGTTCGGCGAGCGGTTGCGCGTGAGCGGCGCCATGACGATGCGGTTGGGCAGGTGCAGGTCGCCGGCCTGGATCGGGTCGAAGAGGGTGGGCATGGTCAGGAAGAAGGGAGGAGGAGAAAGAAGGGCGGATGCGGAACCCGCAAGCCTACCGGGCCGCGCCCGGCCGTGCATTGACCCGCCCGGCGCAGGGCGGGCGGGTGCTGTCTATGATGGCCGGCGCCTTGCGGCCGCCCCCGATGATCCCGTCCCGTTCCTCTTCCCGCCGTCGCCGTCCGCGACGATGAATCCGACACCCGGCACACCCTGGCTGCGCATCGCCCTCGGCCTGTCGATGGGCGCGGCGCTGTCGCTGGGCCTCGCGCGCTTCGCCTACGGCCTGCTGCTGCCCCCGATGCGCGAGGACCTGGGCTGGAGCTACCTGCTGGCCGGCAGCCTGAACACCGCCAATGCCCTGGGCTACCTGCTGGGCGCGCTGGCCACGCCCTGGCTGATGCGGCGCCTGGGGGCCGGGCGGCTGCTGGTGGGCGGCGCCGTGGCGGCCACCGTGTGCATGGCGGCCAGCGGCTTCCTCACGCACGCCGGCGCCTGGCTGGCGCAGCGGACGCTGGCCGGGGTGGCGAGCGCCTGGGTGTTCATCGCCGGCGGCCTGCTGGCGGCGCGGCTGGGCGCCCTGCAGCCGCAGCGCAGCGGCTTCCTGCTGGGCATCTACTACGGCGGCACGGGTTTCGGCATCGTGCTGTCGGCGCTGCTGGTGCCGGCGCTGCTGCGCTGGGCGGCCGGCCTGCCGCCGGCATGGGCATGGGCCTGGTGGGCGCTGGCGCTGGCCTGCGCGCTGGCGGTGCTGCCGCTGGCCTGGGCCGAGCGCGCCGTGGCCGCGCTCGGCGAGGCCGCCAGCGGCGACGCGGGGGCGCCGCGCGTGCCGGACCGGCCGCGCGCTCCGCTGCCGCGCCTGGGCTGGGCGCTGGCGGGCTATGCCTGCTTCGGCGCCGGCTACATCGGCTACATGACCTTCGTGATCGCGCTGCTGCGCGCGCAGGGCGCCTCGGCGGGGCAGCTCACGCTGTTCTATGCGCTGCTCGGGCTGGCGGTGGTGGCCTCCTCGCGGCTGTGGGCCGGCCTGCTGGACCGCTGGCGCGGCGGCGGGCCGCAGGCGGTGCTCAACGCGCTGCTGGGCGTGGCGACGCTGCTGCCGGTGCTGAGCCCGGCCTGGCCGGTGGCGCTGGCATCGGGGCTGCTGTTCGGCGGGGTGTTCCTGTCGGTGGTGGCGTCGACCACCGCGCTGGTGCGCCACAACCTGCCGCCGGCGCAGTGGGCGGCGGGCATCAGCGCCTTCACGATCGTGTTCGCCTTCGGGCAGATCGCGGGGCCCACGCTGGTGGGCTGGATCGCCGACGGCCCGGGCGGGCTGGCGCGCGGCCTGGCCGCGTCGGCGCTGATGCTGTGGCTGGGTGCCGCGCTGGCCTGGCGCCAGCGGGCACTGTGAGCCTTACTTGATCAGGCCCTCGGCCTTCATCGCCGCCTGCACCGCCGGGCGGGCACCCACGCGGGCGTGCCAGGCCTGCACGTGCGGGTAGGGCGAGAGGTCGATGTTCATGGGCTTGGTCCAGTTCGTCACGGTGAACAGGTAGCCGTCGGCGACGCTGAAGTGCTCGCCCATGAGGAAGTCCCTGCCTTCGAGCTGCGCGTTCAGCCACTGGTAGCGGGACTTGAGCTTGTCCTTGAAGATCACCTTCACCTCTTCGGGGATGGCCGGGTTGAACAGCGGGCTGAAGCCCTTGTGCACCTCGGTGCCGATGAAGGTCAGCCACTCCTGCAGGCGGTAGCGCTGCAGCGTGCCGTTGGCCGGGGCCAGGTTCTTGGTGGGCGCCTGGTCGGCGATGTACTGGACGATCGCCGGGCCCTCGCGCAGCCGCGTGCCGTCGTCCAGTTCCAGCACGGGCACGTAGCCCAGCGGGTTGATGGTGTAGTAGTCCGTGCCGTCCTGCAGCTTGTGGCTCTTGGTGCTGGCCAGCACGGGCTCGAAGGCCAAGCCGGCTTCCATCAGCGCGATGTGGGGCGAGAGCGAGCAGGCGCCGGGGGAGTAGTACAGCTTCATGCGGAAGGCTCCTTGAATCGAATGGGAAGAAGGAAGGGGAAGAAGGGTCCGGAGCGCGGGCCGGCGGTGTGCGGGCGGGCGCGGCTGCGCGACTGTAGCCGTTTGCGGCCGGGCTCGCCGGCAGGCGGGGGAGCCGGCACGCCGCGGCGCGGGCTTGTCCTACGGGGGCTCGCGTGGCGAACCGATGAGGCCCGGCGCCACGGCTTCCTACGCTGGCAGGTACGGCGGGCGGTGGCGCCCGCACCGGACGTGAAGGAGACCGCATCATGCTGAAGTACGCCCTCATCTTTGCCCTCATCTCCCTGGTGACCGGCGCCCTGGGCTTCGGTGGCCTGGCGGCCGGCGCGGCCGGCATCGCCAAGGTGCTGTTCGGCCTGTTCCTGCTGCTGGCGGTGGTGTTCATCGTGCTGGCAGCGCTGGGTGTCGGGGCGGCGCGAAAAGCACTGGACTGACCCGATGGCGGGCGCGGGCGCGGCGGCGCTATGAAATTCATAGCTACCTGCGCTGACGGATACGGCCCGCAGGCCGTATCGATGGGCCGGTGGAGATGCCCACAAATTGAGCAGAACGGGGCGGGGCCGACTAAAATCACGGCCCTTTTCCCTGCGCAGCACACGCGAGATCCCGTCCTTCGGCCTGGCGCCACCGGCGGAGTGTGCACAAACTTCACATGCTCTACCCCGAAGAATTCGACGTCATCGTCGTCGGCGGCGGCCATGCCGGCACCGAGGCTGCGCTGGCCTCCGCCCGCATGGGCGCGAAGACGCTGCTGCTGACCCACAACATCGAGACGCTGGGCCAGATGAGCTGCAACCCCAGCATCGGCGGCATCGGCAAGGGGCACCTGGTGAAAGAGGTGGACGCGCTGGGCGGCGCCATGGCCATCGCCACCGACGAGGCGGGCATCCAGTTCCGCATCCTCAATTCCAGCAAAGGCCCGGCCGTGCGGGCGACACGGGCGCAGGCCGACCGCATCCTCTACAAGGCGGCGATTCGCCGCCGGCTGGAGAACCAGCCCAACCTGATGCTCTTCCAGCAGGCGGTGGATGACCTGATGGTGGAGGGCGACCGGGTGGTGGGTGCGGTGACGCAGGTGGGCATCGCCTTCCGGGCGCGTGCGGTGGTGCTGACGGCCGGCACCTTCCTGGATGGCCGCATCCATGTCGGCCTCGACAACTACCAGGCCGGCCGGGCCGGCGACCCGCCGGCGGTGAGCCTGTCGGCGCGCCTGAAGGAGCTGAGGCTGCCGCAGGGCCGGCTGAAGACCGGCACGCCGCCGCGGCTGGACGGGCGGACCATCGATTTCTCGAAGTGCACCGAGCAGCCGGGCGACGGCATGCCCGGCGGCGGCAACCCGGCGATGCCGGTGTTCAGCTTCATGGGCCGCACGGACATGCATCCGCATCAGATGCCCTGCTGGATCACTCACACCAACGAGCGCACGCACGAGATCATCCGCTCCGGCTTCGACCGCAGCCCGATGTTCACGGGGAAGATCGACGGGGTGGGGCCGCGCTACTGCCCGAGCGTCGAGGACAAGATCAACCGCTTCGCCGACAAGACGAGCCACCAGATCTTCCTGGAGCCCGAGGGGCTGACCACCAACGAGTACTACCCGAACGGCATCTCGACCAGCCTGCCGTTCGACATCCAGTACGCGCTGGTGCGTTCGATGCCCGGGCTGGAGAACGCCCACATCCTGCGGCCCGGCTACGCCATCGAGTACGACTACTTCGATCCGCGCGACCTCAAGAGCAGTTTCGAGACGCGGGCGATCGCCGGCCTCTTCTTCGCCGGCCAGATCAACGGCACCACCGGCTACGAGGAGGCGGCGGCGCAGGGCCTGTTCGCCGGCATCAACGCCGCGCTGCTGTGCCGTGGCGAGGCGGCCTGGGTGCCGCGCCGCGACGAAGCCTACCTGGGCGTGCTGGTCGACGACCTCATCACCAAGGGCGTGACCGAGCCGTACCGCATGTTCACCAGCCGCGCCGAGTTCCGGCTGCAACTGCGCGAGGACAACGCCGACATGCGCCTGACCGAGACCGGCCGCCGGCTCGGCTTGGTGGACGACGCGCGCTGGCAGGCGTTCTGCCGCAAGCGCGACGCTGTTTCACGTGAAACAGAGCGCTTGAAATCGACCTGGGTGAACCCGCGCAACCTGCCGGCCAGCGAATCCGAGCGGGTGCTGGGCAAGGCCATCGAGCACGAATACAACCTGGGCGACCTGCTGCGCCGCCCTGGTGTGAGCTACGAGGCCCTGCTGTCGCTGGACGACGGCAAGTACCGCCCCGAGCAGCCGCTGGCGGCGGAGGAGGTGGAGCAGGTCGAGATCGCCGCCAAGTACGCCGGCTACATCGACCGCCAGCACGAGGAGGTGCAGCGCGCCGCCCATCTGGAGCACTTGAAGCTGCCCGAGGACCTGGACTACGCCAAGGTGCAGGCGCTGAGCTTCGAGGTGCGGCAGAAGCTGGCCAAGCACCGGCCGGAGACGCTGGGGCAGGCCTCGCGCATCTCCGGCGTGACGCCGGCCGCGATCTCGCTGCTGCTGATCCACCTGCGCAAGGGCGGGTACCGCGCCTTCCAGGCGGATGCGGTGGAAGCTGCCGGCGCATGACGGACAGCCTGGCGGCGCAGCGCTCGGCGCTGGAGCAGGGCGCGCTCGCGCTCGGCCTGTCGCCCGATGCGGCACAGATCGACCGGCTGCTCGCCTACGGCGCGCTCATCCTCAAGTGGAACAAGGTCTACAACCTCACCGCGCTGCGTGATCCGGCAGCGGTGCTCACCCACCACCTGCTGGACAGCCTGGCAGTCGTCACCCCGCTGACGCGCGAACGGCCCGGCGCCGGCCGGCTGCTGGACGTGGGCGCCGGCGCAGGGCTGCCTGGCGTGGTCATCGCGATCCTGCGGCCCGACATCGAAGTGCACTGCCTGGATGCCGTCGCCAAGAAGATGGCCTTCGTCCAGCAGGTCGCGGGCGAACTGAAGCTCCCGAACCTGCGCGGCGTGCATGCGCGGGTGGAGTCGCACGGCGGCGCCTACGACGTCATCAGTTCCCGGGCCTTCGCCACGCTGGCAGATTTCATCCACGGCTCGGCGCACCTGCTGGCGCCCGGCGGCGCATGGATGGCCATGAAGGGTCGGCAGCCCGATGCCGAAATGGCCGAGTTGCCGGCTTCCGTGGAAGTGTTTCACGTGGAACAACTCGCCGTCCCCGGCCTCGACGCCGAGCGCTGCATCGTCTGGATGCGCGCACGGCAGGCTTGATCAGCGCCCATTCACCGGTTTTCCACCGCCTGTCCACCGCGAACACGGCGGTTCTCCACCGTTTGCCCACCGTCGTTCGCGTGTCCTCGCGTAGACTCGGCGGCTCCTCCCTCCGTCTCCATCTCCCATGTTCGGCATCGCGGACTACGGCGCCTTCGTCGCCGCCATTCTTCTGTTCCTGGCGATCCCCGGTCCGGGCAACCTCGCGCTCATGACCTCGACCGGCAAGGGCGGCGTGCGCGGGGGCCTGGCCGCGACGATGGGGGTGATTCTGGGCGACCAGGTGCTGTTGTGGTCGGCCGTGGCCGGCGTGGCGGCGCTGCTGGCCGCCTGGCCCACCGTCTTCCACCTGGTGCAGTGGGGCGGGGCGGCCTACCTGGCCTGGATGGGGCTGAAGATGCTGCGCGCCAAGCCGGGCGCGGCGCCGATCCTGCAGATCCAGCCGCGCCACTACCTGCGCCAGGCCTTCGTCATCACGCTGCTCAACCCCAAGGCCATCGTCTTCTACATGGCCTTCTTCCCGCTCTTCATCGACCCGGCGCGGCACCAGGGCCTGCCCACCTTCGCCGTGATGGCGGCCACCATCGCCGGGCTCACCTTCCTGTACTGCCTGACCGCGACGCTGCTCACCCATTACCTGGCCGAGCGCATCCGCGCCAACCGGCGGCTGTCGCAAGGCCTGGAGAAGCTGGCCGGCGTCTTCCTGCTGGGCTTCGGCGTCAAGCTGGCGCTGGGGCAGTAAGCCATGGCGCGCATCTTCTGCATCGCCAACCAGAAGGGCGGGGTGGGCAAGACCACCACCACCGTCAACCTCGCCGCCGGCCTGGCCAAGGTCGGTCAACGGGTGCTGATGATCGACCTGGACCCGCAGGGCAACGCCACCATGGGCTCGGGCATCGACAAGCGCGAGGCCGAGCTGACCGTGTACGACGTGCTGCTCGAATCCGCCTCGGTGGCGGAGGCGCGGGTGCGCGCCGAGCCCTGCGGCTACGACGTGCTGGCCGCCAACCGCGAGCTGGCCGGTGCCGAGGTGGAGATGGTCGCGCTGGACCGCCGCGAGAAGCGGCTGCGCACGGCGCTGGCAGCGGTGGGCGCCGAGTACGACTTCATCCTGATCGACTGCCCGCCCTCGCTGAGCCTGCTGACGCTCAACGGCCTGTGCGCGGCGCATGGCGTGATCGTGCCCATGCAGTGCGAGTACTTCGCGCTCGAAGGGCTCACCGACCTGGTCAACACCATCAAGCAGGTGCACGCCAACCTGAACAAGAACCTGCAGATCATCGGCCTGCTGCGCGTCATGTTCGACCCGCGCATCACGCTGCAGCAGCAGGTCAGCGAGCAGCTCAAGTCGCACTTCGGCGACAAGGTCTTCGACACCGTCATCCCGCGCAACGTGCGCTTGGCCGAGGCGCCCAGCTACGGGCTGCCGGGCGTGGTTTTCGACGCCGGCGCGCGCGGCAGCCAGGCGTACGTCGCCTTCGCCGAGGAGCTGGTGAAGAAGATGCCGCCGGCCAGCGCCTTCGCGCCGCCGGTGCCGGATGCGCCTCCGGTCACGGCTCCGGCGCCCGAGGCGATGCCATGAGATCCGTGCCCGGCGCTCGCCGCTTCAGAACAGTTTGCTACTGAACTTGTAGCAAATGACTGCTATCGCGCCCACCGTCCTCCTGCTGCCCGGCTGGCAGAACAGCGGCCCCGGCCATTGGCAGACCCGCTGGGAGGCGCTGCACGGCGACCGCCGCGTCGAACAGCACGACTGGATGCGCCCGCTGCGCGGCGACTGGTCGGCCCGGCTGGAGGAGGAGGTGATCGCCGCCCCCGGCCCGGTGCTGCTGGCCGCGCACAGCCTGGGCTGCATCCTCGCCGCCGCCTGGGCTGCCCATTCGCGGAACACGGCCAAGGTGCTCGGCGCGCTGCTGGTGGCACCGGGCGACGTCGAGCGCGAGGACCTGCGCCAGCAGATCCCGGGCTGGGCGCCCATCGCGCGCCGGCCGCTGCCCTTCGCCGCCGTGCTGGTCGGCTCCACCGACGACCCCTACTGCAGCGCCGGGCGCGCCCGCGGCCTGGCGGCCGACTGGGGCGCCCGCTTCGTCGACGGCGGCGCGCGCGGGCACCTCAACGCCGAGTCCGGCCTGGGCGACTGGCCCGAGGGCCGGGCGCTGCTCCTCGATCTGAACCGCAGGAAGTCCTAGAAGAAGATGGCCACCAAGAAACCCAAGGGCCTCGGCCGCGGGCTCGAAGCCCTGCTCGGCCCGGCCGCGTCCTCCAGCGCCGCCACGGCGACCGACGACGCATCGCAGGAGGCCGCCGCGCCGCGCGACGGCCAGCCGAGCACCCTGGCGCTGGACCAGTTGGTCCCCGGCGTCTACCAGCCCCGCACCCGCATGGACGAGGGCGCGCTGTACGAGCTGGCCGAGAGCATCAAGGCGCAGGGGATCATGCAACCGATCCTCGTGCGGCGCCTCGACGCCGCCCAGGCCGAGGCCAAGAACGCCCCCTACGAGATCATCGCCGGCGAGCGGCGCTTCCGCGCCGCCAAGCTGGCCGGCCTGGCCGAGGTGCCGGTGCTGGTGCGCGACGTGCCGAACGAGGCGGCGGCCGCCATGTCGCTGATCGAGAACATCCAGCGCGAGGACCTCAACCCGCTGGAAGAGGCCCAGGGCCTGCAACGCCTGGTCAATGAGTTTGGGCTCACTCACGAAGCGGCGGCACAGGCGGTGGGCCGCTCGCGCAGCGCCGCCAGCAACCTGCTGCGCCTGCTGAACCTGGCCGAGCCGGTGCAGGGCCTGCTGATGGCCGGCGACGTGGACATGGGCCACGCCCGCGCGCTGCTGGCGCTGGAGCGCGCGGCGCAGATCACGGCCGCCAACCAGATCGTCGCCCGCAAGCTGTCGGTGCGCGAGACCGAGGCGCTGGTCAAGAAGCTGGCCGCCGAGTTCAGCCTCACCGCCCCGCGCCGCCCGGCCCGCGCCGAAGAGAAGCCGCGCGACCTGCAGCGGGTGGAGGAAGAACTGGCCGACCTGCTCACCGCCCAGGTCGAGGTGCGCATCAAGAAGCGCAGCAAGCGCGGCGGCAAGGTGGAGGAAAGCGGCGAGCTGGCGATCCACTTCGGCTCGCTGGAGGCGCTGAACGGGCTGATCGACCGGCTGCGCGGCGGCAGCGCCGCTTGAAATGCCGCCGGCCCGTTCGTCCTCACCGCGTCCATGAAGCCGTGCCCATCGTTTCCGGCGTATCGCTCGGACGGGGCGTTGCCGGGTATGCTTACCGGCTGTTTCAAACACTGTCAGGGGTTGACTCGATGACCTTCGCCAAACTTCCTCTCGCCGCCGCGCTGGCGAGCCTGCTGGCCCTGGCCGGCTGCCAGACCACCGACATGCAGATGGGCAGCATGGGCGCCAAGACGGTGGCCACCGGCAGCGCGGCCGGCGCCGCCTCCGCCAACGCCAGCAGCGCGCTGGAGCGCTGCGAGTCGCCGCTGGGCACCGTCTCGCTGATCGAGAACCAGTCGGCCGGCTGGTACACCATCATCACCGGCGAATACAAGCTGCCGCCCACCTCCACGCTGCTGCGCCTGCTGATCCAGCAGTCCAACTGCTTCGTGGTGGTCGAGCGCGGCGCCGCCGGCATGAACGCCATGAACCGCGAGCGCGCGCTGATGCAGTCCGGCGAGATGCGCCGCGGCAGCAACTTCGGCAAGGGCCAGATGGTGGCGTCCGACTACGGCATCTCGCCCGAGGTCATCATCAGCAACAGCGATGCCGGCGGCATGGGCGCGGCGCTGGGCGGCATCGTCAACCGCGGCCGCTACAGCAACGTGCTGGCCAACCTGGGCGGCAGCCTGCAGACGCGCGAGGCCGCGGCCATGCTGACGCTGATCGACAACCGCTCGGGCGTGCAGGTGGGCGTGTCCGAGGGCAGCGCCTCCAAGACCGACTTCGGCGGCTTCCTGGGCGCGGCGGGCGCCTCGGCGGCCGGCAGCATCGGCGGCTACTCGCGCACGCCGCAGGGCAAGGTGATCGCGGCGGCTTTCATGGACGCCTACAACCAGCTCGTCATCTCGCTGCGCAACTACTCCGCGCAGACGGTGCGCGGCCAGGGCCTGGGCGGCGGCGGCCGGCTGGGCGTGGACGGCGGCGCGGCGCCGTCGCAGACCTCGGCGCCGGGCGCGCGCCGCCGTCGCTGAAGCCTGCACTGCACAGAAAAAAGCCCGGCGTCGCCGGGCTTTTTCATCGCCGGGCCGCCCCAAGATGAAAAAGCATCCCCTCGGGGGATCGGACAAGCGCGAAGCGGTTGTCCGAGGGGCCATTTTTCATTGCCGGGCCGCGCCAGGCGCGGCCCTCACAAGCTGAAGATCTTCCCCGGGTTCATGATGTTCTTCGGGTCCAGCGCGCGCTTGATGGTGCGCATCATGTCCACCGCACCGGCGCCGGCCTCGTCCAGCAGGAAGCCCATCTTGTGCAGGCCCACGCCGTGCTCGCCGGTGCAGGTGCCTTCCAGCGCGATGGCGCGCGCCACCAGCGTGTGGTTCAGTTCCTCCGCCTTGGCGCGCTCGGCCGGGTCCTCGGGGTCGATCAGGTAGCCGAAGTGGAAGTTGCCGTCGCCCACGTGGCCGACGAGGAAGTAGGGGATGCCGCTGGCGTCCGCCTCGGCCACCGAGTCGAGCAGGCAGTCGGCCAGGCGCGAGATCGGCACGCAGGTGTCGGTGCTGATGGCGCGGCAGCCGGGCCGGCTCTGGATGGCGGCGAAGTACGCGTTGTGCCGTGCCGTCCACAGGCGCGTGCGCTCCTCGGGCGTGGTGGCCCACTCGAAGGCGTTGCCGCCGTGCTCCGCCGCGATCTCCTGCACCGTCTCGGCCTGCTCCTTCACGCCGGCCGGCGAGCCGTGGAACTCCATCAGCAGCATCGGTTCCTCGCGCAGCCCGAGCTTGCTGTGCGCGTTGACCATCCGCACCGTGTTCGCGTCGATCAGCTCCACCCGCGCGATCGGCACGCCCAGCTGGATGGTCTGGATCACCGTGCGCACGGCGGCCTCGATGCTGGGAAAGGAGCAGATTGCGGCCGACACCGCCTCGGGCAGCGGGTACAGGCGCAGCGTGATCTCGGTGACCACGCCCAGCGTGCCCTCGCTGCCGACGATCAGGCGCGTGAGGTCGTAGCCGGCGCTCGACTTCTTGGCCCGCGTGCCGGTGCGGATCGCCTCGCCGCCTGCGGTCACCACCTCCAACGCCAGCACGTTCTCGCGCATCGTGCCGTAGCGCACGGCGTTGGTGCCGCTGGCGCGCGTGGCCGTCATGCCGCCGATCGAGGCGTCGGCGCCCGGGTCGATGGGGAAGAACAGGCCCGTGGACTTGATCTCGTCGTTGAGCTGCTTGCGCGTGACGCCCGGCTGCACGGTGACGGTGAGGTCGTCCGCGTTGACCGATAGCACGCGGTTCATGCGCGAGACGTCGATGCTGATGCCGCCCTGCACCGCGAGCAGGTGCCCTTCGAGCGAGGAGCCGACGCCGTAGGGGATCACCGGCACCGCGTGCTCGGCCGCCAGCTTCACGGCATCGGCCACGTCCTGCGTGCTTTCGGCGAAGACCACCGCCGCCGGCGGCGGCACGTCGGTGTAGGAGGACTCGTCGCGCCCGTGCTGCGTGCGCACCGCCATCGCGGTGGAGCACTGTGCGCCGAAGCGCGCGGCCAGCGCGTCCAGCAGCGCCTGGGGCACGGGGCGGGGTGCGATCTCGGGGGCGACGTGGGCCAGGTGGGCGGGCGCGTTCATGGGGTGTTCTCCTTGGGGCAGGTCCGTGCGCGGCAGGCGGTCTGCCATTCTAGGAACGCGCCGCCTCGCGCGGATGCCCCTGCGCAGCCCCGGCGCATGGCCCCGGGGCGCGCGGGACCCGGGGGCAATAATGATCCGATGAGTGAAGCCCGCCCGCCGGCCGCCGCCGCCAAGGTGCAGCTCCCGCATGCACCGCTGCCGGCCTACTACGCCGACGAAGCGGAGCATGGCCGCTACCTGCGCCGCATCTTCGACGACACCGCGCCCGACTACGACCGCATCGAGCGCGTGCTGGCGCTGGGCTCGGGCGCCTGGTACCGCCGCGCGGCGCTCAGGCGCGCCGGGCTCGGCGCCGGTGCGCGCGTGGTGGACGTGGGCATCGGCACCGGCCTGGTGGCGCGCGAGGCGCTGGCGCTCGTCGGGCCGCGCGGGCGGCTGGTCGGCGTCGATCCCAGTCCCGGCATGCTGCGCGAGGTGGCGCTGCCGCGCGCGGATCTGCTCGCCGGCCGGGCCGAGGCGCTGCCGCTGCCCGATGGCAGCGGCGACTTCCTCAGCATGGGCTATGCGCTGCGCCACATCGCCGACGTGAGCGCAGCCTTCGCCGAGTTCTTCCGCGTGCTGCGCCCGGGCGGGCGCCTGCTGGTGCTGGAGATCAGCAAGCCCGAAGGCCGCGTCGGCACGGCCGTGCTCAAGGGCTACATGCGCACCGTGGTGCCGGTGATCGCCCGCCTCGTCGCGCGCCAGCGGGCCACGCCGGAGCTGTGGCGCTTCTACTGGGACACCATCGAGGCCTGCATCCCGCCCGCCACGGTGATCGAGGCGCTGCGCGCCGCCGGCTTCGAGCGCGTCGAGCGCCACGTGGAACTGGGCGTGTTCTCCGAATACACCGCCACACGGCCGGGCTGAGCCGCCTGCGCCCGCGCGGCCTACCATTGCGCGGTTTCCTCACTCTCCCGAGCCACCTCATGGGCAACCGACTCACGCAGATCGCCACGCGCACCGGCGACGACGGCACCTCCGGCCTGGCCGACAACACGCGCCTGCCCAAGCACCACCCGCGCTTCGCGGCGATGGGCGACGTGGACGAGCTGAACTCGCACATCGGCCTGCTGCTGTGCGAGCCGCTGCCCGACGGCGTGCGCGAGCTGCTGGTGGACGTGCAGCACCAGCTCTTCAACCTGGGCGGCGAGCTGTCGATGCCGGGGCACACGCTGCTCAAGGACGAAGCCGTGCTCCAGCTCGACAACGCGCTGGCCGAGCACAACGCCGCGCTGCCGCGGCTGATGGAGTTCATCCTGCCGGCCGGCACCCGCGCCGCCTCGCAGGCGCACGTGTGCCGCACCGTGGCGCGCCGGGCCGAGCGCGCCGTGGTGGCGCTGGCGGCGCAGCAGGGCGAAGCCGTCGGCGCCGCGCCGCGCCACTACCTCAACCGCCTGTCGGACCTGATGTTCGTGCTGGCCCGCGTGCTCAACCGCGTGGACGGCGGTGACGACGTGTACTGGAAGAGCGAGCGCCTCGCCCGCGCGCAGCGCGGCGAAGAAAACTGAGCCGATGCGGCTGCGCCACATCGAGGTCTTCAACGCCGTCATGCTCACTGGCAGCGTGAGCGCGGCGGCGCGGCTGATCAACGTCACGCAGCCGGCCGTCAGCCGCACGCTGCAGCATGCCGAGCTGCAGCTGGGCTTCGCGCTGTTCCGCCGCGACAAGGGCCGCCTCACGCCCACCGCCGAGGCGCAGGCGCTGTACCCGCACATCGAGCGCCTGTTCGCGCAGATGGACGAGGTGCAGCGGCTGGCCGCCAGCCTGCGCGCCGGCGGCGACGCGGCGGCGCTGCGCATCCTGGCGGTGATGGCGCTCACGCACGAGGTGCTGCCGCGCGCGCTGGTCGCCTTCCGCCGCCGGCATCCCAGCGTGACGATCCACGTGGAGGGGCTGCACACGCCGCAGATCGTCTCGGCGCTGCTGCTGCGCGAGGCCGACGTGGGCCTGGCCTTCAACCCGGTGCCGCCGCCCGGGCTGGCGCACGAGACGCTGGCCACCAGCCCGATCGTCTGCGTCGCGCCGCGCGGCCTGCTGCCGCGCGACGCGGTGGCGCAGGGCGCCGTCGACCTGGCGGCGCTGGACGGCGTGCCGGTGGCCGCGCTCGATGCGCGCGACCCGGTGGGCACCAGCCTCAGCCAGGCCTGCCGCGACGCCGGCGTGAACCTGAACGCCGTGATCACCGTCCAGACCTACCACGCCGCGCTGGCGATGGCGCACCACGGCCTGGGCGTGGCGCTGGTGGACGCCTGCACCTCGCGCTCGGCCGACCGCAGCCGGGTCGACGTGCTGGCCCTGCGCCCGCAGCTGCCGGTGCCCGTGCGCGCGCTGCGCCCGCTGCACGCCACGGAATCGGTGGTGGTGCGCAGCCTGCTGCAGTGTGTGCAGCAGGTGTTGAACGATTGATTTAGAGGTCGGTCGCCGCCAGCGCCGCGATCCCGGCGGCGGAGCCGAAGGCCAGCGTGAAGCCCAGCGCGCCGTGGCCGGTGTTGAACAGCATGTTGCGCGGCGCGCGGCCTACCCGCCCGACGATGGGCGTGCCGCGCGGCGTGGCCGGCCGCAGGCCTGCCCAGGGCTGCGGCGCGCCGAAGTCGCGCGCCGCCTGCGGGAAGACCGCCTTCGTCGCCGCGACCAGCGTGTCGATGCGGTCCTGCGGAATGGACAGGTCCTCGCCCACCAGCTCCGCCATGCCGGCCACGCGCAGGCGGTCGCCCAGGCGGGCGAACACGGTCTTGCGGGCAGTGTCGGTCACGCTCACGCGCGGCGCGGCGCCGGGTGCCGCATCCACCGGCACGGTGATGCTGTAGCCCTTGAGCGGGTAGACCGGCAGGTAGGCGCCGAGCTGCCGGCCGAAGCGCACGCTTGCCGTGCCCAGCGCCATCACGAACAGGTCGGCCTGCACCGGCCCGGCGGCGGTCTGCACCGCCTGCACGCGGCCGGCGCGCAGGTCGAAGGCCTCGGCCGCGTGCCCCAGCACGAAGCGCACGCCGCGCTGCGCCAGCGCCGCGGCCAGCGCCTGGCAGACCTTCAGGCAGTCGGCCGCGCATTCGCTGGGCGTGTGCACGCCGCCGGCGATCCGGCGGGCGTACTGCGCCAGCGCCGGTTCCAGCCGTACGCACTCCTCGGGCGTCACCACGGCCTGTTCCGGCGCGCCCAGGCGGCGCTGCAGCGCGATCTGTCCGCCCGCCGCCTCCAGGCCCTCGCGGCTGCGGTAGAGCACCAGCTTGCCGGTGGCGGAGAAGTCGCAGAAGGGCGCGTCGCCGGGCGCCAGCTCGGCGCGCATGGCCTCGAAGCCCACGCGGCTGACGGCCGCCAGCGAGAGCAGCCGCGCCGTGCCGTCGGCGGCGGCGCGCGCGTTGCAGGCGGCCAGGAAGGCCAGGCCCCAGCGCCACTGCTGCGGGTCCAGGCGGGGCCGCAGCTTCAGCGGCGAATCGCCGGCCAGCAGCAGGTGCGGCAGCTGGCGCCAGATGGACGCATCGGCCAGCGGCGCCACGTACGAGTAGCTCAGCTGCGCGCCGTTGCCGCTGCTGGTGCCGGCGCCCGGCGTGGCCTGGTCGACCACCGTGACCTGGTGGCCCTGGCGTTGCAACTCCCAGGCGCAGGCCAGGCCCACGATGCCGGCGCCGAGCACGCAGATGTGCATGAGACGAGTGAGGAAGAGGATGAGGAGGAAGGGACGGTGCCCGCCGAGGCGTCCACTCTAGGCGCCCGCGCGGCATGTGGACCATGCCGATCGCATGCCCACCCATGCCGGCAGGTCATGGGGGATACCCTCACCATAAGCTTTGAACATGGGCCGCGGGCAAAAAGGAATGCCACGGTGGGCGGGCTTGCGTCCACACTGGCCGGACCCTTGCTTGCCGGGTGTTTCTTCTTTTACTTCGTTCCCGAGAAAGGTACCCATGAAGCTCTCCGCACTGTCCGCCGCCGTCCTGCTCGCCACGCTGGCGGCCACGTCCGCGCAGGCCGGCGATACCTTGGCCAAGGCGGCCGAGGCCAACAAGATCACCTTCGCCTACCGCGAGTCCTCCGTGCCCTTCAGCTACCTGGACGGTCCCGGCAAGCCGATCGGCTTCGCGGTGGACATCTCCAACGCCGTCGCCGAGGCGGTGAAGAAGCAGACCGGCAAGGCCGACCTGAAGGTCGAGTGGATGCCCGTCACCTCGCAGAACCGCATCCCGCTGCTGAACAACGGCACCGTCGACCTGGAGTGCGGCTCCACCACCAACAACAGCGCCCGCGGCAAGGACGTGGACTTCGCCATCAACCACTTCTACACGGGCACGCGCCTCCTGGTGAAGAAGAGCTCCGGCATCAAGGACTGGGCCGACCTCAAGGGCAAGAAGGTGGCCATCACCACCGGCACCACCAACATGCTCGTCGTGCGCAAGTACAACGACGAGAAGAAGCTGGGCATCGACGTCGTCGGCACCAAGGACCACGCCGACGCGCTGCTGCTGGTGGAGACCGACCGCGCCGCCGCCTTCCCGATGGACGACATCCTGCTGTACGGCCTGAAGGCCAACGCCAAGGACCCGGCCAGCCTGGAGGTGGTGGGCGAGGCGCTGCAGGTCGAGCCCTACGCCTGCATGGTCCGCAAGGACGATCCGAAGTTCAAGGCGCTGGTGGACGGCGTGATCACCGGCATGATGAAGTCGGGCGAGTTCGAGAAGCTCTACGACAAGTGGTTCATGGGGCCCATTCCCCCGAAGAACCAGGCAGTTGGCCTACCCATGAGCGACGAACTGCGCAATAACATCAAGTCGCCGAGCGACAAGCCGGCCACGTGATCCGGCAGCGGCTCCCGCCGGCCGCGCCGGCGGGAGTTGCCATGACGAACACACGCATCCTTTCCGTTGTCCGACTGCTGGCGCTGGCCGGTTCCGCCGCGGTGCTCGGCGCCGCCCTGCCGGCGGCCGCCCAGCCCGAGGGCAACGATCCACCCAGGGCGCAGCGCGCCCACACGCTCAAGCAGCCCGCGCAGGACGGCAAGGTCGTCGGCGGCATGAAGCGCGGCACCGACGCCGCCGGCCGCGGCATCGACCGGGCCGAAGACGCCACGCGCCGGGGCATCAACCGCGGTGCCGAGGCGGCCAGCGCCCCCATCCGCCGTGTCGGCGAGGCCTTCGGCCGCAAGCTGGCGCCCGGCTCCAGCGGGCATGCGACGCCGCCGGCGACCGGGCCGCAGGGCAACGGCCCCTGACGACACTCACATTTCGTCACCCGCCGCCGTGCAGGCGTGTGAATTGCTTCACAGCGGCGGGCCGCCGAACGTGACACAGTTGGCACGTCACACACGTCAGGCACCGTGACGCCACGGGCTGTGCGAGCCCGTGGCCTGTCTCCTCCAGAACCCTCGCGGTTCCTTCCGCCCACCGGTTTCGGTGGGCTTTCTTTTTGCCGATGGCGGCCCTGCGTCCGCGACAGGGCTGGCCGGGCTGCCCGGCTATGCTGGCCGCCCGCCCATCCCCCGAGAAGAAAGAAAGAGGACGCTGCCCGCCATGGACATCCGCAACGACGCCCGCCCCCTGCTGCAGGCCATCGGCTTCGAGCGCCTGGTCCACAGCGCGCCGGAAGGTGTCGCCCGCGTGCGCTTCGCGCCCCGGTCCGAGTTCGCCCACACCGAGGGCACCATCGTGCAGGGCGGATTCGTCACCGCCTGGCTGGACAACGCGATGGCCTTCGCCGTGGCCGCCCGCGACGCGCAGGTGCGGCTCGCTTCGCTGGAGCTGAAGGTCAGCTTCCTGGAGCGCGTCGGCGTCGCCCCGGTGGAGGCCGAGGCCCGCGTGCTGCGCTGGGGCGGCAGCGTGGTCTTCCTGGAGGCGCAGCTCATGGACGCCGACGGCGGCGTGCTCGCGCGCGCCTCGTCCACCGGCAAGCTGCTGCGGCCCCGGTGAAGGCGGCCGGCCCGCGGGGCCGCCTACCTGTGCCCGCTACTTCTTCCTGCCGCTGCCCTGCTGCAGGAGCTGGGTGACCTGTTCCACGTTGTCGCTGACGCGCTTGCGCACGATCTCGAAGGCCTCGGCCTGCGACTTCGCCGCCACGTCGGCCAGCTCGCGGATGTCGTTGAGCGCCTGCTGGAAGGCGGCCTTGCCCATCTCGTCGAGCTTGGACAGGTTGGTGCTCATGTCCTGGCCCGGCAGGCCCTTCATCGCCTCCTGCCACTCGGTGACGGAGTTGCGCAGCATCTCCGTCTGGCGCTGCACCACGGTCTGCAGCCCCTGGTAGGAGCGCTTGTTGGCCTCGACCAGCGCCTCGATGTCCTTGCGGCCGTTCTCCAGCAGCGCGGCCGCGGTGCCCGTGAGGTTCAGGTCCTGCATCCGGTCCGTGATGCCCTTGAGCGACTGGGTGAACGCCTCCTGCATGTCGGCTGCGGGGTTCGAGCCCGCGCCGCGCTTGTCATCCGCGCCGGTGGTCTTGCGAGTGGCCATGCCAAGTCTCCTGGTCGTTGGTTGGGTGGATAGATAGCGCCGGTGACGATACCGCGTACAAGGCTTCGCGCCTAGCGCAGGCAGTTTTCAGACAACTGTGCTAAATTGACGGCATGGATGCCCGAACGCAAAAGAGCGAAATGACCCGCGCCGCCATCGTCGGCGCCGCGCTCGATCTCGTCGCCGCCGAGGGCCTGGAGGCGCTGACCCTTCAGGCCGTGGCCGACCGGCTGGGGCTGTCCAAGAGCGGGGTGTTCTCCCGCGCCGGCTCGCGCGAGGCCCTGCAGAAGGCCGTCATCGACGAATACGGCCGCCGCTTCGTGGCCGAGGTCTTCGCGCCCGCCATGCAGAAGCCCAAGGGCCTGGCGCGGCTGGAGGACATCGCCCAGCGATGGATCGCGCGCACCCGTGACGTCGAGACGCACGCCGGGTGCATCTACATGGCCGGCGCCTTCGAGCTGGACGACCGCGACGGGCCGCTGCGCGACCATCTCCACGCCGAGATCATCCGCTGGCGCGCCGCGCTGCGCCGCACGGTGCAGCAGGCCATCGACACCGGCGAACTGCGGGCGGACACCGATCCGGCCGAGGTCGCCAGCGAGCTGAACGGCGTCGTCATGACGCTGCTGCACGACGCACGCTTCCTGCGCGACCCGAACGCCGCCGCCCATGCCGCCGCCTCGTGGCGGCGCCTGGTGAAGAGCCACCAGGCCTGAATCAGTCCGACGCCACAGCGCCTTCGTCCATCTTCATCTGAATTTCGCACAACCGTGCGCTAACTGGAGAATCCCATGATCGCCTTCATGCTCTGCCTCCTCGTCCTCGGATCCGCCGCGCTCGCGCTGCGGCGTCTCGTCGAAGCGGTGCGCGACACGCTCGCGGCGCTGCCGCGCGACAACCAGGCATGGTGCTGGTACTGAGGAGCGCGGCATGAACGGCGTCGATGCTTCTTCCTCCAGCCCGGCCTCGGCCTTCTATGCCCAGGCCGGCGCAGTCACGCGGATGGCGCGCTGGGGCCTCGGCGCCTCGCAGCGGTTCTGGCCGGCGCTGGCGGTGCGCGCCGCCACGCGCCTGTTCTGCACGCCCCTGCCGCCGCGCCGCCTGCAGCGCCACCAGTGGCCGCAGGCCGGCTGGCGCCGCGTGCACTGGCCCTTCGAGGACGGCAGCCTCGTCGTCTACACCCCCGAAGCAGGCGATGCGCAGGCGCCGGCCGTGCTGCTGGCGCATGGCTGGGGCGGGCACGCAGGGCAGATGCTGCCGCTGGCGACCCGGCTGGCCGCGGCAGGGATGGCGCCCGTGCTGCTGGACCTGCCGGCCCACGGCCGCAGTGCCGGCAGCACCAGCAACCTGCCGCAGTTCGGGCGCGCGATCGGCTATGCGGCTGCGCGGCTCGAGGCGGAACGCGATGCGGCACCGAAGGCGGTGGTGGCCCACTCGCTGGGCGCCAATGCCGCGGCATGGGCGGCGGCGCGGGGCCTGCCGGCGGGGCGCCTGGTCCTGCTGGCGCCACCGGCTTCGCCGCGCGACTACACGCGCTACTTCGCGCAGGCCTTCGCCCTGAGCGAACGCACGCGCGCGGGGCTGCAGGACGTCGTGGAAGGACGCGAGGGGGTGCTGATGTCGCAGTTCGAGCCGCGTGCCGTCGGCCCGCGCATCGCGCAGCCGACGCTGGTAGTGCATGACCGGGACGACCGCGTCAACGCCTTCGCGGACGGGCTGGCGTTCGCCAGCGCCATCGCCGGTGCACGGATGCACGAGACGCGCGGCCTGGGCCATCGCCGCATGCTGCGCGACGGCCCCGTGCTCGAGGCGGTGGCGCGCTTCGTCGCGGCCGCCTGAGCGCCGGCGTCAGCGGGCCGGCGCGGCCTCGGGCAGCTCGATCTTCACCTCCAGCACCTCCAGGTCGTCCTGCTTCTCCAGGTTGACCTTGATGTCCTCGGGCTTGATCGACACGTACTTGGAGATCACGGCCACCAGCTCGCGCTGCAGTTCGGGCAGGTAGTTCGGGCGGCGCGAGCCCAGGCTGCCGCGCTCGTGCGCCAGGATGATCTGCAGCCGCTCCTTGGCGACGCTGGCCGTCTTCTTCTTCTCGCCGAGCAGGAAGGAGAGAAAGGACATGGCCCTTACCTCCCGAACAGGCGCTTGAAGAAGCCGGGCTTTTCCGCCTCGATGAAGCGCAGCGGCCGGTCTTCGCCGAGGAAGCGCGCCACCACGTCGCTGTAGGCCTGCGCCACCTCGGTCTCCTTGTCGTGGATCGCCGGCACGCCCTGGTTGGAGGCCTGCAGCACGGACTCGGACTCGGGGATCACGCCGATCAGCTTGATGCGCAGGATGTCCTGGATGTCCTCCAGCGAGAGCATCTGGCCGTCGGCCACCCGGTTGGGGTTGTAGCGGGTGATGAGCAGGTGCTCCTTGATCGGCTCGGCGCCGTCCTTGGCCCGCTTGGTCTTGGAGCCCAGCATGCCCAGGATGCGGTCGGAGTCGCGCACCGACGAGACCTCGGGGTTGGTCACGATCAGCGCCTCGTCGGCGAAGTGCATCGCCATCAGCGCGCCGGTCTCGATGCCGGCGGGCGAGTCGCAGACGATGTAGTCGAACTCCATCCCGCGCAGCTCGTTCAGCACCTTCTCGACGCCTTCCTGCGTCAGCGCTTCCTTGTCGCGCGTCTGCGAGGCGGCCAGCACGAACAGGTTGTCGAGCTGCTTGTCCTTGATGAGCGCCTGCTTGAGGTTGGCCTCGCCCTGGATCACGTTCACGAAGTCGTACACCACGCGCCGCTCGCAGCCCATGATCAGGTCCAGGTTGCGCAGGCCGACGTCGAAGTCGATCACGGCCGTCTTCTTGCCCGCCAGCGCCAGGCCCGACGAAAAGCTGGCGCTGGTGGTCGTCTTGCCGACGCCGCCCTTGCCCGAGGTCACCACCACGATCTTGGTCATTTGCCTGAAGTCCTTGTTGCCTTGTCTGTGTCGGTCGGAAGTGTCGTTCAGCCCGCGATGGGTTCCATCAGCAGCTTGTCGTCGGCCAGCCGGATCTGTGCGGATTTGCCCGCCACCGCCGCCGGAAGCGCCACTTCGGAGGTGCGGTAGATGCCCGCGATCGCCACCAGCTGCGCCTCCAGGCAGGTGGTGAAGATGCGCGCCTGCGTGTTGCCCCGCGCGCCGGCGATGGCCTTGCCGCGCAGCGGTGCGTACACGTGGATGTGGCCGTCGGCGATCACCTCGGCGCCGAAGTTCACCACCTCGGTCACGATCACGTCGCCGCCGCGCGCGTACACCTGCTGGCCCGAGCGCAGCGGCCGGTCGATCAGCAGCGTGCCGCCCTGCGGCACCGGCACCTCGCGCACGATCTGCGGCGCCGGGCTGGGCGCCTCGGCCGGTCGCGCCGGCGGCGCCACCGGCATGGCCGCGATCGCCAGGCCCGCCGCGCGCGCGGCCAGCGCCTGCGCCTCGGTGGCGCCGCGCACCGCCACCGGCTGCGTCTGGTGGCGCGACAGGATGCGGCGCAGCGCGGCGAAGTCGATGGCGGCCTGGGCCTCGTCTTCCGAGAGCTGCGAGAGGTCGATCACCACCGGCTCCTGCTCGAAGAAATCGGGCGAGTCCGCCAGTTGCACGTCGAGCGCCGCGGTCAGCACCGCCAGGTCGGCGGTCTTCAGGATCACCGCGATCAGCGGCAGCGTGGCGCTCTTGAACTCGAACACCGCGCGGCTGCGCGCGGCGGATGCATCGGTCATCGAAAAGGGGAGGAAGAAGGCTGCAGAAAGCCGCGCAGGACCGCGGCCGCAAAGCGTGCGAGTCTAACGGGCCGGCCCGCCGCTTCCGCCATGTGCGCCGGTGGCGCAGCGCCAGGCCACAGGTGTTGCACTGCGTTGCAATTCAGGTCGCCAAAGTCGGCACTAGTGGGCAAGCTTGCATGTTGCCGTGCACAAGTCGTTGCTATCGTGCGTGTCCTACGCCGAAAGTGTTCATCTCTGGTGCAGACTAGCGCCTGCGCCGTGGCCCGCACCCATGCATAGGAGGGCCGCGGCAGCGCGCACATCAGGGAGAAGAACGAGCATGAACCCGATCCTGGACCTGCGGCCGGTGCGGCCCGGCGTCTACACCTACAGCCTCCGCGCCCCCGGCCAGCCAGGCCAGCCCGGTCATCCCTGCCCGGACTTCTTCGCGAGCATCGCCGACTGCCTGCACGATGCCGCCAGCAGCCTGATGTCCTATTTCGAGCGGGTCGACGTGCGCCTGGGCGGGCACCCGGCCGGCATCTACGCCGTGCACGCGGTCGCGGCCGACCCGGACACCATCGCCGCCGACCTGCCGTCGGGCCGCTGACCGCTCGGCGCCCCTCCCTTCCGCTCCCGTCCCGTGCAGCAGCCCCCGCGTTTACGCGGAGGTGGCGCCCCGGCCGGCCGCTGTACAAAGGGCCACGCGGCCCGCGCTGCATCACTGCAGGCGCCGCGGCGCACCCCAGCACGACGAGACGGAGGCACCGCGTGAAACACCTCAGTGGCCTGGACGCCACCTTCCTGCACTTCGAGACGCCAGAGATGCCCATGCACGTGGGCTCGCTCAACGTGCTGCAGCTGCCCAAGGGCTACCAGGGCGATTTCTACGAGGACGCCAAGGCCTTCATGGCCGGCCGCATCCACCTGGCCGACGTGTTCACGCGCAAGCTCGCGCTGATGCCCTTCGACCTGTCCAACCCGGTGTGGGTGGACGATGACGACATCGACGTCGACTACCACGTGCGCCACATCACGCTGCCCAAGCCCGGCACCAACCGGCAGCTCCAGCAGTACGTGGCGCGGCTGCATTCCTCGCTGATCGACCGCAGCCGGCCGCTGTGGGAGTTCTACATCATCGACGGCCTCAAGAGCGGCGAGGTGGCGCTCTACACCAAGGTGCACCATGCCGGCATCGACGGCCAGGCCGGCGTGGAGGTGGGCAAGGCGATCTTCGACCTCGAGCCCGCCGGCCGCGTGGTGAGGCCGCCGCGCCGCAAGCCGCGCCGCAGCGGCTACCAGCTCGGCATGGCCGAGCTGGCCACCGCCGCCCTGCGCAACACCGCCGCGCAGTACGTCAAGCTCTACAAGATGCTGCCGGCGCTGGGCAAGGCGCTGGCCGACATGGCCGCCGCGCCGCAGGAGCTGCCGCGCGAGCTGGACCCGCGCGCGCTGGCCCGGCGCTACAAGCTGACGGCGCCGCGCACGCCCTTCAACGTCTCCATCACCAACCAGCGCGCTTTCGCCGGCCGCACCATTCCGCTGGCGGAGACCAAGGCCATCGCCAGGCACTTCGGCGTGACGCTCAACGACGTGGTGCTGGCCACCGTCTCCGGCGCGCTGCGCCAGTACCTCAAGGCCGGCAGCGAGCTGCCGGCCGAATCGATGGTGGCGGCGGTGCCGGTGAGCCTGCGCGAGGCCGGCGACGACACGGCCAACAACCAGGCGAGCATGATCCTGGTCAGCCTGGCCTCCGACCTGCAGGACCCGGTCGAGCGACTGAAGGCGATCAACCAGTCCTCCACCCAGTCCAAGTCGACCATGAACAGGTTCAAGGCCGTGATCCTGGACGACTTCCCGATGTTCGCCGCGCCCTGGCTGATGTCGGGCATGGCCTCCATCGTCGGCCGCTCGGGGCTGGTCAACATGCTGCCGCCGGCCGCCAACGTGGCGGTCTCCAACGTGCAGGGTGCGCCCTTTCCCATGTACTTCGCCGGCGCCCTGGTCACCAGCTACTACCCGGTGTCCATCGCCAGCCACGGCACCGCGCTCAACATCACGCTGCAGAGCTACAACGGCCGGCTCGACTACGGCCTGATCGCCTGCCGCCGCGCGGTGCCGGACGTGAACGAGATCGGCGACCACCTGCTGGCCGAGCACCGCAGGCTGATGGCGCTGATGCAGGAGGCCGCGCCGGCGGAAAAGCCTGCCGAGGCGCCTGTGCGCGAGCGCTGGGCCGCGCCGCGCAGGAAGGCCGTGGCGACGGCGCGCAAGACGGCGCCCGTCAAGGCCGCCAAGGCGGCGCCGCGCGGCGCCTGAGCCGCCGGGCCGCTCAGGCGTTGCGCGAGCGCCCGAGCAGGGCCCAGAGGATGATCGCGCCGAAGGTGGCGGTGCCGATGCCGCCCAGCGCGAACTGGCCGAACTTCAGCGTGAAGTCGCCGGTGCCCAGGATCAGCGTGATGGCCGCGACGATGAGGTTGCGGTTCTGCGAGAAGTCCACCTTGTTGTCGACCCAGATCTTGGCGCCGGCCACCGCGATCAGGCCGAACACCACGATGCTCACGCCGCCCATCACCGGCAGCGGGATCGCCTGGATCAGCGCGCCGAACTTCGGCGAGAAGCCCAGCAGCAGCGCGATCAGCGCCGCCACCACGAACACCGCGGTGGAGTAGATGCGCGTGGCCGCCATCACGCCGATGTTCTCGGCGTAGGTGGTCACGCCGGTGCCGCCCGCGCCGCCGCTGACCACCGTGGCGATGCCGTCGCCGATGAAGGCGCGGCCGATCAGCGGGTCGAGGTTGCGGCCGGTCATGGCCGTCACCGCCTTCAGGTGGCCCAGGTTCTCGGCCACCAGGATGATCGCCACCGGCGCGATCAGCAGCATCGCGCCGGCCTCGAACACCGGCGTGGTGAAGGTCGGCGCGCCGAACCAGGCCGCCGCGGCGATGCCGGAGAAGTCCATCGGCTTGCCCAGGCCCAGCCCGTTGGTCAGCAGCGCGTAGACCACGCTGGCCAGCAGCAGCCCCACCAGGATCAGCAGGCGCTGCACCATGCCGCGCGTGAACACCGCCACCACGCCCACGCTGAGGAAGGTCACGGCCTGCATCCAGGCGTCGAAGTTGGTGGGCGCCATGTTCTTGATCGGCACCTGCGCGAGGTTCAGGCCGATCACCGCCACCACCGCGCCGGTGACCACCGGCGGCATGAAGCGCTCGATCCAGCCGGTGCCGACGGCCTGCACGATCGCGCCGATGACGATGTAGAGCACGCCGCAGGCCACGATGCCGCCCAGCGCAACCGCCAGGTTGGCATTGGGCCCCTGGCCGCCGTAGCCGGTGGCCGCGATCACCACGCCGATGAAGGCGAAGCTCGAACCCAGGTAGCTGGGCACCCGCCCGCCGGTGACGAGGAAGAAGATCAGCGTGCCGATGCCGCTCATCAGGATCGCGATGTTGGGCGAGAAGCCCATCAGGATCGGCGCCAGCACGGTGGCGCCGAACATGGCGATCACGTGCTGCACCCCCATCGCGGCCGTCTGCGGCCAGGGCAGGCGCTCGTCGGGCGCGACGACGGCGCCGGGGCTCATGGCGACTTCGCGCCAGCTGAACAGGCTCATGGATGTCTCCTCGGGTGTTGTTGTTGAAAAGAGGGAAGGCTCAGCGCGGCTGCAGGATCGCCATGGTCAGGCGCGAGACGCAGGTCAGTTCGCCGGCGTCGTTGCGCAGCTCGATCTGCCAGACCTGCGTGCTGCGGCCGCGGTGCACCGGCCGCGCGGTGCCGGTCACCCAGCCGCTGGCGGCGGCGCGCAGGTGGTTGGCGTTGATGTCCAGGCCCACGGCGCGCTCGCCTTCGGGGACGGAGAAGTGCGCCCCGCAGGAGCCCAGCGTCTCGGCCAGCACCACCGACACGCCGCCGTGCAGGATGCCGTAGGGCTGGCGGGTCCGCTCGTCCACCGGCACGCGGGCGGTGATGTGCTCGTCGCCCACCTCGAGGAACTCGATGCCCAGGTGTGCTGCCGCCGTGCCGGCCTGGCCGCGGGTGAGGATGTCGACCGAGATCTCTTTCTGCCAGATGCGCATGCGCTCTCCGAAAAAACATGGCGCCGGAACGACGGCGGGCGCCGGGTCGCGAGACTATAGCCAGCCGCTGCTGGCGGCGCTGCGGGGCGAGGGCTATAAGTGGATGCATGGCCACTCCCGCACCGGGCACCGCAGCCGTCCGCACGCCGGCGGGCCGCCGCGTGCTGCGCGGCCTGGCCGTGGCCGTGGCCGTGGCCGCGGCGGCGCTGGCGGTGCTGCTGCTGGCCGGCATCGCGCTGCTGGCGGCCTGGCTGCCGGACGACGAGGCGCTGGCCCGGCGCGCGGCGGCGGAGTTCGAGCGGCGCTTCGGCGTCGCCGTGAGCGTGGGCGGCGCGCACTGGGCGCTGCGGCCGGCGCCGGTCATCGTCTTCGAGCAGGTCGCCACCCGCCAGCCGCAGCCGATCACGCTGCGCCGCCTCGCGGCCTATCCCTCGTGGCGCGCCGCGCTGTCGCGCCGCATCGAACTCGTGCGCGTGGAAGCCGAGGGCCTGGTGCTGCCGCGCGCCTCGGTGCGGGCTTTCCGCGGGCGCGAGGCGGCGGCCGGTGAGGCGCCGGCGGGCGGCGGATGGACGCTGGCGCCGGTCCCGGTGCAGCGCGTCGTGTTCCGCGGCGCCACGTGGATCGACCGCCGCGGCATCGCCCTCGCCTACGACGGCGAGGTCGAGTTCGGCACGCAATGGCGCCCGCGCCGCGCCGTGGTCGAGCGGCCGGGCGTGACGCCGCCCGCCCGGCTGCGCCTGGCGCGCCAGGAGGAGCGCTACGACGACAGCGACGGCCGCGGCGACGTGCTCACCGAGCGCTGGCGCGTGGGCATCGACGCGGGCGGCGGCACCTGGAACGGCGAGGCCACGCTGACCGGCCCGCGACAGGGCCGCCTGCGCCTGCAGGCCGCGCTGTCGCCGCGCGGTGTGGACCTGGAGGCGCTGGTGGGCGCCTTCGGCCGGCATTCGGCCGTGTTGGGCCGCGTCGACGGCGAGACGACGCTGGAGGCCGAGGGCCGCGGGGTGGGCGAGCTGGTGCGCAGCCTGCACACCCGCACCCGCTTCACGGTGCGGCCGGCGACGCTGCGGCATTTCGACCTCGCGCGCACCGTGCGGACCGCCGGCCGCCAGCGCGAGGGGCAGACCGTGCTGGACGAACTCACCGGCGTGCTCGACACCCGGGCCACCGGCGACGGCGTGCGCCTGCGCTACAGCGGGCTCAAGGCGCGCTCGGGCGTGCTCGGCGCCAGCGGCCGCGTGCAGGTGCTCAACCGCCGGCTGTCGGGCGACATCGCGGTGGACCTGGTCGACGGCGTGGTCGGCATGCCGCTGCGCCTGGGCGGCACGCTGGACGCGCCGCAACTGTCGCTGTCCGGCGGGGCGCTGGCCGGCGCCGCGGCCGGCAATGCGGTGCTCCCGGGCGCGGGGGCGGTCATCGGCGCGCGCATCGGGCAGCAGCTGGAGCAGTGGTTCGACGACGACGATGAGGAGCGGGAGAAGGAGGAAAGGCAGCCGAAGGAGCAGGCGCCGCCCGCCGGACCCGCCCGCCGGTGACGCAGGGGTGCGCTTCCTCCTACCCGCATCGCAGCCACGTCCCACACCGCCGGCGCCGGCATGCGCTAGGCTGGAAACCAAGCCGGGCCGGCCGCGAAAAGGCCGTTGCCTGCCGCCCCCGCGAGGTGCCGCCATGAACCGAACCCGTCCGTCCTCCGCGCCCATCACGCCGCTCTCGCTGGCGCCGGAGGAGCACGACGAGCTGGCCCGCACCGGCGCCCTGGCCGTCACCGCCGAGGGCAACGAGGTGCTGGCCGGCCTGAGCGCCGAGGAGAGCGACGAGTACCTGCGCTTCCTGCGCGACCCGCGCGAGGACGACGAGGCGGCCCGTGCGCGGCACCTGGCGCTGACGCTCAAGCTGGAGCGCGCCCGGCTGCAGCGCAGCGCCGAGCTGCCGGACGACGACCCGATGCACCGATGACACCTTCCCCAAGGAGACGGCCATGACCACCCCTGCCGACGACGCACCGCGCGGCGATGCCTTCCGCTTCCCCACCGCCAAGCGGCCCGACGCCGCCGAGAAGGTGCCCACGCCCGAGCGGCGGGAGCCCGACGAGCAGACGCTGGACGAAGGCATCGAGGCCTCCTTCCCGGCCAGCGACCCGGTGTCGGTGACCATCAGCCCCACGCCCTCGCCCGAGGCCGCCAGCCGCGGCGCCGCGCCCCGGCCGGCACGCGCCGCGTCATGGCGCACGCCGGCGCTGGCGATGGCCGCCTCCTCGGCGCTGCTCGGCCTGGGCCTGGCCGCGCTGCTCGGCAGGCGGCGCCGGCAGCGGCACGCGCTGCTGCGCCTGCCCTTCCTGCGCTGAGCGGCGGCGTCAGGCCTTCGGCGGTGCGGGAATCTGCAACCCGCGCTCCACCGCGGGCCGCCGGACGAAGGCGTCGAGCGCGCGCGCCACGTTGGCGAAGTCGTCGAAGCCCACCAGTTCGCGCGCCTCGTAGAAGCCGATCAGGTTGCGCACCCACGGGAAGGTCGCGATGTCGGCCACCGTGTAGTCGCTCCCCATGATCCAGTCGCGGCCCGCCAGATGCCTGTCGAGCACGCCCAGCAGGCGTTTGCTCTCGGCCACGTAGCGGTCGCGCGGGCGCTTGTCCTCGTAGTCCTTGCCGGCGAACTTGTGGAAGAAGCCGAGCTGGCCGAACATGGGCCCGATCCCGCCCATCTGGAACATCACCCACTGCAGCGTGTGCCAGCGCGCGGCCGCGTCCTGCGGGATGAAGCGGCCCGTCTTGTCGGCCAGGTACATCAGGATCGCGCCCGACTCGAAGAGCGCCAGCGGTTTGCCGCCCGGGCCGTCGGGGTCGATGATCGCGGGGATCTTGTTGTTCGGGTTGAGCGAGACGAACTCGGGCGAGAGCTGGTCGTTGCTGCCGAAATCCACGCGGTGCGGCTCGTAGGGCAGGCCGCACTCCTCCAGCATGATCGACGCCTTCACGCCGTTGGGCGTGGGCAGCGAATACAGCTGCAGGCGGTCGGGGTGGGCGGCGGGCCACTTCTTGGTGATGAGGAAGTCGGAGAGGGCGAGCATGGGAAGACCTTGGATGGCAGACGGCGCATTGTGGCGCGGTGACGTTTCGCGCGGGGCCGGTTTGCCTGATGACCCGTGGCGCGGCATATTCGGCCGTCCACCATGAAGCAGACCCTTGCCCTTCGCCTGATCGTGACCGAGCCGCAGCCGGACGTTCGCTTCGCCATGCAGCGCGGCAAATCGGAGCTGCTCCCGGCCACCGAATCGGCGGGGACGCTGAGCTTCGACTTCTCCGTTCAGGTCGATCTGTCCAAGGACCCGATGGGCCTCACCGGCGAGTTCACGCAGGGGCCGCCCGCGAGCCGGTTCGTGTATGTCAACTCCGGCACCTACGCGGGCCAGTCCGGGACCGCCTGGGCGCGTCGCGCCAAGGTTCCCATCACCGGCATTTCCGCCGCGCTCGCACGGGAGGCCATCGCCAAGGGTGGAAAGCTGCAGGCCCGCGTCCGGGGGACCGCCGCCGATGGCGGCCCCTTCTGCGCGTCGGTGCCGCTGTTGTCGGACTGGGTGGTGGTCACGGCCGCCCGATGAGAGTGCACTGCACCTCGGCCCGCGGAATATTCGACGCTCAGCGGATCACCGCCGCATCGCTGCCGTCATACAGCCGCGCCACGTCCCCCGCCCGCCGCGCCAGCACCGCCCGCTGGTTGATGTAGCCCTTGTCCGTGATCTCCCCGCTGTCCGCATGCGGCGGCGTGTCGAGCACCAGCGCGCAGGTCGGGCAGCGGGCCGAGCCCAGGCCTTCGTCGCGCCGCCGGCGCAGCACGGCGCGCAGCGCCTCGGCCAGCTTCGCCGGCTCGGCCGCGCCCTGCGGGCTGGGGAAGACCAGCAGGCCGACGGCCTCGCGGTCGTGGCCGGTGACCACCAGGTCCTGCACCCAGGGCGCGAGCTGCGACACCAGCTCGATGCGCAGCGGGCCGACCGAGACCCAGGTGCCGCTGCCGAGCTTGAAGTCCTCCGCCACGCGGCCGTCGAAGACGATGCCGCGCTCGGGCCGCGCTTCGTCGAGCAGCCGGCCGGCATCGCCGACGCGGTAGTAGCCCTCGTCGTCGAAGGCGGCCGCCGTCTCGCGCGGCATGTCGCGGTAGCCGGGGAAGACGGAGACGCCCTTGATGCGCATCTCCAGCTTGCCGCCGTTGGGCACGAAGCGCACCTCCATGCCGGGCAGCGGGTTGCCGATGCAGCCGGCGCCGTCGAGCGCCCAGTGCGCCGAGGTGATGGCCGGCGAGGTCTCGGTGCACCCCCAGGAGGTGGTGAGCCACAGGGGCCTGCCGGGCCGCACCCGCTCGGCCAGTGCCGAGAGGCGCTGCCACGTCGAGGGCGAGAGCGCCGCCGCCGCGTAGAAGGCCAGCCGCAGGCGCGAGAGCACGTCCGCCGCCAATGCGTCGTCGGCCTCCATCAGCGGCAGCATCATGTCGAAGCCGCGCGGCACGTTGAACCACAGCGTGGGCTTCACCTCGCGCAGGTTGCGCGCGGTCTTCTCGATCAGGCCCGGCGCGGGCCGGCCCTCGTCGATGTGGAGCGCGCCGCCGTGCGCCAGCACCATGTGCAGGTTGTGGTTGCCGCCGAAGGTGTGGCTCCAGGGCAGCCAGTCCACCAGCACCGGCGCCTCGCGAGCCGGTGCCGGGCCGCCCCAAGCCGGCTCGTCCCCCTCGGGGGGCGGCGGCGAAGCCGCCTGGGGGCTGCGATGCTCCAGGAAGCGCCAGGTCTGCGCCATCATCTGCTGGTTGGCGCACAGCATGCGGTGCGTGTTGACGGCCGCCTTGGGGTGGCCGGTGGAGCCGGAGGTCAGCAGGTACTTGGCGTGCGTCTCGGGCGTGATGGCCTCGAAGGCCTCGCGCACGGCCGGCGTCTCGGGTGTGGCGCGCAGCGCGGCGAGGTCGAGGCCGCCAGGCCACTGGTCCGCGTTCGCGCTGAAGACGCAGGGCACGTCCAGGTCGCAGGCGGCGATGGCGGGCCCGTAGACCTTCGCATCGGAGGCATAGACCAGCGCCGGGCCCAGCAACTGCAGCATGCCGCGCAGGCGGCCGAAGTCCTGGGTCAGCCGCGAATAGGCGCTGGACAGCGAGCAGCTCGCGCGGCCGATGTGCATCGTCGCCAGCATCATCACGGCGTGATCGATGGCGTTGTCGGAGAGGATGGCGATGGGCCGCTGGGGCGGCAGGTCCAGGTCGAGCAGGGCCTGCGCCACACGGCCGACGTCGCGCCGCAGCTCGCCGTAGGTGAGGCGCCGCCAGCCGTCGCCGTCGGGCGTGCGTTCGGCGAGTGCCAGCGCGTCGGGCGTCTCGCGCGCCCAGCGCTCGACCCATTCGCCGATGCAGCGGGCGTAGGGTTGCAGCGCGACAGGCGAGCGCAGCGAGAAGCTGCCGTCGTCGAAGTCGATGCGCACGGTGCGCGGCGGCGCGACCTGCGCCGGGTCGGCCAGGAAGTCGATGGCTTGCATGGCTTGTCGTCTCCTCTACGGCAGCGTACCGCCGGCGCCCTTGGCGCGGATCAGGTCGATCAGCAGGTCGTCGCGGGTGCGCTCCAGCGCTTCTTCCCTGCGCGCGCCGCGCTCGTCGGCCACGCCCTGCACCACGTGGGCCTTCAGCTCGGCCGTCATCGAGGGGTCGCCCAGGTCGTGCCACCAGCTCTCGATCGGGCCGCCCAGGTGCTCCAGCAGGTGCGCCATGCCGCCCTCCCCGCCCGAGAGGTGCAGGTTCATGAAGGGCCCCATCAGCGCCCAGCGCAGGCCGGGGCCGTGGGCGATGGCGGTGTCGATGTCGGCCACGCTGGCCACGCCCTGGTCGACCAGGTGGAAGGCCTCGCGCCACAGCGCGGCCTGCAGCCGGTTGGCGATGTGGCCGAGGATCTCGCGCCGCACGTGGATCGGCCGCTTGCCGAGCGCGGCGTAGAAGTCCATCGCGCGCCGGATGCTCTCGGCCGAGGTGGCCTCGCCGCCGCCCACCTCCACCAGCGGGATCAGGTGCGGCGGGTTGAACGGGTGGCCCAGCACCACGCGCTGCGGCGCCTCGCAGCGCACCTGCATGCCGCTGACGGGCAGGCCACTGCTGCTGCTGGCCAGCAGCACCTGCGGCGGCGTGGCGGCGTCCATGCGGGCGTACAGGTCGGCCTTGAAGTCGGCGCGCTCGGGGCCGCTTTCCTGCACGAAGTCGCAGCCTTCCAGTGCGCGTTCGAGTTGGGGCTCGAAGCGCAGGCGATCCGGCGAGGCGCCGTCGGCCAGGCTCATGCGCTGCATCGTCGGCCAGTGGCGGCGCACCGCGTCGCGCAGGCGCTGCTCGGCGCCGGGCGCCGGGTCGGTGGCGGTGACGTCGAGCCCGCGGGCCAGGAAGAAGGCGGCCCAGCTGGCGCCGATCACGCCGGTGCCGACCACGCCGACGCGGCGGATCATCGCGGGATCGCTCATGACGCCTTCCAGCGTGTGCACTTGCTCTCGGCGCGCGTGGTCCAGGCGGCCTCGCCGCGGATCGACTCCACCACCTTGTAGTAGTCCCAGGGCTCCTTCGACTCGGCCGGCGTCTTCACCTGCATCAGGTGCATGTCGTGCACCATCAGGCCGTCGTCGCGCAGCCAGCCGTCCTTGACGAACATGTCGTTGAACTTCGTCTTCTTGAGCTGTGCCATCACCTTCGCGCCGTCGTCGGTGCCGGCGGCCTGCACCGCCTTCAGGTACTGCAGCGCGGCCGAGTAGTCGCCGGCGTGGAAGGAGGTGGGCATGCGCTTGTGCTTCTCGTAGAAGCGCTGCGCCCATGTGCGCGCCTCGGGGCTCTGGTTCCAGTACCAGCTGTCGGTGAGGTACATGCCCTGCGCCGTCTTCAGGCCCAGCGCGTGCACGTCCTGGATGGTGATGATCATGCCGGCCAGCTTCATCTTCTGCGCCAGGCCGAACTCGGCCGCCGACTTGATGGCGTTGACGGTGTCGCCGCCCGCGTTGGCCAGCGCCAGCACGTCGGGCTTGGCGTTGGTGGCCTGCAGCATGTAGGAGGAGAAATCGCTCGCGCCCAGCGGGTGCTTGACCGCGCCGGCCACCGCGCCGCCGCCGCTTTCCAGCACCTTGGTCGCGTCGGTCTGCAGCGCGTTGCCGAAGGCGTAGTCGGCGGTCACGAAGAACCAGCGCTTGCCGCCGTTCTTGAGCACCGCGCTGGCGGTGCCGCGGGCCATCGCCACCGTGTCGTAGGCGTACATCACGGTGTAGGGCGAGCAGTGCTCGTTGGTCAGGCTCGACGCGCCGGAGCCGACCACGAAGTAGGGCTTGCCCTTGTCCTTCGCCACGCCGGCCATGGCGATGGCGGCGCCGGAATTCACGCCGCCGATCAGCATGTCGACCTTGTCCACGTCGAACCACTCGCGCGCCTTGGCGGCGGCGATGTCGGGCTTGTTCTGGTGGTCGGCCGACACCAGCTCGATCTTCCTGCCGTTGACGGCCCCGCCCATGTCGGCGATGGCCATGCGGATCGCCTCCGCGCCGGCCGGGCCGTCGTAGTCGCGGTAGACGCCCGACATGTCGCTGATGAAGCCGATGCGGATGGTGTCGTCCGAGATCTGGGCCGAGGCGCCGGCGGCGCAGGCCAGCGCGGCGGCGGCCAGGGCGGTGCGTGTGAAGTTCATCGTTGTGTCTCCTCGTGATGGTGGGAAAGAAGGCGTGCGCGAGAGCGTCGGAAACTCCCTTGCCCGTTCACGCTGAGCCTGTCGAAGCGCGGTCCCGGGGCTTCGATCCTTCGACAAGCTCAGGACAGGCCAAGCTCAGCCCGAACGGGGGGTGTCCATGTCAGGCGGCCTGCGCCAGCGCGGCGGGTGCGAAGGCGGGCAGCGGCGTGCCGGTGCGCGGCAGGCCCATGATCCGGCGCGCCTCCTCGGGTGTGGCCGGCTCCATGTCCAGCTCGCGGATCAGGCGCACGATGCGCTCGGTGAGCTGCACGTTGGTCGCCAGCTCGCCGTGGCGGTAGTAGAGGTTGTCCTCCAGGCCGACGCGCGCATGGCCGCCCAGCAGCAGCGCGGCCACGTTGGCCTCCAGCTGCGAGGGCCCGATGCCGCTGACGCAGAAGATGCTGTTCGCCGGCAGCACGTCCACCATCTGCTGCAGGTAGCGCGGCGAGAAGGGCATCGCGTTCTGGAAGTTGCGGTGCACGTTCATCACCAGGTTGATGAAGTGCGGCGCCTCGTCGTGGCCTTCCTCGATCAGCGTCGTCACGTCCTGCAGGATGTGCGTGTGGGCGAACACCTCCCACTCGGGCTTGATGCCGCGCGCCTTCATGCCGGCGGCCAGCTCGCGGCCCTTGGACAGCGGCGTGTCCATCAGGATCTCGCGCCCGCCGAAGCTCAGGTTCAGCGTGGTGGCGTCCAGCGTGCACATCTCGGCACCGGCGTCCATGCCCTTGATGCGTTCCTCCCACGCGATCTCGAAGCGCCCGCCGGGCAGCTCGCGGACCATGTCGCCGTGCACGCCGCCGCCGGTGGAGTTGTTCAGCACGATGTCGCAGCCGGCCGCGCGGATGCGGGTGTTGATGTCGCGGTAGACGCCCGCGTCGCAGGTGGCGCCGTCGTCGGGCCGCCGCGCGTGGATGGCCGCCACGCTGGCGCCGGCGTTCCAGCAGCGCACCACGTCCTCGGCGATCTCGTCGGGCTGGGTGGGCAGGTGCGGATTCTGCGACTTGTGGGCCATGCCGCCGGTGGGGGCGATGGTGACGATGACTTTGCGCTTGCTCATGGCGTCTTCGGGTGCGGTCGTGGTAGGGGCGCATGTTCGGGCGGGGGACGGGGCGACTCAGTCGTCGCGACGACATTCGGCCTCAGGGTTTTCGCGGTGCCGGCACGCGGGCGGCACCGCCGGCAGGGGCGCCCCGGACCAGGGAAAACCATGAATTTGGATATATTTACTTTTCAAGCGATGCCGCTACGATCCATCCAAAATCATTGATTCCCGCACCCCACGCGGGCTTTGGAAGAAGGGTCCGGCATGGCCGAGCGTTCGTTCGTCGAGGAAGTGAAGAAGCTGCGCCTGGGCGCCGGCGAGGTGTTCCGCGGCGAGGGCATCCTGGCCGTGACCAAGGCGCTGCTGGAGTCGGGCGTGAACTACATCGCCGGCTACCAGGGCGCGCCGATCTCGCACCTGATGGACGTGCTGGCCGACGCGCAGGACATCCTCGCCGAGCACGGCATCCGCTTCGAGAACAGCGCCAGCGAGGCCACCGCCGCCGCCACGCTGGCGGCCTCGGTCAACTACCCGCTGCGCGGCGCGGTGACCTTCAAGGCCACGGTGGGCACCAACGTCGCCTCCGACGCGCTGGCCAACCTCGCCTCCGGCGGCGTCACCGGCGGCGCGCTCGTCATCGTGGGCGAGGACTATGGCGAGGGCTCGTCGATCATGCAGGAGCGCAGCCACGCCTTCGCGATGAAGTCGCAGATCTGGCTGCTCGACCCGCGGCCCAACCTGCCCGGCATCGTGCAGGCGGTCAAGGACGGCTTCGACCTCTCGGAAGCCAGCCGCACGCCGGTGATGCTGCAGCTGCGCATCCGCGCCTGCCACGTGCACGGCGAGTTCACCGCCAGCGCCAACCGCCGCGCCGCCTTCAGCATCCAGCAGGCGATGGAGCAGCCGCAGCGCGACGTCAGCCGCATCGTGCTGCCGCCCGCCAGCTTCGTGCACGAGCAGGAAAAGGTGAAGGAGCGCTGGCCCGCCGCGGTGCGCTTCATCCAGGAGCGCGGCCTGAACGAGTTCTTCGCAGAGCAGGCCGACGACGTCGGCATCGCGGTGCAGGGCGGCAGCTACAACACCGTGATCCGTGCGCTGCAGCAGCTCGGCCTGGCCGACGTGTATGGCAACACGCAGGTGCCGCTGTACGTGATGAACGTGGCCTACCCGCTGGTCGACGCGGAGCTGCTGCGCTTCTGCGAGGGCAAGCGCGCGCTGCTGGTGGTGGAGGAGGGCCAGCCCAATTTCGTCGAGCAGAACGTCGCCACCGTCCTGCGCCAGGCCGGCAGCACGACGGCGCTGCACGGCAAGGACCTGCTGCCGATGGCCGGCGAGTACACCACGGCCGCGGTGCTGCAGGGGTTGCGCGGCTTCCTGCAGGCGCACGGCAAGCTGGCGACGCAGCCCGCGCCCGTGCGCGAGCGCCGCACGATTCCCCTGCTGCCCGAGCCGGTGCAGCCGATCGAGGCCAGCATCGCCGCGCGGCCGCCGGGCTTTTGCACCGGCTGCCCCGAGCGCCCGATCTTCACCGCCATGAAGCTGGTCGAGCGCGAGCTGGGCGAACACCACGTCAGCGCCGACATCGGCTGCCACCTGTTCTCCATCCTGCCGCCCTTCAACCTGGGCAACACCACCATGGGCTACGGCCTGGGCGGCGCCGGCGCCGCGGCGCTGAACGTGCCGGCGGGCAAGCGCGCCATCTCGGTCATGGGCGACGGCGGCTTCTGGCACAACGGGCTGACCAGCGGCATCGCCAACGCGGTGTTCAACAGGAGCGACAACCTCACCATCGTCGTCGACAACAGCTACACCTCGGCCACCGGCGGGCAGGACATCCTCTCGTCGAAGGCGCAGAACCCCACGCGCAGCACCAACCACGCGATCGAGAACGCGGTGCGCGGCGTCGGCGTGCAGTGGGTCAAGACGGTGCGCCGCACCTACGACCTGAAGACCATGGTCGGCACGCTGCGCGAGGCGCTGACCACCGGCGAGAAGGGCCCCAAGGTGCTGGTGGCGCAGAGCGAATGCATGCTCAACCGCCAGCGCCGCGAGAAGCCGCTGCAGCGCGCCGCCGCCGCGCGCGGCGAGCGCGTGGTGCGCGAGCGCTTCGGCATCGACCCGGACACCTGCACCGGCGACCACTCCTGCATCCGCCTGTCGGGCTGCCCTTCGCTGTCGATCAAGCCCAACCCCGACCCGCTGCGCACCGACCCGGTGGCCACCGTGCTCGACAGCTGCGTCGGCTGCGGCCTGTGCGGCGAGGTCTCGCACGCCGCCGTGCTGTGCCCTTCCTTCTACCGCGCGCAGATCGTCAGCAACCCCACGCGCTGGGACCGCCTGCGCGCCCGCCTGCGCCGCGGCGTGATCGGCTGGCTGCAGGCGCGCGACGCGCGCCAGCGCGAACGCTTCGCCTTCTGAGGCCGCCATGACGACGACACCGCAACCGATCAAGATCGCCATCCTCGCCATGGGCGGCGAGGGCGGCGGCGTGCTGGCCGACTGGATCGTCGACCTCGGCGAGCACAACGGGTACATCGCCCAGACCACCTCCGTGCCCGGCGTGGCGCAGCGCACCGGCGCCACCATCTACTACGTCGAGCTGTTCCCCGCCGAGCAGGCCCGGCGCGACGGCGGCCGGCCGGTGCTGGCGCTGATGCCGCTGCCCGGCGACGTGGACGTGGTGCTCGCCTCCGAGCTGATGGAAGCCGGCCGCGCCGTGCAGCGCGGCCTGGTCACGCCCGATCGCACCACGCTCATCGCGTCCACCCACCGCGTCTACGCCATCGCCGAGAAGACGGCGATGGGCGACGGCCGCGTGGACGATGCCGAGCTGCTGGCCCATGCCGCGCGCGCCGCGAAACGCTTCGTGCGCTTCGACATGGCCGCCGCCGCCGAGGCCGCGGGCAGCGTGGTCAGCGCCGTATTGTTCGGCGCGCTGGCCGGCACCGGCGTGCTGCCCTTCGGCCGCGCGCAGTTCGAGGCGACCATCGAACGCGGCGGCGTGGGCGTGAAGGCCAGTCTCAAGGCCTTCGGCGCTGCCTGTGCGCAGGCATCCGAGGCGCCAGCCGCGGACACGGCTGCCGCCGACACTCCTCCGGAACCGGCCGCCGCACCCGCGGCGCCGCGCGACCCGCAGGTCGCTGCCCTGCTGCAGCGCGTGCGCAGCGGCTTCCCGGCCGATGCGCAGCACCTCGTCACCGAAGGTGTGCGCCGCCTGATCGACTACCAGGACCCGGCCTACGCCGCGCTGTACCTCGACCGCCTCGACCGGCTGGCCCGGGGCACCGACGACGGCGGCGCCCTGCTGCGCGCGGCCGCCCGCCACCTGGCGCTGTGGATGAGCTACGAGGACACCATCCGCGTGGCCGACCTGAAGACGCGCGACAGCCGCTTCACGCGCGTGCACTCCGAGGTGCGGCTTCAGGCGGGCCAGCAGCTCGCCATCAGCGAGTTCATGCACCCGCGCGTCGAGGAAATCTGCGAGACCCTGCCGGCCGGCCTGGGCCGCTGGCTGGCGCGTCCGCATGCGGCACACCGGCTGGTGGCGCGCATGGCGCGCGAGGGCCGCGTGGTCACCACCACCTCGCTGCGCGGCTACCTGCTGCTGTGGGGCCTGGCGCGGCTGCGCGGCATCCGCCGCCGCACGCTGCGCTACCAGATGGAGAACGCGCGCATCGAGCAGTGGCTCGATCGCATCGCCGAGGCCGCAGGCCACAACCCCGCGCTGGCAGCAGAGATCGCGCAGTGCCAGCGGCTGGTCAAGGGCTATGGCGACACGCACGCGCGCGGCCTGGCGAACTACCAGCGGCTGATGGAGGCGGTGCAGCGCGCCGGCCGCCACCTGGCGCCGGCCACGCTGCGCGAGCTGCGCGAGGCCGCGCTGGCCGACGAGCACGGCAAGGCGCTGCAGGCCGCGCTGGCGCGCCACGCCCTGGCCTGAAGGAGAGACGCCCCATGCCCACCTTCGCCGTCGAAGTCGTCGCCGCCGATGCACTGAACCCGCTGATCCGCCGCTTCACGCTGCGTGCCGTGGACGGCGCGCCGCTGCCGGGCTTCACGGCCGGCGCCCACGTGCGGGTGCAGGTCGAACTGCCGGACGGCGCATCGGACTGGCGCCACTACTCCCTCGTCAACACCCACGCTGGGGCCGACACCGGCGCGCCGCAGCCGCACTACACCATCGCCGTGCGCCGCGAGGACGAGGGCCGCGGCGGCTCGCGCTGGATGCACGCGCTGCAGGCCGGCCAGCGCATCGAGATCGAGCCGCCGAAGAACGACTTCCCGCTCGGCGCGCACGCGGGCTGCGCGGTGCTGGTGGCCGGCGGCATCGGCATCACGCCGCTGGCCAGCATGGCGGCCGCGCGCCGCGCTGCCGGGCTGCCGGTGCGGATGCTCTACGCTGGCCGCAGCCGCGCGCTGATGGCCTTCCTGCCCGAGCTGCAGGCCCTGCTGGGCGAGTCGCTGGCCGTGCATGCCGACGAAGAGCGGCAGGGCGCGCCGCTGGACGTGGCCGCGCTGCTCGACGGCTGCGCGGCAGAGGACCAGCTCTACGTCTGCGGCCCGCGCGCGATGCTCGACGCCGTGCTCGCCGCCGCCGACGCGCGGGCCTGGCCGCGCGAGCGCGTGCACTTCGAACTGTTCACCGCGCCCGTGGCGGCCGCGGGCGACCAGCCCATCGAGCTCGTGCTGGCGCAGAGTGGCCAGCAGCTCACCGTGCCGGCCGGCCAGTCCATCCTCGACTGCCTGATCGAGCACGGCTGCGACCCGCTGTTCGACTGCAAGCGCGGCGAATGCGGCGTGTGCTCCGCCGCCGTCGTCGAAGGCGAGCCGGAGCACCGCGACTACTTCCTCAGCGATGCCGAGAAGGCCGGCGGCAAGGTGATGCAGATCTGCGTCTCGCGCGCCAAGGGCCGGCGCCTCGTGCTCGACCTCTGATTCCTCCCCCTACCCCTCCTGGAGTCCCGCGATGAAGTCCTCCCTGCTGTCCCGCCGCCAAGTGCTCTCCCTGCTGCCGCTGGCCGCGGCGCCCACGCTGGCTCTGGCCGACGCCAAGCCCGTCGAATGGGTCGTCGGCTACGCGCCCGGCGGCGGCTCCGACACCGTGGCGCGCATGCTGGCCGAGGCCATGGGCAAGTCCATGGGCCAGAGCTTCATCGTCACCAACAAGCCCGGCGCCGGCTCCAACATCGCGGCCGACTACGTGGCCAAGGCGCGCGACCCGGAGCACACCGTGTTCACCGCGGACTCCGCCGTCATCGCCGCCAACCCCTTCCTCTACAGCAAGCTGGCCTACAACGCGGAGAAGGACTTCGCGCCGGTGGGCACCATCGCGCGCTTCCCGCTGGTGCTGGTGGTGAACCCGAACGCGCAGCCGAAGAACCTCAAGGAGTTCATGGCCTGGGTGCGCAGCGACCCCAAGGGCATGGGCTACGGCAGCCCGGGCACCGGCAGCCCGCACCACCTGGCCACCGAGCTGTTCCGCCAGCAGACGGGGCTGAACCTCACCCACGTGCCCTACCGCGGCGCCGCGCCGGCCATCGCCGACGTGATCGGCGGGCAGTTGCCCTTCATGTTCGTCGACACCTCCAGCGGCGGCTCGTTCATCACCTCCGGCAAGGTGCGCGCCATCGGCGTGGCCAACGCCGGGCGCCTGGCCACGATGCCCGACATCCCGACGCTGGCCGAGCAGGGCCTGTCCGGCTTCGAGGCCTCCGCGTGGCAGGCGCTGGTCGCGCCGGCCGGCATCGGCGCCGCGACGGTGAAGACGCTGAACAAACACCTGGTGGACGCGCTGAACTCCACCGAGGTCCGCGCCCGCATGCAGGTGCTGGGCATCGAGCCGCTGCCCGGCACGCCGGACGAGCTGGCGCGCTTCGCCGCCGCGGAACGCACGCGCTGGGGCCGCGTGGTGCGCGAGGCCAACATCCGGCTCGACTGACCGGGGCGCGCCATGGACCGCTACCGCGACAACCCCGACGCCATCGCCGCGCTGGTGCGCGACACCGAGGTGCACAAGGACTGCTACATCGACCCGGAGGTGTTCGCGCTGGAGATGCAGCACCTGTTCGCCAACACCTGGGTCTACGTGGGCCACGGCAGCCAGGTGCCCAAGCCCGGCGACTACTTCGCGACCACGGTCGGCGACCAGCCGGTGGTGATGGTGCGCCACACCGACCAGAGCATCAAGGTGCTGTACAACCGCTGCGCCCACAAGGGCGTGAAGGTCGCGCCCGACGGTTGCGGCAGCACCGGCAAGTTCTTCCGCTGCCCCTACCACGCCTGGACCTACCGCACCGACGGCAAGCTGCTGTCCATCCCGCTGAAGAAGGGCTACGAGAACACCGGCTTCGAGGCCTGCGAGGCCAGCACCGGCCTGGCCGCCGTGGGCGCGGTGCACGCCTACCGAGACTTCGTCTTCTGCCGCCTGAACCCCGAGGGCATCGGCTTCGAGGACTTCTTCGGCCCCTCGCTCTCGACGCTGGACAACATGGTCGACCGCTCGCCCGAGGGCCGGCTGGAAGTGGCCGGCGGCGTGATGCGCTACCTGCACCGCTGCAACTGGAAGATGCTGGTCGACAACCAGACCGACACCTGCCACCCGATGGTCGCGCACGAGTCCTCGGCCGGCACCGCGGTCAAGGTCTGGGAGCGCGCGCCCGAGGGCACGCCCAAGCCGATGGCGGTGGAGCTGTTCGCGCCCTTCGTGAGCCCCTACGAGTTCTTCGAGAACATGGGCATCCGCGTCTGGCCCAACGGGCACGGCCACACCGGCGTCAGCGACTCGATCCACGCGGCGTACTCGCCCGCGCCCGGCTACTGGGAAAGCATGGTCGCCGCCTACGGCGAGGAGCGCGCCAAGGCGATCCTCTCCGACGTGCGCCACAACACGGTGTACTTCCCCAACATCATGGTCAAGGGGCCGATCCAGACGCTGCGCATCTTCCGCCCGCTGGCGGCCGACCGCACGCTGGTCGAGAGCTGGACCTTCCGCCTGGTCGGCGCGCCGGACCTGCTGCTGGAGCGCACGCTCATGTACAACCGCCTGGTCAACGCGCCCACCTCGGTGGTCGGCCACGACGACCTGGAGATGTACGAGCGCGCGCAGCAGGGCCTGGCCTCGCGCGGCTCGCAGTGGGTGAATGTCGGCCGGCTGTTCGACTCCGCGGAGAAGAGCCAGGACGAGGCCGTCACCAACGGCACCAACGAATGGCAGATGCGCAGCCAGATGCGCGCCTGGGTGCGCTTCATGACGGCGGGCATGGCCGAAAAGGCGGCAGCATGAGCGCGCCCACGAACCAGGCGCTGATCGACTTCGTCCTTGACGAAGCCGCCCTGCTCGACGAACTGCGCTTCGACGACTGGCTGGCCCTCTTCACCGAGGACGGCCACTACTGGATGCCGCTGGCCCACGGCCAGACCGACCCGCGCCTGCACGCCTCGCTGCTGTACGAGGACCGGCTGCTGCTGGAAGTGCGCATCGAGCGACTGCGCGGCGCACGCACCTTCTCGCAGCAGCCCGTGAGCCGCTGCCACCACCTGCTGCAGGTGCCGCGCGTCACGGCGCGCGACGACGCGGCCGGCCTCTACACCTGCCGCACCGCCTTCCACTACACCGAGACGCGGCAGGACGAACAGGCGCTCTACGCCGGCTGGGCCACGCACGAGCTGGTGCGGCAGGCGGACGGCGCGCTGCGCATCCGCCTCAAGCGCGTGGACCTCGTGAACTGCGACGCGGCCTTCGGAAACATGCAGCTCTTCATGTGAGGCCCGCCGTGACCGATGCCATCGAGACCTTCGCGCCCGCCGGGCGCACGCTGCCGGCGATGCTGGAGCGCCAGTGCGGCCGCTTCGCCGAACGCACGCTGCTGGTCGCCGGCGACACCCGCTGGCGCTACGCCGACGCGCTGCGCACGGCCCGGGTCATGGGCGCGGTGCTGCAGGCCGCCGGCATCCGCGCCGGCGACCGCGTGGCGCTGATGTGCGGCAACCGCGCCGAGTTCCTGCAGACCTTCCTGGGCTGCGCCTGGATCGGTGCCGTGACGGTGCCCATCAACACCGCCGCGCGCGGCGCCGCGCTGCGGCACATCCTCGCCAATTCCGGCGCGCGGCTGTTCGTCGCCGAGGCCGAGGGCCTGGCCGCGCTGCGCGGGCTCGAGGACCGGGCCGGCCTGCCGCTGGAGCGCGTGTGGCGCGTCGATGCGCCACAGGAGTCCGGCACCGAACCTTTCCCCGCACCCGGCGATGCGTTCGCCGAGGCGGCGCCGGTGCAGCCCGGCGACACGCTGGCCATCCTCTACACCTCGGGCACGACGGGCCTCTCCAAGGGCGTGTGCTGCCCGCACGCGCAGTTCTACTGGTGGGGCCGCCACACCGCCGCGCTGCTGGAACTGGGCGACGGCGAGGTGTTGCTGACCACGCTGCCGCTGTTCCACACCAACGCGATGAACGCCTTCTTCCAGGCGCTGCTGACCGGCTCCACGCTGGTGGTGGAAAAGCGCTTCTCGGCCTCGGGCTTCTGGTCCGCGCTGGTGCGCCACCAGGCCACGGCCACCTACGTGCTGGGCGCGATGGTGCCGATCCTGCTCTCGAAGGACGCGACGCCCGACGACCGCGCGCACCGCGTGCGCATCGCGCTGGCGCCCGGCGTGCCGCCGCGCTTCCATGCGCAGTTCAGCGAGCGCTTCGGCATGCGCCTCCTGGACGGCTACGGCTCCACCGAGAGCAACTTCGTGATCGGCCTCGACGCCGAGCAGCGCCCCGGCAGCATGGGCCGCATCGTGCCGGGCTTCACCGCCCGCGTGGCCGACGAGCACGACGAGGAGGTGCCGCCCGGCACCCCCGGCGAGCTGCTGCTGCGCGCCGACGAGCCCTTCGCCTTCGCCACCGGCTACTTCGGCATGCCCGACAAGACGGTGGAGGCCTGGCGCAACCTGTGGTTCCACACCGGCGACCGCGTGACGCGCGATGCCGACGGCTTCTTCACCTTCCTCGACCGGCTCAAGGACGCGATCCGCCGCCGCGGCGAGAACATCTCCTCCTACGAGGTCGAGCAGGTGCTGCTGAGTCACCCGGCCGTGGCCGTGGCGGCGGTGTTCCCGGTGAAGAGCGAGCTGGCCGAGGACGAGGTCATGGCCGCCGTCGTGCCACGCGAGGGCGCCGCGCTCGACCCGGTGGAGTTGGTGCGCTTCTGCGAGCCGCGCATGGCGTATTTCGCCGTGCCGCGGTATCTCGAATTCATGACCGCGCTGCCCTCGACCGAGAACGGCAAGGTGCAGAAGTTCAAGCTGCGCGAGCGCGGCATCACGCCGCAGACCTGGGACCGCGAGGCGGCCGGCATCCAGCTCAAGCGATGAATGAAACCACCCCGTTTGAATGTCTCACTGCGTGTAGACATTCCATCCCCCTCAAGGGGCGCACTCAGCGGCCTGGCAGAGCCAGTTCCGCGAGTGCCCTGGCATGGCCTGCTCCGCGGCCATTCGAATCGCTGCTGGCGACCCGGTTTTGTGCCCTGCGGGCGGCGCGCAACGCCATGGACCACTGAGAAGGAGAAACCCATGCGAACCCTGCAAGTCCTCACGCGGTCGCTCGGTGCGCTGCTGTGCACCGCCTGCCTGGCCTTCGGCGCCGCTGCACAGGACGCCTACCCCAGCAAGCCCATCCGCATCATCGTGCCCTTCCCGCCCGGCGGCGGCAGCGACCTGGTGGCCCGCACCGTGGCGGCGCGCCTGGGCGAGCGCTGGAAGGTGCCCGTCACCGTCGACAACAAGCCGGGCGGCAACACCATCATCGCGGCCGAGGCGGCGGCCAAGGCCGCGCCGGACGGCTACACGCTGTTCGTGGCCATCGACTCCACGCTGGCCATGAACCAGAGCCTCTACACCAAGCTGCCCTACGACCCGGTGAAGAGCTTCACGCCGGTGACGCTGGCGATCACCATGCCGATGGTGCTGGCGGTGCATCCCTCGGTGAGCGCGCGCACGGTGCCCGAGCTGCTGGCGATGGCGCGCGCCCAGCCCGGCAAGCTGGCCTACGCCCACGGCGCCATGCCGGCGCAGGTGGCGGGCGAGGTGTTCAAGAGCGCCACCGGCGCCGACCTGCTGGCAGTGCCCTACAAGGGCGGCGCGCCGGCCATGACGGACACGGTGGGCGGCCAGGTGCCGATCATCTTCGACGCGCTGGGCCCGGCCATGCCCTACATCAAGGGCGGCAAGGTGCGCGCGCTGGCCGTGACCAGCGCGCAGCGCAACCCGCTGCTGCCGGAGGTGCCCGCGCTGGCCGAATCCGGCGCGCCGGGCGTGGACCTGCTGACCTGGATCGGCTTCGTGCTGCCGGCCGGCACCGACAAGGCCGTCGTCGACAAGCTGCACCGCGAGCTGGCGGCCATCCTGCAGATGCCGCAGACGCGCGAGCTGCTGTCGGGCGTCGGCATGACGGTGGTGGCCGGCACGCCCGAGCAGTTCGCGCAGACGATCCAGGGCGACACGCAGAAGTTCGGCCGCATCATCAAGGCGGCCGGCATCAAGCTGGATTGATATGAAGCCCCCACGCTCATCGCTTCGCGTATCGCTGCCCCCCGAGGGGGCGCGTCAATGCCTTCGGGCGGCCGGACGGCATTGACATGGCGCACGTCCTCAAGCGCAAGGGCTACGAAGGCGTGGCGCTGGCCGTGCCGGTGACGGTGCCCTACGAGCGCTACTCCATCCGCGGCGCGCACTGGTTCCTGGGCCAGGCGGTGCGCGCGCTGGTCCAGGCCTCCGGGCTGGCCAAAGAACAGATCGACGGCCTCACCGTCAGCAGCTTCTCGCTGGCGCCCGACACGGCGGTGGGCGTGACGCAGCACCTGGGCCTGTCACCGCGCTGGCTCGACCACATCCCCACCGGCGGCGCCTCGGGCGTGATGGCGCTGCGCCGCGCGGCGCGCGCCGTGCAGTGCGGCGATGCGGAGGTGGTGGCCTGCGTGGCGGCCGACACCAACCACGTCGACTCGTTCCGCCAGACGCTGGGCGCGTTCAGCGACTTCGCCCGCGACGCCAGCTACCCCTACGGCTCGGGCGGCCCGAACTCGATGTTCGCCTTCATCACCGCGAACTACATGCGCACCTACGGCGCCCGCCGCGAGGACTTCGGCCGCATCGCGGTGGCCCAGCGCAGCAACGCGCTGAAGAACCCGAACGCCCTCTTCAAGAAGCCGCTGACGCTGGACGAGTACATGGCCGCGCGGCCGATCTCCGAGCCCATCCACCTCTTCGACTGCGTGATGCCCTGCGCCGGCGCCGAGGCCTTCCTCGTGATGTCGCCCGAGCGCGCGCGCGACCTGGGCCTGCCGCACGTGCTGCTGCGCGGCGCCATCGAGCGGCACAACGCCTTCGCCGACGACCCGGTGATGGTGCGCGGCGGCTGGGCGATGGACCGGGGCGACCTCTACGCCCAGGCCGGTCTGCAGCCGCAGGACATCGACCTGCTGCAGACCTACGACGACTACCCGGTGATCGCCATGATGCAGTTCGAGGACCTGGGCTTCTGCGCCAAAGGCGAGGGCCCGGACTTCGTGCGCGCGCATGACCTGACGGTGGGCGGCGACTTCCCGCAGAACACCAGCGGCGGCCAGCTCTCCTGCGGCCAGGCCGGCGCGGCCGGCGGCTTCATCGGCATGACGGAGACGATCCGCCAGCTCACCGGCCTGGCCGGCGAGCGCAGCGTGGCCGGTGCGCGCCACGGCCTGGTGGGCGGCTTCGGCATGGTCACCTACGACCGCTGCCTGTGCACCGGCGCCGTGATCCTGGGGAAAAACGAATGAACAGCCCCCACGTTCGGCACTTCGTGTCCTCACTGCCCCCCGAGGGGGCGCGGCGCCTGCCTTGGGGCGGCCCGGCGGAGGCGCCATGACCGCGCCTTTCATGAAACCCCCGCGCAAGAACCCCGTCCTGCGCACGCGGCAGATGAACCTGCCGCCCGGCGCGCGCGGCCGCGTGGCGCTGGGCCTGACGGCCGCGGCGGCCGAAGGCCGCTTCGCGCTGCAGGTGTGCGCCGACTGCGGCGCGCTGCAGTACCCGCCGCGCGAGGCCTGCCACCGCTGCCTGTCGCCTCGCCTGCCCTGGCAGGCGCAGACCGGCGAGGGCGAGCTGCTCGCCGCGACCACGCTCGCCCACAGCAACGACCTGTTCTTCCGCGAACGCCTGCCGTGGCGGCTGGGCATGGTGCGGCTGGACGCCGGCGCGAGCGTGATGGTGCACCTGCATGGTGAGGTGGGCGAGGCCCCTTGCCGCGTGCGCGTCGGCGCGCGGCTGGACCGCGCCGGCCAGGCGGTGCTGATCGGATACCCGGAGAAAGGAACGGCCCACATGGCGGACGACACGATGCTGCGCGAGATGACGAGCGACCCGAAGCACCGCAAGGTGCTGGTGACCGACGGCAAGTCGCCGGTGGGCCAGGCCGTGGCGCGGGCGATGGCGCAGGCCGGCGCCGACATCGTCTGGGTCGGCCACGCCGAGCCCTGGAAGCAGCTGCCCGGCCTGGCCGAGCTGGCGGCGCTGCCGCAGGTCACGCTGGTGCCGCTGGACGTGACCGACGAGCGATCGGTCAACGAACGGGCCGGCGAGATCGGCGGCAAGGTCGACATCGTGGTCAACACCGCCGAGCTGCACCGCGGGTTCGGCATCGCCGCGCGGCGCGGCACCGACGTGGCCAAGTCGGAGATGGAAGTCAACTACTTCGGCCTGCTGCGGCTGGCGCAGGCCTTCGGCCCGGCGCTCAAGGGCCGCGCGGCCGACGGCGCGACGCACGCCACCGCGTGGGTCAACCTGCTGTCGGTCTACGCGCTGGCCAACTTCCCGTCGCACGGCACCTTCTCGGCCTCCAAGGCCGCGGCGCTGTCGCTGGCGCAGTGCCTGCGCGCCGAGCTGCGCGGCGCCGGCATCTGCGTGGTCAACGTGTTCCCCGGGCCGATCGACGACGAATGGAACCAGAACCTGCCGCCGCCGAAGCTCGCGCCGGCCGCCCTGGCCTCGGCCATCGTGAAGGCGCTGCGCGATGGCGTGGAAGACGTCTACCCCGGCGACGTGGCGCAGGAGTGGCTGGCCCGCTGGCGCGACAACCCGAAGGTCCTCGAACGCGAACTCGCCGCAGGAGGCATGTGAGATGAACACCCCCCCCCAGGACATCCTCGCCGGCCTGGCGCTGGCGCTCGCCGGCGGCCGCGTGCGCATCGTCGACCTGACGCAGACGCTGAGCTCCGAATTCCCGGCCATCGCGCTGCCGCCCGAGATGGGCCAGTGCCAGCCCTTCCGCATCGAGCAGATCTCGGCCTACGACGAGCGCGGGCCCGGCTGGTACTGGAACAACTTCTCCTGCGGCGAGCACACCGGCACGCACTTCGACGCGCCGATCCACTGGATCTCGGGCCGCGACCTGCCGAACAACTCGGTCGACACCATCCCGCCGCAGCGCTTCGTCGCGCCGGCCTGCGTGATCGACTGCAGCGCGCAGGCCGTGGCCGACCCGGACTACCTGCTGACCGTGGCCGACATCGAGGCCTTCGAGGCGGCGCACGGCCGCATCCCGGCCGGCCACTGGGTGCTGATGCGCACCGACTGGTCGCACCGCTGGGAGAAGCAGCGCGACGCCGTGGCCTACCAGAACCTCGACGAGACCGGCCAGCACACGCCGGGCCCGACGCCGGAGGCGGTGCGCTTCCTGATCGAGCAGCGGGACGTGCTGGGCTTCGGCACCGAATCGATCAACACCGACGCCGGCCAGGGCTACCACCTGCGCCCGCCCTACCCCTGCCACTCGCTGATGCACGGCGCCGGCAAGTACGGCCTGCAGTGCCTGACCAACCTGGACCAGCTCCCGCCCACCGGCGCGCTGGTGGTGGCGGCGCCGCTGAAGATCGAGAAGGGCAGCGGCAGCCCGCTGCGGGTGCTGGCGCTGGTGGGAGCGGACGCATGAACGCCAACAAGGTCGCCGCTGTCACGGGCGGCAGCGCCGGCATCGGCAAGGTGATCTGCGAGCAGCTGCTGGCGCAGGGCTACGAGGTCGTCTCGCTGGCGCGGCGGCCCACCGAGATCGACCACCCCAAGCTGCACAGCGTCGAGGTGGACCTGGCCGACCGCGCCGCCACCGCCGAGGCGGTGCAGGCGATGGTGCGGCGGCACGAGGTCACCACCATCGTGCACAACGCCGGCGTGATCCGCGCCGCGCTGCTGCCGGAAGTGAAGCTCTCCGACCTGGACGCGCTGGTCGACCTGCACCTGGGCTGCGCCATCCAGATGCTGCAGGCCGCGCTGCCCGCGATGCGCGCCCGGCAGTTCGGCCGCGTGGTGCTGCTCTCGTCGCGCGCGGCGCTGGGCCTGCAGACCCGCACCAGCTACTCGGCCACCAAGGCCGGCATGCTGGGCATGGCGCGCACCTGGGCGCTGGAGCTGGCGCCCGAGGGCATCACCGTCAACGTGGTCGCGCCCGGCCCGATCCGCACCGACATGTTCTACGACGTGGTCGAGCAGGGCAGCGAGAAGGAACGCCAGCTGGCGGCCTCGGTGCCCGTGCGCCGCCTCGGCGAATCGGCCGACGTGGCGCGCGCCGTCGCCTTCTTCGCCGACGCCGCCAACAGCTTCGTCACCGGCCAGGTGCTGTACGTCTGCGGCGGCACCAGCGTCGGCAGCCTGGCGCTGTAGCCGCAGCCGCCTTCCCTCGTCACCGCCACCCAGGAGCCGCCCCATGCCTTCGTCCCGCAGAAGTTTCCTCGCATTCACCGGCGCCGCGCTCGCCGCCGTGGGGCCCACCGCCCTCGCCCAGCCGGCCACCTGGCCCAGCAGGGCCGTTCGCTTCGTCGTCGCCTTCCCGCCCGGCGGGCTGGCCGACGTGATGATCCGCCTGCTCGTGCCGCAACTGACCGAGGCGCTGGGCCAGCCCGTGGTGATCGACAACCGCGGCGGCGCCAGCGGCAACGTGGCCGCGGTGGAGGCCGTGCGCAACGGCGGTGACGGCCACACCTTCCTGGTCAACGTGACGACGCTGGAGTCGGTCAACCCGATCATGTTCGAGCGCATGCCGGTGGACCCGGCCAAGGACCTGCAGCACGTCGCGCTACTGGCCAACACGCAGCTGTTCCTCGTCACGCGGCCCACGCTGGCGCCGAACACGCTGGCCGAGTTCGTGGCCTACGCCAAGGCCAACCCCGGCAAGCTCAGCTACGGCTCGGCCGGCAACGGCACCACGCCGCACGTGGGCGGCGAGCTGTTCAAGCGTATGCGTCCGGCCAACCCACATTGAAGTTCGATAGCCGGCCAAGGATGCTTGTGTCCACGGACTTTTGCGTGGACACATGGACACTTTGGAAACGAACACAGCGGTTGCGGCACCGCCCAAGCGCAGTTGGCGGCGGCACTCTGACGAGTTCAGGGCACGGATCATCGAGTTGGCACGCCAGCCGAACACGTCGGTGGCCGCGGTGGCGCTGGCCAACGGGCTGAATGCGAACATGCTGCGCCGCTGGGTGCGCGAGTCCGAGGCTGCCGGCAAAGCCGCCACCGAGGTGGCGCAGCCGCGTGATGTGGTCACGCCG
>NZ_JQKD01000007.1 GCF_000745855.1 Xenophilus azovorans DSM 13620
GTGCCCATCCAGCGCGTGCTGACCGACAACGGCATGGCGTTTCGCTCGGGCCTGTTCAGCCAGGCTTGCCTGGAGATGGGCATCACCCAGAAGTTCACCCGGGCCTACCGACCCCAGACCAATGGCAAGGCCGAGCGCTTCATCCAGTCCGCCCTGCGCGAGTGGGCCTACGGCCACGCCTACGCCAACTCAGACCAGCGCCGTGCGGCCTTGTCCTTGTGGAATCACTTCTACAACTGGCACCGCCCCCACCACGGTATCAACTTGGCTGCTCCAATCACCCGTCTATCGATTCCTCGAAAGAACCTGTTGACACTTCACATCTAGGGCCTGTTGCCGATAACAGGCCCTAGAAGAAGCCCTCGACCGCCAGGTCCTGCGCCCGCCATGCCGGCCGCTGCGCCAGCAGCTTGCGCAGCCGGCGCATGTCGCGCGCCCGGTCGATGCCCACGGCGCCGACGACCGCGCCGTCGCGCAGATGGACGAAGAGCGGTCCGTTCCCGTCGGACCGGCCGGCCAGCACCTCGTCGCCGCAGGTGGGTGCGCCCAGCACCTGCAGGTTCACGCCGTACTGGTCCGACCAGAACCACGGGGGCGCGGCGTGGCCGGCGGCGTCGGGCGCGGCGCCCGCATCGTCCAGCGATGCGATGTGCCGGGCCGCCGCCTCGCCCTGGCGGTTCGCGTTGTCCCAGGTCTCGATGCGGATGCCGGCGCCGTGCCAGGGGCACGCCTGCTCGGCGACGTCGCCGGCGGCGTAGACGTGCGGCGCCGACGTCCTGCCGTGGCGGTCGACCACGATGCCCGAACGGACGTGCAGCCCGAGCTGCCGCGCCAGCGACAGGTTGGGGCTGATGCCGATGCCTGCCACCACGGCGCCGACCTGCACCTGCGTGCCGTCCGACAGTTGCGCGCTGCGCACCGCACCGTCCTCGCCATCGAGGCGGACCGCGGCCGTGCGCAGCCGCAGATCCACCCCCCGAGCGGCGTGGAGATCGCGGAGCCAGTCCGCCGCCGCGGCAGGCAGCGTGCGGCCGCACAGCCGCTCTCCCTGCTCGGCCAGGATGACCTCGACGCCCGCCTCGCGCGCGCCCGCCGCCACCTCCAGCCCGATCCAGCTGCCGCCCACGACGAGCAGCGCCCGCTGCTGCTGCGCACAGCGCGCGATGGACCCGCGCAGCGCCGCCGCGTCGGCCGCGCTGCGCAGGCAGTGGACGCCCGCCAGCCCGCTGCCGGGCACCGACAGCCGGCGGGGCACGCCGCCGGTGGCGAGCAGCAGCACGTCGTAGGGCAGGGTGGAGCCGTCGTCCAGCGCGATCGTCCTGGATGCGGCATCGCAGGCGAGCGCGGTGCGGCCGATCGCGCAGCGCGCGTTCGCGCCGGCGTCGGGCGCGATCCAGCGCAGTGCGTGCTCCTTGCCCCAGAGGTACTCCTTGGACAGCGGCGGCCGTTCGTAGGGGAGGTGGACCTCGTCGCTGACGAGCGCGACCTGCCCCGCATAGCCGAGCTGGCGCAGCGTCCTGAGCGCCGCGCCGGCCGCCTGTCCGCCGCCGACGATGACGACGCGGCGGCTGCCGCCCTCCACGCAGGTCATGGCGCGTCCGCCCCGGCGTCGGCGGGCACCTTCACCAGCAGCGATCCGTCCTCGACGCGCACCTCGTAGGTCGAGAGGTCGGCGGTCGCGACGGCCAGGCACTTGCCGCTGCGGATGTCGAACTGCGCGCCGTGCAGCGGGCATTCGATCGCATCGCCCTCGATGTAGCCCTCCGACAGCAGGGCATACGCATGCGTGCAGACGTCGTGGGTGGCGTAGACGCCGTCTTCCAGGCGGTAGAGCGCGATGGGGATGCCAGCCAGCCTGAGGCCCTTGGGCTCGCCCGGCTTCACGTCGGCGGCGGCGCACGCGCGCACCCACTGCTTCGAGTCGCTGCAGTCCATGGTCGTCTCCCGTCAGCGGGGCAGGCGGCGCCAGTCGCTCTCGACGGATTCCAGCCGGCCGCCGGTGGCGGTGATGCCGGAATAGTCGCGCGCCTCGGGCAGCGCGCTGGCGGGCGTCTCGTCGTTCATGAACTTCCGCACCGCCTGCAGCAGGTGGCGGCGCAGCCGGATGATGGCCTGGTCCGCGGAGCACAGGTATTCCTCCGAGCGGTCGACGATGGGGCCCATGCTGATCTGGGTGACGAAGTCCTCCACCACGATGTCGTTGAAGCCGGTGTGGTTGCCGTTCTTCATCAGCATGCGGTTCTGCCCCCAGGCGAGGTCCGGGTCGTGGCACACGCCGCCGGCCATGGGCCAGGTGTTGGCGCGCTGGGCACGCTTCATCGAATCCGTCGGCCGCTTCGTGTTGTAGAAGATGTACCACTGGATCAGGTGCGTGTCGTCGACCGGCACCGCGACGATGACGGTGCGGTCCTGGTCGTCGCCCGTGTTGATCGGCGGGATCATGCCGTAGTAGGGCATCACGAATTCCGTCACGCGCGCCACGCAGTGGCCGTCGGCCGCCTCGCGCAGGGCGGCCGCGCGGTAGCCGTAGGGCGTGTCCTCGAAGCGGTAGCGCACGGCGCTGTTCACGCGCGTGGCTGCCATGTCCATCTTCGAGTTCTCCAGATGGCTCTGGTGCAGCAGGGCGATGTGCGAGGAGTCGATGGTCGCCTCCACGCCCTGGAGCCAGTTGGAGTTGAGTTCCAGCCCGCATGCGTACGCCTGGTCCGGCGGCAGGTCCATCCACTCGAAGTTGGGCGCCGGCGGCGCCTCGCCCTGGCCCAGCCACACCCATACCAGGCCGCCGCCTTCCAGCGCCGGGTAGTTCTTCACGTCCACCGTCTTGCGGAAGCCCTCCGGGTTGGACGCCTCGTTGGGCACTTCGAGGACCTCGCCGGACACGCAGATCTTCCAGGCGTGGAAGATGCAGCGCAGCGCGTTGTCCTCGTTGCGCGCCAGCGCGAGCGATGCGCCGCGGTGCGGGCAGGCCTCGTTGAGGAAGCCGACGTGGCCGTCGTGCGTGCGGTAGGCGACGTAGCGGTTGCCGAACAGCTTCACCCGGACCGGCGCGCCGCCGGCCTCGAGCCGGCACGAGAGCACCGCCGGCACCCAGTAGAGCTGCCGCAGCATGCGCCCCATGGGCGCGTCACCTTCGATGCGCGTCAGCAGTTCGTTTTCTTCCTTCGTTGTCATGTGGGCACCTCTGCGATGTGGGGTCGATTGACGGGATTGATGAAAGCTGCTGAAATATCTTCCTGAGAAGATAATTTGTCAAGCAACTCAAGGGATTTCACTTAAAGATTCGCGAATGAAGCCTGCAAATGAGTTGGGTAAGTTTGGCGAATTCGACGCGAAGCCTGTCTTGCGCCCCGGAAGGAACACGATGAATCCACTCCACTACCCGGTCACCGACCGATCACGCATCCGTCTGTTCGCCGGCCGGGGATCGAACGAGAAGGCCGCCATCCACGAGGTCATCGATTCGGCGCTGTACGGCGTGGTGTCGTACGTCGTCGACGGCCAGCCTTTCGCCACGCCGACCATGGTGTGGCGCGAAGGCGACCACCTCTACTGGCACGGATCGGCGGGCAGCCGCATGCTCAAGCACCTCGCCGCGGGCGCCGACGTGTGCATCAACTTCACGCACCTCGACGGTTTCGTTCTGTCGCGGCTCGCGTCGGCCCACACCCTGAACTACCGTTCGGTGATGGTGTACGGCGCCACCGAGCCGGTGGATTCGCTCGAGGACCGGATGGAGCAGCTCCAGCGCTTCCTCGCATCGCGCTTCCCGGGCCGATGGGAGGAGATCAAGCAGCCGAGCCTGCACGAGCTCAAGAGCATCCTGATGGTGCGCATGCGGATCCAGGAGGGCTCGCTCAAGCGGCGCGCGGGCCCGCCCGCGGACGGGCTGCCCATCTTCGGCGGTGAAGCGCTGTACGGCCAGGCCTGCTGGGCAGGCGAGATTCCGCTGGGCGTGGTGGCCTACCCGGGGCGCCCGGCGGCGAGGCTCAAGGAGGAAGTGACGACGCCGGCATACGTCGAGACGTTCGCCGGCCACATGGGCCTGCGCACGCCGGGCGAGCAGGTCGGCCCGCCGCCGCCCGCACGCGTGAAGGTCCTGGAGGCGCAGATGGCAGCCAAGGAGGTGCGCAGGATCCGCATGCAGGCCATGGCGCCGGAGCAGTTGCCCGCGATGGAAGCGGGGACGCACGCGCGCGTGAGCGTGGTGCTGCGCGATGGGACGCGCGACTTCCGCCCCTACACCGTCGTGGAGGTCGACAGCCAGCGCCGATGGTTCGCCATCGCGGTGCTGAAGGAAGCGGAGGGCCGCGGCGGCTCGGTGTACCTGCACGACCGGGTGCAGCCTGGCGACGAGCTGGAGATCGAGGCCTTCCCCAACGAGTTCCCGATCGTGCCGTCGACGCGGTCGGCGATCCTGGTCGCCGGCGGTATCGGGGTGACGCCGATCGTGGCCATCGCCCGGGAACTGAAGGCGCGGGGCATCGGGTTCGCGGTGCACTACACGGCCCGGGGCGAGGCGACCGCGGCCTACCGCGGCGAACTCGCCGCGATGGGCGGCGAGGCCTACCGCTTCTACGATACGGCACGCGAGGGTTCATCCCGCATGCCCTTGCAGGAAGTCCTCGGCGCACCCGTGGCGGGCCGCCACGTGTATGTGTGCGGTCCGGCTTCTCTGGTGGATGCCGTCGTCGAGGCGGCGCTCGCGCAGGGGTATCCGCCGGAATGCGTGCATCACGAACTCTTCAAGGCGCCGCCGCCCAAGTCCACCGACCGGCCGGTCAAGGTGGACCTCACCCGCTCCGGCACCCGACTGGAGGTCGCGCCGGGCACGTCCATCCTCGATGCGGTGCTGGCGGCCGGCGTTTACGTGCCGCACAGCTGCAAGCGCGGCGAATGCGGCGAATGCGCCGTGAAGGTGGCGGCCGGTTCGGTGTCGCACCGCGACCGGTTCCTGACGCCCGAACAGCGCGGCGGCGGACTCGCCTGCATCTGCGTCTCCTGGTCCGACGGCGACGCCATCACGCTGAATCTCTAGACGATCTCCCTTCGACTCCGACAGCGAGCCTCACCGTGACCGAAGCCACCCGCATCCTCCATCTCATTGCGTCGCCCCGGCCGAACAGCCGCTCCCGCGCCGTCGCGCAGGCCTATCTCGACGCATTCAAGTACGCCGATCCGGCCGTCCTCGTCGAGGAACTGGACCTGTGGAGCATGGAGCTGCCCACCATCGACGGGGCCCTGCTGAGCGCGAAGTACGCGATCCTGGCGCGCAGGCCGCACCGGCCCGAGGAGGCGCAGGCCTGGGAAAGGGTCCTGGCACTGACGCAGCACTTCCTGAGCTTCGATCACTACGTCTTCAGCGTACCGATGTGGAACCTCGGCATCCCCTACCGGCTGAAGCACTACATCGATGTCGTCACCCAGCCGGGCATCACGTTCTCCTGGACGCCGGAACGCGGCTACGAGGGCCTGGTGCTCGGCCGTTCGGCGCTCGTCGCCTGCGCGAGCGCGTTCGACTACGGCGCCGGCTCGGCGCTCCACCCGTGGGACCAGCAGAAGTCCCACATGCACACGTGGCTGCGCTTCATCGGCATCGACGACGTCGGGTTGATCGACTGCGGGCCGACGCGCCCGGGCGAGCCCGGCGCACAGGCCGCGCAGGCGCGCGCGGAGGAAGAAGCGATCCGGCGGGGCCGGGCTGCCCAACGCAAGTAACGCACTGTTTGGCAAAATCCATAGAATGGTCGTTGGGCAAACCAAGGACCATATGTCGAAAAGCGACTCCAACAACATCGACCTTTCATCGATCGAAGCGCGGCTGGCGCTGCGCCCGCGTGCGAAGCCGTACTGGCAGGTGTGCGTGCCGGGCGCCCACCTGGGCTACTACAAGGGCCATCGCGGCAGCACCTGGTATGGCCGCAGATTCGTCGGGGACGGCAAGTACAAGCAGGAGAAGCTCGGCCCGAGCCGGGATGGACACGACACCACGGGGCTGACCTTCGAAGCGGCCCGCCAGGAACTGCTGCGCTGGGCCGCGGCGGACGGCAGGGCCGGCTCCGACCTGCATGCCACGCGGAGCGAGGCGGGACGCGCCGCGCGCCGCGTCGACGAACTCAAGCCGAATCGGCTGGATGCCATTTCCGAGGCCTGGGCATACACCCGCCCCGACGTCGATTTCTGGCTTCCCGGCTTCTTCCTGCGCATCGAATACGCCCACTATCTCCACGACCGGCGCGTTCAGGAGATCGCCAAGCAGGCCAGCACCAATGTGGGGGACATGCATGTGCTGCTCGCGCTGAGACGCAACGGACCGGACAGCGCGATGAGGCCCACCGACCTGTACCGCGAACTCCTGGTGACGTCGGGGGCCATCACGAAGCGGCTGGACAGCCTGGTGACGCAGCGGCTCGTCGAGCGTGTCGCTGCCGTGGACGACCGGCGCTCGGAATTGGTGCGCCTGACCAAGCGGGGACTCGCCGTCGCCGATGCGGCCATGAGCCGCATCGCCACCTCGCTGGAGGACATCGTGCGCGCCAGCGGCGTGAGCCACGCGGAGTTGAAGCGCGTCGACGACTGCTTCCGCCGGCTGATTGCCGCCATGTAGCGCTCAGGGTAATCCTCAGTGACTTTTATCTTCCTAGAAAGATAATGTTTGGGAAGCTAGTTGTTGGGTTAACTGGCCCGCTCCTTGCATGGCAAGGCGCATCCGACATCACTTGGCTACCGGCCCTCCCATGATGAACATCACTCGAGTCTCCCTGTCCCGCCGACGCCTCCTGCAGGCCTCGATCGCACCGCTGGCGCTCGGCGCTGGCAGCGCTTTCGCCCAGGCATCGCCTCAGCCGCGAGGCGAGATCAAGCTGGGGCAGACCATGCCCTACAGCGGCCCGCTCTCGGCGCTGAGCGCCATCGGCAAGGTGCAGGCGCGCTATTTCAGGATGGTCAACGACGGCGGCGGCATCAACGGGCGCAGCGTCACGCTGCTGTCGCTGGACGATGCCTACAACCCGGCCAAGGCCGTCGAGCAGACGCGCAACCTGGTCGAGCGCGAGGGCGTCATCGCCATGTTCGCGAGCATGGGCACGGCGCAGAACGTGGCGGTGCAGAAATACCTGAACGGCAAGAAGATCCCGCAGCTCTTCGTCTATGCGGGGAGCGACCGCTTCGCCGACCCGAAGAACTTCCCGTGGACGCTGCCCGGCCTGCCGACCTTCTCGACGGAGGCGTCGGTGTACGCCGACCACGTGGACAAGACGAAGCCCACGGCCAAGGTGGCGGTGCTCTACCAGAACGACGACTTCGGCAAGGAGTACCTGGCCGCGTTCAGGAAGCGCCTGCAGGAGATCGGCAGCAAGGTGCAGGTGGTGGCCGCCGCCGGCTACGAGGTGACCGCGCCGACCATCGACTCGCAGATCATCAGCCTGGCGGCGAGCGGCGCCGACGTGTTCATGGACATCACGAGCCCGAAGTTCACCATCCAGGCGATCCGCAAGGTCAGCGACATGCCGTGGAAGCCGCTGCACATCATCCCCATCACCAGCAACTTCATCGCGACGGTGCTGCGGGTGGCGGGGTTGGACAAATCCGTTGGCCTCGTCTCGGCGACGCCGAGCAAGTCGGCCGGCGACCCGGAGTGGGCGGACGACGCCGCCTACCGCGAGTGGCTCGCCTTCATGAAGAAATACTACCCCGAGGGCGACACGACAGAGCAGCTGAACCTGGTCGGCTACAGCATGGGCTTCCTGATGACCGAGGTCCTGCGGCGCTGCGGCGACGACCTCGGCGCCGAGCGCATCCTCAAGGAGGCCACCTCGCTCAGGAACGTCGCGCTGCCGGCGCTGGTGCCCGGCATCACGGTCAACACCTCGCCCACCGACTACCGGATCGTGCAGCAGTTGCGGCTGCAGCGCTTCGACGGCGCGCGCTGGGTGCCGCTGGCCTGACGCACATGCAACTCTCACAGACGGACGACGCCGGCGTGCGCGACGGCGGCGCATGCGCGCCGCCGCTGCTGCGCGTCGAGGGGCTGGGCCTGCGCTTCGGCGGCATCCGCGCGCTGGCGGACGTGTCCTTCTCGGTGGCGCGCGGCGTGATCTGCGGCGTCATCGGCCCCAACGGCGCGGGCAAGACGACCCTGTTCAACTGCCTGAGCCGGCTCTACGCGCCGGACGAGGGCGAGATCACCTTCGACGACCGGTGCCTGCGCACGGTGCGCGCGCACGAGGTGCCGCGGCTGGGCATCGCCCGCACCTTCCAGAACGTGGCGCTGTTCGACCGCCAGTCGGTGCGGAAGAACGTGGAGGCGGGCTGCTTCCTGCAGTTCGGCGGCCGGCACGTCTCGGCGCTGCTGCGCAACCGCCGCGGCGCCGAAGACCGCCGCGAGGTCGCGGCGTGCGTGGAGGAACTGGTGTCCTTCGCCCGGCTGCGCGAGGTGGCGGACGTGCCGGTGTCGCAACTGTCCTTCGGCACGCGCAAGCGGGTGGAGCTGGCGCGCGCGCTCGCCATGCGGCCGCGGATGCTGCTGCTGGACGAGCCGGCCGCGGGCCTCAACCACGAGGAGGTCGAGGAACTGCTGGGATGGATCCTGGAGATACGCGACAGGATGGGCATCTCCGTCCTGCTCATCGAGCACCACATGAACCTGGTGATGCGGGTGTCCGACCAGGTCGTCGTGCTGGAGTTCGGCAGGAAGATCGCCGAGGGCACGCCGGACGAGGTGGCGACCCACCCGGACGTGGTCAGGGCCTACCTCGGAGGCGAGCCATGAGCCGCACGGCCACTGCCGGCCAGGCCGGCGACAACCTGCTGGAGGTCCGCGGCCTGTCGGCGACCTACCAGGCCACGGCCGTGCTCAAGTCGGTGGACATCGACGTCGCCCGCGGCGGGATCACCGCGCTGCTCGGCGCGAACGGCGCGGGCAAGACCACGCTGCTGCGCGCCATCAGCCATGCGCTGGTGAAGACGCAGGGGTCGATCCGGTTCGACGGGCAGCCGATCGAGGGGCTGCCGAGCGACGCGGTCGCGCGCCTGGGCATCGCCCACGTGCCGGACGGCCGGGGCACCTTCACCCAGTTGACGGTGGAGGAGAACCTGCTGGTCGGCGCGATCACCCGGCCGCGCGGCGGCGAGGTGCGGCGGGACATCGAGCGGATGTACGCGCTCTTTCCCCGACTGGCGGACTACCGCGGCAAGCCGGCGGGGCTGCTCAGCGGCGGCGAGCAGCAGATGGTGGCGATCGCGCGGGCGCTGATGCTGCGGCCGCGGCTGCTGATGCTCGACGAGCCCTCGTTCGGCCTCGCGCCCCTGGTGGTGCGGCAGATCTTCGAGGTGCTCGGGCAGATCAACCGCGAAGGCGGCCTGAGCATCCTCGTGGTGGAGCAGAACGCGCGCCTGGCGCTCGACCTGGCCCGGCACGCCTACGTGCTGGAGGCGGGGCGCGTCGCCATCAGCGGCCCGGCGGCGTCGCTGCGCAGCGACCCGCGGGTGAAGAAGGCCTATCTCGGCATCTGACAGGAACAAGAGGAAGAAAGCGAATGACGGAGTTTGCCCAACAGGTGGCAGCGGGCTTCGTGAACGGGTGCATCTACGCCATGCTGGCGCTGGCCCTGGTCATGATCTACCGCGCGACCAACCATGTGAATTTCGCGCAGGGCGAGATGGCGATGTTTTCCACCTACATCGCCTGGTCGCTGCTGGAGGCGGGCCTGCCGTACTGGGCCGCGGCCCTGGCGGCGATCGCCTTCGGCTTCGTGGCGGGCACGCTGGTGGAGCGCGTGGCGCTGCGGCCGCTGCATGGCGCGCCGCTGCTGTCGATCGTCACGGTGTTCGTCGCGCTGATGATCATCATCCAGAGTGCCGCGGGCCTGGTGTTCGGTCACGAGAGCCACAGCGTGGCCAGCCCCTTCGACGGCTGGGGCCGGTGGGGGCAGGGCCTGCTGTCCGGCCATGCGCTGGGCACGGTCGCGGTCACGCTGGCGGTGCTGGCGTCCATGAGCGCGTTCTTCCGCTTCACCCGGCTCGGCCTGGCGATGCGCGCGGCGGCGCTGAACCCGCTGTCGAGCTCGCTGTCGGGCGTCAACGTCAACCGGGTGCTGATGATCGGCTGGGGCGTGGCCGGCGCGATCGGCGCCATCGCGGGCCTGCTGGCGGCGCCGGTGGTCTTCCTCGGCCCGCACATGATGGGCGGCATCATGATCTACGGCTTCGCCGCGGCGGTGGTCGGCGGCATCGACAGCCCGCCGGGCGCCATCCTCGGCGGCCTGGCGCTGGGGATCGGCGAGAACCTGCTCGGGGCCTACGTCACGGGCAACGAGCTCAAGCTCACCATCGCGCTGGCCGTGATGTTCGCGATCCTCGTCGTGCGGCCCCGCGGCCTGCTCGGCGGAAAGGCGATCCAGCGTGTCTGAACCGATCAAGACCTTCGCCGTGCCGGCGCTGCTGGCCGCGGGCGTGGCGGCGGCCGCGCTGCTGCTGCCCGGCTACTGGGCGTTCAAGCTGTCGAGCATCCTGGTCCTGGCGCTGGCGGTGCGCGGGCTGCAACTGCTGATCGGCGCCAGCGGGCAGATCTCGCTGGGCCACGGCGCCTTCTTCGCGGTGGGTGCCTACGCGGCGGGCGTGCTGGTCTCGCACCAGTGGCTGCCGGCTTACGCCACCGTGCCGGTCGCCATGCTGGTCTGCGGCCTGTCGGGCTTTCTCTTCGGGTGGCCGGCGACGCGCCTGGCGGGGCCCTACCTGGCGCTGGCCACCTTCGCGCTCGCGGTCGCGCTGCCGCAGCTGCTGAAGCACCCGATGTTCGAGTCGTGGACCGGGGGCGTCAGCGGCCTCAGCCTGGACCCGGCCGGCGCGCCCTTCGGCCTCGCGTTCCTGCAGGCCGACCAATGGGCGCTGTTGTCGACCGCGGCCTGGGTCTTCGCGATCTACGCGGTGCTTCGCCGGCTGCTGGACGGGCCCGCGGGCCTGGCCTGGCTGACCCTGCGCGACCACCCGACCGCGGCCATGGCGGTCGGCGTCGACGTGAGGAAGTGGCGCGCCACCGCCTTCGCGGTCAGCGCGGCCACCGTCGGCGCGGCAGGCGCGCTGCACACCGGCCTGACCAGCTTCGTGTCGCCCGACAGCTTCACGGTCTTCCTGTCGCTGAGCCTGCTCGTGGGCGTGGCGCTGGCCGGGCCCTCGTCCGCCACGGGGACCTTCGTCGCCGCGGTGTTCCTCTCGTTCGTCCCGGACGTCGCGGAGAAGGTCTCGCAGGAACTGACCGGCGTGCTCTACGGCGTCGTGATGCTGGCGGCGGTGTTCCTGCTGCCCCTGCTGCACAGGTGGCGCGCGCGGGCGGCGCGGGCCGCATCGCCGCCGCCGGCCGCCGACCCGATCATCATCAAGGAGAAATCAAGCAATGCAGATGCAGCACAGGCCACTTGAGGGCAAGGTGGCCGTCGTGACGGGCGCGACCCGCGGCGTGGGCAAGGGCGTGGCCCTGGCGCTCGGCGAGGCGGGCGCGCTGGTCTACGCGACGGGGCGCACGCTGGGCCCCGGCGCGTCGAACTGGCCCGGCTCCCTGCAGGAGACCGCCGACGAGATCGCGCAGCGCGGCGGCCGGTGTATCCCCGTCGCCTGCGACCACGGCGACGACGGGAGCGTCAGGCGGCTGTTCGAGCGCGTCCACGACGAGCAGAAGGGCGTGATCGACGTCCTGGTGAACAACGTCTTCGCGGCGCCTGCGCGCATGCCGGTCAACGTGCCGTTCTGGGAGCTGGAGGACGGCCTCTGGGAGGCGCTGCTGCACGTCGGCCTGCGCTCGCACTACGTGGCGAGCCGGTGCGCCGCGCCGCGCATGGTGGCCCGCCGCCAGGGCCTGATCGTCAACACCTCGTCCGGCGGCGCCGTGCGGTACACCTTCAACGTGCCCTTCGGCGTGCAGAAGGCGGGCGTCGACAAGATGGCCCGCGACATGGCGCACGACCTGCGGCCCTTCAACGTCGCCTCGGTGGTGATCTGGCCGGGCTTCATCAAGAGCGAGAAGTTCCTGGCGCAGCCGGACCGCGTGCCCGCGCCGCTGGCCAGGCGCATCATGGAAAACGGCGAGTCGCCCGAGTTCGCCGGGCGCGCGGTGGCCGGCCTGGCCTCGGACCCGGCGATCATGGAGAAGTCCGGCAGGCTGCATCTCGTCGCGGAACTGGCGCAGGAGTACGGCTTCACCGACATCGACGGCAGGATGCCGGAGGCGCCGGCGCGCGCCTGAGGCGTCATCCGCCCAGGTAGCGCACGATCATCCGCGTGGCTTCCTGCGCGAGCGCGTCGCCGTGCTCCGGCGCCTTGCCGGCGAGCATCACGCGGTGCGAGAGCGATTCCAGCAGCGCCTCGATGACCACGGCGGCGAGGGCGAGGTCGATGCCCGGCGCGATCTCGCCCTCGTGCTTGCGCAGCATCGCCTCGATCAGCCGGGTGGCGGAGCGGCTCACCATGTCCGTGCGTTCGGCCACGCCCAGGCGCGGGGCCAGCACCAGCACCATCCGGTGCAGGTCGGGCGCCAGGTGGTGCGAGACGAGGGTCACGTCGACGATCGCGCGGATGCAGTCCTCCAGCGTGGCGCGGCGGCGGCCGGCCAGGGCGGCCTCGAAGGCGGCCAGGAATTCCTCGCAGCAGCGGTCGATCACCGCATAGGCCAGCGCGGCCTTGTTGGGGAAGTATTGGTAGAGCGAGCCGACGCTCACGCCGGCGCGCTCGGCGGCGCGCGCGGTGGTGAAGCGGTCGTAGCCTTCCTTCAGCAAAACCTGAGTGGTCGCCTCGACGATGGCCTCGACCGTGGCCTTGGCGCGGGCCTGGCGCGGCGATTTCCTTGGCTTGACGTCCATGAGCGAGGGGCGCGTGAAAAGCGAATAGAAAAAGGGATCGGTTGGCGGCACATTCTGTAGACGTTTCCGGGAGGCTGCAGCGCCTCCGTCCAACCCACGGAATGCCGCCATCATCATGAACTCGCAACCCTATTCATCGCTCGTGCGCTACAAGCAGTGGGCCGACCGCGGCCTGCACGCGGTCGTCGCCCGCGACATCGCCCGCATCCCCGAGGCCGACGCGGTGATCCTCCTGCGCATCCTCGACCACATCCACGTGGTCGACCGGGTCTTCCAGCACCACCTGCAGGGGCGGCCCCATCCGTTCCGCGCGGCGCGCTCGGAGGTGCTGCCCGGCGCGCAGGAACTGGCCGAGGGCACGGAAGAGGCGGACGCGTGGTACGTCTCCTACGTCGATGGACTGTCGGGCAAGGACTTCGACCAGCCGGTGGACTTCAGCTTCACCAACGGCACGCCGGCGCGCATGACGCGCGGCGAGATCCTCCTGCACGTGTGCCTGCACGGCACCTACCACCGCGGCAACGCGGGCCTGCTGCTGCAGAAGAACGGCGTCGCGCCCAACGACGACCGGATGACCGATTTCCTCGAAGCGGGAGCCTGACGCCATGCGTGACCTCGATCCACGGCCCGTCGCCCTGCCGCTGCTGGCGCACTGCATCCACCTGGCGCCGGACGGCGCGATGCGGCCCGTCCCGAAGACCGCCGAGACCTTCAGGCGCGCCGCCGCCGATGCCAGCCACCTGCTGGCGCTGCATCCGGTGAACGGCCCGCGCGACGTGCACTACCCGACCTGGGAGATGCACCCCGCCGGCGACGAGCTGCTGATCGCGGCCTCCGGCTCGCTGTCGGTCGAGCTGCGCGAAGGCGCGTCGGTGCGCACGGCAGCGCTGCCCGCGCAGGCGGCGTGCATCGTGCCGGCCGGCGTCTGGCACCGGCTGGTCGTGCACGAGCCGTCCGTGCTGATCGCCATGACCCCACGCCAGGGCACCGTGCACGAGAAGGACCCGCTCACGCCCCCAGCGCGCGCAGCTTGAGGAAGGCCAGCCCGGCCATCACCGCGTCGTTGAGCGCATCGTGCGCCGGCCACGCCGGCAGGCCCAGCTCCCTCATCATGGTGTCGAAGCGCAGGTCGATCTGCGCCTCGCGCTCGTAGCCGGTGCGCTGCCGGTTCCGGAGGTCGTAGTACAGCGCCGAGACTTCGATCTTCGGCTGCGGCAGGCCCATGCCGAGCATGGGAAAGAGCACGCGGTCGATCATGGCGACGTCGAACTCCAGGTAGTAGCCCACCAGCGGCCGGCTGCCGATGAAGCGCAGCAGCCGGTGCATCGCCTCCTCGGGCGCGATGCCTTGCGCCACGTCGCGCTCGCGCAGCCGGTGCACGCGCACCGCCTCGGGCGAGACGGCGCGCTTCTCGGGGCGCACCAGCAGCTCCAGCCGCTCGCTGGTCAGCAGGCGCCTGCCGCGGATGCGCACGGCGGCGATGGCGACGATCTCGTCGCGGCGCCGGTCCAGGCCGGTGGTCTCGCAGTCCAGCGCCACCCACTCGTCGGGCGGGGGTGGCTCCCACATGAAGGCATAGCGTGGGTCGCCCAGGTGGTAGAGCATCCACCAGCGCCGGAGGCCGGCGATCCAGTCGGCGACCGGCGTGGTCATAGCTGGTCCAGGTGGAAACGGGATTGGATGAGCCGCCGGAAGCGCTTGACGATGTCCAATGTGTCCTTGAGCAGATCGCGCTCCAGGCTGGTCAGGCGCGTGGCGTCGACCTTGCCGCTCACCGGGCGGCCGGCGTCCAGCTCGGCCAGGCCGGCCTTCAGGCGCAGCGCCATGAAGAAGTGCAGGCTCTCGATCACGTCGGTGGCGAAGGCGCGCTCGAACAGGCCGGCCGCCGCCAGCGCCTCCAGCCGCGCGGCGGTGCCGGTCTCGGCCAGGCCGGCGCGCAGCGCCAGCGCGCGCACGCCGTGCACCAGCGGGAAGATGCCCTGCTTCTTCACGTCGAAGGCGGCCTCCTGTGCGGCCGCGCCGCCGAACAGGCGCTGCAGCCAGCCGCCCTCGTCGGCGAAGGCGTCCACCGCGGCGGCGAAGCGCGACAGCATGGCCTCGTTGTCGATGGCGAAGCGGAACACGCGCTCGCGCACGGCCGCCAGCAGCGCGGGGTCGCCGGCCACCGGGTGCGCGTCGAGGAAGATGGCCAGCGCCATCAGCTTGTCGGCGTCGGGGCGCAGCAGCCAGTCGCTGGCTCTTTCGGCGAACGCGCTCACGCTGCCGCGCCAGGCAGGGCGGCTGAGCATGATGCCGCCGGGGCAGGGCGGGTAGCCGAAGTCGGCCAGTGCCTGGCTGAAGCGATCGCACAGCGCGGGCAGGTCGTCGGGCGGCGCGTAGCCGTCGGCCAGGATCAGGCCGTTGTCCTGGTCGGTGCGCAGCAACTGCTCGCCGCGGCCCTCGCTGCCCATCACGATCAGGCAGCTGCGCGCCAGCAGCTCCGGCGGCGCGATGAGCTGCCAGGCACGCTCGAACAGCCGCGCGTTGAGCGCCTGCACCAGCGCCGCGATCTGGCCCACGCGGGTGCCGCCGCGGTGCAGCAGGCCCACCAGCCGCACGATGTGCGCGCTGGCCGGCGCCAGCTCCTCCAGCGTCTGCGCCTCGCCGATGCGGCGGTTGATGAGGTAGGAGTGGTTGGACAGGAAGCTGAACAGGTCCAGCGCCTCCACCAGCCCGAGCACCGCGCCTTCCTCGACCTGCGGGCCGGCGTGCTCGTCGCGCAGCACCACGGCGCGGTGGATGCGGTGGCGCACCATGGTGGTCAGCGCGTCGCCCACCGGGTCGCCGGCCTTGACGGCGCGCAGGCCGTAGCTGGCGACCTCGCCCACCGGCAGGCGCTCCAGCGGCGTGCCGCTGAGCACCGCGCGCTGCAACGCGTTGGCGGTGAAGATGCCCAGCCGCGGCGGCTCGCCCGGTGCCGGTGGCGCATCGCGCACCAGCACCGCGGTGCTGCGCTCGGCCTGGAACAGCCGCACGACGGAGAGCACGTCCAGCGCGGCGTCGACGAAGTGGGGCGGCCGCAGGCCGACCGCGTCCACCCGCGCCAGGGCCAGCGACTGCATCTCGTGCTCGCCGCCGCGCCCGGCGATGGCGCCGAGCTTGTTCGACAGGTCGGAGAACAGCAGCGCGCCGAAGGTGGCGTTGGCGGCGATCAGCCGGTTCACCACCTCGCGCGGCAGCTGGTAGGCGATGCTTTCCTCGGCCGCCACGAAGCGGCCGCTGACCTGGCCGGCCACCAGGCTGCGGCCGTCGAAGGTGTCATCGGGCCCGAAGCCGGCCACGGCCTCGGTGCCGCCGGCCTCGTACTGCTGCACGAAGCCCTTGATCAGCACGAACAGGTGGGTGGGCGCGATGCCGGGCTCCAGCAGCGTCTCGCCCTCGCGGAAGTAGGCGATGTCCACCGCTTCCTGCACCCACTGGCGCTGCTGCGCGTCGAGGCAGTCGAAGGGCGAGGCGGCGAAGTTGAACGCGTTGGGCATCGGGTCTTCGCAAGGGCGTCCCGGCGCGCGGCGCCGGCGATCGGGATAATCAGGGTTAACCCTGAAATTGCCCGCGACGTGAACTCCCCGGCCCCTGCTTCCTCTTCGTCCTCTTCCGGCGAAGCCCGCGTGCTGCGTGCCATTCTGGCACTGGGCGTCGGCGGCTTCGCCATCGGCACCGGCGAATTCGTCATCATGGGCCTGCTGCCCGAGGTGGCACGCGACATCGGCGTCAGCATCCCGCAGGCCGGCCACGTCATCAGCGCCTATGCGCTGGGCGTGGTGATCGGCGCGCCGGTGCTGGCCGTGCTGGCGGCGGGGTGGGGCCGGCGCACGCTGCTGATGGCGCTGATGGCGGTGTTCGCGCTCGGCAACTTCGCCAGCGCGGCGGCGCCGGGGTACCTCTCGCTCAACCTGCTGCGCTTTGCCAGCGGCTTCCCGCACGGCACGTACTTCGGCGTGGCGGCGCTGGTGGCGGCCGCGCTGGCGCCGCCGGGGCGGCGCGCGCGGGCCGTGGGGCTGGTGATGCTGGGGCTGACGGGCGCCACGCTGGTGGGCGTGCCCATTGCCGCATGGCTCGGGCAGCACTTCGGCTGGCGCGCGGCCTTCGTCTTCGTCGGCGTGATCGCGCTGCTGGCGGTGGCGATGGTCTGGCGCGACGTGCCCAACCTGCGGCCCGGCGCCGGCGCCAGCCCGCTGCGCGAACTGGGCGCGCTCAAGCGCAAGCAGGTGTGGCTCACGCTGGGCATCGCGGCCATCGGCTTCGGCGGCATGTTCGCGGTGTTCAGCTACGTCAAGCCGACGCTCACCGAGGTGTCCGGCCTGGCCGTGAACAACGTGCCTTTCGTGCTGGCGCTGTTCGGCGTGGGCATGGTGGCGGGCAACCTGGTCGGCTCGCGCCTGGCCGACAAGGCGCTGATGCGCACCATCGGCGGTGTGATGGCGTATTCGGCGCTGGTGCTGCTGGCCTTCACCTTCACCGCGCAGCACTGGGTGCTGGCCTCGCTCAACGTGCTGCTGGTGGGCACCATCGTCGCCATCGGCCCGGCGCTGCAGATCCGCCTGATGGACGTGGCCGGCGACGCGCAGACGCTCGCTGCCGCGCTCAACCACTCGGCCTTCAACATGGCCAACGCGCTGGGCGCGTGGCTGGGCGGCGTGGCCATCGACGCCGGGCTGGGCTGGACCTCCACCGGCTGGGTCGGCGCGCTGCTGGCGCTGGCGGGCCTCGGCATCTTCGCGTGGGCGCTGGCCGATGCGCGGCGCAGTGCCCGGCGCGCGGCGCCTGCGGCGGCCTGCTAACCGCGCCGCGCCGCTTCGATGGCGGCGATGTCGATCTTCGTCATCTGCATCATCGCCTCGAAGGCGCGCTTGGCCGCCGCGCGATCCGGGTCGTTGATCGCGTCGGTGAGGGCGCGCGGCGTGATCTGCCACGACAGGCCCCATTTGTCCCGGCACCAGCCGCATGCGCTTTCCTGGCCGCCGTTGCCGACGATGGCGTGCCACAGGCGGTCGGTCTCCGCCTGGTCGTCGGTCGCCACCTGGAACGAGAAGGCCTCGGTGTGCCTGAATGCCGGGCCGCCGTTGAGGCCGAGGCAGGGGATGCCCATGACGGTGAACTCGACCGTCAGGACGTCACCCTGCTTCCCCGAGGGATAGTCGCCGGGCGCGCGCATGACGGTGCCCACGGCGCTGTCCGGGAAGGTCTGCGCGTAGAACTGCGCGGCGTCCAGGGCGGTGCCGTCGTACCAGAGGCAGATCGTGTTCTTGCTGACCACTCGCGTTCTCCTGTCCATGGTGGGGAAGTGCGATCGGGCGGCGAAGCGGCCGCGCGAGCTGCGTCCATTGTGGTCCGCGGGGTAGCCGGCGCGCGAGGGCGTTTTTCGCTACGGATCGTAAGAGGCAGGCCAGGCCGGTCACGTCGCCTGCCGCGCCGGCCGGCGCACCGCGCGCACTTTGCCGCTGGCGCCGCCGCCGCAATAGAACAGGTCCCTGCCGTCGGACTCCAGCCCGCTCACGCCCGTGCCTTCGGGCATCTTCAGGCGTTCCTGCACGGCGCCGCTGTCGGCATCGATGCGGCGCAGCTCGCTCTCGTCGCCCTCCCAGGTGCCGTGCCACAGCTCGCCGTCGACCCAGGTGACGCCGGTGACGAAGCGGTCGGACTCGATGGTGCGCAGCACGGCGCCCGTCTCGGGGTCGATGCGGTGGATCCGGCGCTCGCGCCACTGGCCCACCCACAGGCTGCCCTCGGCCCAGGCCAGGCCCGAGTCCATGCCCTGGCCGGGCGCCGGGATGGAGGCGAGCACGCGGCCCGTGGCCGGGTCGATCTTGTCGATGCGCGACTCGGCGATCTGCCACAGGTGCGTGCCGTCGAAGGCGGTGCCGGCGTCGCAGGCGTGCTCCAGCGTGCGCTGCGGCTCGCGGCCCTCGGGGTCGAAGCCGACCAGCCGCGCGCCGGTGGCGGCCCACACGCGGCGGCCGTCGTGCGTCACGCCGTGGACGGCCTCGGCACCCTCGAAGGGGCCGTACTCGCGCACGATCTCGGCGGTGCGCACCGGGGCCGCGCTGCGGCGGCGGGAAGAAGAGGAAGCGGTGTCCATGTCGTGGCTCCTGTCGCGCCGCGACGGCGGCGCCATGGAGGGCAATCTACCCAGACGGCAGCGCGGCGGGGAGTAACAAGATCGTCGTGAATCCCGCCAGCGGCGGCGCCAGCCAGCGCTGCGTGCGCGCGCGGCCGACGGCGCGCACGCGGCCCTGCGCCTGCAGCGCGGCCAGCGCGCGCTGCACGGTGCGCTGGCTGGCGCCCAGGGCCAGCGCCAGGGCCGAGGTGGACCAGGCCGCGCCGTCGGCCAGCAGCGCGAGCAGCGCGGCTTCCTCGCCGTCGATGGGCGGCGCCAGCACGGCCACCGCGCGCCCGTCTGGTGGGCGCAGCGTGAAGCCGGCGGCCGTGGCCTCTATGCGTGCCAGCGGGCGCGTCAGGGCGCGCAGGCGGCCGATCTCGACGCGCAGCCGGGCGCGGTGCGTCTCGTCCGGCCGGCGCTGGCGGAAGGCGCGGGCGATCAGCGCCTCGCGCGTCGCCTCGCCGGGCCAGGCCTCGGCCAATGCGAGGGCCAGCGTGAACAGCACCGGCCGGCGTGCCAGCGGCAGCCAGGTGGTGCCGGCGCGCAGGCCGCGGCGGCAGGCGTCCAGCACCAGCGTGCCGCCGGCGAACAGCGCCTCGATTTCGTCCAGCGGCAGCGGCTGCTGCGCGCCGGCCGTGCGCAGCCGGGCCGCCGGCTGCGTCAGCGTGGCCTGTGCCGCCGCCACCTCGGCCTGCAGGGCGGGAATGCGGGCCGCCTGCGCTGCCGCCTGTGCGCGGGCGAGGGCGTCGCGCGCGGCGCCAACGCGCATCGAGCGCAGGGCCAGCTCGGCCTGCGCCAGGGCGGCGGTGGCGGCCAGCGGCGGCGGCATGAGGGCATCCGCGGTGCCGGCGACCTGGCGCAGCGCCGCGTGCGCGTCGTCCAGCCGGCCCATCAGCAGCAGCCGGCGCGCTGCGATCAGCCGCGCGTGCGTGGCGTTGCCGGCGTCGCCATGCGCCTGCAGCGTCGCCGCCGCGGCGTTCAGCGCGCGCGGCGGGCCGGCCAGCTCGCGCAGCGCCAGCGCCACCTCGGCCTCGGCGACCACGCAGCGCGCGCGGGCCAGTGCCTCGTGCGCGCCGAAGCCGCGCGCCGCCTGGCGCAGCAGTTCGCGGGCGCGCGGCAGCTCGCCCAACTGCGCCATCGCGATGCCGCGCAGGGCCAGGGCCGGCGGGTCGCTGCGCAGCGCGACGCGCTGCAGCGCGCCCAGGGCATCGCCGGCGGCCAGGGCGCGGCCGGCGGCGGCGACGAGTGAGTCCATGGGGAACGAAGGCTAACGCAGGCGCCGCCGCAAGACCCTGCGGCGCGGCCGGTCAATTCAAGTAACTATGATAGTTGCATGAAAAGAGACAGCCGCCTGTCGGGCGTCCTCCACTGCCTGCTGCACATGGCCGAGCTCGACCGGCCGGCCACGTCGGAATGGCTGGCGCACGCCATGCAGACGAATCCCGTCGTCGTCCGCCGCCTGATGGCGGGGCTGCGCGACGCCGGCTTCGTCGCTTCCGCCAAGGGGCACGGCGGCGGCTGGGTGCTGTGCTGCCCGCTGGAGCGCATCACGCTGCGCGACATCCACGAGGCCGTGGGCTCGCCGCAACTGCTCGCCGTGGGGCACCGCGAGGAACGCCCCGGCTGCCTGGTGGAGCAGGCCGTCAACGCCGCGCTGGAGCAGGCGTACCGGCAGGCCGAGTCGGTGCTGCTCGACCGCCTGGGCACCGTGACGCTGGCGGCGCTGTCGCGCGATTTCCATCACCGGCTGGTCGCGAGCGGCCGGTCCCTTCACGAGGTGTCCCATGAGCTTTGACGTCGCCATCGTCGGTGGCAGCTTCGCCGGCCTGTCCGCCGCCCTGCAGCTGGCACGCGCCCGCCGCCGGGTGGCGGTGTTCGACACCGGCCTGCGCCGCAACCGCTTCGCAGCCGCCTCGCACGGCTTCCTGGCGCAGGACGGGCGGCCGCCGGGCGAGATCGCGGCGCAGGCGCGCGAGCAGCTGCTGCGCTATCCGACCGTGCAGTGGATCGACGCTGCCGTGTCGGGCATCGCCGGCGAGGCGGATGCCTTCGAGGTGCAGGCGGGCGGGCGCACGTGGCTGGCGCGCCGCATCGTCCTGGCCACGGGCGTGTCGGACGGGCTGCCGGCCATCCCGGGGCTGCAGGAGCGCTGGGGCCGCCACGTCTTCCACTGCCCCTACTGCCACGGCTACGAACTCGGCCAGGGCCGCATCGGCGTGATCGCCGTCGGGCCGGTGTCGCTGCACCAGGCCCTGCTGCTGCCGGAGTGGGGCCGCGTCACCTTCCTCCTCAACGGCGCCTTCCAGCCGGGCGAGGACGACCTGCGCGAACTGTCGGCGCGCGGCGTCGCGGTCGAGGCCGCGCCGATCCTGGCGATCGAGGGCGAGGCGCGGGTGGTGCTGGAAGGCGGCCGCGTGGAGGACTTCGCCGGCCTGTTCGTCGCCAGCCGGACCGAGCCCGCATCGCCCGTGGCGCAGCAGATGGGATGCGCGCTGGACGAGAGCCCGCTGGGCCGCTGCGTCAGGACCGGCCCGATGAAGGACACCTCGGTGCCGGGCGTGTTCGCCTGCGGCGACCTGGCGCGCGCGGCGGGCAACGTGGCGCTGGCCGTGGGCGACGGCGCGATGGCGGGAGCGGCGGTGCACCGCTCCCTCATGTTCGGGCTCGGCTGAGCCTCAGGGGCAGAAGATGTCGGCCAGCGTGGCGATGAGGCGCTCGGCCTGCGCGTTGTCGATGCGGTAGTACAGCGTCTGCGCCTCGCGGCGGAAGGTGACCAGCCCTTCGTCGCGCATGCGCGCCAGGTGCTGCGACAGGGCCGACTGGCTCAGCCCCACCTGCTCCTGCAGCGCGCCCACCGACATCTCGCCGTTGCCCGACAGCAGGCACAGCACCAGCAGGCGCGACTCGTTGCCCAGCGCGCGCAGCAGCGCGGCGGCCTGGGCGGCGCTTTCCTTCAGCAGCAGAGGGTCCTTGCGGCTTCGTGCCATGGCGATCTTTATTTTAGATAAATCTAATTTAGAATGTACTAACTTAAAAGCGGTGGCCTGTGGCGGCTCCCGCGAGTGTCCCTCACCGAAGGAGATCCCTCATGACCGACTACCGACAACTGACCCAGGACATCTCGGCCCACCTGCTGCCGCTGCGCCAGAGCGTGCCCGGCGTGATGAAGGGCTTCGGCGAGATGGGCAAGGCCGCCATGGCCGACGGCGCGCTCGACGCCAAGGCCAAGGAGCTGATCGCGCTGGCGATCGGCGTGGCCTCGCACTGCGCCGGCTGCATCGGCTTCCACACCAAGGCGCTGGCGCGGCTGGGCGCGAGCGAGGCCGAGGTGCACGAGGCCCTGGGCGTGGCCGTCTACATGGGCGGCGGGCCGTCGGCGATGTACGCGGCCGACGCGGTGGAAGCCTTCCGCCAGTTCTCGGCGAAGTGAGGGGCCGGCCATGCAGTGCACCGACTTCGTCGCCACCCTGTTCCACGGCCGGGAAGACCCGGCCCGGGTCACGGTCGCCTTCACCATGGCGCTGGCTGCCCTGGGCAAGGGCCACAGCGCCACGCTGATCCTGATGGTGGACGCCGTCCACCTGGGGCGTCCCCGTGCCACCGAGGGCATGGACATCGGCCAGCCCTTCGATCCGGTGTCCGTGCAACTCGCCAAGTACCTCGAACTCGGCGGGCGCATCGCCCTGTGCGGCGCCTGCATGGTGCACAACGGCCTGACGGCCGCCGACATGGATCCGCGCTTCGAGGTCATCGCCGGGCCCGACGTGATCGACCTGCTGATGGGCGCCAGCGGCTCGCTGCAGATCAATTGAACCCGTTCCTTTCCTCGTCTTCGGAGATCGCCATGCAACCCAACGTCGGCACCCTCGACCGCGCGCTGCGCGTGCTGCTCGGCCTCGTGCTCATCGGCTTGGCCCTGGCGGGGCAGATCGGCCCCTGGGGCTGGATCGGCCTGCTGCCGCTGGCCACCGGCCTGCTGCGCCGCTGCCCGGCCTATTCGCTGTTCGGCTGGCGCACCTGCCGCTCGCCCTCCACCCGCCGCGGCTGAGCCTCGTCGGCCCACGACAGCGGCGGCGCGATGTCCTCCAGCGCGCGCCGCTCCGCGTTGACCGCGAAGCGCAGCGCCAGCAGCCCGGCGCCGATCACCAGCACCGCGCCGATGCCGTAGCCCACCGTCACCGCGCCGCGGCTGCCGGTCTCGATCAGCGCGCCGAACAGCCACGGCGCGATGAAGCCGCCGGCGCCGGTGCCCACGGCGTAGAAGAGAGCGATGGCGAGCGCGCGCATCTCCAGCGGAAACACCTCGCTGACCGTGAGGTAGGCCGAGCTGGCCGCGGCGGAAGCGAGGAAGAACACCGCCGACCAGGCCAGCGCCTGGGTGCGCGCGTCCAGCAGGCCGGCCATGAAGGCCCAGCCGGTCAGCGCCAGCCCGATGCCGGCGCCGACGTAGGTGAGGGCGATCATGCGGCGGCGCCCCACGCGGTCGAACAGCGGCCCGAGCAGCAGCGGCCCCAGCACGTTGCCCAGCGCGAAGGGGAAGATGTACAGCGCCACCCTGCCTTCCGGCACGCCGTAGTAGCGCGTGAGCACCAGCGCATAGGTGAAGAAGATGGCGTTGTAGAAGAAGGCCTGCGAGAGCATCAGCGCCAGCGCCACGCCGCTGCGCGTGCGGTAGTGCCGCAGCAGCACCCGCGCCACCTCGCGCATCGACGGGCTGGTGCGGCGCGCGACGGGCGAATGCGCCCCGGCGGGTGGCAGCGGGCCGTGTGCGGCCTGCACCTCGGCCTCGATGGCGGCGACGATGCGCTCGGCCTCCTCGCGGCGGCCGTGCGCGATCAGCCAGCGCGGGCTTTCCGGCACGTGGCGGCGCACCAGCACGATCGCCACCGCCAGCAGCGCGCCCAGCGCGAAGCCGGCGCGCCAGCCCTGCACCGGGCCGAGCACGCGCTCGTCGAGCAGCACCAGCGCCAGGCCCGCGCCCAGCGCCGCACCCAGCCAGAAGCTGCCGTTGATGGCGAGGTTGACGCGCCCGCGCACGCGCGCCGGGATCAGCTCGTCGATGGCCGAGTTGATGGCCGCGTACTCGCCGCCGATGCCCAGGCCGGTGAAGAAGCGGCACACCGCGAAGAAGGCGAAGCCCGGCGAGAAGGCGGTGGCGAAAGTGGCGGCCGCGTACACCAGCAGGGTGAGCAGGAACAGCTTCTTGCGCCCCAGCCGGTCCGTCATGCGGCCGAACACCAGCGCACCGATCACCGCGCCGGCCACGTACAGCGAGCCGGCCAGGCCGACCTGCGCGGCCGTCAGTGCCAGCGTGTCGCCGCGCTCCAGCACGCCGCCCAGCGAGCCGACCATCGTCACCTCCAGCCCGTCGAGCACCCAGGCGATGCCCAGCGCGACCACCACGCGCCAGTGCCAGCGCGACCAGGGCAGGCGGTCGAGGCGGGCGGGGATGTCGGTGGAGGGCGGGGCGGGAGGCGGCGCGGCGTGACTCACAGGAGACCGACCTTAGCGCAAGCGCGGCGCGGCCGGCGTCGGCCAGGGCTGACAAGCGCGTGCTTCGACCCGGCAGCCCGGGAGGCAGCGGCGATCAGGCGGCGATCGTCGTGGACACCGGCCACCGACGTCGCTTCCCTTCATGCACACTCCACGCATGCCCATCGACAAGTCTGCCGACAGCCCGGCCTTGTTCAAGAGCGCCAAGGCGTTTGAAACCTGGTTGAAACAGCACCATGCCACGTCCCCGGGCCTCTGGCTCAAGATCGCCAAGCGCCGTGCCGACGCAGCCAGCGTCACCTACCTCGAAGCGGTGGAGATCGCGCTCTGCTGGGGCTGGATCGACGGTCAGAAGAAGGGGCTGGACGAGCAGTATTTCCTCCAGCGATTCACGCCCAGGCGCGCCCGCAGCGTATGGTCGAGAGTCAACGTCGACAAAGTGGCGACGCTCATCGAGGCGGGCCGCATGAAGGCGCCGGGCCTTGCGCAGGTCGAGGCCGCCAAGGCCGATGGCCGATGGGCGCGGGCATACGACGGCGCGCGTACGTCCGTGGTCCCCGAAGACCTGACCGCGGCGCTCGACGCCGCCCCGATGGCGAAAGCGTTCTTCTCGACGATCAACGCCGCAAATCGCTACGCGATCCTGTGGCGCATTCAAACGGCCGTGAAAGCCGAGACGCGCGCGAGGCGGATCGCCCAACTCGTGGAGATGCTCGCGCGCGGCGAAACCATCCATATCTTCAAGCCCAAGGTCGAGGCTGGGAACTGAGCGGGCCTCGGCGACTGCTTGGCGTCAGGCGGCGTGAGTTCGCCTGCGATCGCAACTGCTGGGAGGCGGACGGCTACTTGGTCGTCGTCGGCTTGAGACTGGTGGCCGCCGCTCGCGGTAGACATGACGATCAGTAGCTTCCGACCCGTTGCAGACTTTCAATCCACCGAATTCGTGTCCTCAAAGCAGCCGTTCCGCTCCGACTCGCGCACGGTGTAGTCAACCTGCCGAAATCTTGCTGTCATGTGCACCGACAACGCGACGGCCTCAAGAGCTTGATGCCTGCGCAATAGGGAATTCAATTCCGACAAAATTGCCTCATCGCTCCAGGCTCACGCAGTAGCCCGCCGACTGAACCCCCCGCCGCGCGCGAACCGGATAGCTTTAGATCGCGCGTGGTCCATGGCCAGGCAACATGCAATTCGATCTTGCAGGCCGCGCAAGTAAAATGTGAGTTTTCGCAACCTGACGCGCATATGGCCAAGAGGAATCAGGACCCCGATCCGTCCCCTGACAAGGCGAAGGTACGCATCTTCTTCGCTGAGGTCGAGGGCAACAACGACAGCATCAAGGAGGCGTTGAAGACGATGGTGCAGGCAATGAACCGCGCTGCTCCCGTACCTGCGCGCGTCGTCATGAATGGCGCGGCGGCAAATTTGGCTGCGCCGGCCGCCGAGACCGGCGAGGAACCGGCGGAGGTTGTCAACGCGGCGGAGACTGACGTCGAAGCTGAGGCGCCCGCCCCCGCCCCCGCCCGCAAGCGCGGTACGGGGCCGAAGCGAGATCACAACGTCGGGATTGAACTCGTGCCAGACATGGACTTCCGTCCCGATGGCAAGCAGACGTTGCGCGAGTTTTTTGCGGAGAAGGCTCCGAAGGGCGACATGGATCAGACCGTGGTGGTCGTGTACTACATGCAGCATCACATGGGCATGTCCGCCATCGGCTTTGGGCACATTCGCACTGCGTTCAAGGACGTGAGCAAGCCGCTCCCAGCAGACTTACGCTCGACTGTGCGAAACATGAAAAAGCAAAAGGCTTGGCTCAACTGGAGCACGCCAGACGCGATGCAGGTGACGACCATCGGCGAGAATTACGTCGAGCACGACATGGCCGCGCGCAAGGCCTGAAGTGAACCCATCGCTTGAAGACTTCTGCGAGATCGTCGGCGGCCTCCAGAAGAAGACCAATGCGGAAAAGGCGCTCGCGCTGCTGTGGTACCACGATCAGGAGCAGCCCAACATCGCCATGACCGCCGGGCGGCTCACACGGCTGCTCAGCGACCATCACATTGGCTCGGCGAACTCTGTGGCGGTAGGCGACGGCATCCGCAAGAGCAAGCTCGCGGTAGAGAGGAGTGCCGGATTTGTGCTCAAGCCCGGCTCCCGCAAGCTAATCAGGGCATGGCTTCCCGAGCACCTGGAAGGCGTTCAGCCAACGATGGATCACGGCGCCGGTTTCTTGCCGGAACCGGTGTGGCGCAGTAATCGTGGATACATCGAGGCCGTGTGCCGAGAACTCAACGGTTGCTACCGCGCTGCGTACTACAACGCGGCTGCCGTCATGCTGCGTCGTCTGCTCGAGACGTTGATCATCGAGGCCTACGAGCACCTTGGACGAGAGGCCGAAATTCGCGACGGCGCCGGCAACTACTTCATGCTTGCCGACCTTGTCGAACGCGCTTGCGGTGAAAAAGGCCATTTGGGGATCAACCTCGGTCGGGACGCCAAGACGGCCCTCAAGGATGCCCGGCAGATAGGCAATTGGGCTGCCCATGCCCGCCGTTTCATTGCCCACGCGCCCGATCTGACCAAACTGCAGTCAGGCGCCCGTATCCTCGTTCAGGAGTTGATTCAGATCGCAAATATCGGCAGGGCCTGAATAGCTTATGCCGGCGATTTGCCGGGTGTAGGTTGGCTCGTCAATGAGGCCATGATCCAAGCATTGCACATCGCGCAGCGTACTTGGCCGCGCCGTGCGTGTATTCGCCAGCCAGAGGGCGCTTGCGCTATTTCGCCGTGTCGACCTCTCTGCGGCGTTCAGGTCTTGCGCAGGTCGAGTATTTCCTGGATTGCCGTGGCTTCGCGCAGTGGCCCAAAGCTGTCGCTCGTGACGGACCGCCGTTGGCCGACAGCGGCCGGCCATGAGGATATCGCGAACATCGGCAACCGCTGCAAAGCGGAAGTCCAGCCTGAAAGGAATGGGGCCTACAACAGGTCACGCGCAGCCAACCGCCATCGCAAGCCTCCCGCCAGCCTCATTCCTCATCCAGCGCCGCGAACCGCTCCGCCAGAAAGTCCAACAGCGCCCGCACCGCCGGCAGCAGCCCGCGGCGCGAGGGGAACACGGCATGGACGACCTCGCGCCGCGGGGCCCAGCCGGGCAGCACCCGCACCAACTCACCGCGTTCGATCGCGTCGACCACCAGCATGGACGGCAACTGCACCACGCCCACGCCGGCCAGCGCGGCGGCGCGCAGCGCGGCCATGCTGCGGGTGACCAAGCGCGGGCGGTGCGGCACGACGGCCTGCGCGCCGTCCGGGCCCAGCAGCCGCCATGCATGCTCGTTCTGCGGCAGCGCCAGCTCCAGGCTGGGCAGCCCCCCCAGGTCGGCCGGCGAGCGCAGCGCCTCGCGCCCGGCCAGCAGGCCCGGCGCGGCCACCAGGCACTGGCCGCGCTCGGCCAGCACGCGCAGGACCAGGTCGCTGTCCTCGATGGGCGGCGGGCGCACGCGGATCGCCAGGTCGATGCCTTCGCCCACCACGTCCACCCGGCGGTTGGTGTCCTCCAGGTGCACCTCCACCCGCGGATGCGCGGCCATGAAGGCGGCCAGCATGTCGGCCACGCGCAGGTCCAGCAGCGCCACCGGGCAGGTCATGCGCACGATGCCGCAGGGCTCGGCGTGGGTGAGGGCGATGGCTTCCTCCGCCGCCTCGGCCTCCACCAGCATGGCCTTGCAGTGCGCGTAGTAGGTCTGGCCGATCTCGGTGACGGCGAAGCGGCGGCTGGAGCGCTGGATCAGGCGCACGCCCAGCCGCTCCTCCAGCTGCGCGATGCGCCGCGACAGGCGCGACTTGGGCAGGCCCAGCGCCCGGCCGGCCGGGGCGAAGCCGCCGTGCTCCACCACCTGCGCGTAGAAATAGAGGTCGTTGAGGTCTCTCATCGTTCTTTCCGTGGAACGCTGATGGCCGATTCTGCTGCCTACCGCTTTGCCCGTTGCGCCCATATGCTTTCTTCATGGCCGCGCGTTGGCGGCCGCCCCTTTTCAGGAGATGAGCATGAGCAAGATCCTCGGCATCCACAGCGCGCCGCGCCCGCACTGGGTGGGCGACGGCTTTCCCGTGCGGTCGCTCTTCGGCTACGACGGGCTGGGCCGGCACCTGAGCCCCTTCCTGCTGCTCGACCACGCGCAGCCGACCGCCTTCGCGCCGGCGGCGCGGCCGCGCGGCGTGGGCCAGCACCCGCACCGCGGCTTCGAGACCGTGACCATCGTCTACCAGGGCGAGGTGGAGCACCGCGACTCGACCGGCGCCGGCGGCCTGATCGGCCCCGGCGACGTGCAGTGGATGACGGCGGCCGGCGGCATCCTGCACGAGGAGTTCCACTCGCATGCGTTCACCGAGCGCGGCGGCACCATCGAGATGGTGCAGCTGTGGGTGAACCTGCCGGCCAAGGACAAGATGGCCGCGCCCGGCTACCAGACGCTGCTGGACCGCGACATCCCCGCCGTGGATCTGCCCGGCGGCGCCGGCCGGCTGCGTGTGATCGCCGGTGCCTTCGACGGCCGCCGCGGCCCGGCGCGCACCTTCACGCCCATCGACGTATGGGATGTGCGCCTGGCCCAGGGCGCTACCGCGCGCCTGCCGGCGACGCCGGGCCACACGCTGGCGCTGGTGGTGCTGCGCGGCGCGGTGCGCATCCAGGGCCAGGTGGCGCGCGAGGGCCAGTTGGTGCACTTCGACCGCGCGGGCGGCGAGGTGGCGATCGAGGCCGAGAGCGATGCCGGCCTGCTGTGGCTGGCCGGCGAGCCGATCGAGGAGCCGGTGGTCGGCTACGGCCCCTTCGTGATGAACAGCGAGGCCGAGATCCACCAGGCCGTCGACGACTTCAACGCCGGCCGCTTCGGGCGGATGGCAGCATGACGGGCCCCGGCCCGGGTCCGCGCAGAAAGGAAAGCCATGTCCGCTGAAGTCACTGTCCATGCCGCCATCGGCGCCGCACCGTATGCGGTCGCGCTCAGCGACGACGCCGGCCACGCCTGGGGCGCCGACGAGCCTGCCGCCCTGGGCGGCGGCGACAGCGGGCCGACGCCGCATGCGCTGCTGTTGTCCAGCCTGGGTGCCTGCACCGCCATCACGCTGAAGATGTTCGCGTCCCGCAAGGCGTGGCCGCTGGACGGCGTGCAGGTGGCGCTGCGCTACGCCGCCGCGCCGCCTGGCGCGGCAGGCACCGGCATCGAGCGCAGCATCACCCTGCAGGGCGCGCTGGACGCCGCCCAGCGCGAGCGCCTGCTGCAGGTGGCCAACGCCTGCCCCATCCACAAGCTGCTGACGGGCGAGGTGCGCATCGACACCACGCTCGCGGAGTGACGCCATGACGACGACGACCCCCCTGCGACTGCTCGTGATCCCCGCCAGCGCGCGCGAAGGCTCGCTCAACCGTCGGCTGGCCGCCTGCGCCGCAGCGATGGCGCGCGCCGACGGCATCGACGTGCACGTGCTCGACCTGCGCGCGCTGGCGCTGCCCGTCTACGACGGCGACCTGGAGGCGGCCGAGGGCGTGCCGGCCGGCGCGCTGGAGCTGCAGCGCGCCGTGCTGGCGGCCGATGCGCTGCTGGTGGTCACGCCCGAGTACAACGGCTTCCCGACGCCGCTGTTCGTCAACGCCTTCGACTGGCTCTCGCGCATCCCGGCCACCGAGGCGAACCCTTCGGGCCTGGCTGCCACCGCCGAGCGGCCGGTGGCGTTGCTGTCGGCCTCGCCCGGCCCCGCGGGCGGGCTGCGCTCGATGAACTTCGTGCGGCAGTACCTGCAGATGGCCTTCGCCATGCTGGTGGCGCCGCAGCAGTTCGCGCTCGGCCGCGCGCACGAGGCCTTCGATGCGCAGGGCGGATTGAAGGAGCCTCGCGCCGCGCAGGCGGTGCAGGGCGTGGTGCAGTCGCTGGCGCGGCTGGCGCTCAGGCTGCGGGCGCCGGGCTGACGGTTGGCCGATCGGCGGCGGTTCAGTCGTCGTCCAGCGCACGTCCGCGCCGCAGCGGCGCCTCGGGCAGGCGCCTGCTGCGCAGCGCCAGTTCGCCGCGCTCGGTGATGCCGAAGACCACCGCCTCGGCCTCGGCGCCGTCGGGCGTGTTCAGCGGGCCCTGCGGCACGGACGCGGTGACGAGTTCGGCGGCCTTGAGTAGCCGTACGTTGTCGACGTCGCTCACGCGGCGCACCACGAGTGGGAAGCGGGCCTTGACGATGCTTGCAAGGTACTCCAGGGACATGGACGGGCCTCCAGTGCGTGCGACCCATTGTGCAGGCCCGTCATGACCGCGGGCTGAACGACTCGTAACACCCCTGGTTGCCGCCGGAGAACTTCGGTATGTGCGTGCGGTGCAGCATCGCCGACCCAGGGGCGACGCTTCAGTCGCGGCCGGCCCGCAGGATAGCGTCGGCCAGCGCGCGCGGCTGGCTGAACCACATCTCGTGGCTGCCGTCGCACTCGACCAGGCGGAACAGCCCCAGCCGTTCCGACAGGCGCGGATGCCACGGCAAGCCGTGCGGCATCGCGGTGTCCTGCCGGCAGTTGAGGTACGACTTGGCGACGGGCAGCTCGGCCAGCGGGCGCGGCAGGTCGACAGCGTCGGTGAAGGTGCGGTAGGGGTGCGGGTTGAGCTGCGCGTAGCTGCTGCGGGCCAGGTCGAGGTCGGCGTCGTTGATGAAGGCCTCGCGCCAGATCTCGAAGGGCAGCATCACCGCGTTGTCCTGCGCACCGGCCAGCGCGTCGAACAGCGCGACATAGTGCGGCGGCACGAGGTCGTTCAGGCACTGGCCGGGCAGCGGCACGAAGGCGTTCACGTACACCAGCCGCCGCAGGCGCGGCGCGATGCGCTCGGCCGCGCCGGAGATGACCATGCCGCCGTAGCTGTGGCCGACCAGGCGCACCTCGTGCAGGTCGTGCGCCTCGACGAACTCGACCAGCGAGGCGACGGCGTCGGCCAGGCCGGTGCGGCTGCGGTCGTCGCCGGGGCGGTTGCCGGCGAGCGTCGGGCAGTGCACGGCATGGCCGGCGGCGCGCAGGTGCTCGGCGGTGGCTTCCATCTCGGCGCCGGTGTGCCAGGCGCCGTGGACGAGGACGTAGGTGTCGGACATGGCGGTCTCCTTGTGGGTGGTTCGGAGCCCGCAAATCTAGGCAGCGCGCGGTGCGGCGGATGGCCGCTGCGCGCCGGCCGCGTGGCCGCTCAGCGCCGCTGGCGGCGAAGCTGCGCCGGCGTGGCGCCCAGGCGTGCGCGGCAGGTGCGCACGAAGTGCGACGCGTCGAGCAGCCCCACGCGCCGGCCGATCTCGGCCACGGTGAGCCGGTCGAAGCGCGCATCGGCCAGCAGGCGTGCCGCGACCTCCATGCGGCAGGCCATGAGGTGATGCGCGAAGCTCAGCTCGCCGCCGGCCAGGCTGCGGTGCAGCGTGCGCTCGGAGATGCCCAGGTCCGCGGCGATGGCGGCGGCCGTCAGGCCCGGCTCGGCATGGCGCTCGCGCACCCGGTCGAGGATGCGGCGGCGCAGCGAGGCCAGGGCCGGTTCGTCCTGCGGCGGCGTGCCGGCGGCCAGCGCGATCAGCGCGCCGAGCTGGTCGGTCAGCAGCGCGGCGGGCAGCGGCGGCGCGGCCGCCAGGGCCGGCGTGAGCTGGCAGGCGAAGGCGCTCAGCGCGCGGCCCCAGCCCTGCTGCCCGTCGATGCGCCGGCCGGCGGCGGCGCGGATGTCCGGCAGCCAGCGTTCGAGCCACTCGGGACGCAACTGCAGCGACACCGTGTCGGCGCGCTCGGGGAAGTGGAATTCGTAGCGCTCGCGCGAATCGACGAGCACCAGGTCGCCGGGCAGCAGGCGGGCGCCGCGCGATGCTTGCACGGCGCTCCAGGCGCTGTCGGTCTTGCACAGCAGGTAGCAGAAGTTCTCGCGGCTGCGGGCGATGGCGGCGCGGGTGCGGTAGACGTCCTGCGCGCTGCCGCGCACCTGGTTCACCGAGACGGGGCCCCAGTCCACCGCCTCCAGGCTGGAGTGGAAGTCGGCGCTGCGCGGGCTGGTGGCCGCCATTTCGAGGAAGCCTTCGCAGATCGCGCCGACCCAGTAGTCCAGCCGCTCGGCCGCGCCCACCGCGTCGGTGGACCAGCGGCGCACGGCGCCGGCGGGCGCTGAGGGCAGGGCGGGAGTCATGGCCGCGAGTGTGGGCCGCGCTGCCGCGGCGCCGCAAGAGGCCCGACCCGGGGGCGCGCGCTATACGGATTTGCGTTCAATCGACGAGAACCGTTCGGGCTGATTGATATCGTTGAACGCAACTGCATGTCAGGGGCGCGAGAGCGCGGGCGCCGTCACGCCATCGGGCAGGCCGGCCGAGGCGATGCGGAAGACGTTGTCCTCCGGGTCGGCCAGCACCGCCTGCCACTGGCCGTAGTAGGTGGCGAAGGGGCCCTTGAGCACGCGGCCGCCGTGCGCCTGCGCCGCCTGCACGGCCGCATCGACGGCGGCGGGCGAGCCGAGCATCAGCGTGGCGTAGGCGACGGTGGGGCGGGGCCGCGCGTCGTCGCCCGGCCGGCGTCCGTCGAGGCCGAGCAGCCCGTAGGCGGCGCGGGCATCGTTGAAGCCGAACTGGAAGTCCGCCGTCTCCACCGCGCGATAGATCGGCGAGCGCGCCGCCTCGGCCTCGGGCAGGCCGAACACGGCGCGGTAGAAGGCGAACTGCGCCTCGACGTCGCGGCACATCAGGTTGAACCAGAGCTTCATGCGGCTGCCGCCTGCTGCTTCAAGCCGTAGCTGCGGCGGTACATCTCGACCAGGTGCTCGCCGGCGGTGCAGGGCGCGAAGCGCGGCGCCTCGCCCTCGGGCACCGTGCCGGGCACGGCCTCGATGCGCGCGAAGTAGTCGGGCTCGTAGAAGAAGGGGATCGACCAGCGCGCCGCGCCGCCCGAGTGCAGGTTGCGCACGCGGTGCGGGTTGGAGTGGTACAGGCCGTTGGTCCAGCGCGGGATCATGTCGCCCAGGTTGACGACGAAGCAGCCTTCCATCGGCGTGGCCGGCACCCAGTCGCCTTCGGGCGTCTGCACTTCGAGGCCGCCGTGCGCGTCCTGCGCGAGGATGGTGACGGCGCCCCAGTCGGTGTGCGCGCCGGCGCCGAAGGTGCGCTCGTCGGCGCCCTCGGGGTGCGCGGGGTAGCGGATCATGCGCAGCGTGACCATCGGACTCTCGCTGGTCGCATCGAAGTACGTCTCGGGCAGGTGCAGCGACAGCGCGAGCAACTGCATCAGCCGGCGCGAGAGCGCGAGCATCGCCTGGATGTACGCCTCGCACGCCGCGGGCGCCTCGGGCACCTCGGCCGGCCACTGGTTGTGGCCGTAGGTCTGGTGGCCGGCGACCACGTAGGGGTGGTCGGCCGGGTAGGCCATGCCGCAGTAGAAGCTTTCCTTGAGGTCGGGCCGCGCATCGGCGTCCAGCGTTTGCGCGCCGAGGTTCTCGTAGCCGCGCATCGTCGGCGAGTGGCGCATGTCCAGCGCCTCGCGCGTGGCGGCGGGCACGTCCTCCAGCAGCCGGCGTGCCAGCGCGAACTGCCGCGCCACCTGATCGGCCGGCACGCCGTGATGCCGCACGTAGAAGAAGCCAGAGGCCATGGCCGCCGCGCGCAGCTGCGCGGCCACCTCGGCGCTGCGCGGACCGCCGGGTGCCAGCGCCCCGGAGAGGTCGATGACGGGGATCGCCGCCACGGCCTCAGGCCTTCAGCTTGCGGTCGGCCGGCGAGGGCAGGAAGCGCTCGGTCCAGATGTCGGCCACGGCCGGCGAGGACTTCAGGCCGAAGGCGTCCACCGTCTCGGCGATGGTGGCCTGGATGCGCTCCGGCGTGGCGGCGCCCCAGCCGTGGCTGCGGGTGCCGGGCGTGTCCATGCTGCCCTCGACGATGAGCTTCAGGCGCTCGTGCTCGATCTGCTCGTTGGCCAGCGGCTCGCGCGCCTTCACGGCGGCGGCGCCGGCCCGGGTGTCGGCCATCGCCTCGATCCAGCCGCGCGTGGTGGCCTTCACGAAGGCCTTCATCGCCTCGGCCTGCTCCATGCTCTTCGCGTTGGCGACCAGGCCGTTGCCGTACGACTTCATGCCGTGGTCGGAGAAGCGGAACATGCGGATCTGCTCGGGGCCCATGCCGCGCAGCTTGAGGTTGAGCAGGCCGGTGAAGTAGAAGTAGGCCGAGCCGTCGAAGTCGCCCTTGACGAAGCGCGTGTCGCCGATGTCGGGCGCCACGTTCTCCCACTTCACGCCCGAAGGGTCGAAGCCCTGCGCCTTGGCGAACACGGGGAACAGCTTGCGCGAGGCGTTGAAGGGCTGGCCCAGCAGCGTCTTGCCCGCCAGGTCGGCCGGCCGGGCGATGGGGCCGTTCCTGCGCACGAGGATGGCGTTGGGGTTCAGGTCGTACTGGATCGCCACCGCCTTCAGGCCGGCGGTGGGGTTGTTGACGTTGAACTCCACCATCGTCGCCAGGTCGGCCGAGGCGCAGTCGTAGGCGCCGCTGCCCACCAGGCTGATGGCGGCGGCCGAGCCGTTGCCGGTGTCGATGGCGACGTCCAGGCCCGCGTCCTTGTAATAGCCGCGCTGGTGCGCCAGCAGGAAGCCGGCGGCGGTGGCCTCGACCTTCCAGCCGAGGTTGAACCTGAATTTCTGCAGCGAGCCCTGGGCGCGCACGAAGGGCGCGGCGGCGAGCAGGGAGGCGGTGGCGCCGGCGGCGCGCAGGAGGGAGCGGCGGGGAAGCATGGTGGTGGAACTCCGTGAAGACACAGGTGTGCGCAGGGCGCGCCACGCGGGCCGCGCAGCGCGGGTCATCCAGAGCAATTTCCGGGCGGCTGCCGGCAGGCCGGGCCGCTGAACGCTTCTACTCGTGGCTGGAGTGCGAGCAGGTTCCGTGCCGTCCCGAGGCGGCGTCCGGCGGCCCGTGCTGCACCGTCTTGAGGCCGGCGCGCATCAAATCGGCGCGCCGCTGCCCGGCCCCCGGCGCCGCGGGCGTGCAATACGCGGGCGTGGAACTTGCAAGAAGGAGGGCGAGAGTAGAAGCGTGCACCGGCGCAGGTCGCCGGGGGTCATTGCTCTCCGGGCGCCCGGCGTCCCGGAGCGCACGCTGCCGGGCGCCGGGTGGTCCGTCCTCCACCCGAACCACACCAGACCGGTCGCTCGCCATGAACTCTTCTGCCACCCACACCCTCCACGAACTGAGCAAGGAATCGCGCATGGGCGCGATGGGCTCGGAAACCACTGCGCGCGAAGTGCGCCGCATCAGCCTGGCCGACTTCGAGCGCCGCCGCGCCGGGATCGCCGACCAGTTGTGGGACGCCGCGGTCGACGTCGGCTTCTTCCAGCTCACCGACCACGGCCTGCCGCTGGAGGCCATCCGCGGCGCCTTTCGCGAGGCCGAGCGTTTCTTCGCGCTGCCCGACAGCGTGAAGGCGCAGTACCCGCTGGCCAACAACGCCGGCTGGGAGAGCAAGGCGCAGGTGCGCCCTTCCACCGGCACCGCCGACCAGAAGGAGAGCTACCAGATCACGCTGCCGCTGATGGGCAGGCTGTTCCCGACCGAGGAAGAACTGCCCGGCTTCAAGGCGGCGATGCTCGACTTCGAGCAGAAGAGCTGGGAGGTCGGGATGAAGGTGCTGTCCTGCTTCGCGCTGAAGCTGGGCTTCGACGAGGACTTCTTCACCCGCGCGCACGACAAGGCCAGCCCCGAGTACCAGAGCACGCTGCGCCTGCTGCACTACTACGCCATCCCGCCCGAGGCGCAGGACAAGCTCGACCTGTGGCGCGCCGGCGCGCACACCGACTTCGACTGCCTGACCATCCTCTACCAGCGCCAGGGGCAGGGCGGCCTGCAGGTGTGCCCGGGGGCCGAGTTCGAGAAGCAGGAGTGGACGTCGATCCCGCCCGACGAGGACGTCATCACCTGCAACATCGGCGACATGCTCATGCGCTGGAGCGACGACCGGCTGCCCAGCAACTTCCACCGTGTGCGCAACCCGCAGCCGGGCGAATACATGGGGCCGCGCTACAGCATCGCCTTCTTCTGCCAGGCGAACCGCGACGCGCTGATCGAGTCGCCCTCGGGCAAGTACCCGCCCATCACCGCGGGCGACTACCTCAAGCAGCGCATCGCGGCGAACTTCGGCAAGAAGTATTGAGTGCCCCCAGGGCCGGGCTGCGCCCAGCCCGCCCCCCGCGGGGGGCAAGAAAACTTGGGGCGGCCCGGCGTTTTCTTGAGAGTTTCTTGCTCCCTTTCCCGAAAGGGGCGAGGAGCAAGACGGGCGCGCTCAGGGCCGCCGCACTTCCAGCGGCTGCTTCGACCAGTAGATGCCGGCCAGTGTGTCCAGCCGCACCGTGCCGCCGGTGGAGGGCGCGTGCACGAAGCGGCCCTCGCCCACGTAGATGCCCGCGTGCGTGGGCCGGCCGCGGCCGAAGAGCACCAGGTCGCCGGTGCGGATCTCGTCGGCGCGCACCGGCTCGCCGAAGCTGCCGAGCTGCGCCACGGTGCGCGGCGGCGCCCGGCCGGCGCGGCTGCTGTAGACGTAGCCGATCAGCCCGCTGCAGTCGAAGCCGCCCTCGGGCGTGTTGCCGCCGTAGCGGTAGGGCGTGCCTACCAGGCCCAGCGCGTGGATGGCGATGTCGTCGGCCTGCGCGGACGTGAGCGGCGGGTAGACGGCGGCGCGCGGCACTGTCGGCCGGCGCGGCCCCGGCGCCGTGGAACAGGCGGCCAGCAGGCAGGCGCACAGCGCGAGCAGCAGCGCGGCGGGCCACGGCGTGCGGGCCGGGGCGGCGGAAGTCAGGCGATGGAATGGGCGCATGGCTTGCGGCGGCGGGCAGCGGGGGATGCCGCCGAGTCTAAGCGGGTCCGCGCGGCCGTATCAGATCGGCCCGATCCGGCGCGCGAAGTGCGTCGCATGCGGCTGCGCCGAACTGGCAAGCTGGGCAGGCGTGCACACTCCTTCCCCATGACCGAAACCCGCTCCCGACCTTCTCCGTTGCGCTGGCTCGCCGCCGCCGCCCAGTTCTGCCTCGGCGTCGCCATCCTGCTGCTGCTGCAGAAGGCCGGCGACGCGGCCGTCGCGCGCTTCGCGCTGCCGCTGCCGGGCGCGCTGGTGGGCATGCTGCTGCTGCTGGCGGCGCTCGTCGCGATGGGCCGCGTCCCCCGGCCCATCGCCCTGGCGGCGGGCGGCCTGCTCCGGCACATCATGCTGTTCCTCATGCCGGTGGTGGCCGGCGTGCTCGACCACCTGGACATGCTGCAGGGCCACTGGCTGCCGTTCATGGTGTCGTGCCTGCTCGGCACGGCGCTGACGCTGGTGGTGACGGCGGCGCTGCTGCAGCGGCTGCTGCACGGCCGCGCGGCCGCGTCCGGGGCGTCGGCGGGATGACGCCCGGCATCGCCAAGGTGCTGGCCTGGTCGGCGGCATCCGTCCTGGTCTATGTGCTCGCCCTGAAGATCTACCGCTGGCGCAACGCGCATCCCTTCCTGATCCCCGTGGCGACGGGCGCCGCGCTGATCATGGCGCTGCTCGCGCTGCTGGACGAGCCCTATCCGGTCTATGCGCAGTCCACCGGGCTGCTGCGCTCGCTGATCGGCCCGGCGACGGTGGCGCTGGCCGTGCCCATGTTCGTGCAGTTGCAGCGGCTGCGTTCCGTCTGGCGCGAGCTGTCGGCCACGCTGCTGGTCGGCGGCGCGACGGCGATCGCCCTGGCCATGGGGCTGGCCTGGGTGCTGGGGGCGGGCGCCTCGCTGGTGGCGTCGCTGGCGCCCAAGTCCGCGACCATGCCCATCGCCATGCCGGTGGCCGAGCGCTTCGGCGGGCAGGCGTCCATCACCGCGCTGGCGGTCGCCGTCACCGGCGTGGCCGGCGCCATCTTCTCGGAGCCGCTGCTGCGCTGGATGCGCATCCGGGACGACCGCGTCCGCGGCTTCGCCGCCGGCCTGACGGCGCATGCCATCGGCCTGGCGCGCGAGATGCAGACCAGCCCCGTCGCCGGCGGCTTCGCCGCGCTGGCGATGTGCCTGAACGGCGTCGCGACGGCGGTGATGGTGCCGGTCGTCTACCGCCTCCTCGCCTGAGCGTCCGGCCGGACACCCAGTGTTCGACCAATCTCAGACGTAGGACAGGTCGGTCACCATGGCCAACAAAGCCGGTCCGACCTCCCGTTCGAGTTGGCCGGGCTTGACAGCGTACGAGGCCAGCACGCAGTTGAAGACATACAACTCGCCGCCAGTGGCTGGGCGGTATGGGACACCGACCGTGGCCACGTCAGGCCGGTATTCGCCATGCGAGTAGGCGAAGCCGTTGTCCTGGCAAAACGCCATCATCTCCTCGGCTGCCGCGCCCCACTTGAGCCAGTGGTCGGGCGTCTTCACACGAATCTCGTTGAGCAGCGTGGTGCGTTCCTCGGCCGTGCAAGCAGCCAAGTAGGCGCGGCCATTGGCAGTGGCAATGATCGGGTGGGACATGCCGATGTCCGAGTAGCGCTGTGCGCGCAGTGACCGGGATCGGCTGGTCTCGACGTACACAAGCTTCAGGCGCTCGCGCATGCATAGCGATACCGATCCGCCCAGGCGTTCGGCCAGTTCACGCATTTGGGGGCGCACCACCTGTCGCAGCGGGATGTTGGCCAGCAGCGGGTAAGAAAGGGTGAGCACGGCCGTGCCTAGCTGATACTTGCCGGAGGTGCGATCCACGCGCAGATAACCCAGCTCGGTGAGGGTATAGCTGAAGCGCGAGATCGTGGGCTTGGACAGGCCCGTGAGGTCCGCCAACTCGCGATTGCCCAGCACCGGGCGCTCGGGTGTAAAGCAGCGGAGTATCTCCAGTCCACGCGCCAGCGTGGTGGCGAACTGCCGGTCGCCGCCTCTCGATTTCACATCCATCTCACCCATCGACTTGCTCCATAGACGCACTTCGAATTCTTGTTCTGCATGTCAAAACAACATGCAGCATATCCAAACCCGAGACGTCGTTGATGCGCACCGGACCTAGCATCCGGGTCCCAAGGAGACAACGCCATGAAACGACTCATCACACGGCTGGCCGCCACAGCCCTGGTTGCGGCCACGGCTTTTTCGGCGAATGCCGATACCTATCCGAACAAGCCGATCCGGCTCATCGTGCCCTTCGGGCCAGGCGGCATCACAGACGTCATCGCTCGTCAGGCCGCCTTGGGCATGGCGGAGCGGCTGGGTCAGCAGGTCATCATCGAGAACAAGCCCAGCGCGGGCCACATCGTGGCCATGCAGACGGTAGCCCAGGCCACGCCTGACGGCTACACCATCTTGCTGGGCTCCAACACCGGATTCACGGTTGCGCCGCACCTCTACCAGAATCTGAGCTTCCAGATCGACAAACTGCAGCCGATCGCGCCGATCAACACGGCGCCCACGGTGCTACTGGCGCGGCCGGATTTCCCCGCCAACTCGATGACCGAGTTCGTGAAGTACGTCAAAGCCAACCCCGGACGGCTGAACTACGGCTCGTTCGGCATCGGCACCAGCGCGCACCTGGGCATGGAGATCTTCAAGAGCGATCTGGACCTGGACATCACGCACGTGCCCTACCGGGGCGATGCACCCGGCCTGCTGGCACTCAAGGCACGCGAAATCGAGGTGGCCTACATCACGCTGTTCTCGGCACAGTCGCGCATGCGCAGTGGCGAATTCAAGGCGCTGGGCGTACTACAGGACGCGCGGCTGGACAGTTTCCCCGACGTGCAGACCACGGTAGAGGCGGGCTCCAAGAACTCCGGCATGCCGGTGTGGATCGCCTTCTTCGCCCCGCCGGGTACACCCACGTCGGTCATGAAGAAACTGGAAGACGCTACGCGCGCGGCGACGACGGCCACAGCGTTTGTGGATTTCCTGCGCAGCCGCGGGGCTGAGCCCTGGAACGTCTCCAACGCCCAGCTCATGAGCTTCATCAAGGATCAGCTCGACAAGTCCGGGCCCATCATCCAGGCGATTGGACTGCAACCACAGTAAGCCACCGTCGCTCTCCCGGGGCGGCCCGCCGGGCGGCCTCATAACTCTCGAAGGATAGATATGCGAGTCATAGTCGCAGGATGCGGCATTGGCGGGGCGGCGCTCGCCCTGGCGCTGCAGAAGTTCAATATCGAGCACGTGGTGCTGGAACAGGCCCCCCGGCTGGAGGAAGTTGGTGCTGGCGTACAGCTCAGCCCCAACGGGGTGGCCGTGCTGCAGCACCTGGGCGTGCATGACGCGCTGCGCACAGTGGCCTTCCAGCCGCGCGATCTCGTCTATCGCGACTGGAAGACTGGCGAGGCACTGATGCGCAACCCGCTCATGCCGCAGATCGAGCGCCACTTCGGCGCACCTTACTACCATGCGCACCGCGCCGATCTGCTGGGCGTCATCACGCAGCGCCTGGAGCCTGCCAACCTCCGCCTGGGGAGTCGCATCGCCGACGTATCGCAGGACGCGCAGGGTGTGCACGCCACGTTGACCGACGGCACCGCCGTTCACGGCGACATCCTGGTGGGAGCGGACGGCATCCACTCGCTGGTGCGCACACGCTTCTTCCAGGCCGACAAGCCCCAGGCCTCTGGCTGCGTGGCCTGGCGTGGCATCGTCGACGCGGATGCCGCGCGTCACCTGGGCATCGCGCCGAGCGCCCACCTCTGGCTCGGGCCTGAGCGCAGCGCCGTCATCTACTACGTCTCGGGCGGCACCAAGCTCAACTGGATCTGCATCGGCAGCTCTCCGGGCAACCGCCGCGAATCGTGGTCGGCCACGGCCACAGTCGAGGAAGTCCTCAAGGAGTACGACGGCTGGAATTCCGAGGTGACGCAGCTAATAGCGCTCACACGCAAACCTTTCGTCACCGCTCTCTACGACCGAGAACCTCTGCCCACGTGGGTCAACGGTCGCATCGCGCTACTGGGTGACTCCGCGCATGCCATGCTGCCCTACCACGCGCAGGGCGCAGTGCAGAGCATGGAAGACGCCTGGGTTCTCGCGCGCCTGCTCGAACGCTCCGGCGGCGACCTCGGCGCGGCCCTGCAGCGCTACCAGTCGCTGCGCATGGACCGCACGGCTCGCGTTCAGGCCCAGTCGCGCGTGGCCGAGAAGCGCTTCCACATGAGCGATCCGGACGAGGTCGCGCAGCGCAACACCAAATTCCGCAAGTACGACGCCCAGTACAGCGGAACCTTTCTGCCACAGCAGGAATGGCTGTTCGGCTACGACGCCGACCGCGCCGCGCTCGGCACCGACGATCAATGGCGCGCGCTGCGTGCCTGGTAAACCTGGGAGAGGAAAACCGATGACCACACCATCCAACTACGAGCTGATCGAATACCGCACCGGCGAAGGCGTGGCCCGACTCTCGCACAACCGCCCGCAGGCGCGCAACGCCGAAAGCCAGGGACTACTGGAAGAACTGGATCACGCGCTGCAGCGCGCCGTACGCGACGATTCTGTCAAGGTGATCGTGATCGACGGCAAGGGCGATCACTTTTCGGCCGGCCACGACCTGAAGGAGGCTGCGCTCAAGCGCAGCAACTTCACCGTCGAGCAACGCTGGGCGTTCGAGGAGCGCTACTACCTCGGCTACGCGATGAACATCCACGACTGCCCCAAACCTACCATTGCGCAGGTGAGTGGCGCCTGCATCGCCGGCGGCTTCATGGTCGCCAACATGTGTGACCTGGTCGTCGCCTCCGACGACGCCTTCTTTTCTGATCCGGTGTGCCAGACGCTGGCTACCGCGGCCGTGGAAGTCATGATCCATCCGTGGGTGATGGGGGCGCGCAAAGCCAAGGAATTTCTCTACCTGGGGGGACGCATGTCGGCGCAGGAGGCTCTCGCCATCGGCATGGTCAATCGCGTCGTTCCACGCGCTGAAGTGCAAGCAGAAGTCGATCGCATGGCCGCGCGCATCGCGCAATGCGACCCGTTCGCGCTCCGGCTGGTCAAGCGCTCTATCAATCGCGGGCTGGACATGCAAGGCCTGCGCAGCGCCATCGACGCTCACTTCGACACGCACCAGCTAAGCCACCTCTCCGAAGGCTTTCAGCGGCAGCGCACCGAAGGCCTGGGCCAGGCCATTCAGGCCGCCGCGCGCTCCAGTCTATGAATTCCATGAACGCGCAGCTTCAGGAGGTGCGCGCGGCCCTGGGCCAGCTCTACGCTGGTTGGGGGGCCGATACCACCATCGAGCAGATCCGCCGCGACTGGAATGCCTTCTTCGCTGAGCCACGCCCACCGGCAACGGTCACGGCCGTTGATGCCGACGGCGTGCCGGCCTTCTGGATCGAGGCGCCTGGCGCCACGCGCGAGGCGGTCATCCTCTTTCTCCATGGCGGCGGATACCAGATCGGCTCGCACATTTCGCATCACAACCTGATGGCCCGGTTGTCGGCGCACTCAGGCTGCGCGGTGCTGGGCGTGGACTATCGCCTGGCGCCCGAGCACCGCCAGCCGGCAGCCCTGGAGGACGCCGCCACCGCCTATGCGTGGTTGTGCGCGCAGGGACTCGCGCCCGGTCGCATCGCGCTGTGCGGAGATTCCGCCGGCGGCGCGCTGGCCGTGCTGCTGATGACCCAACTGCGCAATGCCAGCCAAGCGTTGCCCCGCGCAGCCGCGCTGATGTCGCCCTGGGTCGATCTGCAGGCCGGTGGCGCCAGCTACGAGGCGAACGCGGCCACTGATCCAGTTACCCAGCGCGCCACGATCCTGCGCATGGCACGCACCTACCTCGGCCGGTCGGGACAGCCCGAAGCCCCCGAGGTTTCACCGCTGCACGCCGCGCTGGACGGGCTGCCGCCGCTGCTGATCCAGGCAGGCCGCGCCGAGGTTCCGCTGGACGACGCTCATGCCTTGGCTGAACGCGCCAACGCGGCCGGCGTGCAGACCCGCTTGAGCCTGTGGGACGACATGCCTCATGCCTTCCAACTCTTCACTGGTCGCCTGGAAGCGGCCGACGCGGCCATCGACGAAGCGGCGCGCTACCTCTCGCAAGCCCTTGGCGGCGTCCCTCATCGACACTACGAATGAAACAAGCACTTGAACACATCAAGGTTCTGGACCTCACGCGCGTGCTGGCCGGCCCCTGGGCCACGCAGATTCTGGCCGACATGGGCGCACACGTCGTCAAGGTCGAACGCCCGGGTGCCGGCGACGACCTGCGCGCCTGGGGCCCGCCCTTCCTCAAGGACGCGGAGGGCCGGGACACGCGCGACGCCGCCTACTTCCTGAGTGCCAATCGAGGCAAGAAATCGTTGACGCTGGACATCTCCACCCCGCGCGGCCAGGAGATCGTGCGCCAGTTGGCTGCCGGCTGCGATGTGCTCGTGGAGAACTACAAGGTCGGCACGCTCGCGCGCTACGGACTGGACTACGAGTCGCTGCGCCGTGACAACCCGCGTCTGGTCTACTGCTCCGTCACCGGATTCGGCCAAAGCGGCCCGTACGCGCCACTGCCCGGCTACGACTACATCTTCCAGGGCATGGGCGGGCTCATGAGCATCACCGGCATGCCCGATGGCGAACCCGGCGGAGGTCCGCTCAAGACCGGCATCCCGATCACTGACGTTGTCACCGGCATCTACGCCAGCACGGCGATCCTGGGCGCGCTCGAGCACCGCAACATCAGCGGCAAGGGCCAACACATCGACATCGCGTTGCTGGACTGCCTGGTCAACGTCACTGGTTGCGCTGTGATGAACTATTTCCTCTCGGGCCAAGTACCTCAGCGGCTGGGCAACGGCCACTCCAACATGGTTCCCTATCAGGTGTTCCGCTGCAAGCAGGGCGACGTGATCATCGCGGTCGGCAACGACACACAGTTCGCGGCATTCGCTTCGCTCATCGGCCTGCCTGAGCTGGCCACCGACAGCCGCTTCAGCATATCGGCGCAGCGCAGCCGAAACCGCGAGGTGCTTGTGCCGCTGATTGCCGAGGCCATGCTCGCCCGCACCATGCAGGAGTGGGTGCCGCTGCTGGAGGCGGCCAACGTTCCCTGCGGGCCAATCAACGACCTGGAGGCAGTCTTCGAGGACCCGCAGGTGCGGCATCGCGGCCTGAAGCTCTCGCTGCCGCACGGCGCGGGCGTGCAGGCACCGGGCGTGGCCAATCCGATCCGCTACTCGGGCACACCGATCGTCTATGGCCAGGCCGCGCCCCGCCTGGGCGAGCATACCGACGAGGTCCTGCGCGCCGAGCTGGGCCTGACGTCCGAGGCGATAGAGCGACTGCGCGATGAGGGCGTGGTCTAGAGCATCGCGCCGGCCAGCCGCCCGAGCATGCGCAGCGCCGGGTCGATGCGGGCATCGCCCGGGTGGCCGGCGTTCAGCCGCAGGTGGTGGGTGAAGCGCCGGTCGGCCGAGAACAGCACGCCGGGTGCGGTGCTGATGCCGGCCGCCATGGCCCGGTGGTGCAGTTCGAGGGCGTCGATGCCGCGCGGCAGCTCGAGCCAGAGGAAGTAGCCGCCCTCGGGCAGCGTCACGCGCGTGCCGGCCGGGAAGTAGCGCTCGACCAGGCGCCGGGTGCGCTGCTGCTCGGCGGCGAGCGCCGCGCGCAGCCGGCGCAGGTGGCGGTCGTAGCTGCCCTGGGCCAGGTACTCGGCGATGGCGAGCTGGGGCGGCAGCGAGGTGGCCAGCGAGGTCATCGTCTTCAGCCGCAGCACCTGCGGGGCATGACGCCCGGCGGCCGCCCAACCGACCCGGTAGCCGGGCGCGAGGCACTTGGAGAAGGAGCCGCAGTGCAGCACCAGGCCGGCCTGGTCGAAGGCCTTGGCCGGCGGCGGGCGGCGCACGTCCGCGTACAGCTCGCCGTACACGTCGTCCTCGATCAGCGGCACGCCGTGGCGCGCCAGCAGCTCGACCAGGGCCCGCTTGCGCGCGGCGGGCATGAGCGCGCCCAGCGGGTTCTGCAGGTTGGGCATGAACCAGCAGGCCGCCACCCTGTGCTGCACCAGCAGGCGCGCCAGATCGTCGAGCACCACGCCTTCCTGCGGGTCGGTGGCGACCTCGACGGCGCGCAGCCCCAGGCGTTCGAGCGCCTGCAGGCTGGCGTAGAAGGTGGGCGACTCCACCACCACGATGTCGCCGGGCCGCGTGACGGCCTGCAGGCACAGGTTCAGCGCCTCCATCGCGCCGTTGGTGACCACCAGCTCGTCGCCCGCCAGGGGCACGCCCTGCAGCGCGTAGCGCCGGCGCAGCGCCTGGCGCAGCCCCTCGTCGCCCACGGCCAGGGCGGTGGTGATCTGCTCGGGCCGCAGCCTGCGCATGGCCCGCGTGCCGGCGCGGGCGAGTTCGTCCAGCGGGAACAGGCCCGGTGCCGGGAAAGCGGAGCCCAGCGGCACGACCGCGGGGTCGCGCGTGGACTCCAGGATGTCGAAGACCAGTGCGCTGACGGCCACCTCGGTGGCCTCCGGCCGGGGCACCGCGGCCAGCGGCGCGGCGCGCAGCGGGCGCTTGTGCGCGCGCACGTAGTAGCCCGATCTGGGCCTGGCCTCGATGATCCCGCGCGCCTCCAGCAGCCGGTAGGCCTGGAACACGGTCGACGGGCTCACGCCCCGCCGCTGACAGGTCTGGCGCACCGACGGAAGCCGGTCGCCCGCCTTGAGCAGCCCTTCGCGGACGGCCTGGGCCATGTCGTCGGCGAGCTGCTCGTAGCGGGTGGGGGCGGTGGCACTCATCTGATGCGGTAGGCGGCCGGGAAGGCCGGATCGTACCGATCACCCCGCGCCTGCGCAGGCGCCCGGCCTCACACCACCAGGTGCCGTTCCAGCGCGTCGCGGTCCAGCGCGCGCATGTCGCCGGCGAGCACCGGCTCGCCGTGGTCGAGCACCAGGATGTGCGTGGCGACGGCCTCCAGGAAGCTCAGGTTCTGCTCGACCACGACGAAGCCGCGGCCGGTGCCGGCCGCTTCATTGACCAGGGCGGCCATCCGGTCGATGTTCTCCGGCTGCACGCCTTCGGTGGGCTCGTCGAGCATCGACAGCGGCGCACCCAGCGCCAGCGTGCGCGCGAAGGACAGCAGCTTGCGCTCGCCGCCGCTGAGCGAGCCGGCGCGCTGCCGGCGCCTTTCCTCCAGCCGCGGGAAGGCCTGGAGCAGGGACCGGTAGCGGCCGTCGCGCCGCCCGCGCACGTGAAGCCACAGGTTCTCGTCGACGCTCAGCTCGCCGAACACGACGTTCTCCTGCGGCGCATAGGCGATGCCCGCGCCCAGCCGCGCGTGCGGCGGCAGCGCCGCGAGGTCCCGCCCGCCCCAGCGCACCGACCCGCCCGCCAGCGGCAGGAAGCCGGCCAGGGCCTTCATCAGCGTGCTCTTGCCCACGCCGTTGCGCCCCAGGACGCCCAGCACCTGCCCGGGGGCGACCTCGCCCGAGACGCCGCGCACGACGATGGTGTCGCCGTAGCCGCAGGCGACGTCGCTGAAGTGCAGGGTGCCCGGCGTCATTTCCTCGCTCCCGCGTACACGGCCCGCACCGCCGGGTCGGCCTGGATCGCCGCCAGGAAACCTTGCGCGAGCAGCCGGCCCTGGTGCAGCACGAAGACCTCGCCGCCGAGCGCCGAGACGGCCGCCAGGTCGTGCTCGATCAGCAGCGCCGCGGCGCCCACGCGGTCGATCGCATGGCGGATCACCTCGATCATCCGGTGCGTCTCGGCCGGCGACAGGCCGGCGCAGGGCTCGTCGAGCAGCACCAGGTGCGGCTCGGGCAGCATCGTCATGACGAACTCCAGCGCCTGGCGCTGCCCCTGCGAGAGGCGGCCGGCGGGCGTGTCCTGCTGCCGCGCCAGTTCCGGGAAGCGGCCGAGCAGGTCGTCCAGCAGCGGCGTGCGCCAGCCGAAGGCCGCGGTGCGCAGCGCGTCGGGCCCGCGCAGCCGCCCGGCCCAGAGCGCGACCTGGAGGTTCTGCGCCACATCGAGATCGGGGAACACGGTGGGGATCTGCAGCTTGCGGCCCACGCCGCGGCGCGCCACCTGCCACGCGACGCTGCCCGTGATGTCGCGCCCGGCCAGCCGGATGCGGCCGCCGCGCACCGGCAGCCGCCCCGTCATGGCGTTGAAGGCCGAGGTCTTGCCGGCGCCGTTCGGGCCGATCACGGCGCGGATGCCGGGGCCGCCGAGCGAGAAGCTCAGGCCGTCGAGGATGCGCACGCCCGACTGGCTGCACCGCACGTCCTCGCAGCGCAGGTCGGGCACCTCCCGCGGCGCGCGCGAGGCGGGCGCCGGCGAAGGCGCGGGCGGCGCATAGGCCAGCAGCCGGGCGGCGCGCGCGGCCGCCAGGCCGGCCAGCCCTTCGGGCAGGAAGCGCACCACGGCGATGAACAGCGCGCCGACCAGCACCTCCCAGTAGGCGAAGTGGTCGCGCAGCTCCGAGGAGGCATAGCCGACCAGCACCGCGCCCAGCATCGCGCCCAGCGGGCTCGACTTGCCGCCCACCGCCGCCCAGATCACGAACTCGGTCGAGAGCACGAAGCTCATCGCCTGCGGCGTGACGATGCCCTGGTGCAGCGAGAACAGCGCGCCGGCCAGCGCCGCGAGCAGCGCCGACAGCGCGTAGGCGTTGGCCTTGATGTGGTCGGTGGCGTAGCCGAAGAGCTGCATCCGGTCCTCGCCCTGGGCGATGGCCGTCCACAGCACGCCGAGCGGGCGGCGGATCAGCACGCCCAGCACGGCGGTGGACAGCACGGCCATGGCGGCGACCAGCCAGTAGAAGGTGCCGTAGCGGTCCAGGCCCGGCAGCTCGGGGATGTCGCCCAGGCCGTTGAAGCCGCCCGTCACGCTGCTCCACTGCTGTGCGGCCAGGAAGCCGAGCATGGTCATCGCCAGCGTGATGAGCGAGAAGTACGGCCCGCTGCGCAGGCTGCGCGCGAAGACCAGCCGCGCGACGCACCAGGCCAGCGCGGCCGGCAGCGCGAGCGCGGCCGCCAGCCCGAGCAGCCACAGCGGCTGCGCCGTTGCCGCCTTGAGCGAACCGCCGGCCAGGTACGCGCCCAGCCCGAAGAACAGCGCATGGCCCAGCGGCAGGAAGCCCAGGCGGCCCCAGCACAGCGCCACGCCCTGCGTCGCGATGCCGTAGATCAGGAACAGCGCGATCTGGTAGGCCAGGAAGTCGCTGCCCAGCACCGGCACCAGCGCCAGGCCGGCGGCCAGCGCCGCGGCGGGCCAGAGCGCGCGGCCGGCCGCGCGGCGCGGCCGCGTGCCCGCGTCGTCAGCGGCGAGAGAAGAGGCCATCGGGCTTGAGCCACAGGAACAGGATGGAGATCACCAGCACCACGGCATAGCCGCTGGTCTGGCCCGAGATGCTGCTGACCACGGCCTGCGAGCCGCCGATCACCCCGACGCCGCCGAGCAGGCCGCCCAGGCTGCCCAGGCCGCCGACCACCAGGACGAAGAAGGCGTCGAGCAGATAGTCCACGCCGATGCCCGGCTCGATGCGCACCAGCGGCGCCAGCAGCACGCCCGCCGCGCCCGCCAGCACCACGCCGACGACGAAGGTCTGCGATGCGAGGCGCCGCGTGTCGATGCCCAGGGCCTGCGCGAGCACGGGGTTGCCGGTCATCGCGCGCACGCGCAGCCCGGCCGTGCTGCGCCGGTACCACACGTACAGCGCGGCCATCAGCACGACGGCCAGCACGATCAGGCCGATACGGTAGACCGGGTACTGGGTGGCGCCGATGGCCATCGGCGTGGCGAGGCTGCTCTCCACGTTGCGGTAGCCCTTGCCCCAGATCGCCTCCACCGTCTTGCGCATGAGCATCGCCAGCGCCCAGGTGGCCAGCAGCGTGTCGAAGGGGCGTGCGTACAGCGGCCGCACCAGCCAGCGCTCCACCGCCCAGCCGAGCGCGGCGCACACCGCCACGGCCAGCGGGAAGGCCGCGACGATCGGCCAGCCGAGTTGCTGCACGGTCACCACGCAGTAGGCGCCGATCATCACGAACTCGCCGTGCGCCATGTTCAACACGCCCAGCAGGCCGAAGACCACGGCCAGGCCGAGCGTGGTGAGCGTGAGCGTCGCCAGCTCGTAGGCGATGTTCAGGCCGTGCAGGAGAAGGCTGGCGTCCACGGCCTCACACCTTGCAGCTCTGGCCGGAGCTCACGCGCGGGAAGGTCTTGACCACGCGGAAGCCCTTGGCATCGACGTCGGCCACGTAGACGTCCTGCTCCACGTGGCGCGATTTCATCGTCACGGCGCCGCGCGGGCCGTCGTAGCCGGCGCCCTCGCTGGCGGCCTCCAGCTTGGCGACGTCCAGCGAACCGGCCTTCTTCGCGATCGCCTCCAGCATCAGGAAGCCCTCGTAGGTGGACTCGGCCAGGCCGTTGAGGGCCGGTGCCTGCGGGCCGAAGCGCCTGGCGTAGGCCTGCGCGAAGTCCCTGGCCGTCGGCGTCTCGATGTTGGCGAAGTAGCCGGCGCTGGAATAGAGGTTCTTCGCGTTGGCCAGGCCGATGCCGGCCAGCGTGTTCTCCTCGATCAGCGTGCCCAGGCGCAGCGCCTTGTCGGCCAGGCCGAAGCTGGCGAAGGCCTTGTTGAAGCCGACCGAGGCGCCGCCCACCAGCGAGACCAGCACGGCGTCGGCGCCGCTGTCGCGGATGCGCGCCAGGCTGGCGTCGAAGTTGTCGACGGTGAAGGGCAGGTACTCGTCGCCCACCACGCTGGCGCCGGTCTGGGCGATGTAGCCCTTGGCGGCGGCGTTGGTGTTGCGGCCCCAGATGTAGTCGTTGCCGATCAGGTACCACTTGCTCGGCTTGCGCTCGGCGGCGATCCAGGGGATCACCGGCTGAAGCTGCTGCTGGGGCGTCTCGCCGTTCATGTAGGTGCCCCTGGCGCACTCGCCGCCTTCGTAGACGGGCGTGTAGAAGTAGGGCACCTGGCCCTTGAACAGGCCGACCAGCGCGCCGCGCACGGCGCTGTCGTGCATGCCGATCACGGCGCCCGCGCCCGACCCCTTCCACAGCTTGAGCGCGGCCTGCGAGGCCTCGGCGGGCGCCAGCCCGGCGTCGCCGAACAGCAGTTCGAGCTTGCGGCCCAGGATGCCGCCGCGGGCGTTGATGGTCTCCGCCGCGAGTTCGGCGCAGGCCTTGGAGGAGGGGCCGAACAGGCCGGCCGGCCCGCTCAGCGTGGTCATGACGGCCACCTTGAGCGGGCTGGCGGCCCAGGCGCGCGGCAGCGCGGCGACGGCCGTGGCAGCGGTGGCGGACTGGAGGAAGTGGCGGCGGTCCATCGTGTGCTCCTGGAAGGGGGAAGGGAATGGGAGGAGGCCGGCTCAGCGCACGGGCGCCGGCGGCATGGGGGGAAGGGCCGCCTCGACGGCGCGGCCGATCGCCAGCAGGTGCCGGTCGCTGCCGGCGGGCCCGTCGAGCGCGAGGCCGGCCGGCAGCCCGCCCGCCAGCCCGATGGGCAGCGACAGGCCCGGGATGCCGGCGTTGCTGCCCGGATCGGTGTTGCGGATGAAGGTCGCGAAGGTGGGGCAGGCGCGGCCGTTGTGCATGACGGTCTCGTCGTCGCCGATGCGCGCGGCGGTGGCCGGCGTGGTCGGGAACACCAGGGCCGGCACCCCGCTGGCGGCGAAGGCGTCGCGGTACAGCGCCTGCAGGCGCCGGCGCGCCTGCAGCGCCTGGGCGTAGGCCGCCTCGGGCACGGCGCCTGCGCCGAGCAGCGGCGCGGCGATGGCGGCCACGTCGGGGCTGCCGATGCCGCGCACCACTTCCTCGAAGCTCACGCCGCGCGCTTCCTCGGCGAGGTAGCGCGTCATGTCGCGCACGAACTCGAACAGCGCGACGACGAAGCTCACCTCGGCGTCGAGCGCCTCGATGCCGGGCAGGGCCACCGGGACGAACTCCACGCCGGCGCGGCGCAGGGTGTCGAGGGCCTCGCGCGCGCTGCGTTCGACGCCCGGCTCCAGGTCGCTCCAGAACATTTCCTGGGGGAGGCCCAGCTTCAGGCCGCGAAGCGGTACGTCGGCCAGCAGCGTTGCGTCTTGCGCGAGCACGCTGTCCAACAAGGCCAGGTCCGCCACGCTGCGCGCCAGCGGGCCGGCGGTGTCGCGCGTGGTCGAGATCGGGGCCAGGCCCTGTCCGCCGACGCGGCCCGCCGTCGGCCGCAGCCCGCTCACGCCGCACAGCGCCGCCGGCACGCGCACCGAGCCGCCGGTGTCGGTGCCGATGGCGGCCGGCACCAGCCGCGCCGCCACGGCCGCGCCGCAGCCGCCGCTGCTGCCGCCCGGGATGCGCGAGGCGTCCCAGGGGTTGTGCACGGCGCCGGTCACGGCGTTGTTGGACGAGATGCCGAAGGCCAATTCGTGCATGCCCAGCTTGCCGGTGATGAGCGCACCCGCGGCGCGCAGGCGGTGCACCAGCGCGGCATCGTTCGCGACGACGTGCCCGTGCAGCGCGTGGGTGCCGTTGCCGCAGGGCAGTCCCGCGGCGTGGATGTTGTCCTTCAGCGCGATCGGCACGCCCAGCAGCGGCAGGCGCTCGCCCGCGTCCAGCCGCGCCTGCGCGGCCCGGGCCTGCTGCCGCAGGCCCGCTTCGTCGAACGCGACATAGCAGTTCAGCGTCTCGGCGGCGCGCGTGCGCTCGATCCATCGGTCGACGAGGTCGGTGCAGCGGGCTGTGCCGCCGGCGAGCGCGTCGCGCACGTCGGTGGCGGTGCAGTCAATGAGGTCCATAGCGCTTTCTCCGGAATCGGAGCGCAAGCGTAGGCAGTGCCTTCGCCGCGGACACCTAGCAGGATCGTTAGGGGTTGCTCGGGTCAGTACGGATACGCGCGGGGCGGCACCTGCCTAAGATCGTGCGCCCACGGCCTGCACGATCCTTGCTAGAGACCCGCCATGCACTTGTCTTCCAATCAGTCCCGGGCGCTGGGCGAGGTGATGTGCCTGCTGGCGGACGCCACGGACGGCGACGCGCTGCGCGACGCGCTGGCCCTGCCGATGCTCGATCTGCTCGGCGCCGACCAGTACGTCTCGATGGTCTGGAATGCGGGCTCGGGACGCTTCGAGCGCTTCGCGGCGCTGAACATGTCCACCGCCCTTCTGCGCGAATGGGATGCCTACTACCGCTTCGTCGATCCGCTGACCTTCCCCATGATGGAGCGGCGGCGGCCCACGGTGGCCACCCAGATCCTGACGCAGCCCGTGCTGTCGCGCACGGAGTTCTTCAACGACTTCCTGCGGCGCGAGCGCATGCACTGGGGCGTCAACGTCTACTTCCACGAGAAGGAGGCGTGCGTCGGCGACATGCGCATCTGGCGCCGCGCGGAGCGCGGCAACTTCGAGTCCAACGAGGTCGAGCTGCTGCGCATGGTCGAGCCGGCCATCGCCGCGGCGCTGGGGCGCCTGCACTGGGCGCAGGCCGGCGCGCCCTGCGCGCAGGCCACGCAGACCGCCGAGGAACTGCTGCAGCGCCATGCCCGCCTCAGCCAGCGCGAGGCCGAGGTGGCCTGGCTGGTGGCCTGCGGCTGCCCGGACAAGCAGATCGCGCGGCGCCTGGAGGTGGGCTACCCCACCGTCCGCTTCCACCTGGCGAACGCGTTCCGCAAGCTGTCGGCGGACAACCGCACCGCGCTGGCCTCGCGCGTGCAGGCCATCGTCGACGCGCGCCGTGTCGAGCTGGGCCGCACCGCCATCAACTAGCGCGACGCTGCCCCGCCGCCGCAGCGGTCAGAGCTTCTTGAGCGTCGCCGCGACCTGCTCGCGCATCCAGCGGTGGGCCGGGTTGTCCTGGTGGCGCGCGGTCCAGTGCATGCGTACCTCGAAGTGCGGGATGGACGCGGGGATGGGCAGCGCCTTCATGCCGCCGCGGGCGACGAACAGCCGCGCCACGCGCACCGGCAGGACGACCAGCAGGTCGGTGTCGGCCACCAGGTAGGGCAGCACGCTGAACTGCGGCACGCGCGCCACGACGTTGCGCACGATGCCCTGGCCGGCCAGGATGCCGTCGATCAGCGTGTGGCCGGAGGCCGGCGAGTTGACCTGCACGTGCCGGGCGCGCGCGAAGTCCTCCACCGACATGCTCCTGCCGATCGTGGGATGGTTCCTGGCCATCAGGCAGACGTAGTGCTCCTCGAAGAGCGGCAGCGTGCGCGTGCTGGGCAGCAGCTCGGGCATGTTGCCGACGGCGAGGTCGACGGCGCCCGTCGTCAGGTCTTCCGGCAGCGCGGGCGTGGGCTGCGCGATGTCGACCTGGATGTGCGGCGCCAGCGCCTGCAGGCGCTTCAGCAGGGGCGGCGTGAAGTACAGCGCCCCGATGTCCGACATGGCGATGCGGAAGCGCCGCGTCGAGTGCGCGGCATCGAAGGAGCGCGTCTCCTCCAGCGTCGCCTCGATGCGCATCAGCGCGTCCTTGAGCGTGGGGTAGAGCTGCTCGCACAGGGCCGTCGGCACGAGCCCGGCGGCGCCGCGCGTGAACAGCCGGTCGGCATAGCCGGTGCGAAGGCGTGCGAGCGCGTGGCTCACGGTCGGCTGCGTCAGGTCCAGCCGGTCGCCGGCCAGCGTGACGCTGCGCGTCTCGTAGATGGCCACGAACACCCGGACCAGGTTCAGGTCCAGGCGCGAGGCGTCGGGCGGTGCATCGGGGTTCATTCGTTTCTTCGATATGTAACACACGCAGAATCGATTTGTCGAATGTGCGTCTGTTCCTAGCATTCAGCCCACGGCAAGGAAACCCCACGTTCCGCCGGAGCACAAGGAGACAGAAACACATGGAGCGCTCGTTCAGCGCAGAAGTCCGATCGCTTTCGCTGGGCGCAGGCGAGGCGTTCCACGGCGAGGGCATCCTCGCGGTGACCAAGGCCCTGCTGCAATCCGGCGTGAGCTACATCGGCGGCTACCAGGGCGCGCCGGTCTCCCACCTCATCGACGTGCTCGGCGATGCGCAGGGCCTGCTCGACGAGCTGGGCATCCACTTCGAGCCGGCGGCCTCCGAGGCGGGCGCGGCCGCCATGCTCGGCGCCTCGATCAACTACCCGGTGCGCGGCGCCGTCACGTGGAAGTCCACGGTGGGCACCAACGTCGCGTCCGACGCGCTGTCGAACCTGGCGTCGGCGGGCGTGCGCGGCGGCGCGCTGGTCATCCTCGGCGAGGACTACGGCGAGGGCTCCAGCATCATCCAGGAGCGCACGCACGCCTTCGCCATGAAGTCGCAGATCTGGCTGATGGACCCGCGGCCCAACCTGGCGTCGATCGTGGACGCGGTGGAGAAGAGCTTCGAACTCTCCGAAGCCAGCCAGACGCCGGTGATGCTGCAGTTGCGCATCCGCGCCTGCCACGTGCACGGCCACTTCGTCTGCAAGGACAACCGCGCGCCCGCCATCTCCACCCGGAACGGCCTGGACGTGCCCGCCTTCGACTACGGCAAGGTCAACCTGCCGCCGTCCATCTACGAGCACGAGCGCCAGAAGATCGAGGAGCGCTGGCCCGCGGCGGTGGACTTCATCCGCGCGCAGCGCCTCAACGAGGTGTTCGACGGGCCGGTCGGCGAGGTCGGGCTGGTGGTGCCGGGCGGCCTGTACAACGGCGTGATCCGCGCGCTGCAGCTGCTCGGCCTGGCCGATGCGTTCGGCCAGTCGCAGTTGCCGATCTACGTGATGAACGTGGTCTATCCGCTGGTGCCGGAGGAGCTGATCGGCTTCTGCGCCGGCAAGCGGGCGGTGCTGATGGTCGAGGAGGGCCAGCCCAACTACCTGGAGGACGCGGTGCACGCGATCCTGCGCCGCGCCGGCGCCGACACCCGCGTGTTCGGCAAGGACGTGTTCCCGCTGGCCGGCGAGTACACCGGCGAGGTGATGGTGCGCGGCCTCTCGGCCTTCCTGGCGCAGGCGCGGCCCGCCGGCATCGACGCCGCCGGCGCCGGTGCGAAGCACGAGGCGCTGGCCGCCATCAGGGCGCAGGCGGCCGAGGCGCTGGGCACGCCGGTGCCCAACCGCCCGCCGGGCTTCTGCGTCGGCTGCCCGGAGCGGCCCGTGTTCGCGGCGATGAAGCTGCTGCAGAAGGAACTCGGGCAGGTGCACGTGAACGCCGACATCGGCTGCCACACCTTCGGCACGCTGCCGCCCTTCAACACCGGCAGCACCGTGCTGGGCTACGGCCTGGGCCTCGCCAGCTCGTCCGGCGTCGGCCCGCTGATGTCGCGGCGCACCGTCAGCATCATGGGCGACGGCGGCTTCTGGCACAACGGCTTCACCAGCGGCGTGGTCAACGCCGTCTACAACGGGCAGGACTCGGTCCTCATCATCCTGCAGAACGGCTACACCTCGGCCACCGGCACGCAGGCCATTCCCTCGTCGCCCTCGCAGCCGGCCTCCAGGCCGCTCACGCTGGACATCGCGCGCGCGCTGCAGGGCGTGGGCGTGCGCTGGATCCGCAAGGTGCCGAGCTACCAGGTGGACGACATGGTCGCCACGCTGCGCGAGGCCATGACCACGCAGGAGCCGGGCCTGAAGGTCATCCTGGCCGACGGCGAGTGCCAGCTGGAGCGCCAGCGGCGCAACAATCCGCGCATCGCACAGCAGCTGAAGAACGGCGAGCGCGTGGTGCGCACCCGCTTCGGCATCGACGAGACAGTGTGCACCGGCGACCACTCGTGCATCCGGCTCTCCGGCTGCCCGTCGCTGACCATCAAGCCCAACCCGAGCCCGCTGCGCACCGACCCCATCGCCACCGTCAACCAGGGCTGCGTCGGCTGCGGCCTGTGCGGCGAGAACGCCCACGCCGCCACGCTCTGCCCGTCCTTCTACAAGGCCGAGATCGTGCAGAACGCCGGCGCGGCGGAGCGCTTCCTGCACCGCATGCGCAGCCGCGTGATCGGCTGGATGGCCGGCAGCGCGCGCACGCCCGAGGCGGCGGCGCTGACCTGAAGAAGACGACCGCCGCGCAGGCGGTGAACCCGAAGGAGACATCATGAAGATCGAACGGATCACGGCCACGCCGCTGAACGTGCATTGCGACGTCGAGGTCGCCGGCGTGAAGAAGCGCACCAACCTGAGCTGCGTGGTCGTGCGCGTGGACACCGACACCGGCCTCGTTGGCTGCGGCTTCACCGCCATCACCGAGGAAGAGGTGGTGGCCTGCATCGTCAACGAGATCGCGGCGCCGGCGCTGCAGGGCCTGGACCCGCGCCGCACCGAGCAGGTCTGGGACAGGCTCTACTGGCTGCTCACCCCGCGCGGCCAGAGCGGCTACGCCTCGCACGCCATCGCCGCGCTCGACGTCGCGATGTGGGACCTGAAGGCGCAGGCCGCCGCCGAGCCGCTGTGGCGGCTGCTGGGCGGGGCGCGCGACAGCGTTCCCGTCTATGCGACCTTCGGCTTCGGCTTCCTCGAGCGCGACGCGCTGGCCGAGGCGGCGCGCCACTGGGTGGCGCAGGGCTTCACGCACCTGAAGATGACGGTGGGACAGCACGCGCTGGCCCGCCGCGACGAGCCGCGCACGCTGCGCTCGGTGATCGCCGAGGACCTGCGCCGCATCCGCGCCGTGCGCGACGCGGTGGGCGCCGAGATCGACATCGGCATCGATGCCAACTGCAGCCTCGACGCGCTGCACGCCACGGAGCTGGCCCAGGGCGCCCGGGCGCTCGGCGTCACGCTGTTCGAGGAGCCGGTGACGCACAACGACATCGGTGCGCTGCGCGAGGTGCGCACGCGCTCCGGCATCGGCCTGGCCGCCGGCCAGAACGAAGGGCTGGCGAGCCGCTTCGCGGACTTCCTGCGCGCCGGCGTGCTCGACGTGCTGCAGCCCAACGCCTGCATCAGCGGCGGCTTCACGCAGTGCCTGCGCATCGCCGGCATGGCGCAGGCGCACAACGTGGCGATCGGCAACGGCGGGACCTGGCCCTTCCACAACATGCACCTGCATGCGGGCCTCGCGCACGGCGGCTTCGTCGAATACCACCACGTGGCGGTGCTGCTGTGCCGGCAGATCTTCAGGGACCTGCCCGAGCCGGCCGGCGGCCGCATGGCCCTGCCCGACGCGCCCGGCCTGGGCTTCGCGCCCGACTGGGACGCCATCCGGCGGCTCGCCAGGGAGCCGCTCTCGCACGGCAAGGGCAAGGCCTGAGGGCACGGCGCCCACCCGGCCGGTGCGCCGGCCCGTACCTCGAAAGGAGACAGACGATGAAGAGAAGACACCTGATCGCCCTGGCGGCTGCCCTCGCGGCGCCCGTGGCAGCGATGGCCAAGGACGGCTGGCCCCACAAGCAGCCGGTGCGCCTGATCGTGCCCGCCTCGGCCGGCGGCTCGCTCGACGCGCTGACGCGGCCGCTGGCCGCGCAGCTCACCACCCTGCTGGGCCAGCAGGTGATCGTCGACAACCGCGGCGGCGCGGGCGGCGTGCTGGGCGCCGACCTCGCCGCCAAGTCCGCGCCCGACGGCTACACCTTCCTGCTGGCGGCCGTGCACCACGCGATCGCGCCGGGCGTGTACCCCAAGATGCCCTACGACTCGGCGCGCGACCTGGTCGGCGTGGCCCACATCGGCAACGTGCCCAACATGGTCGTGGTCAACGCGCAGCATCCGGCGAAGACGCTGGGCGAGTTCGTCGCCTGGGCCAAGGCCAACCCCGACAAGGTGAACTACGCCACCGGCGGCGCCGGCACCCTGATCCACATCGCCAGCGAGATGTTCGCCTCCCGGGCCGGGATCACGATGGTGCCGGTGCACTACCGCGGCAGCGCGCCGGGCATCGTCGACCTTGTGGGCGGCAACGTGCAGGTGATGTTCGAGACGCTGCCCTCGGCCGCGGTGCAGGTGCGCGGCGGCAAGCTGCGCGCGCTGGCCGTCACCTCGCCCCGGCGCAGCGCGGCCTTCCCCGACGTGCCCACGGTCGCCGAGAGCGGCTTTCCCGGCTTCGAGGCCATCACCTGGTACGGCGTGATGGCGCCGGCCGGGACGCCGCCCGAAACGGTCAAGGCCATGAACGCCGCGATCAACACCGCGCTGCAGAGCGCCCCGATCAGGAAGGCCTGGGAGACGCTGGGCGTCGAGGCCGCGCCGACGACGCCCGAGGCCTTCCAGGCGTTCTGGCTGAAGGAGATCGCGCACTGGACGGCCACCGCCAAGGCGCAGGGAGTGAAGGTCGAATGACGACCCGTTCGGTGTGCGTGCTCGTCGCCGCGATGGGCGGCGAGGGCGGCGGGGTGCTGGCCGACTGGCTGATCGATGCCGCCACCGAGATGGGCTTCCCGGTCCAGAGCACCTCGGTGCCCGGCGTCGCGCAGCGCACCGGCGCCACGACCTACTACGTCGAGATCTTCCCGGTGCCGCGCAGCGAACTGGGCGGGCGCGAGCCCGTGCTCTCGCTGACGCCCACGCCCGGGCAGCTCGACCTGGTCGCCGCCTCCGAGCTGGTGGAAGCCGGCCGCGCCATCCAGAGCGGCTACGTCGGCGCGGAGCGCACCGTGCTGGTGGCCTCGACGCACCGCGAGTTCGCGGTGTCCGAGAAGAGCGCCATGAGCGACGGCCGCTACGACAGTGCGCGCATCCTGGAGGCCGCCCAGGCCATGGCGCGGCAGTGCACCCTGTTCGACATGCGCGCGCTGGCACAGAAGCACGGCACGGTGATCAACACGGTGCTGTTCGGCGCCATGGCGCGCTCGGGGCAGCTGCCCTTCCCGCGCGAGGTCTGCGAGGCGGCCATCCGCCGCTCGGGCAAGGCGGTGGAAGCCAGCCTGCGCGGCTTCGCGGCCGGCTATGAATGGGCGCCGGGCGCCGATGCCCAGGACAGCCCGCCGGTGCATCCCAGGGCGCCGGCGAGCGCGCGGCTCGACGCCCTGCCCGAAGGCATCCGCGCCGTCGTCGCGGCCGGCGCGGCGCACACGGCCGACTTCCAGGACGCGCGCTATGCCGCGCTGTACCTCGACCGCGTCGAGCGCGTGCTCAGGGCGGAGCGGCCCGTGGGCGATCCGCAGTTCCCGGTGACGCGCGAGACGGCACGCTACCTGGCGCTGTGGATGGCCTTCGAGGACGTGATCCGCGTCGCCGACCTGAAGACCCGCAGCGACCGTCTCGCGCAGGTGAGGCGGGAGGTCGGCGCCAGGGCCGGCGAGCCGCTGCGCCTGACGGAATTCCTCAAGCCGGGCCTGGACGAGATCTGCTCGATCCTGCCCGTCGGCATGGCGGGCTGGGTGCGGCGCAGGCTGGGCGCCCGCGCGCACGCGCTGCAGAAGGGCATCCACCTGCGCTCGCACACGGTGCACGGCTTCCTGACGCTGGTGGCGCTGCGTTCGCTGCGGCCCCTGCGGCGGCGCATGTCCCGCTTCGTGCACGAGCAGCAGGCCATCGAGCGCTGGCTGCAGGCCGTGCAGGAGGCCCTGGCACGCGACCCGGCGCTGGCGCTGGAAGTGGCGCTGTGCGGCAACCTGGTCAAGGGCTATGGCGAGACCAGCGAGCGCGGGCACCGCAGCCTGGCGGCGATCCTCGACGACCTGCAGCGCCGCGCCGGCGACGGCGAGGGGGCGGCCGGGGCCGGCGCCCTCGTCATGCGTGTCCAGAGCGCTCGCAAGGCGGCGCTGGGCGATCCGGACGGCCGTGCGCTGGCCGGGGCGCTGGGGCTGCCCCGGCCCGAGCCCGTGGCCCACCCGATACGCATCGTCCGCAGGCGCCCCGCCGGCTGACGCCTTTGTTCCCTCTTCATTCCACCGACGCAGAAAAAGGAGACAAGCATGATGAAAGAACGACTGACCCGGCGCGCCCTGGCCGCCCTGGCGCTGTGCAGCCTGGCACTGATGGCCGGCCCAGCCCTGGCCCAGGGCAAGCCGATCAGGATCGGCGCCGTGGTCTCGGCCACCGGCCCGGCCTCGTTCCTGGGCGACCCGCAGCAGAAGACGCTGGAGATGGACGTCCAGAAGATCAACGCCGCCGGCGGCGTGCTGGGCCGCAAGCTCGAACTGGTGCTCTACGACGACGCGAGCGACGCCAACAAGGCCAACGCCTTCGCGCGCCGCCTGATCATCCAGGACGAGGTCGACGCCATCCTCGGCGCGTCCACCACCGGCTCGACCATGGCGATGGTGCCGCAGGTCGAGGCGGCGAAGGTGCCGAACATCTCGCTGGCCGCCGCCTCCGTCATCGTGGAGCCGGTCAAGCCCTGGGTCTTCAAGATGCCGCACTCGGACCGCATGGCCGCGCAGAAGGTGCTGGAGGAGATGAAGAAGCGCGGCTTCACGCAGTTCGCGCTGCTCTCCGACACCGGCGGCTTCGGCAAGTCCGGCCGCACCGAGACGCTGAAGATGGCCGGGACGCTGGGCATGAAGGTCGTCGAGGACCAGCAGTACGGCGAGAAGGACACCGACATGACGCCGCAGCTCACGAAGGTGAAGTCCTCGCCGGCGCAGGCGATCCTCGTGTTCGGCACCGGCCAGGCGCCGGCGATCATCGCCCGCAACTACCAGCAGCTGGGCGTGCAGCAGCCGCTGTACACCACGCACGGCCAGGCCTCCACGGAGTTCATCCGCATCGCGGGCAAGGCATCCGAGGGCGTGCGCATGCCGTCGCCGGCGTTGCTGATCGCCAAGTCCCTGCCGGCCAGCGACCCGCAGCGCGACGTCAGCGCCGACTACGTGAAGAACTACGAGGGGCAATTCAAGGCCGACGTGTCGACCTTCGGCGGCTATGCGCACGACGCGCTGCTGCTGCTGGTGGACGCGATCAAGCGCGCCGGCGGCACCGACAAGGCGAAGGTCCGCGACGCCATCGAGCAGACCAGGGGCTTCGTGGGCGTGAGCGGCATCTACACGATGTCTGCCCAGGACCACATGGGGCTGGACGTCACGGCCTTCCGCATGGTCGAGATCAGGGACGGCGCCTTCAAGGAAGTGAAGTAGGGCGGGGCGACGGAGGGAGACCACCCATGCTGCTGCGCACGGCCGATTTCAGGCGGCGGGCCCGCGCGCGCCTGCCGCGCTTCGTCTTCGACTACGTGGACGGCGGCGCGGAGGACGAGGCCTGTCTCGCCCGCAACCGCCAGGCCCTGGACGAGCTGCGGCTGGTGCCGCACGTCATGCGCGACACGCGCGAGGTGGACCTGTCGGTCGAGGTCTTCGGCAGGCGCTGGAGCATGCCCGCGGGGATCGCGCCGGTGGGCTTCGCCGGGCTGGTGCGGCCCGCCGGCGACGTGCTGCTGGCGAAGGCGGCGGCGGCGCAGGGCGTGCCCTTCGTGCTGTCCACCGCATCCAACGCGCGCCTGGAGGCCGTGCGCGCCGCCGCCCCGCAGGCGGTGCAGTGGATGCAGCTCTACGTCATGGGCGACCGCTCGATCGCCGAGCAGATCGTGCGCCGCGCGCGCGAGGCCCGCTTCGACGCCCTGGTGCTGACCGTGGACGTGGCGGTCAGCGGCATGCGCGAGCGCGACATGCGCAACGGCTTCAGGCTGCCGTTCAGGCCGGGGCTGCGCACGGCCATCGATCTTGCTGCCCATCCGGCCTGGTCGATCGCGGCGGCGCTGGCCGGCACGCCGGGCTTCGCCAACCTCGTCGAGGCCCCGTCCACGCCGGCTTCTCCGCAGGTGCAGGCGGCGCTGCTGGCGCGTGCGATGGACCGGGGGCTCACCTGGGAGAGCCTGGCGTGGCTGCGCCGGCTCTGGGACGGCCCGCTGCTGGTCAAGGGCGTGCTGGGGCCGGGCGATGCGGCCGCGGCCGTGGCGCACGGGGCGGACGGCCTCGTCGTCTCCAACCACGGCGGGCGCCAGCTCGACGTCGTGCCGGCCGCCATCTCCGCGCTGCCCGGCGTGATCGACGCGGTGCGCGGGCGGATCCCCGTCTTCGTCGACAGCGGATTCCGCCGCGGCAGCGACGTCGCCAAGGCGCTGGCGCTCGGGGCCACGGCCGCCTTCATGGGCCGCCTGCCGATCTGGGGGCTGGCCGCGGGCGGCCAGGCGGGGGTGGAACAGGCCCTCGCCCTGGTGAAGGCCGAGTTCGAGCGGACGCTGATCCTGCTGGGCGTGCCGCACGCCGACGCGCTGGCCCACGGCGGGCTCGTGTTCGATGAAAGACGCACCGGAGCTGCGGATGAATGACCTTGCACAGTTTCTTCTCTCGGGCCTGACGACGGGCGCGGTCTATGCGCTGGCGGCGCTCGGCTTCACGCTGATCTACAACGCCAGCGGCGTGATCAACTTCGCGCAGGGCGACTTCCTCATGCTCTCGGCGATGGTGGCGGCGACGCTGCTGGCGCACCAGGTGTCCTACGGCATCGCCATCGCCGTGGGCATCGCCGTCACGGTGCTGGTGGGGGTGATGCTCTACCGCTTCGCGATCCGCCCCGCGGGCGAGGCGGACGTGGTGTCGCTCATCATCATCACCATCGGCGCTTCGATCTTCATCCAAGGCGTCGTCCAGGTGGTGCTGGGCAAGAACCAGCAGGTGCTGCCGCCCTTCACCGGCGACACCCCGCTGCACGTGCTGGGCGCCCGCGTGCTGCCGCAGGCCCTGTGGGTGCTGGGCGTGGCGGCGCTGCTGGTGGCGGCCGTCGCCGGCTTCTTCCGGTACACGCTGACCGGCAAGGCGATGCTGGCGGTGGCCGCGAACCGGCTGGCGGCCAGCGCGGTCGGCATCCCGGCGCGGCGCATCCTGCAACTGTCGTTCGGGCTGTCGGCGCTGCTGGGCGCGGTGGCCGGCGTGACGGCCGCGCCGATCACCACCACGGTGTACGACATCGGCCTCATGCTGGGCATGAAGGGCTTCGTCGCCGCCACGCTGGGCGGGCTCGGCAGCGGCCTGGGCGCGGTGGTCGGCGGGCTGGTCGTGGGCGTCCTGGAGGCGCTGGTGGCGGGCTATGTCTCGTCCGCCTACAAGGACGCGGTGCCGATCGGCCTGATCATCGTGATCCTGCTCGTGATGCCGCACGGGCTGTTCGGCCGCAAGAGCACGGAGCGGGTATGAGGTTCTCCCGCTTCAGGGCGCTGCTGGCCACGGCGGCCGTGCTGCTGGTGCTGCCCTTCGTGCTGCCGAACAACTTCATGCTCGACATCGCCATCCGCATCGCCTTCGCCGCGGTGGCGGCGATCGGGCTGAACGTGCTGATGGGCTTCGCCGGGCAGATCAGCATCGGCCACGCCGGCTTCCTCGCCATCGGGGCCTACGGCAGCGCCATCGCCGCCACGCGCTTCGGCTGGCCGCCGCTGCTGGCGATCCCGGCGGCCGCGGCCCTGTGCGCCGTGCTGGCCTGGGTGATCGCCAAGCCGATCCTGCGCCTGAAGGGCCATTCGCTGACCATGGCGACGCTGGGCCTGGGCCTGATCGTCAACATCGTGCTCATCAACGAGGTGGGGGTGACGGGCGGCCCCGACGGGATGGCGGCGCCGCCGCTGGAGGCGGCCGGCTTCGCGCTGGTCGACCTCCGGCACTGGTACGTGGTCGCGGCGGTCGTGCTGTGGCTGGTCATCCTGCTGTCGCTCAACCTCTACGACTCCCCCTGCGGCCGCGCGCTGCGCGGGCTGCACGGCGCCGAGGTGGCGGCCCGCGTCGTCGGCGTGGACGTCGCGCTCTTCAAGACGCGCGCCTTCGTCATGTCGGCCGTGCTGGCGTCGGTGTCCGGCAGCCTCACGGCGCACTACGTGGGCTTCATCAGCCCGCAGATGGCCTCGTTCGCGCACTCGGTGGAACTGGCCACGATGGTGGTGCTGGGCGGCATGGCCTCGACCTTCGGCGCGGTGCTGGGCGCGGCGCTGCTGACCATGCTGCCGCAGCTGCTGGGCGGGCTGCACGGCTACGAGTCGATCCTCTTCGGCCTGATCCTGATGCTGACGATGATGTTCCTGCCGCGGGGCATCGTCCCCACCCTGGCGCTCAAGCTCGGGAGGAAGCGCTGATGCTCGCCGTCGAGTCGCTCACCAGAACCTTCGGCGGCGTGGCCGCCGTCTCCGACGTCAGCTTCTCGGTGCGCAAGGGCCACGTCCATGCGGTGATCGGCCCCAACGGCGCGGGCAAGACGACGCTGTTCAACCTCATCAGCGGCGTTTACACCCCCAGCGCCGGCACCGTGAAGCTGGACGGCGAGGACATCGGCGGGCATGCCCCCGACCAGCTGGCGCGCAAGGGGATGAGCCGGACCTTCCAGAACCTGCAAGTCTGCATGAACATGACGGCGCTGGAGAACGTGATGCTGGGCGCGCACCTGCGCTGCCGCTCCGGCATCCTGGGCTCGCTGCTCGGGCTGACCCGCCGCGCCGACGCGGCCCTGCGCGAGGCGTCGATGGCGGCGATGGACTTCGTCGGCGTGGGCGCCTGGCGCGACGCGCACGCGACGCAGTTGTCCTTCGGCGTGCTCAAGCGGCTGGAGATCGCGCGTGCGCTGCAGGCCGGGCCCCGGCTGCTGCTGCTGGACGAGCCCGCCGCGGGCCTGAACGACAGCGAGACGCACGAGATGACCGCGCTGATCCGCCGCATCGCGGAGGACGGCGTGACGGTGCTGCTGGTCGAGCACGACATGAAGATGGTGATGAGCATCTCCGACCACATCGTGGTCATGGACCAGGGCAGGAAGCTCGCCGAGGGCGACGCCGCCACCGTGCGGAAGAACCCCGACGTGATCGCCGCGTACCTGGGCGCGGAGGAGTGAGGACGGCCATGGACAAGGACGCATCGCCGCCCGTGCTGCAGGTCAGCGACCTGCGCGCGGGCTATGGACGGATCGAGGCGCTGCACGGCGTGTCGCTGCGGCTGGGGGCGGGGGAACTGGTGGCGCTGGTCGGCGCCAATGGCGCGGGCAAGACCACGCTGCTGCGCACCATCTCCGGCCTGCTGCCGGCGCGCGCCGGGCGCGTGGAATTCCTGGGGCAGGACGTCACCCGCGCGGCGCCCGACCAGCGGGTGCGCAGGGGCCTGGCGCAGGTGCTCGAAGGCCGGCAGGTCTTCGGCCCGCTGAGCGTGGAGGACAACCTGCGGCTGGGCGCCTTCGTGCACCGCGACGCGGCCGAGGAGCGCATGCGCCGGATGTACCGGCTCTTCCCCGTGCTCGAGGAGAAGAAGGACCTGCCCGCGGGCACGCTCTCGGGCGGGCAGCAGCAGATGCTGGCCATGGCGCGCGCGCTGATGAGCGGGCCGAAGGTGCTGCTGCTGGACGAGCCATCCATGGGGCTGGCGCCGCTGCTCGTGCGCGAGGTCTTCCGCGTCGTCAGGGAACTGAAGGAGCAGGGCATCCCGATCCTGCTGGTGGAGCAGAACGCCCGCGCGGCCTTGGCCATCGCCGACCGCGGCTACGTGCTGGAGACCGGGAAGGTGACGCTCGAAGGCCCCGCCCGGGCGCTGCAGGACGACGAGCGCGTCCGCTCGGCCTACCTGGGACTGTGAGAGAGGAAGAAGAAGCATGACCGACATGAAGATCAAGGCGGTCCGGGCGCGCGCTGTGAACGTGCCGCTCCAGTACCCGGTACGCACCAGCGTGGGCGTGGTGGCCACGTCGCCGCTCGTCCTGATCGACCTGGAAACCGACACGGGCGTGGTCGGGCGCTCCTACGTCTTCACCTACACGCCGCTGGCGCTCGATGCCACGCGCACGCTGGTGGCGTCCTTCGGCGACGCGATCGCCGGCAGGCCGGTGGCGCCCTTCGACGTGGACGCCTTCTTCGCCGCGCGGCTGCGGGTGGTGGGACGCACCGGCCTGGCGATGATGGCCTGCGCGGGGCTGGACATGGCGCTGTGGGACGCGCTGGCCGTCCACCGCGGCGTCCCGCTGGCGGTCCTGCTCGGCGGCGTGCCGAAGCAGATCCCGGCCTACGACAGCCACAGCATGGACGGCGAGGAACTCGGCGTGGAGCGGGCCCGGCGGTCCGTGGCCGAAGGCTACCGGGCGATCAAGACCAAGATCGGCTATCCGACGCTCGGGGAAGACCTGCGGATCGTGCGCGCGCTGCGGCGGTGCATCGGGCCGGACACGGAGCTGATGGTCGACTACAACCAGGGCCTGAGCGTGCCCGAGGCCGCGCGCCGCATCCGTGCGCTGGCCGGCGAGGGCGTCTCCTGGGTGGAGGAGCCGACCGTCCAGGAAGACCTGCAAGGACACGCCCGCCTGCGCGCCGCGGGCGTGCCCATCCAGATGGGCGAGAACTGGTGCGGCCCGGAGCAGATGCAGGCCGCCCTGCAGGCCGGCGCATGCGACCTGGCGATGCCCGACGCCATGAAGATCGGCGGCGTGACGGGATGGATGCGCGCCGCCGCGCTGGGCCAGGCCGCCGGCATCCCGATGTCGAGCCACATCTTCCAGGAGGTCAGCGTCCACCTGTTGTCGGTGACGCCGACGGCGCACTGGCTCGAACGCATGGACCTGGCCGGGCCGGTGCTGTCGGGCGGCGTGCGCTTCCAGAACGGACTGGCGATTTGCCCCGACACCCCCGGCACGGGCATCCGGTGGGACGAGGAGGCCGTGGCCCGCTTCGCGGCCTGAAGGCGCGGGCGCCGCGGCGGGGCCGCTCAGCCGGCGACCAGCCGCACGACGAAGATCAGCCCGCCGATCAGCCCGAGCACCAGCAGGAAGGCCAGCAGCAGGATGATCGGCAGGCTGCCGCTGTCGACGCGCTGGTCGGCGTCGGTGCGGCGGCCGCCCAGGCCGATGGCGGCCCACAGGACGGCCCGCAGGGATCTGAGGAATCGGCTCATGTGTCGTCTCTCCGTCGGGGTGCGCCTCAGCGCTGCATGGCCTGGCGCGGCGTGATCTCCGCGCCGGTGTTGCCCCAGCTTGCGCGCACGTAGCTGAGCACGGCGGCGATGTCGTCGTCGTTCAGCACGTGGCCGAAGGGCGGCATGCCGTAGGGGCGCGGATTGCCCTCGGTGGCGGGCGCGTAGCCGCCGCGGCGCACCATCTGCACCAGGTTGGCAGGGTTGTCGAGGTTCACCGCACGGTTGCCGGCCAGCGGCGGGAAGGCACCCGGCTCGCCCTCACCCTGGTCGCCGTGGCACCAGGCGCACTGCTGGGCGTAGATCCGCTCGCCGCGCAGCAGCAGCGCCTCGTTGCGCCGCGGGGGCGCGGCCGGCGCCGGCGCGGGTGCCTGGGGCAGGGCCTGCAGGTAGGTCGCCATCGCACGCAGGTCGACGTCGCTCAGGTGCTGGGTGCTGGCGTACACCACCTCGGCCATCGGGCCGGAGACGGCGGCGCGCGCCGTGGCGCCGGTCCGCAGCAGCGCGACGACCTCGTCGGCGGGCCATTCGGCCACGCCAGCCTCGTGGGCGGCGTCCAGCGCGGGGGCGTACCAGTTCTCGCCGGGCAGCATGCCGCCGACCAGGCCGCGCGCCGTGTCGGTGGCGCCCAGCGCGTTGCGGCTGCCGTGGCAGGCGATGCAGTGGCCCAGGCCGCCGACCAGGTAGGCGCCGCGGTTCCACTCGGCCGACTGCGCCGGCTGGGGCGTGAAGGCGCCTGGCCGGAAGAACAGGGCGCGCCACACCGCCAGCGCGGCCTGCGTGTCGTAGGGGAAGCGCAGTGTGTGCGCCCGGTTGGCCTGCGCCACGGGGGGCAGGCTGCGCAGCCAGGCGAAGAGGGCGTCCGAGTCCTCGCGCGAGATCTGCGTGAAGCTGGTGTACGGGAAGGCCGGATACAGCAGCCGTCCGTCGCGCGAGCGGCCGTTGTGCATGGCGCGCCAGAAGTGGTCGGCGTTCCAGCGGCCGATGCCGGTGGCGTCGTCGGGCGTGAGGTTGCCGGCGAAGATGGTGCCGAAGGGCGTCTGGATGCCGCGGCCGCCGGTGTAGGCCGCGCCGCCGCGCGCCGTGTGGCAGCCGGCGCAGTTGCCGGCCAGCGCGAGATAGCGTCCGCGCTCGATCTGGCCCGGCGTGGCCGCGAAGGGCCCGGCGTGGTCGTCCACCGGGTCTTCGCCGCGCAGGTTGAGCATGACGACGGCGCCGGCCAGCAGGGCCAGCAGCACCGCCAGCGCCAGCAGCGCGCGCACGAGAAGGCGCCGGCCGGTCATGGGTGGGCTCCCATCGCGCTGCACGCCACCGACACGCCGGCGGGCAGCGCGGCGGCCGGCTTCGCATCGGCCGCCACCGGCTGCGCGGCCAGCCAGCCGGCCACGGCGCGGATGTCCTCGTTGTTCAGCTTGCGGCCCACCTCGGTCATGCAGTCGGGCGCCGGCGCGCGCCGGTCGCCCGTGACCCACGAGCCCAGCTGCGAGGCGATGTACAGGCGCGGCAGGCCCAGCAGGCCGGGGATGCCCGGCTGCACGCCGGTGAGCGCCTGGCCGTGGCAGCTCGCGCAGGCCGGGATGCCGCGGGCGGCGTCGCCCTCGAACACCATCGCCTTGCCGCGCGCGAGCTGCGCCGCGGGCAGGTCGGAGGGAGCGGGGGGCGGGTAGGGCAGGTCGAGCGCGGCGAAGTACTCGGCCATCTCGCGCAGGTAGGTGTCCGACAGGTTCGCCAGCAGGTGGCTCATGTCGGCCTGCTGCCGCCGCCCGTCGCGGAAGCTGCGCAATTGCTCGTACAGGTAGCCGGCCGGCTTGCCCGCCAGGCGCGGGAAATAGCCGGAGTTGGTGGCCTGTCCCTCGCGCCCGTGGCAGGTGATGCAGGCGGCCATGCGGCGCTCCATGTCGCCGCCAGCCGGCGAAGCGGGCTGGGCGCCGGCGGCACCCGCCAGCGCGAGGGAGGCCAGCCACCATCCGAGCGCCCCCAGGGCCAGGCTACGCCTGACCCGCCCCCCGAGGGGGGCAAGAAAACTTGGGGCGGCCCGGCGTTTTCTTGAGAGGCCGGAAATCATCATGGTGAGCCGATTGTCGCGGAGCAATCCGCGAACGACCGGATCAGTTGGTCCATGCCGCAGCAGCAAACTGAGTCTTGCCCGGTCGTGCTGGCCGTTGCGCTTGGCCCTCAGCGCGCCTCCCAGAAGCCGCGGTGCGTATCGGTCAACTCGCCGGTCAGTCCGGGCACCGGCCCGATCACCTCGACCGGTCGCTGGCCGCGCGCGAACACCTCGCGGCAGGGCAGGCTGAGGGTGGGGTTCTCGGGGTGGTCGCCCGTCAGGGCGAGCAGCGCCGTCTCTTCCGCGCCATAGAGCACGCGGCCGATGCCGGCCCAGTAGATGGTGCCGGCGCACATGGCGCAGGGCTCGAAGGTGGTGACCAGCGTGCACTGCGCCAGGTAGGCGCCCGGGTGGTTGGCCGCGGCCGTGCGCGCCAGCGTGGACTCGGCGTGGTTCACGGTGTCGATGTTGCCCTGCTCGGCCAGCACCGTCTCGCCGTCGGGCGCCACCAGCAGGGCGCCGAAGGGGTGGCGGCCCATCGACATGGCACGGCGCGCCACGGCGTCGGCGCGGCGCAGGTGGCGCGCGCACTGGTCTTCGGTGAGTGGGGGGAGCGTGGGGGCGGCAGCGGTCATGGGCGGGGCGATCGGAGGGTCGTGGTCATTCTCGCCACTGCAGCAGCAGCGACCAGGGCTGCCGGCTCATGTGGCGGTCGATGCAGCCGGGCGTGCCGGGCGTGCAGCCGCTGCCGTCGAGGTAGCTCGGGTCCAGCCGCCGCGTGCCGGGCGCGAACAGCAGGCGGCGCTGCGTCACCGACTGCAGCACGTTGCCGCCGATGGCGTCGAAGCCCTGCTCGTCGACCTGCACGACCACGTCGCAGTGCATCGGCACCGGCGCGCCGCCCGCCGCGCGCGCGGCCAGCGCGGGGACCAGCGTGTCGAAGCGGTCCAGGCCGGCGTCGGCGCCGCGGCTCTGGCACACCAGGTCGCCCACCCGGGGCGGGGTGCGGGCGAGGTCGCAGGCGCGCAGCGCATGGGGCGCGGCTTGGCCCGCCTGCTCGGCCTGCGTCGCCGCCCAGGCCGCGCCGGCGTAGTCGGCATGCGCCTCGGAGAAGGCGAACTCGCCATCGCGCAGCCCCGCCTGCCGCGCCAGCCAGCTCACGAAGGCGGCGGACCAGGGCGTGTCGACGACCGCCACGCGGTCCAGCGCGGCCGCGAGCGCATCCTGCTCCTGCGGCGAGAGGCCCTGGTCCGGGCCGGCGCCCAGGCCCTGCAGCCGCTCGCTGCCGGCCTGGGCCAGGGCCTCGCGCAGCCGCCCGCGGTCGGCCGGGCGCAGCGCGCCGTGGCGCACCACGTAGGGCAGCCGGCGTGCGTCGGGGTCGACGGCCTGCCAGTAGGCCATCACGCGCTGCCAGGGCGCGAGGCCATCGATGCGCGGCACGTCCTCGGCCTCGTAGGCGCCCGAGGCCAGCAGCCGGCCCTCGGCATCGAGCGACGATGCGCCCCAGGCGGCGTGCTCGCCCTGCGCCGCGGCGGCGAAGGCCAGGGCGCGCGGCGGCGCATCGCGCTGCGCGGCGGCCTGGCAGAAGTCGGTGCCGGGCGGCACGGTCGTCGGGGTCGGGGCGGTCGGCGGCGCGGCGCAGGCCGCGCACAGCAGGGCGGCGAGCAGCGCGGCGCCGCGGCGTCCGGCCCGCCGCGGAAAGGGGGAGATCGGCATGGACACGGGCCAGCATAGCGGCACCGCCCCGCCCGTTGCTTCGGTCAGCCGCCCTGCGAGCCGCGGTGCGCCCAGGCCGTGGTGTGCTTCTCGACGGCGCTGAAGAGTTCGTACATCGCCATCGCCATCGCGCCCACCACCATCAGCCCGGCGAAGGCCAGGCCCATCTGCATGGCCGAGCCGGCCGAGATCAGCAGGTAGCCGATGCCCTCGTTGGCGGCCGTCATCTCGCTGACCGTGGTGCCCACGAAGGCCAGCGTGATCGCCACCTTGAGCGAGGCGTAGAAGTAGGGCATGGAGCGCGGCAGGCCGATCTTCACCAGCACGTCCCAGCGCTTGGCGCCGAGCACGCGCAGCACGTCCTCCAGCTCCGGCTCCAGCGTGGCCAGCCCGGTGGCGATGTTGACCATGATGGGGAAGAAGCTGATGAGGAAGGCGGTGAGGATGGCCGGCCCGATGCCGATGCCGAACCACACCACCAGGATCGGCACGAAGGCCGCCTTGGGCAGCGCGTTGAAGGCCGTCATCAGCGGGTACACCGCCGCGTAGGCGATGCGCGAGCTGCCGATGACGAAGCCCAGCAGCACGCCCACCACGATGGCCAGGCCGAAGCCGGCCATCGTCACCCAGAAGGTGCGCCAGGCATGGCCGGCGATGACGCCCTTGAACTCCCAGAACTGCTCCCAGATGCGCAGCGGGCTGGGGAAGATGAAGTCCGAGACGCCGAAGGCCGAGCAGATGATCTGCCACAGCGTGATCACCGCCACCAGCAGCAGCCAGGGCGACCAGCGTTCGAGTTGCTTGTTGTTCATGCCGGGGTCCCCGGGAAGTCCGCCTTCATGCGACCTCCCTGGCGGCCACAGCATGCCGCATGGCGCCGATGTGGCCGCGCAGCTCGTGCACGATGTCGCTGAATTCCTTGGTGTAGGTCACTTCCAGCTCGCGCGGGCGCGGCAGCTCGATCTCGCGCCGCACGACGAAGCGCCCGGGCGACCTGCTCATCACGTACACCGTGTCGGCCAGGAACACCGACTCGCGCAGGTCGTGCGTGACCAGGATGACGTTGAAGCGCTGCTCCGTCCACAGGTCGCGCAGGATGCACCACAGCTCCTCGCGGGTGAAGGCGTCGAGCGCGCCGAAGGGCTCGTCCAGCAGCAGCATCTTGGGCTCGTGGACCAGCGCGCGGCAGATGCTGGCGCGCTGCTGCATGCCGCCCGAGAGCTGCCAGGGAAACTTGTCCTCGTAGCCGCCGAGGCCCACCTTCTGCAGCAGGCGCCGGGCGCGCTCCTCGTACTCCCTGCGCCTGCGCTTGAAGCTGGAGCGGTAGGGTTCCACGATCTCCAGCGGCAGCAGCACGTTGTCGACCGTGGTGCGCCAGGGCAGCAGCGACGGCGACTGGAAGGCCATACCGGAAATCTTCAGCGGCCCGGTGACGGGCTGGCCGTCGATGCGGATGCGCCCCATCGAGGGCATGCGCAGCCCGGTGGTGAGCTTCATGAAGGTCGACTTGCCGCAGCCCGAGGGGCCGACGATGGCGATGAACTCGCCCCGCGCGACCTGCAGGTCGATGGCCTCGACCGCGAAGTGGTTCTCGCGCAGCAGCTGCTCGTTGTAGGCGAGCCAGACGTCCTGGAAGTCGACGAAGGGGATGGCGGCGGCGTCTGCCATCTACTTCCTGAGGATGGCCAGTTCGGCCGCCGGCGGCAGCATGGCGCTCGTCCACACCGCGTCGGGGCTGACGCGCGTCTTGGTGTTGAAGGCGTCGGAGACCTGCGAGGCCATCAGCGACAGGCGTGCCGGGTTCACCACGCCGAAGCCCTCGGCACGGGCGTCGGGGCTGGCGATCACGGTGTCGATCGCCAGTTGCAGGCGGCGCGTCTCCAGCTTGCTGTCGATGATGCCGTCGCGCGCCTTCACCGACGCGATGGCCGCCGGCGGGTTGGCGATGACCTCCTTCGCGCCCTTCGCGAAGGCCGAGAGGAAGGCCTTCACCACCTCGGGCCTGTCCTTGATCAGCTTCGGCGAGGCGATGATGACGTTGCCGTACAGCTTCACGCCGTAGTCCGGGTAGGGCAGCACCACGATGTCGCCGGCCTTGGCGCCGCGCGCCTCCAGGTTGAGCAGCGAGGTGAAGGTGAAGCCGGTGATGGCGTCGATGTCGCCGCGCATCAGCATGGTCTCGCGCAGCGTCGGGTCCATCGCCGTCCAGTTCACGGTGCCGATGTTGTTGGCCTTGGCGAAGATGGGGAAGGCGCGGCGGCCGGCGTCGAACACCGGGGCGCCGAGCTTTTTGCCCGCCAGGTCGGCCGGCTTGGCGATGCCGCTTTTCTTCAGCGCCATCACCGAGGCCGGCGTATTGTTGTAGACCATCATCACCGCCACCGGCTTGTTGGGACTGTCGGGGTTGTTGGCGTGGAACTCCATCAGCGCCGCCAGGTCGGCGAAGCCCATGTCGTAGGCGCCCGAGGCCACGCGCGTGACGGTGCCGCCCGAGCCGTTGCCGGCGTCGATGCTCACGTCGAGGCCGGCCTGCTTGAAGTAGCCCTTGGCGGCCGGGTGCAGGAAGAGGGCGGACGGCCCCTCGAAGCGCCAGTCGAGATGGAACTTGATGGGCGTCTGCGCCTGGGCGCTGCCCAGGCCGAGGCACAGGGCCGAGGCCGCCAGGAAGGATTGCAGCAGGTGTCGCTTGTTCATCGCCGTGACGTCTGTGGGAGATGCCAGGCGGGTGAGCAAGAACGATGCCGCTACCTCATGGTGCGTCTGCACCACCCAAGGCACCGAAGGCCGGCGCGGCCGGTCCGGTTTCGGTGCATGCGGGCGCGCGGATGGTGCGCGTCAGCGGGCCGCCGGGATCGCGTAGCTGCCCACGGCGTGCGCCACCGGCTCGGGATGGCCGTCGCTGTAGAGCAGCACCTCGCCGGTGGCCAGCGTGCGCCCGACCTTGAGCAGCCGGCACACGCCGATCACGTCGCACCCGGCGGCGGGCTTGCGCAGGAAGGTGGTGTTCAGGTTGGTCGTCACCGCCAGCGGCACGATGCCGATCTCGCCCAGCAGCGCGACGTACAGCGCCACGTCGGCCACCATCATCAGCGTCGGGCCGGAGACGGTGCCGCCGGGGCGCAGGTCGGCCTCGTCAACCGCCTTGCGGATGGTTGCGCCCCGTTCGCCCACGGCCTCGATCACGCAGGGGTTCTGCGGGAACTCCGTGCGCAGGAAGTCCGCGAGCTGCGGCAGGCTGGGGCGGGCGGCGCTCACCGGACCACCCTCCGTCCTGCGGACTGCGGGTGCGAGCGCCTTCGCAGCGGCCGGGCGGCACTCATCGCTGGATGTTGGCGTCCGCCACCGCCAGGGCCGTCATGTTCAGCACCCGGCGCACGGTGGCCGATGGGTTGAGCACGTGCGCCGGCTTGGACGAGCCCAGCAGGATCGGCCCCACCGTCACGCCGTTGGCGCCGGTCATCTTCAGCACGTTGAACAGGATGTTGGCGGCGTCGAGGTTGGGGCAGATCAGCAGGTTGGCCTCGCCGGTGAGCGTGCTGCCGGGCAGGGCCTGGCGGCGCACGGTCTCGCTCAGCGCGGCATCGCCGTGCATCTCGCCGTCGCACTCGATGTCGGGCGCCATCTGCGCGAACAGGTCGCGCGCCACGCGCATCTTGCGCGCCGATGCGCGCTCGGAGGTGCCGAAGTTGGAGTGCGAGAGGAAGGCCACCTTGGGCGGCAGGCCGAAGCGGCGCACCTCCTCGGCCGCCATCAGCGCGATGTTGGCGAGCTGCTCGGCCGTCGGGTCCTCGTGCACGTTGGTGTCGGCGATGAACAGCGTGTACTTGTCCAGCATCAGCGCGTTGAGCGTGGCGAAGTCCGGCACGCCCTGCTGGGTGCCCAGCAGCTGGCCGAGGATCTTCAGGTGGCTGTCGAAGCGGCCCACCAGCCCGCAGATCATGGCGTCGGCGTCGCCCAGGTGCACCATCAGCGCGGCGATGGTGGTGTTGGAGCGGCGCACCATCGCCTTGGAACCCTCCGGGTTGATGCCGCGCCGGCCCATCAGCTCGTGGTAGGCCTCCCAGTACTGGCGGAAGCGCGGGTCGTTCTCCGGGTCGACCACCTCGGCGTCCTCGCCCACGCGCAGGTGCAGGCCGGCCTTCTGGATGCGCATGGCGATGATGTCGGGCCGGCCGATCAGGATCGGCCTGGCCAGGCCTTCGTCCACCGCCATCTGCGCGGCGCGCAGCACGCGCTCGTCCTCGCCCTCGGCGTAGGCCACGCGCTTCTTCTGCGCCAGCTTGGCGGCGGTGAACACCGGGCGCATGAACATGCCCGTCTGGTAGACGAAGCGCGACAGGTGCTGGCGGTAGGCGTCCAGGTCCTCGATGGGACGGGTGGCCACGCCCGAGTCGGCCGCCGCCTTCGCCACCGCCGGCGCGATGCGCAGGATCAGGCGCGAATCGAAGGGCTTGGGGATGATGTAGTCGGGGCCGAAGGCCAACTCCTGGCCGGCGTAGGCGGTGGCGACCTCCTCGCTGATGTCGGCCTTGGTCAGGTCGGCGATCTCGCGCACGCAGGCCAGCTTCATCTCCTCGGTGATCTTGCTGGCGCCGCAGTCGAGCGCGCCGCGGAAGATGTAGGGGAAGCACAGGACGTTGTTGACCTGGTTCGCGTAGTCGCTGCGGCCGGTGGCGATGATGCAGTCGGGCCGCACCTGCTTGGCGAGCTCGGGGCGGATTTCCGGCTCGGGGTTGGCCAGGGCCAGGATGATCGGCTTGTCGGCCATCGTGCCCACCATCTCGGGCGTCAGCACGCCGGGCGCCGAGCAGCCGAGGAACACGTCCGCGCCCTTGACCACGTCGGCCAGGGTGCGCGCGCCGGTGTCCTTCTGCGCGTAGCGTGCCTTGGAGTCGTCGAAGCCGCCGGCGCGGCCCATGTAGATCAGGCCCTTGGAGTCGCAGGCGTGGATGTTGGCCGGCTTGGCGCCCAGGCCCACCATCACGTCCAGGCAGGCGATGGCGGCGGCGCCGGCGCCCGAGACGGCGATCTTCACGTCGCCGATCTTCTTGCCCACCAGCTCCAGGCCGTTGAGCAGCGCGGCCGCCGAGATGATGGCCGTGCCGTGCTGGTCGTCGTGGAACACCGGGATGTTCATGCGCTCGCGCAGCTTCTTCTCGATGTAGAAGCACTCGGGCGCCTTGATGTCCTCGAGGTTGATGCCGCCCAGCGTGGGTTCCAGCGAGGCGATGATGTCCACCAGCTTGTCCGGGTCGCGCTCGGCCAGCTCGATGTCGAACACGTCGATGCCGGCGAATTTCTTGAACAGGCAGCCCTTGCCTTCCATCACCGGCTTGCCGGCCAGCGGGCCGATGTCGCCCAGGCCGAGCACGGCCGTGCCGTTGGTGACCACGCCGACGAGGTTGCCGCGGGCGGTGAACTCGGCCGCCATGGCCGGGTCGGCCTGGATGTCCAGGCAGGGGTAGGCCACGCCGGGGGAGTAGGCCAGCGACAGATCGCGCTGGTTGACGAGGGCCTTGGTGGGGGTCACGGAGATCTTGCCGCGCACGCCGGCACGGTGGTATTCGCGTGCGGCATCGCGCAGGGCTTCTTCGGCCGGTGACAGCTTCTGGGTCATGAGGGTCTCCTCGGTTTTCGGGAATCGGAAAGCAAGAAGGAGAGGCTACCGCAAAGCGGCACCTCTCCCGGGTGGTGGAACTACGATGGACGCGGTTCAGCGATGCGTATCCGGCATCACCGGATGCTGCGCCATGGCCTCCAGAGCGCGGACGAGGGCGGAATGGTCCGACTGGCCGAAGCCCAGCGCGGCGCACGCGTTCATCAGCTGCGCCGCCCCGGCCGTCTGCGGCAGCGCCACGCCCAGGCTGCGCGCGCTCTGCATCGCCAGGTTCAGGTCCTTCTGGTGCAGGCTGATGCGGAAGCCCGGATCGAAGGTGCGCTTGATCATGCGCTCGCCATGCACCTCCAGGATGCGGCTGGAGGCGAAGCCGCCCATCAGCGCCTGGCGCACCTTGGCCGGGTCGGCCCCCGCCTTGCTGGCGAACACCAGCGCCTCGCCCACCGCCGCGATGTTCAGCGCCACGATGATCTGGTTGGCCACCTTGGTGATCTGGCCGGCGCCCACATCACCCACCAGGGTGACGTTCCTGCCCATCTTCTCCAGCAGCGGGCGCACCGACTCGAAGGTCTTCTCCTCGCCGCCGCACATGATGGTCAGGCTGGCCGCCTTGGCGCCCACCTCGCCCCCGGAGACCGGCGCGTCCACGTAGCCGCAGCCCAGCTTCGCGATGCGCGCGGCGAAGTCCTTCGTGGCGATCGGGTCGATGGAGCTGCAGTCCACCACCGTCTTGCCGGCGGTCAAGCCCGAGGCCACGCCGTTCTCCCCGAACAGCACCTTCTCCACGTCGGGCGTGTCGGGCACCATCAGGAAGATGACATCGGCCTGGCGCGCCACCTCGGCGCCGCTGGCGCAGACCTCGGCCTTGCCCGCCAGGGCAGCCGGCACCTCGCTGCGGGTGTTGACGAACAGGGTGTGGCCGGCATCGGCCAGGTGGCCGGCCATGGGCGCGCCCATGATGCCCAGGCCGATGAAGCCGATGCGGCGGGACGTCGTTGCGTTGCTCATGCTCTTGCTCCTCAAGCGGTCAGGGTCTTCAGCCAGCCCAGGCCTTCGGTGGTGGTGGTGCGCGGCTTGTACTCGCAGCCGATCCAGCCGGGGTAGCCGATGGCGTCGATGTGCCTGAACAGCCAGGGGTAGTTGATCTCGCCGGTGCCCGGCTCGCCGCGGTCCGGGTTGTCGGCCAGCTGGATGTGGCCGATGCGCGCCAGGTGCTTGCTCAGGGTGTTGCCCAGCTCGCCTTCCATGCGCTGCGCGTGGTAGATGTCGTACTGGATGCGCAGGTTGTCCGAGCCGACCTCGTCCAGCAGGGCCAGGGCCTGGTCGGTGCGGGTGAGGAAGAAGCCGGGGATGTCGAAGGTGTTGATCGGCTCGACCAGCAGCTTCAGGCCCGCCTTCTCCAGCTCGCGTGCGGCGAAGCGCAGGTTCTCCACCAGGGTGGGCTGCACGTCCTGGTGGGTGGCGCCTGCGGGCAGCTTGCCGACCAGGCAGTTCAGTTGCGGGCAGCCCAGCGTGGCGGCGTACTCGATGGCGCGGGCCACGCCCTCGCGGAACTCGCTCACGCGGCCCGGGTGGCAGGCGATGCCGCGCTCGCCGGCGTCCCAGTCGCCGGCGGGCAGGTTGTGCAGCACCTGCGCCAGGCCGTTGGCCTTCAGGGCGGCGGCCAGCTCGTTCCTGTCGAAGGGGTAGGGGAACAGGTACTCCACCGCCTCGAAGCCCGCCCGGGCGGCGGCCTCGAAGCGCTGCAGGAACGGCAGCTCCGTGAAGAGCATCGTCAGGTTGGCGGCAAACTTGGGCATCTCGCGTCTCTCCTCAATCCAGCATGGCGGCGGCGATGGCCGTCGGCGCGTCGGCCGCGTCCTCGGCCAGCGGCTCGAACTCGTTGATGGCGTCGATCTCTGTGCCCATGGCGATGTTGGTCACGCGCTCGAGCATCACCTCGATCACCACCGGCACCTGGTGCTCGGCCATCAGCTCCTCGGCGCGGCGGATGGCCGGCTGCATCTCTTCCTGGCGGTGCACGCGGATCGCCTTGCAGCCCAGGCCCTCGACCACCTTCATGTGGTCGACGCCGTAGTCCTTCTCGACGCCGGCGTCGGGGGCGGCGTTGATGTTCTCGAAGGCCAGCTGCACGCAGTAGTCCATCTCGAAGCCGCGTTGCGCCTGGCGGATCAGGCCCAGGTAGCTGTTGTTGACCACGATGTGGATGTAGGGCAGCTTGAACTGCGCGCCCACCGCCAGTTCCTCGATCATGAACTGGAAGTCGTAGTCGCCCGACAGGGCCACCAGCTTGCGCTTCGGGTCGGCGGCGCGCACGCCGAGGGCGGCCGGCACCGTCCAGCCCAGCGGGCCGGCCTGGCCGCAGTTGATCCAGTGGCGCGGGTGGTACACGTGCAGGAACTGCGCGGCGGCGATCTGCGAGAGCCCGATGGTGCTCACGTAGCAGGTGTCGCGGTCGAAGTTGTTGTTCATGCACTGGTAGACGCGCTGCGGCTTCATCGGCACCGCGTCGAAGTTCGTCTTGCGCAGCATGGTGCGTTTGCGCTCGCGGCACTCGCCGGCCCAGGCCGCGCGGTCGGGCAGCCTGCCGGCGGCCTTCATCTCCTCGGCCACCTGCACGAACAGCTCGAGCGCCGCCTTGGCGTCCGAGACGATGCCGAAGTCGGGCATGAACACGCGGCCGATCTGCGTCGGCTCGATGTCGACGTGCACGAAGCTGCGGCCCTTGGTGTAGACCTCGGTCGAGCCGGTGTGGCGGTTGGCCCAGCGGTTGCCGATGCCCAGCACGAAGTCGCTGGCCAGCATGGTGGCGTTGCCGTAGCGGTGGCTGGTCTGCAGGCCGCACATGCCGGCCATCAGCGGGTGGTCGTCGGGGATGGTGCCCCAGCCCATCAGCGTCGGGATCACCGGCACGCCGGTCAGCTCGGCGAAGCGCACCAGCAGGTCGCTGGCATCGGCGTTGATGATGCCGCCGCCGGCCACGATCAGCGGGCGCTCGGCGGCATTGAGCATGCCGATGGCCTTCTCGGCCTGGGCGCGGGTGGCGGCCGGCTTGTAGACCGGCAGCGGCTCGTAGGTCTCGATGTCGAACTCGATCTGCGCCATCTGCACGTCGAAGGGCAGGTCGATCAGCACCGGGCCCGGGCGGCCCGAGCGCATCAGGTGGAAGGCCTGCTGGAACACCTGCGGCACCTGGCCGGGCTCGCGCACCGTGACGGCCCACTTGGTGACGGGCTTGGCGATGGACTCGATGTCCACCGCCTGGAAGTCTTCCTTGTACAGGCGCGCGCGCGGCGCCTGGCCGGTGATGCACAGGATCGGGATCGAGTCCGCCCAGGCCGAGTACAGCCCGGTGATCATGTCGGTGCCGGCCGGCCCGCTGGTGCCGATGCACACGCCGATGTTGCCGGCCACCGCGCGGGTGTAGCCCTCGGCCATGTGCGAGGCGCCTTCCACGTGGCGCGCCAGGATGTGGCCGATGCTGCCCTGCTTGCGCAGCGCCGCATACAGCGGGTTGATGGCGGCGCCGGGCACGCCGAAGGCCTGGGTGACGCCTTCCTTCTCCATCACGAGCACGGCGGCCTGGGCCGCGGTCATCTTTGCCATCTGAGGTCTCCTTGGGATGGCATGGACTCTAGGCACTGGCGGGCCGCCGAAGAAGAGCCGCCCGGGCCATATCACCTATTCCGCAATGGAATGACTGAACGTACCATCGGGGCATGGACCGGCTGCAGGCGATGGAAATGTTCGTGCGCGTGGTGGAGACGGGCAGCTTCTCGCGCGCCGCCCGCGAGTTCAACACCACCCAGCCCACCGTGACCAAGCAGGTCGCGGCCATCGAGGCGCGGCTGAAGGTGCGCCTGCTCAACCGCAACACCCGCGGCGTGAGCCTCACGGAGCCGGGCGCGCTGTACTACGAGAAGTGCAAGGCCATCGTGCGCGACGCGGAGGACGCCGACAACGTGGTGCGCATGCGCCAGTCGCAGGCGCAGGGCCTGCTGCGCATCGGCACCTCCGTGGCCTTCGGGCGGCGGGTGGTGGTGCCGCTGGCGCTGGAGTTCATGCAGCGCCACCCGCAGCTGCTGGTGGACCTGAGCTTCGACGACCGCTACGTGGACCTGGTGGCGCAGGGGCTGGACGTGGCGCTGCGCATGGGCCGGCTGGCCGATTCATCCCTGGGCGCGCGCTCCCTCGGCATGAACCCGTGGGTGATGGTGGCCTCGCCGGCCTACCTCAGGCGCCACGGCACGCCGCGCCGGGCGCAGGACCTGTCGTCGCACACCGCGCTCATCTACAGCAGCGTGGTCGGCGACGACGTGTGGCACATGCAGACGCCGCGCGGCGAGCCGGTCGGCGTGCCGGTGAGCGGGCGGCTGCGCTCGAACAACCTCTCTGCCGTGCTGGCCGCGGCGCGCGACGGCATGGGCATCGCGCTGATGCCGCGCTACGTGGCGCACGACTCGCTGGCCGCCGGGCGGGTGAAGGAGGTGCTGGCCGGCCACGTGCTGCCCGAGCAGGAGATCCACGCGGTGTTTCCCTCGCCCCGGCTGCTGCCGGCGAAGGTGTCGCACTTCCTGGCCTTCCTGCAGGGGCGCTTCGCCGGCGACTGGTGGGCGCAGTCGCCTTAGGGCGCGTCGTCGGGCGGCGGGAAGGGCGGGGCGTTGCCGTCTTCCTCGTTGGACTCGGCGAACAGGCTCCAGACGGCCATGAACAGCGCGGCGATCACCGGCCCGATGACGAAGCCGTTGATGCCGAAGACGGCCATCCCGCCGAGGGTGGAGATCAGCACCACGTAGTCCGGCATCTGCGTGTCCTTGCCCACCAGGATGGGGCGCAGGACGTTGTCGACCAGGCCGACGACGAACACGCCGATGAAGATCAGCGCCAGGCCCTTGAAGACGGCCCCCGTCGCCAGGAACCAGATCGCCACCGGCGCCCAGATCAGCGCCGCGCCCACGGCGGGCAGCAGCGAGAGGAAGGCCATCACCACGCCCCACAGCAGCGCCCCCTGCACGCCCAGCAGCGCGAAGGCCACGCCGCCCAGCAGCCCCTGCGCGGCCGCCACCGCCACGTTGCCCTTGATGGTGGCGCGGATCACGGTGGTGAACTTGTTGAGCAGGTAGTGCGTGTGCGGGCGCGCCAGCGGCAGCGCGTTGCGGAGGGTCTTGGACAGGTCCGAGCCGTCGCGCATGAGGAAGAACAGCAGGTAGAGCATCACGAAGAAGCCCACGATGAAGTCGAGCGTGTTCTGCCCGATCGACAGCGCCTGCTGCCCGATGGCCTGGCTGGCCTGCGCCGCCACCGCCGAGAGCTTGGACAGCATCGCCTCCATGTTGCTCAGGCCGAAGCGGTCGAGCAGGTTGGCCAGCCATTGCGGCAGCGCCGCCACCACCTGCTGGACGTAGCCGGCGAAGTTGAGCTGGCCCGAGCGCACGCGCTGGGCGACCTCGGCCACGTCCTGCACCAGCGAGGTGGCGATGACGACCAGCGGCAGGATCACGATCACCAGCACGATGGCCAGCGTGGCCAGCGCGGCGGGCGTGCGGCGCTTGCCCATCCGGGCCAGCAGCCGGCGGTACAGCGGCGTGAACAGGATCGCCAGCGCCATGCTCCAGAACACCGCCCCGAAGAACGGCAGCAGGATCCAGCCGAAGGCAGCCGTGACGGCGAAGAGCAGGGCGAGGAAGACCCCGCGCTGGAGTTGGGGCGAATTCATGGTGGCGCCGACTGTAGCCGAGCCGCCGCGCGGGCCGGGGGATGCGCGGCGCGTGTCGGTGTCGGCCGACGCCGCGCGCTCAGGCCACGCGCGCGGGCCTTTGCACCGGCGCGAGGCTGGCGCGCAGGCCCTGCACCGCGTCGGCCGTCGGCAGTTCGGTCTGCAGCGCCTGCTCCACGTGGCCGATGTGGTCGAGCATCAGTGCGCGCGCGCCGTCCGGGTCGCCGCGCTCCAGGGCGGCGACGATGGCCGCGTGCTCCTCGCAGGACTGGCCGGCCTCGTGGCGCGACTGGTAGAGCGTGGCCGCCAGCGTGGTGCGGGCGGTCAGGTCGCGCAGCACGCCGCACAGCAGGCGGTGGCCCATCTGCTCGGCCAGGCAGACGTGGAAGTCGGCCAGCAGGAAGGCGCGCGTGGCGGCGTCGGCACCGCGCACCGCACGGCGCTCCTCCTCGATGTGCTCGCGCAGGCGGCGGATCACCTGCGACAGCGGCCGGCCGCTGTCGGCCAGGATGCCGGCCTCGACGATGCGGCGGGCCGAGAAGGCGTCGCGGGCCTCCTCCGCCGAGGGCTGCACGACGAACCAGCCGCGCTTGGGCTGCACCTCGACGAAGCCGCGCGCCTGAAGCTGCATCAGCGCCTCGCGCACCATGGTGCGGCTCACGCCGAACAGGTCCGCCAGCGCCTGCTCGCCCAGCCGCTCGCCGGGCGCGAGCTTCTGGGCGAGGATGGATTCGACGACGCGCTCGGCGATCGAGGTGGGGCTGATGTCGGACATGTCCTCAGTGTGCCGCAGCCGCGCCCTCCGGCGCCGGCAATTCCATCTCCGGCGCTTCCTCCAGCGGGGGCAGGCGGCCGTCCAGCGCGGCGTGGGCCTGCTCGCGGTCGATGTCGCCCTCCCAGGCGGCGATCGCCACGGTGGCCACGCAGTTGCCGACCAGGTTGCCCAGGGCGCGGGCGATGCCCATGAACCAGTCGACCGAGAGCACCAGCACCAGGCCGATGGCGGGGATGGCAGGGATGGCGTGCAGCGTGGCCGCCAGCACCACGATGGCCGAGCCCGGCACGCCGTGCGCGCCCTTGGAGGTGACCAGCGCGATGGCCAGGATGGTCAGCAGGTCGGCCATCGACACCGGCGTGTTGGTGGCCTGCGCGATGAACACCGCCGCCAGCGTGATGTAGATGGAAAAGGCGTCGAGGTTGAAGGAGTAGCCGGTGGGGATCACCAGGCCGACCGTCGAATCGCGCACGCCCATGCGGCGCAGCTTGGCCATCACCTGCGGCAGCACGCTGTCGGAGGAGGTGGTGGCGAAGACGATCATCAGCTCCTCGCGCAGGTAGCGCAGCAGCTTCCACAGCGAGAAGCCCGAGATGCGCATCACCAGCCCCAGCACCACGAACACGAAGACCAGCACCGCCACGTAGAACAGCGCCACCAGCATGCCGAGCTGCTTGAGCGAGCCCACGCCGTACTTGCCGACGGTGAAGGCGATGGCGCCGAGCACGCCCAGCGGCGCCAGCTTGATCAGGATGCCCATGATCTTGAACATCACCAGCGAGGTGGCGTCCACCACCACCGCCACCGGCCGGCCGCGCTCGCCCAGCAGCGTGAGCGCGCAGCCGAACAGCACCGCGAACAGCAGCACCTGCAGCACGTCGCCGGTGGCGAAGGCGTTGATCACCGTGGTGGGGATCAGCTTCATCAGGAAGTCGACCGTGCCGCCGCTGGTGAGCTTGTCGGCGTTGGAGGCGTAGGCGTTCATGGCCGAGGCGTCCAGCGTGTTGGGGTCGACGTTCATGCCCACGCCCGGCTGGAACCACCAGCCCAGCAGCAGGCCCAGCGTCAGCGCGATGGTGGTCAGCACCTCGAAGTAGATCAGCGCCTTGACGCCGACCCGGCCGACCCGGCGCAGGTCGCCGGCGCCGGCGATGCCGTGCACCACCACGCAGAAGACCAGCACCGGGATGATCATCTTGATGAGCTTGATGAAGCCGTCGCCCAGCGGCTTGAGCTGGATGGCGAAGTCGGGCGCGGCGAGGCCGAGGACCACGCCGATGACGAGCGCGATCACGACCTGGCCGAACAGGGATCTGGCGAAGCGGAGCATGGTGGGCGTTCTCCTGGATGGTTGCATGCAAGATGAAATCAAACTTGCATGCAAGAAATGTAGGCAAGACATGGCCTTTGTTGTTCAGGGGTATTCCCTAGCGTCGGGGCGGCGCCCGGCGGGCGCGTACCCTTGCAGCCCCATCAGCCTGGAGATGCCGCCATGCGCATGCTCGACCTGCCCGGCCCGGCGGCCGGTGTGCTTCCCACCCTCGGCCTGGGCACCTGGCGGCTGGGCGAGTCGCCGGCGCGGCGCGTCGCCGAGGTGGCGGCCGTGCGCGATGCGTTGGCGATGGGCTGGCGCCTGATCGACACCGCCGAGATGTACGGCGAGGGCGGCGCCGAGGAGGTGGTCGGCCAGGCGCTGGCCGAGGCCCTGCGCGCCGGCGAGGTGCGGCGCGAGGACATCGTCGTCGTCAGCAAGGTCTACCCGCACAACGCCGGCCGCCGCGGCGTCCCGGCCGCCTGCGCGCGCAGCCTGAAGCGTCTGGGCCTGGAGCGCATCGACCTGTACCTGCTGCACTGGCGCGGCAGCGTGCCGCTGGCCGAGACGGTCGAGGCCATGCAGTCGCTGCAGGCGGCGGGCCGCATCGGCCGCTGGGGCGTGAGCAACTTCGACGTCGACGACCTGGAGGAGCTGGTGGCCGCCGGCGGCGCAGACTGCGCCGCCAACCAGGTCTGGTACTCGCTCGGCGAGCAGGGCCCCGCGCACAGCCTGCTGCCCTGGATGCGCGCGCGGGGCATGCCGCTGATGGCCTACAGCCCGATCGACCAGGGCAGCCTGGCGGCAGGGGGCGACCTGGCGGAACTGGCCCGCGGGCTCGGAGCCACCGCGGCGCAACTCGCGCTGGCCTGGCTGCTGGACCAGCCGGGCGTCGCCGCGATCCCCAAGGCCGCGAGCACGGCGCACCTGCGGGAGAATCTGGCCGCGGCCGGCCTGCCGCTGGACGCGGCGACGCGGGCCGCGCTGGCCCGCGTGTTCCCGCCGCCGGCGCGCAAGACGCCGCTGGCGATGATCTGACGGCGGCTAGTGTGCCTCCGCCTGCTTGGCCGCGGCGATGGCGGCAGCGGCGTCGAACTTCGTGCCGTTGAGGAACATGTTCAGCAGCACGGCGGTGATCGAGGTCAGCAGGATGCCGGACTCGATCAGCGAGTGGATGCCGTGCGGCATCCACTGCTTGAAGTTGGGCGCCAAGAGCGGAATCATGCCCACGCCGATGGACACCGCCACGATCATTGCGTTGTGGCGGTTGTGCTTGAAGTCCACGTTGCCCAGGATGCGGATGCCCGTGGCCAGCACCATGCCGAACATCACGATGCCGGCGCCGCCGAGCACCACCGTGGGCAGCGACTCCACCAGCGCGCCCATCTTCGGCAGCAGGCCCAGCACGATGAGGATGACGCCGCCGGCCACGCACACGAAGCGGCTCTTCACGCCCGTGACGGCCACCAGCCCGACGTTCTGCGAGAAGCTGGTGTAGGGGAAGGTGTTGAAGATGCCGCCGATGAGCGTGCCCAGCCCGTCGGTGCGCAGGCCGCGCGCGAGGTCCTTCTGTTCGATCTTGCGGTCGGTCATCTCGCCCAGCGCCAGGAACATGCCGGTGGACTCGATCATCACCACGATCATCACCAGCGTCATCGTCAGGATCAGGAAGGGATCGAACTTGGGCATGCCGAAGTGGAAGGGCAGCACGATGTCCAGCCAGGGCGCCTTGCCGACCTTCTCGAAGGTCATCAGGCCCATGCCGGCGGCGACGACGGCGCCGATGACGATGCCCAGCAGCACCGAGATGTTGGCGATGAAGCCCTTGGCGAACTTCACGATCAGCAGGATCGACACCAGCACCAGGCCCGAGATCGCCACGCCCGAGAGGTCGGCGTACCTGGGGTTGGGCACCGTCGGCATGAGGGCCAGCCCCTTGGGCACCGGCGGCAGCGAGGAGCCGGGCGAAGTCACCTCGGCCAGCCACTTCTGGTAGATCGGATCGACCATGGACGGCGCGGTGGGGCCCACCGGGTTGCCGAAGATCCAGTTGATGCCCACGCGCATCAGCGTGATGCCGATGACCGCGATGATCGTGCCCGTGACCACCGGCGGGAAGTAGCGCAGCATGCGGCTGACCATCGGCGCGATGATGATCGAGATGACCCCGGCGCCGATGATGGAGCCGAACAGCAGTTGCGCGCCCACCTGCCCCGGGTTGGCGTTGGCGATGGCCACCATCGGCGCCACCGAGGCGAAGGTCACGCCCATCATCACCGGCAGCTTGATGCCGAACCACTGCGTGGCGCCCAGCGCCTGGATCAGCGTGGCGATGCCGCAGCAGAACAGGTCGGCGCTGATGAGCAGCGCCACCTCGTCCGGGCTGAGCTTGAGGGCGCGGCCGACGATCAGCGGCACGGCCACCGCGCCGGCGTACATCACCAGCACGTGCTGCAGCCCGAGGGCGGTGACCTTGCCGAGCGGCAGTCGCTGGTCGACCGGGTGAACGCCTGCGGCGGGCGTGGTGGCGATGCTTGTCATCCGAGTTGTCTCCTGCTGTGGCGCGCCGGCCTGGTCCGGAGCGCGCCGCAAGAATAGGGGGCGCCATCGGATCGAAAAAGTCGCACAATCCAATAAATCAATCGCCAATGCCGATCAAAAGAGGCGTTTTCCCTTGAGCATCAAGTCCTCTCTGCCCGAACTCAGGGTTTTCCTGATGCTGGCCGAAAGCGGGCATTTCACCCGGGCGGCCGAGCGGCTGGGGATGTCGCAGTCCTCCCTCAGTGCGGCGCTGGGCAAGCTGGAGCGGCTGCTGGGCACGCGCCTGTTCGACCGCCACACCCGCGCCTGCCGCCTCACCGACGCCGGCATGGCCCTGCTGCCCACCGCCCAGCGCCTGGTGGCCGACTGGGACCGGCTGGTCGCCGACGCCAAGGACTTCACCCGCTTCGCCCGCGGCCGCATCGCGGTGGCGGCACCCAACGCGCAGTGCGCGCTGCTGCTGCCGCCGGTGGTCCGGCGCTTCCAGGCGCAGTACCCGGGGGTGCGCGTGGTGCTGCACGACGTGCCGGAGCACGAGGTGCACTCGCTGGTGCGCAGCGGCGCGGCGGACCTGGGCGTCGCCACCCAGACCGACGTGCGCACCGATCTCGTGGCCACGCCGCTGCATGTCGACGAGTTCGTCGCCGCGATGGCGCCCGACCACCCGCTGGCCGGGCGCCGCAGCCTGGAGTGGGCGCAGCTGGCGCGCCACCCGGTGATCGGCTACCTGCCCGGCAACCCGGTGCGCCGGCTGCTGGAGGAGAAGCTGGCCGAGCGCGGCATCGTGCTGGACTGCCCCTTCGAGATCGCGCTGCCCTGGACCATGATGGGCCTGGCGCGCGAGGGTCTGGGCGTGGCGGTGGTGACGATGGCGCTGCGGCCGCTGGCGCTGTGGCACGGGCTGGAGGTGCGCAGTGTCGGCCGCCCGCAGGTCGCCCGCACCATGACGCTGCTGCGCGCGCCGGGCAATTCGCCCTCGCCGGTGGTGGCGGCCTTCCGCGACGCGCTGGTGGCCGCGGCCGCCTGAGCGCCCGCCTCAATTCAAACGCTGCGTGCCACCCGCAGCCTGCGAAACAGAACGCCCTTCTCCGCTCCGAAGGCCGCGGAGCAGGCCATGCCAGGGCACCCGCGGAACTGGCTTGGCCAAGCCGCTGGGTGCGCCCCCCCTCCCGCCGGAGGCGAGAGAGGGGGGAGCGGCGAAGCCGCTTGGGGGTGTTTCACTTCAACCTGCCGCGGCGAGCGCCCGCAGCGCCTCGGCGGTGGCGGCATCGGCGGGGAAGAAGGACTCCACCGCCAATTCCTGCAGCGTCACGTCCACCGGCGTGCCGAACACCGTCGTGGTGCTGATGAAGCTCAGCAGCCCGGCCGGCGTGCGCAGTTGCAGGGGCACCACCACGCTGCCCGGCTCGCCGCCCGGCAGCGCCGCCTCGCGGCCGGGCTGCGCCACCGGGTAGGCGGCCAGCTCGTCGTGCAGGGCCTGCAGCGCGGCGTCGGCAGTGGCGGCCACCTGCTGCTGCAGGCGCATGAGCAGGTGTTCGCGCCATTGCGCCAGGTTGGCGATGCGCGGCGCCACTCCCTCGGGATGCAGCGACAGGCGCAGCACGTTCACCGGCGGCGCCAGCAGGTGCGGCGCGGCGCCGGCCAGCAGCATCGGCACCGTCGCGTTGTGGGCGACGAGCTGCCAGTGGCGGTCCACCGCCAGGGCGGGGTAGGGCTCGTGGCCCTTGAGCACCAGCTCGACCGCCTGCCGGGCGGCCGCCAGCGCCGGGTCGTCCAGCGCGCGCTGGCGGTACATCGGCGCGTAGCCCGCGGCCACCAGCAGCGCGTTGCGCTCGCGCAGCGGCACCTGCAGCCGCTCGGCCAGTCGCAGCACCATCTCGCGGCTGGGCGCGGCGCGGCCGGTCTCCACGCAGCTCAGGTGGCGGGTGGAGACCTCGGCCTCCTGCGCCAGGTCGAGCTGGCTCATGCGGCGGTGCTGCCGCCAGTGGCGCAGGTGCGCGCCGAAGGGGTCGCGCACGCCGGGGCGCGCCGCGGCGGCCGTGTGGAAGGAGGGGCTGCTCATGCCGGCGATTCTGGCGGCGGCCGCGCGGCGCGGCCATGACCTGCGGGGTCATGGGATCGCGGCCGGGGACAATGCGCGCATGCAGATCCAGGACAAGCCCCCCTTCGACACGCCCTTCGAGTGGATCGGCGGCGAGGCGAAGGTGCACGCGCTGACCGAGCGCTTCTACGACCTGATGGACCTGGAGCCCGCCTACGCCGCGCTGCGCGCGGTGCACGGCCCCAGCCTGGACAACGCGCGCCAGCGCCTGTTCTGGTTCCTGTGCGGCTGGCTGGGCGGCCCGCAGCACTACACCGAGCGCTTCGGCCACCCGATGCTGCGCGCGCGGCACCTGCCTTTTCCCATCGGCATCAAGGAGCGCGACCAGTGGCTCGCGTGCATGGACCAGGCCATGCACGAGACCGGCGTGCCCGAGGACCTGCGCACGCGCCTGGCTCAGTCCTTCTTCCAGACGGCGGACTGGATGCGCAACAAGGGCGGCTGAGGATGCGGGGGCCGAGCGCTGCCGCAGGGCTGCTGCATGCGGCCCTCGAAGACGCGCTGGGCCGCGGCGTGCCGCGCGGCGTCGCCGACGCGCTGGCGCCGAGGTTCTCGGCCCGCGCACTGGCGCGCGGGCAGCCGCTGCTGCGGCCCGGCGAACGCTGGGGCCAGGCCTTCCTTGTCGAGCGGGGACTGGTGCGCATGCACTTCCTGCGCCGCGACGGCAAGGAGTTCAACAAGAACTTCTTCGTCGAAGGGGCGCTCGTGTGCCCGCTGACGCCGGCGATGGAGGAGCAGCCCTCGCTGTTCGGCATCACCGCCATGGAGCCCACGCGCCTGTGGACCTGCCCCGCCGCCGCATGGCGCGAGACCCTGGCGCTGCACGGCTGCTGGCAGCCCCTGCGCAGCGAACTGCTGGCGCGGCTGCTGAGCGCCAAGCTGCAGCGCGAGCACGACCTGCTGGCGCTGGACGGCCGCCGCCGCTACGACGCCTTCTGCGCCCGTTTTCCGGCGCTGGCCGTGCGCGTTCCGCTCATGCACCTGGCCACCTACCTGGGCATGACCGACGTGTCGCTGTCGCGGCTGCGCCGCCGCGGCGCCGACGCCGCCGGTTGAGCCGCTGAACATTTGTTAAGGCGCCCGCCCGCGGACGCGGCCATCCTGCCGGCGTTTCAACCCTGCCGGATGGATGAACATGTCGAAGACGAGAAAGAGCCTGTGGGCAGGCGCCGCCATCGTGGCGGGCCTGGGGGCGGTGGTGGCGGCCCTGGCCCTGTCCACTGCCGCCGACGTCGAGAACTTCCACCGGGCGGTGGCGCAGGCCGGCCGCCGGCTGCCGGCGGCCAGCGCCGGCAGCGATGCCTGGGCCGGGCTGCCGGCGCCGGTGCAGCGCTACTTCCGCTTCACCTTCGGTGACGCGCCGACGCCGGCGCTGGCCTACGTGGAGGTGGAGATGGCGGGCCGCTTCCGCCGTCCCGGGCGCACGGAATTCGCGCCCACCACGGCGCGCCAGACGCTGGCGGCCGGCACGCCGGCCCTGATGTTCGACGCCACCACGCCGGTGATGCCCGGCGTCTGGGCGCGCGCCTATGACGCCTACATCGACGGTCGGATGGAAATGAAGGCCAAGCTGCTGTCGGCCGTGGCGCTGGTGGACGAGAAGTCGTCCCCCGAACTGGACCGCATCTCGCTGCGCCGCTGGCTGCTGGAGAGCCCGCTGTACCCGACCGCCCTCCTGCCCGGCGGCCCGGTGCGCTGGGAGGCCGTCGATGCCGAGCATGCGCGCGCCGTCGTCCGGCGGGGCGGCGTGAGCGCCTCGATGCTGGCCCGCTTCGCGCCCGACGGACGGCTGCTGCACTTTGCCGCCGAGGAGGACGGCGACCTGGAGACGCCCTATCACGGCTCCGGCGAGTTCGCCGCGCGCGACGACTATCGGCTGGTCGGCGGCCTGCGCCTGCCGATGCGCTTTCGGATCGCCCGCGCCGCGGGCGGGCAGCGATTCCCGTTCTGGGAGGGGCACGTCGTCCGCGTTCGCCTGCACACGGCGCAGGGCCTGGCCGCGCAGATGGAGGCCGGTCCGCCGATGTAGCGGCGGGGCAGGTGCCAGGGCGTTCAGCGCCCCGCCGGCGCCAGCAGCACCACCAGCGCTCCCGCGCCGCCTTCGGCCGGACGGGCCTGCACGAAGGCCAGCACCTCCTTCTTCTGGATCAGCCAGCGCTGCGCCTTGAGCTTGAGCACCGGCTGCTTGCCGGGCGAGCCCAGGCCCTTGCCGTGCACCACCCGCACGCAGCGCACGCCCTGGCGGTGGGCGGTGCGAATGAAGGCGCCCAGCGCCTCGCGCGCCTCGTCGCTGCGCAGGCCGTGCAGGTCGATCTGCCGCTGGAGGGTCCATTCGCCGGCGCGCAGCCGGCGCGTCACGTCGGTGCCGATGCCGGGGCGGCGGAAGCTCATCTGGTCGTCGGCGTCGAGCAGCGTGCTGACGTCGAACTCGTCCGAGAGCGATTCCCGCAGCACCGCCGCGGCGTCGAGCTGCTGCTGCACGGGCTGCGGCGCCGGCGGTGCGGGCGACAGCACCACCACGGGCTTGTGGCGCAGCGGGCGGGTGGCGCCGCGGTCGGCGCCGATGGCGCGGGCGAACAGGTTCTGCTCGGCCTCCCGCCGCCGCGCCTCGGCGGCCCGCGCCGCGGCCTCGGCGGCCTCGCGCTCGCGCTGCTCGGCCAGGGCGCGCTGCACCTGCTTCAGCTCGGCCAGGCTCTTGAGGGCAGGGGTCTTGGCGGGCATGCGGGCAGTGTCGCACGCCCCGTGCGGCGGTTCAGACCAGGCCGGCTTCGGCCATCGAGAGGGCCTGCCCGGGCGCGACGATCACGTGGTCCAGCACGCGCACGTCCACCAGCGCCAGCGCGGCCTTGAGCGTCTGCGTCAGCGTCTCGTCGGCGCGCGAGGGCTGCACGCTGCCGCTCGGGTGGTTGTGCGCCAGCACGACGGCGGCGGCGTGGTGGTGCAGGGCGCGCTTGACCACCTCGCGCGGGTACACGCTGGTCTGCGCCAGCGTGCCGCGGAACAGCTCCTCCAGCGCGATGAGCCGGTGCCGGCTGTCCAGGAAGAGGGCGGCGAACACCTCGTGCCCGTGCCCCGCCAGGTGCAGTTGCAGGTAGCGCTTGACGGCGTCGGGCGCCTCGAACACCGTGCGCTCGCCCAGTTGCTGGGCCATCGCGCGGCGCGCTAGCTCCAGCACGGCGATCAGCTCGGCGCGCTTGGCGGTGCCGCCCAGGCCCTTGATGCGCCGCAGGTCCTCGGCGCCGGCCTGCAGCAGCCCGGCGAGGCCGCCGAAATCGTCCAGCAGGCGCTGCGCGAGCTGCAGCACGTTGCAGCCGGCCACGCCGGTGCGCAGCAGCAGCGCCAGCAGTTCGGCATCGCCCAGGGCGGCGGGGCCGCGCGCCAGCAGCTTCTCGCGCGGGCGGGCATCGGCCGGCAGGTCGGTCAGGTTCATGGATCTCCTCCCCGGGGGCGCGGGAAGCACCCCTCTTCTAAAATCGCCGGTCCAGTTTATCGGGGCGCTTCCCTTGTCTTCGCACACCACCGACGCGGTGGTGCAGCCCGGTTCCTTCCTCACGCTGCACTACCGCCTGGCCGGCCCGGCCGGCGACATCATCAACACCTTCAGCGACAAGCCGGCCACGCTGTCGCTGGGCACGGGCGAGCTTTCGCCCGCGGTGGAGCAGCGCCTGCTGGGCCTGGCCGAGGGCGCGCACCGGACCTTCGAGCTGCCGCCCGGCGAGGCTTTCGGCGAGCGCAACCCCGAGATGCAGCAGTGGGTGGCGCGCTCGCTGCTCGCGCAGATGGGCGACCCGGACGAGCAGTACCACGCCGGCGACGTGGTGCAGTTCCCCACGCCCGACGGGGCCGGCAGCTACGCCGGCGCGGTGATGGAGACCAGCGAGACGGCGGTGCGCTTCGACTTCAACCACCCGCTGGCTGGGCAACCCGTCACCTTCGAGGTGCAACTGATCGGCGTGCTGTGAACATGGGCGGCGTCAACCAGATCGTCCTGGCCGAGCCGCGCGGCTTCTGCGCCGGGGTGGACCGCGCCATCGAGATCGTCGAGCGCGCGCTCGCCAAGTTCGGCGCGCCCATCTACGTGCGCCACGAGATCGTGCACAACACCTACGTGGTCAACGAGCTGAAGGCCAAGGGCGCGGTCTTCATCGAGGACCTGGCCGAGGTGCCGCCGGGCGCCACGCTGGTCTTCAGCGCCCACGGCGTGAGCAAGGCGGTGGAGGCCGAGGCGCAGGCGCGGGGCTTCTCCATCTTCGACGCCACCTGCCCGCTGGTGACCAAGGTGCACGTCGAGGTCGCCAAGCTGGCGCGCGAGGGCTACGAATTCATCATGATCGGCCACAAGGGCCACCCGGAGGTCGAGGGCACGATGGGCCAGCTCGACCACGGCATCCACCTGGTGGAGGACGTGGAGGACGTGGCGAAGGTGCAGCCCGCGCAGACCGAGAAGCTGGCGGTGGTGACGCAGACCACGCTCTCCGTGGACGACGCCGCCGAGATCGCCGCCGCGGTGCGCACGCGCTTTCCCAAGGTGCGCGAGCCCAAGCAGCAGGACATCTGCTACGCCACGCAGAACCGGCAGGACGCCGTCAAGCTGCTGAGCCCGCAGGTGGACATCGTCATCGTGGTCGGCAGCCCCACCAGCTCGAACAGCAACCGCCTGCGCGAGCTGGCCGAGCGCCTGGGCACGCCGGCGCACATGGTCGACTCGGCGGCCGAGCTGAAGGCCGAGTGGTTCGAGGGCCGCGCGCGCGTGGGCCTGACGGCCGGCGCCTCCGCGCCCGAAGTGCTGGTCGCCGAGGTGATCGAGCGCATCCGCGCGTTGGGCGCGGTGTCGGTGCGCTCCATGCCGGGCATCGAGGAGAAGACCAAGTTCCCGCTGCCCAAGGGCCTGCGGCTCGACGACATCCCGCCGCCCCAGCACATCTCATGACGCAGCACATCGACGACGACATCGACTGGCACGCCGAGATCGGCGCCGCCGCCCGCCGGCTGGGCGGGCACGTGGGCTCCTTCCTGCGCGAGACGCCGCTGTGGCGCCTGCCCGCGGCGGCGCTGGGCGTGGAGGGCGCCGGCGAGGTCTGGCTGAAGCTGGAGCACCTGCAGACCAGCGGCAGCTTCAAGGCGCGCGGCATGCTCAACCGGCTGCTGGCCGGCGAGATCCCCGAGGCGGGCGTGGTGGTGGCCTCCGGCGGCAATGCCGGCATCGCCACCGCGGCGGCGGCGCGGCACCTGGGCGTGCGGTGCGAGGTTTTCCTGCCCGGCGTCTCGTCCGAGGCCAAGCGGCAGCGGCTGCGCGCGCTGGGCGCGCAGGTCAGCGTGGTGGGCGAGGTGTATGCCGATGCCCTGGCCGCCTGCCTGGCACGCCAGCAGGCCACCGGCGCATTGCTCACGCATGCCTACGACCAGGTCGAGGTGGTGGCCGGCGCCGGCACGCTGGGCCTGGAGATCGAGCGCCAGGCAGGCGCCGCGCCCGACGCGGTGCTGGTGAGCGTCGGCGGCGGCGGCCTGGCCGGCGGGCTGGCGGCAGCCCTGGCCGGCCGCTCGCGCATCGTCGCGCTGGAGCCCGAGGCCGCGCCCACGCTGTTCCGCGCCCGCGAGGCGGGCCAGCCGGTGGACGTGGAGGTGGGCGGCATCGCCGCCGATTCGCTCGGTGCGCGCCGCATCGGCAGCCTGGCGTGGCGGATCGCGCAGCGCCACGTGCTGGAGGCGCTGCTGCTGTCCGACGACGCCATCCGCGCCGCCCAGCAGTGGCTGTGGCGCGAGATGAAGCTGGCCGTCGAACCCGCCGCCGCGCTGCCGCTGGCCGCGCTGCACAGCGGCGCCTGGCGGCCCGCGGCCGGCACCGCCACCTGCCTGGTCATCTGCGGCGCCAACGTCGATCCCGCCACGTTGGGTTGAAGCGCCGGCATCGGGCCTTTCCCTAGAATCGCCCGATGCTCGACATCAACCTGCTGCGCAAGGACCTGCCCTCGGTCGTTGCGCACCTCGAAACCCGAAAAAAGAACCAGCCGTACCTCGACGTCGGGCGCTTCACCGCCCTCGAGGCCGAACGCAAGCAGCTCCAGACCCGCACCGAGGAGATCCAGGCCCGGCGCAACGCGCTGAACAAGCAGATCGGCCCGCTCAAGGCCAAGGGCGAGCCGGTCGATGCGCTGATGGCCGAGGTCGGCGCGCTCAAGGCCGAGCAGGAGGCTTCCGCCGTCCGCCTGGACGAGCTGCAGCCCGAGCTACAGGCCCTGCTGCTGGCCGTGCCCAACCTGCCGCACGAGAGCGTGCCGGCCGGCGAGGACGAGAAGGACAACGTCGAGGTGCGCCGCTGGGCGCCCGTGGGCGGCGAGGGCGCCGACGCGCCGGCCTTCGCCTTCGAGCCGCGCGACCACGTGGACCTCGGCGCGCCGCTGGGGCTGGACTTCGAGACCGGCGCCAAGATCGCCGGCGCGCGCTTCACCTTCATGAAGGGCCCCATCGCACGACTGCACCGCGCGCTCGCGCAGTTCATGCTCGACGTGCAGACACAGCAGCACGGTTATACCGAGTGCTACGTGCCCTACATCGTCAACGCCGACACGCTGCGCGGCACCGGCCAGCTGCCCAAGTTCGAGGGCGACCTGTTCGCCGCCAGGAAGGGCGGGCAGGAAGGCGAGCCCGTGCCCGACACGCAGGCGCTGTACCTCATCCCGACCAGCGAAGTGCCGTTGACCAACTACGTGCGCGACACCATCGTGCCCGAGGCGCAGCTGCCGCTGAAGCTGACGGCGCACACGCCCTGCTTCCGCTCCGAGGCGGGCAGCGCGGGGCGCGACACGCGCGGCATGATCCGCCAGCACCAGTTCGACAAGGTCGAGATGGTGCAGATCACCCATCCCGCGAAGAGCTACGAGGCGCTGGAAGAGATGACGCGCCATGCCGAGGCCGTGCTGCAGGCGCTGGAACTGCCCTACCGCGTCGTGCTGCTGTGCACCGGCGACATGGGCTTCGGCTCGACCAAGACCTACGACCTGGAGGTGTGGCTGCCTGCGCAGGACACCTACCGCGAGATCAGCTCGGTGAGCAACTGCGAGGCCTTCCAGGCCCGGCGGCTGCAGGCGCGCTTCAAGAACGCGCAGGGCAAGAACGAACTGCTGCACACGCTCAACGGCTCGGGCCTGGCCGTGGGCCGCACGCTCGTCGCGGTGCTGGAGAACCACCAGCGCGCCGACGGCTCCATTGCCGTGCCCAAGGCCCTGCAGCCCTACCTGGGGGGGCTGGAAGAACTTCGGCCCTGAAGCGGAGTCGGGGCGATTCTCTCTGCTAGAATCGCAGGCTTCGACAAATTTGCAGCTTGTGGAGAGGTGGCAGAGTGGTCGAATGTACCTGACTCGAAATCAGGCGTACGTGCAAGCGTACCGTGGGTTCGAATCCCACCCTCTCCGCCAAAACTAGGTTTTTGATGGTCCTCATAGGTCCTCATCACCGCCCCGAAACCCCCGTCAGCTCTTGGCTACGGGGGTTTTTTCATTCCCCAACGTCCGCTTGGGTAGCCATGAATCCGCCGCTTCCGGTTGGTGGTTCTGTTGGTAGTTGACGGCAAGCCTGTTGGTATGGGACTGCCGACTCAAGAAAGGACGATGCATGAGTCTCACCGACACACAAATTCGCAAGGCCCGCGCCGCCGACAAGCCGGTGAAGCTGTCGGACGGCGGCGGGCAGCAACTGCACCTGATGCCCACGGGGGCCAAGCTCTGGCGCTGGGCCTGCCGGCTTGATGGGCGGCAGAAGCTGATGGCGCTGGGCGCCTACCCTGAAACCACGCTCGCTGAAGCCCGGCAGCAGCATGCCGCTGTGCGCCGCCTGCTGGCGCAGGTGGAGCTGCGGGCAGCCATGTCCCATCGGGAGTGTGCACCACAGGAGATCACGATCCTGGCAACAAGGAGGATCAAGACGACGCCGGCCGCACTGGCAGCCGAAGCGCGTAGGCGATCTGCTCATCCGTGAATCTCAGCTTCTTCATCGATTCTCTTTGCCCCGTTCTCGGGGCGCTGAGAAGCGGCAGTACCTCCAGTTTCGATCTGCACGGTGCTCACAGGGATGTGAGGTCCCTTCCGCATCTGGAGCTGCAACTGCAACAAGGCTAGCTTCGCTTAGGCATTTCTGTCTTTCGACGCCGACTGGGCGATCGCCTTCGCCATGCGGGCCGCCTCGGCGAGTGCAGCCAAATGGGTCTCGTGCAGTGACGCCAGTTTGAGCAACTTGCGCCGTCCCTTGGGCAGCAGATGGATCTCGGTCTGACGGCGATCCACGTTGCTCTGGCGGCGCCGAACCAGCCCCGCTTCTTCGCATCGCGAGATGAGCGCCACGACCCCGTGCACCTGCGCCTGCAACCGCTCCGCGATCTCCGACACCGTCGCCCACTCGCGTCCTGGAAATGCCTGCGTGTGCAGCAGCAACTGGTACTGCAGCACCGTGATGTCTTCGGCCCGCGCGGCATCCTCGCTGAAGCGCAGGAAATTGCGCAGCTGATGCCGGAAGTCGGACAACGCCTCCAGCCGCTGCTTGTCGGTCCTCGGCGCGGGATCAGGGTCATTCATGAGCAACCTTGCGGAACTTTTCCTCGTACTTTAGCTCGCGGCGGGGCCGTCCGTCCTCGACCTGCCGATCAGCAGGGTAATTACTCATGATGTGATCTATATTGACTCATAACATGACATATCTGACGGCACCCTGACGTCTTGCGGCTCGCAGCAGTGAGCCGCCGAGCGCGAACAGCCGGCGCATCGCACCGAGACTTCGTTCGCACGCCTGCCCTCCAACCATTCCTCCGATCGATGAAGATTCAAAGCCAGAAGGACTTCTTTTCCGGCCTCATGTTCACCGCCATGGGAACGGCCTTCGCCGCCGGCGCGACCAGCTACCACGTCGGCGACGCCGCCCGCATGGGCCCTGGCTACTTCCCGCTGCTGCTGGGCGTCCTGCTGGCCGTGCTGGGCCTGGTGGCGGTCGCCGGCGCCCTCACGGTGAAGACTGCCGATGGCGAACCCATCGGCCGGGCCGCTTGGCGGCCTTTGCTGCTGATCATCGGCGCCAACGTGGTGTTCGGCATCCTGTTGGGCGGGTTGCCCAGCATCGGCGTGCCGGCCATGGGGCTGATCATTGCCATCTACGCGCTGACGCTCATCGCCGCCATGGCCGGCACCAGCTTCGCGCTGCGGCCCACGCTGATCCTCGCGACCATCCTGGCCGTCGGCAGCTACCTGGTCTTCATCGTCGGCCTGAAGCTGCAATTCCAGGTCTGGCCCACCTTCATCAGCTGAGACCGGCATCATGGAATTGTTCGACCACCTCGCCCTCGGCTTCCAGGCCGCCTTCAGCCTGCAGAACCTGGCCTACGCCTTCGTCGGCTGCCTGCTGGGCACGCTGATCGGCGTGCTGCCCGGCATCGGCCCGGTGCCGACCATCGCCATGCTGCTGCCGGCCACCTACGCGTTGCCGCCGGTGGCCGCGCTGATCATGCTTGCCGGCATCTACTACGGCTCGCAATACGGGGGCTCCACCACAGCGATCCTGGTCAACCTGCCCGGTGAATCGTCCTCGGTGGTGACCGCTATCGACGGGCACCAGATGGCCAAGGCCGGGCGCGGCGGGCCGGCGCTCGCCGCGGCCGGCCTGGGCTCCTTCTTCGCCGGCTGCGTGGGCACCGTCGTGCTGGCCGCCTTCGCGCCGCCGCTGACCGAGCTGGCCTTCAAGTTCGGCCCCGCCGAATACTTCAGCCTGATGGTGCTGGGCCTGATCGGCGCCGTGGTGCTGGCCTCCGGCTCGTTGCTCAAGGCCATCAGCATGATCATCCTGGGGCTGCTGCTGGGTCTGGTGGGCACCGACGTGAACTCCGGCGTGGCGCGCTACAGCTTTGACATTCCGGAACTGACCGACGGCATCAGCTTCATCGCCATCGCCATGGGCGTGTTCGGCTACGGCGAAATCATCTCCAATCTGGGGCAGCCGGAGGAGGATCGCGCGGCCTACACGGCCAAGCTGCACGGCGTCTGGCCGACCCGGGACGACTTCAAGCGCATGACGCCGGCCATGCTGCGGGGCACCGCGCTGGGCTGTTCGCTGGGCATCCTGCCGGGCGGCGGCGCGTTGCTGTCGTCCTTCGCGTCCTACACCATGGAAAAGAAGATGAAGCTCAAGCAGGGCGAGACGCCCTTCGGCCAGGGCAACATCCGCGGCGTAGCGGGCCCCGAGTCAGCCAACAACGCCGGCGCGCAGACGGCCTTCATTCCGCTGCTGACACTGGGGATCCCCGGCAACCCGGTGATGGCGCTGATGGTGGGCGCCATGACCATCCACAACATCCAGCCGGGCCCGCAGGTCATGAGCAGCAACCCCGAACTCTTCTGGGGCCTGATCGCTTCGATGTGGATCGGCAACCTGATGCTGATCGTGCTGAACCTGCCGCTGATCGGCATGTGGATCAAGTTGCTGTCCATCCCGTACAAGTGGCTGTTTCCCGCCATCGTGCTGTTCTGCGCCATCGGCGTGTACTCGACCAACAACAATACCTTCGACGTGTGGATGGTGGCCGTGTTCGGCGTGGTCGGCTACGTCTTCATCAAGCTGGGCTGCGAGCCAGCGCCGCTTCTGCTGGGGCTGATTCTGGGGCCGATGATGGAGGAGAACCTGCGCCGAGCGCTCCTGCTCTCGCGCGGCGACTGGTCCGTGCTGGTCACGCGGCCGATTTCGGCCGGCCTGCTGGTTGCCGCCGCCATCATGGTGGTTATCGTGCTGCTGCCCGCCGTGAAGTCCAAGCGCGAGGAGGCCTTCGTGGAGGCATAGATTGATGAAGGGTGGCTCCATTCGTCTGACACGGATCGGGCGAAGACGCGCGGAGTTCTGCTGAATTGACTGCATTGGCACCCGAGGGATGAGGCAGACCATCAAGAATGCGGTCACGAGACATATGGCCTTGCGCTGCCAACCAGTGCAGCGCATCGGCCACTTTGTCGCCCAGCGGGACGAAAACGGCGTTCGACAAAATCGCCGCGTCTTGAGCGAAGCCTGCGACTAGTTGCTCACGAAGTAGGAGGGTGCGAGTCATGCCAGGTGCGCCGTTGTAGTTCTCGCCGTTCACGAACACCGGGTTGCGCAGCGCCGAAGTGGTTTGCACCAAGTGGGAGGATTGCGCGAAGAGTGCATCGCACCCGGGGATGCCGAGCCAATGATGAATGCAGATGGCATCCAACAAGCCCGTGAGATTCGGGCGCATGGGGCCGCTGAATGCGCCGGTCGCCTTGGCGGCGCGGAGAACCTCATCATTGCTGGCGCCAAGATGGATTCGGCGATGCGCCTCTCGAAGGGAGTCGAACATCTGTGTGCGTCCCGGCGTGATGCCCACGATCACGACCCGCGCCTGTTCGTTGATGAACTCGAAAGGGGAATAGCACACGCGCGGGGCACCATCCGCGACACGGGTGAGCTCGTCGAACAGGAAGGGCGCTCCGGCCGGTTCGGCTGACCTGAGAAGACTGACGGCTATCGATAGGCGTGCAGAGCGCAGCAGCGGCGGCCGGCGAGTTCGCGGGCGGCGCCAATCCGGCCGGCCCGTCGAGAGGTGCAGGGAGGGCCGGTGAAACAGGCTACAAGCGCTTCTCCTGCCTCTCATCAGTGCCGCCTGGGAGGTCGGGTAGCCGGGTCGGCAGGCGCAGGGTGACGCGGGTTCCCGCCGTCAGCGGTTCAACGGTGAGCGAACCACCGAGCTGCGCCGCTCTCCGCCTCATGTTGACAAGGCCTGCGCCCACGCCGACGACGTCATCGCTTTGGGCGAAAGGCTCGCCATCGTTTTCCACCGTCAGCAGTGCGCCTCCGCCGGCGCCCGCTTCTCCACGTACGGTGATGTGGGTGGCCGGACCGTGCTTACGCGCGTTGGTGATGGCTTCCTGCAGGATGCGTAGCACGTTCAGCGCCTGCGTGGGCGTCACGTTCGACACGTCCGGCAGCCGGACATGGCTCCAGTCCAGCGCGATGCCCACGCGCTTGAGCTGGCTGGCGAGTCGGTCGCGGTACGTCGCCAGTGCCAGGCCGAGTTCGCGGTCGCCGACGCTGAGCGAGTGGATGACCACCCGCAGGTCGTCCAGCGCGTCGCGTGCCGTGCGCTCGATGCCCTCGACGCGCTCGCGTTCGGCCAGCGCGATGATGGAGGCCAGGTGGCCCGACAGGCCGTCGTGCAGATCGACCGTCAGACGGCGCCGCTCCTCTCCCCGCACCTGCCGGGCGGCCTGTTGCCTTTCTTCGGCGTGGAGTTGCGACAGCTCGGCCTCGCGCTGCTCCAACTGCTCGCGCAGATGGATGTTGGCGCGGTCGAGACTGCGCAGGCTTTGGCCGAAGCGCCGCATCAGGAGGATGGTCAGACCCAGCAGTTCCAGCGGGCGGTAGTAGATCAGCACCTGTATCGGGTCGTCGATCACGCCCGCCACCGACAGCAGATCGTGCACCACCGCGCCTACCGACATCAGCAGCGGAATCAGCAGCAGATAGGCCTCGCTGCGGCGGCGCACCAGCGCAATCCAGCCCGCAGCGGCCAGCGCGCTGAGCATGCCCACGATATTGAGCGGCGCGCTGACCCACACCGCCAGCACCTGCGGAGGTGCCATGCCGATGGCCGCCAGCAGCACAGGAATGCCCGGAACCAACATGGGCATGAGCTGCAGCCAGCGTGGGACAGGCGTGCCGTTGATGATCAACAGCAGCATCAGCGGCATGAAGCTGGCGGCCGTGCCGAGGATGTAGGTCCACGGTAGCGCGGTTGCCAGCGGCGGATGGAAGTCGGCGAACTGGCCCGAATAGGCCAGCAGTGAAATGGTCAGCAGCGCGGCCAACCAGCCAAAGAACGGCTCCCTGGGGCGGTACAGCCAGATCACCAGCACGGCGGTGGCGAGCAGCAGCTGGCAGGCCAGCGCCATCAGGCGCAGATGCTCGAAGACGAACACGCGGGAGCGGTAGGGCGTCGCCATCTGCTGGAGCGTGCCCACGTGGACTTGCGACAGATAGCCCGGCATCACGCCGCGGGTCTTGAGGCGCAGCAGCAGCACGTTGCGGCCTGCGCGCAACTGGCTTTCGGGCAACTGCGTCATCATCGTGATGCCGGACGACAGGCCCAACTGCTGCGAGCGCGTTTCGGTGTTGAACAGCTCATGGTCCTGTAGCCAGACGCTCACGTTCTGGCTCAGCAGGGGGACGTAGAGATAAAGAGGTTCGGTGGCTGGGGCGGCGGGGAGGTCGAACGCGACTTCGTATTCGCCCACTTCGCCCTCGATGGCGACGAAGCCATACCAGCGGTGCGGCAGCGCGACCGTCCCGGAAAGGGGCGTGCCCGGCGGGCGGTGCGTGGCCTGGGTGACGGTGAGGCCGCCCTGCGGCTCGGGCAAGGGCAGCCATAACGGCAGCAGGCCCAGCGCGAGCAGCAGCAGGCTCAGCAGCCACCAGCGCAACCGGTGCAAGGCCACGTCGGCCGGGCCGAGGGCGGTGGTCAGGGTGGCGGCAGTCATGGGCACGCGGGGCTGCCGCGATTGTGCACGCCGCCTCTCAGAGTTTCAGCAAGCCCCGGCGCGACGCTTCGTAGACGGCTTCGGCGCGGTTGTTGGCTTCGAGCTTGCGATAGATGCTCTTCACATGCACCGGCACGGTTTGCTTCGAGATGCCGAGCTGCTCGCCCAGCTCGGCGTAGGTCAGGCCTTTGGCGATGCCCCAGAGGATGTCGATTTCCCGTGCCGTGAGCGCCTTGCCCAGCGGCGGCTGCGGCACAGGTGCCGGTTCGCTCAGGCGGCGCACGATGACGCGGGCGATGGACGAGGAAATGGGCGAGCGGCCGGCGCGCAGCTCTTCCACGGCCTCGACCAGCTCGAACGAGTCGGCGTCCTTCAGCAGGTAGCCCGCCGCCCCGGCCTCGATGGCCTGCACCACGGTTTCGTCGTCGGCCAGCACCGAGATGACCATCGCCTCCGAATCGGGGTTGAGCGCCCGCAGCAGGCGGATCGCCTGCGTGCCATGGCCGTCGGGCAATTGCAGATCGGTCACCAGCAGGTCGATGCTGCCGTCGCGCAGGTGCCGGACTGCTTCGGCCAGCGTGGCGCAGGCCGCTACCAGCTCCCCGCCCGTCCAGGCCTGCAGCAGGCGCGCAAAGCGCTCGCGCAACGGTGCGTCGTCCTCGATCAGCAGCACCCGGCAGGGCACGGGCGGGCTGGTGGATGCAGCGGCGGTGGCGGACCCGATGCTCATGGTGCGGGAGCTGGAATGAATGCGTGACGCGGCTACGGTAGCACGCCCTGGCTGCCGGGGCGGACCGCTCTACCCGAAACAGGGTATAGGTCGCTGCGGGCCGGACTCCTAGATTCAAGCGCATCGAGGAAGAGGAGATCCGGGAATGAACAGCATGATGCATCCGCCTGCCCGTTCGTGGCGCAGGTGTCTGGCCCTGGGCGCTGCGGCATGGGCGCTGGCTGCCTGCAGCGGCGGCGGCTCGGCGGCGCCGTCGGGCCGATGCCTTTACCTCCGCAGCCGCAGCCCGATCCCCAGCAGCCGCAGGCGAAGGCCAAGCCCAACATCCTGTTCATCGCAATCGACGACTTCGGCGTCGATCAGCTCACGGCCTATGGCTACGGCGGCGCCGCGCCGGCCAAGACGCCGAACCTGAGCGCCATCGCTGAAGCGGGGCTGCTGTTCCGCAGCGCCTGGGCCATGCCCACCTGCGCGCCCACGCGGGCTACCTTCTTCACCGGTCGCTACCCATCGAGCACCAACATCCTGAACGCGGTGGTGTCGAGCGACCTCGCCAACTCGGAAATCTCTCCCTACGAAGTGACCGTTCCCAAGCTGCTCAAGACGCAGGGCTACACCAGTGCGCTGATCGGCAAGATGCACCTGACCGGCTCCGATCTAGACGGTGGACGCAACCTGCCCTATGGCTGGCAGACCATGTGGAAGCTGGGCTTCGACCACTTCGACGGCTATCTTGACGGCGCACCGTACCCCATCGACACGCGCGCCGGCCTGTCCACCCTGGGCAGCGACGTGAGCGCGGGCCCCTACAAGTGCGGCTTCGTGCCGCGCGCGCAATTCACCGGTGGAGCCGACGCGGGCGCTTGCTATCAGGTCACGGGCAGTTGCGAGAACCTCACGGTGGACAGCGACGGCGTGGCGCCTGGCCGTGCCTGCATGGAACGCGGCGGCATTTTCGATCCCATGCAGAGCTGCCAGAACAGCGTCCCGGCTCATCTCGACTTCACGGCGCAGAACGGCTACTACACCGGCGAGTTCATCGTGAGCGAGGCCGACGGCAGCGCTCGCAAGGTCACGGCCAGCGACCCCACGGGACGCGGCTACCGGAGCACCATGGAGACCGACCGCGCCATCGCCTGGGCCAGGCAGCAGCAGGGCCGCGGGAAGCCGTGGATGATGACGCTGGGCTATTCGGCGATTCATGCACCCCTGCAACTGCCGCCCAAGGCGCTGCTGTCCGACGACACCCTGGGCCGCAACGACCCCTTCGTCTGCTACCCCGGCAGCGATGCCGAAGAAGGCCCCTCGCTGCCGGGCTCGGTGGCGGGCTTGGTCGATCCGCGCCTCATCACCAACCTGATGACCGAGGCGATGGACAAGGAAATCGGCCGCCTGCTGGTCGAGTTGGAGCTGGCCGCCTGGAACAGCGACGGCACCCTCAACTACCAGCCCGAGAAGACCAACACCGTGGTGGTGGTGATGGGCGACAACGGCACCTACGTCAACAGCGTCAAGCTCACCGCGCCTGGCCAGTTTGACGCGACGCGCTCCAAGGGCATGCCCTACCAGACCGGCGTGTGGGTGCCGCTGCTGGTGGCGGGGCCGATGGTCAAGCAGCCGGGCCGCGAAGTGCCGCACATGGTCAATGCCGCCGACCTGTACCAGTTGTTCGGCGAACTCGCCGGCGCCGACGTGGCCGCCAGCGTGCCGGCCAACCGTCCGGTCGACGGGCAGCCCATGCTGGCCTATCTGACCGACCCCGGCCAGCCCAGCATCCGCAGCATCAACTTCACCGAGGTCGGCACCAACTTCAGCAACCCGCAAGCCACCGCCACACCCTTCCCCTGCGTGATCGAGGCGGCGAACACCTGCATCGTGCTCTTCCCCAGCAAGGCGGTGTGCGAGGACCAGAGCGGCATGTGGTACGGCCCCGGCTCTGCCATCACGGGCGTTCCTACGCCCGGCGGTTTCAGCAACTGCGCACAGGTGTCGTCGCTGCGTGCCGCCAGCGCGCAGAGCGCGGTCAAGGTCTATCCCCGTGCGCAGAAGGCGGTGAGCGACGGCACATACAAGCTGGTGCGCCTGGACCGGCAGAACTGCCCGGTGAGCACCGATATCGACAACGCCGAATGCGACGGCTACGCGCAGACCGACGAGTTCTACAGGATCGACACCGCCACGCCCAACCCCACGCTCGACCGCGACGTGGGCGCCACGCTGGCATCGCCCCCCATCGCCACGGCGACATCGACGGACGGTGGTGCTCCGGTCATCACGGGCTTGAGCGGCGAACAGCGGATGGCCTACGACAAGCTCAAGGCCGAGCTGGACCGGCGCGATGCCACGGCCAGCTACAACCAGAACTACGACAGCGCGCACTGCCCAGGCGACGGAAACCGCGACTTCGCGGTCGATCAGGCCGACCTGGACAACTGGAAGGAACTGAGCCAGATCAACGGCGGCCAGTCGAGCTGGTACGACCTCAATCACGACGGCAAGACCGATGCGGCGGACCAGGCCATCATCCAGAGCAACATGGGCAGACGCTGCGATCCGCTCGTGGTGGGTGCCAATTGAGGCGGCGGGGAGAGGCGATGAACGCGATCCTGCGCAAAGCTGCGGCTACCTGGCTGGCGATGGTGATGTCCGCGCTACTGGTTGCCTGCGGCGGCAGCGGCGGCGGCCCGGGCGGCTTCTTTGGAGGGCTGCCCGCGGGCGGCGGGGAGCAGGGCGGCGGCGGCGCGCCGCCGGATCCGGCCACACCCCAGCCCAGTCCGCCCAACATCCTGTTCGTCATCATGGACGACGTGGGCGTCGACCAGATGGCCAGCTTCGGCTATGGCGGCAACACGCCGCCGCCCATGCCCAACATCGACGCGGTGGCCGACGCGGGCATCCGCTTCCGCAACACCTGGTCGATGCCCGAGTGTTCGCCGGGACGGGCCGCGTTCTTCGTGGGACGCTATCCGCTTCGCACCGGCATGTACCAGGCGCTCGGCCCGAACGACCTGGCCAATTCGCAGCTCTCGCCCCACGACGTGACGGTGCCCAAGCTGCTCAAGGCGGCCGGCTACGACAGCGCGATGTTCGGCAAGTTTCACCTCGCCGGGCCGGAGCACAACGCGGCGGGCAACACCACCCCAGCGCAACTGGGCTGGGACTACTTCTACGGATGGGTCGGCGGGCTGCCCGGTTCGATCGACACCAGCGCCGGCGGCGTCCATGATGCCGGCGAACCCCAAGCCTGCGGCTTCTATCCGCACCACTTCGCGGGCTCCTGCAGCTACGCCGACAACACCTGCGAGAACATGGCGCAGCCGGCGCTTTCCGAGGATTCGTCCGGCCTGCAGTGCCTGACCAAGGGCGGCATCTTCGTCAAGGACCACGTATGCGGCCAGCCGCTGCCGCAGGGCGTGGCGCTCGACTTCAGCAAGGAGAACGCCTACTACGTGTCGCCCCTGGTCATCGTGGAGAACGGCAAGGCCGAGGAGGTACCGCTGACCGACCCGCGGGCGCGCGGCTACCGCACCACCATCGAAACCGACGCGGCCGTCCGGTGGATCAGGTCGCGCCCGGCCAACAAGCCGTGGATGGCGACGGTGAGCTATTCCGCCGCGCACACGCCCTGGCAGCATGCGCCCAAGCGCCTGTCGCCGCAGACCAGTCCGCACCTCTCGGGCAACATCCTCGATTGCGGCAACACGGTGGCCGGCCGTGTCATCCAGAACCAGATGACCGAGGCCATGGACACGGAGTTCGGCCGCCTCATGGTCGAAACGGGCCTCGCGCAGCGCGGCGAGGGCGGCCACCTCGCCTACGACCCCCAGGCCAGCAACACGGTGGTCGTGATCGTGGGCGACAACGGCACGCTGGGCTACGCGGCCAAGCTGCCCTTCGATCCGACCCTGGCCAAGGGCACCTCGTACCAGACCGGCGTGTGGGTACCGTTGATCGTCGCTGGCCCGCAAGTGGCGCAGCCGGGCCGCGAGGTGGAGCACATGGTCAACAGCGTCGACCTGTTCCAGTTCTTCGGCGAGTTGGCCGGCGTGGATGCCCGCAAGGCGGTGCCGCGCACGATCGACGGCGTCGGTCTGCTGCCCTACCTGCGCGACGTCGGCGCGGCCAGCTTGCGCAGCATCAACTTCACGCAGTCGGGCATGAACCTCCAGGCCGACGGCGGCAGCAACGGCCCCTGCGTGATGAACCGCAACGCTGCGGCGAACCCGCCGGCGGGCGGCAGCTGCACGCAGATCCCGACCGCCAAGAGCGTGTGCGAGGACAACGGCGGCGTGTGGTGGGGCGGGGGCTATACCGACGCCTCCGTCGTGCCCAACGGCGGCACGGGCTATGTGCGCTGCTGGGAGGTGAACAAGGCCATCCACCTGGCCGATCCGTCCGCGCCCAAGGTGTCGATCTTGCCCGAGAGCTCGGCTGCCATCCGCGATCCGAAGTTCAAGATCGTGCGCAACACGGTCACCGACTACGACGCGGTGACGAATACCGCCGTCACCCTCGCCACCGAGGAGCTGTACGAGGTCGACCAGTCCAAGGGCACGCCCAGGCTCGAAGACCCCGCGGGCAAGGACCTGCTCAAGCAGCCGCCGCTGTCGGACGAGGCGCGCAGCGCCTACGTCGCGCTGAAGGACAAGCTCGACGACCTGCTGGCCTCCGAACCAGACTGCCCGGGCGATGGCAACAAGGATGGCGTGGTCGATGCGAAGGATGAGGGCAACTGGCACGAGATCGCCCGGGACTGGGGCTTGTCCAGCGTATATGACTTCGTCGTGGCCGGCGTGCTCGACGGTAGGACCGATGCAGCCGACGGGCAGATCGTTGCGCAGAACCTGGGCAAGACCTGCCCCAAGAGCCACGGGGTGTACTGAGACATGGCGTTGGCGAATGCATGGAGGAAACGCTGGCTTGCGCTCGGCGGCACGGCGCTGCTGGCGCTGGCCGCGGGCGCGGCAGGCTGGTATGTCGGCGGCCGGCCGGGCACGCCAGCCAAGCCGGTGGTCGTCCTCGGCGACGCGGCCCGAGGCACACAGGGCATGGTCTGGGTGCCCGGCGGGGTGTTCCGGATGGGCAGCGACCACAAGCTGGCGCAACCCAACGAGCGCCCGGCGCACGCGGTGCGCGTCAAGGGCTTCTGGATGGACCAGACCCACGTGACCAACGACCAGTTCGCCGAGTTCGTGCGGCAGAGCGGCTACGTGACCACGGCCGAGCGCAAGCCCGATTGGGAGACCGTCCGCGTGCAATTGCCGCCCGGCGTGCCCAGGCCGCCGGACGACGTGCTCGTCCCCGGCGCGATGGTGTTCGTGGGCACCCGCCGACCGGTGCGGCTGGACGACTACGCGCAGTGGTGGCGTTACGTCCCGGGGGCCGACTGGCGGCACCCGCAGGGCCCGGGCAGCAGCATCGAAGGCAAGGGCGACCACCCCGTGGTGCAGGTGAGTCATGAGGACGCCCTGGCCTACGCGCGCTGGGCCGGCAAGCGCCTGCCGACCGAGGCCGAATGGGAATTCGCCGCGCGTGGCGGGCTGGAGCAGGCCACCTACGTCTGGGGCAACGAACTGATGCCCGAAGGCCAGCGCCTGGCCAACTACTGGGATACGCGCGACACGCCCTTTCCGGTGGTGAAGCCGGTCATCGACCCCAAGGCGGGCGGCGCTGCCGGAACGATGCCGGCCAAGACCTTTCCCGCCAACGGCTACGGCCTGTACGACATGACTGGCAATGCCTGGCAGTGGGTGGCCGACTGGTACCGCGCCGACTTCTTTGCCTTGCAGGCCCGCACTGCGGGCAAGACAGTGCCCGACAACCCGACAGGTCCGGTCGACTCTTTCGATCCCGACGACCCCGGTGTGCCCATGAACGCGCCGCGCAAGGTCATCCGCGGCGGCTCGTTTCTGTGCAACCAGGACTACTGTCTGTCGTATCGGCCCAGCGCGCGACGCGGTTCTGATCCGCACAGCCCGATGTCGCACGTGGGTTTCCGGCTGGTCAAGGACGTCGATGGGGGGTGAAGTTCGATAGACCAGACGTGAGCCAATTCGGCGCATCGCCGCATCCGCCTGCGGGATCGGACATGCGCCTGGTTCATGGAGTCGCAGACCAAATGATTCAACACCGATGGCAGGGCCATGCGGGGCGTCAAGCGCGACGGCAGCGAAGACGAATCAGGAGAGCGCAGGTGGCCCGCGTGGAGGAAGGGGGGCTGCCGTGGCTGCGCCGATGCGCGCAGGCGGGGTCGATCGGGCGGGATGATCCGGCGGCGGAGCCGTGAGGAAGCCGACAGGCTGGGCCAGTGGAGGCGGCGCGCCGGTCGGCGCGCACATCGGGCAATCGAGGTGGCTGGCGCCGAGTTCGCGCGCGCCGTCGTCGCTCTGGACGACGATCTTGACGCTGCCCGCGGCCGCGCAGACCAGTTGCACCGACTGGGGCTGGACCATCGGAGACGCGATCGCCGCACCCACCGAGAGCACGAACCAGGCCAGCATGAAGCGGGCGAGGCGGTGCAGCACGGACATCGCAGGTCGATGTCCGAGGCGCCGCCAGCGGACGCGATCTGTCAGGGGAAGTCGCATGTCGGTCTTGTTCGGGAGCGCCAGCCGGCGTTTCGGAAGCGGCGTAGATTAGTCGCCGCCTTCGCGCCCCGGGAAGAAGATCAGCGGTGAATCCGTTCGCCGCTGGTAGACACGCGACACTGCCCTCCCGGCCGGAGCCGCCGCTCCTCAGCCCGACCGCTTGACCAGCACCGGATCGCTCCGGTAGCGGTCGGAAAACAACCGCTTGAGGCTCTTCAGCTTGGGCAGGTCGTTGAAGACGATGTACGGGTGCTGCGGATGCCCGGTCATGAAGTCCTGGTGATAGGCCTCCGCAGGGAAGAAGCTGGGCTTGTCCTCCAGCTTCGTCACGATGGGCTTGCCGAACAGCTTCGCGGCTTCGAGCTGGGCGATGTAGGCCTTCGCCACACCGAGCTGTTCCGGGCCGGTGGCGAAGATGGCCGAGCGGTACTGCGGTCCCACGTCCGGCCCCTGGCGGTTCAACTGCGTCGGATCGTGGACGACGGAAAAGAAGATCTGCAGCAGCGTGCCGTAGCTGACCTGCGCGGGGTCGTAGCTGATCTCGACGGACTCCGCGTGCCCGGTGCGGCCGCTGCTCACCACCTCGTAGGAGGCGGTGGGCGCCGTGCCGCCGCTGTAGCCCGAGACGGCGCGCTGCACGCCCTTGACGTGCTGGAAGACGCCCTGCACGCCCCAGAAGCAGCCGCCGGCGAAGATGGCCTTGCGCATGCCCTGGCCGGCGGGCGCCGGGTCCTGCGCGGGCGGCGGCAGCCTGACCGCCGTTTCCGTCGCCGAGCGCGCCACGGCCTGCCAGAGCAGTCCGCTGCCCAGAAGGACGGAGCCTCCGCTCAGGAGCCGAAGCACGCTTCGGCGGCGGGGCCGGTTCGATGAGTTGGCGCTGTCTTGCATGGTGCGCTCCTGTGAAGGCGTGGTGGGTTGGAGGAGGGCTGGAGAGGCGGGTTCACCCGAAGGTGAAGGCATAGGCCGAGACCGCCGGGTCCAGGAACTCGATGCTGAACGTGCGCTCGGCGATGCCGCCCGGCTGCCGGATCAGTTGGTACAGGCGTTGTTCGGTCACGGTGCCGCTGCCGTCCGCGGCCACGTCCATGCCGCGGGCAGGGCTACGCCACGCTGGCGGCGCTCACCGAGATTGCCACCCGCACGGGCGGGGCGAGTTGGGAACTGGCCGCGGGGGCCACCTGGCAGTTGACGCCTGCGCTGAGCGTGTACGGGGAGGTGGGCAAGTTGTGGGCCGGCGGCGGCGGCGCGAAGACCAGCGGCGGCCTCAATGGCAGCCTGGGGGTGAAAGTGGCCTGGTGAGTGTCGGCCTCCGCTGACCCGCCGGCATGGCGTTCCTACACGGTTGCAGGGATGGAGACGACGGTGGCCCGACCGCCGACGGCCTCAGCATGCAAGCGTCGACGACCCGATCGACGTTTGCCTGCACAAGGAGATCACATGTCACACCGCAGTTCCTTCATCGCTCCCTTCCTGCGTCCGGCGATCGCCGCGGCGCTCCTGGCCGGCACGGCCGTGGCCATGGCGCAGAGCACGCCTCCCAACCCCGCTTCTCCCAACCCCGCCACGGGGGCCGGGCAGCAGACCCAGCAGGGCACGTCGATGGGGACGACGGGCGTACCCGCATCGCCGCCCGCAAGCGGCAGCGACACGAACGTCGCGCCGGCACCTGCCCCGGCGCCCGCGCCGTCGCCCCAGCCCGAGATGCGCCCGCCGCGCGCGGACCGCAACTGACGCACGCTGCACGACCGCCCGTGGGCGGTTGAAGTCCTTCGCTGTGCCGGATGCGCTCCCGCGTGGTCAGCGGGTGGCCGGCTCGTCCGACAGGGCCGCAGGCGAGGGCGCCGGGTGGGGATCCTCGGGTGCCGTCTCGGGTGCCGTCTCGGGCGCCGTCTCGGGCGCCGCAGAGGGGCGGGCCAGGTATTCCTTGATCCAGTGCCGCGCCTTCTCCGCCAGGGCGGTGCGCGCCGTGGCCTCGTCCTGGTCGGCGGCGGCGATCGAGACCCGGCACCTGGGCTCGCCGTCCAGCATCACCACCGCGACATACTGGTTGGCCTCCTGGAGCATCTTCATGGTCCAGTTGGCCGGTGCAAGCGGCTCGCCATGCGGCTTGCCGGGTTCGTCGAGGTTCATTCGCTGCGCCCTCCTTGCCGGCGCTTCGTCCGTCCAGGACCGGTTGTCTGCCGGTCCCTCCGTGTGAGAGAGAAGAAGAAAGTCGTCACTCCAGCGTCCGCGCTCCCTGGCGCGTCTTCCACCGCCGCGATCGGAACGAATGTGCGCCGAAGCGGTGGAAAGCGGACGAGTCTTTCACAACAGGGGACGCCGGAATAGTCGGCGGGGTCCTACAGCGACGGAACCGGCATGCAGCCCGCCGCTTCACAGGAGCGCACCGCGTCAGCTCACCTCGCCGCGCCGCGGCATGTCCGCGCCGCGCCGCGCACAGGTGATGGACGCGGCGCGTGCGCCGAAGCGCAGCAGTGCCGCCATCTGCTGCACGTCCAGCGCATCCAGCCGTTCAGCCGAGAGGGCATCGTGCTCCGCCAGCCACGCCAGCAGTGCGGCCTGGAAGGTGTCGCCGGCGCCGACCGTGTCTACCACGTCGACCAGCAGCGACTGTGCGGTGGCGTGGCCGTGGCGGTTCCAGGCCTCGCTGCCGGCCGCGCCGCGCGTCACGACGACCAGCCGCACGCCCGCGTCCAGCCAGCGGGTGGCCGCCTGCGCGGGCGATTCGTCGGGGTAGAGCAGGCCGAGGTCCTCGTCGCTCACCTTCACGACGTGGGCCAGCGCCGCCATCTCCTGCACCACGGCGCGCCAGCGGCCGATGTCGGGCTCCACGTTCAGGCGCACGTTGGGGTCGTAGGTCACCAGCCGCCGCTCGCGCTCGCGCGCGGCGAGGCCGCGCAGCGCCCGGCCGACCGGATCCACCACCATCGTGTACGAGCCGAACTGCAGCACGCGCGCCTCCGCCGGCAGCGCGGGGAGGGCGGCCGCGTCCAGCATGCGGTCGGCCGCGCCGTGGCCGTGGAAGGCATAGCTGGGCACGCCGGTGTGGCCCACCGTGACCACGCTCAGCGTCGTCGGCGCCGGGCTGCGCACCACCAGCGCGGTGCCCACGCCCTCATCGCGCAGCGACTGCATCAGCCGTTCGCCCGGCACGTCCTGCGACAGCCCCGCCAGGAACTGCACCGGCTGCCCCAGCCGGGCCAGGCCGACGGCGACGTTGAAGGGCGAGCCGCCCACGCGCGCGTCGAGCAGCAGCCCGGTGGGCGTGCTGTCGCGCACGTAGACATCCATCAGCGCCTCGCCGCAGACCACGAACATCACGCCTTCCTTGTGCCGTGCGGGCGGAGGGGATCGAGCAGGCGTGTCGAAGAAGATGGCATGGCAGTGCGGGCCCGGGATCTCAGGGGGCTCCAGTGGAACAAAAAAACGGGCGCACGCCGATACGGTGTTGCACCGGCCACTGCGCGGTTCGCGCTACGCTTGCGCTCCCGCCCGCGCCGGGCGACAACAGGAGACGACAGAGATGCAAGCGAGCGACACCTACCAGGTGCTGGGGTCCGGGCCGCGCAAGGTGCTGTGCCTGAACGGCTGGTTCGGCCATGCGGGCAACTGGGGCCCCTTCGTGGACAGCCTGGACCGGCAGGCCTTCACCTACGCCTTCATGGACTACCGCGGCTACGGCCGGCGCCGGGGCAGCGGCGGTGAGTACACGATGGCGGAGATCGCGCGCGACGCGCTGGCGGCGGCCGACAGCCTGGGCTGGGAGCGCTTCTCCCTGGTCGGCCACTCGATGGGCGGCATGGCCGTGCAGCAGGTGCTGGCCGACGCGCCGCAGCGCGTGCAGGCCCTGGTCGGCATCAGCCCGGTGCCCGCCGGCGGCGTGCCCTTCGACGAGCAGGGGTGGGGCCTGTTCTCCAGCGCGGCGAAGGACGCGGGCGCGCGCCGCACGATCATCGACCTGACCACCGGCAACCGCCTGACCGGCACCTGGCTGGACGCGATGGTGAAGAACTCGCTTGCGAACTCGGACGAGGAGGCCTTCGCCGCCTACCTGACGGCATGGGCGAAGACCTCCTTCGTCGAGCGAATCAAGGGCCGGAAGCTGCCCGTGCTGGTGATCGCCGGCGAGCACGACCCGGCTCTGGGTGCAGAGACCTGCAAGGCCACCTGGCTGCAGCACTACCCCGATGCGACGCTGGAGGTCATGGCCAACGCGGGCCACTACGCCATGGAGGAGGCGCCGGTGGCGCTGGCCAGCGCGGTGGAGGGCTTCCTGGGGCAGCCGCGCTAGTGCTATCGGAGCGGGGCGCATCGGCAGGGGTGGATTCCGTGGGCCTGGCGCAGGACCTGAGGCAGTGGGCGCGGCGCATCAAGCGTGACGGGGTGACGCTGTGGTTCGCCGCCAGGGACGCCCGCACGCCCTGGTACGCCAAGGTGCTGGTCGCCTTCGTGGTGGCCTACGCGCTGAGCCCCATCGACCTGATCCCCGACTTCATCCCGGTGCTGGGCTACGTCGACGACGTGCTGCTGCTGCCGGCGCTCATCTGGCTGGCCGTCCGGCTGCTGCCCGCCGACGTGCTGGCGGTCTGCCGCGTCCGGGCCGATGCGTGGATGCAGGCGCAGGGCACCAGGCCGCGCAGCCGCCTGGGCGCCGTGCTGGTCGTGCTGCTGTGGCTGGCCCTCGGCGCAGCGGCGTGGCATTGGCTGCGCCGGCCGGCCTCCTGAGGCGACGGACGCGCCGCTACAGCTCCAGCACCAGCTTCTGCCCGCACGCCCGCGAGCAGCAGCTCATCATGCGCTGGCCGGCCTCGCGCTCGCTGCGGGTGAGCACCATGTCGCGGTGGTCGATCCCGCCGGCGAGCACGCGCACCTCGCAGGAGCCGCACAGGCCTTCCTCGCAGTCGCTCTGCACGTCGATGTTGGCGGCGCGCAGGGCGGCCAGCAGGGTCTGGTCGGCGCGCACAGGCACGGTGAGGCCGGAGTCCTTGAGTTCGACCTCGAAGGCGTGCTCCTTCGACGGATCGAGCGTGCCGAGGGTGGACTCGAAGTGCTCCACGCGCAGCGTGTCCTCGGGCCAGTGGGCGCAGGCCGACTCCAGCGCATCGAGCATGCGCAGCGGGCCGCAGGCATAGACCCGGGTATCGGGCTCGGGCGTGGCGAGCAGGGACGGCAGATCCAGGCGCGAGCCTTCGCCGCTCACGTGCAGGCGCAGGCGCTCGCCGTGCAGCGCCTGCAGATCGGGCACGAAGGCCAGCGTGGCGCGGCTGCGGCCGCAGTAGTGCAGTTGGTAGTCGATGCCCAGCTCGCGCGCGCGGCGCGCCATCGCCATGATGGGCGTGATGCCGATGCCGCCGGCGACGAAGATGATTTTTCGCGCTTCCTCGTCGAGCCGGAAGTGGTTGCGCGGGCCGCGGATGCGCAGGCGGTCGCCGGCCTTGACGCTGGCATGCACCCACGCGGAGCCGCCGCGGCTTTGCGGATCGCGCAGCACGGCGATCTCCAGCACCGAGGCTTCGGCCGGGTCGCCGCACAGCGAGTACTGGCGAGCGATGCCCGTGTCGCCGCACTCGACGTCGATGTGCGAGCCCGGCGCCCAGCGCGGCGCCGGCTGTCCGTCGGGCGTGGCCAGGCGCAGCCGCACGATGTCCTGCGCGACGGGCGTGACGCCCTGCACCACCATCGGCCGCGTGATCGCATGCGTCGAGGGCTCGCCGATGCGCACCGCGGCGCGGGCGGTGGTGCGCAGCGCGGGGTCGCGCCGCTCGGGGTTGAGGGCCGGGTCCCATTCCACCCACAGGTGCTCCGGCCCGCGGAAGGAGGTGTTGGGCACGTAGGTGAACTGCTGCGGCGCCAGCTTCATGTGCGGCAGGCGGCGGGTGAATTCCTCCAGGAACACCTGGATCTCCATGCGCGCCAGGTTCTTGCCCATGCACTGGTGCGAGCCGTAGCCGAAGGTGAGGTGGTCGCTGGCGTTGTCGCGGCGGATGTCGAACAGGTCGGCATCGGCGAAATGGCGCTCGTCGTGGTTGGCCGACGAGGTGACGATCAGCAGCCTGCTGCCGGCCGGGATGGCGACGCCGCCCACGGTCACGTCCTTGGTCGCCAGCCGGCGCCAGGCGGCCACCGAGCCGTTGTGGCGCAGGCACTCCTCGGCCGCGTTGGGGATGAGGGCCGGGTCCTCGCAGATGTCGCGCCAGGCGGTGGGGTGCTGCAGCAGCAGCTTGAGCGCGTTGGCGCTGGCGTTGGCGGTGGTCTCGTGCGCGGCCACGATGCCGGCCATCATCATCGAGTGCAGGTAGGAGTCGGTGACGACCTCGGGCATGTCCTTCTGCTTGCGGATGCCGTACTGCATCCAGCCCGGCGCGTCGGGGTCCTGCCGCATCTTGTCGAGCACCTTGCCGGCGTACTGCCAGAAGTTGCCGACGGCGTGCGCCACGGCCACCTGCTCCTCGGGCTTCGGCCGGCCCCAGGTGTTGACGGTGTGCGCGATGCTGTACTTGCGCAGCGTGTCCATGTCTTCCTCGGGCACGCCGAGGAAGTGCAGGGCGACGGTCAGCGGCACCTCCCACAGCATCTGGTCGACCAGGTCGGCGCGGCCGTCGTCGATGAAGCGGTCGACGTACTCGCGCGCCAGTCGGCGCACCAGCGGCTCGTGGTGCTTGAGCGCCTCGGGCGTGAAGGGCTCCATCAGCGCGCGGCGGCGCGGCATGTGGGCGGGCTCGTCCTCGTTGACCAGCGTGCGGCCGATGGCGTAGCCGTAGCTGTCGAGCACGGCGTTGGCTTCGGGGCCGGTGGGCGTGATCTTCTCCAGCGCGATCGAGGGGCTGAAGGTGATGTTGTCGCGGAAGATGGCCTTGATGTCCTCGTAGCGCGTGACCACCCAGTAGCCCAGCACGGGGCTGTAGAACACCGGCTCCTGTTCGCGCGCCCAGCGCACGTACTCGGGCGGGTCCTGCTGGTAGCCGTCGCTGAAGGGGTCGAAGGCGGCCGCCCGGTGGCTGACGGGGCAGCCGGTGGGCGCCGCCTGCGGCGCGCCGGCGCCGTGGGCGATGGGGCAGGCGGCAGCGGAAATGGAGGCCGATGTCATGGGTGATGCTCCTGAATGCCAGCGCCCGCCTGGCGGGGGCGAGCGCAGCGAAGCCTGTTCAAGTGCACCCGTGGAACCGGCTTTGCCGGGCCACCGGGTGCGCCCCCTTGAGGGGGATTCGACCGGAACGAAGTCCGGGAGAAACGGGGGGGGCCTAATCCAGCGTGATGTTCAGGTCCTTGATCAGCTTGTGCCAGCGCACCGTCTCGCTCTTGAGCAATTCGGCGAACTGCGCGGGCGTGTCGCCCACCGGCTCGACGCCGAAGTCCACCAGCTTCTTGTGCACCTCCGGCGCATGGATGGCGGCGACCACCTGCTTGTTGAGCGCGGCGATCACGTCCGGCGGCGTGGCGGCCTGCACCACCATGCCGACCAGCGCCGCGGCCTCGACGTTCTTGTAGCCCAGCTCGGCGAAGGTCGGCACGTCGGGCAACTGCGGCAGGCGCTTGGCGTTGGCCACGGCCAGCGGGCGCACCTTGCCGCCCTTGATGAAGCCGGCGCCGGCGGCCATGTCCACCATCATGGCCGGCACCTGGCCGCCGGCCACGTCGGCCAGCGCCGGCGCGGCGCCGCGGTAGGGCGCGTGGGTCATCTTCAGGCCGGCCTCGGTCTTGAGCAGTTCCATCGCCAGGTGGTGCGGGCTGCCGGCGCCGGCCGAGGCGTAGTTGATGCCCTCCGCGCTGGCCTTGACCTGCGCGATGAACTCCTTGGCGTCCTTGGCCTTCACGGTCGGGCTCACCACCAGGATCATGGGGAAGCGGCCCATCAGCGCGACCGGCGCGAGGTCCTTCGTGGGGCTGTAGCTCAGGCTCTTGTAGAGCGCGGGGTTGAAGACCATGGTGCCGTTGTCGGCCGACAGCACCGTGTAGCCGTCGGGCGCGGAGCGCGCCACGTCGGCGGCGGCGATGGCGGTGTTGCCGCCCGGCTTGTTGTCGACCAGCACGGGCTGGTTGATCTGCGTGGACAACTGCTGGCCGATGGTGCGCGCCAGGAAGTCCGAGCCGCCGCCGGCCGGGTAGGGCACCAGCCAGCGCACCGGCTTGGAGGGCCAGCCCTGCTGCGCCTGCGCGGCCAGCGGCGCGGCCACCAGGGGGAGGGCGAGCAGGCAGCCTGCGATCAGCTTCTTCATCGTGTCTCCTTGAGGGGAATCAAAGGGTGTTCATGTATTGCGTAATTGTTTTGAGAATTGCGTAATTCATGAATCCGGGCTAACCCGGACACAATCCATGCCCTTTGCTCCTGCTGCGCCGTTCATGCCCCGTTCGCCCACCGTCCCCGAACCCGCTTCCCCGCCCCGCCAGCGCCGCCAGCGCGTGCAGGCCGCCGAGACCGGCATGGCCGTGCTCAAGGGCCTGGCCGGCCTGGGCGGGCGGGCCAGCCTGACGGCGCTGTCCGCCCAGGTGGGCGAGCCGCCGGCCAAGGTGCACCGCTACCTCGTCAGCCTGTGCCAGGAGGGGCTGGTCTCGCAGGACGCCGGATCGCAGCAGTACTTCCTGGGGCCGGAGGCCATCCGCATCGGCATGGCGGCCATGCGCCAGGCCGACCCGATCCGCGTCGCCGAGCCGGCGCTGGCGCGGCTGCGCGAGTCGCTGGAGGTGACCTGCTTCCTGGCGGTGATGGGCAACAAGGGGCCGACCATCGTGCGCTTCGAGGAGCCGGGGCTGCCCGTCACCCTGAACGTGCGCGTGGGCTCGGTGCTGCCGTTGCTGTGGTCGGCCACAGGGCGGGCCTTCCTCGGCTTCCTCGACGAGCGGGCGGTGCAGGCCCTGGCCGAGCGGGAGCTGGCCGCCGCCTCGGCGGAGCAGCGCGCCCTGCTGCCGCAGGAAGACCCCGTCGCCACGCTGCGGCGCGAGGTGCAGGCTGCCGGCTGCGCCGCCGTGCGCGACACCAACCTGCGCGGCATCAGCGCCGTCGCCGCGCCGCTGTTCGACCATGCCGGCCGCGTGTGCGGCGTGCTCACGGCGCTGGGCGCCACCGGCGGCTTCGATGCGTCGGTGGACGGCGCCATCGCCCAGGCGGTGCGCCGCGAGGCGCGGGCCATCAGCGCGGTGCTCGGGCACGAGGCGCCATGAGCGCAGGCTCCTCGCGCCGGCGCGCCATCGAATTCACCCTCCTGCTTCCCCTGCTGCTGGCGGCCCAGCCCGTCGCCACCGACAGCTACCTGCCCGCGCTGCCCGCCATCGCGCGCGACCTGGGCTCGGCCACGGCCAGCCTCACCGTCTTCGTGCTGGCCTTCGGCTGCGCGCAGCTGCTGTGCGGCCCCTGGGCCGACCGCTTCGGCCGCCGGCCGGTGCTGCTGGCCGGGCTGGGCTGCTACGCGGTGGCGGCGCTGGGCTGCGCGCTGGCGCCCAGCGTGCCCTGGCTGGCGGCCGGCCGCGCGGTGCAGGGCTTCGCCATGGCGGCCATCCTGGTGTGCGCGCGCGCCGCGGTGCGCGACCTGTACCCGGCGCACGAGGGGCCGCACGTGATGGCGCGCGGCCTGACGGGCCTGGGCGTGGTGGCGCTGTTCGCGCCTGTCCTGGGCGCGTGGCTGGTGCAGGGCGCCGGCTGGCGCTGGGTGCTGGCGGCGATGGCCGTCTATGCCGCCGTGCTGTTCGCGCTGTGCCGGCGCGACTTCGCCGAGACGCACCGTCCCGTGGCGCCGGGCGAGCCGGCCACGCCGGTGGCGCGGGGCAGCGCGCGGCAGGTGTTCGCCAGCCGCAGCTTCCGCGCCTGGGCCTCGGTGGCGGCGGCCACCTACGGCGGGCTGTTCTGCTTCCTGCTGCTCTCGCCGATGGTCTACATCGACCTGCTCGGCATGTCGCCGGCGATGTACGGATGGATCCCGGCCGGCGGCTCGCTGGTCTACATCGTCAGCACCACGATGTGCCGGCGGCTGCTGCGCCGCTGGGGCCCGGTGCGTACGGTGCAGCTCGGCGCCTCGCTGAGCCTGGCCGGCGCGCTGGTGCAGGCGCTGGGCTGCGCGCTGGCGCCGGCCTCGGTGATCCCGCTGCTGGCGGGCCACGCGGTCTACGTGCTGGGGCACGGCATCCACCAGCCCTGCGGCCAGGCCGGCGCGGTGGGCGACCTGCCGCAGCTCGCGGGGCGGGCGGTGTCCTGGTCGGGCTTCGGGATGATGCTGGTCGCCTTCTGCGTGGGCCAGTTCGCGGCGGCCTTCGTGCTTCCGGGCATGCCGCACGGCGCCTGGCCGATGGTGCTGCCGATGGTGGCGGCCGGCGCCGCGCTGATGGCGATCGCCTTCGCCTGGCTGCCGCGGCTGCATCCGCGCGGCTAAAGACCTGCCGTGCGCAGCGTCTTGGCGGCAGGCACAGAATGCGCGGATGAACACGCCCACCACCCTGCAGATCGATTTCGTGTCCGACGTCTCGTGCCCCTGGTGCGCCGTGGGGCTGGCCTCGCTGGAGCGCGCGCTGGCGCGCGTGGCGCCGGACATCCGCGCCGAGCTGCATTTCCAGCCCTTCGAGCTGAACCCGGACATGGTGCCCGAGGGCGAGGACTCGATCGAGCACCTGATGCGCAAGTACGGCATCGGCGAGGCGCAGGTGCGCGCCAACGGCGAGGCGCTGCGCCAGCGTGGCGAGTCGGTGGGCTTCCCCTTCGACCTGGACAAGCGCAAGCGCGTGTGGAACACCTTCGACGCGCACCGCCTGCTGCACTGGGCAGAGCACGAGGGGCCGGACCGGCAGCTCGCGCTGAAGAAGGCGCTGTTCAAGGCCTACTTCATCGACGGGCAGAGCCCGGCCGACCACGAGCTGCTGGTGCGCCTGGCCGGCGAGGCGAGGCTGGACGAGGCGCGTGCGCGCGAGATCCTGGCGGGCGACGAATTCGCCGCCGAGGTGCGCGAGCGCGAACGGCTCTACACCGGCGCCGGCATCCATTCGGTGCCCGCCGTCATCGTCAACCGGCAGCACCTGATCTCCGGCGGCCAGCCGGTGGAGGTGTTCGAGCGCGCGCTGCGGCAGATCGCGGGAGCGCAGCCCTCCGCCGTGATGACGGCCTGAGCCGCGATTCAGCCCGGGCGGCCCGCAGCGGCCCATGCCAGGGCACCCGCGAAGCGGCTTTGGGGTTGCTTCAGTTTTCGCCGGGCGCCTTCACCTCCGACACCACGCGCGCGTGGCGCCGGAAGGTCCAGTAGGCGCTGGCCCAGTCCATCAGCACGATGAGCCGGTTGCGGAAGCCGATCAGGAAGTACACGTGCACGAACAGCCAGAACAGCCACGCGAAATAGCCCGAGAAGCGCAGCGGGCCGAAGGGCGTGGGCAGGTCCACCACCGCCGAGTTGCGGCCGATGGTGGCGAGGTTGCCCCAGTCGCGGTAGCGGAAGGGCCGCGTCGGCCGGCCCGCCATGCGCGCCAGGATGGCCGCCGCCGCCGCGCGGCCCATCTGCTTGGCGCCGGGTGAGACGCCGGGCACCGGCCGCGGCGGCTGGCCCGGCACGTGGCTCATCGCGGCGGCCAGGTCGCCGACCACGCTGATCTCCGGATGGCCGGGCAGGCTCAGGTCCGGCTCCACCTTCACGCGGCCGGCGCGGTCGCACTCGGCGCCGGTGGCGGCCGCCAGCAGGCGGCCCAGCGGCGAGGCCGCCACGCCCGCGGCCCAGACGATGCACTTGCTGGCGATGCGCCGGGCGGTGCCGTCCGGGCCCTTGATCTCCAGGCCCTCGCCGTCGATGCGGGTCACCATCGCGTCGACGTGCACCTTCACGCCCAGGTGTTCCAGTTGTTCCCTGGCGCGCTGGCTCAGTTTCTCGGGCATGGCCTGCAGCACGCGCGGGCCGCCTTCGAGCAGCAGCACCTCGGCCTCGGCCGGCACGATGCGGCGGAACTCGCCGGCCAGCGTGTGGCGCGCGATCTCGGCCAGCGTGCCGGCCATCTCCACGCCGGTCGGCCCGCCGCCGATCACCACGAAGGTCAGCAGGGCGCGGCGGCGCACGGGGTCGCTTTCCAGCTCCGCCAGCTCGAAGGCCAGCAGCACGCGGCGGCGGATCTCGAAGGCGTCGGCCAGCGTCTTCAGGCCCGGCGCGTCGGCGGCCCAGGCGTCGTTGCCGAAGTAGCTGTGCGTGGCGCCGGCGGCGACGATCAGGTGGTCGTAGGGCAGCACGTGGCCGTCGGCCAGGCGCACCGTGCGGACCGCGGCGTCGATGGCGGTGACCTCGCCCAGCAGCGTGGTCACGTTCGGCTGGCCGCGGAACAGCAGCCGTGCCGGCGCCGCGATCGAGGGCGCCGCCAGCCCCGCCGTCGCCACCTGGTAGAGCAGGGGCTGGAAGAGGTGGTGGTTGGTCTTCTCGACCACCGTCACGTCCACCGCCGCGTGGCGCAGCGCGCGCGCCGCCTCCAGGCCGCCGAAGCCGCAGCCGATGATGAGCACGCGGGGGCGGGAAGACGAGGTGGCGGAGGCGGTCATGCGGGGATTATGGTCAGGGCAGGGAGCGAACCGCGAGGTGCCTGTGCGCCATCGTCCTACGCGGCGGCGGCGGCGCGGCCACTAAAAAGAACCAGGACCGGAAGAGGACACCCATGCATCCACCCCACGCGGCGCCGCAGCGCGCCGGCGAGCCGGCCTGCGCGCTGCGCGGGCGCTACCGCTCGGTACGCGCCCACACGCTCGAACTGGCCGCCCCCCTGTCGCCCGAAGACCAGTGCATCCAGTCGATGCCCGACGCCAGCCCGGCCAAGTGGCACCTGGCGCACACCACCTGGTTCTTCGAGACGGTGCTGCTGGAGCGGCACGTGCCCGGCTACCGCGTGTTCGACCGGCGCCTGCACTACCTCTTCAACTCCTACTACGAGGCGCTGGGGCCGCGCCATCCGCGTCCGCAGCGCGGGCTGCTGACGCGGCCCTCGTTGCAGGAAGTGCACGCCTACCGGGCCCATGTGGACGCCGCGATGGAATCGCTCCTCGACGGCGCCGACGCGGCGGCGCTGGCGCGCGTCGAGCCCATCGTCACGCTGGGCCTGCACCACGAGCAGCAGCACCAGGAACTGCTGCTCACCGACATCCTGCACGCCTTCTCGTGCAACCCGCTGCTGCCCGCGTACCGCGCGCCGGCCGCGCCGGCGCTGCGGCTGGCGGTGCAGGCGCCCGCGCTGAACTGGCTCGAGCATGCGGGCGGGCAGGTCGAGATCGGCCATGCCGGCGCGGACTTCGCCTTCGACAACGAGGGCCCGCGCCATGCGGTGCTGCTGCAGCCCTTCGCCATCGCAGACCGGCTGGTGAGCTGCGGCGAATACGCGCAGTTCATCGCCGACGGCGGCTACCTGCGGCCCGAGCTGTGGCTGTCCGACGGCTGGGCGGCCGTGCAGGCCGGCGGCTGGCGCCATCCGCCGTACTGGCTCGCGCCCGACGACCCGCGGCTGGCCATGCACGGCCTCGGCGGCGCCGGCCACGTCGGCGGCTGGCACGTGTTCGGCCTGGAAGGGCTGCGCCCGATGGCGCCCGAGGCGCCCGTGACGCAACTGAGCTTCTACGAGGCCGCGGCCTTCGCCGAATGGGCCGGCGCGCGCCTGCCGACAGAGGCCGAGTGGGAGGCCGCCTGCGGCCTGGACGGCTTCACGCAGGCCGCCGGCCATGCCTGGCAGTGGACGCGCTCGGCCTACGACCCGTACCCCGGCTTCCGGCCGATGCCCGGCATCGCGGCCGAGTACAACGGCAAGTTCATGGTCGGGCAACTGGTGCTGCGCGGCGGCAGCCTCGCCACGCCGCCGGGCCACGCGCGGCCGACGTACCGCAACTTCTTCCCGCCGGCCGCGCGCTGGCAGTTCAGCGGCCTGCGCCTGGCCAAGGATCGCGCATGACACCCCCTTCCGCACTTTCATCTTCCGACGCCCGCCGCGACGATGCCGGCGATGGCGCCTTCGCGCGCGAGCTGCTGCAGGCGCTCTCGCAGCGGCCGCGCCGCATCTCGCCCAAGTGGTTCTACGACGCGCGCGGCTCGCAGCTGTTCGACCGCATCTGCGAGCTGCCCGAGTACTACCCCACCCGCACCGAGCTGGACATCCTCCGGCGGCACGCGGACGAGATCGCGCAGCGCATCGGCCGCGGCGCCGAGATCGTGGAGTTCGGCGCCGGCTCGCTGGTCAAGGTGCGGCTGCTGCTGGATGCGCTGGATGCGCCGCGGCGCTACCTGCCGATCGACATCTCCGGCGAGCACCTGGAGGCCGCGGCCCGGCAACTGCGCGCCGACCATCCCGGCCTGGCGGTGCAGCCGGTCGTCGCCGACTACACGCGGCCCTTCGCGCTGCCCGCGCCGCTGCCGGGCCAGGGGCGGCGCGTGGGTTTCTTCCCCGGCTCCACGATCGGCAACTTCGAGCCCGAGGAGGCGCTGACATTCCTGCGGCAGGCCGCGCGGCTGCTGCGCGGCGGCGGCCTGCTGCTGGGCGTGGACCTGGTCAAGCGGCCGGCGCTGCTGCATGCCGCGTACAACGACGCGCAGGGCGTGACGGCCGCCTTCAACCTCAACCTGCTGGCGCGCGCCAACGCCGAGCTGGGCGCCGACTTCGACCTCTCGGCCTTCGACCATGCGGCCTTCTACAACGCGCCGCTGCACCGCATCGAGATGTACCTGCAGAGCCGCCGCGCGCAGGCGGTCAAGGTGCAGGGTCGCCGCTTCGAATTCGAGGAAGGCGAGACGCTGCACACCGAGTTCTCGCACAAGTTCACCATCGAGGGCCTGCGCGCGCTGGCGGTGCGCGCGGGCTTCGGCATCGGCCCCGTGTGGACCGATCCCGAGCGCCTCTTCAGCGTGCATTGGCTCCCGGCTGCACAATAGTCGCCCCGCGCCGGCCCCTGCAGCCCGCGCGGCTGCAACAGAGGTCTGTTCACATGAAAGCCACCTGGAACGGCGTGACCATCGCCGAGAGCGACGACACCGTGCTCGTCGAGGGCAACCACTACTTTCCGGCCGAGTCGCTGCGGCAGGAGTACGTCACCTTCAGCAACAACCATACGGTGTGCCCGTGGAAGGGCACGGCCAGCTACTACTCGCTGCTGGTCAACGGCGAGCTGAATCCCGAGGCCGTGTGGTACTACCCCGACCCGAAGCCCGAGGCCGAGATGGTGCGCGGCCGCGTCGCCTTCTGGAAGGGCGTGAAGGTCGAGTCTTGAGCGCCGCACGGTCGTTCCGAAGGGGCTCGCACCCGCAGTGCGAAGCACGGAGGGTCGTCTGATGAGCGCGGCGGTCTACAGCCCGCCCTTCACGCCGCCCGAGGAACTGCCCACCGCGTTGCGGCAGGAGGGCTACGCCGTGCTCAGCCCCAAGGGCACCAGCGACTGGCTGGGCCGCCCGCTGGACGAACTGCAGGCCCTGCATGCCGACTGGGACCGGCTGCCGCCCGACGAGTACCTCAAGGACGGCGGGCGCTACCGCACGCGGCGGCACTCGTGCTTCGTCGCCGAGGGCGAGGCGCTGGAGCAAGTGCCGCACCGCGCGCACTGGCAGCCGGTCGAATACAACGCGCTGCACGGCGGCATGCAGCGCTGGTTCGCGCCGATGGAAGACGCCACCGTCGCGCGGCCCGCATGGCGCGCGCTGCTGCAGCGGCTGGCCGGCGCGGCGAGCGCGCTGCGCGGGCCGCAGCGCTGGTTCATCGAGGCGCACCAGTTCCGCATCGACACCGAAGGCGGCATCGGCCGGCCGACGCCCGAGGGCGCGCACCGCGACGGCGTCGACCTGGTGGCGGTGGCGCTGGTCGGCCGGCACGGCATCAAGGGCGGCGAGACGCGCGTGTTCGAGGGCCGCCGCGGCGAGCGCTTCACCCTGACGGAGCCGTGGACGCTGATGCTGCTGGACGACGCGCGCGTGATCCACGAGTCCACGCCCATCCAGCCGCTCGCCGAGGGCGAGAAGGGCTGGCGCGACACGCTGGTCGTCACCTGCCGCGCCGGAGGCTTCCAGGGCTGACGCAGCGCAAGGGCTCGTCCGATATCGCCGGGGGCCGGCGCCGCGGCCCGGGCGTCCTACAGGGCCCGTGCGGCCGGCACGCTACATTCGGGGCGTTCGTCGCGCCTGCCCCCAACGGGGCCGGGTGCGAGATGCCAACCAGACAACGCGAGGTACGTCATGTTCAATCACATCCTGGTTCCCATCGACGGCTCCGAAACGTCCATGCTCGCGGTGAGCAAGGCCAGCGGCCTCGCGCTGGCCTTCGGCAGCCGCATCACGCTGATCCACGTGATCGACAACTACCCCTTCATCGGCGTGGGCGCCGACTATGCGCTGGGGCAGAACGAATACCTGGCCGCCGCCACGGCCAGCGCCAACGCGGCGCTGGCGCGCGGCGTGGCGGCGCTGGCGGCCGAGGGGCTGCACAGCGACCAGCGCGTGATCGACGGCCACGTGGTGCACGAGGGCATCGTCGACACGGCCGCCGCGCTGGGCGCGGACCTGATCGTGATGGGCTCGCACGGCCGCACCGGCATCGAGAAGCTGCTCCTGGGCAGCGTCACGCAGCGCGTGCTGCAGGAGTCGCAGGTGCCCGTGCTGGTCGTCAAGGGCAGCCTCTGACGTCTTCCTGGCCGAAGGGCGCCGGCCGCTCGAAGCGCATCGCCTGCCCCGTGGCCGGGTGGCGCAGCTGCAGCACCGTCGCATGCAGCAGCAGCCGCGCCGCCCGCGCCTGCACCCGCGCATCGCCGTAGAGCGCATCCCCGAGGATCGTGTGGCCGATGGAGGCCAGGTGCACGCGCAGTTGGTGCGAGCGGCCCGTGTGCGGCTCCAGCAACAGGTGCGATGCGTCCTGCTGCGGCCAGGTCTCCAGCGTGCGCCAGCGCGTGAGGCTGGGCTTGCCCTCGGGGTCGATCTTCTGCAGCGGGCGGCGCGGCCAGTCGGCCATCAGCGGCGCGTCGATCGTCTGCCAGTGCTGGCTGTCGGCGATGCCGTCGACGATCGCCTCGTAGCGCTTCCACACCTGCCTGCCGGCGAAGGCTTCGCTCAGGCGGCGCTGCATCTCGGCGCCGCGCGCCATCAGCACCAGGCCGCTGGTGGCCATGTCCAGTCGGTGCACGACCAGCGCATCCGGCCAGCGGCGCTGCACGCGCGCGCTCAGGCAGTCCTGCTTGTCCTCGCCGCGCCCCGGCACGCACAGCAGGCCGGCGGGCTTGTCCAGCACCAGCAGGTGGTCGTCTTCATGGACGAGGGTGAAGTCGTCAGCTTCCACGCGGGTGAGTGTAGGTATGCTCAAAGGCGATGCCCGCCTCCGACCCCGCGCCCGCCCGGACCGATTACAGCTTCTCCGACCTGACCCGCGAGCGTCCCTTCATGCACCTGTGGTGCGCGCGCATGCTGGGCACGGCGGCGCAGCAGATGCTGATGGTGGCGATCGGCTGGCACATGTACGACATTACCGGCAGCGCCTGGGACCTGGGCCTGGTGGGCCTGTTCCAGTTCGTGCCGGCGCTGGTGCTGGCGCTGTACGCCGGCCACGTGGTGGACCGGCATCACCGCGGCCGCATCCTGGCCGCCTGCCTGGCGGCGCAGGGATTGGTGGCGCTGGCGCTGCTGGGCGCGCACGGCGCCGGCCTCGACACCCGGGCGCTGCTGCTGGGCCTGTCGCTGGTGCTCGGTGCGGTGCGCGCCTTCCAGATGCCGGCCCAGCAGGCGCTGGTGCCGCTGCTGGTGCCGGTGCTGATGCTGCCGCGCGCGATGGCTTTCAGCTCCGCCGGCCAGCAGGCGGCCGTCATCGGCGGGCCGGCGTTGGGCGGGCTGCTGTTCGTCGCGGGCACAGGGGTGGTCTACGGCGCCTGCGTGCTGTTCTTCGCCGCCGCCTGCCTGCTGGCGGTGTGGCTGCGCTATGCGCACAGCGCGCCGCCGCGCGAGCCGGTGACGGCGGCCACGCTGCTGGCGGGCGTGCGCTTCATCTGGCTGCGCAAGCCGGTGCTGGGCGCCGTGTCGCTCGACCTGTTCGCGGTGCTGCTCGGCGGCGCGGTGGCGCTGCTGCCGATCTATGCCAGGGACATCCTGCACACCGGCGCCTGGGGGCTGGGCCTGCTGCGCGGCGCGCCGGCGGTCGGGGCGCTGGTGATGTCGGTGCTGCTCACGCGCCGGCCGGTGGAGCGCCACGTGGGCCGCACCCTGCTGCTGGCGGTGGGCGCCTTCGGCGTGTGCATGGTGGTGTTCGGGCTGTCGAGGAGCTTCCTCGTCTCGATGGCCGCGCTGGCCGTCTCGGGCGCGGCCGACATGGTGAACGTGGTGATCCGCCAGACGCTGGTGCAGCTGGAGACGCCGGACGCGATGCGCGGGCGGGTGAGTGCCGTGAATTCGATCTTCATCGGCGCCAGCAACCAGCTCGGCGAGTTCGAGTCCGGCGCCACGGCCGCGCTGCTGGGGCCGGTGGGCTCGGTGGTGGCGGGCGGCGTCGGCACGATGTTGGTCGCGCTGTCGTGGTTCCGGCTGTTCCCCTCGCTGGCGAAGCGCGACCGCATGGTCGGCTGAGGCAGGGCCCTAGGCTCTGCGTTCGTACCACGCACCGGACCGGTTCACGACCGAGACGACCAGGAGCATCACCGGCACCTCGATGAGCACGCCCACCACGGTGGCCAGCGCCGCGCCCGACTGGAACCCGAACAGGCTGATGGCGGTGGCCACGGCCAGCTCGAAGAAGTTGCTGGCCCCGATGAGCGCCGAAGGGCCGGCCACGCAGTGGGCCACCCCGAGCCGGCGGTTGAGCAGGTAGGCCAGGCCGGCGTTCAGGAAGACCTGGATCAGGATCGGCACCGCCAGCAGCGCGATGACCAGCGGCTGCCGCAGGATCGCCTCGCCCTGGAAGGCGAAGAGGAGCACGAGCGTGAGCAGCAGGGCCGCGATCGACCACGGCCCGAGCCCGGCGGCCACCGCCTGCAGGCGCGCCGGTCCATCGCGCAGCAGCCGGGCCCGCAGCGCCTGGGCCAGGATCACGGGCACCACGATGTACAGGCACACGGACAGCAGCAGGGTGTCCCACGGCACCGTGATGGAAGACAGGCCCAGCAGCAGCGCGACCAGTGGCGCGAAGAGCACCACCATCAGTGCATCGTTGAGTGCGACCTGCGACAGCGTGAAGTACGGATCGCCCCTGCACAGCTGGCTCCATACGAACACCATCGCCGTGCACGGGGCGGCGGCCAGCAGGATCAGGCCGGCCACGTAGCTGTCGAGCTGGTCGGCGGGCAGCAGCGGGGCGAACAGCTGCCGGATGAACAGCCAGCCGAGGAGCGCCATCGAGAAGGGCTTGACCGCCCAGTTCATGAACAGCGTGACGCCGATGCCGCGCCAGTGCGCCCTGACCTGGCCGAGCGCGCCGAAGTCGATCTTCAGCAGCATCGGAATGATCATCACCCAGATGAGCAGGCCCACCACGATGTTGACCCTGGCCAGCTCCAGCGCCGCCACGGCGCGGAAGGCCGCGGGGAACAGCTGGCCCAGCGCGATGCCGGCGACGATGCACAGCGCCACCCAGAGACTCAGGTAGCGCTCGAAGAAGCCGATGCCCGGCAGCGGTGCCGGCGCGGCGGCGCCGGCCGGCAGGGATGCCCCGGAGGGTGCGCCGCTCATGCGTCGGCCAGGCCGCGGGCCGTGCTCTGCAGCACCATCCGGTCGAGGCTGGCGGCCGGCAGGTTGACCAGCAGCTCCAGGCGGCGGCGGATGGCGTGCAGGGTCTGGCGGAAGGCCTCCAGCTTGTGAGCCTCGTCGCCTTGCGCCTCGGACGGATCCGGATAGCCCCAGTGTGCCGTGGCCGGCTGGCCGGGCCAGTACGGGCAGGTCTCGCCGGCGGCGTTGTCGCACACGGTGATGACGAGGTCCATGCGGGGCGCATCGGGCCGGCCGAACTCGTCCCAGCTCTTGCTGCGCAGCCCGGCGGTGGAAATGCCCGCCTTCTCCAGGACGTCGAGCGCCATCGGGTGAGGCCGCTGGTTGCCGCGCGGGCTGCTGCCGGCCGAATATGCCTTGAAGCGGCCGGCGCCGATGTCGTTGAGCACCGCTTCGGCCAGGATGCTGCGCGCCGCGTTGTGAGTGCAGAGGAACAGGACGTTGAGGGTCATGGCGGGCTCTCTAGCAACAGGCACGGGCCTCGGCATCCACCTCGCAGGCCGCGCCGGCGCAGCAGTTCTCGGTGAGGTAGGCCAGGAGGGCGTTCATCTGGTCGAACGCGGCGCGGTAGATGAGGTTGCGGCCGCTGCGCTCCTGGGTCACCAGGCCGGCGTGCGCCAGCTCCTTCAGGTGGAAGGACAGGCTGGTGGCAGGCACGTCCATCGACTCGGCGAGGGTGCCGGGCGTCAGGCCCTCCGGACCGGCGACCACCAGCGCCCGGAACACCCGCAGGCGCAGCGGCTGTGCCAGGGCGGCAAGGGATTGGATGACGATTGTTTCTTCCATTATTCAATAATAGTCGAAATATCGAATGAATCAAGCCGCCATTCACCGCGTGACCCTGGGCGCCCGTTCAGTCGAACAGCGGGAAGGCCAGCGGCGCGTCGATCACCACGTTGCTGCCGCGCGCCTCGGCCACGCAGGGCAGGATCCAGCCTTCGGCGCGCTCCTCGCGCGTGACGCCGGGCCACTCGATGGTGTGCTCGACCGTGCCTTCGACCACCCGGCACAGGCAGGTGCGGCAGGTGCCGTTGCGGCAGGAGCTCGGCAGCTCGATGCCGGCGTCCTGCGCCGCCAGCAGCAGGCTGCGGCCGGGCGCGGCCTCGAACCGCAGGCCGCTGGGCCGGAGATGGACGGTGCTGGACATGGCGCGGCATTGTCGGGCAGGCGCCGGCGGGCGGGCGGCGACAATGGCGCGCCGTTTTTCCTCTTCTTCTCCGCTTTCCCGCATGTCTCCCTACGAAGTCTGCCCCGCCGAACAGCGCGACGCCAAGGCGATCGCCGACATCCACGCCGCCGCCGCCCGCGCCGCCTACCAGGGCATCGTGCCCGACGAGCAGCTCGACGCCCTGGCGCCCGCCACCCGCGAGGCCAAGTGGCGCCAGGCCATCGAGTTCGCCGAGCCGCAGGTGCACGTGGCGGTGCAGGGCGATACCGTGGTCGGCTTCGTCGGCTTCGACCGCTCGCGCGACCCCAAGACCAAGCCCACCGTCGGCGAGATCTGGTCGCTGTACGTCCACCCCGACCATTGGGGCAAGGGCGTGGCGCTGCAGCTGTGGGAGGCCGCCGAGGAGGGCTTGGAGGACGAGGGCTGCACCAGCGTCACCGTCTGGGTGCCGCTGCGCAACGAGCGCGCGCTGCGCTTCTTCGAGCACGAGGCCGGCTTCAAGCGCGAGATGAAGACCGCCAAGACCACCGCCCTGGGCACCATCCGCATCGAGGAAGTCCGCCTCAAGCGCGAACTGGGCTGACCCACCAACACGCATTCCTCCCATGGCCTCCAGTCTGCTGCTGCTGCTCGACGACATCGCCTCGGTGCTCGACGACGTTTCCGTGCTCACCAAGGTCGCGGCCAAGAAGACCGCCGGCGTGCTGGGCGACGACCTGGCGCTCAACGCGCAGCAGGTCACCGGCGTCCAGGCCGACCGCGAGCTGCCGGTGGTCTGGGCCGTGGCCAAGGGCTCGCTGGTCAACAAGGCGATCCTGGTGCCGGCGGCGCTGGCCATCGCCGCCTGGCTGCCGTGGCTGATCACGCCGCTCTTGATGCTCGGCGGCGCCTTCCTGTGCTTCGAGGGCGTGGAGAAGCTGGTCCACCGCTTCCTGCACAAGGCCGAGCACGCGGCCGAGGTGGAGCGCCACGTGCAGGCGATGGTGGAGGGCGGCGCCGATCCGGCGCGCATGGAGAAGGACAAGGTCAGGGGCGCGATCCGCACCGACTTCATCCTCTCGGCCGAGATCATCGTCATCACGCTCGGCGCGGTGACGGGCCAGCCCTTCTGGACGCAGCTCGCGGTGCTGGTGGCGATCGCGCTGGCGATGACGGTGGGCGTCTACGGCCTGGTGGCCGGCATCGTCAAGCTGGACGACCTGGGCCTGCACCTGAGCCGCAAGCCGGGTGGCGGCGCCCAGGCGGCGGGGCGCGCCATCCTCGCCTTCGCGCCCTGGCTGATGAAGGCGCTGTCGGTGGTCGGCACGGCGGCGATGTTCCTGGTCGGCGGCGGCATCCTGGTGCACGGCGTGCCGCAGGTCGGCCACGCGGTGGAGGCATGGGCCATCGATGCCGGCGCGCTGGTCGGCTCGCTGGGCTCCCTGGGTTTCAACCTCGCGGTGGGCCTGGTCGCCGGCGCCATCGTGCTCGGCGCGGTCGAACTGTTCAAGCGGCTGCGCGGCGGCGGCAGGGCGCCGGCGCACTGACGGGCTGCGCGGCGCCGCTTCAGCGCCGGCGGCGCACCAAGGCCACCACGATCATCGCCACGCCCAGCACCAGCGCGAACCAGCCCACCGTCTGCGCGCCGGCCACCATGTCGCGCCACGCCGGCGAGCGCAGCACGTAGGGGCCGAGCAGCACGGCGGCGCCGATGAAGGCGCACATGGCGCCGCGCAGCAGCATCTGGTCGTTTTTCATCGCCGGGCCGCCCTAAGATGAAAAAGCATCCTCTTGGGGGATCGGGCAGCCGCGAAGCGGGTGATCGAGGGGTCGTTTTTCATCGCGTGGGAGTCTCCTGATGGGTTGGCTGTTCGTCGGGCGCGCCTGCCGGTTCCAGCGGCATCGGTGGCAGGATCGACTGGTCCACGACGCGCAGGCGGCGGACCACGAGGGCATCGTACGGCGGTGCGTCGGACGCGCAAGAAAAAGCGCCCGCTCGGGGCGCTTCGGCAGACGGAAAACAGGGGCCGCTCAGCCCTGGTGGGCGCGCTTGCCGGGGTTCTTCTTGCTGCGGGTGTGGTTGCCGCGCTCCAGGCTGCGCTTCTGGCCGGCGCCCTGGCGTACGCGGATGGCGCCCGGCAGCGGCGGGGTGGCCTTGCGGTCGGCTTCGGTGACGATCTTGTTGCCCATATGGTGTGCTCCTTCGGATGGCAAATGAAAAAATCGCGAACCCCGTATTGGGCCACAGTCCGGCTGCGTTTCCCGCGGGGCCGCCTGGTTTTGAGGTCCAATCGACACTTTGCGCCCACTGTCCGGGCGCGACCAGCTATCAAGTCCATAGCAGACAAGCGTTCTTCTTCCATGTTCTTCCTCACTTCCTTCCGCCGGGGCCTGCTGCTTCTCCTGTCCGCTGCGGCCCTGGCGGCCCCGTTCGCCGCGTCGGCCCAGCAGGCGGCGGACGCTGCGGACTTCCCCGTCGCCGCGGTGCGCTTCCTGGACGCCGAGATGCCGGCGATGGACGCCGCCGTCGCCGCCCGCGACCGCAGCTTCTTCGAGGGCGCCATGGCGCGCGCGGTCGAGTTCGCCGACGCCTGGGGCTTCAAGTCGGGCGCCAACCCCGCCCTGGCGCGCTTCCAGCCCTGCGTGGGCGCCGTGTCCGACCACCTGGTGGTCGGGCTGTGCCGGCTCACGCCGGGCAGCGACGAATGCACCCCGCACCTGGCCAGCGGCTTCGCGCAGAACCTGCAGGCCTGCCGGGCGCTGGCCGGCCGCTGACACGACGATCACGACCACAGGAGACTTCACGCCATGACCACCGACTACGACGCCTACCGCACCCTCGCCATCACCCGCCGCGGCGAGGGCGGCGCCGTGCTGGACATCCAGATGCGCGCCGCCAACGGCAAGCTGCCCACCGCCGGGCACGACGGCCACCGCGAACTGGCCGAGATCTGGCGCGACGTGGCGCGCGACGACAGCGTGCGCTGCGCCGTGCTGCGCGGCGAGGGGCAGGGCTTCTCGGGCGGCGGCGACCTGGGCATGGTGCAGGACATGACGCAGGACGACGCCGTGCGCCGCCGCGTGTGGCAGGAGGCGCGCGACCTCGTCTACAACATCGTCAACTGCGACAAGCCCATCGTCAGCGCCATGCACGGCCCGGCGGTGGGCGCCGGGCTGGTGGCCGGGCTGCTGGCCGACGTCTCCATCGCCGCGAAGACGGCGCGCATCGTCGACGGCCACACGCGCCTGGGCGTGGCGGCGGGCGACCATGCCGCCATCGTCTGGCCGCTGCTGTGCGGCATGGCCAAGGCCAAGTACCACCTGCTGCTGTGCGAGCCCGTCAGCGGCGAGGAGGCCGAGCGCATCGGCCTGGTCTCGCTGGCGGTGGACGAGGCGGACCTGCTGCCGCGCGCCTACGCGGTGGCCGACCGGCTGGCCACCGGCAGCCAGGACGCGATCCGCTTCACCAAGTACGCGCTGAACAACTGGCTGCGCCAGGCGGGGCCGAGCTTCGACACCTCGCTGGCGCTGGAATTCATGGGCTTCGCCGGGCCCGACGTGCGCGAGGGCGTGGCCTCCCTGCGCGAGAAGCGCGCGCCGCGCTTCGGCTGATGCTCCGCCTTCTTCCTCCACTCCCTTCCACCGCTCGCCCATGCCCATGACACCGCCCCCCATCGAGATCGAGACCGGCCCGCAGCCGCGCGCCACCGTGCTGCTCATGCACGGCCTGGGCGACAGCGGGCACGGCTGGGCGCCGGTGGTGCCGGAACTGGCGCCGTACCTGTCGGACGTGGGTCCGGTGCGCTTCGTCCTGCCCAACGCGCCGGAAATGCCCGTCAGCATCAACGGCGGCTACCGCATGCCGGCCTGGTACGACATCCTCGGCCCCGGGCGCCCGGAGGACGAGGCCGGCCTGCGCCGCTCGCAGGCGGCCATCGAGGCGCTGATCGCGCACGAGAAGGCGCGCGGCATTCCCGCCGGCCGCATCGTCGTCGCCGGCTTCTCGCAGGGGTGTGCCCTGGCGCTGCTCACGGGGCTGCGGCATGCCGAGGCGCTGGCCGGCATCGTGGCGCTGTCCGGCTACCTGCCCCTGGCCGACGCCACGGCGGCCGAGGGCAGCCCGGCCAACCGGGCCACGCCGATCTTCATGGCGCACGGCGAGCACGACGGCGTCGTGCAGATCGAGCGCGCCGAACGGTCGCGCGAGCTGCTGGCCGGCCTGGGCTACGGCATCGAGTGGCACAGCTACCCGATGGAGCACAGCGTCTGCCCGCAGGAGATCGCCGACCTGGGCGCCTTCCTGGCGCGCGTGCTGGCCTGAGGGCCTGCGAGCCCCGACATCCCTGCGCCGACGCGAAGCGCGCGGCGGTGTTAACTTCCGCCCTCCAACCAAAGAGATTCGCGGACGCCCTCCCCATGAAGACATTGAAAAAGCGGCTGGCGGCCCTGCCGGCGCAACGCCTGCAGGGCATCCGGCGCGGCATCGAGAAGGAGAGCCTGCGCTCGCAATCCGACGGCAAGCTGGCGCTGACGCCGCATCCCGCGGCGCTGGGCAGCGCGCTCACGCACCCGCACATCACCACCGACTTCAGCGAGTCGCAGCTCGAGCTCATCACCGGCGTGCATGCGGACATCGAGGCCTGCCTGGCCGAGCTGACCGAGGTGCACCAGTACACCTACCGGGCGCTGAGCGAGGCCGGCGACGAGATGATGTGGGTCAGCAGCATGCCCTGCGGCCTGCCCTCGGACGAAACCATCCCGATCGGCCGCTACGGCACTTCCAACGTCGGCCGCGCCAAGAGCGTCTACCGCATGGGCCTCGCGCACCGCTACGGGCGGCGCATGCAGACCATCTCGGGCATCCACTACAACTGGTCGCTGCCGCAGGTGACGAGCGACGAGTACTTCGCGCTGATCCGCAACTTCCGCCGCCACGCCTTCCTGCTGCTGTACCTGTTCGGCGCCTCGCCGGCGGTGTGCGCCAGCTTCGTCGAGGGCCGCCCGCACGCGCTGCAGCCCATCGGCGAATACACCATGCACATGCCGCACGGCACTTCGCTGCGCATGGGGCGGCTGGGCTACCAGAGCGAGGCGCAGGCGTCGCTGTTCGTCAGCTACAACGGCCTGGACGGCTACGCCGCCTCGCTGGCCGACGCGCTGACCCGCCCGTACGCGCCCTACGAGGCCATCGGCATCCGCAACCTGGGCGGCGAGTACAACCAGCTCGCCACCACGCTGCTGCAGATCGAGAACGAGTTCTACGGCACCATCCGGCCCAAGCGCGTGATCTTCCCCGGCGAGCGGCCGCTGCATGCGCTGCGCGAGCGCGGGGTGGAATACGTCGAGGTCCGCCTGATGGACCTGGACCCCTTCGAGCCGGTCGGCATCCAGGCCCGGACCATGCGCTTCCTCGACGTCTTCCTGCTCCATTGCCTGCTGGCCGACAGCCCGCCGGACAGCCGCGACGAGATCGCCGAGATGAAGCACAACCAGCACCTGACCGCCGAGCGCGGCCGCGAGCCGGGCCTGGCGCTGCAGCGGCACGGGCGGCCGGTGGCGCTGGCGGACTGGGGCGCGGAGATCCTGGAGCAGTGCCGCCCCATCGCCGCGGCGATGGACGCGGCCTTCGGCGGCGAGCACCACGCCCAGGCCCTGGCCGCCGCGCAGGCGGCGCTGGCCGCGCCCGACACGCTGCCCTCGGCCCGCGTGCTGGCCGAGATGGCCGCGCGGCACGGCGACTCCTTCGTCGCCTTCACCCGCGAGCGCAGCCTCGCCGCCCGCGAGGCACTGCTGGCGCTGCCCTGGAGCGCGGCGCGCCAGGCCGACTTCGAGCGCCTGCGCGAGGACTCGGTGCGCGAGCAGGAGCGCATCGAGGCGGCCGACACGCTGCCCTTCGAGGCCTACCGGGAGCAGTACGTCTCGCCCCAGCGCCTGGGCCTGCGCCCGCTGCGCGGCGACGTGGCCCTGGCCATCTAAGGACCCCGAGGGCGGTTGCGCCGGCGCCTGCGCGGCCGGCGAAGCGAGACTTTTGCCGCAATGCGGCCGGAAGTCGTGCCCCGGCTTTGTTAACAAAAGTGTCCATTTGCGTTGGCTTCTGTCAGAATCGATGTAAACCTCCTTCTGACATCCAGGCATCCAAGTGAATCCTTTCGACTACGAGCAGACCGCCGACGGCATGCAGGTCGACGAACTGGAGTTCGCCGTGGCGACGGGCCGCTCCTGCGACAGCCTGGTGGATCCGGTCGTCGGCGAGACCCTGCGGCTGGTCCTGCAGAAGATGGACATCGTCCTGGCCTACGCCTGCGAGGCGGTGGGCGCGCAGGGCCCCGACGCGACGCGCGAGCTGTCCGAGGCCGGGCAGTGGTACCTGTTCGACAACGCCTTCGCGCGCAGCCTGGCGGCCGAGCACTGGGTCGAGCCGGGCCGGCCGGCGCCGCAGGGCTGCTTCACCGTGCCGGTGGTGCTGGCCAGCGGCCGCGTGGTGGGCGCGCTGTACGCCCCGCGCTATGCCGGCGATGCCGCGCAGGCGCAGCAGCTGCTGCGGCAGGTGGAGCTGTCGGCGCAGCTGATCGCGCGCCGCATCGACGAGCGGCCGCGCGCGGCGGCGCCCGCCGGCGCGCCGTCCGCGACGGTGATGCCGCTGCCGCAGGCGTCGAGCCGCGCCGAGCCGCCGCAGGCCTGGGCGCTGGCCGCCTGAGACCGCTGCGTTTCCGCACACGGGCCGCCTTCGGGCGGCCTGATTTTTGTCGCTGGGCCGCCCCAAGACAAAAAGCATCCCCTCGGGGGATCGGGCAAGCGCGAAGCGGTTGACCGAGGGGCCTTTTTTGTGGCGGGCGGCCCCGGGGCACGGCCGGGACAGCGGGCGCCGCGCCCAGCCGCTACAGTGCGCGTCGCCGGGTTTTCTCGCCCGGGCGCATCCGTACAACGCACGAAAAGCACGAAAGGACACCAGCGCATGAGCAGCAGCACCGAGCCCCGCATCGACTTCACCGGCCGCGTGGCCATCGTCACCGGCGCCGGCGGCGGCCTGGGCCGCCAGCATGCGCTGGCCCTGGCCGCGCGCGGCGCCAAGGTGGTGGTCAACGACCTGGGCGGCGCGGTGGACGGGCAGGGCGGTTCGGCCTCGGCCGCGCAGAAGGTGGTCGACGAGATCCGCGCCGCCGGCGGCGAGGCCATCGCCAACGCCGCCTCCGTCACCGACTTCGCGGCCGTGCAGGCCATGGTGCAGCAGGCCGTGGACACCTGGGGCCGGGTGGACGTGCTGGTCAACAACGCCGGCATCCTGCGCGACAAGAGCTTCGCCAAGATGGAACTGGACGACTTCCGGCTGGTGGTGGACGTGCACCTGATGGGCGCCGTGCACTGCACCAAGGCCGTGTGGCCGATCATGACGGCGCAGAAGTACGGCCGCATCGTGATGACCACCTCGTCCTCGGGCCTGTACGGCAACTTCGGCCAGAGCAACTACGGCGCCGCCAAGATGGCGCTGGTCGGCCTGATGCAGACGCTGAGCCTGGAGGGCGCGAAGAACGACATCCGCGTCAACTGCCTGGCGCCCACCGCCGCCACCCGCATGACCGAGGGCCTGATGCCGCAGGAGGTGCTGGACGCGCTGCGGCCCGAGGCCGTGGTGCCGGCGATGCTGGTGATGGCGGCCGAGAGCGCGCCCACCCGCACCATCCTGTGCGCCGGCGCCGGCACCTTCGAGGCGGCCCACGTCACGCTGACGCAGGGCGCCCACATCGGCCTGGGCGCCGACGCGCCCGAGCAGCTCGCCGCGCGGCTGGCCGAGGTCACCGAACGCGACGGCGAGCAGGTGCCCGCCAGCGGCGCCGCGCAGGGCGCCAACGAGGTCGGCAAGGCGATGGCGGCACGCCGCTGAGGCGGCTGCCGGCACGCCGCCTCACTGGCTTTCGTGGTGCGTCGAGATGACGATGCGCTGAACGATCTCTCCAAACAAGGTTTCTGCCCTGACATCGCGCGCTTCGATGCAGATCGTCTCGCCGTGCTGCAGAAAGGGCGTGCGCGCCTGGCCGTGTTCGATGATCTCCTTCATGCGGCACTCGGCGATGCAGCCATAGCCCGCGTCTTCGTCGCGGTTGGACACGGTGCCCGCGCCGACGATGCTGCCCGCGCCCAGGCTACGGGTGCGGGCCAGGTGGGCGATGAGCTGCCCGAAGGAGAACTGCATGTCGTCGCCCATACGCAGCCGACCGACCTGGCTGTCGCCACGCCAGACATTGAGCTGCAGGTGCGCCTTGCCGTCCCGCCAGGCGTCACCCAGTTCGTCGGGCGTTACGGCCACGGGCGAGAAGGCCGACGCGGGCTTGCTCTGCACAAAGCCGAAACCCTTGGCGAGCTCCGCCGGGATGAGGTTGCGCAGTGAGACGTCGTTGACCAGCACCAGCAGACGCACGGCGGCCTCGGCCTGGACGGGCGTCACGCCGGCCGGCACGTCACCGGTGATGACGGCGGCCTCGGCCTCGAAGTCGATGCCCCAATCCGCGTCCGCGCAGACGATGTCGTCGCGCGCGCCCAGCAGCACATCGCTTCCACCCTGGTACATCAGCGGGTCGTTCATCAGCTCTGGCGGCATCTGCGCGCCGCGCGCGCGGCGCACCAGTTCCACGTGATGGAGGTAGGCCGAGCCATCGGCCCACTGATAGGCGCGCGGTAGCGGCGCCATGCACATGCCGGCCTGAAAAGGGAACGCCCCCGCCAAGCGACCGGCCTCGAGCTGCTCGCTGCGCAGGCGCATCGTGTGCTCCAGTTCGCTCCAGTGGTCGAGCGCAGCCTGCAGCGTATGGGCGATGTCGGGCACGAAGGCGGCGCGCGCCAGGTCCCGGGTGACGAGGACGAGCTTGCCGTCGCGGCTGCCGTCGCGGTAGGTCGCGAGCTTCATGTGTCTGTTTCTTTGGATGAGAAATTCGTTGCCGTCAGGCCAGTAGGCCCTTGGCGTCATGGATGACGATGGTGCCGGGCTGGCGGGTAAGCAGACCGCGCCTTTCGAAGTCCGCCAGGGTCAGACTCACCCATGGCCGGCTTGCCCCAATCATCTTGCCCAGCTCGTCATGGGTGACCTGCTGCACCAGCTGACGGCCGTCGGGCGCCGGTACGGCCAGTGCCAGCAGGATGCGGCCCAGGCGCTGCGATGCCGAGTCGAGCACCAGCGGCGCACTGCGCTCGATGTTCTCGACCGCGAGGATGGCCAGGAGGCGCATGATGTTGTGCGCCAGTTGCGGGATGCGGCGCAGGCAGGCCTCGAAATCCGCCGCCGACAGGATGGACGCGTCCACTTGCCCCGCGGCTTCGACGGTCAGGATGCGCGGCTGGCGCAGCACCACGGCGGCCAGACCCAGAATGCTGCCGGCCGTGAGCATGCTGAGCGTGAACTCGTCGCCCTCGGGCGAAGTGATGAAAAGACGCACCCGGCCGTTGCGCACCACCACCAGGCTGTCGCTGGGCTCGCCCTGGCTGAAGACGATGGCGCGGGGCGCAAAGACTTTGCCGCGCATGAGCTGGTGAACGGCCTCGGCCTCGTCGTGTGTGAGGCCTTGGAGCGCACGGTTCCATTTGGGGTCGTGAGGGCGGTCCATGATGCCGCACTATGCCGCAGCGCCTTCGGGGAAGAAGCGCTCCAGCTTGCCGGGCAGGCCGCGGTGCGCTTCGGCGTCGGGCGGCGCTGGCCGTGCCGCGGTGATCGCGGGCCACTCCGCCGCAAAGCGGCGGTTGATCTCGCGCCAGCGCGGGCCCGCCTGCAGGTCGAAGGCGATGGCCTGGGCCGGGCATTCGGGCTCGCACACGCCGCAGTCGATGCACACCTCAGGGTCGATTACCAGCATGGCCGGCCCCTCGCGGAAGGCATCCACCGGACAGATGGCGACGCAGTCGGTGTACTTGCAGCGGATGCAGGCTTCGGTGACGACGTAGCTCATCGTTCGACGAAGGCGCGCTCATACACGTAGTCGCCCGCCTCGCCGGTGCCGGCCGACACCGTGAAGCCGCGCGCGTCGAGCTCGGCGCGGATGTCGACCAGAGCCGCTGGATTGCCGCAGATCATCACTCGGTCGCTCTCGGGCGACATCGGCGGCAGGCCCAGGTCGCACGCCAGCTTGCCGCTGCGAATCAGATCCGGGATGCGCCCGGTCACGCGGAACGGCTCACGCGTGCAGGTTGGGTAGTAGGTGAGCTGACGCGACACCGCCTCGCCCAGGTAGGCGTCGGAGGGCAGGCGCGACTGCAGCTCGTCGGCGTACGCCAGCTCGCTCACATAGCGCACGCCATGCACAAGCACCACGCGATCGAATCGCTCGTACACCTCGGGATCGCGCACGATGCTCATGAAAGGCGCCAGACCCGTACCCGTGGCCAGCAGATAGACCGTGCGGCCGGGCCGGAGGTCGTCGAGCACCAGCGTGCCCACCGCCTTGCGGCCAACCAGCACCTCGTCGCCCTCGCGCACGTGCTGCAGGCGCGACGTCAGTGCGCCGTCCTGCACCTTGATGCTGAAGAACTCCAGTTCCTCGGCGTGGCCGGGGCTGGCGATGCTGTAGGCCCGCATCAGCGGCCGGTCCTCCGTCGGCAACCCGACCATGACGAACTGGCCGTTGCGAAACCGCAGCCCCGGCGCGCGCGTGGTGGTGAAGCTGAAAAGGCTGTCGTTCCAGTGGCGGACCGAGGAGATGCACTCGAGTGTGGTTGCGCTCATGCCGGGCTCACTGCACCTGGATGTTGGCGGCCTTGACCACGCGCGACCAGCGAGCGATCTCGGTGCGGATGAAGCGGTCGTAGTCCTGCGGGCTGCTGCCCACTGGCTCCATGCCGAAGTCGCGTACCTTGGCGGCGAAGGCCTCTTCCTTCACGACGGCGGCAATGTCGGCGCCCACGCGGTCGACGATGGGCCGAGGCACCTTGCTCGAGGTGACCATGCCGAAGGCCGACACCACTTCGAAGCCGGGCAGCGTTTCGGCGATGGCCGGGTAGGTCGGGTCGCTGGCTAGCCGCTCCTTGAGCGTGACGCCCAGCACCTTGAGCCTGCCCGAACGCACGTATTCCTTGACCGGCGCCCAGACGTCGAACATCAACGGCACGCGCCCGCTCAGCACGTCGGCATGGGCCGCTGCGCTACCGCCGTAAGGCACGTGCAGCAGGTCGATGCCGGCCTGCTGGTTGAGCAGCGCGCCCGACACGTGGTTGAGCGTACCCACGCCGGGCGTGGCGTAGCTCAGCGTATTCGGGTGGGCCTTGGCCAGGGCGATCAGTTCGGCCACCGTATCGGCGGGCAGCGAGGGGTGCGCCACCAGCGCGCAGGCCGAGGTGGTGATCTGGCTCACGCCGACCAGATCGCCCACGGTGTCGTAGGGCAGATCGTTGCGGATGGCCGGGTTGACCACGTGGGCCATGACCACCATGCCGATGGTATGGCCGTCGGGCGCCGCCTTCGCGACCACGTTGGTGCCGATGGCCGAACCGCCGCCGGCGCGGTTGTCCACCACTACGGGCTGCTGCCACCTGTCCGACAGGCGCTGGCCGAGCATGCGCGCCAGCACGTCGGTCGGGCCGCCCGCGGTGAAGGGCACGATGATTCGCACCGCCCGCGAAGGGAACGGCTCCTGCGCCAGGGCAGGCATCGCAAAGCCCGCGGTCGCGGCGGCGGCCGCGGTCAGGAAGCGGCGGCGGTTCGGTTTTTTCATGAGGACGTTCTTCATGTCAGTGGGTGTGGGTTGCATGGGTGTCTCCCCGCGCAGCGCTCGCCGGCGCCTCTGTAGCCAGGCAGTCGAGGCCGCCCTTGAATTCGGAGACGGCGAAGATCTCGGCGCCGTGGCGTTCGAGCCATTCGCTGTCGAGCACGACGCCATTGCGCTGCAGCCATGGCTGGGCGTCCTGGACGATGGCCTTCCAGTCCTCCATGCCGCGCAGCGTCTTGAGGCGGTCCTCGCGAGGCTGCTGACCCAGTGCCTGCGCCAGAAGCTCGGTGAAATTCAGCACCTCGAACGACTCGGTCTGCTCCAAGCCGATGAAGGCCATGTGGCAGCCGTGATAGAGCGTGACCAGGGTGTCTGCGCCGGTGGCGCGAACCCGCTCTACCAGATGCCCATGCTCATGCGCCTGCAGCTCGGGCGTCTTCGAGCAGCCCGAGCCGCCGCAGGTGTAGGACGACTCGAGCACGGTCTCGACGACCTCCAGCCCCGGAATGGCGCGCAGCAGCGTCTCGACATTGCGGCCGATCTCGGGCATGCCGCGGTGGGCGTGCAGCACCACCCGGCGTCGGATCGGATGGGTGAAGCGCGCACGCAATTCGTCGGCGCGCGAGATCAGGTAGGTGGTGACGTGGTCGAATTCGTACTGCCGAGGCGCGAAGCCGGCCAGCGTCTCGCCCAGGTGCACTTCGCAGGTGGGGCACCAGTTGAGCACCTTCTCCGGCGCGTGCGCGCCAAAGCGGCGCAGCGTGTTGGCGGTGATGCGCCCGCCCACCTGCGGCTGCCCTTCCCACTTGGCCGCGATCACGCCGCAGCACGACGACGGACCGCCCGCCACTTCGTAGTCCACCTCCAGCGCGTCGAGCACGGCCATGGTGTTGAACAGCAGATTGGGCGTGCGCAGTGCGTTGCAGCCGGTGTAGAAAACCATCTGTGCAGGTCGTGGTTTGGCGGGCGTGAAGAGCCGCGCATAGTCCTCGGGAAGCAATTGCATCGCGATCATCAGCTTGATGGCGCGCGCCATGCGGCGGAAGAGCTGCGGCGTGCGGCTGTCGACGGTGGCGTCGCGCATGTTGGCCAGCATCAGCAGGCGGCGCGGGTTCACGTCTTCCGGACAGGCGGGAATGCAGTCGCCGCAGCCGTTGCAGCCGTGCATCCAGTCGGCGCTGGACGCCGGCGGTCGCTCGCCCTCTGCCAAGAGGCGCAGTACGCCGCCCACCACGTCGACGGGCGGCCGGCGGGCGGCAGCGCCAAAGGGCACCACTGGGCACACCTCGACACAGCGCGCACAGCCGGTGCAGGCGGACAGCATTGCGTCCGTCTCACGCCGCGCGTAGGCGTCGAGATCGACCGCGACAGCGCTCATGCTCCGGCCTCGGGCAGGCTCACCACGGCCTCGATCTCCACCAGCATGCGCGAATCGATGAGGCGCGGCACCTCGACCAGCGTCGCGGCCGGCTTGCCGCAGAAGTACGGTGCGCGCAGTTCGAGCGTCTCGCGGTGAAAACGCTCGATATCGGTCGTAAAGAGCGTGAACTTGACTACGTCTTCCCAGCGCGCGCCGGCAGCCTCGAGGATGTCGCCCAGGTTGGCGAAGCATTGCACGGTTTGGGCGCGGAAATCGCCCGCACCCACCATGTCGCCCTGCGGATCGCGCGCGGTGATGCCGGCGGTGTGCAGCGTGCGGCCGCTGTGCACTACGCCCAGCGAAAAGTGCACCTTGTCTTCCCAGGGCTTGCGCAAGCGGATCACCTTGCGTTGGCCGGATTCGGGGGCTTCCGTCGTCATCGTTTCGCTCCGTTCGTCGTGGTGAACCAGAGTCTGCGTCCAAGCCGCGCGCCGACGTGTTAAGTTCTTAACGACGGTCGTGGGCTGCTAGCGGAGAGCAGATTCGATGCGCTGCAACCCGGGCCACTTCGTACGGTCGACTTCGATTAAGTGCCTGCGAATGGCCGAAGTCTTCGTGCTTGTGTGTCTTCGTGGGACAGCGGATCCGTTTCTTCGTGTCTTTCGAGGAACGCGGCTCGGAGGTCGAGCTTCCGTACGGAACCGCAAAGCCGGGCGACGCCGTGCTGCGCATCGCGCCTTCCTCGCTTCGCTGAAGGCGGCTCGTCCCTTCGGCTTCCTTGGCTGGCGTGCCTAGCCGGCGGACGCGGGAGCGGCCGCCTGCGCGCCGTGCTGCACGGCCGGCGGCAGGTGCGGGTCGAGCCAGTCCATGCGCCACGCCAGCACGGCCAGTGCGGCCAGCGCCACGGCGGCCGCCATGGCGCCGGCGAAGCCGCCGCGGGGTCCGGCATCGGCACCGCGCGGCGACAGTCGGCGCGCCCCGGCGGGCACCTGCGCCGTCTGCGAGAGCGAGCCGCCCAGCCGCACGTTCACCTTCATCCGGCCGTTGATCGCCCAGCCGCTGGCGTCCAGCAACGGGCCCAGGCTGCGCTGGCGCAGCTTGAGCCAGGCGATCAGCATGCTCGGCCCGGAGATGGCCGCGACCACGCCGCCCAGCGCGATGGGGATCCACGGCCCGAGGTCGATGAACTTGGTGAAGATGGCCACCAGCACGGCGCTGATGCTGCCCATCGCCACGCCCAGTGCGGCCACGGTGCCGACATCGATGCGCCCCGGCAGCCGCGGCGTGGCCGCCGGCTTGCCGGCGCTGGCGGGCGGGGTGGCGCCGGCCGTGCTGCCGGTGGCGGCCAGGCTGGTCGCCACGCCGCCCAGGGCGCCCTGGGCGCTCGCCTCGCTGGCGGCGGCGCGGCGGGCCACCTGTTCCTCCAGCGCGCGCACGAACTTCTTGTAGGGCGCGAAGAAGGCCTGCATCACGCTGGTCGGGTTCTCGATCAGGTGGGTGATGGTGGCGTCCCAGTCGCGGCCCTGCCGGTCGTAGAAGATGCCGTTGCGGCCGACGAAGAGGAAGTCGGTGTCGCCCGCGGTGAAGGCGGCGGCGACGGTCATCTTCTCGGTGCCGCTGCTGCCGGCGCGGGTGCAGTCGCAGTAGGCCAGGCAGGTCTTGGCCAGGCCGGCGACGATCGCATGCTTCTTGGCGTCCGCCACGCGCACCGTCAGTTCGCAGCTGCGCCCGTCCATCACCAGCGTGCCGGCCTGGAAGATGGCGCCTTCGCGCAGGTAGAAGCACTTGAAGGAGACGAAGTTGTGCAGCAGCGCGAGCAGGTCGCGCTTCAGGCGGATGAGCTTCTCCAGGTCGGCCAGGCGGGTGTTGTGCGCCTCCTCGCCCTCGTCCTCGGCGATGAGCGCCATCACGGCGGGCCGGGCCTCCAGCCAGGCCTGCAGCTCGGCCGGCGCGGCGTCGCCCAGCGGGGTGGCGGGGCGCTCGCCCAGCCAGCGGCGGGGGGCCGCGAGCCGGTCGAGCACCTGCTGCCAGCCGGGCTCGTCCAGCGCCTGCGTCGCCTCGCCCAGCAAGGGCTGGGCGGCGTCGCGCCGCAGGCGGTCCAGCGCGGCGGCCCAGGCCGGGTTGACCGGGCCGCCCAGCGGCAGCACGCCGGCCGGCGTGACGGCGGCCAGCGGCAGCGCGGCCAGTGCCGGCGAATCGGCCGCCAGCGCGTCGCCGGCCAGCGCCGCATAGGTGTCGGGCGCGGGGTTGAGGGCAGGCACGGCGTGCGCGTCGAAGGCGGCGACGCGGCAGCGGGCGAAGAAATCGTCCACCTTGGCGCGCACTGCCTCGACGGCCCGTGCGGCGTCCAGCGTGCGCTCGCCCAGCGGCAGCGCGGCCTCGTCCGCGGCCAGCCGCGCGTGCCAGGCGTGCAGCGACTGCACGTCGGCGAAGAAGGCCTCGGCCATGGCGCGGTCCACGCCGGGCTCGCCGCTGCGGTCTTTCACCGCGCGGGCGGCGCCGTGGCTGGCGAGGATGCGCGAGATCGCCTGCTGCGCCGGCGCGTCGTGCGCGGTCTGCACGGTGACGACGCTGTCGCCGTTGAAGCGCAGGCCCGCCAGCCGCTCGCGGCGCGCCGTCACGTCGGCCAGCGTCAGCTCGCCGTCTTCCGGGCGGCCGAGCGTGCGCAGCACGCGGCGTGTTTCCACCGTGAGTTCGCTGTCCGCCCGCAGCTCGTGCGCGGCCAGCCGGTCGCCTCCGCGCAGCAGCACGTCGGGGTCGGCGAACTGCGCGCAGGCCCACTCGCAGGCGGCGACCAGTTCGGGCTGGCGGATGCGGCCGTCGCCGTCCGCGTCGATCAGGGAGAGGGTGCGGGCGTCCAGCTCCAGGCCCTGCACGGGGCAGGCGAGGGCGACCCACAGCTTCGGGTCCAGCTCGCCCAGCCGGGCGATGTCCTGTCCGCTGCGGAAGACCACCTGGTCGACGCCGCCGGCGCGCACGAAGCTGAATGCGTGTCGGGTTGGCATGGCCTACAGCGTCGCCGCTGCGCCGCGGCCCGGGCGTAGGCCGATGGCTGACGCTCGGTTCAGCCTGGGCCAGCGATCGCCGGCGGCTCAGCGGCCGCTGAGCTGCGCGTCCTTGGGGTAGGCGATGGTGTGCTCGGCGGTGAAGCGCGCGCTCCGGCCCGGCGCCAGCTCGGCGCGCCACATCGCGATGCCGGGCTGGCGGTTCCAGTCCCGCTCGGCCGGCTGCGGGCTGAACTGCGAGCGCACCTTCACCTCGTCGTCCACCGACACGGGCGCGGCCTCCAGCACCTGCACCGCCATCGGCGTGCGGTGGCGGTTCTCGACCACATAGGCGCGCTGCACGCGGCGCTCGGCGCGGCTGCCGACGAAGCCGCCGCTGCCCCGGCTGTCGCGTTCGGGCTCGGCCTGCACGCGCACCAGCTCGTCGCGGCCGAAGGACAACTGCATGCGCGCCGGCCCGTCGGCGTTCGCCGGCGCGGTCCAGCGGCCGGTGCCGGCGAAGGTGCCGTCGCGCCAGAGCTGCAGCGCGCCCTCGGGCCACACGCCCTCCGGCGCGTCGAACTCGGCGACCAGGTAGCCGGCCGCCTCCTCGCGCGGGCTGATGCGCACGGCCAGTTGCGCCGCGGCCTCGCGCCGCTCCAGCGTCATCGCCACGCGCTGGCCGCCGGAGGGCACGTCGATGGGCTGCGGCACGGCGAACTCGGTGGCGAAGCTGCCCTGGAACACGCTGGCGTCGAACAACGGCGCGGCCGTGTCGGCCTGCGCCATCGCTACGGGCGCGGCGGCGGGCGCCGACATCGCGCGGCGCAGCCGCGCTTCCTCCTTGGCGGCGGACGGCGGCGGCTGCAGGCCGACCTGCCAGGGCGGCGGCGTGCGGCCCGCCGTGCCGCGGCGCGGCTGGCCGGTGGCGAGCACCAGCTTCACGCCGCGCCAGTCCTCGCCGGTGGCCTGGGCCACCAGCGCCTGGCGCTCGATGCGCACCTGGCCGGTGGCGCTGTCCAGCGCGGCGCGGTAGGCGGGCGTCCAGCCGGGACCGGCGACCTGGTAGGCCAGCCGCAGCCGGGCCTCGCGCGGGGCGTGCAGCGTCACGGTGACGCTGCTCACCTTCGCGTCGCCGTCGCCCTGGGCGCGGCGGCGCTCGGCCAGCAGCGGCTGCAGCTGCCGGTCGATGTCGGCCTGGCCGCGCGCGAGCTGGTGCCGGCGCAGCAGCGCCTCTTCCCCGGTGCGGCGCAGCGCCTCGGCCGTGGCGGCGAGCGCCGCCGCGCCGGGGGCGGCCTGACGGCGCTCGCCGTCGCCGCCCAGGCCCTGGAGGTAGCCGGTCACGTAGCCGAGCGCGTCGGCCTGCGCCGCCAGCGCGGCCTTCTGGTCCTCCAGCGCGCGGATGCGCTCGTCCAGCGGGCTGGCGGCGCAGGCGGCCGACAGCGAGCGCGGCCCGGTCTGCACCGAGGCCTCGCCGATCTGCACCGAGGCGTCGTCGCTGCTGAGCTGCAGGTTCTGCGGGTCCAGCCCGGCCGGCAGGCAGTCGAAGCGGATGCTGCGGCTGCCGGCCGCCACCTGCGCCACGCGTTCCACGGTGGCGCTGCCGGGGTAGACCTTCACCTGCGTGATGCGTGACGCGGCGGGGGACTGCGCGGCGGCGGCCGAGGCGGCGAGCAGGGCGGCGAGGGGCGCGAGGCGCAGGGCGGGGGAAAGGAGGGACGGCATGGTCGGACGCTTTCAAGAGGAAGTGGACGATCCGCCTTCCACGGTCGACAGCGCCGGATGGGGTTGGCGCAGCGTCAAAAAAGGCGCCCGCCGGGCCAGCAGGGACAATCGTCCGCTTCCCGCACTGCCTCTTTCCCGCCCGCCCATGCCGATCCAATGGTTCCCCGGTCACATGAACGCCACCCGCAAGGCGATTGCGGAGCGCGTGAAGACCACCGACGTCGTGATCGAGCTGCTCGACGCGCGCCTGCCCGGCTCCAGCGCCAACCCCGCGCTGACCGGCATGACGGCGCACAAGCCGCGCCTGAAGATCCTCAACAAGCAGGACCTGGCCGATCCGCAGCGCACGGCGGAGTGGCTGGCCCACTACCAGGGGCAGAGCGAGACCGGCGCCATCGCGCTGGACGCCAGCCAGACCCCGCCGGCGCAGCGCAAGGCCATCATCGACGCCTGCCACCGCCTGGCGCCCGGCCGCGGCGGGCTGGCCAAGCCGATGCGGGTGCTCATCTGCGGCGTGCCCAACGTGGGCAAGTCCACCCTCATCAACACACTCAGCCTGAAGCGCCAGGCCAAGGCCGCCGACGAGGCCGGCGTGACCAAGCAGGAGCAGCGCATCCTGCTGGCCGACGACTTCTACCTCTACGACACGCCGGGCATGCTGTGGCCCAAGATCATCGTGCCCGAGAGCGGCTACCGCCTGGCCGTGAGCGGCGCTGTCGGCCGCAATGCCTACGACGACGAGGAAGTCGCGCTGGAGCTGCTGGCCTACCTGAAGACGCACTACGCCGAGGCGCTGCGCGCCCGCTACCGCCTGCCGGACGGCGAACCCGTCGCGAACCAGCCCGACGAGGCGCTGCTCGACGCCGTCGGCCGGCGCCGCGGCGCGATCGTCTCGGGCGGCCGGGTCGATGCGCAGAAAGCGGCCGAGGCGCTGATCACCGATTTCCGCGGCGGCGCCATCGGGCGCATCACGCTGGAGACGGTGGAGGAGTTCGCCGCCTGGCTGGCCGCCGGCCGCCGTGCCGAGGCGGAGCTGCGGCGCCGGCGCGAGGAGGCGCAGCGGGCGCGGCAGGGCAGCGCGGCCGGCCGCGGCCGCTGACGGGCCTCGGCCGTCCGGCCGATGGGCAGCCCGCCGGCCGCTGGCCACAATGGCGGGCGCCCTGCGGCGCCCATCCGCCATGAGAGCCGTTCCGTCCACGCCTTCGCCCGTCCCGGCCGGCGCGCCCGCGCAGGAGGGCGGCTGAACATGGCCACCCTCACCACGCCGGGCGTGTACGTCGAGGAGACGCCCCCCGGGCCGCGCATCGAGCGCGTGGACACCGCCACCGCCGCCTTCGTCGGCCCGACGCGCCGCGGGCCGCTGGGCGTGCGGCCGCGGCTGCTGCACAGCGCCGCCGACTTCGAGCGCCTGTACGGCGGCTGCCAGCCGCTGCGCTTCATCGGCGGCACGGCGCACGCCGAGCCCCGCACCCACCACGTCGCGCACGCGGTGCGCGCCTTCTTCGCCAACGGCGGCGCGCGGCTGTACGTGGCCCGCACCGCCTTCGGCGCCCGCCCGGCCAGCGCCGTGCTGGGCGAGGACGAGACGCCCGACCGCCGCGTGACCCTGCATGCGCTGGACCCCGGCAGCGGCGGTAACGGGCGCGTCGTGCTGCGCGAGCGGCTGCTGCCCGCCGGCCTGCGCGCGATGACCGAGGCGCCGCCCGGCACGCTGCTGCGCACCGTCTCCGCCGGCCGGCCGTGCGAGTGCCTGCGCGGCCACGACAAGCGCTGGCGCGACCGCGAGGGGCAGGTCGTTGCGCGCGGGCGGGTCGCCGACAGCCGGATCGTCGTCCTCGACATCGCGTGGGCCGACGCCGACGGCATCGCGGACCGCTGGGGCGAGCTGGCCTGGTCGCCCTCGCACCCGCGCTGGGCCGGTGCCGTGCTCGGCAGTGCCGCCGCGCAGGCGAGCGCGCTGCCGCTGTGGCTGCACCTCGGCGCGGCGGTGGACGCCTGGGCGCTGCTCGACCGCGTGCGCGCCCTGGCGGGGCAGGCCGTGACGCTGGCCGGCGGCACCGACGGCATGGTGCCGCCGCTGGCCGACGAGGCCACGCCGGGCAGCTACGCCGCCGCGCTGGCGCAGGTCGCGTTGCTGGAGGACGTGCGCACCGTGGCCGCCCCCGGCGCCAGCGCGCTCGAGGAGCGGCTGGCCCTGCAGGCCGCGCTGGTGGCGCATGCCGAACGGCCGGGCGCCTGGCGCATCGCCGTGCTGGACGCCGCACCGGACCTCACGGCCGACCAGGCGCTGGCGCAGCGGCAGGCCGTCGATTCCGGCCGCGCCGCCTTCTACTGGCCCTGGGTGGTGGTGGCCGACCCGCTGGCGCCGCCGGGCCGCATGGATGCCGCGCTGGCGCTGCCGCCCTCCGGCTTTGTGGCGGGTCTGTACGCGCGCAGCGATGCGGCGCAGGGCGTGCACAAGGCGCCGGCCGGCCTGCCGGTGGCTGGCGTGCTGCACCTGGCGTGGCCGGTGAGCGCCGGCGAGCAGGACCGGCTCAACCCGCAGGGCGTGAACTGCCTGCGCGAGTTCCTGGGGCGAGGGCTGCTCGTGTGGGGCGCGCGCCTGGCCGACGATGACCCCGAGATCCGCTACGTCCATCAGCGCCGCTGGCTCGACATGGTCGAGGCCTCGCTCGGCCGCGGCCTGCGCTGGGCCGCGCAGGAGCACCATGGCGAGGCGCTGTGGACGCGCGTGCGCCAGGCCATCGACGGCTTTCTTCAGCCCGAGTGGCGCGCCGGCGCGCTGGCCGGACAGAAGCCCGAGGAAGCCTGGTGGACGCGCTGCGACCGCAGCACGATGACGCAGGCCGACCTGGACGAGGGGCGCATCGTCTGCCTGATCGGCGTGGCCCTCGCGAAGCCGGCGGAGTTCGTCGTGCTGCGCTGGACCGGCCGCACCGCCGACGCGCAGCAGGCCGGGGACTGAAGCGCCACAATGCCCGGATGACCCACACGCCCCCGCCCGTTCCCGCCTCGCTCGAAGTCCTGCCCCGCGACCTGTCGGCCTACCGCCAGGGGAACGTCGGCGTGGACTACGTGCACCGCTTCGAGTCCGGCCGCCCCGGCCCGCACGTGCTGATCAATGCGCTCACGCACGGCAACGAGATCTGCGGCATGGTCGCCGCCACGCACCTGCTCGACACCGGCGTGCGCCCGAAGGTCGGCACGCTCACCGTGAGCTTCGCCAACGTGGCCGCCTACGAGAGCTTCGACATCGAGAAGCCCTTCGAGAGCCGCCAGCTCGTGCACAACATGAACCGCATCTGGTCCACCGAGTGGCTGGACGGCGGCGAGCAGAGCCCCGAGCTGCAGCGTGCCCGCGCCATGCGCGCGGTGGTGGACGCGGCCGACCACATCCTCGACATCCACTCCACCAGCCAGGACGTGGAGCCCTTCTGGGTCTACCCCGCCTACGAGCGCAACGCCGCCCTCGCGCTGGCCATCGGCCGCCCGCCGGTGCACCTGGTGATGCCGCAGGGCCTGGGCTCGGGCGTGCCGCTCATCCAGTACGGCCGCCACGGGCTGGACGGCCCGGGGCCCGGCACGGCGGTGGTGGTCGAGTGCGGCCAGCACTTCAGGCGCTCGGCGGCCGAGCTGGCGACGGCCGTGACGCTGGACTTCCTGGCGCATTTCGGCCTGATCGACCCGCCCGCCGAGGCCGCGCCGAAGGCGCCGCAGCGCCGCTTCGAGCTGCTGCAGACGCACCTCGTGCACACCAAGGACTTCCGTTTCGCGCGCCCGCTGGTCGGTTTCGAGACCTTCGCCAAGGACGAACTGATCGCCACCGACGGCGACCGCAGCATCGTCTCGCCTTGTGACGGCTGCACAGTCTTCATGCCCACGCGTGAGCCGATCGTGGGGCGCGAGGCGGTGTACCTCACGCGGCCGATTTGAAAGCGTAGTGATGGGCTTGGCTGTGCGCAATTGCTGCATCAGCGCTGCCGCGATAGTTTCTTCCGAGCGGCAGTTGCGGGCCAGAAGCGGGCGCCGGGGTTGCTGCTGACTAGGATCGCTTCAGGCTCGCAGCGGAGGTCGAACGAACAGCGGCCAGCGTCCTGTCAAGGCTAATCGTTGATCACCGGTTTGAATCCAGTACGTCCTATCAAGTAAGCCAGGTGGCACAAGGAATGATTGCTTCCATTTTGATAGCGAGCATCTTTGCGTAGAGCCCTCAGTGACAGCCTAGTGTTAGTTCTGGTGTCAGGATGCAATCCCGATCAGCGGACAAGTTGCGCAAAGTCGGACCTCTTTCGTCCGAATTTTGGATTTTTTTCCATTTGAACGGTAGAATGCGCGCATGCTTCTGCGCTTTACTGCAAAAAATTTTCTATCCCTGAAGGGAACAGCAGAGCTTAGTCTCGTAGCGAGTTCCCTCAAGGAACAATCCGAATGCACGATTCCGACGCGGTACGCCAAATATGGTGTGGTGCCCGTGGTCGTGATCTATGGAGCGAACGCATCCGGTAAGTCCAACGTCCTTGGAGCGCTTGAGCTTTTGAGGTCGATGGTGCTGCGTTCATTCACACAGGGCGAAGAGGGACGAGCGCTCCCATACAAGCCGTTTGCTCTTGATGGCGAGGGAGCCAAGGCTCCGACTGAGTTCGTCTTGGACTTTGTGCTTGAAGATGTCAGATACCAGTTCGGCGTCCAATATGACAAGGAACGGGTGATTGAGGAATGGCTGCTAGCTTTTCCCAAAGCAGTCCAACAAACCCTCTATGCTAGGGTGTTTAGAGACGGAGCGGAGGAGTATCACTTTAGTCGACAATTGAGTGGCTCAAATAAGCAAATCCAGTCGATCACCCGGCCAGACTCCTTGTTTATTTCGGTGGCCGCGAAGTCGAACCACGCGCTTTTAACAAAGATATCGGACTACTTTAGAACGAAAATCTCATGTGTTGCCGTGTCGGCCAGCAGCAATCCTTTAGGTGTTGCAGATGTTCTTCACGGAAATGATGCACTCACGAATAGGGTGCTGGAGTATCTGAAAGAGGCCGATACTGGAATCGCGGACGTAAAAATTGAGGACTACGTGGTTCCGGATGAATTTAAATCAGATTTGGATGATATTTTAAAGGCACTCAAGAAATTTTCTGGGAACGTTAAGTTTAGCGAGAAGAATAAGAAATTGAGTCTTGGCCATTTGACGGGAGACGGCAATATTGTGTTCCTTGACTATGCCGATGAAAGCATGGGGACACACTACTTGATGTCCTTGCTTCCTCATATGCTCAAGACTCTAGATGCCGGCGGGACGTTGGTACTGGATGAAATTACCACTGGACTTCATACGCTGTTAGCTCAAAAGTTAGTTGGGATATTCATGTCCCGAGATACCAATCCCCACGGAGCACAGTTGGTATTCTCCACTCACGATACAAATCTTCTTTCGCCAGGCGTGCTTCGCAGAGACAGCATTTGGTTAACCGAGAAGTCGGCCGGAGGGGTCACGACCGTCTATCCCTTGACAGACATTAAGACCAAAAATACCGACAATATTGAGCGGGGTTACATTCAGGGGAGATTTGGGGCTATTCCAGTGCTCCCAGAGCGTACGGAGCCGCTGACGTGAGAAGGGCTGCGCCTCTTGCAAGACATGTAAAAAGTGTCCGTGAACCTAAGTCTCAGATAGTTGTCGTTTGCGAAGGAAAGGTTACCGAGCCCAGGTACTTTAATGATTTTCGCTTGCTGCGCGGAAGTTCTCTTGTAAAAGTAAAGGCGATTGGCGGATGCGGAGTGCCCGTATCAGTTGTCGAGCAAGCAATCAAGGAGAAAGCGCAGCTCGAAAAAATTGCCAAGAAGACCGGCAATTCCTTTGACAAGGCATTTGAGGTCTGGGCGGTATTTGATCGAGACGAGCACCCGGAGCCTCAGGTGCCAGAGGCGTTTCGACTTGCCACTCAGCATCGAATATTCGTGGCGTATTCCAACCCATGCTTCGAGGTCTGGGGGTTAATGCACTTTAGTTGCTGGGGTAAGCCGGGTCACCATCACGAGACTCAGCGGGACCTAAAAAATTTGCTGAACGGGTATTGCCACAAGGCCAACCCAGTGATGGACGTAAGTGTTCTGAACGATCACTACGACAAAGCGGTGGAGCATGCGAAGCGCGCACGATCCCAACGTTTGAAGGAAAGTGGCTCCCCGCATGGCGATCCCTCCACTACAGTGGATAAGTTGACAGAGCGCATTCGGCAGAATGGGAAGGGCTAAGAGCTTTCTTGGCAGTTGCGGGCCTGCGTGGACCTTGCGCTAAACCTTGCGGCTGCTACTCGGAGGCCTCCTGCAGGCAGCGTCAGGTCGATCGCGATGTTTGGCGTCACCCTGAAATCAGTCGGTTAGGCGGCAATTTGTGGTCATCCGCGTGCACCTCGCTAAGAGTCGGTTTTCGCTGCTGCGGAGCAGTCGTAGATGAGGACTGGCAGGACTACCGCTTAGGGCCCATTGCCGCCAGTCGCGAATTGCGAGGATTCCATCAAGAAAAGGTGGCCGATAGCACGGGCGTGAAGCCAAAGGCCTCCTTCCACCGATGCCGACGCCATGAAAAAAGCGCCCGAAAGGGCGCTTGGTCCTTGTCCGGCGCGGCGGCGTCAGGCCACCCCGGCCAGCGCCTCGCCCAGCGCGTTGACGAGGCGGTCGATCTCCGCCTTCTCGCTGATGAAGGGCGGGGCGAGCTGGATGGTGTCGGCGCCGTAGCGCACGTAGAAGCCCTTCTTCCAGCAGGCCATGGCGATCTCGAAGGGGCGCTTGGCCGGCTCGCCCGGTACCGGGTCGATGGTGATGCCGGCGGCCAGGCCGTGGTTGCGGATGTCCAGCACGTGCTTGGCACCCTTCAGGCTGTGGACGGCTGCCTCGAAGTGCGGGGCCAGCGCCCGCACACGCCCGGGGCCGTCCTCGGCCACCAGCAGGTCCAGCGCGGCGACGCCGGCGGCGCAGGCCACCGGGTGCGCCGAATAGGTGTAGCCGTGCGGGAACTCCACCAGGTACTCGGGGCCGCCGGCCTTCATGAAGGTGTCGTAGATCTCCCGGGTGGCGACCACGCCGCCCAGCGGCTGCACGCCGTTGGTCACCTGCTTGGCGAAGTTGAGGATGTCCGGCACCACGCCGAAGGCCTCGGCGCCGGTCATCGCGCCGCAGCGGCCGAAGCCGGTGATGACCTCGTCGAAGATCAGCAGGATGTTGTTCTGCGTGCAGATCTCGCGCAGGCGCTGCAGGTAGCCCACCGGCGGGATCACCACGCCGGCCGAGCCGGAGAAGGGCTCGACGATCACCGCCGCGATGTTGCTCGCGTCGTGCAGCGCGATCAGGTCCAGCAGCCGGTTGGCCAGCGCTTCGCCGCCCTCGGCCGGCATGCCCTTGATGAAGGAGCCCAGCGGTGGCTGGGTGTGGGGCAGGTGGTCGGCCTCCACGCCCTGGCCGAAGGTCTTGCGGTTGCCGCCGATGCCGCCCACCGAGATGCCGCCGAAGTTCACGCCGTGGTAGCCCTTCTCGCGGCCGATCAGGCGCGTCTTGGTGCCCTGGCCCTTGGCGCGCCAGTAGGCGCGCGCCAGCTTGAGCGAGGTGTCGGCCGCCTCGGAGCCGGAGCCGGTGAAGAACACGTGGTCCAGGCCCTGGGGCATCAGGTCCTTGATCTTGTTGGCCAGCTCGAACGAGAGCGGGTGGCCGAACTGGAAGCCGGGCGCGTAGTCCAGCTTCGCCGCCTGGCGCGCCACTGCTTCGCTGATCTCGGTGCGGCAGTGGCCCAGGCCCGTGCACCACAGGCCCGACAGGCCGTCGTAGATCCTGCGGCCCTCGGCGTCGGTGAAGTACGCGCCCTTGCCCTCCACGATGATGCGCGGGTCGGCCTTGAACTGCCGGTTGCCGGTGAAGGGCATCCAGTGGGCTTCGAGCCAGGCCGCGTCGGTGCGGGCGGCGGTGGGCTGGGAGGAGGCGAGGGCGGTGTTCATGGCGCCATTGTTGGCGCGGGCGATGCTGGCGAGAATGGCCGTCTTTCACTGTTCACTTGCCGATCCATGCAAGTAAAGAATCGGGCCGTGCTGGGCCAGCTCAGCGACATGGACCTGCGCCTGCTGCGCGTGTTCAAGGCGGTGGCGGAGTGCGGCGGCATGACGGCCGCCGAGCTGGAACTGAACATCGGCACCTCCACCGTCAGCCGCCACGTCAAGGACCTGGAGACGCGCCTGGGCCTCGTGCTGTGCCGGCGCGGGCGGGCGGGCTTCGCGCTCACCGCCGAGGGCCAGCGGGTGTACGAGGAGACGCTGCGCCTGCTCGCCTCGGTGGACGCCTTCCGCAGCGGCATCGACGACATCCACGGCCGCATGGGCGGCGAGCTGGAGCTGGCCCTGTTCGACAAGACGGCCAGCAACCCGCAGGCGCACATCGCCGGAGCCATCGCGCGCTTCGGCGCGCAGGCGCCGGGCGTGGCGCTGAACGTGCACGTGGCCTCCATCAATGCCATCGAGCGCGGCATCATCGACGGGCGCTTCCATGTCGGCGTGATCCCCACGCACCGCAGTTCGCAGAGCCTCGCCTACGCCGACCTGTTCGGCGAGACCATGCTGCTGTATGCCGGCCGCGCGCACCCGCTCTTCGGCGCCGACCACCGCAGGCTCGGCTGGACCGAGCTGCGCCGGCACGAGTTCGCCGGCCTGGGCTACCACTCGCCCAACATGGACTTCAGCCACCGCGAGCGCCTGGCGCGCCGCGCCACCGCCTACGACCAGGAGGCGATCGCGCTGCTGATCCTCTCGGGCCGCTACCTGGGCTTCCTGCCGGACCACTACGCCCAGCCCTTCGTGCAGGCCGGCCAACTGGTGGCGGTGGCGCCCAAGCGCTTCTTCTACCGCTGCCGCTTCGCCGCCATCTGGCGCCGCTCGCCGCAGCCGGGGCGGGCGACGGCGCTGTTCGCGCAGTGCCTGGCCGACGCGCAGGCTGCCTGAACCACGCATCGTTTGATGCGAATCAAGGGGTTGTATCGAGGTGTTGCATAGAGTCGCGGCTTTCCGCCGTTTCTCATTTCCGAGGCTGCCTTGCCCGTCGAGCTCTACCGCGACCCGAACCACGCCTGCATCATGTTTTCCGACCTGGTGGAGGAGGACGGCGCCGCCGTCCAGGCCAACCAGTTCCTGGTGGTGGACCACGGGCAGGGCGCGGTCATCGACCCGGGGGGGAACATGGCCTTCAACGAGCTGTTCCTCGGCATGTCGCGCCACTTCACGCCGGGCAAGCTCGACTACATCCTCGCCTCGCACGCCGACCCGGACATCATTGCCTCGCTCGACCGCTGGCTCACCTCGACGCAGGCGCGGCTCGTCATCTCGCGGGTGTGGGAGCGCTTCGTGCCGCACTTCGCCAAGAGCGGCAAGACGCTCAAGCGGGTGATCGGCGTGCCCGACGGGGGCGGCATCCTGCCGCTGGGCGGGAGTTCACTGCACCTGCTGCCGGCGCACTTCCTGCACTCGGAGGGCAACTTCCACTTCTACGACCCGGTCAGCCGCATCCTCTTCACCGGCGACCTGGGCGTCTCGCTCACCAGCGGCGCGGAGGCGCGCGAGCCGGTGCGCGAACTGGCGCCGCACATCCGGCGCATGGAGGGCTTCCACCGCCGCTACATGGTGTCGAACAAGATCCTGCGGCTGTGGACCCACATGGCGCGGCAGCTCGACATCGAGATGCTGGTGCCGCAGCACGGCGCGCCGATCGCGGGCCGGCAGGCGATCGCGGACTTCTTCGACTGGGTCGAGTCGCTGGCCTGCGGCATCGACCTGTTCGAGCAGGGGCACTACCGGCTGCCGGGCGCGGTCATCGCCGCCACGGCGGCCTGAGCGCGTCCGCGGCGCTCCTCACTCGGCTGGGCGGATGTGCCCGGCCTCGACGTACTGGTCGTACTGGATGCGCGGCATGGCGGTGGAGCCCACCACGCCCTGGGCCTGCTCCCAGCCCAGGATCACGCTGTCTTCCGTTTCCTCGATCTCGATCGGACCTTCGGGGATCACGATGGGCACGCCGTCGCCTGGCGTGAAGGTGACGTTGCCGTGGATGGTCGCCTTGCGCTTCATGCAGATCTCCTGTGGCGCACCGCCGCCCGCGTGCGATGCTGCGTTGCAGCGTACGCGCAGCCGGCACCCACGCGCATGAAAGACGGGGCACGCAGCGGGGGCTCTCAACCGCCGTCGAACGCGGCCTGGAGTTGTGCGATATCGAGCTTTCCCATCTGCATCAAGGCGCCCATCATGCGGTCGATGCGCTCGGGCTGGCTGCTTCGCGTCATCGCCTCGACGACCGAGGGCACGATCTGCCACGACAGGCCAAAGCGGTCCTTCAGCCAGCCGCAGGGCCCGTGCGAGCCGCCTTCGGCCAGCGCGTCCCACAGGCGGTCCACCTCGGCCTGGTCGGCACAGTCCACGCTCAGCGACACGGCTTCGGTGAACGGAAATTGCGGCCCGCCGTTGAGCGCAAGGAATTCCTGGCCCTCGATCTCGAAGCGGATGGTGAGCACCTTGCCGCGGTGCTCGCCCATCGTCTCGCCGTAGTGCGAGGTGGCGAGGACGCGCCCGTTGCGGAAGACGCGCAGGTAGTGGGCCACGGCCTCCTCGGCCTGGAAGTCGAACCACAGGCAGGGCGTGATCTTCTGCATGGCGGTCTCGTGTCGTCCTGCGGCGTCAGATGCGCGCGAGCAGCTCGCCCAGCTGGTCGGCGCACTGGCCCCAGCCTTCGTGGAAGCCCATCTTCTCGTGCGTGTCGCGGTCGGCGGCCGTCCAGTGCACGGCGCGCGCGGTGTAGCGGGTCTTGCCCTCGCCCTCGGGCTCGAAGGTGACGATGGCGGTCATCTTCATCGGCTGCGGATCGGCCGGCATCCAGCCCTCGGTGTAGGCGTTGGTGAAGACGATGCGGCGGTTCGGCTCCACCTCCAGGTAGACGCCGGCGTTGGGGTACTCGTTGCCGTCGGGGTCGCGCATCACCAGGTTGGAGCGGCCGCCGGGGCGCAGGTCGGCCTCCACGCGGGCCAGCGACCAGGGGCGCGGCACGAACCACTGCATCAGCAGCTCGGGCTCGGTCCAGGCGCGGAAGACCTTCTCGGGCGGTGCGTCGTAGACGCGGGTGAGCGTCAGTTCGTGCGCATCGGCCATCGGTTCGCTGTGGCAGGCATCGGGGTCGCGGGTGTCGGTCATGGTCGTCTCCAGAAAAGGCAGGGTGTCACCGGTGGACGATCATGCGGAAGCCGCCGTAGATCATCCGCTTGCCGTCGAAGGGCATGGCCGACATGTCCTTGGGCAGACGCGGGTCCTCCATGACTTTGGGCCAGGCGGCGTCGCGCACTTCCTTGGACGGCCAGGTGACCCACGAGAACACGACGGCCTCGTTCTCCTCGCGCTTGACGGCCATGGTGAAAGAGGTGAGCTTGCCTTCGGGCACGTCGTCGCCCCAGCACTCGACGACCTCCAGCGCGCCATGTTCCTTGAACACGGCGGCCGCGTCGTCGGCGTGCTTGCGGTACGCCTCCTGGTTGGCCTGGGGGACGGCGAGGACGAAGCCGTCGACGTAGTGCATGGCTGGCATGGTGGTCTCCTTGGATGAAGGAAGGAAGAAAGCTTCAGTCTGCTGAAGCCGGCGGGGCCGCTGCCGTCGGCAGCAGCACGGTCTCGACGTAGGCGCGCAGGTGGGCGACGCAGCGCCGCGCCACGCCCGCGCTGCCCTCGGCCTTGGCCAGGACGAAAGCGCCCTGCAGCACGGCCTGGAAGTACAGCGACACCTCCTGCGGGTCCCACGCGGCCTGCGGCGCATGGCGGGCCTTGGCGGCGGCCAGGTCCTCGGCCACCGTGTCCGCGTGGGCATGGATGACCGCCTGGCAGGCGTTGCGGATGGCGGGGTGGGTGGCGTAGGTCTCCTGCACCATCGTGCCCAGCAGGCAGGTGACGTCGGGCAGCTCGCCTTCGAGCAGCGCGGTGCGCAGGGCGAGGTAGCCGAGCACGCGCTCGCGCGGGTCGGCCGGGGCGTGGTAGTCGGCGGCGGCGAACATCGCGCCCGTCACCTCGCCCCAGTGGTGGGCGGCGGTGATGCCCAGGTCTTCCTTGCCCTTGAAGTGGTGGAAGAAGCTGCCCTTGGTCACGCCGGCGGCGGCGCAGATGTCGTCCACCGTGGTGGCGGTGTAGCCCTTGGTGCGGATGACCTGGAGGGCGGCGTCCAGCAGCCGGGTGCGGGCGGGCGCCGTGGACGGCGCGGAGGAGAGGCGGGGGGCGGAAGTCATGTCCATACCGAGTGGTTGGTATGGATCATACGTACCAGTTGGTATGGCGCAAGCGCCTTTTTGTAACGGCGCGTATGTCGGGCGCCCCCGCGCCTCAGATGAACAGCGCCGGGTCCACCATCGTGCGGTTGAGCATCACGCCCCAGTGCAGGTGCGGGCCGGTCACGCGGCCGGTGGCGCCGACGGCGCAGAAGGCGTCGCCGGCCTGCACCGCGTCGCCCACCTTCGCGTCGATGCGGCTGAGGTGGCAGTACATGCTCAGCAGGCCGCCGCCATGGTCCAGCCAGACCGTGCCGCCATTGAAGAAGTAGTCGCCGGTGTCGATCACCCGGCCGGCGAGCGGCGCGCGCACCGGCGTGCCGGTGGCGGCGGCGATGTCCATGCCGCTGTGCGGATTGCGAGGCTGGCCGTTGAACACGCGCCGCAGCCCGAAGGAACTGGAGCGCCGGCCCGGCACCGGCGCCTGCATGCGCAGCAGGCCGGCCGGCGGCTCGCTCCAGGTCGCCATCACCTTCGCCTGGTGGTCGCGCTCGCGCTCGTAGCGGGCCTGGTCCGCGGGCGAGAGGTCCACCGTGCGCGGCGCCACCGTCAGGTGCTGCTCGCGGTAGCGCTTGGCCTCGATCGCGTAGCGCAGGGTGCGCGCATCGCCGTCGGCGCCGGTGGCGTGGATCTGCGCCTCGCCCGGCGCGGCCGCGAGCGGAATGCCGACCAGCGCGGTCCATTCGATGGGGTCGCCGACCACCAGCAGCGGCACGGCCTCCTTGCCGCCACCCGCGGCGGTGGCGGCGGGCCGCCGGGCGTCCGGGCCCAGCGACAGACGTGCCACGCCGCCGGGCACCTGCAGCGGCCGAGGCCACAGGTCGGGCGCCGGCGGCATGCCGCGGGCGGGCGCGGCGTGGGCCAGCGGAGAGCACAGCAGGGGCAGGGCGGCCAGGCGCGACAGCGCCGCGCGGCGGCCGGCGGGATGCGGGAACAGGGAAGAGGGCATGGGTTCGTCGAAGAGGCGGACGGGGGCCGGGGAAGGGTACACGCCCGCCCGCTGCGCTACGCTGGCGGCTCCGCGTTTCCGCTGCTCCCGCCATGCCTGCTGCCGACTTCCGCCGCCGCATCCTCCTCACCGGCTTCGATCCCTTCGACCAGGACGCGGTCAATCCCTCCTGGGAGGTCGCCCGGGCGCTGGACGGCGAGGCCGTCGGCGAGGGCGCCGTCGTGCAGGCGCTGCGCCTGCCCTGCGTTTTCGGGGAGGCCGCTGTGCGGCTGGACGAGGCGCTGGGCCAGGCGCCCGCGCCGGCCCTGGTGGTCGCGCTCGGCCTGGCGGGCGGCCGCTCGGAGATCTCGCCGGAGCGCGTGGCCATCAACGTCGACGACGCCCGCATCCCCGACAACGCCGGCCGCCAGCCGGTGGACGCGGCGGTGGTCGAGGGCGGCCCTGCCGCCTACTTCTCCACCCTGCCGATCAAGGCCATCGTGCGCGCATTGCGCGAGCACGGCGTGCCGGCGGCGGTCTCGAACACGGCCGGCACCTTCGTGTGCAACCACCTCTTCTACGCGCTGATGCACCGGCTGGCGACGCGGCCGGCGCTGGCCGGCACGCGCGGCGGCTTCGTGCACCTGCCTGCCCTGCCGGCGCAGGCGGCACAGCGGCCGGGCCTGCCCAGCATGGCCCTGGCGACGCAGGTGGAGGGCGTGCGCCTGCTGCTGCGCACGGCGCTGGACGTGCAGGGGAGCGACCTGCGCGAGAGCGGCGGCGCGCTGCATTGAGCCGCCCCCGGCGTTCAGGCTGGCGGCAGCGCTGACGGGTCGTACTGCGCCGCGAACTCGGCGCTCGGCGGGATCGGCTTGATCACGTCGATCAGCACGCCGTTCGGGTCCTGCGTGATGAAGTGGCGCTGGCCGAAGTCCTCGTCGCGCAGCGGCAGCAGCATCGGCAGGCCGGCGGCCAGCAGGCGCGCGTGCACCGCGTCCACGTCGTCGACCTCGAAGTTGATCAGCAGCCCCGCTGCCGACCGGCCGCGCGCCGCCTCGGGGATGGTGGCGTGCGAGCCGTCCAGCACCGCGAGGTTGACCGCGTCGTTACCCGGCAACTGCAGGTGCACGTACCAGTCGCTGCTGAACAGCGGCGCCAGGCCGAAGTGGGTGCGCCAGAAGGCGGCGGTGCCCGCCACGTCGCGGGTCATGAGCACGGGGTAGTAGCTGGTCACGCGCAGGGCGGGGGCGGTGTCGGTCATGGCGTTCACTCCAACGGAAGGGGGCGGCCGTGGCGGGCTTGCCGGGGCTGGCCGTCCGGGGCCCCGGCAATTAACATACAGACTGCATGTTTGATGAAGATTAACGTACAGGCTGTATGTATGTCGACAAATGACCCTGCCGGCGGCATGCCCACCGCCGGCCCGCGTTCGAACCGTGACCGCACCGAGGCCACCCGCGCCGCCCTGATGGACGCCGCGCGCGAGCTGTTCGTGCGCAAGGGCTATGGCGACACCTCCACGCCGGAGGTGGTGGCTGCCGCGGGCATCACGCGCGGCGCGCTGTACCACCACTTCGCCGACAAGCGCGACCTGTTCCGCGCCGTGCTGGTGCGCGAGATGCAGGCGGTGGCCGACGAGATCCGCGCCGCCGCGCCCGCCGGCCTGGCGCCGTCCGAGGCCCTGCTGGCCGGCAGCGACGCCTACCTGCAGGCCATGACCGTGCCCGGCCGCACGCGCCTGCTGCTGGTCGACGGGCCGGCCGTGCTGGGCCTGGCCGAAGTGCTGGCGCTGGACGGCGCGAATGCCGCCGTCACCCTGGCCGAGGGGCTGGCCGCCGCGCAAGCGGCGCCGCGCGGCGTGCCGCTGGCCGCGCTGGCCCAGTTGCTCTCGGCCGCCTTCGACCGCGCTGCGCTGCTCGTCGATGCCGGTGCCGACATCAGCGAGCAGAAGGCCGCGATGGCCTGGCTGCTGCGCCGCGTGATCGGCTGAGGGGCGCGGCCTCCTCGGCCGCCCACGCGCCCGGCGCCAGCCCGTCCAGCGTGTACGGCCCGATCGCCACGCGGATCAGCCGCAGCGTCGGGAAGCCCACCGCCGCCGTCATGCGCCGCACCTGGCGGTTGCGGCCCTCGCGGATCACGAGTTCGATCCAGCCCGTGGGGATGTGGCGCCGCTCGCGGATCGGCGGGTCGCGCGGGGCGACCTTCGGCGGCGGATCGAGCCGCCTGGCCTGCGCGGGCCGCGTCGGTCCGTCCTTGAGCGCCACGCCCGCGCGCAGCGCCGCCAGCGCGGCGTCGTCCGGCTCGCCCTCCACCTGCACCCAGTACGTCTTGGGCATCTTGTGCCGCGGGTCGGCGATGCGCGCCTGCAGCGCCCCGTCGCCGGTCAGCAGCAGCAGGCCCTCGCTGTCCGCGTCGAGCCGACCCGCCACGTACACGCCGGGCACGTCGATGAAGTCCGCAAGGCCGCGCCAGCGGCCCTCGGGCGTGAACTGGCTGAGCACGCCGTAGGGCTTGTGGAAGCGGATCAGGCGCGGAGGATCAGCCTGCGGCATCGTCGTCCAGCCCATGCGTCCAGCCCGGCACGCTGATGTAGTAGCGCAGCGCCTTGCCCTGTCCGCGCGTGTGCAGCAGGCCTTGCCGCACGAGGTCGGACAGGTCGCGCGTGGCCGTGGCCTTGGAGGCATCGACCATCTTGAGGTACTTCTCGACGTTGAGCCCGCCGAGAAAGCCGCCGTCGCCGGCCAGCAGCAGGCGCTGCAACAGTTTGCGCTGCCGCTCGTTGAGGGTGCCGCGCTGCGCCTGGGCGGCCCAGAAGCGCGAGCGCGTGAGCGAGGCCTGGATCACCTCGCCCGCAGCGTCGCAGGCCTGCGCGAACGCATTCGCGAACCACTCGACGAAGGGTGTGACGTCGGTTCCCCCGCTTTGTGCCTGCTGGAGCGCGGCGTAGTAGTCGGCGCGGGCGGCGAGCAACTGGCGCGAGAGGCTGTACAGCCGCGGCGCGGCGCCTGCCCCCGCCGCGCTGTCCTGCGCCAGCGCCATGTCGGCCACGGCGCGGCCGAGGCGGCCGTTGCCGTCCTCGAAGGGGTGAATGGTTTCGAACCAGAGGTGCGCGATCGCCGCGCGCGCGATGCCGTCGAGCGCGGCCGGCCGGCCATCGGCGGGCGTGGTGGCGGCGAACCAGTCGAGGAACGCGGTCATCTCGCGCGGCACCTCGGCCGAAGGCGGGGCCGTGTAGTGCACCACCTCGCGGCCGGGCCGGCCGCTGACGATCTGCATCGGATCGGCGTGGTCCCGGAAGCGGCCCACCGCGATGCGCCGGATGCCCGCCGTGCCGCCAGGGAACAGCGCCGACTGCCAGCGGCAGAGCCGGTCGGCATCCAGCGGCTGCGCGTGGTTCAGCGTCGCGTCCTGGATGACTTCCACGAGCCCGTCCACGTGGCGTTCGACCGGCCCGCCGCTGTCGCCGCCCAGGTGCCGCAGCACCGACGAACGGACGGCCGCGAGGTCCAGCGATTCGCCCTCGATGGCCGCCGTGGACATCGCTTCCTGCATCCACAGCTCCTGCGAGACTTCGTCGACCCGTTCGAGCCCGATGGCGCGCGCCATGCCCTGTGCGATGCCCTTGCGCTCGCGCGCCTGCAGCAGCGCCGGCCCCGCGGCGGCGAAGTCGAAATGGAGGCGGGGCCAGCCGGGCTGCTGCCACAGGTAGCGGGGAGGCGAGGCGGGCATGCGCCGCATTCTAGTGAATTCGACTCAAAAAATGATTCGAATGGAAGATTTTGCGGCTCACCCCAGCGCTTTCTGCTCATGGGTGAGTCGAAGAAAAACTGTCTCCAGCACCTATCCCATCTGCGCAAGCAGCTATGAATTCAATAGCAGACGAAGCCGCTCATCCATCAGCCCTGCAAAGCGCGTGAACCACACCGCGTTGGCGGGCGAGGGGTGAGGCAGCGGCGCCAGCGTGATCGTGTAGGCCTTGTCGCCTGCCCGGTAGTCGATGCGCAGCGTATGCCGATAGCGCGCATCGCCCTGCGCCCAGAAGGCATCGAGCGCCGCGCCCACCCCGGCCGGCTGCGCGATGCCGAACCAGAAGAAGGCCTCGCGCCCCAGGGCGATCACCGTGCGCCCCCCATCGTGGCCCTGCCAGGTGTTCAGCAGCAGGTCGGCCATCAGCGGCTGGAAGCGCCGCTTCACCGCCATGGACCAGGCGCGGTTGCCGACGGGCTTGCAGGGCACGGTGTTGAGCCAGAACACCTCGCGGCCGGCGGCGACCGACGCGTCGAAGTCCGGCGGCGGTGCGTCGGCGCCGTGCTGCTGCCGATACAGCGCCGCGCGCACGAGCTGCCCGCCCTTGCCGACGAAGGGCAGAGCGTGCTCGACCTCCGTGCGGCCCGGGTCGCGACCGAAGATGCACAGCCGCGCATCGCGCGGGCCGAGGCCGATGATCGGGTCACGCCAGTCGCGGCCGCATGCCGCGTAGGCGTCGCGGTCGATGCCGGCCGTGTGCTCGGCCAACTGGCGGAAAGCCGTGCGCTGCGCTGGCGGCATGTCGGAGAGCGCTGCCGCGAGGCAGGCTACTTGCCCCAGCTGTCCTTCAGCCCGCTGGTCCGATTGAACACCGCCATGCCGTCCGCGCCGGCGCCCGGATCGACGACGAAGTAGCCCAGCCGCTCGAACTGGTAGCTCGCCCCGGCCGGCGCATCGCGCAGCCCGGGCTCGACGTAGCCCGCGACGACCTGCAGGCTGCCCGGATTGAGTTCCTCCGTCACGTCGTCCGCGGTCCCCGGCTGCTCGGCGGCGAACAGCCGCTCGTACAGCCGGATCTGCGCCGGCACCGCGTCGTGCACCCCCACCCAGCCGATCACGCCCTTGACCTTCACGCTGTCGGCGCCGGGCGTGCCGCTCTTCGTGTCGGGCAGCACCTCGGCCAGCACCTTGATCACGCGGCCGTCCGCGTCCTTCTCGAAGCCGGTGCACTGCACGACGTAGCCGTACTTCAGCCGCACCTTGTTGCCTTCCACCGGCTGGCCTGCCGCGTTGGTGTGCGGCGGGTACAGGCGCCGGTAGCCCTTCTCGGGCACCTCCATGAAGTCCTCGCGTTCGATCCACAGTTCGTGGCCGAAGCTGAAGCGGCGCAGGCCGGCGGCTTCGTCGTGCGGGTTCACCGGGGCGGTGCAGGGCTCCAGGTGGCCGGCACCCATCGCGGCGTCCCAGTTGGTGATCTCCAGCTTCAACGGCTGAAGCACGGCCATCGCGCGCGGCGCCACCGGGTCGAGCGTGTCGCGCAGCGCGGCTTCCAGCGCGGCGTATTCGGTCCAGGCACCGCCCGTCTTGGTGGTGCCGCTGCGCTCGCAGAAGAGCTTCAGCGCCTCGGGCGTGTAGCCGCGCCGGCGCAGGCCGGCCAGGGTGGGCATGCGCGGGTCGTCCCAGCCGTCGACGTGGCCTTCCTCCACCAGCTGGCGCAGCTTGCGCTTGCTGGTGATGACATGGGTGACGTTCAGGCGCGCGAACTCGTACTGGTGCGGCGGCGGCGCGACCAGCAGGCCGCCTTCGATCAGGCGCTGCATCAGCCAGTCGTAGAAGGGCCGCTGGTCCTCGAACTCCAGCGTGCAGATGGAGTGGGTGATCTGCTCCAGCGCGTCCTCGATGGGGTGCGCGAAGGTGTACATCGGGTAGATGCACCAGCGATCACCCGTGTTGTGGTGCGTGGCTCGGCGGATGCGGTAGAGCGCCGGGTCGCGCAGGTTGATGTTGGGCGAGGCCATGTCGACCTTCGCGCGCAGCACGGCGGCGCCGTCGGGCAGCCTGCCGTCCTTCATCTCGCGCAGGCGGGCCAGGTTCTCCTCGGGCGTGCGGCTGCGGCAGGGGCTGTCGATGCCGGGCCGGCCGAAGTCGCCGCGGTTGGCGCGCATCTGCTCGGGCGTCTGCTCGTCGACATAGGCGTGGCCGGCCGTCACCAGGTACTCGGCGGCGCGGTACATGAAGTCGAAGTAGTCGCTGGCGAAGTACTCGTGCTTCTGGAAGCGGGGCAGGGCGCAGGCCGAGCTTTCGGGCGCGGGCGCGTCGGGCAGCTCGGTGTCGTAGCCCAGCCACGCCACCATCTCGCGGATGGAGTCGACGTATTCCTGCTCTTCCTTCTCGGGGTTGGTGTCGTCGAAGCGCAGGTGGCACACGCCGCCGTACTCCTTCGCCAACTCGAAGTTCAGCCAGATGCTCTTGGCGTGGCCGATGTGCAGGTAGCCGTTGGGCTCGGGCGGGAAGCGGGTGCGGATGCGCGCCGGATCGGGCATGCCGGCCTGGTGGTGCGGGCCGTCGCCCGGGCTGCCGCCCCAGCGGCGGCCGTCGTAGGTGCCTTGGGCGAGGTCGGACTCGATGACGTGGCGCAGGAAGTTGCTGGGGGCCGCGGGCGCGCCGGCCCCTGCGGCGGCGGTCTCTTTGTGACCGCCGGTTTTGCCGTTGGGGGATTGCATCGGGGAATTTTAGGAGCCCCTGCGTACTCTCACCCCGGTCGCGCCCGGGCCGGGACCCGCGACGCCGGGCGTGGAAAAGCGCACGGCGGCCGGGCAGCCGGTTTACGTTTGGCAACCATCTTCACCTGCCAGCGTGAACCTGATTCACGCCTGACGCGTTCAATACCTACATGGGCGGATCGTCCTGGCGGCAGGCGCCGATCCACCTCTTATTCGATTCAAGGAGCACCCAGATGGCACGTTCGACTTTCTTCAAATGGGCCGCCGCCAGCGTCGTGGCCGCCGGGGCGTTGTTTGCCGCCTCGTCGGCCAGTGCCGGCGTGAGTTGGTCCGTGGGCATCAGCGCCCCGGGCGTGGCGGTCGGCGTGGCCAATCCGGGCTACTACTACCCGCCGGCCCCGGTGTACGTCGCGCCCCCGCCGCCGGTCTACTACCGTCCGGCGCCCGTGTACTACGCGCCGCCGCCGGTGTACGTGGCGCCGCGGCCGGTGTACCGGCCGTATCGGCCCTACTACGGCCCGGGCGCGTATCGCCACGGCCCGCATCACCACCGCCACTGGCGCTGACGAGGCGCTGCCCCTGTGCCGAAGCCGCCCGAACCGGGCGGCTTTTTCTTTTACATCGCGCGGAAGAGGTGGGCGTAGAGCCGGCTCACCGGGATCTTCTCGTCCGGCCGGCCGCGCAGCCGCAGGTGCATCTTGCCGGCGTCGTCGCGGTGCACGGACTCGACGGCTCCGGCCCGCACCACCACGGCCCGGTGCACCTGCCAGAAGGCGGCCGGGTCCAGTTGCGGCAGCAGCTGCTTCAGGGGGGTGCGGATCAGGTGCTCGCGGTCGGCGGTGAGCACGCGCACGTACTTGTCCGCCGCCTCGAAGTACAGCACCTCCTCGATCGGCACCATGCGCACGGTGGTGCCGCCGGCGTCGCTGGCGGCGATCACCTTGAGCGGCGCCGCCGGGGACTCGCCCGGCGCGCCGCCCGCGGCCGCCAGCAACCGGCGCCACTGGGCCAGCGCCGCGTCCAGCGCATCGCCGGCCGGCGCGGTGCCGGGGGCCAGCGCCTGCCGCAGGCGAGCCACCGTGCGCTGCAGGCGCTGCGGCTGCACCGGCTTGAGCACGTAGTCCAGCGCCTGGGCCTCGAACGCGCGGGCGGCGTATTCGTCGTAGGCGGTGACGAAGACCAGCTGCGGCATCGGCGCCTCGTGCGCCGGCCAGGCGTCGGCCAGCTCGGCGGCGGCGGCCAGGCCGTCCTGGCCCGGCATGCGGATGTCGAAGAACAGCACCTGCGGCTTCAGGCGCAGCGCCTCGTCGACGGCGCGGCGCCCGTCGCCGACGGTGGCGAGCACCTGCAGCTCGGGCCAGGCCTGCGCCAGTTCGGCCTGGAGGGCCTGGGCCAGCAGGGGTTCGTCTTCGGCGATGAGGGCGGTCGGCGGCATGGCGGATCGGGTCAGAGGGGAAAGAGGATGGTGGCGCGCGTGCCGCCGCCGGGCAGGCCGGCCATCTCGAGGCGGGCGCGGTCACCGTGCAGGGTGTGCAGCCGCTCGCGCACCTGCTGCACGCCGAAGCCGGACGGGCCGTCGTGGCGCTCGGGCAGGCCGCCGGCGGGCAGGCCGGCGCCGGTGTCGGCCACCTCGAGCGCGAGCTGTTCGCCCTCGGCATGCGGCACGCGCCGGGCGCTGACGCGGATCTCGCCGCCTGCGACCTGCGGCTCCAGCCCGTGGCGGATGGCGTTCTCCACCAGCGGCTGCAGCAGCAGGGGCGGCACGGGCACCTCGCGCAGTTCGTCGGGCAGCGCCAGCGTGTAGCGCAGGCGCTCGCCCATGCGCACCTGCATCAGTTCCAGGTAGTCGGCCAGGCGGTCGAACTCCTGCGCCAGCGGGTGCTGCGTGGCGCGCGAGCCGTTGAGGGTGGCGCGCAGGTAGCTGTTGAGGCGGTCGAGCATGGCGATGGCACGCGGCAGGTCCACCGCGATCAGCGCGCGCAGGTTGGCCAGCGTGTTGAACAGCATGTGCGGCTCCAGCTGCGTCTCCAGCAGCTTGAGCTGGGCCTCGCTGGCATCGCGCTCGGCGGCGGCGATCTTGGCGGCCATGGCGGCCGCACGGCCCCGCGTGTAGAAGAAGAAGGAGCCGATTGCGCCCGCTGCGATGGTGACGTACAGGCCCATCGCGCTGTCGCGGGCGCCGTCCTGCGGGTCGAGGGGCGTGGAGGAGCCGACCAGCGTGTAGGCCAGCCAGTTGCCGCCGTAGAAGGCGACCACGATGCCGATGGCCGTGAGCAGCAGGCCGCGCCAGCCCTTGGGCCAGCCGTGGCCGCCGTCGGGGCTGTTGTGGCAGTGCTTCGGGTCCACCAGGTAGCGGCCGAACTCGATCACCCCCCAGCAGATGGTGCCGATGCACAGCGAATACACAAGCTGCGACCCATAGCTGCGACCCGGCTTCATCATGGTGGTGAACACGGCCACCACGCAGCACAGCGCCACCACGTACAGGTAGTGGCGCAGGGTGTAGAGCGCCGCGGCGCCGGGCGGGCGGCGCACGGGAGAGGGAGGCAGGGAGGACATGTACCGGGATTCTTGACGAAGAAGCGCGGCGCCGCCCAGCGGCGCGCCGCGCTCCGTCACCAGGGATCGGTGCCGGCGGCCTGCAGCCGGGTGCGCTCGCGCTCGACCATGCGGCCCATCAGCGAGCCGCCCGGCGCGAAGGCCCACACCGCCAGGCCGTGGAAGAACAGCCCCAGGCCCCAGCCCAGCAGCGGATACACGGCCCAGTGCCGCCCGCTGCCCAGCGAGAGCGCGACCAGCCCGGCGTTGACCGCCACATACACCGCGGCGTGGATGAACCAGCCCAGCTTGGCCCGGGCGCGGCGGTGGGCCAGCCGGTCGAGGCGTTGGGAATCGGGACGGGAGGTGGTGTTCATGGCGGACTCCTCGGGAACGGGTGGGTGGATGGAAGGCAGGGGATCTCAGGCGGCGGCCGGCACCGCGTGGCGGCGCGCGGCCAGCCGGACCAGCCGCAGCGCGCGGCCGGCGAACACGCCGCTGAACAGGCCATACAGCGTGCTGACGCCCACGGCGAAGCCGGCCTGGTGGGCGTAGGCGGGATGGAAGGCCAGCGTCACGCCGACCGCGTACTTGGTCAGGAAGATGCCCATCATCAGCGCCAGCGGCACGGCGCTGCCGGGCTGGTGGAAGCGGCGGGCCCCGGCGTCGTAGCGCACGGAGGGGTTGAGCGGCACGCGGCTGACCGTCGCCAGCGCGACCGCCGCCGCGGCGGCCCAGCCGGCCATCGCCAGCGGCCCGGCGCCGGCATGGCCGAAGGCCGTCGCCACGCCATAGGCGGCGAAGGCCACCATGGCCAGCGGCAGGGCCACCGCACGGGCCAGCGGGGTGCTGCCGGGCCGAAGCTGCCGGCCGCCCATCCAGGCCAGCAGGGCGAAGACGGCGAACACCCAGGTGGGCGTGTGGGCGAGGATCTGGATCAGCATGGCGGGACTCCTTGGAGGACGTTGGTTGTGCGGAGGCATCGGAAGGTCGATGGGCGCACTGTGCGACCGCGGGCGCCGCCATCCCAGCGGCATGCGACGGAATGCGCCAGGCGCGCGCGAAATGCGCCCGCGGCGCGCCGGCGGCGGCCTTTACCGGCCGTTTACGGTCGGGTGGGCATGGCGTCTACGATTCGCCGCTCTACTGGCGCCGCCGCATGCACAAGGCGGTCTCACCCCTTTCTTCCCCTCCATGGCTCACGCTCCCAGCCCCGATCCGACCCCGCAGCCTTCCGACGTCCACGCGCCGCCGCCGATGCGGCCGCCGTCGCGGCGCCGGCGCTGGCTGGGCGCCCTGGCGGCGGTGCTGGTGCTGGGCGTGCTGGCCGGGGGCAGCTACTACCTGGTCAAGCGGCCGGCGGCCGACGGGCGCGGCGGCTTCGCCGGCGGGCCGCGCGGACCGGGTGGGCCGGGCGGCCCCGGCGGCTTCGGCCTGGTGACGGTGGGTCATGCCGCCGCCGAGCAGGCCCGGATCCCGATCACCCTCGACGCGCTGGGCACCGTGACGCCGCTGGCCACCATCACGCTCAAGCCCCAGGTCGGCGGCGTGCTGACCGAGGTGCTGTTCGAGGAAGGCCAACTGGTCAAGAAGGGCCAGTTGCTGGCCCGCATCGACCCGCGCCCCTACGAGCAGGCGCTGGAGCAGGCCAGGGGCGCACGCCTGCGCGACGAGGCGCAACTGGAGGCGGCCCGGGTCACGCTGGCGCGCTACCGCACCCTGCTGGGACAGGACTCCATCGCCCGCCAGGACGTGGACACGCAGGCCGCGCTGGTCAAGCAGCTCGAAGGCACCGTGACCAGCGACCGCGCCTCCGAGGCGGCGGCGCGGGTCAACCTGGAGTTCACCCGCATCACCGCGCCGGTGGCCGGCCGCATCGGCCTGCGCACGGTGGACCCGGGCAACACCGTGGCCGCCGGCGGCACGAGCGGCATCGCCGTCATCACGCAGATCCATCCCATCGACGTGCAGTTCGCCGTGCCGCAGGGCCGCATCCCGGACATCCAGACGCAGGTGGCGGCGGGCGCGAAGCTGGAAGTGACCGCGACGGACCGCAACCGCAGCGACGTGCTGGACCGCGGCACCTTTTCCACGCTCGACAACCTGGTGGACACCACCACCGGCACCGTCAAGGCCAAGGCGCGCTTCGAGAACACGGCGGGCCTGCTCTTTCCCAACCAGTTCGTCAACGTGCGGCTGACGCTGCGCACCATCGACACGCTGGTGGTCCCGGTGACGGCCGTGCGCACCGGCCCGAACGGCCCTTACGTCTACGTGATCGCCGAGGACCGCACCGTCTCGATGCGCGCCGTCAAGCGCGGCGAGGCGACGGTGGACGTGATCGCCATCACCGAGGGGCTGAAGGCGGGCGAGCTGGTGGTCACCGAAGGCGGCGACCGCCTCAGCGAGGGCTCGCGCGTGCAGTTGCAGGGCGAGCGCCCGGCCGCCACCGGCCCGCGCCCGCAGGGCGGCGGGCGGCGGCGCGGGCAGGGCGGTGCCGGTGCGCCGCCGGCGGCACCGGGCGCCGCGGCGCCGGCGCCAGCCGGTTCGCCCACGGTGGCCGCGCCCACGGTGGGCGGCAGCGGCGGCGCACCCGCGCCGGTGGGCGAAGGCACGCCGGCCACGGCCGCGCCCTCGGGCGGCACCGCCGCGCCGGCGCCTGCCGCGCTGCCGACGCCCGAGCAGCGCCAGCGCATGCTCGACAGCGCGAAGGACGACCCCGAGCAACTGGCCCGGCGCAAGCAGTTCCTGGAGCAGCTCGACAAGGGCGACCCCGAGGCGCTGGCGCGCTGGCAGCGCATGCAGCAGCGCCAGCGTGAAGGCGGCGGGCCGGGCCGCCCGGCCTCCTGAGCGGGGTGTCCGCCGTGAGTCCTTCGCGTCCCTTCATCGAGCGGCCGGTCGCCACCGGCCTCCTGATGCTGGCCATCGTGCTGGCCGGCCTGGTCGGCCTGCGCTTCCTGCCGCTGGCGGCGCTGCCGCAGGTGGACTACCCGACCATCCAGGTGCAGACGCTGTACCCCGGCGGCAGCCCGGAGGTGATGAGCCGCACCGTCACCGCGCCGCTGGAGCGCCAGTTCGGCCAGATGGCCGGGCTGAACCGCATGAGCTCGGTGAGCGCCGCCGGCGTGTCCATCGTCACCCTGCAGTTCGACCTGAACGAGACGCTGGACGTGGCGGAGCAGCAGGTGCAGGCGGCCATCAACGCCGGCGGCTCCTTCCTGCCGGCCGACCTGCCGGCGCCGCCCGTGTACGCCAAGGTCAACCCGGCCGACTCGCCCATCCTCACCCTGGCGGTGAGCAGCGACACCATGCCGCTGACGGAGGTGCAGAACCTGGTGAACACGCGGCTGGCGCAGAAGATGAGCCAGGTGACGGGCGTCGGCCTGGTCACGCTCTCGGGCGGGCAGCGTCCCGCGGTGCGCATCCAGGCCGACACCAACGCGCTGGCCTCGGTGGGCATCGGCATCGACACGCTGCGCAGCGCCATCAGTGCGGCCAACGCCAACAGCGCCAAGGGCAGCTTCGACGGCCCGAAGCGCTCCTACACCATCAACGCCAACGACCAGCTGCTCACGGCGGCCGACTACCGGAACCTGATCGTCGCGTGGAAGAACGGCGCCCCCGTGCGCATGCGCGACGTGGCCCAGGTGGTCGACAGCGCCGAGAACAACCAGCTCGGCGCCTGGGCCGCGCTCAAGGCCGATGCCGACGCGAAGGCCGACACCGTGAAGAACGCCGACGGCACGCTGCGCCCGGCCGTCATCCTGAACGTGCAGCGCCAGCCCGGTGCCAACGTGATCGCCACGGTCGACGCCATCAAGAAGCAGTTGCCCGAGCTGACGGCCTCGCTGCCCGGCGCGGTGCGCATGCAGGTCCTGTCGGACCGCACCACCGGCATCCGCGCCTCGGTGCACCACGTGCAGATCGAGCTGGTGCTGGCGGTGGTGCTGGTGGTCTTGGTGATCTTCTTCTTCCTGCACAACCTGCGCGCCACCGTCATCGCCAGCATCGCGGTGCCGATCTCGCTCATCGGCACCTGCGGGCTGATGTACCTGCTGGGCTATTCGCTCAACAACCTGAGCCTGATGGCGCTGACCATCGCCACCGGCTTCGTGGTCGACGACGCGATCGTGATGATCGAGAACATCGCCCGCTACCTGGAGGAGGGCGAGAAGCCCTTCGCCGCCGCGCTCAAGGGCGCCACGCAGATCGGCTTCACCATCATCTCGCTGACGGTCTCGCTGATCGCGGTGCTGATCCCGCTGCTGTTCATGCAGGACGTGGTGGGGCGCCTGTTCCGCGAGTTCGCGGTGACGCTGGCGATCACCATCCTGATCTCCGCCGTGGTCTCTCTGACGCTGGTACCGATGATGTCCGCGCGCTGGCTGAAGCCCGAGTCCGAGCAGCGTGGCCGCTTCGGCCACAAGGTGCAGGCCTTCTTCGACCGCGTGATCGCCCGCTACGACGTCGGCCTGCTGTGGGTGCTGCGGCACCAGCCGCTGACGCTGGTGGTCGCCATCGCCACGCTGGCGCTGACGGTGCTGCTGTACGCGGTCATCCCCAAGGGCCTGTTCCCGACGCAGGACACGGGACAGCTCAAGGCCCGCATCGAGGCCGCGCAGGACGTCTCGTACACCCGCATGGCCGAGCTGCAGAAGGCGGCGGCGCAGGCGATCCTGGAAGACCCCGAGGTGCAGAGCATCAGCTCGGTGGTCGGCGTGGACGCGGCCAACAACACCATGCTCAACACCGGCAGCATGCTGATCAACCTGCGCGCCGGCCGCGGCGACCAGCAGGAGATCATGCAGCGCCTGCGCGAGCGCGTGCGCACTCAGGCGGCCGGCGTCGTGCTGTACCTGCAGCCCACGCAGGACCTGACCATCGACGCCGAGACCGGCCCCACCGAGTACCGCCTGTCGCTGGAAGGCGTGGACACGCAGGCCGTGAACGAGTGGGCGCGCAAGCTGGTGGACCGGCTGCGCACCGCAGAGCTGGCGTCCACGGTGCGCAACGCCACCACCGACGCCGGCGCGCAGGGCCTGGCCGCCTACGTGGACATCGACCGCGCCACCGCCTCGCGCCTGTCGGTCACGGCCAGCTCGGTGGACGACGCGCTCTACAGCGCCTTCGGTCAGCGCATCGTGTCCACCATCTTCACCGAGACCAACCAGTACCGCGTGATCCTGGAGGCGCAGCGCGACGGGCTGGCGTCCATCCAGGGCCTGGGCACGCTGCAGATGCGCACCGGCGGCGGCTCGACCACGCCCCTGTCCTCCTTCGCCACCGTGCGCGAGCAGCTGGCGCCGCTGCAGGTGACGCGCGTGGCGCAGTACCCGGCCGCCACGGTGGGCTTCGACACCGCGCCGGGCATGGCGCTGGGCAAGTCGGTGGCGGCCATCCGCACGGCGGCGAAGGACATCGGCATGCCCTCCAGCATCTCGATGAAGTTCCTCGGCGCGGCCGGCACCTACGAGACCTCGCTGACCAGCCAGCTCTGGCTGATCCTGGCGGCGGTGGTGTGCGTCTACATCGTGCTGGGCGTGCTGTACGAAAGCTACGTGCACCCGCTGACCATCCTCTCCACGCTGCCCTCGGCCGGCGTGGGCGCGCTGCTGGCGCTGATGCTGACCGGCAACGATCTGGGCGTGATCGGCATCATCGGCATCATCTTGCTGATCGGCATCGTCAAGAAGAACGCGATCATGATGATCGACTTCGCCATCGACGCCGAGCGAGGACGTTTGCCCCCCGGTGCCTCCGGCGCACGCCCCCCCGAGGGGGGCGCTGGCGCGCTTGGGAGCGGCCCGGCGCCGCGCCAGGGCATGTCGCCCGAGGAGGCGATCCGCCAGGCCGCGCTGCTGCGCTTCCGCCCGATCCTGATGACCACGCTGGCGGCCCTGTTCGCCGCCGTGCCGCTGATGTTCGGCTGGGGCGAGGGCGCCGAGCTGCGCCGTCCGCTGGGCCTCGCGATCTTCGGCGGGCTGGTCGTGTCGCAGGTGCTCACGCTCTTCACCACGCCGGTGATCTACCTGGCCTTCGACCGCATCGGCCGGCGCCTGGCGCGCCGCCGCGAGGAGGCCGAGGCGCAGGGCATCGGAGGGGCCGGCGCGTGAACCTCTCGCGCATCTTCGTCCAGCGGCCGATCGCCACCGTGCTGCTGACGATCGGCATCGCGCTGGCCGGCATCATGGCCTTCTTCGTGCTGCCGGTGTCGCCGCTGCCGCAGGTGGACTTCCCGGTGATCTCGGTGTCGGCGAGCCTCTCTGGCGCCAGCCCATCGACCATGGCCTCCAGCGTCGCCACGCCGCTGGAGCGGCGGCTGGGCATCATCCCCGGCGTCAACGAGATGACGTCGAACAGCTCCAACGGCTCCACGCGCGTGACGCTGCAGTTCGACCTGGACCGCGACATCGACGCCGCCGCGCGCGAGGTGCAGGCCGCCATCAACGCCGCCCGCGCCGACCTGCCCAGCACGCTGCGCAGCAACCCGACCTACCGCAAGGCCAACCCGACGGCGGCGCCGGTGATCATCCTGGCGCTGACGTCGAAGACGCGCACGCCGGGCCAGATCTACGACGCCGTGTCGAACATCGTGAGCCAGCGCCTGTCGCAGGTGGAGGGCGTGGGCGACGTGGAGATCGGCGGCGGCTCGCTGCCGGCGGTGCGGGTGGAGCTGGAGCCCTATTCGCTCAACCGCATGGGCATCAGCACCGAGGACGTGCGCGCCGCCATCCAGGCCAACAACGCCAACCGGCCCAAGGGCACGATCGAGGGCCACGGCCGCCGGCTGCAGGTCTACACGCCGGCGCCAGGCCTGCGCGCGGCCGACTACCGCGACCTGGTGATCGCCTGGCGCAACAACGCGCCGGTCAAGCTGTCGGACGTGGCCAGCGTGACCGACAGCGTGGAGAACACGCGCACGGTGGGCCTGTTCAACGGCCAGCCGGCGGTGATCGTGCTGGTCACGCAGGAGCCGGGCGCCAACATCATCGAGACGGTGGACGGCGTGCGCGAGCTGCTGCCCGAGCTGCGCGCGCAACTGCCGCAGGACATCGAGGTGCAGGTCGCCTCCGACCGCACCAACTCCATCCGCGCCTCGCTGCACGAGGTGGAAGTCACGCTGGTGATCTCGGTGGTGCTGGTGGTGTTCGTGGTCGGCGTGTTCCTGCGCCGGGCGCGCGCCACCATCATCCCGGCGGTGGCGACGGTGGTGTCGCTGCTGGGCACCTTCGGCGTGATGCACCTGCTGGGTTTCTCGCTCAACAACCTGTCGCTGATGGCGCTGACGGTGGCCACCGGCTTCGTGGTGGACGATGCCATCGTGGTGCTGGAGAACACGCAGCGCCACATCGAGAACGGCATGGGCCGGCTGCAGGCCGCGCTGCAGGGTGCGCGCGAGGTGGGCTTCACCGTGCTGTCGATCAGCCTGTCGCTGGTGGCGGTGTTCATCCCGCTGCTGTTCATGGGCGGGCAGGTGGGGCGGCTGTTCAAGGAGTTCGCGGTCACGCTGTCGGCGGCGGTGATGATCTCGCTCGTCATCTCGCTGACCACCACGCCGATGATGTGCGCCACGCTGCTGCGTGCCGAGGCCTACTACCGCAACCGCCGGCCGGGGCGCGTCAGCGGGCCCTTCCTGCGCGCCACGGAGCGGCTGTGGCAGGCCAGCCTGCGCGGCTACGCCCATGCGCTGGACTGGGCGCTGGCCAGCAAGGTGCTGGTGGCGTCCTCGCTGCTGGTGGTGATCGGGCTGAACGTCTACCTGTTCGCGCACGTGCCCAAGGGCTACTTCCCGCAGCAGGACAACGGCCAGCTCAACGGCGGCATCCGCGCCGACCAGAGCATCTCCTCGGCCGCGCTCACGGCCAAGCTGCGGCAGGCGGTGGACATCATCAACGCCGACCCGGCGGTGGACACCGTGGTCGCCTTCGGCGGCGGCTCGCGCGCCGGCGGCGGCTTCATGTTCGTCAACCTCAAGCCCTACGGCAGCCAGCGCAAGGAGAAGACGCAGGCCGTCATCGACCGCCTGCGCCCGCAACTCAACGAACTGACCGGCCTGCGCGTGTTCCTCGGGCTGGTGCAGGACCTGCGCATGGGCGGGCGGCAGAGCAATTCGAGCTACCAGTACACGCTCAAGAGCGATTCGCTCTCGGACCTGCGCACTTGGTCGAAGCGGCTCTCGGACCGGCTGGCCGAGATCCCGCAGTTGACCGACGTGGACGGCGAGTCCTCCGACAACGGCGTGGAGACCTACGTGGACGTCGACCGCGACGCCGCCGCGCGGCTGGGCGTCAACTCGGCCGCGCTCAACGCCGCCATGTACAACGCCTTCGGCCAGCGTTCGGTCGCCACCATCTACAACGAGCTGAACCAGTACTCGGTGATCATGGAGTGGGCGCCGCGCTTCCAGCGCTCGCCCATCGTGCTGGCCGACCTGTACGTGCCCTCGACCATCACCGCCACGACCGACAGCGCCACCGGCCAGTCGACGGTCAGCACGCTGCAGGCCAACACCGACAGCAGCACCGGCACCTCCACCGTCGCCTCGGCCAACCCCGGCGCGCGCAACTCCTCGGCCGGGCAGGCGCTGGCGACCGCCACCACCACCATGGTGCCCATGTCGGCCTTCTCGCAGCTGAAGGAGCGGGCGGTGCCCAGCTCCATCAGCCACGACGACGGGGAACTGTCGAGCACCATCTCCTTCAGCCTGGCCGACGGCGTGACGCTGGCCGAGGCGCAGCAGCTCGTCAAGCAGGCCGAGAACGACGTCGCCATGCCCGTCAACGTGCGCGGCAGCTTCGCCGGCACCGCGCGCGCGGCGCAGCAGCAGGGCTCGCAGCAGGTGGTGCTGATCGTCGCCGCCATCGTCGTGATCTACATCGTGCTGGGCATCCTGTACGAGAGCCTGATCCACCCCATCACGGTGCTCACCACGCTGCCCTCGGCCGGCGTGGGCGCGGTGCTGGCGCTGCTGCTGTTCCGCATGGAGCTGTCGGTGATCGCGCTCATCGGCCTGTTCCTGCTGATCGGCATCGTGAAGAAGAACGCCATCCTGATCATCGACTTCGCGCTGGAGGCGCAGCGCGCGCGCGGGCTCTCGGCCGTGGAGGCGGTGCGCGAGGCCAGCCTGCTGCGCTTCCGCCCGATCCTCATGACATCGCTGGCGGCGGCGCTGGGTGCGCTGCCGCTGGCCATCGGCTTCGGCCAGGGCGCCGAGCTGCGCCAGCCGCTGGGCGTGACCATCATCGGCGGCCTGATCGCCAGCCAGCTCCTGACGCTGTTCACGGTGCCGGTGGTCTACGTGCTGCTCGACAAGCTGCGCCGCCGGGCGCCCAACGAACGTGCCCTGGCGCGATCCGCCTGAGAACCATGACGCCTGCAAGACGCCTCATCCCTCCCCGCCGCCCTCTGCTGCTCGCGGCGCCCGCCCTGGCGGCGGTGCTGCTGGCCGGCTGCGCCGTCGGCCCGCGCTACGAGCGCCCGGCCTTCGATGCGCCCACTGCCTTCAAGGAGGCGCCCGCGGCCGACGGCTGGGTGCCGGCGCAGCCCGGCGATGCGCTGGACCGCGGCGAATGGTGGAAGCGCTTCGGCGATCCGCAACTGGACGAACTGGCGGCGCGCGTGCAGGTCTCCAACCAGAACATCGCCGCCGCCGTGGCCGCGTACACGCAGGCCCAGGCGCTGGTGCGCGAGCAGCGCGCCGCGCTCTTCCCCACCGTCACGCTCGACGGCAGCGGCCGCCGCAGCGGCGCCGTGCGCAGCAGCAGCGGCAGCCCGCCGTCCAACAGCTTCTCCGCCTCGCTGGGCGCCGACTGGTCGCCCGACGTGTGGGGCCGGCTGCGCCAGGCGGCCGGCAGCGCGCAGGCCGGTGCCCAGGCCAGCGAGGCGGACCTCGCCTCGGCGCGCCTGTCGGCCGTCGGCGAGCTGGTGGTCAACTACCTGTCGCTGCGCGAGGCCGACGCCGAGCTGCGGCTGCTGGAAGAGACCATCGAGGGCTACGAACGGGCCCTGACCATCACCCGCAACCGCTACGAGGCCGGCATCGCCGCGCAGACCGACGTGCTGCAGGCGCAGACCCAGCTCGTCAACGCCCAGGCCGAGCGGGTGGCCCTGCGGCGCACGCGCGCCGCCTACGAGCACGCCATCGCCGTGCTGGCGGGCCAGGCGCCGGCGCAGTTCTCCATCGCGCCCGCCGCGTGGAAGCCGACCGTGCCGGCCGTGCCCACTGGCGTACCCTCGCTGCTGCTGCAGCGCCGGCCCGACATCGCCGCGGCCGAGCGCGCCGTGGCCCAGGCCAATGCGCAGATCGGCATCGCGCGCGCAGCGTACTTCCCGAACATCGGCCTGTCGGCCTCCATCAGCAGCAGCACCAGCCGCGTGCGCGATCTCTTCGATGCGTCGAACATGCTGTGGGCGCTGGGCCTGTCGGTGGCGCAGACGGTGTTCGACGCCGGCGCCATCGGCGCCAGCGTCGATGCGGCCAGGGCCGGACACGAGGCCAGCGTGGCGCGCTACCGCCAGACCGTGCTCACCGCCTTCCAGAACGTCGAGGACCAGCTCACTGCCACCGCGGCGCTGGCCGAGCAGGAGGGCCTGCGCCGCACCGCCTCGCAGGCGGCCGACCGCACCGAGCAGCAGATGCTCAACCGCTACCGCGCCGGCCAGGTGAACTACACCGACGTGGTCAGCGCGCAGGCCTCGGCGCTGAGTTCGCGGCGCAGCCTGGTGCAGGTGCAACTGGCGCGGCAGGCGGCGGCGGTGGGGCTGATCCAGGCGCTGGGCGGCGGCTGGGAGGCCGAGTGGCTGCGCGAGCCGGCCGGCGGCACCGCCGCGCAGGAGTGAGCGGGGCTCACCACCCGGCGAGGAACATCGCCTTGGCCAGCGCCACGATGGCCAGCACGTGGACGAACACGCTCAGGTGCAGCCGCCGCGAGGCACGGCCGCGCAGCCGTCCGCTGCGGCGCCACCGCATGGCGGTGGCGAAGTGGCCGAGCACGCTCAGCGCCAGCGCGATCTTGATCGTCAGCAGCAGCGCGAAGCCGCTGGCCAGCGGCTGCGCGAGCGCGCCGCGGTGGTGCCAGGCCAGCACCAGGCCGGCGGCGTAGAGCACCAGCAGCACCCAGGGCATCACGGCCACCGCGCGGCGTCCGATCGCGCCTTCCACGGCGTGCATGGCCTCGTGCGGCGCATGCCGGCGTGCGCCGCCGAGCATCACCACCTCGAAGAAGACCGTGCCGGCGAAGGCGATGGCGGCCAGCAGGTGCAGCAGTTGGGCGAGGCTGTAGGAGCTCATGCCGCCGCCCGCCGGGAGGGGATCTTCTTCTTCATCACCCGGCCGTGCGGCGGATGCGCGCCAGCGACGGCGGCGGCACCGGCCGCGCATCCGCGCGCGGGCGCACCAGCAGCGGCGCGAAGCGCCACAGGTACAGCGCGAAGGCCGCCACCCAGGCCAGCGCCGAGGCGTGCAGCGCCGCGCCGGCCATCGCCGTGGGCAGCAGGGCGGCCAGCCGCAGGACGGCGGCCGCGATGACGAGCAGGTAGGCCGCCACCATCGTGCGGTCGGTGCGCAGCGGCCGGCCCAGGTGGCCCAGCGCGGTGCGGGTGATCATGCCGATGATCAGCACCGAGAAGCCCGCGATGCCGATGGCGTGCACCGGCCAGGCGGCGCGCAGCGGGCCGCCGGCCAGATGCGCCGCGGCCACCAGCAGGCCGGCGCCCATGCAGGCGTGGCCCAGGTAGAGGATCCACAGCAGCGGCACGCGGCGTACGGCCAGCGGCTTCCAGGACAGCACCTGCCATAGCGCGATCGCGCCGGCCGCCAGCAGCGCCGCCGCCGCGGCGGGGCGCCAGCCGGCCAGCAGGCAGGCCGGCGCGGCCAGCGCGGCGGCGAGCTGCCACTGCCCGCTGCGCGTGTGCATGGGAATGGCGAGGCCGCCGACGGCCCGCATCGCGAAGAAGGGGATCACGCGCCGCGCGATCAGCAGCGCGATGGCCGACATGCACAGCAATCCGCACAGCAGGTAGGTCGTCAGCGCCTCGTAGCCGTTGGCGCGCACCGAGCGCAGGAACAGCGCATCGGCCACGCCCAGCGCGGCCAGCAGCAGCGGCACGCCGGCGTTGCGGTGGTTGCGCGTGCGCCAGACGGCCAGGGCGAGCGCCGCCGCGGCCCAGCCGAAGAAGAGCAGCTCGCACGCCACGGCGGCGACGAAGGCGCCCTGCCACGGCAGCAGGAAGCCCATGCGTGCCAGCACCCACAGGCAGGTCAGCGCCCCCAGCGCCGGCCCGTGCAGCGGGTTCATCCCGGTCCAGTTGGCGCCCGCCGTCAGCAGGAAGCCGACCGCGATGGTGGCGACGAAGCCCCACAGCATCTCGTGGGCATGCCAGGCGACGCCGCCCAGCGGCCCCGCCAGCCACTGCGGCGCGAACACCCACAGCGCGATGGAGACCAGTGCCCACAGCGCGCCGGCGAGATAGAGGGGACGGAAGCCCAGTTCGAGAAAGGCGCGCCACTGCGGCGGCTGCAGGGGCGCGGCCGCCGGCTCCTCGATCCGCAGCAGCTCAGCCATGGGCCGGCAGCGGGCTCGGCATCGCGTCGGGCTCGCGGCTCATCTGGTAGCCCATCCACAGGCTCTGCGCGATGCGCTCGGCCATCGCGCAGGCCTGCTCGGCCATGGCCTGGTTGGGCTGCTCGGCGGCGGTCTGGCGGAACAGCGCCAGCCAGTGGCGGAACAGCGTGGCGTCCAGCCCCGGCAGCGCCGCATGGCGCGGCATCGGCGCGCCGGTGAAGCGCGCGGTGCGCCGCAGGATGGCGGACCAGAAGTCCACCAGCTTGGCCAGGTGGTGGTCCCAGTCGTCGATGTGCCGGTCGAAGATCGGGCCCAGCGTCGCGTCGGCGCGCACCCGCGCATAGAAGTTGTGGACCAGCTTCGTGACCTCTTCCTCGGTGCAGGCGATGGGGGCGTTCATGCGGCGGAGCGGTTCATAAGATGCATCAAGAATGTATCTTATGGCGCCTGCCGGCGCCGCCCCGCGGGCGCAATGCTTGATCTGCCGCAAGGGCCGCTGCGCTCAGCGCGGCGGCGGGACCGATGCCGCGGCGGCGGCCGGCCGGGCGCGGCGGCCCAGGCGCACCAGGCCGCTGGACAGCGCCACGCCGCACACGATGATGGCCGCACACATCAGCATCCACGGCGTGATGCGCTCGCCCAGGAAGAGCGCGCCGTAGGCGACGGCGAACACCGGCACCAGGAAGGTCACGGTGAGTGCGCGCGCCGGGCCGGCGCGCTCGATGAGCCGGAAGAACAGGATGTACGCGAAGCCGGTGCACGCCACGCCCAGCGCCAGCAGCGCCAGCCAGGCCCTGGCGCCGGGCATGTGCGCCGGCCACAGCCACGCGGCGGGCAGCGCCAGGAAAAGCGTGGCGCCCAACTGGCTGCCGGTGGCCGTCGCCAGGGCCGGCACGCCCTGCAGCCAGCGGCGCGTGGCGCTGGCTGCGATGCCGTAGCACAGGCAGGCGCCCAGGCAGGCCAGCACGGCCCAGAGCGCCGACATCTGCGCGGCATGGTCGCCCGCGCCGCCGTGCAGCCCGGCGGTGCGCCCGGCCAGCAGCGCCACGCCGGCGAAGCCGATGACCAGGCCCGCGATGCGCGAGCCGTCCGGCCGGTCGCCGAACCAGGCCCAGGCCACCAGCGCGCCGAACATCGGCACCGTGGCGTTGAGCACGGCCGCCAGGCCGGAGTTGATGGTCAGCAGCGCGAAGCAGAACAGCGCGAAGGGCATGCCCGAGTTGATGACGCCCACGCCCAGTGCCGCCTTCCAGTGCCGCGCCAGCGCGCCCGTCTGCCCGCGCAGCACCATCAGGGGCACCAGGAAGAGGGCCGCGATCGCCACGCGCACGGCGGCGGTGGGCAGCGCGCCGAACTCGGCCGCGCCGATGCGCATGAACAGGAAGGAGGCACCCCACAGCGCGGCGAGCAGCAGCAGGTCGAGTACCCAGGCGCGCTGCGCGCGCGCGGCTGCGCTCATATGGGCCCCCACGCTCGGCACTGCGTGTCCTCGCTGCCCCCCGAGGGGGCGTTCGCTCGCTTGGGGCGGCCCGGCGCTGCGCTCACTGTGCCGCCCCGGCAACGCCTTCGAGCGCCAGCAGGGCCGACTTGCGCGCCAGCCCGCCGGCGTAGCCGGTGAGCCGGCCGTCGGTGCCGATCACGCGGTGGCAGGGCACCACCACGCTGATCGGGTTGCGGCCCACCGCGGCGCCCACGGCGCGAACGGCGGCGGGGCGGCCGATGCGCTCGCCCAGCGCGCGGTAGCTCACGGTGCCGCCGCGTGGGATGGCCACCAGCGCGCGCCACACGTCCTGCTGGAAGGCGGTGCCGTGCGACAGGTCCAGCGGCAGGTCGAAGTGCGCGCGGGTGCCGGCGAGGTAGTCGCGCACTTGCGCGGCGGCTTCGGCCAGCACGGGGTGCGTCGGGTCGTCGGCCCAGCGGCGCACGTCGTCCGGTGGCGGGCTGTGCTGCTGGCCCTCGAACCACAGGCCGGCCAGGCCGGCGTCGGTGGCGGCCAGCCGCACGCGGCCGAGGGCGGTGTCCACGCAGGCGGTGCGAAGGGCCGTGGAGGCCTTGAATCTCATGATGGATGTCCTTGTGGAGGAAGGGCGGCGGCGTGCCAGGCGCGCAGCACGGCGTAGCTGCGCCAGGGCCGCCAGGGCTGCGACGCCGCCTCGGCTGCGCGGGCGCCCTTGACGCCCAGCGCCTTCTGCAGCGCGACGTCGCCGGCGGGGAAGGCGTCGGGCCAGCGCAGCGCGCGCATGGCGATGTACTGGGCCGTCCAGTCGCCGATGCCGGGCAGCGCCTTCAGCGCGGCGCAGGTGGCGGCGACGTCGGCGCCCGGGTGCAGGGCGAGGCGGCCCGCGGCGACCTCGCAGGCCAGCGCCCGCAGCGCCGCCTGCCGCTGGCGCACGATGCCCAGGCGCCCGAGCGCGTCGCCGTCGGCGCCGGCCAGCGCCTCGGGCGCCGGGAACAGGTGGGTCAGGCCCGGCACCGGCGTGGCGACGGGCTCGCCGAAGGCGGCCACCAGCCGCGTGCCCAGCGTGCGCGCCGCCGCCACGGTGACCTGCTGGCCCAGCACGGCGCGCACCGCCAGTTCGAAGCCGTCCGGCGCGCCCGGCACGCGCACGCTGTCGCCGTGGGGGAAGGCCGCGTGCAGCGCGGCATTGATGGGCTCGGGGTCGGCATCCAGGTCCAGCCAGGCGCGCACGCGGCTGATGACGGCCGGCAGCACTGGCGCCAGCGCGTCGCTCACGTCCAGCAGCGCCTGGTGGCCTTCGGCGTCGAAGCGCACGGCCAGCCAGCCGCTGCGCACCTGGGCGCCGTGGCCGACACGCAGCGTGCGCGCCAGGCTGCCGTCGCCGCCCGTCTCCACGCCGCCCAGCGCCCGGCGGGCCAGGAAGCCGTGCATCGCCGCCGCGTCGTAGGGCGGGCGCCAGGCCAGGCGCACCTGCGTGCCCTGCCGCGATCCGTCGGCCGGCCCGCTGCGGCGCAGCGCGGCGGGCGAGAGGCCGTAGTGCGCCGCGAAGGCCGCCTGGAAGCGCCGCACGCTGGCGAAGCCGCTGGCGCGCGCCACCTCCGCCACCGGCAGGCGCGTGTCGGCCAGCAACTGCTTGGCCGCCAGCAGGCGCCGCGTCTGCAGGTACTGCAGCGGCGAGACGCCGAAGTGCGCCTCGAAGATGCGCCGCAGGTGGCGGTCGCTCACGCCGATGCGCGCGGCCACCGCCGCCGCGCCCGGCGCGCCGGCCGTGCCTTCGGCCGGCCAGGCATCGGGCTCGTCCATCAGGCGCGCCGCCTGCTGCGCCAGGATGCGGGAGGCGTCCTCGATGCTCCAGGCGGCCGCGCGCGGCGCCAGCTCGGGCCGGCAGCGCAGGCAGGGGCGGAAGCCCGCCGCTTCGGCCTGCGCCGCGTGGCGGAAGAAGCGGCAGTTCTCGCGGCGCGGCGCCTTCACCCGGCACACCGGGCGGCAGTAGATGCCGGTGGAGGTCACGGCGGTGAAGAAGCGGCCGTCGAAGCGCGCGTCGCGCGCCTTCATCGCCAGGTAACAGGCGTCACTTTCGGTGGCATCGAGGGCAGGGGGCGCGTCGCGCATGGCACGCATCTTAGGAGGGAGCGCACGCGCGGATGCGCCGTTTCCGGACATGCCCCTGGGCCCGCCCGCGCGAAGCGGGTGCCTACAATGCCGCGCAGTCACGAACAACAGGGGTTTGCATGCAGTTGAGCGCGTCCATCTTCAAGGCCTACGACATCCGCGGCGTGGTGCCCGAGACCCTCGACGCCGACGTCGCCGAGGCTCTGGGCCGCGCCTTCGGCAGCGCCGCGCGCGCCGCCGGCGAGCGGGCGGTGGCGGTGGGCCGCGACGGGCGCCTGTCGGGCCCCGCGCTGGCGGACGCGCTGATCCGTGGCCTGGTGGCCACGGGCGTGGAGGTGATCGACATCGGCGCCGTCACCACGCCCATGCTGTACTTCGCCGCCAGCACGCTGTGCACCAGCGGCATCCAGGTCACCGGCAGCCACAACCCCAAGGACTACAACGGCTTCAAGATGGTGCTGGCCGGCCGCGCCATCTACGGCGACGAGATCCAGGCGCTGCGCAAGGTGATGGAAGAGGGCAGTGCGGCGCTGGCCGAGGGCGGCAGCGTGCGCAAGGTCGACGTGCTGCCGGCCTACACCGAGCGCATCGTCGGCGACATCCGGCTGCAGCGCCCGCTGAAGATCGTGGTCGATTCGGGCAACGGCATCGCCGGCGCCTCGGCCCCGGCCATCTTCCGCGCCATCGGCTGCGAGGTGACCGAGCTGTTCAGCGAGGTGGACGGCAACTTCCCCAACCACCACCCCGACCCGAGCAAGCCCGACAACCTCAAGGACCTGATCGCCGCCCTGCAGAGCGGCGACGCCGAGCTGGGCCTGGCCTTCGACGGCGACGGCGACCGCCTTGGCATCGTGACCAAGGACGGCCAGAACATCTACCCCGACCGGCAGATGATGCTGTTCGCGCAGGACGTGCTCAAGCGCGTGCCGGGCGGCACCATCGTCTACGACGTCAAGTGCACGCAGCGCCTGGCGCCGGCCATCGAGGCCGCGGGCGGCAAGCCGCTGATCTACAAGACCGGTCACTCGCTCATCAAGGCCAAGATGAAGGAGCTGGATTCGCCGCTGGGCGGCGAGATGAGCGGCCACATCTTCTTCAAGGAGCGCTGGTTCGGCTTCGACGACGGCACCTACGCGGGGTGCCGGCTGCTGGAGATCCTCTCCGGCCATCCCAACGCCAGCGCCGTGCTCAACGCGCTGCCCACCAGCTTCTCCACGCCCGAGATCAACGTGAAGTGCGCCGAAGGCGAGCCGCACGCGCTGGTCGAGCAGATGCAGAAGCTGGCGAAGTTCGACGCCCCGGCGAAGGTCTCGACCATCGACGGCATCCGCGTCGACTGGCCCGACGGCTTCGGCCTGATCCGCGCCTCCAACACCACGCCGGTGCTGGTGCTGCGCTTCGAGGGCCACTCGCAGGCTGCGCTGGAGCGCATCGAGGCCACGATGACCGCGCTGCTGAAATCGGTGAAGCCCGACGCCGTGTTCGGAGAGGCGGCCCATTGACCGTGGCGGCGGCGCGTCGTTCCCTTTCGCTGCGCCTGTACGGCCTGTTCACCCAGCTCGCGCAGCCGCTGCTGCGGCGCAAGCTGCGTCGGCGCGCCGTGCAGGAGCCGGGCTACGCCCATGCCGTCGAGGAGCGCTTCGGCGAGTACGACGACGCGCTCGCCGGCACCGACTGGTGCTGGGTGCACGCCGTCTCGCTGGGCGAGACACGCGCGGCCGGCATCCTGATCGCCGAGCTGCGGCGCCAGCTGCCCGGCATCCCGATCCTGCTGACCCACGGCACCGCCACCGGCCGCGAGGAGGGCGCCAAGCTGCTGACCGAGGACGACATCCAGGTCTGGCAGCCCTGGGACACGCCCGAGGCCGTGGCGCGCTTCCTCGACCGCTTCCGCCCGCGCATCGGCGTGCTGATGGAGACCGAGGTCTGGCCCGAGCTGACGGCGGCCTGTGCCGAGCGCGGCATCCCGCTGGTGCTCGCCAACGCGCGCCTCAACGAGAAGTCGCTCGCCTCGGCCGAGCGGCTGGGCTGGCTGTCGCGGCCCGCGTTCTCGTCGCTGGCGGCCGTGTGGGCGCAGAGCGAGGCCGACGCGCACCGCCTCGTCTCGCTGGGCGCCAAGGTGGCGGGCATCTTCGGCAACCTCAAGTTCGACGCCGCGCCCGACGCGCGCCAGGTGGCCCACGCGCAGGTGCTGCGCGCGCACCTGCCCAAGCCGCTGGTCGTGTTCGCCAGCTCGCGCGACGGCGAGGAGCGCCAGCTGCTGGAGGCGCTGCGCCACTTCTGGACCACCGCTCCGGCGCTGCCCGCGCGTGTCCTCAAGGGATCGGCCCGCCTGCGCGCCTGCGACGTGCAGTGGCTCATCGTGCCGCGCCATCCGCAGCGCTTCGACGAGGTGGCGCAGCTCATCGAGGCGGCCGGCTTCGCCTGCGCGCGCCGCAGCACCGCCGACGCGCTGCCGCAGGACAACGAGATCTGGCTGGGCGACTCGCTGGGCGAGATGGCGCTGTACTACGGCCTGGCCGACGCGGCGCTGCTCGGCGGCAGCTTCGAGCCGCTGGGCGGGCAGAACCTGATCGAGGCGGCGGCCTGCGGCTGCCCGGTGATCATGGGCCCGTCCACCTTCAACTTCGCCGAGGCCTCCGAGCTGGCCGTCGCCGGCGGCGCGGCACTGCGCGTGGACGACATGGGCGATGCCGTCACCCAGGCGCTGGCCCTGGTGGCCGACACGCAGCGCTGCGCCGCGATGTCGCAGGCCGCGCAGGTCTTCGCCGGCGCGCACCGCGGCGCGGCCGAGCGCACGGCGGCGGCCATCCTGGCGCTGGCCCAGAAGGCCGCTGAGGCGTCGCCGCCCGCTGCTGCGCCCGGCGAGCCGGCCGAGCCGATGTGGGATGCCGCGCCGGTGGAGTCGGAGGAAGCGGCGGAGAAGATCGAGCCCAGGCTGGAGTAGCGGCGCTGCCCGCCCGGAAAGGACTCAGGCCGCCAACTGCTTCATGCGCTGCGCGGTCTCGATCACCACGCCGCGCAGCGACTGCACCGTGGGGTGCCCCTCCAGTTCCTTCAGCGTGAAGAAGCTCACCGGCGGCAGGTTCCAGCTCAGCCGGTAGGGGAGCGCGGCCCAGTGGCCCGCCTGTTCCATCTCGGCCACCACGTCGCGCGCGAAGATGGTGATGGCATTGGGCTCCTGGCGCAGCACCGTCTCCATGCTGCGGACCGCGTTGGTCTCCAGGATGGGAAGCGGCGGCTGGACGCCCGCGCCGACGAAGATCGCGTTGTAGGTCCTGCGCATGGGCGTGTTGGGCGGCGGCAGGATCCAGTCGAGCTGCGCGAGCCGCGCCCAGTCCAGCGGCCCGCGCGAGAGCCGCCGGGCGTTCTTCGCGCCGACCACGAGGCAGGGTTCCTGCTCGTAGATGGCCTCCTGCACCAGCCCGCCGGCGTCGCCGTCGTAGGAGCGGCCGATGGCGCAGTCGAGTTCGCGCGCGAGCAGGCCGGCGACCAGTTCGTCCGTGGTGGCCTCGCGCGCCATCACCGAGATGCGCGGCGAGCGGCCGAGCAGGTGCGTCAGCGCGGCCGACATCAGCCGCTGCGGCACCTGCTGCGTGAGGCCCAGCCGCAGCCGGCCGCCGCGGCCTGCTTCGAGCGAGGTGAGCACGCGCGTGGTCGCCTCCAGCTCGGCCAGCCAGCGCCGCGCGTAGTGCAGCACCGCGTCGCCCGCCGCGGTGGGCACGAGCCCCCTGCTCGTGCGGTCGAACAGCGTGCTGCCGAAGATGTCCTCGACCTCGTGCAGCGCCTTGGTGATCGCCGGCTGGCTGAGCTGCATCTCGGCGGCCACGCGGCCGAGCGTGCGGTGCCGGTCGATGGCCTGCAGCAGCGCGAGCTGCCGCAGCTTGAGGCGGGACAGCAGCGCGCGCTGCAGTTCGGCGGCGGGGTCGCGGGCACTCGGCAAGGCCATAACTCCACGGTTATCGGGCTATCAGAAATTATTTCACTTTGGTGAATTGCCGGTCCTAGACTTTTCCCATGGACCCGACCGACGCACCGACGACCACCGCCATCACGGCCGGGTTTCTGGACTCGCTGGCGGAGGCAGCGGGCGCGCACGATGCGCTGCGCCGCATCGATGCATGCCGTGCGCTGATCGCCCCGGGCAGCAGCTTCAGCATCCAGCAGAACGTGACGACCGCGCTCGATGCGGCCGGCGAGGTCCTGCTGCGCCGCTTCTATTCGTCGGAGGCGTCGGCCTTCCCGATCAACGACACGAAGCGCAAGACGCTGACGCCCTGGACCGAGTGCCTCTTCGTGCAGGGCCGCGTGTTCGTGGGCGAGGGCGAGCACGTGCTGGCCGAGAACTTCGACGACTTCGAGAAGATGCGCGCCCACGCGCTGCGCAGCGTGATCAACGTGCCGCTGATGCAGGGCAGGCTCTGCTACGCCACCTTCAACGTCTTCGGCACCGGCGCCCGCTGGCTGCCGGAGCAGGTCTTCGGCATCCGGCTGCTGGCGCTGGCCGCCGCGCGCTGGGTGCCGTGCGCGCCCGGGCTCGCCTACCGCTTTCCGGCCGCGGTGGCGGCGGCCGGGGCCGAAAGGGGAATGCCATGCCAGTGACCGCCCTGCACCATTTCACGATCCGCTGTGCGCCGGAAGAACTGCCGCCGCTGGTGGACTTCTATACGCGCGTGATGCGCCTCGCGCCGGGTGCGCGGCCGGACATCCCCGCGCCCGGCGCCTGGCTGTATGCGGACGGCCAGCCCATCGTGCACCTCTACGCGCACCTGTCGGCGCCGGACCGCCCGGCCGACCCGGCCACCGGCCACGTCGATCACATCTCGTTCCGCTCGCGCGGGCTCGCCGAGATGCGCGGGCACCTGCGCGCGCTGGGCGTGCCGTTCACCGAGGCGCCGATTCCCGGCTGGGCGATCCACCAGCTCTTTCTCCACGACCCGCGCGGCCTCAGGATCGAGATGACCTTCTGGATGGACGGGGAAGAAGGGAGCGCCGCATGACGCGCTTCGTCCAGGCCGGCGAGCTGCGCATCGCCTTAGACCGCGAGGGCGACGGCCCGCCGCTGGTGCTGATGCACGGCGCCGAGGCCTCGCGGCAGATGTTCACATCGCTGGTGCCGCACCTGTCGAAGCACTTCACCGTGATCGCCTACGACCAGCGCGACTGCGGCGAGACCGAGGGGCCGGAGCGCGCATCGACGCTCGCGGACCTCGCCGGCGATGCGCAGCAGCTCATCAAGGCGCTGGGGTTGCGGCGCGCGCACGTGTTCGGTTCCTCCTTCGGCGGCCGGGTCGCGCAGGCGCTGGCGCTGCTGCATCCGCGCGCGGTCGACCACCTCGTGCTGGGCAGCACCTGGCCGCTGCCCAGGCCCTACGAGGAGCTGTGCCCCGATGCACGGCGCCTGGGCGACCTGCGGCGCGGCCTGCCGGCCACCGCGGAGGAACTGGCGACCTGGTTCTTCCCCGAGGCCTTTCTCCGGCAGCGGCCGGAGCTGCGGCGCGTGTTCGCGAACGCGCGGCCCGGGTCGGCGCGGTCCGCGCGGCGCGCCGCGACCGTGCAGACCACGCTCGAAGAAGGCGTGGCCGACATCGTTGCGCCCACGCTGGTGCTGGCCGGTGAACTCGACCGCGTGGTGCCGCCGGGCGTGACGCTCTCGATGGCAGGCCGCATCCGCGGCGCCGATGCCGTGCTGCTGCACGGCGTCGGCCACGTCACCGCGATGCAGGCGCCGGAGATGCTGGCGCACCACATCGTCCGCTTCCTGAAGCTCGAAGGAGCCAAGCCATGAGCACGAGCCACGAACGCGCGAGCGGGCGCCCCGACTACATCCGCATCGAAGGGCTGTCGAAGCACTTCGGCGACGGCGGCGAGGGCGTGCTCGCGCTGAAGGACGTCGACTGCCGCATCGAGCAGGGCAGCTTCGTGACCATCGTGGGCCCGAGCGGCTGCGGCAAGAGCACGCTGCTGCGCATCCTCGCGGGCCTGCTCGACTACGACATCGGCCGCGTGCTGCTCGACGGCCAGCCGATCCGCGGCACGCGGCGCGACGTGGGCGTGGTGTTCCAGAGCTCGATCCTGCTGCCGTGGCGCACCATCCTCGAGAACGTGATGCTGCCGGCCGAGGTGCTCGGCCTGCCGGTGAAGCCGGCGCGCGAGCGCGCGATGCAGCTGCTGCACATGGTCCGGCTCGACGGCTTCGAGCACAAGCTGCCGCGCCAGTTGAGCGGCGGCATGCAGCAGCGCGCCTCGATCGCGCGGGCGCTCCTGCACGACCCCAAGATCCTGCTGATGGACGAGCCCTTCGGCGCGCTCGACGCGATGACGCGCGAGCGGATGAACCTGGAGCTGCAGCGCATCTGGATGGAGAGCGGCAAGACGGTGGTGCTGATCACGCACTCGATCCCCGAGGCGGTGTTTCTCGGCGACAGGGTGTTCGTGATGTCGCCGCGCCCCGGCACGCTGGAGCGCGTGCTGCCCATCGACCTGCCGCGCCCGCGGTCGATGGCGGTGATGTCGGACCCGGCCTTCGCCGCTGCGTCCGCATCGATCCGCGAACGCTTCTCGCATGCCGCCTCGTTCGACTGACTGACTGATTGACAGGGGCCCCCGATGACCACCGCCATGCTCGCCAAGACCGATTCCGTCGTGCCGCCCGAGGCACCCGCGCCGAGCCCCGCCAGGGCGGGGCGGCGCCGCGCCCATCCGCTCGCATCGACGCGGGTGCAGTCGATCCTGCTGCTCGCGGCGCTGCTCGGCTCGTGGGAGGCGGCCGTGCGGCTCTTCAAGGTGCCGAAGCACCTGGTGCCGCCGGTGAGCGACATCATGGTCGCGCTGTGGCGCGGCCTGGCGACCGGACCGCTGGCGAAGGACGGCTTCTGGTACCACGGCGGCGTGACCGTGGCCGAGATCCTGCTGGGCTTCCTCATCGGCAGCGGCATCGGCCTGGCCATCGGCATCGTGGTGTCGCAGATGCCGAAGGTCGAGGCGCTGCTGGAGCCCTATGTCGCCGCGCTGCAGAGCGTGCCCAAGGTGGCGGTCGCGCCCATCATCGTGGTGTGGCTGGGCTTCGGCATCGGCTCCAAGGTGATGATCATCTGCCTGCTGACCTTCTTCCCCGTGCTGGTGACCAGCATCGCGGGCTTCAAGGCGGTGGATGCGGACCGCATCGACCTGCTGCGCTCGCTCTCGGCGACGCCGTGGCAGATCTTCCGCAAGGCCAAGTTCCCGAGCGCGCTGCCCTACATCTTCGCGGGGCTGAACATGGCCGCGGCCTTCAGCGTGGTCGGCGCGGTGGTCGGCGAGTTCGTCGGCGCGCAGGCCGGGCTGGGCGTGCTCATCCTGCAGATGGAGGCGCAGGCCGACACCGGCGGCAGCTTCGCGGTGTGCGTGGTGCTGTCGGTGATCGGCATCGTGCTCACCGGTCTCCTGCGCAGCATCCAGCGCCGCGTGCTGCACTGGATGCCGGCCGATACCTCGCAGCGGACGGTGAACGTCTGAATCCTCGGTGTTCCTGCATTTCCCTGAAGGAGTGAACCATCATGTTGACGCGACGTGACTTCGGCCTGAGCCTCGGCGCCCTGGGCATGGCCGGCGGCCTGCCGGCGCTGGCGCAGAGTGTGCGGGTGATGAAGGTGGCGAACACCGCGGCGGTGAACGATCCGCAGCAGTGTTTTGTCACCGCGGGCCAGCATCCGAGGCTGGACTTCTACAAGCCGAACGGCGTCGATGTGGAGTACGTCAACATGTCGAGCATGACGCAGGCGCTGCAGAGCCTGCGCGCCGGGCATGTGGACTTCGGGCCCGCGGTGCCGGGCATCCTGCTGCCCGCGATGGCGAAGGACCCGTCGCTCGACCTGGTGAGCGTCTACAAGTGGCTGCCGCGCAATGCGAACGTGATCGTGGTCAAGCCCGACAGCCCGATCCGGTCGGCCGCGGACCTCGCGGGCAAGCGCATCGGCGTGCGCAGCCAGGGCGACACTGGCATCGTCATCACCAGGACCATGCTGGCCGAACTGGGCCTGAAGGACGACAAGTGCGAGTACATCGCCGTCGGCGACGGCGCGCCGGCCGGCGCGGCGATCGACAACGACCGCGTGGACGCGATGGTGGCCTTCGACACCGCCGCCGCCCGCATCGAGCTGGTGGGGACCCGGCTGCGCTACGTGCCGCTCACGCCGAAGTTCGCGCAGGTGGGCTCGGGCTGGCTGTGCGTGCCGCGCAAGCTGCTGAAGGAGCAGCGCAAGGCGTTGGTGGCGCTGTTCCAGGGCGTGGCGAAGTCGACCGTCTTCTCGCATGCCAACCTCGATGCGGCGATCGACCTGCACTGGGCGGTGTACCCCGAGAGCCGGCCCAAGGGCCGCAGCGAGGAAGAGGCGCGCAAGGAACTGGGCTTCATCCTCAAGGACCGCAGAGAGAGCTGGATGCGCCGGCCCGACGACCCGGACCAGCGCATGGGCGCGTCGTCGCTCGCCGAGTGGCAGGCGAACATCGACATGGCCGCCGAGAGCAGCAGGAACCCGAAGCTGGCCGAGCAACTCGGCGACCCGAGCCGCCTGTTCACCAACGAGCTGATCGACGACATCAACGCCTTCGACAGGCAGGCCGTGATCCGGATGGCCAGGGAATTCAAGCTGTAGGCCCCGGCAGGGAAAGGAGCAGCCCCATGGACGTCCTCATCTCCGGCGCCAGCATGGCCGGCCTTTCGGCGGCCTGCTGGTTCGCCCGACTCGGCCACCGGGTGACCGTCGTCGAGCGCGCCGACGGCCTGCGGCCGGGCGGCGCGCCCATCGACGTTCGCGGACGCGCGCTCGGGACCGCGCAGCGGATGGGCATCCTGGCCAAGATCGCCGAGCAGAAGGTCTCCATCGTGGAGCCGGCGCCGGTCCTCGACGGCACGGGAGCGCAGGTCGCGACCCTCGATCTGCGCTGGTTCGCCAACGAGACCGACGACGACGTCGAGATCACGCGGGACCGGCTCAACCGGATCCTGCGGGATGCCGTTCCCGAGGGCGTCGAGTTCCGCTTCAGGGCGTCCATCGCGTCGATCGCCGACGGCCCCGGCGGCGTGGACGTTGCTTTCATGGACGGCCGGCGGGGTCGCTACGACCTCGTGGTCGGCGCCGACGGCCTGCACTCCAACGTGCGCCGGCTCGCCTTCGGCCCCGAGAAGGACTATGTCCGGCACTTCGGCTACTACGTCGCGCTCGTCGATCTTCCGGCCGACCGGGCGTGGCACCGCGCCATGCTCAACGTGCCCGGCCTCACGCTCGTCGTCCGCGACGCGGGCGACGGCCCGCAGGGGATGATGCTCGCCGCCAGCCCCGAGATCGACTACGACTACCGCGATCTCGACGCGCAGCGCGGCCTGATCGACCGGTTCCTTTCGCGCATCGACACATGGCAGGTGCCCGCGATGCGCGCGGCGTTCACTGATCCCGCGGCCAGGGGCTTCTACTTCGACTCGGTCAGCCAGACCCACATGCCGGGCTGGATCAACGGCAACGTCGCGGTCATCGGCGACGCGGGCCACTGCGCCGCGCTGCTGTCGGGCATGGGGACGACGCTGGCGATGGTGTCGGCGGAGATCCTGGCGAACGCATGGACCGAGCACGGCGGCGACATGGGCGCCGCGTCACCCGTCCACCACGAGCGCCTGCGCCCCTACGTGGAACAGTGCCAGGCTTTCGCCAGGGAGGGCGCCCCGATCATGGTGCCGCTGACGCAGGCGGCGCTCGACGAGCGCAATGCGAATTTCCGCGCGCATGCGGCCAGGTTCGCGGCATGAGCCGGCCCGCCGCGCGTCTCCTCAACGCGATGACTGCGCCACCGCGGCCAGCGCCGCGTTGACCGGCCGCAGGTCCTCCGCCGTCAGCGTGCCGGCCGCCTGGCGCAGCCTGAGCTGGCCCATCAGCAGGTTGTAGCGCGCCACGGCCAGGTCGCGCTTGGTCTGGTAGAGCTGGCTCTGGGCGTTGAGCACGTCGATGTTGATGCGCACGCCCACCTGGTAGCCCATGCGGTTGGCGTCCAGTGCGCTCTGGCTGGAGGCCTCGGCCGCCTCCAGCGCCCTGACCTGGCCCGCGCCGGCCTGCAGGCCGAGGAAGGCGGCCTGCGTCGCCTGCGTCACGCTGCGCCGCGCATCGGCCAGTTGGGCGCGCGCCTGGTCTTCCAGCGCGATGGTTTCCTTCACGCGGTTCTCGATGGCGAAGCCGGCGAACAGCGGCATCGTCAACTGCACGCCCACCTGCGCGGCGTGGATGCGGGTGCGCATCGCGGAGTCGATCACGCCCTGCGGGTTGTTGACCACGCTGTAGCCGAGCGTGGCGTCGATGGCGGGCTTGTGGCCGGCGCGGGCCTTGTCGATCTCCAGCCCCGCCACGTCCAGCGCCAGCCGGGCCTGGGCGAGGGCGGGGTGCGACGCCTCGGCCTGTGCCACCCAGCCGGCGATGTCGCCCTGCGCCGGCGCCGGCAGCACCACGGGCTCGGCCAGCGGCAGCGGCGCGGTGCCGCTGCGGCCCACCAGTTGGTCCAGTGCCAGGCGGCGCACCTGCAGCTCGTTGGCGGCGGCGATCTCCTGCGCGACGACGATGTCGTGCCGCGCCTCGGCCTCCCGCGTGTCGGTGACGGTGGCGTTGCCCAGCTCGAAGTTGCGCTTCGCGGCGGCCAGCTGCTCGCCCACCGCGGCCTTCTGCGCCTGCACCAGGCGCAGCGTGTCCTGCGCGGCCAGCACGTCGAAATACGCCTGGCTCACGCGCACGATCAGGTCCTGCTCGGCCAGCGCGAGCTGGGCGCGGGCGATCTCGTGCTGGCGCTTGCCCTGCTCGTAGGTGGCCAGGTTGGCCGGGCGGTAGATCGGCTGCGTGGCCTGCACGCCGATCTGCTGCGTGTTGAAGTTGCGCGGGCCGGTGCCGGCGTCGGTGCGGATGTCGGCCTCGGTGCGCGAGATGCCCGCCTGCAGTCCCACCTGCGGCAGCAGCCCGGCCCTGGCCTGCTCGGCGCGGGCCAGCGTGGCCTCGTGCTGCGCCTGCGCGGCCTGCCAGGTGGCGTCGTGCGCGCGGGCGGACTCGTACAGCTCGATCAGGCTCTGCGCCCGCGCACCGGCCGCCATGAGCAGCAGCGCGGCGAGGCCGAAGGCGATGCGGGACCGCGGCGCGCGCATGGGTGAAGGGCCTCCGGCCGATCAGTAGCGGGGCAGGGTGGGATCGACCGTGGCTGCCCACGCGTCGATGCCGCCGGCCACGTTGGCCACCTGCTCGTAGCCCTGCTGCGCCAGGAACATCGCCACATGCTGGCTGCGGCCGCCGTGGTGGCACAGGCAGGCGATGCGGCGGGACGGGTCCAGCTCGGCCAGCCGGGCGGGAAGGGTGTTCATCGGGATCGACAGCACGGTGACGCCCTCGGGCGCGACGCGGGCGGTCTGCACCTCCCAGGGTTCTCGCACGTCGAGCAGCACGGGGGCGGCGTCGGGCGCCTGGGCGAACCAGGCGGCGAGGTCGGCGGGGCGGACTTGGTCGATCATGGGCGGTGCGGGCCTCAGAAGCTGAAGCGCGAGGGCTCGGGGAAGTTCAACAGGCGCGGCGCCACCGTGTCCCAGGGTTGCGCGGTCTCCCACTGGCCTTCGCTGGTGCGGGTGACGATGTGGGCGCGCATCATCGGTTCCTCGCCGACGATGGCGAACAGGCGCCCGCCGATGTTGAGCGAGCCCAGCAGGTTCTGCGGCACCTTGGCGACCGAGCCGCTGAGCACGATCACGTCGAACATCGGGCCGCTGGGCAGCGGCTTGGCGCCGTCGGCGTGGCGCACCTCGGCGTTGGCCACGCCGTGGCTGCGCAGCGTCTCGGCGGCGCGCTGCGCCAGGGTTTCGTCGATCTCCAGCGTCAGCACCTGGGCGGCGCGGTGCGCCAGCAGCGCGGCCATGTAGCCGGAGCCGGTGCCGATCTCCAGCACCTTTTCCGCAGGCTGGATGCGCAGGTCCTGCAGCGTGCGGGCCTCGACCTTGGGCGAGAGCATGCACTGCCCGGGCTCGTCGCCCAGCGGGATCTCCATGTCGAAGAAGGCCAGCGACCGGTGCGCGGGGGGCACGTAGTCCTCGCGCCGCACGACGGACAGCAGGTCCAGGATGTCGGCCTCGAGCACGTTCCAGGGGCGGATCTGCTGCTCGATCATGTTGAAACGAAGCTGTTCGGGGGTCGCGGGAGGGGTCATGGGCTGCTCCGTCGAGGCAAGGAAAGAGGGCGGGGAAGACAAACTTTCGATTCTAGGAGGCCGGGCCGCCGTCACTGGCGCGGCCGGCCGGCGTGCACAGGCCGCGCAGGAGGGTGTCGGCCTGCGCCTGGATGTAGCGCGGCGGGTCGAGCGGCACGCCTTCCTCCACGCACACGTTGGCCGAGTGCTTCCACAGCATGAGGAAGAGCATGGGCGAGACGATGGCGTAGATCGCGTGCTGCACGTCGATGCCCGGGTCGAACTCGCCGCGCTCGATGCCGCGCTGCAGGATGCGCCGCAGCAGCGCATGCCCCGGCGCCACCACCTCGCGCCGGTAGAACGCGGCCAGTTCGGGGAAGTTGCCGCCTTCGCTCAGGATCAGCTTCGTGATGCCCGAGGCGCGGGTGGCGCCGACGTGCTCCCACCAGGTTGCCAGGCAGTAGCGCAGCATCTCCGGCGTGCTGCCCTCGAACTGCTCGAACTCCGTGTTCCAGCCGCCGAAGCGGCCGGCGATGTTCTCCATCACCACGGCCTTGAACAGCTCCTCCTTGCTCGGGAAGTAGAGGAACAGCGTGCCCTTGGACACGCCGGCGCGCACGGCCACCTCCTCGGAGCGGGTGGCGGCGTAGCCCTTCTCGACGAACAGCTCCAGCGCCGCCTCCAGCAGTTCGCCGGGGCGCGCTTCCTTGCGCCGCTCGCGCTTGGCGCGGATGGGACAGCGCTTGTCGCTGAAGAAACCGGAGGAGGAGGGCATGACGCTAATGACTCGCGGGTTAGTAATGTAGTGAGGCACTCGAATGGCGTCAACCCGCCACAATCTCCTCCTGGAGAGTCTCCCATGTCCACTGCCATGCCATCGTCTTCCCCGGACCCCCTCGAAACCATCGTCCTCGGCGGCGGCTGCTTCTGGTGCACCGAAGCGGTGTTCGACCGCGTGGAGGGTGTGACGGACGTCGAGTCCGGCTACGCCAACGGCCACCAGCCGCAGCCGACCTACGAGCAGGTGTGCAGCGGCAGCACCGGCCACGCGGAGGTGGTCAAGGTGCAGTTCGACCCGCAGCGCATCGGCCTGCGCGAGATCCTGGAGATCTTCTTCGTCGTGCACGACCCGACCACGCTGAACCGCCAGGGCAACGACGTGGGCACGCAGTACCGCAGCGCCATCTACACCACCACCGACGCCCAGCAGCAGACGGTGCGCGAGGTGATCGCGGAGCTGGCGGCGCACCAGGCGTACGGCGGCGTGCCCATCGTCACCGAGGTGGCGCCGCTGGCGTCCTACTGGCCGGCGGAGGACTACCACCAGGACTATTTCCTGAAGCACCCCGGGCAGGGCTACTGCGCCTTCGTGGTCGCGCCCAAGGTGGAGAAGTTCCGCAAGACCTTCGGCGAGCGCATGCGCAAGGACTGAGCGCCCGAGAGCCCGACCGGGCGCATGCCCCGGCGGCGGCTGGCACAATGTCCGGCCTCGTGACCGCCGCACCCTCCTTCTCGCCCGCCACCCGCACCTCCCGTGCGGCTGGCTTGGCGTGGCTGCTGGCCCTGGCCGTGGTGCTCGCCGCCACGCTGGGGCACCTGCACCGGGTGATGCACGACCCGGCGCCGGCCGCCGGCGCGCACGTCCACGGCGCGCATGCGGCCGCCTCGCACGACGGCCACCACGCGCACGCGCACGGGCTGCTGGCGCTGTTCGGCGGCCACGACGACGGCGACCTGCAGTGCCGGCTGTACGACCAGCTCGCGCACGGCAGCGCGATGCCTTCGGTGGCGGCGCTGCTGCTGCCGGTGGTGCTGCCCACCGCCGTCTTCGACTTCATGCAGGGCGAAGCGCTGGCGCGCTGGGTCCTGCTGTTCGACGCCCGCGGGCCGCCCCCCGCTCGCTGAACCTCCCCCGGTCCCTCGCGTCCCCTGCGATCGCGGGGCCCTGTCCTGCTGCCGTCCTGCCGGTTGGCCGTGCCATGCCGGCATGGCAGCGGGGCGTGCCTGTTCAACGAGCGAATTCCACATGACATGCTTTTCCCTGGGCGGCGCCTCCGGCGCCGCCGCCTTGCTGCGCCTGAGCGCCGTTTCCACCGCCATCGCCGCGCTGTCCTCCACCGCCTGGGCGCAGACGCCCGGCGACACCCGGGCGCTGCCGCCGGTCACCGTGTCCGCCAGCGGGCTGGAACTGGGCGAGAACGACATGGTCACCCCCTCCAGCGTGCTGGAGGGCGAAGACCTGGTGCTGCGCCGCGGCGCCAACCTGGGCGACACGCTGGAAGGCGAGCCCGGTGTGCGCGCCACGCACTTCGGCGCCGGTGCCAGCCGGCCCATCATCCGCGGCATGGACGGCCCGCGCGTCAAGGTGCTGGGCGACGGCGCCGAGATCCAGGACGCCTCCACCATCAGCCCCGACCACGCGGTGGTGTCCGAGCCGCTGCTCACGCGCCAGATCGAGGTGCTGCGCGGGCCCTCCGCGCTGCTGTACGGCGGCGGCGCGGTGGGCGGCGTGGTCAACGTGCTCGACCGCCGCGTGCCCACGCGGCGGCCCGACAACGGCTTCGAGGGCAGCGTGGAGCTGCAGGGCCGCAGCGGCGCGCGCGAGGCGGCCGGCGCCTTCGACCTCACGACGGCGCTGGGCGACCACCTGGTGCTGCACCTGGAAGGCTCGCGCCGCGAGGCGCACGACTACCGCGTGGGGCGGCACTGGTCGGGCGGCACCCGCGTGCCCGGCAGCGACAACGCCACCGAGAACTTCGGGGCGGGCCTGTCCTGGGTGGGGCCGCGCGGCTACCTGGGGCTGGCCTACAGCCTGCAGAGCAGCCGCTACGGCCTGCCGGGCCACAGCCACGCCTTCGAGGGCTGCCACCCGCACGGCAGCCACCTGCATTGCCCCGAGGGCGACGCGCACGGCCACGACCACGACCACGGCGACGAGGAGGATCACGAGCACGAGGACCACGATCACGCCGAGGGCGATGACCACGACCACGAGCATGAACACGAGCACGGCACGCCGTGGGTGAAGCTGCGCAGCGAGCGCGTCGACCTGCGTGGCGAGCTGCTCGACCCGCTGCCCGGCTTCGCGCGCGCCCGCCTGCGCGCCGCCGTCACGCGCTACCGCCACCACGAGATCGAGGGCCAGGAGATCAGCACCACCTTCCGCAACCGGGCGCATGACGCGCGGCTGGAGCTGGAGCACCTGCCCATCGCCGGCTGGCGCGGCGTGCTGGGCGTGCAGACATCGCAGCGCCGCTTCAGCGCGCTGGGCGAGGAGGCCTACGTCGCCCCCACCCGCACGAACCGCACCGCGCTGTTCGCGCTGGAGGAGCGCCGCTTCGGCGACGTGCGCGTCGAGGCCTCGCTGCGCCACGAGTGGCAGCGCATCGACGTCGACTCGCTCACGCAGCGCGATGCCAGCCACCGCGGCACCTCGTTCTCGCTGGGCGCGCAGTGGCGCTTTGCGCCGGGCTGGTCGCTGGGTGGCTCGTTCACGCGCAGCCAGCGCCTGCCCACGGCCGAGGAGCTGTACGCCGACGGCCTGCACCTGGCGACCCGCACCTACGAGGTGGGCAACGACCGGCTGCGCAAGGAGACCTCGCGCAACATCGACGTCACGCTCGCCCGGACGGCGGGCGACACCACCTTCTCGGTGTCGGGCTTCCACAACCGCGTGAAGAACTACATCTACGCCGACACGCTGGATGCCTACGAGGGCCTGCAGCTCATCGAGTACGCGCAGCGCGACGCCACCTTCACCGGGCTGGAGGGCAGCGTGAAGCAGAAGCTGGGTGAGCACCTGTCGGTGACGGTGTTCGGCGACCACGTGCGCGGCCGGCTCGACGACGCGTCCGGCCTGGCGTCGCGCAACCTGCCGCGCATTCCGGCGCAGCGCCTGGGCGTGCGGGTGAACGCCAGCTACCAGGGCTGGAGCGGCTGGGTGGAGGCGTACCGCATGGCCAGCCAGCGCCGCATCGCCGCCTACGAGACCTGGACGCCGGGCTACACCATGCTCAACCTGGGCCTGGCGTACAGCACCCGCATCGACCGGCTGGACACGCAGTTCTACCTGCGCGCGGACAACCTGACCGACCGGCTCGCCTTCGCGCACACCTCCTTCATCAAGGACGCCGCACCGCTGCGCGGCCGCACGGTGACGGTGGGCATGCGCGTGAGCTTCTGACGGGCGCGGCGGCGCGGGCCGCCGCCGTGCGGCCCGCTATGCTCGACCGGTGAACCTGCCCGTCGTCTCCTCGCTGCTGCCCGTCGTCCTGCTCATCGCGGCGGGGTGGGTGGCGGGGCGGCGCGGCTGGATCGCGCCGGCGGCGATCCGCGACCTGTCGAACCTGATCTTCGTGCTGCTGGCGCCGGCGCTGCTGTTCCGCTCGATGAGCACGGTGCACCTGGGCGAGCTGAGCCTGAAGCCCGTGGCGGCGTACTTCATTGCAGCCGGCCTCATCTACGGCGCCACGCTGCTGCTGCGCGGCTTCAACCGCGAGGCGGCGGTGCTGGCGCTGGCCAACACCTACAGCAACACCGTGATGATCGGCATCCCGCTGGTCGGGCTGGCCTACGGGCCGGAGGGGCTGGTGACGTTGCTCACGCTGGTGTCGCTGCATTCGCTGACGCTGCTGACCGGCGCCACGGTGGTGCTGGAACTCGCCGCGGCGCGCGAGGAGCCCGGCCGCCGCCACGTGCTGGCGACGGTGCTGCGCGCGGTGCGCAACGCGGTGCTGCACCCGGTGGTGCTGCCGGTGCCCGCCGGCCTGCTGTTCGCCGCCACGGGCTGGACGATGCCGGAAGCCATCGACCGCCCGCTGCAGTGGTTGGGCCAGGCCTTCGCGCCGATGGCGCTGGTGCTGGTGGGCATCACGCTGGCCGCGACGCCCGTGGGCTCCCACCTGCGCGGCGCGCTGGTGCAGGCCGTGGCCAAGAACCTGGTGCACCCGCTGCTGGTGCTGGCCATCGGCTGGGCCCTGGGCGTGCACGGCCTGCCGCTCACGGTGATGGTGGTGGCCGCCGCCATGCCCATCGGCGCCAACGTGTTCATGTTCGCGCAGCGCTACCGCGTGGCGGAGGAACTGGTGACCGCCAGCGTGGTGGTGTCCACGCTGCTGGCGCTCGTCACCGTGTCGGGCGCGATGGCGCTGATGGCAGTTCTGTAGATGGGATCAGGTGTCCATGGCGCTGCGCGCTCCCGCATTGCATGAAACGGTACCCGGCCGGTCGCGGTTCAGAAGGCCGCGGAGCAGGCCATGCGGGAACACCCGCGGAACTGGCTGTGCCAGGCCGCTGGGTGTGCCCCCTGGAGGGGGTTGGCGAAGCGGAACGAAGTCCGCGAAGACTGGGGGTGTTTCACTTTACGGTGCCAGGCGCTCGCGTATCCAGGCGCCGCCTTCGACACGGTAGCGCAGCCGGTCGTGCAGCCGGCTCTTGCGGCCCTGCCAGAACTCCCAGCGGTCGGGCACCAGGCGGAAGCCGCCCCAGTGCGGCGGGCGCGGCGGGTTGAGCAGGAACTTCGCGCTGTACTTCGCGGCGTTGGCCACCAGCACCGAGCGGCCTTCGATCACCTGGCTCTGCGGGCTGGCCCAGGCGCCGATGCGCGAGTCCAGCGGGCGGCTGGCGAAGTAGGCGTCGCTCTCGGCGTCGCCGGCCTTCTCGACCACGCCCTCGATGCGCACCACGCGCTCCAGCTCGACCCAGTGGAACTGCAGCGCGGCGTACGGGTTGCCGGCCAGCTCCTGGCCCTTGCGGCTGTCGTAGTTGGTGTACCAGACGATGCCGCGCGCGTCGTAGCCCTTGACGAGCACGATGCGCGTGGAGGGGCGCAGGTCGCTGCCCACGGTGGCCAGCGTCATGGCGTTGGGCTCGGGCACCTGGGCGGCGATGGCCTCGGACAGCCAGCGCTCGAACTGGGCCAGCGGATCGCTGGCGCTGTGGGCCTCGTCGAGTTCGGCGCGCTCGTAGCTCTTGCGCAGCGAGGCGATGGAGTGGGGCAGGTCGCTCATGGCCGCCGATTGTGCGCGCGCCCCGCGCGCATAACATCGCCCTCCCATGATCGTGCGTCCCCGTCCCCACTGGCTGCGCCTGCTGTTCGTCTGGCGAGGCTCGATCCTGTCGCAGATCCTGCCGCAGTTGCTGGGCACGCTGGCGCTGGCGGTGCTGGTGACGCTGCTGCACGGGCACGTGCTGCGCTGGAAGGTGCCGATGAACTTCGTGCCCTTCTCGCTGATCGGGCTGACGCTGGCGATCTTCCTGGGCTTTCGCAACGGCACCAGCTACGGCCGCTGGTGGGAGGCGCGCACGCTGTGGGGCGCGCTGCTGGTCGAGTGCCGCGCCGCCGTGCGGCAGGCGCAGACGCTGGTGGACGGCGAGGGCCATGCCCCGGTGCTGGCGCACCGGCTGATCGCGCTGGTCCACGCGCTGCGCCACCAGCTGCGCGGCAGCGACGCCGCGGCCGACCTGGCCCGGCTGCTGCCGCCGGAGGAGGCGGCGCGCGCCGGCGCGGCGCGCTACCCGGCGGCCGCCCTGCTGCTGATGGCCGGCGAGTGGCTGCGCGACATGCGCCGCCAGGGCCGCGTCGCGCCGGCCGTGGTGCCGGCGCTGGAGCAGCCGTTGGCGCAGATCGGCGCCGCCGTGGGCGGCTGCGAGCGGCTGGACAGCACGCCGATCCCCTTCACCTACGGCGTCATCATCCATCGCACCATCTACCTGTACTGCCTGCTGCTGCCCTTCGGGCTGGTGGATTCGATCGGCCCGATGACGCCGGTGATCGTGGTTTTCGTGGCCTACACCTTCTTCGCGCTGGAGGCGCTGGGCTCGGAGCTGGAAGAGCCCTTCGGCACCGCGTCCAACGCGCTGGCGCTCGACGCGATGTGCTGGACCATCGAGACCTCGCTGCGGGAGTCCATCGGCGAACTTGACTGGCCACCGCAGCCGCAGCCCCGCGACCACGTCTTGACATGACCGGCCTGCCCGTGGTCCTGGTGCTCGCCTCGGGCCGGGGCGAGCGCTTCCGCGCCTCCGGCGGGCAGGTGCACAAGCTGCAGGCGCTGCTGGGCGGGCGGCCGGTGATCGAGTGCACGCTGGAGGCTGTGCGCGCCAGCGGCCTGCCCTGGCACGTGGAGGACGCCGGCCACCCCGGCATGGGCGACTCCATCGCAGCCGCCGTGCGCGCCACGCGCGGAGCGGGCGGCTGGCTCGTCCTGCCGGCCGACCTGCCGCTGGTCAGGCCGGACACGCTGCGCCGTGTGGCCGAGGCGCTGGCCGCCGGCGCGGGCGCGGCGCAGCCGGTGCACGGCGGCGAACGCGGCCACCCGGTGGGCTTCAGCGCCGCCTGCGGGCCGGCGCTGGCAGCTCTGGCCGGCGCGCAGGGCGCCGCGCCGGTGCTGCGCGCGCAGCGCGAGGCGGGCGCGCTGGTGGAAGTGCCGGTGGATGACGAGGGCATCGTCACCGACGTCGACACCGTGGCCGACCTGGCGCGCGCCGAGGCGCTGTGGCGCGCGCGCGGGGCGGGCGGCTGAGCCGCCGCCCGGCAGCATCCGTTCAGATATCCAGCCCGGGCACGTCGTCCGCGGTGGGCCGGGCGTCGGCCTGCAGGCAGTGCGCGCGCAGGCGCATCAAGGCGCGGTACATGGCGTCGCGCTCCTCGGGCGGCAGCACGCGGATGGCGGCCGCCTGCCGCGCCCGGGCGATCGGGATGGCCTGGCGGTGCAGCGCCTCGCCCTCGGGCGTGATGTGGCACCAGGTCTTCTTGCGCGGGCCGGTGCCCTCGGTCTCCAGCCGCACCAGGCGCCGCCCCTCCAGCAGCTTGAGCGTGCGGCTGACCAGCGCCTTGTCGGAGGTGGACTGCGCGACCAGCTCGCCGAAGACGATGCGCCCGGCGTGCGCCACCAGCGAGAGCAGGCGCCACTCCGACACCGTGAGCCCGAACTGCTCGGCATAGGGCACCGTGAGCTGGCGCCGCAAGGCGTTGCCCACCTGGCTCATCAGGGTGGTGATGAAGGCATCGACGGTCAGGCCGGTGCCGTGCTCGTCCAGGTCGGACCAGGGGGTGGAGGAGGGGGCGTCGCTCATGGAAACGGCCATTCTTCCATGCAGATGCAAGCCTTCTCGCCAGTGAGCGGATTAGGGCGGGGCACCCAGCTGATTAAAGGGTTTACCCTTTAATTGATGAATCAACTATAGACACAAAATTCGCATCGTTCCTTTAGCGGTTCTTTGATTCATATATGAATCAAATCAAGCGCCTGTCTGTTCCCTGCCCCCTTTCGGCCGCCTGCCGGCGGCCGGCCACCCACGAGGAGCCTTCGATGCCCACGATCCGCCGTCATGTTCTCGCCGCCGCGCTGGCTGCCAGCGCCCTGGCCGCGCTGCCCGCCCTGGCCCAGGGCGACTATCCCGCCGCCAAGCCGGTCACCGTGGTGGTCTCGTACCCGCCCGGGGGCGACACCGACGCCATCGCGCGCCTGTTCGCCGAGAAGCTGGGCCAGCGCATCAAGCAGTCCGTCATCATCGACAACCGGCCGGGCGCCGGCGGCGCCATCGGCAACGGCCACGTCGGCCGCGCCGCGCCGGACGGCTACACGCTGCTGTTCACGCCCAACCCCTTCACCACCGCGCCGATGGTGATGAAGCTCTCCGGCGCCGCCAGCTACGACGTGCTGGGCGGCTACGAGGCCGTCATCAACACCGCCACCCAGCCGCTGGTGCTGGTGGGCAACCCCGCGGCGCTGGGCAGTGCGAAGACGCTGCCCCAGCTGGTGGCGGCGGCCAAGGCCGGCAAGTCGGTCTCCTACGCCAGCCCCGGCGCCGGCTCGCCCATGCACATCGTCGGCGAGTGGCTGAACAAGGCCGCCGGCGTGAAGTTCTCGCACGTGCCCTACCGCGGGGTCGGCCCCTCGGTCAACGACGTGGTGGCCGGGCACGTGGACACGGCCTGGGTGACCATCGGCGCGGTGCGCCAGTACCTGGGCACCGGCAAGCTGATCCCGCTGGCGATCGGCGACGCGCAGCGCAGCAGGCTGGCGCCCGAGGTGCCGACGCTGGTGGAGCTGGGCTACAAGGACGTGGTGGTCGGCGCCTGGAACGGCTTCTTCGCGCCCAAGGGCACGCCGGCGGCGGTGGTCAAGCTGCTCAACGAAAACCTGAACGCGATCCTCAAGGAGCCGGAGGTGGTCGAGAAGCTGGCCGTCTTCGGCGCCCTGCCGGCCGGCGGCGCGCCGGACGTGCTCGCCAGGCTGAACCAGCGCGAGTACGCGGTGATGGGCAAGGCGATCCGCGACCTGGGCATCAGTGCCGAGTGAGGCCGCGATGAAGCCGCTTGCCAAGGCCGTGCCGGAAGGCGTGCAGCCGGCGCAGCCGCATTCCACGCTGGGCGTGGAGATTCCGCAGGTGACGGCCCGGGCCAAGGTGCTGGGCCGCGCGATCTACGCCGGCGACATCAAGGTGGCCGGCATGCTGCACGGCAAGGTGCTGCGCAGCCCCTACCCACACGCGCGCATCGTGTCCATCGACACCTCGGCGGCGCGCGCGCTGCCGGGCGTGAAGGCGGTGCTCACGGGCGACGACGCACCGGCCCAGCTCTGGGGCGTGCACCACAAGGAGCGCGCCGTGCTCGCCCAAGGCGTGGTGCGCTACTGCGGCGAGGAGGTGGCGGCAGTGGCCGCCCTCACCGAGGAGATCGCGCGCGACGCGCTCGACCTGATCCAGGTGGCGTACGAGGAGCTGCCCGCCATCCTCAGCATCGACGAGTCGATGGACGAGGAGGCGCCCACCGTGCACCCGGGCCGCGAGAACAACGTCGGCCACGAGATCCGCTTCGAGCGCGGCGACGTGGACGCCGCCTTCGCCTCGGCCCATCTGGTGCACGAGGCCACCTACAGCACGCACTCGCAGTACCCCGGCTACATGGAGCCGATGGCCACCGTCGCCGCGCTCGATCCGGACGGCCGCCTGGTGCTGTGGACTTCCACCCAGGCCGTGAATCTGGTGCGCATGCAGGTGGCGGCCACGCTGGGCCTGCCGGTCTCGCGCGTGCGCGTGATCCAGGCCACCACCGGCGGTGGCTTCGGCGGCAAGATCGTGGAAGACGACAACCAGCTCGTCGCCGGCCTGCTGGCGCTGAAGACGAAGCGCCCGGTGCGCCTGGTCAACAACCGGCTGGAGGACTTCCAGGCCTGCTGCGCCAGCGTGCCGGAGCGCATCACGCTCAGGCTGGGCATGGACCGCGAAGGCCTGATCGTCGCGAAGGAGGTGCGCATCCTGGCCGAGTGCGGCGCCTACGCCGGCCTGGCCGGCGACGTGATGCACGTGAGCGCCATGCGCAGCGACAACATGCACCGCAACGGCAACGTGCGCTCGCATGCCACGCTGTACTACACCAACAACCCGCCGCGCGGCGCCTTCCGCGGTTTCGGCGGCACGCAGATGCTGTTCGCGCTCAACAGCCACATCCACGTCATGGCCGGCCAGCTCGGCCTGGACCCGGTGGAGGTGCACCGGCGCAACGTGCTGCCGGCCGGCGGGGTCTCGGTGCACGGCTGGCAGATCGGCAGCAACGGGCTGGTCGAATGCATCGAGCAGGCGACCGCGGCCATCGGCTGGGCTGCCAAGCGCGGCGCGCCCAGGGCCGCCGGCGTGAAGCGCCGCGGCGTGGGCATGGCCGCCGCCATGCACGTCAGCGGCAACCGCACCATCGGCAACTGGGACGGCTCCACCGTCGTCGTGAAGATCAACGAGGACGGGCGCGTGAACGTCATCAGCGGCGAGTGCGACATGGGGCAGGGCGCGTCCACCATGCTCAGCCAGATCGTCGCGCACGAACTGGGCCTGCCGCTGGCCGACGTGCACGTCGTGCCGCCCGACACCGACGTGGCGCCGGTGGCGGTGGGCACGCTGGCCTCGCGCGTGACCATGTCGGGCGGCAACGCCGCCATCGTGGCGGGGCGCAAGGCGCGCGACGAGCTGTTCGCGCTGGCCGCGCCGCGCTGGGGCGTGGAGCCGGCGCAGCTGTCCATCGGCGGCGGCGCGGTGTTCGTCACCGACCGGCCCGAGCAGCGCGCCACGCTGGCCGAGCTGGCGCGCCAGGCCGTCTGGCGCCACGGCGGCGGCGGCATCCAGGTCAGCGGCACCTGGGACCCGAAGACCGTGATGCACGACGACCAGCTCTACGGCAACATCGCGCCGGCCTACTCCTACGCCGCCCAGGCGGTGGAGGTGGAGGTCGACACCGAGACCGGCCGCGTGACCGTGCTCGACAGCTACGTCGCCGACGACTGCGGCAAGGCGCTCAACCCGATCGCCGTGCACGGCCAGTCCAACGGCGCCGCGGCGCAGGCCATCGGCTGGGCGCTGTACGAGCAGCTGCACTACGAGAGCGGGCGCCTGGCCAACGGCAACTTCGCCGACTACACCCTGCCCACCGCCGACGCGCTGCCCGAGCTGCGCGGCGGCCTTGTCGAGTCCAACGACCCCAACGGCCCCTACGGCGCCAAGGGCGCGAGCGAGACGGCCATCCTGCCCGGCGCGCCGGCCATCGCCAACGCGGTGGAAGACGCGGTGGGCGTGCGCATCACCGAGCTGCCCATCACGCCCGAGAAGGTGCTGGCCGCGCTGCGCGCCAGGAAAAAAGAAGAAGGAGCGGTCCATGCGTGAGTTCGACTGGCTGGAGCCCGCCTCGGTCGAGGAAGCCAGCCGCATGCTGGCCGACCTGGGCGACGAGGTGCGCGTGATCGCCGGCGGCACTGCGCTGATGCTGGGCATGCGCCAGCGCATGCTGGCGCCGACGCATCTGATCTCGGTGGCGGGGATCGAGCGCCTGCGCGGCATCGGCTTCGACGCGGCGCAGGGCCTGCGCATCGGCGCGCTGGCGCGGCATGCGGACGTGGCGCGCTCGCCCCTGGTGCGGCAGCACGCGCCGGTGCTGGCGAGCATGGCGGCGCGCGTGGCCAACCCGCAGGTGCGCAACCAGGGCACGATCGGCGGCAACCTCTGCTATGCCGACCCGTCCACCGACCCGCCCGGTTGCCTGATGGCGCTGAATGCACAGGTGGTGCTGGGCAGCGCGCGCGGCGAGCGCGTGCTCTCGATCGAGGAATTCCTGGTCGACTACTACGTGACGGCGCTGGAGCCCGACGAGATCGTGCTGGAGATCCGCGTGCCGCCGCTGGCCGCCGGCACCGAGGGGGTGTACTCGCGCTTCCTGCGCACGGCGGCGGAGCACCGGCCGCTGGCGAGCGTCGCCCTGGTGGCGCGGCGCGAGGGCGCGCTGTGCCGCGAGGCGCGCATTGCCGTCGGTGCATCGACGCCCATCCCCACGCGGCTGCGGCGCGCCGAAGCCTTCCTCGAAGGCCGAAGCATCACGCCCGAGGTCGCTGCCGAGGTGGCCGACATCGTGGCGCAGGACATCACGCCCGTGGAAGACCTGCGCGGCAGCGCCGAATTCCGCCGCGACATGGTGCGCGCAGTGGCGCGCCGCACAGTGGCCGAGCTGTTCGGCCTGTCGATCGACGAAGGAGTTGCCGCATGAGCACCCACCGCATCGAATGCACCGTCAACGGCGAGGCCCACAGCGTCGAGGTGCCCGCGCGCCGGCTGCTCGCGGACTTCCTGCGCGACGACCTGCACCTCACGGGCACCAAGCGCGGCTGCGAGACGGGCATCTGCGGCGCCTGCTCGGTGCTGCTCGATGGCGAGGTCGTCAAGTCCTGCCTGATGCTGGCCGTGCAGGTGCAGGGCCGCGAGCTCACCACCATCGAAGGGCTGGCCCAGGGCGACGAGCTGCACCCGCTGCAGAAGAACTTCATGCAGTGCGGCGGCCTGCAGTGCGGCTACTGCACGCCGGGCTTCATCATGGCCTCGTGCGACCTGCTCAAGAACACCCCCCGGCCGAGCTGCGACGAGGTGCGTCACGGCCTGTCGGGCAACCTGTGCCGCTGCACCGGCTACACGCAGATCGTGGAGTCGGTGCTGCACGCGGCCGAGGAGATGAACCATGGAGATTGAGAAGACCCTGGCCGTGTCGGCCCCGCGCGAGCAGGTGTGGGCCCTGCTGCTGGACCCGCAGGTGATGGCCGGCGCCGTGCCCGGCATGAAGTCGATCGACGTCGTCAGCCCCACGGAATACGTGGCGGTGATGCACCAGAAGATCGCCTTCATCAGCGCCAAGTTCAAGCTGCGCACCCACATCACCGAGCAGCGTGCGCCGGAGTACCTGTGCGCCGAGGGCACGGGCGAGGACGCATCCGTCGCCAGCTCGCTCAAGCAGCGCAGCGAGGTCTTCCTCACGCCCACGGCCGACGGCGGCACCGAGCTGCGCATCAAGGTCAGCGTGGACCTGCTGGGCCGCCTGGGCACCTTCGGCCTGTCGGTGATGAAGACCAAGGCCGACCGGCTGTGGGAGGAGTTCGGCGCCAACCTGAAGGCGCGCATCGAGGCCGGAGGGCTGCCGGCGGCGGCGCCTGCCGCGGCGCCTGTGCCGCCGGTGGCGCACAAGCCTGCACCGGCCCCGTCGCCTGCCGCCGTGCCGGCGCCTGCACCCGCCGTGCCCGTCCAGGCCGTCAGCGTCGCGGAACCCGCAGAGGTGGAGGAGGGCGGCTTCTGGTCGCGCCTGCTCGGCGGCGGCAGGCCGGCGCGTGCGAACGGCCACGCCGCCGCGGCCGGCCGCTGCATCCGCGTCGAGGTGCGGCAGCTCGACCGCACCGTCAGCGTGGAGTGGCCCGTCGAGGCGGCCGAGCAGTGCCGCGACTGGCTGCGCGAGCTGGTGCGCCAGCCCGGTTGACGGCGGTGCGTGGCGGAGCCGCCGCGCCGCTTCACGCCTCGGCGGCAGGAAGCTCCAGGCAGAAGCCCACGCCGTAGACCGAGCGGATCCATTCGTGCTCCGGCGCCACGGCGGCCAGCTTGCGGCGCAGGTTCTTCACGTGGCTGTCCACGGCCCGCTCGGTCACGTCGGCGTCGTCGTAGGCCAGGTCGAGCAACTGCGAGCGGCTGAATATCCGGCCCGGCTTGCTCGACAGCACGTCGAGCAGCCGGAACTCGCGCCGCGTGAGCGCGAGCTGCTCGCCGCGCAGCGAGGCCTGCCAGCGAGACTCGTCGAGCACCAGTCCGGCAGCGCCGCCGGCGCCTTCGCCGACAGGCGGCTGCCGGCCGCGCCGCAGCACGGCGCGCACGCGCGCCACCACCTCGCGCGGCGAGAAGGGCTTGCACACGTAGTCGTCCGCGCCCAGGTCCAGGCCGATCAGCCGGTCCACCTCCTCGATGCGCGCGGTCAGCAGGATCACCGGACGCTGCGTACGGCGGCGCGCCTCGCGCAGCACCGCGAGGCCGTCCATGCGCGGCAGCATGATGTCCAGCAGGGTCAGGTCGGGCGGGTGCGCCAGGATGCGCTCCAGCGCCGTCGCGCCGTCGCCGGCGTGCTCGGTCTCGTAGCCGGCGTGCCGCAGATAGTCGTCCAGGACGGAGGCGATGTCGGGATCGTCCTCGACGATCAGCACGCGTGTGTTCATGTCGCGGATGGTGTTCAGGTGGCGGCCAGCGGCAGCGCCAGCGTGATGCACAGGCCGCCCAGCGCGGAAGGCTGGGCGTCGATGAAGCCGCCATGCGCCTCGACGATGGCGCGGCAGATCGACAGGCCCAGGCCCGATCCGCCGGACTCGCGGCTGCGCGAGGCCTCGCCGCGATAGAGACGCTCGAACAGGCGGGGCAGTTCGTCCGGCGCGGCTGCCGGCGCCGTGTCGTCGAAGCTCAGCACCAGGCGCGGCTCGCCACCGTCCTCGATATGCGCGCCGACGGTCAGTTGCCCGCCGGGGTCGGTGTAGCGCAGCGTGTTCTCGAGCAGGTTCATGAAGGCCTGGTGCAGCCGCCGCGCGTCTCCCTCGAGCATCGGCGCGGGCTGCTGCGCCGCCAGTGCGTCCAGGGCCTGCGCATCGATCGCGAGGCGGACTTGCGCATAGCGCTCGCGCATGGCGGCCAGGGCCTCGCGCAGCACGGCCAGGGGGTACACCGGCGCGCGTTCCCGCAGCTCGGCCTCGCCGCCCTGCATGCTGCTGCGCAGGTCGTCCACCAGTTGGCCCAGACGCATGACCTGGCGATGCAGCCGCAGCGCGGTACGGTCGTCGAAGCTGCGCACGCCGTCCTGCAGCGCCTCGATCTCGGCGCGCATGGCCGCCAGCGGCGTGCGCAGCTCGTGCGAGACGTCGGCCAGCCAGGCGCGGCGCTGGGTTTCGATGCGGTCGAGCCGCGCGGCCATGGCGTTGAAGGTGCGGCCGAGGGCCGCCAGTTCGTCGCTGCCGTGCGCCGGCACCCGCGCGTGCAGCCGGCCGCGCGCGATCATCCTGGCGGCTTGCGCGAGTTCGTCGATGGGGCCGAGCCAGCGGCGCGCCAGCCACCACGACATCGCCAGCGCCAGCAGCAGGCCGACCAGGCCGGTGGTGGCCATCAGCCAGCGCTGGCGCGCGAGGAACGCGCGGTGGGCTTCGCTGTGCAGCGCCTCGACCGGCGCCAGTGCCAGGTAGCCCACCAGCCGGTTGTTCTCGCGCAGCGGCAGGCGCGCCGCCGCGGCGGCGTCCAGCGCCGCGCCGGCGACGTGCGCACCCGACGCGTCCAGCAGCGCCAGCCGGCGCAGCACCTGCGGCGGGCGGGGCGGCATGTCCGTCCAGGGGCCGCCGGGCAAGGGAAACGGGGGCGGCGGCAGCGACAGGTGCAGCAGCGGGTCGGGCCGCGGGCCGGTGCCCACCGTGGGCGCACGCGGCGCGTACCAGGGCGGCAGGCGTGGGTCGGCGGGCACGGGGGAGCCGGTGTCCACGCCGTCCGCGGTGCCGAGCAGCAGGCGTTCCCACAGGCCGGGATCGCCGCGCAGCCGGTCCCAGTTTCCCTGGGCGGCATGGTGTCTCGCCAGGCGCTGCGCCAGGCTGTCCATGCGGCCGATCTCGATCTCGGCGACGTAGGAGCCCAGGCCGCGCTGCAGGCCGAGGATGGAGAAGGCCGCGAAGGTGATCAGCAGCACCACGAGCATCGTGGCCAGCGCCAGGAAGATCTTGCGGCTGAGGGTGAGCCGCAGCAGGGCAGGGGGCATCCGCCGGAATTGTGGGGCAAGCGGCGCCGGCCAACGCCATCGCGGTGGGCGCATCTCAGCGCAGGAACGCGGCAAGCCGCGCCAGGCGCGGCGCGGCGCCGGAGGTCGACATGATCGGTGCGAGCGTGCCGGGGTGTGGACGGGCGTCGCCGGAGCCGAGCGCGGCCGTCAGCCAGCTGCTGGCGGCAAGCAGGCCGACGGCGCCGGCGATGCCCAGCGCCCGGCGGACCGATGCCGGATGACGAGGCCGGCTCATGCCTTCGGCTCCTGGAGCGGCGGATGCTCTCCTTCTGCCAGCGGCAGGCGCAGGGTCAGGCCCATCCGCGCCAGCGGCGAAGGGGCGGCGTAGAGGCGCCCGCCGCAGCGGTGCACGATGCGCAGCGCAGCGTGCACGCTCTGGTGCAGCGCGCGTTCCGCCGCCGTCGGCGCAGCGGTGGTGCTCGCCAGGCGCGAGAAAAGCTGCGCCAGCCGAGGCGCTTCGTCGTCCTCGCCGGTGCCGTCCGGCGCGGCCCAGTGAAGCACGGCCTGCGCTGCCTGCACCGTGGCCGCGACGTGCGGCCGCGCCTGCGTGCCGAGCCCCTGCCGGACGACCGCGGCCAAGTGCGACAGCAGGGCGTGCAGCTCGGACTCGGTGCCGCGCACCCGCAGGGCGCAGCCGGGTGCCGCGCCGTGGACTTCGCACAGGCGCTCGCGGGCGGCGAGCTCGACCAGCGGCCACAGTTCGCTCGATGCGGCGCGGAACGCATGCGATGCAGCGGCCGCGGAGGACTGCGGCGTGCCGGACGGTGCCGTGCGGCCGCGGCGCGGCCGCAGCCAGGGGGTGAACAGGACGGCGAGCCACGCGTTCGCGCCCGCCGGCCCGCCGCGGCCCGCGCATTCGGGCGCGACGGCGTCGAGCGCGCGTACCAGCTGCTGCGTCAGTCTCCGCGCATAGGACGGCCCGGGATGCACGGGGTCGGCCATGTCCGCCGGCGCGAAGCGCACGGCGCCCCAGTCCGCGAAGGCGGCGCCGTCGGCGGCGGCGACCTGCCGCGCCACCGCGTCGTAGGCGTCGCGGCGGGGAATGCCGCCGGTCACGCGCGACAGCCCGGTGACGACCGGCGTGCGGCCCTGCGAGCGCACATAGGCCACCATCGTCTCCAGGGCGGTGCGATAGTCGTGGCCCTGGCCGGCATCGTTGATGCCGTACTGCAGCACCACGATGCGGCTGGTCAGCGGCGTGTGGATGAACTGGGCCAGGTGCGCGTGCGCGCTGTCCCCGGGGATGGTGTGCTCGTCCACCCGGTACATGGGCCGCATGCGGCGCAGCATGGTCGCGGGTGGATCGGGCAGGCGCTTCATGCCGCCATATCCGCCGTGGAGGATCGAGTCGCCGTACAGCGCCACCGAGCAGTCCGGTCGCGCGGCGGCGCCGGCCATGCCGGCCAGCGCCAGCAGCGATGCGGCCGCGCACGCGGCGCCCAGCCTGCGCCGGCCCTGCAGTTCCGTCCGTGATGGCATCCTGTCCTCTCTCGTCGAGCCGGCTCGCGCCGGCGCGACGGATGGTCGGGAGCAATCGAGGAGAAATTTCGAAGGCCCCGGCGGCGGCGTGGATGCCGCCTCAGGCCGCCAGCAGCTTCTGCACCAGCGCCGCAGTCGTCGCCGCGGCGTACTTGCGCATCAGCCGGGCGCGGTGGATCTCCACCGTGCGGTGGCTGATGCCCAGCGCGCGGCCGATCTCCTTGCTGGTCAGCCCGCGCATCAGGTGCGCCGCCACCTCGCGCTCGCGCGGCGTCAGCTCGGCCTTGTCGGCGCGGCGCGCGCCCAGGTCCTCGAAGGTCCAGATACCGGCGGCGTGCGGCGCCTCGCGGTTGAGCGCGCGGCCGGTGACGTGGCACCAGAAGGTCTCGCCGGCGCGCATGCCGTGCAGGCTGCCCACGCGGCGCATCATCCGGTTGTCGGCATAGTGGCCGCTGGCGTTGAGGATCGGCTCCATGCGCCGGCCGATGCGCTCGAACTCCGCCACGCTGGGGTACAGCACGCGAAAGGACTGGCCCACCAGTTGTTCGCGCGTGGCGCCGAACATCTCGGTGAGCCGCGCGTTGCAGTCCACCATGATGCGCTGGCGCGACAGCACCATGCCCACCGGCGCGTGCTCGAAGGCGAGCCGGTAGTCGATGGCGGCGGGGGGCTCGGCTTTCTCGGGGCTGTCCATTACGAAATACTACGTATGTGGATACGTAGTATCGTCCGAGGCGGTCCATCCTCCGTCACCATCACCGTTCAATCCCTTCATCGAAGAGCGAGGCACCATGGCGAACAAGATCTATCCCGACGCGAAGTCGGCCCTGGCCGGCGTCGTGGCCGACAACCAGATGCTGGCCGTCGGCGGCTTCGGCCTGTGCGGCATCCCCGAGGCGCTGATCGAGGCGCTCAAGGAAAGCGGCGTCAAGAACCTCACCTGCGTCTCCAACAACGCGGGCGTCGACGGCTTCGGCCTCGGCAAGCTGCTGGAGACGCGCCAGATCAAGAAGATGATCGCCAGCTACGTCGGCGAGAACAAGGAGTTCGAGCGCCAGTTCCTGGCGGGCGAGCTGGAGCTGGAGTTCACGCCCCAGGGCACGCTGGCCGAGAAGCTGCGCGCCGGCGGCGCCGGCATCCCGGCCTTCTTCACCAAGACCGGCGTGGGCACCCAGGTGGCCGAGGGCAAGGAGCTGCGCGAGTTCGACGGCGAGACCTACGTGATGGAGCGCTCGCTGGTGCCCGACGTGTCGCTGGTCAAGGCAGCGGTGGCCGACAAGTCCGGCAACCTGCGCTTCAACCTCACCGCGCGCAACTTCAACCCGGCCGCGGCCACCGCCGGCAAGGTGTGCATCGTCGAGGTCGAGAAGATCGTCGAGGTGGGCGAGCTGGCGCCCGACGACATCCACCTGCCCGGCATCTACGTGCACCGCATCGTGCTCAACGCCAACCCCGAGAAGCGCATCGAGAAGCGCACCCTGAGCGCCGCCGCGCCGGCGGACGCCGCCAGCGCCAAGGTGCAGGCGCAGGCCGCCATCGCCCAGGCGGCTGCCGGCAGCGAAGTGCCCGGCACCATCAAGAACAACGGCAAGCAGTAAGAAGGAGCCTCACATGCCCTGGACCCAAGACCAGATGGCCGCGCGCGCGGCGCAGGAACTGGAAGACGGCTTCTACGTGAACCTCGGCATCGGCATCCCGACGCTGGTGGCCAACTTCGTCGGCGACAAGGAGGTGTGGCTGCAGAGCGAGAACGGCATGCTCGGCATCGGCCCCTTCCCGACGGAGGACCAGGTGGACGCCGACCTCATCAACGCCGGCAAGCAGACCGTGACCACGCTGCCCGGCAGCGCGATCTTCGGCAGCGACCAGAGCTTCGCGATGATCCGCGGCGGCAAGATCAACCTCTCCATCCTCGGCGCCATGCAGGTCAGCGAGAAGGGCGACCTGGCCAATTGGATGATCCCCGGCAAGATGGTCAAGGGCATGGGCGGCGCCATGGACCTGGTGGCCGGCGTCAAGCGCGTGATCGTGCTGATGGAGCACGTCGCCAAGAAGAAGGACGGCACCACCGACATGAAGATCCTGCCCCAGTGCACGCTGCCCCTGACCGGCGTGGGCGTGGTGGACCGCATCATCACCGACCTGGGCGTGTTCGACGTCACGCCGCAGGGGCTGAAGGTGATCGAGCTGGCCGAGGGCGTGAGCTTCGACGAGGTGCAGGGCAAGACCGGCGTGAAGCTGGTCCAGTGACGCGCGGGCGTCGGCCGGCGCCGCGCGGCGGCGTAGCATGCCGCGCATGGCCTACATCGACCTCGACAACCTGCGATCGGTCTTCCTGGACGACGCGGCGCTGGGGCAGCGGCGCCTGAGCCGGCAACGCGCCGGCATGCTGCAGATCACCAGCGGCCGCATCGTGGCCTGCGACCCGCTGGTGCAGCCGGAGCGGCCCGCCTTCGCGCGCGCAGTGGCGCAGCGCGGCGGGCATGCGGTGGACGTGATCCTGGGCAGCGTGCCCACGCTGGCGGTGCTGTGGCTGCGCGAGCGTGCCGGCCTCGACGCGGCCGCGCTGCACTGGGAGCCTGCGCTGCTCGACGGGGAGTCGGCGGACATGCTGGCCGGCGACGCCTTCTACGGCTATCCGGTCGATGCGGGCATGGGCTGCTTCATGGACGCGCAGACCGGGCCCGCCATCGGCGAGCGCGACAGTCTCGAGTCGGCGGCGCCCGGCTACGTGAGCTACTACGACGACGTGCTCGCGCCCGAGCTGGGCGAGGGCGACATGGCCGACCACTACCCGCTCGGGCAGGGCTCGGCGAACAACGTGGTGGTCTTCCGGTCCGGCTGGGGAGACGGCAGCTATCCCAGCTTCTGGGCGCTCGACGCCGCGGGCGAGCCCGTGGCGCTGGTCACGGACTTCCTGACCATCGAAGGCGGCGATGCGCGCGACGCGGACGACCGGCGCGGCGAGGCCTACCTCGCCAGTCTTTCCAGCGAGAAGATCGCGGCGCTGGAGGCCCTGGGCGACGCCGCCGAGCGCGGCGACGCCGATGCCGTGCGCAGCCTGCTGGCCGCCGGCGTGGCCGGGGCGAACGAGATCGTTCCCTCGTCGGGCGAGACGGCCATCAGCAGCGCGATCCGGCGCGACCGCACGACGGCGCTGCGTGTGCTGCTGGGCAACGGACCCTGTCCGCCGATGCCGGAAGCGCTGCACATGAAGGGCGTGACCAGCTACCCGGCCTATGCGCGCTTCCTCAAGACGCCGCGCGACCCGGCGCTGCTGGCGGTGCTCGATGCCGCACAACAGCGGGCACAGGGGCGCGTGCCGGCATCCGCGCCGCCCGCATCACGGGCCGCGGCGCCCTCCAAGCCATTCTGGAAGCGCTGGCTTTCCTGAAGGAGGGAGAAGCGGCAGGGTGCACGTGGCGTGCGATGCGCGTCGACGGTTCTCCCGTGTGCGTGCAAGGATGGGCTCGATGATCCGGGCCGCGCGCTCAGGGCCGCAGCACGGCGCGGCCCTTGATGCGGCCCTCGCGCAGGCGCTGGTACACGTCCAGGGCGTCCTCCAGCGGAAACACCTCCGTCTCCACGTGGATGAGGCCCTGCCCGGCCAGCGCGATGACTTCCATCAGTTCGGTGCGCGAGCCCCAGTAGGGCATGCTGACCTCGCAGCCGAAGGGCGGGCTGCCCTGGGCGTAGTGGAGCGTGCCGCCGCCCAGGCCGACGATGGCGATGCGGCTGGCGCGGCCGACGATGCTGCTGCAAAGGTCCAGCGTCGGCTGGGCGCCGACGAAGTCCAGCGCCACCGTCACGCCGCGCTCGCCGACCAGGGCGCGGATTTCCTCGGCGGCGCGCTCCGGGTCTCGGGTGTCGATGGTGTGCGCCACGCCCAGCGCGCGGGCGTGCGCCAGCTTCGCGCCGTCGATGTCGCCGGCGATGATGCGCGACGAACTGAGCGCCCGCAGGATCTGCACGGCCATGTGGCCCAGGCCGCCGATGCCGATCACGACGACGGTCGCGTCCGGGGTCAGCCAGGGCAGCGCAGCCTTGATCGCGTGATAGGGCGTGAGCGCCGCGTCGCTCAGCGGCGCCGCCTTGGCCGGGTCGAGCCGGCCAAGGGGCACCAGCAGGCGGGGCGAGGGCACGATCATGTATTCGGCCATGCCGCCGTCCGAGCCCAGGCCGCCGCCCATCATCGGGATGCTGGCATGGTGCTCGCAGTAGTTCTCGGCCGAGGCCTGGCAGGTGCGGCACGCGCCGCAGCCCCAGGGGCCGTAGACCGCCACGGCGTCGCCTTCCTTCCAGCCGGCGGCGCCGGCGCCCAGGGCCTCGATCCAGCCCGCGTTCTCGTGGCCCAGCGTGAAGGGGCCGAGCGGCCCGAGGCCGTGGTCCAGCACGTGCAGGTCGGAGTGGCACACGCCCGCCCCCGCGATGCGCACCAGCACCTGGCCGGGGCCGGGCGCCGGCCTGGGCAGGTCGACGATTTCCGGGGGACGCCCGGCTCCGATGTACCTCACGGCCTTCATGCGGATACCCCTTTCGACGGTGCGCCTGCACAGGCAGGCCAAAGTCATTCTCCGGCAGGGGCATCCTGCTGAACAGGGCCGGCGGGCCCGGCGCGAAGCGTCCATGCGCCGGATCAAGACATCGGCCCGCGCAGGCCGCCTGGGCTCAAGCGCCCGCGCACTCCAGCGCGAACACCGGCACCTGCGCCTGCCGGCTCAGCCACACGCCGCCGCCCATCTCGGCGAAGTGCGGCGCCAGGCCGCGCCGGTAGGCCTCGGCGCGGTGGCGGAAGATGCGCGCGTCGGTCAGGTCCTCGTCCACGATGTCGCGTTCGAAGTCCTCGCGCGTGACGGCCTCCACGTACAGCGCGCCGCGGCTCAGGCCGCCGAGGTTGTGCAGCGCGCGCTTCAGGTCGGCGGGGGCCAGGTAGGGCAGCACGCCCTGGCAGACGACGAAGTCGAAGGGGCGCTCGGCGCGGTAGTCGACGACCGAGCCGCGCTCCCAGCCGTAGCGCTCGCACAGGTACTCGCTGAACTCCACGCCCTGGTAGTGCGCCTGCGAGAAGTGCCGCGCCACGACGTCCCGCCACACGCCGATGCCGCAGCCCACGTCGAGCACGCGGCGCACCGGCACGCGCAGGTACTTCAGGTAGCCGCAGACGAAGGCGCCGAGCCGCTCGGCGTGCTGCGGGTCGATGACCCGGGTCTTGGCGTCGAAGTAGAAGCGCTGGTAGTAGGCCGCGTCGAAGGTGGCGGCGTCGGCTGACTTCATGCGAAGGGCGCCGGTGCTCAGCGGCTGCCGGCCGCCGGTGCCGGCGCGGCAGGGGGCGCCGGCGGCGGTGGCGGCGGCACCGGCGGGATCTGGAAGCTCCAGGTCTCGCTGATCGGCTTGCCGCCCTGCGCCAGCGCGGCGCGCAACTCGCTGGCCTGCGCCGGGTCCTTCACCTTCACGCGCATCGCCAGGCGCCAGCCCTTGATGGGGTCGTTGCGCAGCAGGCTGCTCTCCAGGATCTCGACGTTGGCGTTGCCGCTGATCTGCGTCTGCAGCGCTGCGTCGGGCGCCAGCCGGGCCAGCGCCGGCCCCTCGAAGTCCACGATCAGCGCGGTGCTGCCGTCGATCTGGCGGATCAGGTTGGGCTGCAGCCGCTCGCCCTCGCTCTGGAAGGTCTGCCGGACCCAGGCGTTGTTCTGCGCGTGCAGCGCCGGCTCGTCCATGGTCCAGTGCATGCGGTAGGCGTACTGCAGCATCTGGCCGCGCGTGACGGGCGCGTCGGGCGTCCAGAAGGCGACGATGTTGTCGTTGGTCTCGTCCGCGGTGGGGATCTCCATCAGCGTGACCTTGCCCTTGCCCCAGTCGTTCTGGGGTTCGATCCAGGCGCTGGGGCGCAGGTCGTAGCGGTCCTTCAGGTCCTCGAAGCGCTGGAAGGCATGGCCGCGCTGCAGCAGGCCGAAGCCGCGCGGGCGGTCCACCTGGAAGCTGCTGACCGCCACCGCGCCGCGCGGGTTGTTCAGCGGGCGCCAGATCCACTCGTCGTTGCCGGCATGGATGGCCAGGCCGTTGGAGTCGTGGATGGCGGGGCGCCAGTTGCGCAGGTGCTCGGGCCAGCGCTGGTTGGGGCCGTAGAGGAACATGCTGGTCAGCGGCGCGATGCCCAGCATGCCGATGTCGCCGCGCACGAAGAGATTGGCCTGCACGTCGAGCACCGCGTCGCGCCCGGGCTGCAGGATGAACTGGTAGGCGCCGGTGGCGCGCGGCGAATCCATCAGCGCGTAGATCACGAGCTGCTTGTCCTGCGGCGCCGGGCGCTGGATCCAGTACTCGATGAAGTTCGGGAACTCCTCCTTGCCCGGCGAGGTGGTGTCGATCGCCAGGCCGCGGCCCGACAGGCCGTACACCTGCCCCTTGCCGATCACGCGGAAGTAGCTGGCGCCCAGCAGGCTCATCACCTCGTCGAATTTGCCGTCCTGGTTGATGGGGTAGAGCACCCGGAAGCCCGCGTAGCCGAGCTGGCGCGTGGCCTCGCGGTCGAAGCTGAGGTCGCCGAAGTCGAAGCGGTCGGGCTCGTAGCGGATCTCGCGCGCCTCGCCGCCCACCACCTCGTGGATCTTCACCGGGAAGTTGAACTGCATGCCCTGGTGGTAGAAGTTCAGGCGGAAGGGCGTGGACTGGTCGCGCCACTCGAAGCGGTCCGAGCGCGGCTGGATCTTCATGTAGTCGGCGAACTGCATGTTGCCGAAGACCGGCGGCAGGTTGCTCGCCGGGGCGACATAGGGCTTGCCCGCCAGCGCGCGGGCGCGGGCGGTGACGTCGTCGAGCGAGAAGGACTGCTGCCCCTGCGCGTGGGCGGCCAGCGGCAGCGCAGGCAGCACCATGAGCGCGAGGAGATGCAGGAAGGCGAGGGCGGAGGCAGGGCGCGCGGCGCGCACGAGTCGAGTGATCATGGACCGTTGTTCTGGTTCGATGCGCTCGGAAGGCGCAGGGAGCCCAAAAGCTTAGCATCGGCCGCCTGCGCGGCCCTGTAGGAGCCCGGCGCACCTGCGGGGGAAGCGGGCGGCGCAGCCTCTAAGATGCCCCGCTCGACGTCCGCACGCTCGCAACAAGCAAGGAATGCACAGCCGATGAAGTTCACGACCAAGAGGCCGGCGCTCGCGGCGCTGGCCGCCCTGGCCGCGCCACTGGCCTTCGCCCAGCCCAACCCCGCGCTGATCGACAACAAGCCGGCCTTCGTCGCCGACCTGCTCAGGCAGATGACGCTGGAGGAGAAGGTGGGGCAATTGCGCCTGATCAGCATCGGCCCCGAGATGCCTGCCGCGCAACTGGCCGAGGAGATCGCGGCCGGCCGTGTGGGCGGCACCTTCAACTCCATCAACCACAAGGAGCAGCGGCCGCTGCAGGAGGCTGCGGTGAACCGCAGCCGGCTGAAGATCCCGATGCTCTTCGCCTACGACGTGCTGCACGGGCACCGCACCTCCTTCCCCATCGGCCTGGGCCTGGCGTCGAGCTGGGACATGGAGGCGGTGCGCCTGACCGCCCGCACCGCGGCGGTGGAGGCCAGCGCCGACGGCGTGGACGTGACCTTCGCGCCCACGGTGGACATCTCGCGCGACCCGCGCTGGGGCCGCACCTCCGAGGGCTTCGGCGAGGATCCGTACCTCGTCTCGCAGATCGCGCGGGCGATGGTGCAGGGCTTCCAGAACGGCACGCCGGCCGGCAAGGTGCTGGGACGCGACAGCATCATGGCCTCGGTCAAGCACTTCGCGCTGTACGGCGCGGTGGAGGGCGGGCGCGACTACAACATCGTCGACATGAGCCCCATGCGCATGTACAACGACTACCTGCCGCCCTACAAGGCGGCGATCGATGCCGGCGCGGGCGGCGTGATGATCGCGCTCAACACCGTCAACGGCCAGCCCGCGACGTCGAACACCTGGCTGCTGCAGGACCTGCTGCGCAAGGACTGGGGCTTCCGCGGCGTCACCTTCAGCGACCACGGCGCCATCACCGAGCTGATGCGCCACGGCGTCGCGCGCGACGAGCGCGAGGCGGCCAAGCTGGCCATCAAGGCAGGCGTGGACATGAGCATGGCCGACCAGGTCTACCTGAAGGAGTTGCCGGGCCTGGTGAAGTCCGGCGAGGTGCCGATGAAGACGCTGGACAACGCCGTGCGCGAGGTGCTGGGCGCCAAGTACGACATGGGCCTGTTCCACGCCCCGTTCCTGCGCATCGGCAAGGCCGAGGACGATCCGCCCGACCTCAAGGCCGACAGCCGCCTGCACCGCGCCCCGGCGCGCGACGTGGCGCGCCGCTCGATGGTGCTGCTGGAGAACCGCAACCGCACGCTGCCCATCGCCAAGGGCGCGACGGTGGCGCTGGTCGGCCCGCTGGCCGATGCGCCGATCGACATGATGGGCGTGTGGTCGGGCCAGGCCGTGTGGAAGCAGTCGGTGACGCTGCGCACCGGCATGGAGAAGGCGCTCGAAGGGCAGGGCCGGCTGCTCTACGCGCGCGGCGCCAACGTGACCGAGGACAAGGCCATCGTCGAGTACCTGAACTTCCTCAACTGGGACGAGCACGAGGTGGTGCAGGACAAGCGCGCGCCGCAGGAGATGATCGACGAGGCCGTCGCCACCGCGAAGCAGGCCGACGTGGTCGTCGCCGCGGTGGGCGAGTCGCGCGGCATGTCGCACGAGTCCTCCAGCCGCACGCGGCTGGACCTGCCGGAAAGCCAGCAGGCGCTGCTCAAGGCGCTCAAGGCCACCGGCAAGCCGCTGGTGCTGGTGCTGATGAACGGCCGCCCGCTCACCCTGAACTGGGAGAAGGCGAACGCCGACGCGATGCTGGAGACCTGGTTCGCCGGCACCGAGGGCGGCCACGCCATCGCCGACGTGCTGTTCGGCGATGCCAACCCCTCGGGCAAGCTGCCCATCTCGCTGCCGCGCTCGGTGGGGCAGATCCCCACCTACTACAACCACCCGCGCCTGGGCCGCCCCTTCACGCCGGGCAAGCCGGGCAACTACACCTCGCAGTACTTCGACGAGCCGCAGGGCGCGCTGTACCCCTTCGGCCACGGCCTGAGCTACACCGACTTCAGCCTGTCGGACGTCACGCTCTCCAGCGCGCGCATGCCGCGCGGCGGCAAGGTGGAGGCGAGCGTCACCGTCACCAACACCGGCGAGCGCGCCGGCGAGACGGTGGTGCAGCTCTACATCCAGGACGTGGCTGCCTCGGTGGTGCGCCCGGTCAAGGAACTGAAGGACTTCCGCAAGCTGATGCTGCAGCCGGGCGAGAAGAAGGAAGTGCGCTTCACCATCGGCGAGGACAAGCTGGCCTTCTACAACGCCAAGCTCCAGTACCTGGCCGAGCCGGGCGAGTTCAAGGTGCAGATCGGCCTGGACTCGCAGAACGTGAAGGAGCAGGGCTTCGAGCTGAAATAGCCGAGGCGCCCCGGTGCTATGCTTTCGGGCGATGGGAATGGAGCTTCCCGACAACCGCCCCGAAGGACATCCCGACGGGCTGATGGCTCCTGCTTCACGGGCGCGGCGCGCCTGCGATGCGGGGCCGCGCTTCTTCTTCCCCGCCGCGCTCGCCGCCGTGCCCTGCCGTTCTTCCTGAACCTTCACATGGGCATGACATGGAATTCCTGATCGTCTTTCTCGGCGGCGGCCTCGGCTCCGCGATGCGCCACGGCGTCAACGTGCTGGCGGCGCGTCATGTCGCCAGCAGCTTTCCCTTCGGCACACTGGCCATCAACGTGCTCGGCTCCTTCGTCATGGGGCTGGTGGTCGAGTTGCTGGCGCTGCGCATGGGGCTGCCGCAGAACCTGCGGCTGTTCCTCACCACCGGCATCCTCGGCGGCTTCACGACCTTCTCCACCTTCTCGCTCGAAGCCGCGCTGCTGCACGAGCGCGGCCAGACAGCGCTGGCCGGCGGCTACGTGGCGGCCTCCGTGGTGCTGGGCGTGGGCGCGCTGTTCCTGGGCATGGCGCTGGTGCGCTGGGGCCGGTAGCCCCGTCCGGGGCGGGGTTGCCTTCAGCCGGCGGCGCCGTCCTTCAGCAGCGCCTGCCGCTCCTGCACCACCCGGCGCAGGAACTCCCACACCGCCTGCATGCGCGACAACTGCCGCGCCTCCGCCGGCATCGACATCCAGAAGGTGCGGGTGAAGCAGGCCTCCTGCGGCAGCAGGCGCTGCAGCGTGGCGTCGCGCGCCGCCAGGAAGGCCGGCAGCACGGCGACGCCGGCGCCGGCGCGCGCCGCCTGGTGCTGGGCCAGCACGCTGGTGCTGCGCAGCGCGAAGGCGTCGGGGCGGTACAGCTCGTCCAGGTACTGCAGCTCCTTGGAGAACAGCAGGTCGTCCACGTAGCTGATGAAGCTGTGGCCCTTGAGGTCTTCCCGGCGCCGGATCGGCCCGTGCGTGCGCAGGTAGGTCTTGCTGGCGTACAGGTGCAGCTCGTAGTCGGTGAGGCGGGTGGCGATCACCGGGCCGCGGGCGGGGCGCTCCAGCGAGATGACGATGTCCGCCTCGCGCCGCGACAGGTGCACCAGGCGCGGCATCGCCAGCAGGTCGATCACCAGCCGCGGATGCAGTCGCGCGAAGCCGGCCAGCGCCGGCGCCAGCACCACGGTGCCGAAGCCCTCGGTGGCGCCGATGCGCACCAGGCCGGCGAGGCCCTCGTCGACCGGCGGCGCGGTGCTCTTCTCCACGGTGCGGAAGGCGCGCTCCATGGCCTCCACCTGCGGCTGCAGACGGCGCCCGGCCTCGGTGAGGCGGTGGCCGCCGGCCTCGCGGGCGAAGAGCGGGGTGCCGGTCTCCTTCTCCAGCGCCTGGATGCGGCGCGCCACCGTGGTGTGGTCCACGCCCAGCCGGCGCGCCGCGGCCACCAGCGTGCCCGAGCGCGAGAGTTCGAGGAAGAAGCGCAGGTTGTCCCAGTCCATGTCTGCATTTTTGCAAAGGCGGAGCGCATTCCTGTCTCTTGCTGTGGCAAATCTGCAAAGCTAGGATGCATCGCTTTCCGTGCCTTTCCGGGCGCGCCGCATTCTTTCTCCAGGAGACATCACCCATGGACGCCACCACCACGCCGGCCACCCAGGTCGCCACCGTCAAGCTGCTGATCGACGGGAAGTTCGTCGAATCGAAGACCACCGAATGGCGCGACGTCGTCAACCCGGCCACGCAGGAGGTGCTGGCGCGCGTGCCCTTCGCCACGCCGGCCGAGGTGGACGCGGCGGTGGCCAGCGCCAAGGAAGCCTTCAAGACCTGGAAGAAGACGCCGATCGGCGCGCGCGCGCGCATCTTCCTGAAGCTGCAGCAACTGATCCGCGACCACATGAGCGAGCTGGCCGCCATCCTCACTGCCGAGCAGGGCAAGACGCTGCCTGACGCCGAGGGCGACGTGTTCCGCGGGCTGGAGGTGGTCGAGCACGCCGCCAACATCGGCACGCTGCAGCTGGGCGAGCTGGCCAACAACGTGGCCAACGGCGTCGACACCTACACGCTGCTGCAGCCGCTGGGCGTGTGCGCGGGCATCACGCCCTTCAACTTCCCGGCCATGATCCCGCTGTGGATGTTCCCGATGGCCATCGCCACCGGCAACACCTTCGTGCTCAAGCCCAGCGAGCAGGACCCGATGGTGACGATGCGCCTGTGCGAGCTGGCGCTGGAGGCCGGCATCCCGCCCGGCGTGCTGAACGTGGTGCACGGCGGCGAGCAGGTGGTCAACGCGATCTGCGACCACGCCGACATCAAGGCGATCAGCTTCGTCGGCTCGACCAAGGTCGGCACCCACGTCTACCACCGCGGCATCGCCAGCGGCAAGCGCGTGCAGTGCATGATGGGCGCGAAGAACCACGCCATCGTGATGCCCGACGCCAACAAGGAGCAGACGCTCAATGCGCTGGCCGGCGCGGCCTTCGGCGCGGCGGGGCAGCGCTGCATGGCGGTGTCGGTGGCGGTGCTGGTGGGCGAGGCACGCAAGTGGATTCCCGACCTGGTCGCGAAGGCGAAGACGCTGAAGGTGAACGCGGGCACCGAGAAGGGCACCGACGTGGGCCCGCTGGTGTCCTGCGCGGCGTACGAGCGCGTCACCGGCCTGATCGAGCGCGGCGTGGTCGACGGCGCGACGCTGGAACTGGACGGCCGCAAGCCGACGGTGCCGGGCTACGAGAAGGGCAACTTCGTCGGCCCGACCATCTTCTCGGGCGTGAAGCCGGGCATGACCATCTACGACCAGGAAATCTTCGGGCCGGTGCTGTGCATCGCGGGCGCGGCCGACATCGACGAGGCGATCGAGCTGATCAACAGCAACCCCAACGGCAACGGCACGGCGATCTTCACGCAGTCCGGCGCGGCCGCGCGCAAGTTCGAGGAGGAGATCGACGTCGGCCAGGTGGGCATCAACGTGCCGATCCCGGTGCCGGTGCCGCTGTTCTCCTTCACCGGCTCGCGCGGCTCCAAGCTGGGCGACCTGGGGCCGTACGGCAAGCAGGTGGTGCTGTTCTACACGCAGACCAAGACGGTGACGGCGCGCTGGTTCGACGACAGCACCACGTCGCATGGCGTGAACACGACCATCAGCCTGAAGTGAGCCGTGCGCCGCGCCTGGCAGGCGCCTGCCTCCTGTGGTTCGCGGCTTCGGCCGCGTACGCCCAGGCCGGCGCCGCCTGCGTGCCGGGCGGCACGGTGGAACAGGTCAACGCCTGCGCCCTGCGCGACTTCCAGGCGGCCGACACCGAGATCGCCGTGCTCTATGCCGACGTGATGCGCGCGCTGTCGGCCCACGAGCGGCCGCAGCTGCGCCGCGAGCACAGCGCGTGGAACGCTCAGCGCATCCGCGAGTGCAAGGAGCGCACGCGCACGGTGGAGCAGCAAGGCGACGGACTGCGCCGCTACCATGAATGCATGACCGACAAGACACGCGAGCGCCGAAGCGGCCTGATGCGGTGGCTGAGTACGGACACGCCGGCCAAGGACGACTAGCACCATGGACTTCGAACTGAGCGAGGAACAACGCGCCTTCGCCGACACCGCGCGCGAATTCGCCGCCAGCGAGTTCGCGCCGTACGCGGCGCAGTGGGACAGGGAGGGCATCTTCCCGCGCGAGGCGATCGCCAAGGCCGGCGAGCTGGGCTTGTGCGGCCTGTACGCGCCCGAGCGCATCGGCGGCCTCGGCCTGCCGCGGCTGGACGCGGCGCTGGTGTTCGAGGAGATGGCGGCGGTCGATCCCTCGACCACGGCCTTCATCACCATCCACAACATGGCGACCTGGATGCTCGGCACCTGGGGCACCGACGCCGTGTGCGCGAAGTGGGGCGAGGACTTGACCAGCGGCCGCAAACTCGCGTCGTACTGTTTGACCGAGCCCGGCGCCGGCTCGGACGCCGGGTCGCTGAAGACCCGGGCCGAACTGCAGGGCGCCGAATACGTCATCAACGGCGGCAAGGCCTTCATCTCCGGCGCCGGCTCGACCGATGTGCTGGTGCTGATGGCGCGCACCGGCGGCGGCGGGCCCGGCGGCGTCTCGGCCTTCGCGGTACCGGCCGACGCGCCGGGCATCAGCTACGGCAAGAAGGAGCACAAGATGGGCTGGAACAGCCAGCCCACCCGCACCATCGCCTTCGACAACGTGCGCGTGCCGGCCGACCACCTGCTGGGCCGGGAAGGCGAGGGCTTCCGCATCGCGATGAAGGGGCTGGACGGCGGGCGCATCAACATCGCCACCTGCTCGGTGGGCGCGGCGCAGGGCGCGCTGGATGCGGCGCGCCGCTACCTGCACGAGCGCCAGCAGTTCGGCAAGCCGCTGGCCAGCTTCCAGGCGCTGCAGTTCCGCCTGGCCGACATGGCGACCGAGCTGGTGGCCGCGCGCCAGATGGTGCGCCTGGCTGCCAGCAGGCTCGATGCGCAGCATCCCGACGCCAGCACCTACTGCGCGATGGCCAAGCGCTTCGCCACCGACGCGGGCTTCAACGTGTGCAACGAGGCGCTGCAACTGCACGGCGGCTACGGCTACCTCGGCGAGTTCCCGCTGGAGCGGCTGCTGCGCGACGCGCGCGTGCACCAGATCCTGGAGGGCACCAACGAGATCATGCGCGTCATCGTCTCGCGCAAGCTGCTGGAAGGTGACAGCGACATCCGCTGAAAGACGCTCCAATCGCACCCCATGACTGACGCTGTAGTTCTCTTCGACTTCCTTCCCACGGCCAACGGCAGGCGCTTCGGCGTCGCCACGCTCAACGCGCCGGCCGCGCTCAACGCCCTCTCGGTCGACATGGTGCGGCTGCTCACGCCGAAGCTGCGCGAATGGGCGGCCGACCCGCAGGTCGTCGGCGTGCTGCTGCAGGCCGCGGGCGAGAAGGCCTTCTGCGCCGGCGGCGACCTGCGCCAGCTCTACCGGACGCTGCTCGACTGCGGCAGCGCTCCCAACGAGAAGCGCAACGAATACGCCGAGCGCTTCTTCGGCGAGGAATACGAACTCGACCACCTGATCCACACCTTCCCCAAGCCCTTCCTGTGCTGGGGCCACGGCATCGTGATGGGCGGCGGCGTCGGCCTGATGGTGGGCGCTTCGCATCGCGTGGTGACGGAGGGCAGCCGCGTCGCCATGCCCGAGATCAACATCGGCCTGTACCCGGACGTGGGCGGGAGCTGGTTCCTGCGCCGCACGCCGGGGCGCACGGGCCTGTTCCTGGCCTTCACGGCCGCGCAGATCAACGGCAGCGACGCCATCTTCGCCGGCCTGGCCGATGTGCTGGTGCCGCAGGCGCGCAAGGCGCAGGTGCTGGAGGCCATCGGCGCGACGGCGTGGAGCGGCAACGACCGCGCCGACCGCGCGCTGCTCTCGCGCATCCTCGCCACGGCGGCCGAAGGCGCGTCGCGGCCGCTGTCGAAGCTGCGCGAGCACTACGACACGATCGAGTCGCTGATGGCCGGGGACGATCTGCTGGACATCGCCCGGCGCCTGCGCGCGCTGCAGTCCGACGACGCCTGGCTGCAGGGCGCCGCCAAGGCCTTCGCCAAGGGGGCGCCGAGTTCCATCGCGCTCACCTGGGAGCTGTGGCAGCGCGTGCCGCGCATGTCGCTGGCGGAGGTCTTCCGGCTGGAGTACTGGGCCTCGCTGGGCTTCTGCGCGCACAAGGACTTCGCCGAGGGCATCCGCGCGGTGCTGGTGGACAAGGACCGTAACCCGAAGTGGCAGCCCGCGACGCTGGAGGAGATCACGCTCGCCTTCGTCGAGGACCACCTGAAGCCGCGCGGCGAGATGGCCCCCGAACTCGTGCCGCTGCGCTGAATTTCGAGACATGCAAGGAGACAAGCACATGAAGATCGCATTCATCGGCCTGGGCAACATGGGCGGCCCGATGGCGCTGAACCTGCACAAGGCCGGCCACGCGCTGGCCGCCTTCGACCTCTCGACCGCCGCCTGCGAGGCGGTGCGCGCGCAGGGCGTCGCCGTCGCCGCTTCGGCGGCCGAGGCGGTGCAGGGCGCCGAGGTGGTCGTGAGCATGCTGCCGGCGAGCCAGCACGTCGAATCGCTCTACCTGGGCGAGGGCGGCCTGCTCGCGAAGATCGCGCCCGGCACGCTGGTGATCGACTCCAGCACCATCGCCGCCGCCAGCTCGCGCAAGGTGGCCGAGGCCGGCGCCGCGCGCGGCATCGCGGTCATCGACGCGCCCGTCTCGGGCGGCACCGGCGGCGCCATCGCCGGCACGCTGACCTTCATGGTCGGCGGCAGCGAGGCCGACCTCGAACGTGCCCGGCCCGTGCTGGAGAAGATGGGCGCCAACATCTTCCACGCCGGCGGCCCTGGCGCCGGGCAGACGGCCAAGATCTGCAACAACATGCTCCTGGGCATCCTGATGATCGGCACCTCCGAGGCCATCGCGCTGGGCGTGGCCAACGGGCTCGACCCGAAGGTGCTGTCGGAGATCATGCGCCGCAGTTCCGGCGGCAACTGGGCGCTGGAGAAGTACAACCCGCTGCCCGGCGTGATGGAGAACGCGCCCGCCTCCAAGGGCTACGCCGGCGGCTTCGGCACCGACCTGATGCTCAAGGACCTGGGCCTGGCGCAGGAGAACGCCACGGCGGTGAAGGCCGCCACCCCCCTGGGCGGCCTGGCGCGCAACCTGTACGCCGCCCACAGCCTGGCGGGGCATGGCGCGCTGGACTTCTCCAGCGTCATCAAGCTGGTCGGCAAGGGCTGACAGGGCCCGGCGGGCGGGGCGATGTGATAATAAGAATCTCTCTTATTTGCTGATCCGCCCTCCGACCGTGCCGCATGCCGTCCCATCCACCGACCTGGTGACTGCGCTCGCACGGCACTACGACGAACTGGTCGAGCACGTGCGGCGGCAGTTCCGGGGCAGGGGCTTCGAGCGCGAAGTGGTGCACGACGTCTGCGTCGAACTGCTGGAGCGGCCGGCGGCACTGGAGGCGCGCACGCCGCTGGCTTTTCTGCGGCACATATCCACCCATCGGGCCATCGACCGCCAGCGCGCGGAGGCGGCGCGCGCCGCGCTGATCGAGTCCGTGCCCGACACGCCCGACCTGCATGCGCACCACGAGGACGGTGCCAGCGCGCTGGCCTTCAGACAGCACCTGGAGGCGCTGGTGGCGGTCATCGAGTCGTTGCCGCCGCGCGCCCGCCAGTGTTTCCTGCTGCACCGCGTCCACAGCATGACGCACCAGGCCATCGCCGCCGAGATCGGCGTCACCCGCAGCATGGTCACCCACCACTTCAACCACGCGATGCGGCGCATCGCGCGCGACTGGGCGCCCGCGCGCGAGGCCATGGCAGCCGGGCGGCCCGGCAGATGAGCGGCGCAGCCGGCCACCCGCCCGCGCGCGGCCCGGTGCCGGCCGCGGAGGCTCCCGACGGCCCGGTTGCGCGCAGCCGCCCGGCGCCGGCCGATGTCATCGAGCCCTTCGAGGACGCGCTGCGCGAGCGCTTCGCCACGCGCGAGGCATTGCTGGCCGAAGCCCGCGCCGCGACGCGTCGCCGGCGCGGTGCCGTGCGCGGCGGCTCGGTGGCGTTGATCGCTGGCCTCGTCGCCGGCCTGTGGTGGGCCGATCCGGCCTGGCGCACCGAGGAAATCCGCACCGCCGTCGGCGAACAGTCCCGCTGGACGCTGCGCGACGGCAGCGCGCTGGTCCTGAACACCGGCAGTGTGCTGAAGGTCGAGAGCCGGCTGCGCACGCGCCGCTTCGTGCTCGAGCAGGGCGAGGCCGCCTTCCACGTCGCGCACGGCTGGCGCCCCTTCATCGTGCAGGCCGGCACGGCCACCGTGCGCGACATCGGCACCGCATTCAACGTGCGCCGCCTGGGCGACGGTGCCGACGTCGTCGTGCTGGAAGGCCGGGTGGAGGTTCGCCGCCCCGGCCAGCCGCCGCAGGTGCTGCCGGCGGGCCAGGCCCTCGCCGCGGCCGGCGACGGCCCGTCCCCGTCGGTGCGGCGGGTGGCGCCCGAGACAGCCGGCGCCTGGCAGCAGGGCCGGCTGGTGTTCGATGGCACCCCGCTGGCCGAGGCGCTGGCCGAGATCCAGCGCTACCGTGCAGCGTCCATCGTGCTGGCCGACGAGCGCGCCGGCCGGCTGCGCCTGTCCGGCGAGTACGACATCCGGCGCGTCGAGGCACTCATCGACACCCTGCCGCAGGCGCTGCCGGTGACGGTGCAGCGTGCCCCCGACGGCAGCGTGCGCGTGGCCGGCGGCGGCGCGGCCCCGGCGAAGCCGTAGCAATTTTCTTCGCCGGCACCTCACCTTCCGCCTTCGCCATTCGCCAACCCTGCTGAAGCCCCGATGTCCGGGGCGCCAGAAGAAGGGATTCGCCTTGCCGAAGACATCCATCGCCGCAGCCGCCGCCGCGCTGCTGCTGGCTGCCGTCGCCCACGCCCAGACCGGGCCGCTGTCCATCGACATTCCCGCCCAGCCGCTGGACAAGGCGCTGGGCGCGCTGGCCCGCCAGTCGGGCGCGCGCATCGTGTTCTCCACCGGCCTGACCGAATCGAAGGCCGCGCCGGGGGTGCACGGCAGCCTGACCGTGCAGCAGGCGCTGCAGCAACTGCTGGCCGGCTCCGGCCTGAGCGCCCGGCCGGCCGCCGATGGCGGCTACACCGTGGCGCCCCAGGACCAGGGGGGCGCGGCGCTGGAAGGCGCTTCGCTGCCGGCGGTGAGCGTCGCGGCCGAGGCGGAATCCTCCGCCGACCTGCCGCAGCCCTATGCGGGAGGGCAGGTCGCGCGTGGCGGACGTCTCGGCCTGCTGGGCAATGTGGATGTGATGGACGCGCCCTTCAACATCACCAGCTACACGGCTCGGACCATCGAGGACCAGCAGGCGCGCAACGTCGCCGACCTGCTGGGCCGCAACGATCCCTCGGTGCGGGTGACGGGAGGGGAGGGCAGCGACACCGACACCCTGCGCATCCGCGGCTTCGACGTGGCGATGGAGGATTCCACCTTCAACGGCCTGCCCGGCCTGCTGTCGTTCTATCGCAGCAAGGTGGAGTTCATCGAACGCATCGAGGTGCTCAAGGGCCCCAACGCCATGCTCAACGGCATGGCGCCCGGCGGCGGGGTGGGCGGCGCGGTCAACGTGGTGTCCAAGCGTGCCGGCGACCAGCCCATGACGCGGCTGACGGCCGGCTACCTGGCCGACTCCCGCGCCGACCTGCATGCCGACATCGGGCGCCGCTTCGGCGTCGACAACGCGTGGGGCGTGCGCGTCAACGGGGCGTTGCGCCGGGGCGAGTCGTCACGCGACGACCAGAAGCAGTCCCACGACCTGGGATCGGTCGCGCTGGACTACCGCGGCCAGCAATTGCGGGCCTCGATCGACTACGTGTACCAGTCCATGCGGGACCATGCGTCCCGGACGACGCTCACCGTCGGCAGCGCCACGGCAGGCTGGACGCCGCGGGCTCCCTCGGGCGACACCAACTTCACCCAGCCCTGGGCCGTGGTGCGCAGCGGCAACCGTACGCTGGTCGGCCGCGTGGAATACGACATCACGCCCGACCTCACGGTGCATGCGGCGCTGGGCCGCTCCAAGGGCTGGTTCGACGGCAAGGGCTCGGGCAACATCGCCCTGACCTCGGTGTCGGGCGACATCCGGGGAGCCGCCGGCGGCTCGGCATTCCATCTGGATACGACGTCGGGGGAGATCGGCATCACCGGCCGCTTCACGACCGGGCCGATCCGGCATCAGTGGTCTGCGGCGCTCAGCGCGCTGGAGCGCGACATGGCCTACGGCTTCTCGTCCTCCGCCGGCGCCGTCGTGTCGAATATCTACGCACCCGTCCACGTGCCCGAGCCCGCGGGCATCCAGCCGGCCGTCGCCAGGCTGTCTTCGAGGTCCCGGCTGCCCAGCTTCGGCATCGCAGACACTTTGTCGTTCGCGCAGGATCGCGTCAGGCTGACGCTCGGCGTGCGGCGCCAGACCGTCCGGACCGACAGCTTCGACACGTCCACGGGGGCCGTCTCCAGCCGCTACGACGAGTCTGCCACCTCGCCGTTCGTGGGCCTCGTCGTCAGGCCCTGGGAAGGCGGCGCCGTCTACGCCAACGTCATCCAGGGGCTCGCGCAGGGTGACACGGCGCCGGACACCGCCGTCAACGCGGGCGAGGTGTTTCCGCCGTACAAGACCAAGCAGTACGAACTGGGCATCAAGCACGAATGGAACGGGTTCGGCGGCTCGGCCAGCGTGTTCCAGATCGCCAAGCCCAGCGGCCTGCTCGACGCCACGACCCTGCGCTACGAGGCCAGTGGCGAGCAGCGCCATCGCGGCATCGAGCTGAACGTGTTCGGTGAGCTCGCGCGCGGGCTGCGCCTGCTGGGCGGCGCGACGTGGATCGATGCCAGGATGACGCAGGCCGCGAGTGCCTCCCTGGTCGGCAAGCGGCCGGTCGGCGTACCCCGGTTCACGGCCAATCTGTCGGGCGAATGGGATGTGCCTGGCCTGCCCGGCTTCACGCTGACGGGTGGACTGACCCACACGGGCTCGTCGTATGTCGATGCAGCCAACGCGACGCTCATTCCCGGCTGGACGCGCACCGACCTCGGCGCGCGCTGGACCACGCGCGTGGCCGATCGGGCCATCACCTTCCGGGCTTCGCTGGAGAACGCCTTCAACAAGCGCTACTGGTCCGTGGGCACATGGAACGCCCTGCTGCTGGGCATGCCCAGGACCCTGGCGTTGTCCGCCACGGTCGATTTCTGAAGCGTGAAAACCCGCACGCTGCGAGGCGGAAGTCTGCCGCCGACCGCTGAGCGGGGGGCGAATATGTCAGAAGAATGTAAACGTCTACTCGCCGGGCCGCGGGCCGGATGAAGGCGCCCCGCCGCGTGCGTTGTCGCCGCCTCCTCAATGGCAGGTAGGCGGATCGAAGGCCGCTTTGTCCACGGACAGGGTCTTCGGCGACTTTACAATTCGCCATATTCTGTCAATTGAATGTGAAATACTGAAGTCGTCCCATGCTGCACCGGTCACGAGCGGGTGCATCGAGGGACGATTCACACGGTCGGATCACCCGGCGTGCCAGGAGCGCGAGAAAGGGAACCGCATGGACGAGGCGACTCTGGGGATGGAAGCATCATTTGCCCAATGGGCTGAACTGACGGATGCCTACGCACGCCAACTGACGGCGATGCAGTTGGGCGTGGCGGGCGCGCGCGACGAGGCGACGCGGCTGGCGCGCGAGATCCAGCAACTGGTGCGTGGGCCGGTCCCGCCGGGCGACTGGCTCGGGCCGATGGCGTCGGCGCCCAGGCCCTGACGCCGCTTTCTCTTTTTCAGCCGCGCTGTGCTGCCAGCGCGGCACGCAGGCGCCGCAGTTCCTGCTGCAGATCGAGGATCAGCGCCGCGGCATCCAGACCCACGTCGAATTCGCGCTGAAGGCGCCGCGTCTCCAGCGCGCGCCGCAGTTCGGCGCTGCCGAAGCGCCATTCCTGCACCGGCCGGCCGGCCGGCGCCTCGACGATGCCGGCGGCCGCCAGTTCGGCCACCCAGTCCAGCGTGGCGCCGCAGGCGCGGGCCAGTTCGGCCGCGGCCAGCGGGTCGGCCGCGCCGACCACGGTGCAATGGGTCACGGTGACGGTGGTGGTGCTTCGCTCGGAATGGCTCATGGTGTTCTCGCTCCTGCCGCGCATCACGCCGCCGCGCCCGCGCCGGCGTGGAGCCGGCGGCGCGGGTCGAAGCCGGTGGTGGCCCGGGCCAGTTGCTCGTAGGCGGCGCGGGCGGCATCGCTGTCCGCCGGCGGCAGGGCCAGCTCCAGCACCAGGTACAGGTGGCCGCCCGGGCCGCGGTCCTTCAGCCGCAGCTTGAGGCCGGGCCGCGCGTTGGGCGGCACGCGCACGGCGCCGGTGCCGCCGCCGGGCAGCGGCACCTCGACCTCCGCGCCCAGCGCCGCCTCGGAGGGCGTGACGGGCAGCGTCATCAGCAGGTCGCGCCCGTCCACCGTGTACAGCGGGTGCGGTGCGATGCGCACTTCCAGGTACAGGTCGCCGGGCGGCTCGCCGCCGTGGCCGGGCAGGCCCTGGCCGGCCAGCCGGATGTACTGGCCGGGGTGCATGCCGCGCGGGATGTTCACCCGCAGCGTGCGGGCGACCCACTGCGGCTGGCCCTGCTCGTCCAGCTCCAGCGCGCGCAACTGGATCTCGCGCTCGCCGCCGGTCAGGGCGAACTCCAGCGGCACCTCGATGGCGGCGTGGTGGTCCTCGCCGCGCGCCTTGAAGTTGCGCCGGCTGGCGCTGCGCCGCTCGGCCGCGCCGAAGAGCGAGGAGAAGAACTCGCTGAAGTCGGCGTGGTCGGCCGGGCCGCCCTGGGCGCGGTGGAACTCGAAGCCCTCGTCCCAGCCCGGCGGCGGCTGGAAGCCGCCGGGGCCGGTGCCGCCGCCGCTCTTCACGCGCTCGGCCAGCGCGTCGTAGGCGGCGCGCTTGTCCTTGTCGCCCAGCACGTCCCAGGCCTCGTTGACCTCGCGCATGCGGGTCTCGGCGTCGGCTTCCTTGCTGACGTCGGGGTGGTACTTGCGGGCGAGGCGCCGATACGCCTTGCGGATCTCGTCCTCGCCGGCCTTCGGATCGACGCCCAGGGCGCTGTAGTAGTCCTTGAATTCCATGGTGGGTGGGGGATCAGGCCAGGGCAGCGCCCGCCAGGTCGGCCGGCGGGCGCAGGGCCGTCACCTGCCAGGTGGGGCCGCTGCGCTCGAAACAAAGGGGCTGGGCGTTGCCCATCACGCGGGCGTCCACCGGCACGCCCAGCAGGGCGGCCAGCACGTACAGGGTGCCGCCGTGCGCCACCACCAGCACCGGGGCGGGCTCGGCCAGGGCGGCGGCCAGCGCGGCGCGCTTGCGCTCGACGAACTGCGGCAGCGTCTCGCCGCCTTCCGGTGCGCAGGCCCAGTCGATGTCGGCCGACGAACTGCCGATCAGCGCGCCGAAATGGCGCTCGCGCAGCGCCTCGCGCGCCGCCGGGGCGAGCCGGTGGTGCGCGGCCACGGCCAGGGCGGTGTCCAGCGCGCGCTGCGCGTCGCTGCACACGATGCTGCGGATCGGCTCGCCGGCCAGCGCGGCGGCGGCCAGCGCGGCCTGCTGCACGCCCAGTTCGGACAGCGGCTCGTCGTAGGCCTGGAAGATGCGCAGCGCGTTGCGCGGCGTCTGGCCGTGGCGCAGGAAGTAGAAGCGGCTGCACGACAGCGCCAGCGGCCGGCCGGCGGCCAGCTCGATCAGTCGGGCCATGCCGCGCGGCGCGGGGTGGGTCGGGGCGGGGTGGTTCACAGCTTCGGGATGCGCAGGGTCTTGCTGATCATCAGGGTACCCGACAGCGCGTACAGCAGGGTGAACGGATGCAGCGTCCACGGCCCCAGCGCCCAGGCGCCGCCGGCCATGGCCTCGCCGATGCGTCCGGCGCCGGCGGCCCAGGCGAGCAGGCCGACCAGCACCACGCTGGTGGGGATCGGCGTCCCTTCGAAGTACTTCACCTTGTCGCCGCCTTCCGAGAGCGCCTCGGCCGTGACGTTGAAGCGCGCCAGCCGGCTCACGCCGCAGCAGACGAAGTAGGCGAGCAGCGCCGCGTCCCAGCCGCCGCGCAGCCCGGCCGCGAAGCCCAGCGCGGCCGGCGCCATGCCGAAGGAGATCACGTCGGCCAGCGAGTCCAGCTCGCGGCCCAGGGGCGACGAGGTCTGGCGCCAGCGCGCGATGCGTCCGTCGAGCACGTCGAAGGCGAAGGCGGCCGGCGCGAGCGCGCAGGCCGCGTAGAAGTGCGCGAGCGAGCCGCTGGCGACGAAGGCCATCGCCAGGAAGACGCAGCCCACGCCGCAGGCGGCGTTGCCCAGGGTGAAGAAGTCCGCGAGGTGGAACTCGCGGATCATGGAGAAGCGCCGGCGCGGCGGTGGTGGCGTGGCCGTCATGCGGGCTCCGTGCCGGCGGCGCGTGCGGCCTCGCGCCGGGCGACGAGGGCGGCGAAGCGGGCCAGCAGGCCGGCCGCCTCCGGCGTGGGGCGCACGGCGGCGCGCCGCGGCGCCGCGTCCTCGCCCAGTTCGCCGGCCAGCGCGTCGACATAGCCGCGCATCGCGTCGTCGTCGAACTCGGGATGGAACTGCACGCCCCAGGCGGCTTCGCCGAAGCGCACGGCCTGGTGCGGCTCCCACGCATTGCGGGCCAGCGCGACGGCGCCCGGCGGCAGCGCGAGCGCGCTCTGGCGGTGCACGACCTGCGCGGCAAAGCGCGGCGGCAGCCCGGCCATCAGCGCATCGCCTTCGGCCTCGGGCAGCAGCTCGACCTCCACCGTGCCCACCTCGCGCCCGAGCGGGTGGTCGTCGGCGCGGCCGCCCAGCGCGTCGGCCAGCAGCTGGTGGCCGTAGCAGATGCCCAGCACCGGCACGCCGGCGTGCGCGGCCTGCGCCAGCCAGCGGCCGGCGGCTTCGCTCCAGGCTTCGCGGTGCGACACCATGGCGTGCGAACCGCTGGCCACCACGCCGGCTGTGCGCTCGGGCGGCGGCAGCGTGTCGCCGCGCCGCGGGTCCAGCACGGCCAGGTCGAGGTCGTTGCGGCCCAGGCCGCGCGCGATCCAGTGCTCGAAGTCGTCCTGGCGCTCGCGCAGTTCAGGCAGCGTGTCGCCCAGCTTGAGGATGACGAGGGGGCGGGGAGGGTCGGGCAGGTCGGCGGACATGGGCCCGATGATGCCGCAGCGCAGCACGCCGCGCATGGCCTCGGGCCGGCGGATGGCGCTGGCGCGCCGTTCAGCGCAGGCCGAAGAAGGACAGGATGGCGGCGATGACGACGACGAGGCCGACGATGTAGATGACGGTGTTCACGCGGCTGTTCTCCAGTGATTTGTTGGAATGTCCAGCCAGTGTGGGCGCATGCCGCGCCGGCGGCCGTCGGAAGGGGCTGCGGCGCCTTGTAGGACAGCCCGGCCCGGCGGCCTCGCTCCTCACGCCTTCTCGTCGGCGTGCGCGGCGGCCTGCGCCAGGTGCCGGGCGGTGTCGGCGATGGCCTCGCGGCGCGCCTCGCCGCCGACGTGGCCGCCGAACAGGGCGCGGCCGCGGCCCCACTCCGCATGGCCGCGCGCCGGCTGCGTGGCACGCACGGCGGCGGCCAGCGCCTGGGCCACGGCGGGCGCCGGCGCGGCGCTGCCGGCGTCCACCCGCGCGGCGCTGCCGTGGCCGCGCCGCTCCAGCGCCAGCAGCAGGCGCAGCTGCCAGTCGGCGACGACGAAGAGCACGCCGTCTTCCACCGTCAGCTCCTGCACGCCGCGCAAGCGATTGGCCAGGCGCCGGCCGAAGGGCCCCCAGCCCTGCGCCAGCGCGCCGCCGAGCGCGCCGCCCAGCGCCGCGCCGGCGCCCAGCGACAGGCCGCCCACCGCCAGGTCGGCCACCACGCCCACCGCGGCACCCACGGCCGCGCCCTGGCCCAGCCGCACGCCGGCCTGGCGCAGCGTCTCGGGGTGGAACAGGTCCAGCGTCCAGCGGCCCTGCAGCGGCGGCAGGGGCGCCTCGGCGCCGTCGCCCTCGCGGAAGCCGTACAGGCCGAGCAGCGTGTCCACGTGGTGCTGCGCGCGCTCGGTCACCTGGCGGCGCAGGGCGTTGACCTCGGTGCGGCGGGCGGTCTCGTCCTGCATCGCCTCGGCCGGCACGGCGCGGCGCATGGCGGCGATCTCGACCAGCCCTTCGGCGATCAGCGTGCAGCCGGCCTCGCGGCGCGCCTCGGCCTCGCGCTGCAGGTGCGCGGCGACGGCGCGCAGCGATTCGCGCCGCGCGGGCAGCAGCGTACCCAGGTCCTGGTACAGCTCGCGCTCGGCGCCGGTGAAGGGCGCGGCGGCGTCGAAGCGCACCACGGCGTGCAGCCCGGCCGCCGCCAGCATGGCGCGCCATTCGGCCTCGCCGGCGCCCTGGCCGGCCGCCTGCGCGACGAAGTTGAGCACCGGCATCACCGGCTTGCCGCAGGCGCCGAGCAGTTCCACCTCGTCGCGGAACTTGGGCAGCACCGGCTCGCGCACGTCGATGACGAGGAAGGCGGCGTCGGCCTCCTCCAGCAGGGTGCGCAGCACCTTGGCCTCCTGCTCGAAGGCGCCGTGCGCCTCGGGCCCGGCGAGGAAGCGGCGGATGCGCCCGGGGCGCGAATCGCCTTCGAGCGTCTGCACGTGGGCCAGCAGCGTCACCGCGTCCTCCAGCCCGGGCGTGTCGAAGAAGCGCACGGCGGCGCGGCCGTCCACGCGCAGGTCGATGCGCTCGACGTGGCGCGTGGTGCCGGGCCGGTCGGAGACCTCGCCGAAGTCGACGCGGCGGGTGAGGGTGCGCAGCAGCGAGGTCTTGCCGGCGTTGGTGTGGCCGACGACGGCGATGCGCAGCGGGGCGGCCTCGGGGGATTCGGTCATGGTGCGGCGGGAGTGGCGGCTGAGGGCAGGGCGTCGGCGGCCTGCGTGGCGCAGGGGATGTCGTCCAGGCCGATGGAGGCGAGCCAGCGCTGCCAGCGGTCGGCGCCGGCGGGGGCGTCGTCCGGCGTGTCGGGCGCACCCAGCAGCCACAGCCGGCATGCGCCGGCCAGCGGCAGCGCCTCGCGCAGCAGGCGCTCGGTGCCGCGGTCGGGGCTGGCGGCGGCGCGGCAGGCCAGCACCAGCAGGCGGGGGCGCAGGCGTTCCAGCGCCTGCAGCAGCGCCAGGCGCTGGGCGGCGCTGCCGTCCACGCGCAGCGTCTCGGTGACGGCCGGCGGCAGCGGCGCCGGCGGCCAGGGCCAGTCGGCGGGCAGTTCGAAGCCGGCCAGCAGCACGGCGTCGCTGGGGGCGTCGGCGTGCGGGGGGTGGGCCGGGCGCGGGTCGCCGCCGTGCGTGTCGGCGTCCACCACCTCGGCCGGCGCCAGGGCGTCGAAGCGGGCGAAGAGGCGCTGGTAGTAGGGCTCGCGCCAGTCCGGCGCGAGCCGGCCGCGCCGCGCGCGCCACATGGCGGCGCACAGCAGCACGCACAGTGTGCGGGGCAGCAGGCCGTAGACGATCACGCAGCCCACCAGCCAGCTGGCGAGCTGCCGGTCGGTGGGCGCCGCTGCATCCGGCACGGGAAAGCCGAGCCAGCCCGGCGCCACCGCCAGCGCCTGTACCCAGCGGGCGAAGACGGCCGGGTCGAGCAGCGTCGTCTCCCAGCCCAGCGTGTAGCGGCGGAAGGAGAGGGCGAACAGCAGTGCGCCCAGCGCCGCCGCGAAGGCCAGCGTCCACACCACGTGGCTGGCCAGCCCCAGCAGCCAGGGCAGCAGCCGTGCGCGCTCCAGCAGGCGCAGCCCGCCGTGCAGCAGCGCCGCGCCCTCGGCGCCCCGGCCGAGCGTGAAGCGCGCCGTCAGCGTGAGCCAGAGCCGGCCGATCAGGCTGCCGCCGAAGGCCGATGCGCCCGGCCACGCGATCGCCAGCAGCCACAGGGCCAGCGTGACCAGGTGCGTGCCCAGCAGAGCGACCAGCGCGGCCATGACGTTGATGCGGCGGTCCTGCGCATCGACCACGCCGCCGGCCAGCGCCAGCCCGGCCAGCACCACCGCCGCCGCCAGGCCCAGCAGCACCCAGGGCGCCGCCCGCTGCGCGCGGGCCAGCCGGCCGCGCAGGCCCAGCCGCTCGGCCAGCAGACCGGCGCGCCGCCCGGCCTGGGCCTGCCGGCTGCCGCCGGCGGCAGCGGCCTGGCGCAGGGCCTGGCTGTCTTCCAGCGGGCCGGCGTCCTCGATCAGGCGCACGGCCTCGGTCAGCAGGGCGGCGGCAGCGGGGCGGGTGGGTGGCGAGACGGAAGGCGGATGCAAGTCGGTCGGGCGCGCGGCGATGAAGGAAGGGAGATTGAAACCGGCCGGGCGGCCCTGAATTGCAGAGGGGATGGCGCCGGGCGTGCGGCGCATTGTCCGACGCGGCGCCGGGTGAAAAAGAAGCCGATTCCCCCGAAAATAGGCCAGAATGCCGGCATCGGTCACAGGGGTTCCCTGTCCATCGCCTGCTTCCCCTGGCGGGCACGAAAGGAAGTCATCATGGCAAAGCGCAACCGCGAAGGCGATGGCCTCGGCTGAAGCCCCCCCCCCCGCCACCCCCGAAAGCCCAGTCGCGTACTGGGCTTTTTGCTGTCTGCGGTGCTGGCGGCCACGGCGCTGTTCGCGCTGGCAGAGTGGCTGGGCGGGCGGCGCATCGTGCTGGCGGCGCCGCCCATCGGGCTGGAGAAGGCGCAGTGGGTGGTGCTGCTGGGCGCGGTGGCGGCGGTGGCGGGCTGGATCACCTCGGCCATCGTGACGATGCGCAACTCGATCCGGCAGCACACCATCACGACGCTGCTGAACTCGCGCCTGTCGGAAACCTACATGAGCCAGACGCGGCTGGTGAACGCGCGTTACTTCACCCCGTCCGGCGCGATCTACCGGCTGGGCGAGGAAGAGGCCCGCAGCGGCGCGCCCGAGGCGCAGATCCCGGCGCTGCGCTACCTGCTGAACTACTTCGAGTTCATCGCCGTGGGCATCCGCTACGGCGACCTGGACGAGACGCTGATGAAGCAGACCTTCCGCGGCATCCTGTGCGGGGTGTACGAGGCGGCCGAGCCGTTGATCCGCCAGCGGCGCACGACGCCGCCCGGCAGGAAGGCCGCGCCGCGGACCTTCGAGCACCTGCACTGGCTCTATGAGCGGTGGTTCGACCGCGAACTGCAGCGCCAGGTGCTGGAGCGGCCAGTGGCGAGTCCGTATCGCCGCCGCAGCGTCTGAACGCCCCGATCCGTTCACGCTGAGCCTGTCGAAGCGCCGGACCCGGCTTCGACAAGCTCAGCCCGAACGGCTCCTGTGGCGCCACGCGGCCGCGGCCGCGGCGCGAACCTCAGCGGTATGCCAGCGCCGCCTCGTCCAGGTCCACCGCCGGCAGCGTGCGCCGCTCCGTCTCGTATTCGTGCATGTGGGTCCAGGGCTCGCGGTCGCCCTGGCGGTGCATGCGGTGCTGGGTACGCAGCACGTAGCCGGCGTTGAAGTTGGCCGGGTCGCACCAGGGCAGCAGGGGCATGCCGGCGTCCTCGGGCCGCAGGCGGGGCGTCACGGCGGCGGCGCCGCGCTGCGCCATGTGGTCGAGCAGGCGGCAGACGAAGCCGCACACCAGGTCCACCCGCAGCGTCCAGCTCGAACGGAAGTAGCCCTGCACGTAGGCCAGGTTGGGCAGGCCCTCGATCATCAGGCCGCGATAGGTGACGCGGCGCGTGAAGTCCACCGGCGCGCCGTCGACGGCGAAGGGCACGCCGCCGAACAGGGCGAGGTCGAAGCCGGTGGCGGCCACGACGACGTCCGCGTCCAGCCGGCCGCCGCCGGCCAGCACGATGCCGGCCTCGTCGAAGCACTCGATGGCGTCGGTGACGACGCTGGCTGTGCCTTCGCGGATCGCGGCGAACAGGTCGCCGTCGGGCACCACGGCCAGGCGCTGCTGCCAGGGGCGGTAGGCGGGGTTGAAGTGGCGTTCCACGTCGAAGCCCTCGGGCAGCAGCGCGCGGGTCTGCTCGACCAGCCAGGCACGCAGCGCCTCGGGCTGCTCGAAGGACATGCGCGTCAGTTCGGCCTGGCGGGCGATGTGCGCGCGCCGCAAGATCTCGAACAGCCATTCCTCCGGGATGTCCAGCGCGCGCAGCGGTGCGGCGAGTTCGTGCTCCCAGCCGCGGGCGATGAAGAAGGTGGGCGAGCGCTGCAGCAGCGTGACGTGCGCCGCCTGCCCGGCCAGCGCCGGCACCAGCGTGGCCGCGGTGGCGCCGGAGCCGATCACGACCACGTGCCGGCCGGTGCAGTCCAGGTCCTGCGGCCAGTGCTGCGGGTGGACGAGGGTGCCCGCGAAGCGCTCCATGCCCGGCCATTCGGGCAGGTGTCCCTTGGCATGGTCGTAGTAGCCCTGGCACAGCCACAGGAAGCTGCAGGTGAGCGTCGACGTCTCGCCGGTGGCTTGGCGAACGAGCCGCACCGTCCAGCGCTGTTCACTGGAGGACCAGTCCGCCGCGACCATCTTCAGGCCGTAGCGGATGTGCGGGGCCAGGCCGTTCTCGTCGATGGTCCCGGCCAGGTAGGCGCGGATCTCGTCGGCCGTGGCCAGCGCACGGCCGCGCCAGGGCTTGAAGCCGTAGCCGTAGGTGTACAGGTCGCTGTCGGAACGCGCGCCTGGATAGCGGTGGGTGCGCCAGGTGCCGCCGAAGCCGTCCATGGCCTCCACGACCGCGAAGCGGCGCTCCGGCAACTGCCGGCGCAGGTGGCAGGCGGCGCCGATGCCGGAGACGCCGGCGCCGATGATGAGGACGTCGAGGTGTTCACTGCCGCGGGGCTCGCTGGTGCTCATGGGCCTTGTCTCCTGCACGCGCCGCAGGGCGCCGGTCGGATCCGACTCTAGCTGTGAAGGCCCAATAGGTTGTTGCGGGTGTTCACCCGGAGAGGTTTTGAGAGACTGGAAATCGCCAAACCCCCAGTCCACTCAAGTCACCCAACCGGATGAACACCCATAAGAATGCCCGATTGACCTACCTGCGCCGCCTGGAGATGGTCCAAGACATCACAGAACGTGGTGCAAGCGCGTCAGAAGCCGCCTGCCGGCACGGCGTCAGCGCGGTCACAGCCCGCAAATGGCTGGCCCGCTACCTGGCCGACGGCGCCGCCGGCCTGCTGGACAAGTCCTCCCGCCCCGAGCGGTCCCCGCGCAGCATCGAGCCCCACGTGGCGCTGGCCATCGTAG
>NZ_JQKD01000008.1 GCF_000745855.1 Xenophilus azovorans DSM 13620
CGCCGATCGCCATGGAAGAGGGTCTGCGCTTCGCCATCCGCGAAGGCGGCCGCACCGTGGGCGCCGGCGTGGTGGCCAAGATCATCGAATAAGGACGGCACCATGGCCACCAAGCAGAAGATCCGCATCCGCCTCAAGGCGTTCGACTACAAGCTCATCGACCAGTCGGCCGCCGAGATCGTGGACACCGCCAAGCGCACCGGCGCCATCGTCAAGGGCCCGGTGCCCCTGCCGACGCGCCTGAAGCGCTTCGACATCCTGCGTTCGCCGCACGTCAACAAGACCAGCCGCGACCAGTTCGAGATCCGCACCCATCAGCGCCTGATGGACATCGTCGACCCCACCGACAAGACCGTGGACGCGCTGATGAAGCTCGACCTGCCGGCCGGCGTGGACGTCGAGATCAAGCTGCAGTGATCGGACGGCGCGCTTCGCCGCGCCGCCAGGAGCCCGCCGCGCAGGTTGCCGGCGGGCTTTTTCTTTGCCCGCCCGGCCCGGGGGCTCCGGGGCCTTGCACAAAAAGGCAGCAACGCAGTAGAATCTCTGGCTCTGCCGAAATTGCGTGCACTCCGGTGTGTGCGTCCGGCGGGACCTTATCAACCTTCTTCCGTACCCCAAACGCTGTCGCCAATTGCAGTGGCAGCGGCGGAAGTCTTGGAGCAACAACATGAGTCAAAGCAACTCCCTCGGGTTGCTGGGCCGCAAGGTGGGCATGATGCGCCTCTTTACCGACGACGGGGACGCAGTGCCCGTCACGGTGGTGGACGTGTCCAACAACCGCGTGACCCAGGTCAAGACCGACGAGACCGACGGCTATGTCGCCCTGCAGGTGACTTTCGGCGCACGCAAGGCATCGCGCGTGACCAAGCCCGAGGCCGGTCATCTGGCCAAGGCCGGCGTCGAAGCCGGCGAAATCATCCGTGAATTCCGCGTCAGCGCCGACACCGCCGCTCAGCACCAGCCGGGCGCCGTGATCGCCGCGCAGGGCGTGTTCGCCGCCGGCCAGAAGGTCGACGTGCAGGGCACCTCGATCGGCAAGGGCTACGCCGGCACCATCAAGCGCCACAACTTCAGCTCGCAGCGCGCGTCGCACGGCAACAGCCGTTCGCACAACGTGCCGGGCTCGATCGGCATGGCGCAGGACCCGGGCCGTATCTTCCCGGGCAAGAAGATGACCGGCCATCTGGGCGACGAGACCGTCACCACCCAGAACCTGGACGTCGTCCGCGTCGACGAAGCGCGCCAGCTGCTGCTGATCAAGGGTGCCATCCCCGGCGCCAAGGGCGGCTTCGTGACCGTGCGCCCCGCCGTCAAGGCCAAGCCGCAAGCGGCTGAAGGAGCGAAGTAATGGAACTCGAACTCCTGAACGAACAAGGCCAGGCTGCCGCGAAGTTCGAGGCGCCCGAGACCGTGTTCGGCCGCGCCTACAACGAGGACCTGGTGCACCAGATCGTCGTGGCCTACCGCGCCAACGCCCGCCAGGGCACCCGTGCGCAGAAGGACCGCGAACAGGTCAAGCACTCGACCAAGAAGCCGTTCAAGCAGAAGGGCACCGGCCGCGCACGCGCCGGCATGACCTCCTCCCCGCTGTGGCGTGGGGGCGGCCGCATCTTCCCGAACATGCCGGACGAGAACTTCACCCAGAAGATCAACAAGAAGATGTACCGCGCCGGCATGGCGTCCATCTTCTCGCAGCTCGCCCGTGAAGGCCGCCTGGCGGTGGTCGATTCGATCAAGGTCGATTCGCCCAAGACCAAGGCGCTGGCTGCCAAGTTCAAGGCGATGAACCTCGAGTCCGTGCTCGTGATCGCCGAAGAAGTCGACGAGAACCTGTACCTCGCCTCGCGCAACCTGGCCAACGTGCTGGTGGTCGAGCCGCGCTACGCCGACCCGGTCTCGCTGGTGCACTACAAGAAGGTGCTGGTGACCAAGGGCGCCGTCGACAAGCTCAAGGAGATGTTCGCATGAGCCGCGTGAATCCCACCCCGGCCGAGCGCCAGTTCGACGAAGGCCGTCTCATGAACGTGCTGGTCGCCCCGATCGTGTCCGAGAAGGCCACGCTGGTCGGCGAGAAGTCGAACGCCATCACCTTCAAGGTGCTCAAGGACGCCACCAAGCCCGAGATCAAGGCCGCCGTCGAACTGATGTTCAAGGTCGAGGTCAAGGGCGTTTCCGTGACCAACATCAAGGGCAAGACCAAGCGCTTCGGCCGAAGCGTGGGCCGCCGCGACAACGTGCGCAAGGCCTACGTGACGCTCAAGCCCGGTCAGGAGCTCAATCTCGTTTCGGAGGCCGCGTAAACCATGGCCGTCATCAAGCTCAAGCCGACCACCCCGGGTCAGCGCGGTACCGTCAAGATCTCGCGCAACCACCTGCACAAGGGTGAGGGCTACGCGCCGCTGCTGGAGCCCCAGTTCCAGAAGGCCGGCCGCAACAACAACGGCCACATCACCACCCGTCACAAGGGCGGCGGCCACAAGCACCACTACCGCGTGGTGGACTTCAAGCGCGACAAGGACGGTATTCCGGCCAAGGTCGAGCGCATCGAGTACGACCCGAACCGCTCCGCCCACATCGCGCTGGTGTGCTACGCCGACGGCGAGCGCCGCTACATCATCGCCCCGCGCGGTGTGGAAGCGGGCGCCACGCTGCTGAGCGGCTCGGAAGCCCCGATCCGCGCCGGCAACACGCTGCCGATCCGCAACATCCCCGTGGGTTCGACCATCCACGCGATCGAACTGCAGCCCGGCAAGGGCGCGCAGGTCGCGCGCTCGGCCGGCGCCTCGGCGACGCTGCTGGCCCGCGAAGGCGTCTATGCCCAGGTGCGCATGCGCTCGGGCGAAGTGCGCCGCGTGCACATCGAGTGCCGCGCCACCATCGGCGAAGTGGCCAACGAAGAACACAGCCTGCGCCAGTACGGCAAGGCCGGCGCGACGCGCCACCGCGGCATCCGCCCGACCGTTCGCGGCGTGGTGATGAACCCGATCGACCACCCGCATGGCGGTGGCGAGGGCCGCACCGGCGAAGGCCGCCACCCGGTCGATCCGTGGGGCAACCTGACCAAGGGCTACCGCACCCGCAACAACAAGCGCACGCAGGTCTTCATCGTGTCGCGTCGCAAGAAGTAAGGGACAGCCATGACTCGCTCTCTCAAAAAAGGTCCCTTCGTCGACCACCACCTCGTCGCCAAGGTCGAGAAGGCCGTGGCCACGAAGGACAAGAAGCCGATCAAGACCTGGTCGCGCCGCTCGATGGTCCTGCCCGAGTTCATCGGCCTGACCATCGCCGTGCACAACGGCAAGCAGCACGTGCCCGTGTACGTCACCGACCAGATGGTCGGCCACAAGCTCGGCGAATTTGCGCTCACGCGTACGTTCAAGGGCCACCCCGCGGACAAGAAGGTCCAGAAGAAGTAAGGAGCAGAGAACATGTCTGAAACACGTGCAGTTCTCCGCGGCGTCCGCCTGTCGGTGGACAAGGGCCGCCTCGTTGCCGATCTGATCCGCGGCAAGAAGGTCGACCAGGCGCTGAACATCCTGCAGTTCACGCAGAAGAAGGCCGCCGTGATCGTCAAGAAGGTGCTCGAGTCGGCCATCGCCAACGCCGAGCACAACGACGGCGCGGACATCGACGATCTCCGCGTCAAGACCATCTATGTCGAGCAAGGTGCGACGCTCAAGCGCTTCACCGCGCGCGCCAAGGGCCGCGGCAACCGCATCAGCAAGCCCACGTGCCACGTGTACGTGACGGTCGGCAACTAAGGTCTGGAAGAAACATGGGACAGAAAATCCACCCGACCGGCTTCCGCCTCGCGGTCAGCCGCAACTGGGCCAGCCGCTGGTACGCCAACAACCGCGACTTCGCGGGCATGCTGGCCGAAGACATCAAGGTGCGCGAGTACCTGAAGAAGAAGCTGAAGAACGCGTCCGTTTCGCGCGTGCTGATCGAGCGCCCCGCCAAGAACGCCCGCATCACCATCTACTCGGCGCGTCCGGGCGTGGTGATCGGCAAGAAGGGCGAGGACATCGAGAACCTGAAGCGCGACCTGGGCAAGCAGCTCGGCGTGCCGGTGGCGGTGAACATCGAGGAAGTGCGCAAGCCCGAAGTCGATGCCCAGCTGATCGCCGACAGCATCACCCAGCAGCTCGAGAAGCGCATCATGTTCCGCCGCGCCATGAAGCGCGCGATGCAGAACGCCATGCGCCTGGGCGCCCAGGGCATCAAGATCATGTCCGCCGGCCGCCTGAACGGCATCGAGATCGCCCGCACCGAGTGGTACCGCGAAGGCCGCGTGCCGCTGCACACGCTGCGCGCCGACATCGACTACGGCTTCTCGGAGGCCAAGACCACCTACGGCGTCATCGGCGTCAAGGTCTGGGTCTACAAGGGCGACACCCTGGGCCGCAACGATGCGCCTTCGCTGGACAGCACGCCGCGCCCCGAGGGCGAGGAGCGCCGTCCGCGCGGCCCGCGCCGTGACGGCCGCCCCGGCGACCGCCGTGGCGCCCCGCGCTCCGGCGCCCGCGGCCCGCTGGGCGGCCATGCCGCCCCGGCCGACGGCAGCGACAAGCCCGCCGAAGCGACCGACCCCACCAAGCCCGCCGTTAAGCGCGTCCGCAAAGCCGCGCCCGCTGCAGCAGCGGACGGCGCCAAGACCGAGTAATTCGGTCTTTGAGAAAGACGGAGAAATCAAATGCTGCAACCCGCACGCAGAAAGTTCCGCAAGGAACAGAAGGGCCGCAACACCGGCATCGCGACCCGAGGCAACTCGGTCGCCTTCGGTGACTTCGGCCTCAAGTCGGTCGACCGCGGCCGCCTGACGGCGCGCCAGATCGAAGCCGCCCGCCGTGCCATCTCGCGCCACGTCAAGCGCGGTGGCCGCATCTGGATCCGCGTGTTCCCCGACAAGCCGATCTCGACCAAGCCCGCCGAAGTGCGGATGGGCAACGGCAAGGGCAATCCCGAGTACTACGTGGCCGAGATCCAGCCGGGCAAGGTCATCTACGAGATCGTCGGCGTGCCCGAGGAACTCGCTCGCGAAGCATTCCGCCTGGCTGCCGCCAAGCTGCCGCTGCGCACGACCTTCGTGTCGCGCCAGATCGGCGCCTGATCGGAAAGGAACCGAACATGGCAACCAAGACGAAGGTCTCCAAGGCCGCCACGCTGCGCGAGAAGGACATCGCCGGCCTGCAGGCCGAGATCAAGGATCTGCAGAAGGCCCACTTCGGCCTGCGCATGCAGAAGGCAACGCAGCAACTGAACAACACCGCCTCGCTGGGCGTGACGCGCCGCGACATCGCGCGTGCGAAGACCATCCTGGCGCAGAAGCAGGCCACCGCTGCCGCCAAGTAAGGAGTGAACATGACGGAAGCCAAGCAATCCCTCAAGCGCACCCTGGTCGGCAAGGTGGTGAGCGACAAGCGCGCCAAGACGGTGACGGTGCTGGTCGAGCGCCGCGTCAAGCACCCGATCTACAACAAGATCGTGATCAAGTCGAGCAAGTACCACGCGCACGACGAGCAGGGCGAATACCACCTGGGCGACCTGATCGAGATCACCGAGTCGCGTCCGATCTCCAAGTCGAAGAACTGGGTCGCCACGCGCCTGGTGGAAAAGGCCGCAGCGGTCTGATCCCCATGCCCGTGCCTTCCCGCAAGGCGCACCCGAAACGGCCCACAATGTGGGCCGTTTTGTTTTTTACGTCCTCAACAAGGAGCTCCTCATGATCAAGGTCGGCGACACCCTGCCCGCAGTCACCCTGTACGAATACTCGGAAGTCGAAGGCGAAGGCTGCAGCATCGGCCCCAATCCGGTCGACGTGGCCAAGGCCGCGGCCGGCAAGACCATCGCGCTGTTCGCGCTGCCGGGCGCCTTCACCCCCACCTGCTCGGCCAAGCACGTGCCGGGCTACGTCGAGAACGCCGAGGTGCTGAAGGCCGCCGGCGTGGACGAGATCTGGTGCCTGAGCGTCAACGACGCCTTCGTGATGGGCGCCTGGGCGCGCGACCAGAAGAGCGCCGGCAAGGTGCGCATGCTGGCCGACGGCAGTGCCGATTTCGCCAAGGCCGCCGGCCTGACGCTGGACCTGACGGGCCGCGGCATGGGCCTGCGCAGCAACCGCTACTCGATGCTGGTCAAGGACGGCAAGGTCGCCGCCCTCAACGTCGAGGCGCCGGGCAAGTTCGAGGTCAGCGACGCCGCCACCCTGCTGGCGCAGGCCAGGGGCTGAGGCGCCCGGCCCGGTCCATGCTCGATCCGTCCGCCCTGGAGGGCTTCTTCCCGGTGGTCATGACGCCGAGCCACGACGGCAAGTTCTTCCAGAACTACGTGGCGTCGATGCTGTCGTTCACGGTCGAGTGCGAGCGCCGCGGGATGCGGGTGCAGGCCTACTTCCACCAGGGAGAAAGCCTGGTGACCCGCGCCCGCAACAACTGCGTGGCCGCCTTCCTGGCGAACCCGCAATGGACGCACCTGTTCTGGATCGACGCCGACATCGGCTTCTCGCCGGAGGCGGCGTTCCGGCTCCTGCTGTCGGACCACGACATCGCCGCCGGGGTCTACCCGCTCAAGCGCGAGCAGTGGCCCGCCGAGGGCGTGCCCGCAGGCACCACCGGCGAGGACTTCCAGGCGCGCTACACGCGCTACACGGTCAACGCCGCCCCGCAGCCGGGGGCCGACCGCATCGACCTGGTGGTGCAGCCCGACGGTTTCATCCGCGTGGAGGAGGCGCCCACCGGCTTCATGCTGATCAAGCGACGCGTCTTCGAGCGCCTCATGACGGCCTACCCGGACCTGCGCTACGTGCCCGACAGCCTCGGCGTGCCGGACCAGGGGCTGCACTACCGCTTCTTCGACGTGATGGTCGACCCGCAGACGCGCCGCTACCTGTCGGAGGACTACGGTTTCTGCCGCCTGTGGACCGGGCTGGGCGAGTCGATCCACGTGGACGCGCAGTCGCACCTCAGCCACCAGGGCGCAAAGCTGTACCGCGGCGACTTCGCGCAGTCGCTCGTGCAGGCGCTGCCCTATGCCGTCGGCGGGCCGGCTGGCATGCGGCTGAACCTCGTGGGCGGAGAGCACCTGCGCTCCAACCCGCCCGGCTGAGCGGGCGCCGCGCTCAGAGGTCGACCTTGAGGTAGTGCGCCCCGGCCACCGGGTTGTGGTAATAGGGCGGGACCTCCTCGAAGCCCAGGTCCTCGTAGAGGGCGCGTGCGGACTCCATGTCGTCCAGCGTGTCCAGCAGCACGCAGCCGTAGCCCGCGCCGCGCGCGGCGTCGAGCACCGCTTCCGCCAGGCGCCGGCCGAGGCCCAGCCCGCGGAAGGCGGGCCGCACGTACAGGCGCTTCATCTCGGCCGCGTTGGCATAGTCCACCGTGTCCAGCGGGCGCAGCGCGCAGGAGCCGGCCACGCGCGCCCAGCGGCCGTCGGGCCGGCGCAGGCGAAGCAGGGTGTCATCGGCGGCGGGTGCCTGGTCGCCGGGGCTGTCGTCGTCCACCAGCGCCAGCAGCAGCATGCCGCGCGGTTCGGCGTATTCGCCCGGCAGGTCGGCCAGTTCCCCGTCGAAGTCCTGGAAGCCCAGGTCGACGCTCAGCGTGGTGGCGTATTCGCGGAAGATGGCGCGGACGGCCTCGAACTCATGTGCCGCGGTGGGTACGTACAGCGTGATCTCCGGCGCATCGGACAGCGGCAGCGGCCGCGAAGTGGCAAAGTTCATCGGGTCCTCAGCCCTGCATCGACGCCACCCAGGCCGACAGGGCGGCGCACAGCGCGAACAGCACGGCCGCGCCGAGCCGCGAGACGGCGTCGTCGCGGCTGGGCTGCAGCGGGGCGGCGAGAGGCTCGGCGAGGCGCCTGTCGCCGACCACCATGGCGCGCACCAGGTCCTGGCGCTTGGCCAGGGCGTAGAACAGCACCGCGGCGACGTGCAGCAGCGCCAGCCCGATCACCAGCCACTGGCCGGCGGACTTGTGCCAGTCGGTGCCGGCGCTCGACCAGTCGCCCGGCACCTTGTCGGCCAGCGGGCCGGTGAAGCTGATCGCGTCGTCGGACACCAGCCCGGTGGCCACCTGCAGCAGCAGGACGGCCAGCAGGGCGAACACGGACAGCGCACCCAGCGGGTTGTGGCCCAGGCGGTGGGCCAGCGGCGCCTGCCCGCGCAGGTAGGCCAGGATCGCGCCGGGCCGGTAGACGAAGGCCGCGAAGCGCGACCAGCGCCCGCCGGCGAAACCCCAGAGCACCCGGAACAGCAGCAGCGCCATGACCGTGTAGCCCAGCCGGAAGTGCCATTCCATCGCGCCGGCCTTGGCGGTGGCCACCAGGGCCACGACCGCCGCGGCCAGCGTCCAGTGGAACAGGCGCGTCGGCAGGTCCCAGACGCGCAGCGCAGGGAGGGGGGAAGGGGCAGGCTCGGCGGCGGTCGGCATTCGGGTGCGGCAGGGCGGCGGGCCGCCTTGCGGGAACTCGGCGCCCGCCAGATTAACAAAACTGCGCGCCGGAGCGCACTGTCCGACGCCAGGGCAAGGGCTTGTCCCAGGTGCCCGGCCCCCGCCTCCTACACTGCCGCGGCCGCCGCGGCGGCGTCCTCCCCGTCCCGACAAGAAGGAAGCCACGATGTCCCGTTCCGCCCTCTTTGCCGCCTGCCTGGGCCTCCTGGCCAGCACCGCCGTGCCGGCCCAGCCCACCACCTTCGCCACGCCGAAGGACGCCATCAAGTTCCGCCAGTCCACGCTCAAGGAGATGCAGCAGAACTTCAAGCGCGTGGCCGACATGGCCAGCGGCAAGGCCGACTTCGACGCCAAGCTGGCCGAGACGAGCGCGGCCCGCGCGGCGGAGCTGATCCAACTGCCCTGGGCGGCCTTCGGCCCGGGCACCGAGGGCGGCAAGGCGCTGCCGGCCGTCTGGTCCGAGCCGGAGAAGTTCAAGGCCGCGCAGCTGCGCGGGCAGGAGGAGGTCGGCAAGCTGGCCGCCGCGGCCCGCACGGGCGACCTGGCCGCCATCAAGGCGGCCATCGGCAGCGCAGGCGCGGCCTGCAAGAACTGCCACGATAGCTTCAGGGATTGATCATCCCCCGGGCGGGCCGGGGGCGTCGGCTCAGGCCTCGGCCAGCAGCTTCTCGATCAACTGGTGCAGCTCGGCGAAGTCGGGCTCGCCCACGTAGCGCTTGACGATCTGCCCGCGCTTGTTGACCACGTAGGTGGTGGGCGTGAGCTGCACGTCGCCCCAGGCCTTGGCCACCGCGCCGGTGTTGTCGATGGCCACCTTGAAGGGCAGCTTGCGCGTCTCGGCGAAATTGACGACGTAGCTGGGCGGGTCGTAGCTCATCGCCACGGCCAGCGTGTCGTAGCCCCGGTCCTTGTACTTGTCGTAGGTGGCGATCACCTTCGGCATCTCGGCCACGCAGGTCACGCAGCTCGTGGCCCAGAAGTTCACCAGCGTGACCTTGCCCTTGAGGTCGTCGGTGGTCTGCCGGCTGCCGTCCAGCAGCACGAAGGTGGCCTGCGGTGCGGGCGAGGCGCCCATCGTCGCGTACACCCCGGCGCCCACCGCCAGGGCGGCGACGAATGCGGCAACATAGAGGGCTCTGGTCTTCATGGCGTTCGGTCGATGAGGCGGCGTGGATTTTAGTTCCGCGGCCTCGGCCTTGCCGGGCGCCGGCTCATCCCTTGCCTACCGTACCGTTCCTTCCGCATCTGCGCCGCCCCGGCCCGCTGGCCGCCGCCCTGCTGGCCTGCGCGCTGGCCGCCTGCAGCCCCGTCTTCAACTGGCGCGAGGTGCCCTTCGACGGCGAATTGACCCTCCTCCTGCCCTGCAAGCCCGACCGGGCGCAGCGCACCCTGCCGCTGGGCGAGGCCGCCGTGCCGCTGGACATGATCGGCTGCGAGGCCGGCGGCGCCACCTTCGCGCTGGCGCGCCTGCCCGCCGGCGACCCGGCCCAGGCCGGCCTGCGCGCCGAGGCCTGGCGCGCCGCCGCCCGCCGCCCGTGGGCCGGCGCACAGTTGAGCGAGACGCCCATCACGCTGCCGCGCGCGGCCGAGGCGCCGGCGCCCGTCGAACTCGTCGCGCACGGCCCCGCGGCCGAGGCCCGCATGCGCTGGTTCGCCCATGCCGACGCGCGCGGCGCGCTGACCCTCTACCAGGCCACGGTGCTGGGCCGCCCCTCGGAGGCCGACGCCGCGGCGACCTTCTTCGAGGGGCTGAAGCTGCGCTGAGCCGGCACCGGCCCGCCAACCACCAACGACAACCACAGGGAGGAGCATCCATGCTGAAGAAGATCGCAGGAACACTGGCCCTGGCGGCCATGGCCGCCGGCCTGCTGGCCTGCCAGGACCGGACCCTCGAAGCGGCCGCACCGCCGTCGCAGCCTGCCGGCGGGAGCCTGGTCGTGGCCAGCGAGGGCCGGCTGATCCGCTTCGACCTGGACACAGTGTCCGTGCGGTGGAGCCACAGCTCCAAAGCCGATGCCGAGGGCAACCGCAACACCTTCGCCCACGACGGCAGGACGATCTACCTGCCCTTCGAGAGCGGCAAACTCGTCGCCTTCGACGCCGCCACCGGCGAGGTGCGGTGGACGCATCTGGCCAACACCGCCCACGGCGCCGCCGATGCGGTCGCGGACGGCGAGGGCGAGGTGACCATCGACCCGGCCAACCGGCCCTACTACCTGTCGCGTCCGCTGATCGACGGCGACCTCCTGTACATCGCCAGCGCGGGGCAGCCGCACCGCTTCGAGCCCTGGTTCACCGTCGTGGACAGGCGTGACGGCAGCCTGGTCGCGAGCGAAGGCATCGAAACCAACTTCAACCTCTTCGCGCCCGTGCTGTGCCGCGGCCACGTCTTCGTGAACTCGGCCGTCTACCTGAGCAAGTACACCCGCCAGGGCGTGGCCACCAGCTACGGCCTGCACGACGAGTCCGCCTTCGAGGCCCCGCTGTACGCGCAGATGCAATGCGACGGCAAGGCGCTCTACCTGGGCGACGAGCGCGGCCGGTTCTACGCGCTGCCGCTTGATGCCGACGCCAACGTGGCCGGCGGGGGCGACATCATGGACCCGCAGAACTCCTTCACCGGCCGGCCCGGGATGTTCCGCTGGACCTACCGGTCGGAGGCCTATCCGCGCCTGGCGGGCAGCGACAACGGCAGCACCGCGCTGGCCGGCGGGACGCTGATCGTCGGCGTGCGCCAGGAGGACGAGACGCGCGGCGCGCTGGTCGGCCTCGACGCCGCCGGCGGCAAGGAGCGCTGGGTCTACGCGCCCGGCCAGCCGATCCGGCAGTGGACGGCCGACCAGGCCGGCGTCATCGGCGACACCGGGGCCTTCGTCTTCGTGTTCGACCTGCAGGGGCGGGAGCAGGCCCGGTACCCCGTCGATCCGGCGCTCCGGCCGCTGTCCAACGTGGTGGCGATCGGCGGCGGCGATCTGGCCTTCGCCACCGAGCAGGGCATCGCGGTGATCGACCGCGCGAGCCGGACGACGCGGCTGAAGATCGCCCACCCCTTCGCGCGCAACGCGCACGACACCAGCCATGTTGCCTACTTTGCGAAATAGGTCCCTCGGCGGGCCCGCCGCGCGCCGCCGGCGGGCCGGGGTTTCGACGGAGGCGCCCGTATGATGGGAGGCGCTTCTCCCCGCCGCTGCATGAACAGCATCCTCCTCGTCGCCCACGCGCCCCTGGCCCAGGCCCTGCGGCAGTGCGCCCTCCATGTCTTTCCCGACGCCGACGCCTGGGTGACGGCGCTCGACGTGCTGCCCAACGTGCCGCCGGAGGAAACGCTCGGCGCCGCCCGCATCATCCTGGCGCAGCAGCTCGGCCGCGCCCCGCGTGCGCAGGTGCTGGTGCTGACCGACGTCTTCGGCGCCACGCCCTGCAACGTGGCGCAGCAGCTGGTGGACGGCGTGCGCTCGCGCCTGGTGGCTGGCGTCAACCTGCCGATGCTGCTGCGCGCGGTGACCTACCGCCACGAGCCGCTGGAGGCCCAGGTGCAGCGTGCCATCGCCGGCGGCACGGCCGGCGTGATGCAGGTGGCGGTGGCGGCGCCTCCCCAGAACCAGGCCAGAAGAAAGCACAGTGATCAAGACATCCGTGACCATCAGCAATAAGCTGGGCCTGCATGCCCGCGCCTCGGCCAAGCTCACCAAGCTGGCCGGCAGCTACCCGTGCGAGGTGTGGATCACGCGCGGCGAGCGGCGCGTCAACGCCAAGAGCATCATGGGCGTGATGATGCTGGCCGCGGGCCTGGGTGCCACGGTGGAGCTGGAGACCGACGGCCCGCAGGAGCAGCAGGCCATGGACGCACTGGTGGCGCTGATGAACGACAAGTTCGGCGAGGGCGAGTGAGGGCCGTGGCCATGGGAGCGGCGCCATGACCATCGCCATCCACGGCCTGCCGGTCGCGCGCGGCATCGCCATCGGGCGGGCGGTGCGGGTGCTGTCCAGCCGCGTCGACGTGGCGCACTACTTCATCAAGCAGGAGGAAGTGGCGGCCGAGATCGACCGCGTGCGCGCCGCGCGCGACGCCGTGGCCGAGGAACTGCGCCGCCTGCACGGCAGCGTGGCGCAGATGGCGCCCAAGGACGCGCCGCACGAGTTGGGCGCCATGATCGAGGTGCACCAGATGATGCTGCAGGACGAGGTGCTGTCCGAAGGCGTCAAGCACTGGATCACCGAGCGCCTGTACAACGCCGAATGGGCCCTCACCACGCAGCTGGAGGTGGTGGCGCGCCAGTTCGACGAGATGGAGGACGAATACCTGCGCGAGCGCAAGGCCGACCTGGAGCAGGTGGTCGAGCGCCTGCTGCGCCAGATGAAGGGCACCGCCGCCGTGCTGGCGCCGCCGCCGCCCAAGCGCCGCGCGCGCGGCGAGGACGACGCCGAGGGCGAAGACGGCTTCGACGCGCCGCTGGTGCTGGTGGCGCACGACCTGTCGCCGGCCGACATGCTGCAGTTCAAGAAGAGCGTGTTCGCCGGCTTCGTCACCGACGTGGGCGGCAAGACCTCGCACACCGCGATCGTGGCGCGCAGCATGGACATCCCGGCCGTGGTGGGTGCGCGCGTCGCCAGCCAGATCGTGCGGCAGGACGACTGGGTCATCATCGACGGCGACGCCGGCGTGGTGATCGTCGACCCCTCGCCCATCATCCTGGCCGAGTACGGCTTCAAGCAGCGCCAGGGCGAGCTGGAACGCGAGCGCCTGTGGCGGCTGCGGCACAAGAGCGCCGTCACGCTCGACGGCCAGCGCGTCGACCTGCTGGCCAACATCGAGCTGCCGGAAGACACCGAGGGCGCCGTCAAGGCGGGCGCGGTCGGCGTGGGGCTGTTCCGCAGCGAGTTCCTCTTCATGGGCCGCGAGTCGCGCAGCCTCACGCGCCTGCCCGACGAGGACGAGCAGTACGCCGCCTACGTGCGCGCCGTGGAGGGCATGCGCGGCATGCCGGTGACCATCCGCACCATCGACATCGGCGCCGACAAGCCGCTGGACGGCAAGGCCGCGCGGCCCGAGTACCTGAACCCGGCGCTGGGCCTGCGCGCGATCCGCTGGAGCCTGGCCGAGCCGGCGATGTTCCTCACGCAGGTGCGGGCCATCCTGCGGGCGGCCGCGCACGGCGAGGTGCACCTGCTCATCCCGATGCTCGGCCATGCCGGTCAGATCCGGCAGACGCTGGCGCTGATCGACCAGGCCCGCGCCGACCTGGACGCGCGCGGCGCGGCGCACGGCGGCGTGAAGCTGGGTGCCATGATCGAGGTGCCGGCCGCGGCGCTGACGGTGGACCTGTTCCTGCGCCACTTCGACTTCCTGTCCATCGGCACCAACGACCTGATCCAGTACACGCTGGCGATCGACCGCGCCGACGAGGCCGTCGCGCACCTGTACGACCCCTGCCACCCGGCGGTGCTGCGCCTGGTGGCCGACACCATCGCCGCCTGCCGCGCGGCGGGCAAGGGCGTGAGCGTGTGCGGCGAGATGGCGGGCGACGTGAGCTTCACCCGCCTGCTGCTGGGCCTGGGGCTGCGCAGCTTCTCGATGCATCCCTCGCAGATCCTGGCCGTCAAGCAGGAGGTGCTGCGGGCCGACACGACCCGGCTGGGGCCCTGGGCGCAGCAGGTGATCGCCTCGGACGACCCGGCGGCGATGCTGGCCGAAGGCTGAACGTTCGCCCGTGCGCCGCCCCGCCCGCCCCGACGACCTGCGCGCCGTGCACGCGATCTACGTGCACGAGGCCGTCTCGCCCTTCCTCGCCTACGAGCCGATGCCGCTGGCCGGCTTCGAGCCGCTGTTCGCGGAGATGCTCGCCAGCGGCTGCTTCCACGTGTGGGAGGCGGATGGCGAGGTGGCCGGCTTCTACCGCACGACGCGCTACTCGGGCCGCGCCAGCCACGTGGCGATGCTGGGCACGCTGGCCGTCGATCCGCGCCGCCACGGGCAGGGCATCGCGCAGGCCATGATCGGCGACGCGATCGAGCGCCTGCGCGCCGAGGGCGTGCGGCGCGTGGAGCTCTTCGCCGAGAGCGACAACCCGCGCGCGCTGCGCTTCTACGCCCGCATGGGCTTCGTGCACGAGGGCACGCTGCGCCGCTTCTACAAGCGCGCCGGCGACGAGGACTTCGTCGACGAGCACGTGCTGGGCCTGCTGCTGGACTGACCCGCGCCCGGCGGCGTGCAAGCAAGCTTTCACACGCGCCGCAAAGAAACGAAACACAACGCGACCGCGGTGAAAACCGCCGCAGCCGCCGTCCGCGCACGATCAGGGCTCCTTCAACCCGATCTCTTTTTCTGGAGCACCTGTCATGAACGTCCGCGCCCGCTTCCTCGCCGTTTCCGCCCTCGCCCTGCTGGGCGCCACCGCCGCGCAGGCGGAGGCGTACGAGGGCGTGCAGGCCCCCGTCTCGGCGCTCGACCGCGCCGCCGTGCATGCCGAGGCGGTGGCCGCCGCGCGCGCGCCCAACCAGAACGTCCCGTCCGGCTCGGTGGTGCTCGCACCGCTGCCGCATCCGCGCGACCGCCTGCAGGTGCAGGCCGAGGCGGTGCGCGCCGCCTATGCGCCTGACCAGAACGTTACGCCCGGCTCGCGGGTGGACAGCCAGGTCGCCTCCACCCTGCCCAATCCCGCGGACCTGCGTGCCGCCGGCGGCAGCCAGCCGGCCCGCCGCTTCTGAGCGGCCCTTCGAGGAGACAGCCATGAAAGCCTGGATCCGACGCGGCCTGCTCGGGCTCTTCGGTGGTGCGCTGGTGGCCGGCAGCCTGGCCGGCTGCGCGGGCCACCACCGCCACGGCTGGGGCAGCAACGCCGACAGCGCCGAGTTCCGCGAGCGCATCGTCGAGCGCATGAGCAGCCGGCTCGAACTCGACGCCGCGCAGCGCGCCAAGCTCAACGTGCTGGCCGACAAGCTGCAGGTGCAGCGCAAGGCGGTGCGCGAGGCAGGTGGCGGCGGCGAGCCGCGCTCGCAGTTCAAGTCGCTGTTCGCCGGCGACCGGCTCGACCGCCAGCGCGCCGCGCAACTGGTCGACGAGAAGACCGCCGCCGTGCGTGCCGGCAGCGCCGACGTGATCGCCGCCGTGGGCGACTTCTTCGACAGCCTCAACCCCGCGCAGCAGCAGAAGGTGCGCGAATTCATGGACCGCGGCGGTCGCCGCTGGGGTAGAACTTGACCACCCCCGTTTGGCCGGCCTCACTTCGTGTGGCCGACCCATACCCCCTCGAGGGGGCAACACCAGCGGCCCGGCAAAGCCGGTTCCGCGGTGTTCCCCGCAACGACCGAGTGTCCGGCGACGGCGACGATGGAGCCACCCACGGCGGCGTTCGTACGATCCTCCGACTGGAGGGGCTGGCGATCCTCGTGTTCGCCGTGGCGGCCTATGCGCAATTCGGTGCCGGTTGGGGCAGCTTCGGGCTGTTCTTCTTCGCGCCCGACCTGGCGCTGCTCGGCTACCTTGGCGGCTCGCGCCTGGGCACCGTCCTTTACAACGCGACGCACAGCCTCGTCGGACCGGTGCTGCTGGGGGCAGCAAGCCTTGTCTTCGCGGCCCCGGCCGCGATGGCTGTTGCGCTTGCGTGGACCGCCCACATCGGCTTCGACCGCGCGCTGGGCTACGGCCTGAAGTACGCGCAGGGCTTCGGCTTCACCCACCTGGGGCGGCTGGGCCCGCGCGACCCGTGGTGAGCGGATGCCTTCGGGACTCATGCTCGCCGCCCTGTGGCACCCGTCGCACAATGCCGCCATGCCGCGCATCCTGCTGATCGACGACGACGTCCACCTCGCGCCGCCGCTGACGACCTACTTCGCGCGCTTCGACTGCACGCTCGACAGCGCCCAGCGGCCCAGTGAAGGCCTGGCCCGGCTGCGTGCCGGCGGCTACGACGCCGCCATCCTCGACGTCATGCTGCCGGAGATGGACGGCTTCGCCTTGTGCCGCGAGATCCGCGCCCAGCCCGGCATCGGCGACATCCCGATCGTGATGCTCACCGCCCGCGGCGAGGTGATGGACCGCGTGGTCGGCCTCGAGCTCGGCGCCGACGACTACCTGCCCAAGCCCTTCGAGCCGCGCGAGCTGGTGGCGCGGGTGCAGACCATCCTGCGGCGCCAGCGCTCCCGCCCCGCCGCTGCCGCGCCGGCGCAGCGGCTGGTGTTCGACGGCCTGGCCATCGACCTGGACCGGCGCGAGGTGCAGCGCCACGGCGAGGTGCTGGAGCTGACCGGCACCGAGTTCGAGCTGCTGGCGCTGCTGGCCTCCGAGCCCGGCAAGGTCTTCGGCCGCGACGACATCCTCAACCGCCTGCGCGGCCACGAGGCCGAGCTGTACACCCGCGCGGTGGACATCGTCGTCAGCCGCCTGCGCCGCAAGCTGGAGCCGCTGGAGTGCATCAAGACCCTGCGCAATGCCGGCTACGCGCTGGCCGTGGCGCCGCCGCCGGCGGCATGAGTCGGCCTTGAGAGCGCATCCGTCCACCCGGCCGCCGGCACGCCGGCAATGGCGCCGCTCGCTGCGCGTGCGGCTGGTGATGTGGTTCGTCGTGCTGGCGCTGGTGATGGCCGGCGTCTTCGTCGGCGGGATGAAGCACTCCTTCTCCACCGGCTGGGGCGCGGTGGCGCAGCCGCTGCTGCTGGACTACGAGGACCGCATCGTCGCCGAGCTGGGCACGCCGCCCGACGTGGGCCGTGCCCAGGCGCTGGTGGCGCGCCTGCCCATCACGCTGCGCATCGAGGGGCCGGTGGTGAACTGGGACTCGCATCCCGGCCTGCGCCAGCCCGACTTCTTCCACCGCGGCGACGGCGACGATGCGCAGGACCGCTGGTACGTGCGCCACTCGGCCGACGGGCACCGCGTCACCTTCGGCTGGGCGCCCAAGATGTGGGACACGGCGCCGCGCGCCGCCGGCTGGCGCACCCTGGGCCTGCTGCTGCTGGTGGTGCTGCTCGTGTACGCCGCCATCAGCCGGTTGCTGCGCCCGCTGATCGACATCCGCCAGGGCGCCGAACGCTTCGGCAGCGGTGCGTTCGACCAGCCGATCCCGGTGCGCGGCTGCGACGACCTGGGCGAGCTGGCCCAGCGCATCAACACCATGGCGCGCGACATCCAGGCCATGCTCGACGCCAAGCGCACGCTGCTGCTGGCCGTCAGCCACGAGCTGCGCTCGCCGCTCACCCGCGCCCGCCTCAACGCCGAGCTGCTGCCCGAGAGCCCCGAGGGCGCGGCCGAGCGTGAAGCCCTGCTGCGCGACCTGAACGAGATGCGCGACCTGATCAGCGACCTGCTGGAAAGCGAGCGGCTGGCCAGCCCGCATGCCGCCCTGCAGCGCGAGCCGGTGCAGCTGGAGGCCCTGGCGCGCGAGGTGGTCGACGAACTGCACGCGCGCGGCGTGCCCGGCGCGCAGGCGGTGCGGATCGACGCCGCCGAGCCGCTGCCGGACCTGCCGCTGGACCGCGCCCGCGTGCGCCTGCTGCTGCGCAACCTGCTGGACAACGCGCTGCGCCACGGCGCCGCCGCCGGGCAGGCGCCGGTGCTGCGCCTCGCCCCGGCGCCGGACGGCGCGGGCGTGTGCATCGAGGTGCGCGACTTCGGCCCCGGCGTGCCCGAGGAGCAGCTCGTCCGCCTGGCCGAGCCCTTCTACCGCCCCGACAGCGCCCGCACCCGCGCCGCCGGCGGCGTCGGCCTGGGCATGTACCTGTGCCGGCTGGTGGCGCAGGCGCACGGCGGCACCTTGTCGCTGCGCAACGCGCGGCCGGGGCTGGCGGTCGAGGCCGAGCTGCGCTGACGCCGCCTGTCGCCTTGGGCACCGTGCACGGCATGGCGGCGCGGCTAGCATGGCCGTCGCCGCCGACAGGCCCCCTCCAGGAGACACCGCCATGACCGCCAGCGCCGCCACCATCAACCGCCAGTTCCGCCTCGCCAGCCGCCCGCAGGGCGCCGCCACGCGCGAGAACTTCAGCTTCATCGAGGCGCCCGTGGGCGAGCCGGCCGAGGGCGGCGTGCTCGTGAAGACGCTGATGCTCTCGCTGGACCCGGCCATGCGCGGCTGGATGAACGAGGGCCGCAGCTACATCCCGCCGGTGGGCATCGGCGAAGTGATGCGCGCGGGCGGCATCGGCCGCGTGGTGGCGTCGCGCAACCCGGCCTTCGCCGAAGGCGACGTCGTCTACGGCGTGCTGGGCGTGCAGGAGCATGCGCTCGTGCCCGCCGACCAGATCAAGGCCGCCGGCCTGGCGAAGATCGACCTGCGCCTGGGCACCCCGGGCCAGTGGCTCAACGTGCTGGGCATGCCGGGCATGACCGGCTACTTCGGCCTGCTCGACGTGGGCCTGGCCAAGGCCGGCGACACGGTGGTCGTCTCCGGCGCGGCCGGCGCGGTCGGCCAGACGGTGGGCCAGCTCGCGAAGATCAAGGGCTGCCGCGCCGTCGGCATCGCGGGTGGCGCGGCCAAGTGCGAATGGGTCGTCAAGGAGCTGGGCTTCGACGCCTGCATCGACTACAAGGCTGGCCCCGGCGCGGTGCGCGAGGGCCTGAAGGAACACGCCCCCAAGGGCGTGGACGTCTACTTCGACAACGTCGGCGGCGAGATCCTCGACACGGTGATGGCCCGGCTCGCGCGCAAGGCGCGCATCGTCATCTGCGGCGCCATCAGCCAGTACAACAACGCCAACAGCGCGCCCGCCGCCGGGCCGAAGAACTACCTGAGCCTGCTGGTCAACCGCGCGCGCATGGAAGGCATGGTGGTCTTCGACTATGCCGACCGCTACCCGCAGGCCATCGCCGAGTTGGCCAGCTACCTGGAGGACGGCCGCATGAAGAGCCGCGAGGACGTGGTCCAGGGCCTGGAGAACTTTCCCGAGGCGCTCGGCCGGCTCTTCACCGGCCAGAACTTCGGCAAGCTGGTGCTCGAAGTCGCGCGCGACTGAGCGCCGCAGGGCGGACGCCAGCCGCCCTTTTCCCGCATTCGCCCTTCGACGACGGCGCTTCGCCGGCCGTCGCGCCGTGCCGTGCGCACCGGATTCGGGCATGTTTTCGTCAAGATGTTAACTTTAGTATTTAAGAAGAAAGTAACATCGCATACCTTGACTCCCCAGGGAAGGCCGTGACGGCGGGGAGTTCGGGCCATGACATTGACGGAGCTTGCTTTCAGATGAACCGAATCCATCGCATCGTTTTCAACCGATCCACCGGCCATTGGCAGGCGGTGAGCGAGACCGCCCGTGGCCATGGCCGCGGCGGCAGCACCCGCAAGGCGGTCCTGCAACGCCTCGGCCTGGCCGCCGCCGGCGTGGCCCTGGCCCTGCCCGCATGGGCGGGCGCCGGCGGCCAGGGCGGCACCCCGACGCCGCAGGGCTACGTGGTCTACGGCGGCGCGGGCGGCAGCGACGGCCAGGGCGGCCAGGGCGGCTTCAACGACGATACCCTGAACACGCAGGGCGGCGCGGGCGGCCATGCGGGCCCTGGCGGTCCGACGGCCGGCGCAGCTGCGTCCGGTGCGGGCGTGGGCCCGAGCGGCGCCGGCGGCGCGGCCGGCACCAGCGGTGCGCCGGACGGACAGGCCGGCGGCTCCGAGACCGGCGGCGGCGGCTTCGGCGGCGGCGGCGGGGGCGGCTTCCACGGCGCGGCCGAGCCGACGTCCAACGCGGGCAGCCTGGCCGGCGGCCAGGGCGGCGCCGGCGGCGACGGCTACTGGGCGGCCGGCGGTGGCGGCGCCGGCGGCCTCGGCGCGGTGCTCGACGGCGCGGGCACCAGCTTCACCAATTCGGGCAGCGTGGCCGGCGGCGCGGGCGGGGCCGGCGGCGTGGCCTATTCGCAGGGCGGCGGCGGGGGTGGCGGCGGCAGCGGCCTGTCCGTGAACACCACCGGCACCGTGACCAACAGCGGCGCTGTCCTCGGCGGCGCGGGTGGCCAGGGCGGCAGTGCGGGCATCGGCGGCGTCTCGTCCTTCTACGGGCCCAGCGGCGGCGGCGGCGGTGGCGGCGGCAACGGCGTCACGCTGACGTCCGGCACCCTGCGCAATGAGGCCGGCGGCACCATCGCCGGCGGCGCCGGCGGCCATGGCGGCGCGAACGCGGAGGGCACCGGCCCGATGGGCACGCAGCCCGGGCCGGCCGGCGTGCCGGGCAACGGCGGCAGCGGCGGGGACGGCATCCACGCCGCCAGCACGGGGCAGAGCCTCTTCAACGCCGGCACCGTCCAGGGCGGCGATGGCGGCACCGGCGGCGCGAGCGTGGTGTCCGGCGTGCCGGACGGCCAGGCCGGCGCCGGCGGCGCGGGCGCGCGCATCACGGGCGACGGCAACACTTTGGTCAACGCCGGCCTGATCGGCGGCGGACTGTCCGGCGACGGCGCCACGCGGGCCGAGGCGGTGCGCATCACCGGCAACGCCAACACGCTCGAACTGCAGGCCGGCTACGGCTTCAACGGCGCCGTGCTGGCCGACGGCGCCGGCAATGCCCTGGCGTTGGGCGGCACGACGGACGCCAGCTTCGACGTCACGCAGGTCGGGCCGCTGGGCGGCGGCGCTGCGCTGCAGGGCTTCACCCAGTTCATCAAGACGGGCGCGAGCACCTGGACGCTGGCCAACACCACCGGCGAGCTGACGCCGTGGACCGTGCGCGGCGGCGTCCTGTCCATCGGCGCCGACAGTGCGCTGGGCGGCCTGGCCGGCGGCCTCACCCTGGACGGCGGCACGCTGCAGACCACCGCCGACATCGCCACCGCCCGCGCCATCACCCTGGGCGCGGCCGGCGGCGGCTTGGCGCCGGCGGCGGGCAGCACGCTGACGCTGACGGGCGCCATCGCCGGCAGCGGCCCGCTGACCAAGGACGGCGCCGGCACGCTGACGCTGGCGGGCGCCAACGCCTACACCGGCACCACCACCGTGGCGGCCGGCACGCTGCGCGCAGGCGCGGCCGGCGCCTTCAGCGCCGCCTCGGCCCACACCGTGGCGGCCGGCGCCACCATGGACCTGGCCGGCTTCAGCCAGACCATCGCCGCCATGGACCTGGCCGGCACCGTCTCGCTGCCGGGCAGCGCGCCGGGCACGACGCTCACCGTCACCGGCCCCTGGGTGGGCAACGGCGGCACTCTGCGCCTGGGCACCGCCCTGGGCGACAGCGCGAGCGCCACCGACCGGCTGGTCCTGAGCGGCAGCGGCGCCGTCGCCAGCGGCCGCACCTCGGTGCAGATCACCAACCTGGGCGGCCTGGGCGCGCTGACCACCGGCGACGGCATCGAGGTCGTCCGCGCCACCGGCGGCGCCACCACCACCGCGCAGACCAGCAAGGACGCCTTCAGCCTGGCCGGCGGCCACGTGGACGCCGGTGCCTACGAATACCGCCTGCACGCGGCCGACGCCAGCGGCGCCGGCGAGAGCTGGTACCTGCGCTCCACCGCCACCGGCGGCGGCGTGAGCGTGCCCACCTACCGTGCCGAAGTCCCGCTGCTGGCGGCGCTGCCCGAGCAGCTGCGCGAGGCGGGCCTGGCGATGCTGGGCAACCTGCACCAGCGCGTGGGCGACGACGGCGTGGGCGGCGCTTCCGCCGGCCCGCGCCAGGCCTGGGGCCGCCTCATCAGCATCGACCGCCACATCCAGCAGGGCGGCACCGTCAGCCCCACCAGCGACGGGCGGCTGTCGGGCTTCCAGGCCGGCACCGACCTGTGGGCCGACCCGAACTGGCGCGTGGGCCTGTACGTGGGCCAGCTCGAAGGCGACATGGACGTCACCGGCTTCGCGCGCGGCCTCTGGAACCATGCGGCCGGGCGCAACGACCTGCGCACCCAGTACCTGGGCGGCTATGCCACCTGGAAGAACCGGGACGGCTTCTACGTCGACGGTGTGCTGCAGGCCGGCCGCCTGCGCTACGACGTGCAGCCGGCGCTGGGCTGGTCGACCAGCGGCAAGGGCCGCAGCGTGCTGGCCTCGGTGGAGCTGGGCCAGGCCTTCCAGGTGGCGCCGGGCTGGCAGGTGGAGCCGCAACTGCAACTGGTGCACCAGGACCTGGACCTGGACGACCTGGGGCTGGTCGGCGCGGCCGTGCGCCAGGGGGCGGACAGCGGCTGGCTGCTGCGTGCCGGGGTGCGCGTCAAGGGTGAGATCGCCACCGGCGCGGGTGCCCTGCAGCCCTATGCGCGGCTGAACATGTATCGGCGCTCCAGCGGCACCGACGTGACGCGCTACGCCACGGCGGCGGCAGTCACCGAGATCGCCACGCGCACGGGCGGCACGAGCTGGGAACTGGCCGGCGGGGCCACCTGGCAGTTGACGCCGGCGCTGAGCGTGTACGGGGAACTGGGCCGGCTGTGGGCCGGCGGCGGTGGCAACCGCACCAAGAGCGGCCTCAACGGCAGCCTGGGGGTGAAGGTCAGCTGGTGAGCCAGCGGCGCTGGCGCGGCGGTCAGTCGTCCGCCACGCCGGCGAACTCGTCCTCGTGCATCCAGGCGGCGTGCTTGGGTGCGCGCCTGGTCCGGCTCCATTCCTCCAGCATGTCCCACTTCACCTCGTCCAGGCGCTTCTGCATCTCGGGCGTGGCGGTGTCGCAGACCAGTTCGAGCCGGTGGCCGTTGCAGTCGTGGAAATAGATGGACTTGAAGATCGTGTGCTCGGTGATGCCCACCACCTCGACGCCCTTGGCCTGCAGCCGCGCCTGGGCGTCCTTCAGCGCCTCGAGGCTGTCGACCTTGAAGGCGATGTGCTGAACCCAGGCCGGGGTGTTCCCGTCGCGGCCCATCGCCGGCGCGTTGGGCAGCTCGAAGAAGGCCAGGATGTTGCCGTTGCCGGCGTCCAGGAACAGGTGCATGTACGGGTCCGGCGCGTGCGTGCTGGGCACCCTGTCCTCGGCGATGGCGAGCACGAAGTCCATGCCCAGGTGGTCCCGGTACCACTCGACGGTCTGCTTGGCGTCGTTGCAGCGGTAGGCGACGTGGTGGATGCGCTGGATGTTCACGCGGGGCTCCATGCTCGTGGGGGAGCCGCCATTGGACTGCCGGGGTGGGGCGGCGGATTTGATCTGCCGCAAAAGCAGGCGCGATGGGCCGCGCCGCCTCAACCCAGGCGCAGCGGCAGGGCCGACGCCGCGCACACCAGCAGGAAGGGCAGGCTGATGCGGTGGAACTCGGCCAGCCCGTGCGGCACGCGCGCCAGGCGCAGCGCGATCAGGTTGGCCAGCGAGCCCAGCACGAAGCCGAAGCCGCCCACGCTCACGCCTGCGGCCAGCGCCGGCAGGTCGCGCACGGCGCCGTCCAGCAGGATGGCGGCCGGCACGTTGCTGATCACCTGCGACGCGAGGATCGCCGCCAGGTAGGCACGCCAGCCCTCGCCGATGGGCGCGGCGCGCAGCATCTCGGCGACCCAGGGCAGCGCGGCGAGCTGGCGCAGGTCGACGAACATCAGCGCGATGATCGCCAGCAGCGCCCAGTCGATGCCCAGCAGCACGCGCGGGCGCACCAGCGCGAACACGGCGGCCACGCCGATCAGCCCCGGCAGCAGCCAATGGCGGTCCAGCGCGACCACGAAGCCCACGAACAGCAGCGCCGACACCGCCAGCAGGCGCGGCTGCACCGCGCCGTGGTCCTGCGGCTCGCGCAGGGCGATCGGCTGGCGCGGCACCAGCAGCCACACGGCGACGGCCAGCCAGAACAGCATCACCGCCACCGTGGGTGCCATCATCGCCACGAAGCCGGCAAAACTCTCGCCGCTGCGGTGCCACAGGTACAGGTTCTGCGGGTTGCCGATGGGCGTGAGCGCGGAGCCGGCGTTGACCGCCAGCGCCTGCAGCGCCACCAGCCGCGCCAGCGGCAGGTGCGCCTGCGTGGCCAGCACGCGCGTGAGCGGCACCAGCAGGAACAGGCTCACGTCGTTGGTCACCAGCGCCGCCAGCAGGGCCGCGCCGCCGGCGAGGCCGAAGGCCAGCACGCGCTCGTCGGTCACCCGCACCAGCAGGCGCCGCGCCAGGCGCTGGAGCATGCCGCTGGCCTCCACGCCCTGGGTGATGAGCAGCAGGCCGGCCAGCGCGCTCACCGTCTGCCAGTCCACCATCGCGAGCAGCTCCAGCGGCGGGCGCGGGCGCAGCAGCGCGAACAGCACGGCGATGCCCAGCAGCAGCCACAGCAGGCCGTGGCCGGCGCCCGGGTGGCCGGCGCCGGAAGGGGCGGCGCGCGCGGCGCCCGGCGGCGTCACCAGGCCTCGCGGAGTTCGCGCTTGAGCACCTTGCCGATCGCGCTGCGCGGCAGCTCGGCGATGCGGCGCAGGCCGGCCAGGCGCTGCGTCTTGCCGAGCTGGGCGTTGGCCCAGTGCAGCAGTTCATCCTCGCCGATGGCCGCGTCGGGGCGCAGCACGACGAAGCCCACCGGCGTCTCTCCCCACTGCGCCGAGGCAATGCCGACCACGGCGGCATCCGCCACGTCGGGGTGCCGGCGCAGCACCGCCTCCAGGTCGCTCGGGTAGATGTTGAAGCCGCCGCTGATGATCATGTCCTTCTTGCGGTCGAACAGGACCAGGAAGCCGTCGGCGTCGAAGCGGCCGATGTCGCCGGTGCGGATGAAGCGCGTGCCGTCGGGCGCGAACCACTCGGCCTCGCGGGTCTTCTCGGGCTGCTTGTGGTAGCCGGTCATCATGCCGCCGGAGCGGCCCACCACCTCGCCGGCCTCGCCGGGCGCCACCTCGCGGCCGGCCTCGTCGATCAGGCGGATGTCGCTGCCCGGCGCCGGGCGGCCCACGGTGTGCAGCTTGTCGGGGTGCAGGTGCGCCTCCAGCATGACGGTGCCGCCGCCCTCGGTCATGCCGTAAGTGTCGATCAGCCCGCCCGGCCAGCGCCGCAGCACGTCGGCCTTGAGCGGCGCCGGCAGCGGCGAGCTGGTGCAGAACTTCATGTGGAAGCTGGCGAGGTCGAAGCGGTCGAACGCGGGGTGCGCCATCAGCCGCTGGTACTGCACCGGCACCAGCATGGTGTGCGTGGCGCGCAGCTGCTGCGCCAGCTCGAGGTAGCGGCCGGCGTCGAACTTCGGCATCAGCCGCACGAAGCCGCCGTAGGCCAGCGTCGGGAAGAACAGCACCAGCGTGGTGTTCGAGTACAGCGGCGTGGACAGCAGCGTGACGGTGTGCGGCCCGAAGCCGTAGGGCCGGTAGCGCTTGACGTGCGCCCAGCGCATGGCGTGGCTCTGCACGATGCCCTTGGGCTCGCCGGTGGTGCCGGAGGAATAGATGATGTTGAAGGCCCAGCCCGGCTGCGTGTCCACCGGCGCGGGGCGGGCGCCCTCGGGGGCGAGCCAGTCGGCCAGCGGCGCGGCGCCGGGCACCTCGCCCTCGAGCGCCACGCGCGGCAGCCCCTCGCCCGCCCCGGCGCCCAGCGCCTGCGCGCCGGCCGCATCCAGGAACAGCAGGCGCGCATCGGCATCCCGGATCATCCGCGCCAGGCTGTCGGCGGCGCTGCCCGGCGCCAGCGGCGCCACCGCCACGCCGGCGCGCAGGGCGCCGAGGAAGACGGCGGCGTAGTCCGCCGATGCGTTGGCGCAGACCGCGATGGCGTCGCCGGGTGCGAGTCCCTCGCGCTGCAGCGCGGCCGCCACGCGGTCCATGCGCGCGTCGAGCGCGGCGTAGTCCAGCATGGCGCGGTCGTCGGCCAGCGCGGGGCGCGCCGGCGCGTCGATCGCATGCTGGCGGATGAAGTCGGCGACGGCGCCGAAGTCGTGCGCGAAGGCGGCGTCCAGGGGGTTCATGAGGCGGTCTCCCAGCGGGCAGGGCGGCAGCATAGCCGGGGCCGTGCCCGGGCGAACCCGCCGCGCTGCGCCGATAATCCCGCGTTTTCCGGCCGCCCTGCCGCCGGGCCTGTCGCAGCACGTCATGAATCCCACCTACCAACCGGGCGAGGTCGAAGCCGCCGCCCAGGCCGACTGGGCCGCCACCGACGCCTACCGCGTGACCGAAGACGCGGGCAGGAAGAAGTACTACGCCTGCTCCATGCTGCCCTACCCCAGCGGCAAGCTGCACATGGGGCACGTGCGCAACTACACCATCAACGACATGCTCACGCGCTACCTGCGCATGAGCGGCTTCAACGTGCTCATGCCCATGGGCTGGGACGCCTTCGGCCTGCCGGCCGAGAACGCGGCGCTGAAGAACGGCGTGCCCCCGGCGAAGTGGACCTACGAGAACATCGCCTACATGAAGGGCCAGCTCCAGGCCATGGGCCTGGCCATCGACTGGAGCCGAGAGGTCGCCACCTGCGACCCCGCGTACTACAAGTGGAACCAGTGGCTGTTCCTCAAGATGCTGGAAAAGGGCATCGCCTACCGCAAGACCCAGGTGGTGAACTGGGACCCGGTGGACCAGACCGTGCTGGCCAACGAGCAGGTGGTGGACGGCAAGGGCTGGCGCACCGGCGCGCCGGTGGAAAAGCGCGAGATCCCCGGCTACTACCTGAAGATCACCGACTACGCCGAGGAACTGCTGGAGCACACCCGGCACAAGCTGCCGGGCTGGCCCGAGCGCGTGCGGCTGATGCAGGAGAACTGGATCGGCAAGAGCGAGGGCGTGCGCTTCGCCTTCACGCACGACATCCGCGGCGCGGACGGCGCGCCGATCGGCGACGGCCGCATGTACGTCTTCACCACCCGCGCCGACACCATCATGGGCGTGACCTTCTGCGCCGTGGCGCCGGAGCACCCGCTGGCCGCGCACGCCGCCCTGAGCGACCCGGCGGTCGCCGCCTTCGTCGCCGAGTGCAAGGCCGGCGGCGTGACCGAGGCCGAGCTCGCGCTGCAGGAGAAGAAGGGCGTGCCCACCGGCCTGGTGGTGACGCACCCCCTCACCGACGAGCCGGTGCCGGTGTGGGTCGGCAACTACGTGCTGATGAGCTACGGCGACGGCGCCGTGATGGGCGTGCCGGCGCACGACGAGCGCGACTTCGCCTTCGCCAACAAGTACGGCATCCCGATCCAGCAGGTGGTGCTGGTCGACGGCGAGCCGCACTTCGACTACCAGACGTGGCAGGACTGGTACGCCGACAAGGAGCGCGGCGTGACCATCAACTCCGACAACTTCAGCGGCATGGCCTACCAGGAGGCGGTCGACGCCGTCGCCCACGCACTGGAAGCCAAGGGCCTGGGCGCCAAGAAGACCACCTGGCGCCTGCGCGACTGGGGCGTCAGCCGCCAGCGCTACTGGGGCACGCCCATCCCGATCATCCACTGCGAGGAGCACGGCGCCGTGCCGGTGCCCGAGCAGGACCTGCCGGTGGTGCTGCCCACCGACTGCGTACCCGACGGCAGCGGCAACCCGCTGAACAAGCGCGAGGACTTCCTGGCCTGCGCCTGCCCCGTGTGCGGCAGGCCGGCGCGGCGCGAGACGGACACGATGGACACCTTCGTGGACAGCTCGTGGTACTTCATGCGCTACTGCGACCCGAAGCTCGACACCGCGATGGTGGGCGAGGGCGCGCAGTACTGGATGCCGATGGACCAGTACATCGGCGGCATCGAGCACGCCATCCTGCACCTGCTGTACGCGCGCTTCTGGACCAAGGTGATGCGCGACCTGGGCCTGGTGAAGGTCGACGAGCCCTTCACCCGCCTGCTGACGCAGGGCATGGTGCTCAACCACATCTGGTTCCACCGCGACGAGAAGGGCGGCAAGCACTACCACCCGCCGGCCGAGGTCACGCCCGTGCTCGACGCGCAGGGCCGCATCACCGGCGGCACCGCGGCCGACGGCACGCCGGTGGAGTACGGCGGCGTCGGCAAGATGGGCAAGAGCGAGCGCAACGGCGTCGATCCGCAGGAGCTGATCGACAAGTACGGCGCCGACACCGCGCGCCTGTACACCATGTTCACCGCGCCGCCCGAGGCCACGCTGGAATGGAACGACGCCGCGGTGGAAGGCAGCTACCGCTTCCTGCGGCGGGTGTGGAACTTCGGCGCGGCGCTGCAGGGCGCGGCGGCCGGGGCGGCCGAACCCGGCGCCCAGGCCAAGGCGCTGCGCCACGAGGTGCACACCGTGCTGCGCCAGATCGACTACGACTACCAGCGCATGCAGTACAACACCGTCGTTTCCGGCGCGATGAAGCTGCTGAATGCGCTGGAGGGCTTCAAGGCCAAGGACGAACCGGGCGCGGCGGCGGCGCTGCGCGAGGGCTTCGGCATCCTGCTGCGGGTGCTCTACCCCGTCACGCCGCACCTGACGCACCAGCTCTGGCAGGGCCTGGGCTATGCGGCGGAGCTTGGCACGCTGCTCGACGCGCCCTGGCCGCAGGTCGACCCGGCCGCGCTGGAACAGGACGAGGTGGAGCTGATGCTGCAGATCAACGGCAAGCTGCGCGGCGCGCTGCGCGTGCCGGCCGGCGCCGAGAAGGCGGAGATCGAGAAGCTGGCCGTGGCCAGCGAGGGCTTCGCCAAGTTCGCCGAAGGGCAGGCGGTCAAGCGCGTGATCGTCGTGCCCGGCCGGCTGGTCAACGTGGTGGTGGGGTGAGGCCGATGGCTGCCGCTGCTGCCTCCCGCGCCGTCTCGCGCCGCGCGCTGCTGGCCGGCGCCGTGCCGGCGCTGCTGCTGGCCGGCTGCGGCTTCCAGTTGCGGCGCGCCCCGGACTATCCCTTCAAGAGCATCGCCGTCACCGGCCCCGAGCCGCTGGCCGCGCTGGTGCGCCGCGAGCTCAAGGGGATGGGCAACCTCACGGTGCTGGATGCCAAGGCGCCGACCCAGGACGCCGAGGTGGTGTGCGAGCTGCTCGACCAGTCGCGCAGCAGCGGCATCGCCGCCAGCACCTCCGGCGGCACCATCCGCGAGCTGACGCTCGGGCTGACGGTGCGCTTCCGGCTGCGCACGAGCAGCGGCGACAAGGAGCTGATCCCGGCCACCTCCGTCTCGCAGTCGCGCGACATCAGCTACAACGAGACCTCGGCGCTCGCCAAGGAGAACGAGCAGGAACTGCTCTACCGCGACATGACCGCCGACCTGGCGCAGCAGGTCGTGCGGCGCCTCGGCTTCGTGAAAACGCTCTGAGAAGGTGTGAACGAACCCGACATGCCCGCTCATTCCGCCAGAACGCACCCGCTCGGCGTTGCAAATGCTCGCCATAGCCCGAGCTATGGCTGCGCTTCGCGCCTTGATCGGGCACGTTCTGGCGGCCTGCTCGGGCACGCCGGATTCATTCACACCTTCTGAGCGGCGCGTCCCGTGCAGCTGCCGCTCGCCCAGCTCGACGCGCACCTGGCCAAGGGCCTGCGCCCGCTGTACACGCTGCACGGCGACGAGGCGCTGCTGGCGCAGGAGGCGGCCGATGCCATCCGCGCCGCGGCCCGCGCCGCCGGCCACACCGAGCGCAGCAGCCACACCGTGGCCGGCGCGCACTTCGACTGGAGCGCGGTGCTGGCGGCCGGCGGCTCGATGAGCCTGTTTGCAGACAGGCAGATCGTCGAGATCCGCATCCCCTCCGGCAAGCCCGGCAAGGACGGCAGCGCCGCGCTGCAGCAGATCGCCGAGGGCGCGCAGGGCAACGAGGGCACCCTCACCCTGGTGCACCTGCCGCGCCTGGACCGCCAGACCCGGAGCGGCGCCTGGTTCGCCGCGCTGGAGAACCACGGCGTCGCGGTGCAGATCGACAACATCGAGCGCGGGCAGCTGCCGCAGTGGATCGCGCAGCGCCTGGCGCGCCAGGGCCAGCGCGTGCGGCCGGGCGAGGAGGGACAGCGCACGCTGCAGTTCTTCGCCGACAGGGTCGAGGGCAACCTGCTGGCCGCGCACCAGGAGATCCAGAAGCTGGCGCTGCTGCACCCCGAGGGCGAGCTGAGCTGGGAGCAGGTCGAGGCGGCCGTCAACAACGTGGCCCGCTACGACGTGTTCAAGCTCTCCGAGGCCGTGCTGGCCGGCAACGCGCCGCGCGCCTCGCGCATGCTGGCCGGCCTGCAGGCCGAGGGCGAGGCCGAGGTGCTGGTGCACTACACGCTGGCCGAGGACATCCGCGCCCTCAAGCGCGTGCGCGACGCCATGGACGCCGGCCGCCCCCTGCCCATGGCCCTGCGCGAGAACCGCGTGTGGGGCCCGCGCGAGCGCGCCTTCGAGCGCGTGCTGCCGCGCCTGGACGGCCGCGCCCTGGCCCGCCTGCTGCGCGCCGCCCACCTGGTGGACGGCATCGTCAAGGGCCTGAAGCAGCCCGACTGGCCGGCCGACGGCTGGCTGGCGCTGCAGCGCCTGGCGCTGATGCTCTGCCGGGCCTGCGGCTAAGGCACGGCCCGAGCGCCGGCGCCGCCGCGGTGGGAGAATCGCGGCCATGAACGCCTTCAACGTCGCCGAACACATGCAGGCCCTGGGCCTGCAGGCCAAGACGGCTTCCGCGCAGATGGCGCGGGCGGACGCTGCCACCAAGAACGTCGCGCTCAGGGCCCTGGCCCGGCGTCTGCGCGAGGCCGGCCCGGCGCTGGCCGAGGCGAACGCGCAGGACCTGGCCCGCGCCGAGGCCGCCGGCCTGCCGGCGCCGATGCAGGACCGGCTCAGGCTCACGCCGAAGGTGATCGAGACCGTGGCGCTGGGCTGCGAGCAGCTGGCCGCCATGCCCGACGTGATCGGCGAGGTCATCGGCATGAAGCAGCAGGAAAGCGGCATCCGCGTCGGCCAGATGCGCGTGCCGATCGGCGTCTTCGGCATGATCTACGAGAGCCGGCCCAACGTGACCATCGAGGCCGCCAGCCTGGCCATCAAGAGCGGCAACGCGGCGATCCTGCGCGGGGGCTCGGAGGCGATCGATTCCAACAAGGCGCTGGCCGCCCTGGTGCGCGCCGCGCTGGCCGAGGCCGGCCTGCCCGAAGACGCGGTGCAGCTGGTGCAGACCACCGACCGCGAGGCCGTCGGCCACCTGATCGCCATGCCGCAGTTCGTGGACGTGATCATCCCGCGCGGCGGCAAGGGCCTGATCGAGCGCATCAGCCGCGACGCCAAGGTGCCCGTCATCAAGCACCTGGACGGCAACTGCCACGTGTACGTGGACGACACGGCCGACCTCGACATGGCGGTGAAGGTGGCGGACAACGCCAAGACGCAGAAGTACAGCCCCTGCAACGCCGCCGAAGGCCTGCTGGTGGCGCGCGCCGTCGCCGCGCAGTTCCTGCCGCGCATCGGCGCCGTCTTCGCCGCCAAGGGCGTGGAGATGCGCTGCGATGGCGAGGCGGCGGCGCTGCTGCAGGGCCTGGCCGGCCAGCCGAAGGTGGTGCCCGCCACCGAGCAGGACTGGTCCGAGGAGTACCTGGCGCCGATCATCAGTATCAAGGTGGTGGCCGGCCTCGACGAGGCGATCGACCACATCAACCGCTATTCCAGCCACCACACCGACGCCATCCTCACGCGCGACCACGTCAACGCCCAGCGCTTCCTGCGCGAGGTGGACTCGGCCAGCGTGATGGTCAACGCCAGCACCCGCTTCGCCGACGGCTTCGAGTACGGGCTGGGTGCCGAGATCGGCATCAGCACCGACAAGTTCCACGCCCGCGGGCCGGTGGGCATCGAGGGGCTGACCTCGCTCAAGTACATCGTGCTCGGTCAGGGCGAGATCCGGGCCTGACGCGTACGAGCCTCCGTGCCGAGCGCGGCTCACAACGCATGAATCCCATCGGCCCAGCCCAGGGCACCCGCGGAACTGGCTTTGCCAGGCCGCTGGGTGCGCCCCCCTTGGCGCAGCAGAAGGGGGGAGCGGCGAAGCCGCTTGGGGGGATGGTTTCGAAGTCATGAAGATCATTATTCTGGGCGCCGGGCGCATCGGCGAGAGCGTGGCGGGCACGCTGGTGTCCGAGCAGAACGACATCACCGTCATCGACACCGACGCGGCGCGCCTGCGCGACCTGGAAAGCCGCTTCGAGCTGCGCGGCGTGGCCGGCAACGGCATCGAGCCCGAACTGCTGGAGGAGGCCGGCGCGCGCGACGCCGACATGCTCATCGCCTGCGCCGCGCAGGACGAGACCAACCTGGTCGCCTGCAAGGTGGCCGAGCAGATGTTCAACATCCCGACGCGCATCGCGCGGGTGCGCTCGGAGGCTTTCCGCGGCGAATCGCCGCTGCTCGGGCGCGAGGGCTTCGCGGTGGATCGCGTGATCTGCCCGGAGGACTCGCTCACGCGCTACATCGCGCGGCTGATCGACTACCCCGAGGCGCTGCAGGTCCACGAGTTCGCCGGCGGGCGGGCCAGCCTGGTGTCGGTGCGCGCGGTGGCGGGCGCGCCGCTGGTGGGCTGCCGGGTGGACGAGATCGGCGCCTACGCCGCCGGCGAGGCGGTGCGGGTGGTGGCGCTGTACCGCCGGCGCGAGGACGGCCCCGACCGCTTCATCCCCGCCGCCGAGGGCACGCACGTGGTGCCGGGCGACGAGGTCTTCGTGCTGGCCGCGCGGCAGAACCTGCGCGCGGCGCTGGCCGCGCTGCACCGGCGCGACCCGCAGACGCCGCGCACCGTGCAGCGCGTGGCGATCGCCGGGGGCGGCCGCGTCGGCATGCGCCTGGCGCAGCAGCTCGTGCAGGACTTCCCGGCGCTGCAGCTCAAGCTCATCGAGCGCAACGCCGAGCGCTGCCAGATGCTGGCCGCCCGGCTGCCTTCGTCGGTGATGGTGCTGCAGGGCGACGCCACCGACGAGGACCTGATGGACGACGAGAGCGTGGGCGAGTCCGACTTCTTCCTCTCGCTCACCAACGACGACGAGGACAACATCATGTCCGCGCTGCTGGCCAAGCGCATGGGGGCGCGGCGCGTGCTGGCCCTCATCAACCGGCGCAGCTATGCCGACCTGATCCACGGCACGCAGATCGACATCGCGCTGACGCCCTCGCAGACGCTGCTGGGCGAGCTGCTGGCCTTCGTGCGGCGCGGCGACGTGCAGGTGGTGCACAGCCTGCGCCGCGGCGTGGCCGAGGCGATGGAGATCGTGGCGCGCGGCGACGAGCGCACCTCGCGCGTGGTCGGCCGCGCGATCAAGGACATCAAGCTGCCGCGCGACGCCCATTTCGGCCTGGTGCTGCGCGGCCTGCCCGACCCCGACGCGCCGCTGCCGGCCGGGGAAGGTGAGGGCGCCTCGCCCGCGGCCGAGGCCGCCGAGCCCGAGGTGATCGTGCCGCAGCCCGGCACCGTGATCCGCAGCGGCGACCACGTGATCATCTTCATGCCGCGCAAGCGGCTGGTGCGCGAGGTGGAGAAGCTCTTCCGCGTCAGCGCCACCTTCTTCTGAGTCTGCGCGAGCCGCACGATGTACGACCTCCTGCCCGCGCTGCGCCTGCTGGGTGCGCTGACCACGATGTTCTCCTTCGCCTTCCTGCTGCCCGCCGTGGTGTCGTGGGTGCAGGGCGACGGGCTGCTCGGCTTCTGGCTGGCGGCGGCCGGCGCCAGCTTCGGCGGCGGCGCGTGGATGTGGGCCGGACTGAACGGCTACCGGGGCGAGTTGCGCGCGCGGCACGGGGTGATCCTCGTGTCGGCCACCTGGCTGCTGCTGCCGCTGATCGCCTGCGTGCCGCTGATGGCCGTGTGCCACGCCGTCGGGCGCGAGCTGGACTTCTCCTATGCCTACTTCGAGGCCGTCTCGGGCCTGACCACCTCGGGCGCCACCGTGCTCACCGCGCTGGACTCGCTGCCGCTGTCGATCAACGTGTGGCGCACCTTCCTGCAGTGGATCGGCGGCATGGGCATCCTGGTGCTGGCCGTGGCGGTGCTGCCCATGTTCGGCATGGGCGGCAGCCAGATGTTCCGCGCCGAGGTGGCCGGCCCGATCAAGGACAACCGCCTGACGCCGCGCATCGCGCAGACCGCCAAGGGGCTGTGGGGCATCTACGTCGGGCTGTCGGCCGCCTGCTTCCTGGCCTACTGGGCCGCCGGCATGCCGCTCATGGACGCGCTGATGCACATGTTCGCCACCGTCAGCCTGGGCGGGCTGTCGTCGCACGACGCCAGCTTCGCCTACTTCGACTCGCCGCTGATGGAAGGCATCGCCATGGTCTTCATGCTGGTGGGCAGCGGCAGCTTCGCGCTGTACTTCATCGCGCTGCGCAAGCGCAGCCTGCGCGTGTGCCTGCGCGACATCGAGTGGCGCGCCACGCTGCTGGCGCTGCTGGGCGGCGGGCTGATCGTGTCGCTGGTGCTGATGGTCCAGGGGCACTACGACTGGCCGCAGGCGCTGCGCCACGGCTTCTTCAACGCCATCTCCATCGGCAGCACCACCGGCTTCGCCTCGACGAACTTCCTCGCCTGGCCGGCCTTCGCGCCGCTGTTCATGCTGCTGCTCTCGGGCGTGGCCACCAGCGCCGGCTCGGCCGGCTGCGGCATCAAGATGGTGCGGGTGCTGATCCTGCTCAAGCAGGCCCGGCGCGAGATGACGCGCCTGGCCCACCCGCGCGCCGTGCAGCCGGTGACGCTGGGCGCCACGGTGGTCGAGCACCGCGACATCTTCGCCGTGCTGGCCTTCATGCTGGTGTACGGCGGCACCGTGATCGTGCTGGGCATGGTGATGGTGCTGTCGGGGCTCGATCCCGTCACCGCCTTCAGCGCCGTGATCGCCAGCGTCAACTGCATGGGGCCGGGGCTGGGCGAGGTGGGGCCGGCGGCGCATTTCGGCGTGCTGAGCCACTTCCAGGTCTGGGTCTGCTCGATCGCGATGGTGCTCGGGCGGCTGGAGATGCTCAGCCTGATCGCGCTCCTGGCGCCCTCGTTCTGGCGTCACTGAAATCGGCCCCTCGGCCAACCGCTTCGCGCCTGTCCGATCCCCCGAGGGGATGCTTTTTCATCCTGAGGCGGCCTGACGCCGAAAAACGGCGCCGGCCGACTCTTGCGGGGCAGGGAGCCCGCCCCCATTTCCTACAATCTCGCTCGGTTTTCTTTCGCCCCATCCCCTGCAAGGCCACCGCATGGTCCCCCACCTGGTCACCGCCCTGACGGGCCCCATCAACGAACTGGAGCAGCGCATCATCGATGGCATGCCCGCCATCGAGCGCTGGTTCCGGCTCGAATGGATGGAGCACACGCCGCCCTTCTACACGTCGGTGGACGTGCGCAACGCCGGCTTCAAGCTGGCGCCGGTGGACACCAACTTCTTCCCGCGCGGCTGGAACAACCTGACGCCGCAGATGCTGCCGCTGGCGGTGCAGGCGGCGCAGGCCGCCATCGAGAAGATCTGCCCCGAGGCGCGCAACCTGCTCATCGTCCCCGAGGCGCGCTTTTCCTCCAGCACCTACCTCGCCAACGTGGCGCAGCTGGCGCGCATCTTCCGCATGGCGGGATTGAACGTGAAGATCGGCTCCATCGACCCGGCGATCAAGTCGCCGAAGAAGGTGGAACTGCCCGGCGGCGACATCGTCTGCCTGGAGCCGCTGGTGCGCGGCCGCCGGCGCCTGGGGCTGAAGAACTTCGACCCCTGCACCATCCTGCTGAACACCGACCTGGCCGCCGGCACCCCCGGCATCCTGGAGGACCTGCACGAGCAGTACCTGCTGCCGCCGCTGCACGCCGGCTGGTCGGTGCGGCGCAAGAGCAACCACTTCCACAGCTACGAGGAAGTCTCCAAGCGCTTCGGCAAGCTGCTGGGCATCGACCCGTGGCTGATCCAGCCGATCTGGGGCAAGGTCGAGGAGGTCGACTTCGCCCGCGCCGAGAACACCGACGCGCTGGCCGCGCAGGTCGACGCGGTGATCGCCAAGGTGCGCCGCAAGTACAAGGAATACGGCATCAACGAGAAGCCCTTCGCCATCGTCAAGGCCGACAACGGCGCGTCGGGCCTGACCATCAGCACCGTGCACGACGGGCGCGAGGTGGAGGCGCTGGTCGCCCGCGCCAGGCAGAAGAAGGCCACCGACAAGGCCACCGAGGGCCTGCGCGTGGGCGCCACCGATGTGGTGGTGCAGGAGGGTGTGCTCACTCACGAGCGCGTGCACGACGGCGTGGCCGAGCCGGTGGTCTACATGATGGACCGCTACGTGGTCGGCGGCTTCTACCGCGTGCACCCGGACCGCGGCAGCGACGAGAACCTGGCCCTGCCCGGCGCCAGCTTCGTGCCGCTGGCCTTCTCCGAGAGCGCGCAGCTGCCGCAGCCGGGCGCCAAGCTCGGCGCCAGCGCACCCAATCGTTTCTACATGTACGGCGTGATCGGGCGCCTGGCCATGGTCGCCGCCGCCTACGAGCTGGAAGCGACCAACCCCGAAGCCGAGGTCTACGAATAAGCGCGGCGCCAGCCGCGCAGAAGCCCTTCTGTCAAGCCTTGCGGCGCCTTTGATGCGTCGCACAATGGCGGCCCGCATCCGTCATTCGGCCTCGTGTCCGCTCCCAAGCAATCCCTGCCGGCCCTGATCCTGGGCGCCATCGGCATCGTCTACGGCGACATCGGCACCAGCGTGCTGTACGCCGTCAAGGAGGTGTTCGGCCACGGGCACGTGCCGTTCACCATCGAGAACGTCTACGGCATCCTCTCGATGATCTTCTGGACGATGACCACCATCGTCTCGGTGAAGTACGTGGTGCTGGTGCTGCGCGCCGACAACGAGGGCGAGGGCGGGCTGGTGGCCATGCTGGCGCTGGCCTCGCGCGCCGTCGCCGGCCGGCCGCGGCTGCGCGGCCCGCTGCTGGCGGTGGGCATCTTCGGCACCTCGCTCTTCTACGGCGACGGCGTCATCACGCCGGCCATCTCGGTGCTCTCGGCCGTCGAGGGGCTGGAGGTGGTGTCGCCGGCCCTGCACCACTACGTCATCCCGCTGACGCTGGCCGTGCTGCTCGCCCTGTTCGCGGTGCAGAAGCGGGGCACTGCCGGCATCGGGCGCTTCTTCGGGCCCATCACGCTCACCTGGTTCATCGTGCTGGCGGTGCTGGGTGTGTCGCAGATCGTCGGCCACCCGGAGATCCTCAAGGCCGTCAGCCCGCACTACATGCTGCGCTTCGTGTGGGACAACCCGGGCACCAGCTTCGTCATCCTGGGCGCGGTGGTGCTGTGCGTCACCGGGGCCGAGGCCCTGTATGCCGACCTCGGCCACTTCGGCAAGCGGCCCATCCGCGTCGCCTGGTTCGCCGTGGCCATGCCCTGCCTGGTGCTGAACTACTTCGGCCAGGGCGCGCTGCTGCTGGGCCACCCGGAGGCGGTGAAGAACCCCTTCTACTTCATGGCGCCCGGCTGGGCCCTGATGCCGCTGGTGCTGCTGGCGACGGCCGCCACCGTCATCGCCTCGCAGGCCATGCTCACCGGCGCCTTCAGCGTCACGCGGCAGGTCATCCAGCTGGGCTACCTGCCGCGGCTTCGCATCGAGCACACCAGCGTGCACACGGTCGGGCAGATCTACATCCCCTTCGTCAACTGGAGCCTGTTCGTCGCCATCGTGCTGGCGGTGGTGATGTTCCGCAACTCGAGCAACCTGGCCTCGGCCTACGGCATCGCGGTGACGGCCGACATGCTCATCACCACCGTGCTCACCTTCTTCGTGATCCGCTTCGCGTGGAAGCTGCCGCTGCTGCTCTGCATCGCCTCGACCTCGGTGTTCTTCCTCGTCGACCTGGCCTTCTTCGCCTCCAACATGCTCAAGCTGCCGCAGGGCGGCTGGTTCACGGTGATGATCGGCCTGATGGTCTTCATGCTGATGACGACGTGGAAGGAAGGCCGCCGCCTGATGGGCGAGGCCCAGCGCGCGGAGGCGCTGGACCTGCGCAGCTTCCTCGACGCCGTGTTCGTCAGCCCGCCCGCGCGGGTGCAGGGCACGGCCGTGTTCCTGACCGCCGAGCCCGGCCTGGTGCCCAACGCGCTGCTGCACAACCTCAAGCACAACAAGGTGCTGCACGAGCAGAACCTGTTCGTCACCGTGCGCAACCACGAGCTGCCGTGGATCCCGATGGACCGGCGCGTCGAGATCGAGCCGCTGGGCCGCCACTGCTGGCAGCTCGTCGTGCACTACGGCTTCAAGAACGACGTCGACCTGCCGGCCGCGCTGGAGCACGCGCGCCTGCGCGGCTGCCAGCTCGACCGCATGACGACCAGCTACTTCCTCTCGCGCGACGTCGTCATCCCCACCCTGGGCAGCGGCATGGCGCCCTGGCGCGAGAAGCTGTTCGCCCAGATGCACCACAACGCCAGCGGCGCGGCGGCCTTCCTCGGCCTGCCCAACAACGCGGTGGTGGAGCTGGGGTCCAAGCTGGAGATTTGAGGGTGGTCGGTCGATCCGCTGCGGCTAAAGCAAGGGCGAATTGCCATCAATTCACATTTGTTTGCATTCTTCTGCAGACTTCTGTGGCGATCTCCCCAGAAAAGGGTAGATGGCAAGGGTTGGCTTGGTGACTTGATGTATCTTCCCGCCCTGATGCAAAAAACGGGAGCGGGGGGATGGGGGAGGCGTTCTCGGCGCCGAGAGAGGCAGAGCCAGTTTCAGCTTCGCCGCTTTCAGCGCTGCCAGATCAACATCGTGCACAACAACGCGATGACGGCCTTCACGCGCTGTGTCTCGTGGCTCGCCTTCATGGCATCGCTGCCGATCCGGCTCTGCTGGCGCACCAGCTCGGACGCACGGATAGCGAGCCGATGGATGTCCAGGGGCTCGTGCAGGCAGCGCGCCGGCTCGGCCTGAAGGCCAAGCGAATCACCTCGACCGCCGATCGATTGCTCCGCGTCCCACTGCCGGCGCTTGCCTTTCTCAATGGGGAGGGTGCAGGCGCTGTGTGCCCGGTCGTCATCGCCCAATGCGACGACAAGCGCGTCCTGATCCAGGACGCGGCCAGAGGTGGCCGCCCCACCATCCTGTCGCGCGAGGACTTCCTGGCGCGGTGGACGGGCGAAATGCTGCTTCTCACCAGCCGCGCGGCCCTGGTGGCCGAACTGGCACGCTTCGATTTCTCTTGGTTCATCCCCAGCCTGGTGAAGTACCGCAGGCTGCTCGGCGAAGTCCTGCTCATCTCCTTTGTGCTGCAGGTCTTCGCGCTCGTCAGCCCGCTGTTCTTCCAGGTCGTCATGGACAAGGTGCTGGTGCACCGGGGCCTGACCACGCTGGACGTGCTGGTCATCGGCCTGGTCGTCGTGGTCGTGTTCGAGAGCGTGCTCAGCGGTTTGCGCGCCTATGTCTTCAGCCACACCACCAGCCGCATCGACGTGGAACTGGGCGCCCGGCTCTTCCGCCACCTCGTGCAACTGCCGCTGGCCTACTTCCAGGCTCGCCGTGTTGGTGACTCGGTGGCCCGCGTGCGCGAACTGGAAAACATCCGCAGCTTCCTCACCGGCAACGCGCTCACCGTGGTGCTGGACGTGGTGTTCTCCGTCGTCTTCATCGCGGTCATGCTGTTCTACAGCGTGCCGTTGACGCTCATCGTGCTGGCCAGCCTGCCGCTGTACTTCGGCCTGAGCCTGGCTGTGGTGCCGGTGCTACGCCGGCGGCTCGACCGGAAGTTCGCCCGTGGCGCTGAGAACCAAGCCATGCTGGTGGAGGCCGTCACGGGCATCCAGACGGTCAAGGCGGCCGCTCTGGAACCCGCCTTCGCCCGCCGCTGGGACAACCAACTGGCAGCCTATGTGTCCGCCAGCTTCAGGGCGCAGAACCTTGCCGCCTGGGCGCACGAGGGCGTCAACTTCATCGGCAAGCTGGTCAACGCAGTCACCCTCTGGTACGGCGCGCGCCTGGTCATGGACAACCACCTGACCGTCGGCCAGTTCGTCGCCTTCAACATGTTCGCCCAGCGCGTGGCCCAGCCCATCATGCGCATGGCACAGCTCTGGACGGACTTCCAGCAGACCGGCATCTCCATGGCGCGGCTGGGCGACATCCTCAACACGCGCACCGAGGTGCCTTCGGCCGCTGCGGCCCAACTGCCGGCGCTCAAGGGCCATGTCACGCTCGACGGCGTCACCTTCCGCTATCGGCCTGAAGCCAGCCCTGTCCTCCATGGCGTGCACCTCCAGGTGCGCCCGGGCGAAGTCATCGGCATTGTCGGCCGGTCGGGCTCGGGCAAGAGCACCCTCACCAAGCTCATCCAGCGCCTCTACACCCCCGAGCAGGGCCGCCTGCTGGTGGACGGCATCGACATCAGCCTGATCGATGCAGCCCAACTGCGCCGCCAGGTGGGCGTGGTGCTGCAGGAAAACCTGCTCTTCAACCGCAGCGTGCGCGAGAACATCGCCGTCATCGACCCGGCCGCGCCGCTGGAGGCCGTGATGCGCGCCGCGCACCTGGCCGGCGCGCACGACTTCATCAGCGAACTGCCCGAGGGCTACGACACGGTGGTCGGCGAGCAGGGCGCCAGCCTTTCCGGCGGGCAGCGCCAGCGCATCGCCATCGCCCGCGCGCTTTTCGGCCAGCCGCGCATCCTCATCCTCGACGAAGCCACCAGCGCGCTGGACTACGAGAGCGAAGCCATCATCCAGCGCAACATGGCGGCCATCTGCCGGGGGCGCACCGTGTTCATCATCGCCCACCGCCTCTCGGCCGTGCGGCATGCCCATCGCATCATCGTCATGGACAAGGGCCGCATCGTGGAGACCGGCAGCCACGACAGCCTGCTGACCCGTGCGAACGGCCTGTATGCCCGCCTGTGGGCCATGCAGAGCGCCGGCGCCGGCCGCGAAGAGGAGCGGCAGCCATGACCGCCGCTCCCGCGCCGGCCGCGCGCCGTCACCCCGCGCTCGACCTCCTTGCCCGCTACGGCGCCGTCTTCTGCGCCGCCTGGCGGCATCGCCACGAGCTGGCCGGCCCGCGGCGCCTGGCGGACGAGGTCGCCTTCCTGCCTGCCGCGCTGAGCCTTCAGGAAACGCCGGTGCATCCTGCGCCGCGACGCCTGGCATGGGTGCTGATGGCGTTGTTCGCCATCGCCCTTGCCTGGGCCATCCTCGGCCGGGTGGACATCGTCGCCGTGGCGCCCGGCCGCATCGTCGTCAGCGAGCGCACCAAGGTCGTCCAGCCGCTGGAGCGCAGCGTCGTGCAGCGCATCCTCGTCAAGGACGGCGACCACGTCCAGGCCGGCCAGCCGCTCGTCGAACTCGACCCGACCGCCGCCAGCGCCGACAGGGCCAGCGTGCGGGAAGCCCTCCGCGCCGCGGAGTCGGACCTGCTGCGCAGCCGGGCCCTGCTGCACGCCCTGCCGGCGCAGCAGCGCGCCGGACCCGCGCCCGCGCTGCTGCCCGAGGCCGTTCCGCCGGAGTGGAGCGCCGAGGACCTGTCGGCGGCGCGGTCCCAGCTGGCCGCGGAGTGGAACGACATCGCCGCCAAGCTGGCCAGGGCCGCTGCCGAGATCGCCCGCCGCCAGGCCGAGGCCGCCACCGTGCGCGAACTGATCGCCAAGCTGGAAGGCACCCTGCCCATCGTGCGCCAGCGCGAGGCCGACTTCCGCCGGCTGGCGCATGAGGGCTTCATGTCCGGCCATGCCACGCAGGACCGCACCCGCGAGCGCATCGAGATCGAACGCGACCTGGCGGCCCAGCGTGCCCGCCTCGCCGAAGCCGGCGCCGCCCTGCGCGAGAGCGAGCAGGGCAGGGCCGCCTACCTGGCTGAGACGCGCCACGCCTTGAGCCAGCGCGCGGCGGATGCCGGCCTCAAGCGTCAGCAGGCCATGCAGGAACAAGCCAAGGCCGCGCAGCGCGAGCGGCTGGCCACGCTGGCCGCCCCGGTGGACGGCACCGTGCAGCAACTGGCCGTGCACACCGAAGGCGGCGTCGTCACCGAGGCGCAGCCGCTGATGGTCGTCGTGCCCGACGAGGCGCAGGTGACGGCCGAGGTGCTGTTGGAGAACAAGGACATCGGCTTCGTGCGCCCCGGCCAGGCCGCGGAAGTGAAGCTGGAAACCTTTCCCTATACCCGCTACGGCACCGTGCCCGCGACCGTGACGCGGGTGACGGCGGATGCGGTGAACGACGAGAAGCGCGGCGCCGTGTTTCCGGTGACGCTGATGCTGGAGCGGGGCGACATCGACGTGGATGGCCAGCGGATCAGGTTGGGGCCGGGGATGAACCTGACGGCGGAGGTTAAGACGGGGAAGCGGCGGGTGATCGAGTTCTTGTTGAGTCCGGTGCAGCGGATGGGGGATGAGAGTCTTAGAGAGAGATGAGCTAAATCAATTATTCGAAAATTCAATTCAATGCAAATATTGATTTGTGCCTATTGACCGCGGCCACTTCATTTCCCTATAAAAATGGAATCATTGGCGGAATTATTGGTTAACTACCTGTTCTTCTACATCGGTAAATTTTCATGAATTCTACTTAAGAAATTAGGAATTGTCTCCGATGAGTTTGGCGATTGGGGGTATGTTGCTTTGGGATTTTTGGTTCTCATTTTGGCAGTGCTGACAATCATCTTTCTCATTGGAGTATGGTAGTTTTGATTTGAGAATCCAGAGCCGGATCATGAAAGACAATTTAATAATATTCATCATTGGTTCTGGAGAATTGCTTTTGATTTATTTTTGTTTTCGTGTTTCAGAAAAAAGGGCAAATGAAATCTCATACTCCATTGTCGAAATTGTTTTCGTCGCTCTGCTGCTTGCAGTCTGCCTTGCGTTAGTCATATTAAATTAAGAAGAAAAATGTCTTGCCCATCTAAGAGTGGGGCGACGAGACGAAAAGCAGGCGCAAACCAATGGCAATTTTCGGTGCGACACGAACACATCATGAGTGCTTTGGAGGGTGATCATGGGGAATGGCGTTCTCGCTCTGATAGTTTTCATTGCTGACGCTTATTTTCTAAGAAAAGCGGTGGAGCCAAAATTTTCGAAAGGCATTTTCCTAGCGTGGCTCGCTACTAATTTCTTGATTTTTTTCGGAGATGCTTTTAAAGGGAGATTGATATGGCTGTTCATTGGACGCCTAAGTCGGCAGGGCAAGTGTTTTCTCACTATTTTGGCCCACGGGCAACTAAAGAGAGTCTGAGAGAAAGATGAGTGCAATCAATTTGGATCGTATCGCGAGACTGTTTGCATCAATATTCTTTCTATTCATCCTAATGAGTGCCAATGCGTGCAAGGGCGGAAACACTATGGAATTAAATGAGAAGAGTTTCTCTGTGGGGGAAAGTTGTGAATCGGCTGTAGAAAAAATAGAACATGCCAAATTTGACTACATTGAAGTCACAGATGAAAAAATTTTTGCTTCAAAAAAGGCAATTACTACTGCACTTGGCTATACGGAGCTGCGAATAATTCTAACATTGAAGGAGAGAAAAGTAGAAAGCATTTGGGTTAAAAAGTTTAATCATTCGATTTAATTTCAGGGAGATTTTATGGAGTTAATTAAAGTAAATTACAAGCCAATTGGTACTATCGGAGGGGTAACGTATTATCATAAATACATTACCTACACTAACGTAAGTGGTGAGACCTTTTACGCTAGTGGTGGGCCATCCAATCCAGTTGGTCAAGATTTATTATCCAAAGCATCGGCTGGATTAGACGCAGAATTTGGTTCTGGACTCATCGCAGGGAGGCTAAAGGCTGACACTGGTGTGTACGACGACAAGGCGCCAGATTGGGATCCGCAAGGAAAGAATCCTTCTGAGACCATAAAAGAAGGCGGGGATTTGTCGAATGATTGGAAAAAAATCAAAGAGTCAATTAGGGATACCAATGACTCTGGCGTACAATATCGCCCACTAACTCAGAATTCCAATACGGCAATCGACAAAGCGCTACGAGAAGCGGGCTTGCCTTCGCCCGTCAACGATGGATACGAGGATGGATACCTATCCCCAGGCTCGAATGACGGCTATTTGCCGGATCAGCGTAGAAAGGAGCCAGCCCCTTCAACTGTCAACATGTGCTACCGCGACGCCAAGAATTGGCGCCAACCCGTAGACCCCTTGATGCTGGACCTTGACGGCGACGGCCTCGAACTGCGCCGCGCCGACGGCCAAGTCCTGTTCGACCACGACGCCGACGGCATCAAGACCGGCACCGGCTGGATCGGCAGCGACGACGGCATCCTCGTGCGCGACCTCAACGGCGACGGGCGCATCGACTCGGGCCTGGAACTGTTCGGCACCGACACCGTGAAGTCCGACGGCGAAAAAGCCCTCAACGGCTTCGACGCGCTGGCCGACCTGGACAGCAACGGCGACGGCCAGTTCACCAACCTGGACCTGGCCTGGAGCCAGGTGCAGGTCTGGCGTGACCTGAACCAGGACGGCATCAGCGACGCGGGCGAACTGTTCGGCCTGGACCAGCTGGGCATCAGCCGCATCGGCGTCGTGGGCAGCACCACCAATGCAACGGGCGGCACCCAGGCCAACACCACCGTCAACGGCAATCTCATCGCGCAAAGCGCCAGCTTCACGCAGGACGGCACCGACCGCACCGTGGGCGCCATCGACCTGGACAGCAACCCCTTCTACCGCGAGTTCACGACGCCGCTGATCGAGAACCCGCTGGTGCAGGACCTGCCCGACATGCAGGGCTCGGGCAGGGCGAGGGATCTGCGCGAAGCGGCCGGCACGCGTGCCGAACTGGCCACCGCCGTGGCTGCCTTCGCCATGGCACCCACGCGCGACGCGCAGCTGGCACTGGTGGACAACCTCCTCGGCGAATGGGCGCAAAGCTCGGGCTGGCTGCAAAGCCTGGAAGACACGCTCGAAGGCAACGTCAACCTGAAGAACCTGCCCGCCGGCATGACGGCAGAGCAGTTCCGCCATCTGGTCGGCGTGCTGGAGGTGTTCAACGGCGAACGCTTCTATGCCAAGGCCGGCAGCGGCAATCCGCAGCCGGCGGGGGTGAGCGTCACGGTGTCGGGCGGCGGTTCCGGCAGCAGCGGCGGTGGAGGCGGTGGCGGCGGCGTCACCGTGGGCGGCCCGGTCTACAGCATCAGCCCGCCGGCGGCGCAGGTGGCGCTGCTGCAGCAAAGCTACGACGCGCTGCGCCAGAGCGTGTACGGCGCGCTGGTGCTGCAAACCAGGCTGAAACCCTATCTGGACAGCATCGAGCTGACCATCGACGAGAACGGGATCGGCTTCGACACCTCCGCGCTGGCGGCGAAGCTGGAGAACGACAAGGCGGTCAATGCGAAAGAGGCGCTGACCGATCTGGTGGAGTTGAACCGCTTCGCCCAGGGCACGCTGCAGGCCGTCGGCTTCGACGGGCTGGGCATGCTGCAAGGCTGGGTCGATGGCCTGGCGGCGGATTCACCGCTGCACGCCACGCTGGCGGCGTTGGACGTACTCACCGCATCGTCCACCAGCGGCACGGCGCGGGCGGACATCTACCTGGGCAGCGCCGCGGCCAGCAGCTTCAGCGGCGGGGCGGGGGACGACATCATCCACGGCGGGGCCGGCAACGACACGCTGCGTGGCGGCGATGGGGCGGACCAACTGCTGGGTGGCGAGGGCAACGACAACCTGTACGGGGACAACGGCAACGATGCGCTGCTGGGCGGCGAGGGGGCCGACAACCTGTATGGAGGCGCCGGGGATGACGTGCTCATCGGCGGCGCCGGAAACGACCGCCTGGAGGGCGGCACGGGCAGCGACACCTACCGCTTCGAGCGGGGGTGGGGTCAGGACACGGTCTACAACCACGACACGGGTGTCGGCCGGGTGGACGCCATTGAATTCGGCGCCGGCATCGCTCCGGCGGACATCGTGGCGGTGCGCTCGGGTGAGAGCCTCGTCCTGACGCTGAGGGACAGTGCCGACAAGATCACCATCACCAGCTATTTCAACGCGGATGGGGCCGGTGCATATCGGGTCGATGAGATTCGCTTCGCCAATGGCATTGTGTGGAACGTGGCAGCGGTGAAGGCCATGGTGCAGCAGAGCACCGACGGCAACGACACGCTGTACGGCTACGGCGTCGGCGAGACCCTGAGTGGCGGCCTGGGCAACGACACGATCTACGGCTACGGCGGGGACGACACGCTGGATGGCGGCGAGGGCAACGACACGCTGCGCGGCGGCGATGGGTTGGACCTGTTGTTGGGTGGCGAGGGTGATGACACCCTGTACGGGGAGAACGGCAACGACACACTGCTGGGAGGGAGCGGCGTTGACAACCTGTACGGCGGCGCGGGTGACGATGTGCTCATCGGAGGCGCCGGCAACGATCGCCTGGAAGGCGGTGCGGGCAACGACACTTACCGCTTCGAGCGGGGCTGGGGCCAGGACACGGTGTACGCCTACGACACCGGCGCAGGCCGGATGGAGGTCATTGAGTTCAGTGCCGATATCGCTCCGGAGGACGTCGTCGCTTGGCGCTCGGGAGAGAGTCTTGTCCTGGCGTTGAAGGACAGTGCCGACAAGGTCACGGTCACCAACTATTTCAATGCCGACGCGGCGGGCGCGTATCGGGTCGATGAAGTCAGGTTTGCCGACGGCACCGTTTGGAACGTGGCAGCGATCAAGGCCATGGTGCAGCAGAGTACCGAGGGTAATGACACGCTGTACGGCTATGCAGTGGGTGACGTCCTGAGCGGCGGCTTGGGCAACGACACGATCTACGGCTACGGTGGAGACGACACAATCGATGGCGGTGAAGGCAACGACACGCTGCGCGGCGGCGACGGCGCGGACCTGCTGCTGGGCGGTGAGGGCAACGACACCCTGTACGGGGAGAACGGCAATGACACGCTGCTGGGTGGAGATGGTGCCGACAACCTGTACGGCGGCGCCGGCGACGACGTGCTCATCGGAGGTGCCGGGAACGATCGCCTGGAGGGCGGCACGGGCAGCGACACCTACCGCTTCGAGCGAGGCTGGGGCCAAGACACGGTGTATGCCTACGACACCGGCGCGGGTCGGGTGGAGGCCATCGAGTTCGGTACAGACATCGCTGCGGGGGACATCGTTGCCTGGCGTTCGGGCGAAAGCCTGGTCCTGTCGTTGAAGGGCAGCACCGACAAGGTCACGGTCACCAACTACTTCAACGCCGATGCCGCGGGGGCGTACCGGGTCGACGAGATTCGCTTTGCCGATGGCTCCACGTGGAATGTGGACACGGTCAAATCGATGGCACAGCAGCCCAGCGACGGAAACGACACCCTGTACGGCTACGCGGCGGCTGACGCCCTCGCAGGTGGTCTGGGCGACGACACGCTCTACGGCTACGGCGGGGACGACACGCTGGACGGCGGTGAGGGCAACGACACGCTGCGGGGCGGCGACGGTGCGGACCTGCTGCTGGGCGGTGAGGGGAGCGACAACCTGTATGGAGAGAACGGCAACGATCTGCTGCAGGGTGGCGCCGGCAACGACAACCTGTACGGGGGGGCCGGCAACGATGTACTGATCGGCGAGGCCGGCAACGACTACCTAGACGGTGGTGCGGGCAGCGACACCTACCGCTTCGATCGGGGTTGGGGCCAGGACACGGTGTATGCCTACGACACCGGCGCGGGCCGCGTGGAGGTCATCGAGTTTGGCGCAGACGTTGCTCCGGAGGACGTTGTTGCCTGGCGCTCGGGCGAGAGCCTCGTCCTGACGTTGAAAGACAGTGCCGACAAGGTCACGGTCACCAACTATTTCAATGCGGACGGAGCCGGGGCCTATCGCGTCGATGAGATTCGCTTCGCCGAAGGTACCGTGTGGACCGTGGATGCGGTCAAGTCGATGGTTCAGCAATCTGGCGATGGAAACGACACCCTGTATGGGTATGCGGTGGCCGACACCCTCGCCGGTGGCTTGGGCAATGACACGATCTATGGCTACGGTGGCGATGACACGCTGGACGGTGGCGAGGGCAACGACACGTTGCGCGGCGGCGACGGTACGGACCTGCTGCTGGGCGGCGAGGGGAGCGACAACCTGTATGGAGAGAACGGCAACGATCTGCTGCAGGGTGGCGCCGGCAACGACAACCTGTACGGGGGGGCCGGCAACGATGTACTGATCGGTGAGGCCGGCAACGACTACCTAGACGGTGGTGCGGGCAGCGACACCTACCGCTTCGATCGGGGCTGGGGCCAGGACACGGTGTATGCCTACGACACCGGAGCGGGTCGGGTGGAGGTCATCGAGTTCGGCGCTGACATCGCTCCGGAGGACATCGTTGCCTGGCGCTCGGGCGAAAGCCTCGTCCTGACGGTGAAGGACAGCACCGACAAGATCACGGTCACCAACTACTTCAACGCCGACGCGGCGGGGGCCTACCGGGTCGACGAGGTGAGGTTTGCCGACGGCACTGTGTGGAATGTGAATGCGGTCAAGTCGATGGTGCAGCAGTCCGGCGACGGCAACGACACCCTATATGGATACGCGGTGGCCGACACCCTTGCCGGCGGCCTGGGCAACGACACGATCTACGGCTACGGCGGGGACGACACGTTGGACGGCGGCGAAGGCAACGACACGCTGCGAGGCGGCGAGGGGGCGGATCTGCTGCTGGGTGGCGAGGGCAACGACAGCCTGTACGGGGAGAACGGCAACGACACGCTGCTGGGCGGAGAGGGGGCTGACAACCTGTACGGCGGCGCCGGCGACGACATGCTCATCGGAGGTGCCGGGAACGACCGCCTGGAAGGCGGCACGGGCAACGACGCGTATGTGTTCGGCCGAGGCGATGGCAAGGACTCGGTGTACGACTACGACGCCGCTGCCGGCAACAGCGACGTGGCGCTCTTCGGGGAAGACATCGCCATCGATCATTTGTGGTTCCGCCGCAGCGGCAGCCATCTGGAAGTCAGCGTCGTCGGAACGGCGGACTCCCTGACGATCAACAACTGGTACTCCGGGGCTGCCTATCAGGTGGAGCAGTTCAAGACGAGCGACGGGCAGGTGCTGCTTTCCAGCCAGGTTCAGTCGCTGGTCGATGCCATGGCCCAGTTCTCTCCGCCGGCCGCGGGACAGACCACGCTGCCGTCCGCCTACCAGAGTAGTCTGAATGCGGTGATCGCTGCCAATTGGCAATAGCTGGGAGAGTTGGCGCATCGGGCGGCCGCCAGCCCGCCCGGCACAATCGCCCGATGCGCTTCTTCAAGGATGTGAACCTCGCGGCCTTCACCGCCGGCTTCGTGGCGGTGCTGGTGGGCTTCACCAGCTCGGTGGCGATCGTGTTCCAGGCGGCGCAGGCCTTCGGCGCCACGCCGGCGGTCATCGCCTCCTGGATGTGGGCGCTGGGCATCGGCATGGGGCTGGCGTCGGCGCTGCCCTCGCTGTGGCTGCGCAAGCCGGTGATGATCGCCTGGAGCACGCCCGGCGCGGCGGTGCTGGCGACGGCGGGCGTGGGCTATTCGATGGGCGAGGCGGTGGGCGCCTTCATCGTCTGCGCGCTGCTGATCACGCTGGCCGGCGCCACCGGCTGGTTCGAGCGGGTGATGAACCGCATCCCGATGGCGATCGCCTCCGCGCTGCTGGCCGGCGTGCTGGCGCGCTTCGGGCTGGCGGCCTTCGCCGCGGCGCAGACGGCGCTGCCGCTGGTGCTGCTGATGCTGGCCAGCTACCTCGTCGGCCGCCGGCTGCTGCCGCGCTACGCGGTGCCGCTGACGCTGGGGGTGGCGATCGTCTTCGTGGCGCTGCGCGGCGAGCTGGCGTGGAGCACGGTGCACTTCACGCTGGCGATGCCGGTGTTCACGATGCCGGCCTTCACCTGGCAGGCGGCGGTGAGCCTGGCGCTGCCGCTGTTCGTGGTGACGATGGCCTCGCAGAACCTGCCGGGCGTGGCGGCCATCCGCGCCGCCGGCTACGAGATGCCGGTCAGCAGGCTGGTCACGCTCACCGGCGTGGCGACGCTGGTGCTGGCGCCCTTCGGCGCCTACGCGCTGAACCTCAGCGCCATCACCGCCGCCATCTGCATGGGGCGCGAGGCGCACGAGGACCCGGCCCGCCGCTACACGGCGGCCGTGTGCTGCGGCGCCCTCTACGTCGTGATCGGCCTGTTCGGCGCGGCCGTCACCGGGCTGCTCACCGCCTTCCCGAAGGAGCTGGTCGCCGCCATCGCGGGGCTGGCGCTGCTGTCGACCATCGGCGGCGGTCTGGCGGCGGCGGTGCGCGACGAGTCGCACCGCGAGGCGGCGCTGATCACCTTCCTGGTCACGCTCTCGGGCGTGGTCATCGCCGGCATCGGCTCCGCCTTCTGGGGTGTTGTGGCCGGCGCGGCGGCGCTGGCGGTGCAGCAGCTGGGCCGCACGGCCGAGAAAACCCCGGCCGGCAAGGACATCGCGCCCGGATGCAAGATCGCGCTGGAACAGAAAACCGCGAACGACCACGCCAGAAACGCTCACGAGGCCCCTGCGAAATGAACCTCCTCTTCGTCGCCGACCCGCTCGACCACTTCAAGATCTACAAGGACACCACCTTCTCGATGATGCGCGAGGCGCAGCGGCGCGGCCACCGCATCGCCACCTGCCTGCCGCAGGACCTGCAGTGGAAGTCCGGCGACGTGGTCAAGGCCACCGTGCGCCGGATCACGCTGACCGGCGACAAGCACGCCTGGTACACGGAGGACTTGGTCGAGACCCGCGCGCTGAAGGACTTCGACGCGGTGCTGATGCGCAAGGACCCGCCTTTCGACGCCGAGTACATCTACGCCACGCACCTGCTGGAGCAGGCCGAGCGCGAGGGCGCCACGGTGATCAACAGGCCGCGCTCGCTGCGCGACCATCCGGAGAAGCTGGCGGTGATGGAGTTCCCCCAGTTCACCACGCCCACGCTGGTCACGCGCAGCCCGGAGGCGGTGAAGGACTTCCACGCCGAGCACGGCGACATCATCCTCAAGCCGCTGGACGGCATGGGCGGCATGGGCATCTTTCGCGTGCGCGAGGACGGGCTGAACCTCGGCTCCATCACCGAGACGCTGAACAAGGGCGGCGCGCAGACCCTCATGGTGCAGCGCTTCGTGCCCGAGATCGCGCAGGGCGACAAGCGCGTGCTGGTCATCGGCGGCGAGCCGGTGCCCTTCAGCCTGGCGCGCATCCCGCAGGGCAGCGAGGTGCGCGGCAACCTGGCGGCCGGCGGCAAGGGCGTGGCCCAGCCGCTGACCGACGAGGACTGGACGATCGCCCGCGCCATCGGCCCGGTGCTCGCCGCCCGCGGGCTGCTGCTGATCGGGCTGGACGTCATCGGCGGCTCGCTCACCGAGATCAACGTCACCAGCCCCACCTGCTTCCAGGAGATCACCGAGCAGACCGGCTTCGACGTGCCGGCGATGTTCGTCGATGCGCTGGAGCGGCAGCTCCAGGGCTGAGAAGGTGTGAACGAACCCGACATGCCCGCTCATCCCGCCAGAACGCGCCCGCTCGGCGTTGCAAATGCTCGCCATGGCCCGAGCCATGGCTGCGCTTTGCGCCTTGATCGGGCACGTTCTGGCGGCCTGCTCGGGCACGCCGGATTCATTCACACCTTCTGAGCGCGCACCGAGTCCTTTTTTCGCGAAGGCAGGGCGCATCCGGCGCCCGGCCCGGCGCATTCCGTCGCATCGCGCTGGCCGGCGCGGCCCGGTTCCGGAATCGTGCGGTCTTCATCCACTGGAGACCTGCACCATGCGACTGCCTTCCATCCTCTGTTCCGCGGCCCTGCTCGGCCCGCTGGCCGCCGGCGCGGCCGATCTTCAGGTGAGCGTGGCCGACGGCCCGGCCGGGCCGGCCCAGCTCTACGTGGCGGTGTACGACAGCGCCGAGCGCTACGCCGCCGGCCAGTCGATGGCCTCGCAGAGCCTGCCGCTGCGCGAGGGCGGCGCGCAGCTGGCCTTCATCGGCCTGCCGGCGGGCCGCTACGCCCTCAAGGTGTACGCCGACGAGAACGGCAACGGCAAGCTCGACACCAACCTGCTGGGCCTGCCCGTGGAGCGCTACGGCTTCTCCAGGGACGCGCGCGGCGACCGGGGCGCGCCGGACTTCGAGGCCGTCGCCGTGCCGCTCGATGCGGACCAGCGCATCACCATCCACCTGCGCTGAGGAGCCGGCCATGAAGCGTCGCGAACTCCTGCACCGGCTGGCCGCGGCCGGCACGGCGCCGCTGCTGGGCGCGCTGCCCCTGGCCGCGCGCGCCGCCGACGCCGCCATCGGCAGCGACACCTGGCAGGCCCAGTTCGAGGCCTCCACGGCGCCGTGGAAGATCGGCTTCGCCACGCCGCCGACCGACCTGCCGCTGGTGCCCGCCACGGTGCGCGGCCGCTTTCCGGATGCGCTCGCCGGCACGCTCTACCGCGTGGGCCCGGCCGGGCATGACCTGGGCGGCCAGCGCTATCACCACTGGTTCGACGGCGACGGCATGGTGCAGCGCTTCGTCATCGACGGCGCCGACGTGCGCCACCAGGGCCGCTACGTCGCCACGGCCAAGCGCGTCGCCGAAGTGCGCGCCGGGCACCGGCTGGAGCAGGCCTTCGCCACCATCCTGCCGGGCGTGCAGCCGCCGGCCTCGCCCGACGGCATGAACGTCGCGAACACCAGCGTGCTGCCGCTGGGCGACGACCTGCTCGCCCTGTGGGAGGGCGGCTCGGCCACCCGCATCGACCCCGCCACGCTGGCCACGCGCGGCCTGCGGACCTGGCGCGCCGACCTGGCCGGGCTGCCCTTCTCGGCCCATCCCAAGGTGGACCCCGACGGCACGGTGTGGAACTTCGGCATCGGCGCCAGCCAGGGCATGCTGATCCTCTACGAGATCGCGCCCGACGGCACGCTGCGCCGCGCCGACGCGATGCCCGTGCCGCAGATCGCGATGGTCCACGACTTCGCCGTCACCGATGCCCACCTCGTCTTCCTCATGCCGTCGCTGGTGTTCGACAACGCGCGCAGCGCGGCGGGCGCGAGCTTCCTCGACAGCCACGTGTGGAAGCCCGAACTCGGCATGCGCGTGCTGGTGGTGGACAAGAAGGACTGGAGCCGGCGGCAGATGCTGCAACTGCCCGCGGGCTTCCTGTTCCACCTGGGCAATGCGTGGGCGCAGGACGGGCCTTCCGGCACGCTGATCCACCTGGACTACGTGCGCTCGGCCACGGCCGACGCGGTGTTCACCAGCAACCGCGAGGTGATGCGCGGGCGCCGCGTGCGCAGCGTGGAGCCGCAACTCGTGGCCGCCACGCTGAACCTGCGCACCGGCGAGGCCACGCAGCACGCGCTGGGCCTCGCGGCCGAGTTCCCGCGCATGGACCCGCGCCGCGTGGGCCTGCGGCATCGCCGGGTGGTGCATGCGACGCAAGTGTTCGAGGACCGCCCCGGCTTCGGCGCGGTGGCGCTGACGGACGTGGAGAACGGCCGGTCGCAGCGCTTCGCCTACGGCGCGCAGGCGCTGGTGGAGGAGCACGTGTTCGTGCCCGACGGCGACCGGCCCGGCTGGATCCTGGGCACCGCGCTGGATGTCGCGCAGAAGAAGACCGTGCTGTCCTGCTTCGCGGCCGATGCCCTGGCCGACGGCCCGGTTGCGCAGGCCACGCTGCCCTATGCGCTGCCGCTGGGGCTGCACGGCAGCTTCGTGCCGGCGCGGCAGGGCTAGGTCAGAAGTCGATGCTGCCGCTGAGCATGAAGGTGCGCGGGTTGCCCTGCACCAGGTAGTTCGAGCCGGGGTAGCCGCCGGCCGAGGCCCAGTAGGACTTGTCGGCCACGTTGTCGATGCGGGCGCGCAGGGTGAGCAGGCGGCCGTTGCCGATGTCCATCAGGTAGCGCGCGCCGAGGTCCAGGCGCGTCCAGTCGGGGATGTGCTGCGTGTTGGCGGCGTTGACGAACTGCTTGGAGGTGCGGATGACGCGCGCGCTCAGTGCCAGCCCCGGCACGCCCGGCACGTCCCACTCGGCGCCGATGTTGAGCTGTGACCTGGGCACGCCGATCACGGTGTTGCCGTTGTAGGCGCCGCCCGCCGTCGCGCGCTGCTGCGCGTCGATCATCGTCAGGCCGCCCAGCACGCGCAGGCCCTTGAGCGGTTCGCCGAACACCGACAGCTCCATGCCGCGGTTGACCTGCTCGCCGTTGGGGCCGAACGCGCCGTTCTGCACGAAGTACTGCGGCTGCGAAGTCTGGAAGAAGGACAGTGCGCCGCCGAGGCTGCCGCCGTCGTACTTGACGCCCACTTCCTTCTGCTTGGAGCGGTAGGGGGCGAACACCTCGCCGCCGTTGATCACCACGGCCCCGCCCGAGGTCGACGGCGCCGTCTCGCCGGGGATCAGCGCCTCGATGTAGTTCGCGTACAGCGAGATCTCCTTCGTCGGCCGGACGACGATGCCCACCACCGGCGTGGTGCGCGCGGCCTCGTAGCCGGCGCTGAACAGGCCGGTGGTGTAGCTGTAGGTCTTGCTTTCGATGTTCTGCCGCCGCGCCCCGAGGGTGAGCAGCACCCGGTCGTCGGCGAAGGACATCGTGTCGGCGATGGCGATGCTCCTGGAGCGGTAGCGCGCCTGCACCAGCGGGTTGGCCATGTTGCCGCCGGCGGTGGTGGCGTCGGCCAGCGGCTCGTAGCTGTCGTGATGTGAATACAGCAGGTCGCGCAGGCCGCCGAAGGCCGAATAGGCGTAGGCGTTGCGCCGCTTGTTGTCGTACGTGGCGGCCGAGACGGTCAGCGTGTGCTTGACCGGCCCGGTGGCGAAGCTGGCGCGCGCGCCGACCTCGCCGGTGCCCACGTCGTCCTTGCGGACGTTGTCGAAGCGGTAGCTCGACATCAGGCCCAGCGGGTTCAGGAGCGTCGGGTTGGCCAGCTCGTTGTGCTCCTTACCCCGGCGCACGCCGGCGGCGGCCCAGAGGGTGACGCTGTCGGTCACGTCGAACTCGCTGCGCACGGTGGCGAACAGGTCCTTCTCCTTCGAGAAGCTCCACGGCTGCGCGTAGTTGGCGTCGGACTTCGGCGGGCGCGGCACGGGGAAGGTCGCGCCCGGCGTCACGTTCGGCCGGCCCTGGTCGATCTGGTGGTCCTGGTAGCCGAAGTCGGCCGAGATGCGCACGCGCCGGCTGCGCCAGTCCAGGCCCACGCCCAGCGCGCTCAATTCGCGGTGCTCGTCGTCCACGCCGGTGCCGCCGTCGCGGCGCACGGCGTTGATGCGGATGCCGGTGCTCTGGTCGGGCCCGAAGCGGCGTGCGAAGTCCAGCGAGGCGTAGCCCTGGCCGCCGGACTGGATGCCGAAGCCCAGCCGGGTGAGCGGCTCGTTGGGCGCGCGCTTGGGCAGCAGGTTGATCGCGCCGCCGATGCCGCTGCCGCCCGGCGCGGCGCCGTTGAGGAAGGTGCTGGCGCCGCGGAACACCTCCACCCGCTCGAAGAACTCGGAGGCGACGTACTGGCGCGGCAGCATGCCGTACAGGCCGTTGTAGGAGATGTCGTCGGAGCCGAGCTGGAAGCCCCGCACCATGTACAGCTCCTGGAAGTTGCCGAAGCCGCGCGCGGCGCGCACCGAGGGGTCGTTGAGCAGCACGTCGGCCACGCTCTTGGCCTGCTGGTCCTGGATCAGTTCGTTGGTGTAGCTGGTGGCGTTGAACGGCGTGCTCATCGTGTCCTGCGTGCCCAGGATGCCGACCCGCCCGCCGCGCGCCACCTGGCCGCCGGCGTAGGGCTTGGCCAGGCCCTCGGCGGAGGCGTCGGCGCTGGCCTCCACCGTCACGGTGCTCAGGGTGTCCTGGGCGGCGGCCGGCGCGGGTGCCGCGGCGGCGGGATCGGACGCCGGTGTCTGGGCCGAGGCGGCCAGGGCCTGGACGGCCAGGAAGAGCGCGGCGGCCAGCGGCCGCGGGGCGAAGAGGTGGGACGGCATGGTGGCGCGCACTTTAGATTCGAATGAGAACCGTTATTGTTTCCTTTCGATCAACGCCATCGTGATACTTTGGCGCGTCACTGCGCCGAAAAGCCGAAAGAAAGTATCGGGATGAGGCGCCCGCGCAACGCCGCGGCGGCCGGCGAGGGGCCGGCCCGCGTCAGCCGCCGAGCCGGCAGCCGTCCTGGAACACCCGCAGCTCGCCGGCCGCGAAGGGCTGCCAGGTCTCGTTGGTGGTCAGCGGCGTCGTCACCACCACCGCCACCCGGTCGCTGGGCGTGGTGTGCTGGGCGAAGTCGATGGACAGGTCCTCGTCGGCCAGCCGCGCCTCGGTGAAGGGGTGCCGCCGCTCGATGGACCACAGGTGCGTGGACGCGTGCGCCCACAGGGCCTGCCCGTTGGACAGCATGAAGTTGAAGGTGCCGTGCCGTGCGATGCGCGGCGCCAGCTCGCGCAGGGTCAGCGTCAGCTCGGGCACGCTGGGCACGCCGGCATGCGACTTTGCCAGCTCCTGCATCAGCCAGCAGAAGGCGTGCTCGCTGTCGGTGCCGCCCACCGGGCGGAAGTGGCCGTGCAGCCGGGGGCGGAAGTCCTTCAGGTCGCCGTTGTGCGCGAACACCCAGTAGCGGCCCCACAGCTCGCGCACGAAGGGATGGCAGTTCTGCAGGTTGACGGCGCCCTGCGTGGCCTTGCGGATGTGGGCGATGACGTTGCGGCTCTTGATCGGGTAGCGGCGGATCAGCCCGGCCACCGGCGAATCGCAGGCCGGCTGGTGGTCGACGAAGTGGCGCAGCCCGCGGTCCTCGAAGAAGGCGATGCCCCAGCCGTCGGCGTGGTGGTCGGTGCGCCCGCCGCGCTGCGCGAAGCCCGTGAAGCTGAACTGCACGTCGGTCGGCACGTTGCAGTTCATTCCCAGAAGTTGGCACATGGCGTCGATCAGCCTTCCTCGCGGGTGGTGCCGGCGGCGGCCGGCTGTTCGCGCAGCTGCCAGGCCGCGCACATCGCCAGCAGGCACAGCGCGGCCAGGAGCAGGAACACCTCGTTGAACGCCGCCAGCCGCGCCGGCCCGGTGGCGGGGTGGGTCAGCGAGTCGCCGTGCGCGGCCAGCCGCCATTCGAGCACCACCGCGCACAGGCTCACGCCCGCCGCCCCGCCGAGCTGGCGCAGGAAGCTGATGGCGCTGGCGCCCTGCGGGATCAGCGTCCTGGGCAGCGGCCGCATCGAGCCGAGGTTGAGCGAGGGCAGGATGAAGCCCAGGCCGACTCGGCCGATGGCGGTGAACAGCACCAGCAGCCACAGCGGTGCGGCCAGGTCCACCACCGGCATCAGCGCGAAGGAGGCCGCCAGCAGCGCCAGCCCCACGCCCACCAGCAGCCAGGTGGGCTGCCGGTCGGCCAGCCGGCCCACGACGGGGATGACCAGGGCCAGCACGATGCCGGCCGGCAGCATGATGGTGCCCACGTGCGAGGCCGACAGCTGCAGCGCCACCAGCATGTACACCGGCAGCAGGTAGGTCGAGCCGAACAGCGCCGTGCCGTAGATGAAGGCCACCACCGTGCCCATGGCGAACTGGCGGAAGCCGAACAGGCCCACGTCCATCAGCGGCTCGTGCCCGGGGCCGGCCTTGGCCAGCCTGCGCTCCCAGGCGATGAACACGGCCAGCGCGGCCGTCGCCAGCGCCAGCAGCAGCGCGGCCTGCGCCGGCGCGTCGCCGCGCAGCTCCACCAGGCCGTTGAGCAGGCACAGCGTGCCGAAGGTCGCCACCAGCATGCCGCGCCAGTCCAGCCGCACGCCGGGCGCCGCCGTCGCGCCGCCGGGCGCCGTCGCCGGCACGAACTTCCAGGCCAGCCAGAAGGCGACCAGGCAGAAGGGCACCACCATGAAGAAGATCGAGCGCCAGCCGAACAGGTCCACCAGCACGCCGCCGATGCTGGGCCCCACGGCCGGCGCCAGCACCACGCCCATGCCGAAGATGCCGCTGGCGCGGCCCTGCTCGTGCGGCGCGAAGGCGCGCAGGATGATGATGGCCGGGATCGGCTGCACCACGCCGGCCGCGAGGCCCTCGGCCACGCGCGCCGCCAGCACCAGCGCGAAGTGCTGCGCCAGCCCGCCCAGCAGCCCGCCGGCCAGCAGCAGCACCATGCAGCCGACGTAGGTGCGCCGGTAGCCGAAGCGGCCCAGCAGCCAGGGCGTGGTGAGCATCGACACCGTCATCGCCACCATGAAGCCGGAGCTGACCCACTGGGCGCGCTCCTGGCCGAGGTGGAAGTGCTGGCTCAGCCCCGGGATCGCCACGTTCACGATGGTCGAGGACATGATCGAGGCCATCACCCCGACCATGACCGACAGCAGCAGCAGCCAGCGGTACCGCTCGCCGTAGCGTTCGCGCAGGGAGCCGGCGGTCGCCGGCAGCGGTGTGGGGTCCAGGGAGGTCATCGGAAGGCAGAGCGGCGTCCTACAAGCATATCGGCTTCGCCTGCCCGGGGCCCGCCGATGCGGGCGGCACAATCGTGCGCATGTCCACCCCCGAGCCATCACCGGCGGCCGACGCCGCAGCCTCCGGCACGCCGGCCGAGGAACTCGCCGCGCCCACCGTCAGCCGCGCCTACGTGTGCCAGTGCGGGCGGCCGGTGTACCTGGGCAACAGCCAGTGCCTGGCCTGCGGCACGCCGCTGGGCTACGTGATCGAGCGCCTGGGCGTGGTGTCGCTGGCCCCCGCGGCCGGGTCCGACGACGCGTACACCGTGTTCGACCAGCCCGGCGGCCAGGCCTACCGCCGCTGCGCCAACTTCCTCGCCGCCGCCGGCTGCAACTGGATGGTGCCCTCGCCGCCCATCGGTGTCGCGGCCGAGGCGCACGGCCACGGCCTGGCGGAGGGCTTCTGCCTGGCCTGCAGCACCACCCGCACCATTCCGGACCTGTCGGTGCCGGGCAACGACGAGCTGTGGCGCAAGCTGGAGCGCGCCAAGCGCCGGCTGCTCTCGCAGCTGCTGGCGCTGGGGCTGCCGGTGCGCACGCGCTTCGTCGATCCGGCGCACGGCATGACCTTCGACTTCCTCGGCAGCGTGCCGGGCCAGGCGCCGGTGATGACCGGCCACCACAACGGCGTCGTCACGCTCAATGCCGAGGAGGCCGAGGACGCCGTGCGCGAACGCATCCGCGCCGAGATGCGCGAGCCCTACCGCACGCTGCTGGGCCACTTCCGCCACGAGATCGGCCACTTCTACTGGAACGTGCTGGTGCAGGACACGCCCTGGCTGGAGGGCTTTCGCCAGCTCTTCGGCGACGAGACGCAGGACTATGCCGCCGCCCTGCGCCACCACTACGACAACGGCCCGCCGGCCGACTGGGCGCTGCGCTACGTGACCAGCTACGCCAGCACCCACCCCTGGGAGGACTGGGCCGAGACCTGGGCCCACTACCTGCACATGGCCGACACCGCCGACACGGCCCTGAGCTTCGGCATCAACGCCACCAACGTCGAGCTGACCAGCGACCTCTTCGGGCCGGCCGACCTGTGGCAGCCCGAGCATCCCGACGCCGGCCGCTTCCTGGACTTCCTCAACGGCTGGGTGCGCCTGACCGGCGTGCTCAACGAGCTGTCGCGCAGCATGGGCCAGCCGGACTTCTACCCCTTCGTGCTGCCGCGCGCGGCGGTGGGCAAACTGCAGTTCATCCACGAGGTGATCACGGCGCAGCGCGAGGACACGGCGGCCGCTGCTGCCACCTCGCTGCCGGCCGAGGCGCCGGCGCCGCTCAGCCCGGCGTGAAGGCGGGCAGCTTCTTCGGCACCGGCGTGTTCTTCAGCGTGGCGTAGACCGGCAGGCCCTGCCGGTAGCGCGGGTAATCCTCGCCCTCGATCAGCGGCTGCAGGTAGCGCACCGCCGCCTCGGTGATGCCGAAGCCGTCCTCGCTGATGAACTCGCGCGGCATGGTGCGCTCGGCGTTGGCCACCTCGGCCAGCGGCACGCTGGCCAGCTGCCAGGCGTAGGGCGCGTCGCCGGTGCGCTCGATCGCGGCCATCACGGCGTTCTGCCCGGCCAGCGCCAGTTCCACCGCGTGGCGGCCCACCGCATAGGCCTGCTCGACGTCGGTGCGCGAGGCCACGTGGCGCGCCGCGCGCTGCAGGTAGTCGGCCACCGCCCAGTGCACCTTGTGGCCCAGCGCCTCCTTGACCATCTGCGCCACCACCGGCGCGGCGCCGCCCAGCTGCGCATGGCCGAAGGCGTCGCGCGCGCCCTGCTCGGCCAGGAAGCCGCCGTCCGCGTGGCGGCAGCCCTCGGACACCACCACCGTGCAGCAGCCGTGCCGGCGCACCAGCGCATCCACCCGCGCCAGGAAGCGCTCGCGGTCGAACGCGACCTCGGGGAACAGCACCGCCACCGGGATGCCGTGCCCGGCCACCAGGCCGCCGGCCGCGGCGATCCATCCGGCATGGCGGCCCATCACCTCGATCACGAACACCTTGGTGGAGGTGGCCGCCATCGAGCGCAGGTCGAGCGAGGCCTCCAGCGTCGACACCGCGACGTACTTGGCCACCGAGCCGAAGCCGGGGCAGCAGTCGGTCAGCGGCAGGTCGTTGTCGATGGTCTTGGGCACGTGGATCGCGGCGAGCGGGTAGCCCATGGCCTGCGACAGCTGGCTGATCTTGAAGCAGGTATCGGCCGAATCGCCGCCGCCGTTGTAGAAGAAATAACCGATGCCGTGCGCGCGGAACACCTCGATCAGCCGCTCGTACTCGCGCCGGCTGTCCTCCAGCGACTTGAGCTTGTAGCGGCAGGAGCCGAAGGCGCCGGCCGGCGTGAAGCGCAGCGCGGCGATGGCTTCGGCCGGCTCGGCGCTCGTGTCGATCAGGTCCTCGGCCAGCGCGCCGAGGATGCCGTTGCGCCCGGCGTACACCGTGCCGATGCGCCCCGGGTGGTGGCGCGCCGTCTCGATCACGCCGCAGGCCGAGGCGTTGATCACCGAGGTGACGCCGCCGGACTGGGCGTAGAAGGCATTGGGGGCGGTGGTCATGTGCAGTCTCCGTGGACGGGGGCGCGGGCCGCTTCGGCGGCGCAGCGCGCGCAGATGCAGGCGCGCCCGCGTGCCGCCGGCGGCACGCGGCGCAGCAGCGCATCGGGGAAGTCGGCGTCCATGCACCAGCAGCGGGGCATGGCCTCGCCGGGCGCGCGCGGCGCGGCCATCGCGCAGCCGTTGCCGGCACTGCACAGGGGGCAGCGGGCGGTGTTCACGGCAGGTTCCGGCACAGGCATGGCGCGATTCTGCTGCGCCGCGCGCGTGCGGCCAACCCGTTCCCGCCGGACTCCGTACCATCGCCCCCTTGCCTCCTTCCAAGCCGACCCCTGCCACCACGCCGCCGTCCGCCCGCACGGGCTGGCGCGATCCCCTGCTCCACATGCTGATCGCGCTGGCCTGCGCCTTCGCGCTCAGCCAGGCCTTCCGCACCCTGGGCGCGATGATGGCCACGCCGCTCATCTCCGTCTACGGGCTGAGCGCCCGGCAGCTGGGCCTGTGGTCCAGCGCCTTCCACCTGGGCTTCGGCCTGCTGCAGATCACCATGGGGCTCTCGCTGGACCTGTACGGCGTGCGCCGCACCGTCCTGTGCGCGTTCCCGATGGCCGTCGGCGGCGCCGCGCTGTGCGCCTTCGCGCCGGGCTTCGGCGCGCTGGTGCTGGGGCAGGCCCTGATCGGCATCGGCTGCGCGCCCGCCTTCCTGGCCTGCACCGTGTTCATCGCGCGGCACTTCGCGGCCGAGCGCTTCACCGCCATGTCGGGGCTGGCGATGAGCATCTCCGGCCTGGGCATCCTGTTCACCGGCACGCCGCTGGCGTGGCTGATCGAGGCCTTCTCGTGGCGCGCCGGCTACCTGGCGCTGGGCGGCGTGGCGCTGCTGGCCTGGCTGGCCGTGTACTGGCGCGTGCGCGAGCCCGCGCCGCCGCGGCCGGCGCAGGAGGCCACCGGCAGCGCCCGGCCCTCGCTGCGCCAGGCGCTGCGCGAGATGCTGCCGCTGCTGCGCCTGCCGCACACCCGCGGCATCCTGTGCTTCGCCGCCGTGTCGTACGCCGCCTTCATCACGCTGCGCGGCCTGTGGCTCGGGCCGATGCTGCACGACCGGCATGCGCTGTCGCTGGTGGCCAGCGGCAACGTCGCGCTGGCGATGACGCTGACGGGCATCGTCGGCCCCTCGCTGTTCGGCCGGCTCGACCCGGGGCGTACCCGCCGGCCGCGCTGGATGGCGGCCTGCGCCACGCTCGCCGCCGCCCTGTTCGCCGTCATGGCGCTGACGGGGCAGCTGTGGATCGACATCGTCCTGCCCGTCTTCTACGGCCTGCTGTCGGGCTACAACGTGCTGCAGTACGCCTACGTCAAGTCCTCCTATCCGGCGGCCGTCACCGGGCGCGCCATCGCGCTGCTCAACACCGCCATGTTCCTCGGCGTGGCGCTGATGCAGTGGCTCACCGGCGCGGTCGCCACCTGGGCCGCGCAGCAGGGCATCGAGCCGCTGCGCGCCGCCTTCCTCACCGTGGCGGCGATGCTGGCCGCTGGCGCCCTGGCCTTCGCGCGGATGCCGCAGGCGCGCACGGCGCCCGCGATGCCGGCGCCTTGAGGCCGGCGCGCCGCCCGCGGCTCAGGCCGGGCACAGCCCCTGTTGTTCGGGCCGCCAGGGCGCCGCGGCCGGCGCGGCCAGTGGCAGCGCGGCGGGGCGCGTGCCCGAGACGCTGATGCACGACGCCTCGAGCGCCGACACCAGCATGCGCCGGTGCTCGCGGCCCTCGAAGCGCTCGCCCGGCGCAAGCACGATGTCGCGCGGGTCGCGGTCCATCGTCACCCACACGCTGCCGCTGCGGCAGGTGATGCCGACGCCGGCGCCGTCGGGCAGCGTGAAGATCGCCCGGGCGGGCAGGCCGAGCTGGAAGCGGTTCGGGTCGGTCGCCATGGGGTGCTCCTTTTGCATTCGCAATGGGAATGAATATAGTGAGCAGGGCGCCACTGTTCACGCGGTCATTCGGAACTCGTTGCATGCGTAGAGAGAATGCGAACAGCGAGCATGCGCTGCCTCCCCTGGAACTGCTCAGGAGCTTCGAGGCGGCCGCGCGCACGCTCAGCTTCACGCAGGCGGCCGGCGAGCTCAGCCTCACCCAGTCGGCCGTCAGCCGCCAGATCCAGCAGTTGGAGGCCAGCCTGGGCGTGCTGCTGTTCGAGCGCCGCCACCGCGCGCTGGCGCTCACCGAGGCCGGCCGCGTGCTGCAGCGCGCGGTGGTCGACAGCCTGGAACGCCTGCGCGACGCCACCGCGCGGCTGCGCGCGGTGCCGCCGCCGCGGCAGGTGGCGCTGACCTGCACGCCGGGCTTCGCGACGCTGTGGCTCATTCCCCGGCTGGCGCGCTTCACCGCCACGCGGCCGCAGGTCGACGTGCGCCTGTCCGCCACGCTCGAGGTGCAGGACCTCGAGCGCAACCGCCTCGACCTCGCGGTGCGCTTCGTGCCAATCGCGCGCGGCGCGGGGCCGGCGCTGTTCGAGGAGTCGGTGATGCCGCTGTGTGCGCCGGCGCTGGCCGGGACGCTGCGCACGCCGGCCGACCTGGCCCGGCACACGCTGCTGGCCATCGAGATGCCGAACCACGCCGAGGCCCCGACCTCCGACTGGGAGCCCTGGCTGCAGGTGATGGGCCTGCCCGAGCTGCGGATGAAGAACTCGCTGCGCTTCAGCCAATACGCCGACGCGGTCGCCGCCGCCGTGGCGGGCCAGGGCGTGGTGATCGGGCGGCTGCCGCTGCTGCACGAGCTGGTGCACGGCGGCCGGTTGGTGGCGCCCTTCGGCGCCGGCGCGGCATCGCAGCGCGGCTACTTCATCGAGAGCGCGCGCCGCGCCGCCGGCAATGCCGACGCGCAGGACTTCGTGCGCTGGCTGCGCGCGGAGGCCGAGGCGGTGCCGGCTACTGGGCCTTGAGGCCGGCGCTCTTCACCAGCTTCGACCAGTAGGCCAGCTCGCTGCCGATGAGGGTGCCGAACGCCGCGGGCGTGTCCGGTTCGGCGGCGGTCATGCCCAGGTCCAGCAGCCGGTCCTTGACCTCCTGCTGCGACATGATGCGCGCGAGGGCGCGGCTCCATCTGTCGACCAGCGCGGCAGGCAGGCCGGCGGGGGCGACGATGCCTTCCCATTCGCGGATCTCGAAGCCGGTGATGCCGCTCTCGGCGATGGTGGGCACCTCCGGCAGCGCCGCCAGCCGCGCCGGGCTGGTCACGGCCAGGGGCCGCAGCTTGCCGCCGCGCACCATCGGCACGGCCACCGAGGTGGTGGCGAACATCGCGTCCACCTGCCCGCCCAGCAGGCCCTGGACGGATTCGGAAGGCCCCTTGAAGGGCACGTGCAGCATCCGGGTGCCGGTGGTCTGGCAGAAGGCCGCGCCCAGCAGGTGCGCCGGCGAGCCGATGCCGCCCGAGCCGTAGGTGAGCGCGTCGGGCTGCGCGCCGGCCCGCTGCACCAGGTCGCGCACGGAGCGCGCCGGCGAGTTGGCCGGCACCACCAGCACGTTGTACAGCCAGGCCAGGTTGGCCAGCGGCGCCAGGTCGCGCTGCGTGTCGTAGGGCGTGCGGCCGAACAGCGCGGGCAGCACCGTGTGCGTGAGGAACATGATGCCCACGGTGTAGCCGTCGGGCGGCGCCTTGGCGACCGCGTCCAGGCCGATCATCCCGGTGGCGCCGGGGCGGTTCTCGACCACGACCGGCTGCTTCCATTCGTGCTGCAGGCGCTCGCCGACCACGCGCGCCAGCACGTCCGGCGGGCTGCCCGGCGGCAGCGGGACGATGATGCGGATGGGGCGGTTCGGGTAGTCGGCCTGGGCGGCGGCGGGTTGCGCGAGCGCGCAGGCGCCGAGGGCGCCCAGCAGCGCGCGGCGGTTCATCATCATCATGGGTCGTCTCCGTTGTTGTGGTGTGCCTTGCCTGCCCGTGCGCGCTCAGGCCGCGGAGGACACCGGCGGGAAGAAATGGACGCCGTACTCGCCGGCCACGCGCACCACCTCGGCCGGGCTGGCCATGTTGTGGATGCGCTGGTACAGCTCCACCAGCCGGCCGGCCGGCGCGGCCCAGAACAGGGCGGTCACGGGCTTGCCCGAGTTGTTGAAGAAGGCATGCGGCAGGCCGCGCGGCATGCGCACCAGGTCGCCCGCGGACGCCGAACTCGTGCGCCCGTCCAGCAGCAGGTCGATGCGTCCGTCCAGCACGTAGATGTACTCGTCCTGCTCGGGATGCACGTGCGGCGGCACGAAGGTCTCCTCGGGGAAGGTGGCGTGCCAGGCGAAGCTGTCGTCGGTCATCTGCTTGGGCACGTACACCTGGCCCAGGATGTTCCAGGACACGCCGTCCATGCCGGTGTGCGCGCGCGTGATGTCGGGGCTTTCATTCATGGGTGGGGGCTCCTTGGGGCGAGGTCAGGCGGTCCAGGGTGGACTTGACCAGCGGGTTGGTGGATGCGAAGCGGGGCTTGAAGTGGCGGCGCGCCTCGGCCAGGTCCTGCTCGTCCCAGTAGCCGATCAGGATGCCGCCCTCGGTGATGCGCGGCTGCACCTCGACCGACTCGATGGTGCCGTCGGCCACCGTGGTGCGCTGGCGCGGCGCGCGCGCCCAGCGGAACAGCGCCTCGTGCAGCCGCGCGCGCGCGGCCGCGTGCTCGGGCGCCTCGGAGGCGCCCAGGTCCTCGAACTCGTTCGGGTCGGCGGCCAGGTCGAACAGCATCGGGCGGAAGTGCTCGAACAGCACGTACTTCCAGCGGCCGTCGAAGATCATGCGCATCCAGGCGTCGCGCGGCTTCACGCCCAGCTCGATGCGCGACTCCTGGAACGAGAAGTCGTACTCGCACACCACGTGCTCGCGCCAGTCGGCCGGCCGCTGGCCGAACAGCAGCGGCCGCAGCGAGCGCCCGTCCATCGCGTGCGGCAGCGCGGTGCCGCCGTACACGTCCAGGAAGGTGGGCGCCAGGTCGATCGCCTCCACCAGCGCGTCGCATCGCGTGCCGCGCGCGGCGTCGGCGCGCGGGTCCGGGTCGTAGACGATCAGCGGCGTGCGGATCACCGGCTCGTGGAACAGGTCCTTCTCGCCCATCCAGTGGTCGCCCAGGTAGTCGCCGTGGTCGGCGCAGAAGACGATCATGGTCTCGTCCATCAGGCCGTGCTCCTCCAGGAAGGCGAACAGCACGCCCATCTGGTCGTCGATCTGCTTGATCAGCGCCATGTAGCCCGGCATGACCGCCTCGCGCACGCCTTCCTTCGAGAAGGTGCGCGAGACGCGGTGGTTCATCATGGCCCGGAAGACCGGGTGCGGATCGGCGCGCTCGCGCTCGCTGCGCACGGCCGGCAGCGCGTCCTCGGGGCCGTACATGCTGGCGTAGGGCTCGGGTGCGATGTAGGGCCAGTGCGGCTTGATGTACGACAGGTGCAGGCACCACGGCTGCTCGCCGGCCTCGCGGATGAAGTCCATTGCGCGGCGCGTGATGTAGGGCGTCTCGGAGTGCTCGTCCGGGATGCGCGCGGCGCGGTTGGAGTACTTGAGGAACCAGCCCGAGCGCAGGCGCCCCTCCTCGTCGACGGTGGCGTTGGCCCACTCCTCCCACGGGTTCTCGCCGTCGAAGCCGTTGGCGCGCAGGTAGTCGCTGTAGCTCGGGTCGGGGTCGTGGCCGGAGTAGGGATGGATGCCGTCGTCGCGCTCGTAGGGGTCGAAGCCGCACTCGGCGATGCGTACGCCGACGGTCGACTGCGGGTCGATGCCCAGCCGCGACATGCCGGCCAGGTCGGCGCGCATGTGCGTCTTGCCCACCAGCACCGAGCGCACGCCCAGCGGGCGCAGGTGGTCGCCGATGGTCGGCTCGCCGGCCTTGAGCGGCACGAAGTTCCAGCTCGCGCCGTGGCACTGCACGTAGCGGCCGGTGTAGTAGCTCATGCGCGAGGGGCCGCACACCGGCGACTGCACGTAGGCGCGGTCGAAGATCACGCCGCGCGCGGCCAGCGCGTCGAGATGGGGCGTGTGCAGCCGCGGGTGGCCGTAGCAGGACAGGTGGTCCGCTCGGAGCTGGTCGCACATGATGAAGAGGATGTTCCTGGCGCGTCGTGGGGACATGGGTTCCGCCGTGGTCTTGAGGTCGTGCATGGATGCTAGGCAGTGCCCCTGCGGCCGTGCTTCGCCATTTCTGATGCTGATAACCTCCGGTTATTGCGATGGAGGCACCCCCGATGCGGATGCAACAGCTGCACCTGCTGCTGGCCCTGGCCGAGACCGGCAGCCTGCGCGCGGCGGCCGAGACGCTGCACGTCAGCCAGCCGGCGCTGACCAAGGCGCTGCGGCAGCTCGAGGAAGAGTTCGGCGCCACCCTGGTGCAGCGCTCGCCCAAGGGGGCCCGCCTGGCGCCCGCCGGCGAGCTGCTGGCCGCGCGCGCCGCCTCCGCGCTGCGCGAGCTCGCCCGGGCGCGCGAGGAGGTGGCCTGGCACGTCGAGCGCACGCATGCCTCGATCGGCGTCGGCGTGTCGCCGGCGGCCGCGGCGCTGCTGGTGCCGGGCGCGGTGGCGCGCTTTTCCGCGCGCTGGCCGCAGGTGCACATCCGGCTGGTGGACACGCTCTATCCGCGCGCCTTCGCGCAACTGCGGGCCGGCGAGCTGGACCTGGCGATCGGCCCCCTGCCCGGCGAGGGTGGCGGCCGCGACATCCTGATGCAGCCGCTGTTCGACAGCGACCTGGTGGTGGCCGCGCGCAAGGGCCACCCGCTGCAGCACGCGCGCCGCCTGGCACAGCTGGCGGACGCCGCCTGGGTGCTGACCGGGCCGGCCGGCGGACCGGGCGACCCGGCGCACCTGGGCCTCTGGCCCGCGGGCACGGCGGCGCCGGCCACGCCGCTGGTGTGCGAGTCCTTCTCCACCTTGCTGGCCGTGCTGTGCGAACTCGACTGCGTGGGCCTGATGCCGCACGGCTTCTTCGACTACTACGGCCCGCGCATGGGGCTGGTGCGGCTGCCGATCCGCGAGCCGCTACCTGCCACGACGGTGCACGTGATGTGGCGCGCCGACGCTCCGCTCACCGTGCCGGCGCAGCGCCTGCTGGACGCCCTGCTGGAAGAAGCGCGCCGGCTGGCGCGGCCGGCCTCGGGCTGAGGCTCAGCGGGCGGGGCAGGCGCGCTCGATCAGCGCGCGCGTGTGCCGGTGCAGCGCCGCATCCGGCGAGATCCAGGTGCGCAGCAGGCTGAAGTGGTCGTCGCCGTCCGGCGCGATACAGGTGCCGGCATTGCCCGCTGCCTGCCAGGCCGCGTGCATGTCCCGGTTCTGTTCGAGGAAGGCTGGCGTCTCGTCGCCGCCGACGGCGAACAGCGCCGGCGGCAGGCCGCCGCGCACGCGCCGCACGGGGGAGCGGCGGGCCGCGGCGGCGGCGTCCAGCCGCAGGTTGGCGTTGAGCGTGGTGTCGACCAGCGGCGTGAGTTCATAGATGCCGCTGAGCGCGATCACCGCCGCGATCGGGCTGGCCGGCAGGCCGCGTGCCGGCCAGTCGGTCAGCGCAAGCTCCACCGCCAGGTGCGCGCCGGCCGAATGGCCGGCGACCACCAGCGGCAGCGCGCCGCCGGTCTCGCGCAGCACCGCCGGCACGGCCTCGCGCACCGCCTCGGTCAGCGCGTCCAGCGTGACCGACGGGCACAGCGGGTAGTTGGCCAGCGCCACGTGCAGCCCGAGCGCCGCCAGGCCCGGCGCCAGGAAGCGGAACAGCGCCTTGTCGCGCGACTGCCAGTAGCCGGCATGCAGGTAGAGCAGGGCGCCGCGCGCCGGCCCGGTTGCGGCGAACAGGTCGAGCGTCTGGCGCGGCTGCGTGCCGTAGGGCACGTCCAGCCGCGGCGCGCACTGCGCCACGGCCGCCCGGCCGTCGGCTTCGTAGCCGGCCAGCAGGGCCGCAAAGCCGGGGCGGGCCTGGCCTTCGACGTACTGGAACTGCGCGCTCACGGCGCCACGTGCCTCAGCCCGCGGCCTTGACCTTCAGCCGCCACGCATGCAGCAGCGGCTCGGTGTAGCCGCTGGGCTGCTCGATGCCCTTGAACACGAGGTCCTGCGCGGCCTGGTAGGCGGCGCTGGCCTTGAAGTTGCCGGCCATGTTCCGGTACAGCGGGTCGCCGGCGTTCTGCTTGTCCACCACCGCGGCCATGCGCTCGAAGGTGGCGTTCACCTGCTCCTTCGTCACCACGCCGTGCAGCAGCCAGTTGGCGATGTGCTGGCTGCTGATGCGCAGCGTCGCGCGGTCTTCCATCAGTCCCACGTCGTGGATGTCGGGCACCTTCGAGCAGCCCACGCCCTGGTCGATCCAGCGCACCACGTAGCCCAGGATGCCCTGCACGTTGTTGTCCAGCTCGGCCTGCTTCTCGGCGTCGCTCCAATTCGGCGTGGCGGTGATGGGCGGCTGCAGCAGGTCGGCCAGGATGTTGTCGCGCTCGGCCTCGGCGTCGATCTTCTCCAGCGCCTTCTGCACGTCGGCCACGTTGACCTGGTGGTAGTGCAGCGCGTGCAGCGTGGCGGCGGTGGGCGAGGGCACCCAGGCGGTGTTGGCGCCGGCCTTGGGGTGCGCGATCTTCTGCTTGAGCATGTCGGCCATCAGGTCGGGCATGGCCCACATGCCCTTGCCGATCTGCGCCTTGCCGCGCAGGCCGCAGTTCAGGCCGGTCAGCACGTTGTTCTTCTCGTAGGCGGCGATCCACTTGGTGTTCTTGATGTCGCCCTTGCGCAGCATCGGGCCGCCCTGCATGGCGGTGTGCATCTCGTCGCCGGTGCGGTCGAGGAAGCCGGTGTTGATGAAGGCCACGCGCGCCGGCGCGGCGGCGATGCAGGCCTGCAGGTTCACGCTGGTGCGGCGCTCCTCGTCCATGATGCCCAGCTTGACGGTGTCGGCCGGCAGGCCCAGCAGTTGCTCGACGCGGCCGAACAGCTCGTTGGCGAAGGCGACTTCCGCCGGGCCGTGCATCTTGGGCTTGACGATGTAGATGCTGCCGGTGCGCGAGTTGCGCAGGCCGTCGGCGCCCTTGCCCTGCAGGTCGGCCATGGCGATGGCGGTGGTGATCACCGCATCCATGATGCCTTCCGGAATCTCCTTGCCCTCGCCCCAGAGGATGGCGGGGTTGGTCATCAGGTGGCCCACGTTGCGCACGAACATGAGCGAGCGGCCGTGCAGCTTCACTTCACCCTTGCCGTCGGGCGCGGTGTAGACGCGATCGGCGTTCAGGCGGCGGGTGAAGGTCTTGCCGCCCTTGCTCACCTCCTCGGTCAGCGTGCCCAGCTGGATGCCGAGCCAGTTGCCGTAGGCCAGCACCTTGTCCTGCGCGTCCACCACGGCCACGGAGTCTTCCAGGTCGAGGATGGTGGACAGAGCCGCCTCGACGATCACGTCGCTCACGCCGGCCGGGTCGGTCTTGCCGATGGGCGTGCTGCGGTCGATCCGGATGTCGAGGTGGATGCCGTTGTGCTTCAGCAGCACCGACGAGGGATTCGCCGCGTCGCCTTGGTAGCCGGCGAAGGCGGCCGGGTCCTGCAGGCGCGTGCTGCTGCTGTGCAGTGCGACGACGAGCTGGCCGTCCTTGACGCTGTAGCCGGTCGCGTCCTTGTGCGAGCCGTTCTCCAGCGGCGCGGCCTGGTCGAGCACTTCGCGCGCGAAGGCGATCACCTTGGCGCCGCGCACCGGGTTGTAGCCCTTGCCCTTCTCGGCGCCGTCTGTCTCGGGAATGGCGTCGGTGCCGTACAGCGCGTCGTACAGCGAGCCCCAGCGCGCGTTGGCGGCGTTGAGCGCGTAGCGGGCGTTGAGGATCGGCACCACCAGCTGCGGGCCGGCCTGCAGGGCCAGCTCGGCGTCGACGTTCGCGGTGGTGGTCTTCACGCCCTTCGGCTGCGGCAGCAGGTAGCCGATCTTCTCCAGATGCGCGCGGTAGGCGGGCATGTCCGTGACGGGGCCCGGGTGGGCCTTGTGCCAGGCGTCCATCTCGGCCTGGATGCGGTCGCGCTCGGCCAGCAGGGCGGCGTTCTTGGGCGCGAGGTCGTGGACGATGGCATCGAAGCCCTTCCAGAAGGGCTCGCTTTGCAGGCCGACCGTGGGCAGCACCTTGTCTTCGATGAAGCGGTACAGCTCGGTCGCCACCTGCAGGCGCTGGGTCGTGGTGCGTTCGGTCATGGGGACTCTCGGACGGGAGGGCGGCGGGGCCGCCGGAAGGTTGCTAGAAAACAGGGGATCGCGTGCGCGCGACAAGCATGACGCCGACGCTCGAACCACACTGTATTTGATACCACGGCAAAGATTAATGGCCGGGTAATCCAATAATTTGTGACTTAAATGAATGTAATCAAGCCCCTGCACATCGGCATCGTCGGCTGCTCCGCCGAGGGCGCCGCCCTGTGCTACCGCACGATCTGCGCCGAGGCCCCGGCGCTGCTCGGGCCGCACGCGCATCCGGAGGTGTCGGTGCACACGCCCTCGCTGGCCGGCTACGTCGCCTGCCTGGAGCGCGGCGACCTGCAGGGCGTGGGCGAGCTGATGCTCGACTCGGCCCGCAAGCTGGCGGCCATCGGCGCGGACTTCCTGGTCTGCCCGGACAACACCATCCACCAGGCCTTCGGCCACGTCGCGCCGCGCTCGCCGAAGCCGTGGCTGCACATCGCCGAGGTGGTGGCCGACGAGGCCGCGCGCCGGGGCTTGCGGCGCATCGGCATCAGCGGCACGCGCTGGCTGGTCGACAGCGAGGTCTACCCGGCCGCCTTCGATGCGCGCGGGCTGGCGTGGCTGCGGCCTTCCGAGGCGGAGCGCGACGAGATCCAGCACGCGATCATGGACGTGCTGGTGCCCGGGCTGGAAGGGCCGCCGCGCGAGACGGCCGTCGCCTGCTTCCAGCGCGTCTTCGCCGGCATGAAGGAGGCCGGCTGCGACGCGGTGGTGCTGGGCTGCACCGAGATCCCGCTGGTGATGAGCGACGCCAACTCGCCGCTGCCCACGCTCGACTCCACGCGGCTGCTGGCGCGCGCGGCGCTGCGGCGGTCGGTCGGCGCCGGCTGATTTGCGCGATCCGTCCGGGTGCGCCAGACTGCGCCGGCCATGAGCCTCCCGCCGCCGGCCGCCCTCGACGCGCTCACCGACGTCAACCTCGCCGACCTGCTGGACTCGGCCGGCCTCTCGCGCCTGCACGGCACGCCGTTCGGCCGCCTGCTGCGGCCCCCGGCGCGCCGCTTCGCCCGGGTGGCGCACGAGTTCGACCAGCGGGTGGGGGCGCACGGTCTGTCGCAAGGCAGCGCCTGGCTGATGGCGCAGATGACGGCGGGCCTGCGCACGACGGGTGCCGAGCGGGTCCCGGCGCACGGCCCGGTGGTCATCCTGGCGAACCATCCGGGCATGACGGACACCGTCGCGCTGTTCTCCAGCCTGCCGCACCGGCCCGACCTGCGGGTGATCGCGCTGGATCGGCCCTTCCTGCGCGCCCTGCCGCACGTGGCGCGGCAGCTGATCTTCCTGCCCGGGGACGCGTCCGGCCGCATGGCGGCGCTGCGCGCCGGCGCCCGGCACCTGCAGGACGGCGGCGCGCTGCTGACCTTCCCCGCGGGGGAGATCGAGCCCGACCCGGCCGCCTTCGGCCTGGAACGCGCGCTGGCCTCGCTGGAGAGCTGGTCCGACAGCTACCGCCTGTTCGCCCGCCTGGTGCCCGGCACACGCTTCGTGCCGGCGCTGGTGAGCCATGTCATCTCGCCCGCCGCGCAGCGCCATCCGCTCACCCTGCTGCGGCGCACGCCGCCCAACCGCGAGAAGCTGGCGGCGGCGCTGCAGATCACGCTGCCGCGCTACCGCAACGGCGTGGCCCGGGTGCGCTTCGGCACGTCACACCTGGCGGACAGGCAGGGACTGCCGCAACTGGGCGCCGGCATGGCCGCGCAGATGCGGCAGCTCCTGCTCGCGCACGACGCGGAGGCGGCCGGATGTCCGTGATCCAGGCGCGCTCGTGCTGGCTGGCCGAGCCCGGCCGCGCCGAATTGCGCACCGAGGCCCTGCCGGCGCCCGGCCCCGGCGAGGTGCGGGTGCGCGCCCTGCACAGCGGCATCAGCCGGGGGACCGAGACGCTGGTGTTCCGCGGCGAGGTGCCCGAAAGCGAGTTCGACCGCATGCGCGCGCCCTTCCAGCAGGGCGCGTTCCCGGCGCCGGTGAAGTACGGCTACAGCAGCGTGGGCGTCGTCGAGGAGGGGCCGCCCGAATTGCAGGGCCGCACGGTGTTCTGCCTGCACCCGCACCAGTCGCACTACGTGGTGCCGGCCGAGGCGGTGCACCCGCTGCCGGACGGCGTGCCGCCCGAACGCGCGGTGCTGGCGGCCAACCTGGAGACGGCGGTCAACGCCCTGTGGGACGCCGCGCCGCGCGTGGGCGACCGGATCGCCGTGGTGGGTGGTGGCACGGTCGGCCTGCTGGTGGCATGGCTGGCGGCGCGGTTGCCGGGCAGCAGGGTGCAGGTGGTGGACACGCAGGCCGGCAAGGGCGGTGTCGCGGAGCGGCTGGGCGCGGACTTCGCCGTGCCCGCGGTGGCGCGGCGCGAGGCCGATCTCGTGATCCACGCCAGCGGCCACCCCGAGGGCCTCGCCACCGCGCTGGACCTCGCCGCGTTCGAGGCCACCGTGCTGGAACTGAGCTGGTACGGCTCGCGCCCGGTGAGCGTGCCGCTGGGCGCGGCTTTCCACGCGCGCCGGCTGGTGCTGAAAAGCTCGCAGGTCGGCCACGTCGCCGCCGCGCAGCGCGCGCGATGGAGCCATCGCCGGCGCTTCGAGCTGGCGCTGTCCCTGCTGGCCGATCCCGCGCTCGACGCGCTGGTCACCGGCGCATCGCCCTTCGACGAACTGCCCTCGGTGCTGTCCCGGCTCGCCGCATCCGGCGTCGACGGCACCCTCTGCCACCGCATCGACTACCCCTGATCCGCAAGCCCATGTACAGCGTCAACGTCCGCGACCACTTCATGATCGCCCACAGCTTCCGCGGCGAGGTCTTCGGCCCCGCGCAGCGCCTGCACGGCGCCACCTACGTGGTGGACCTGGAACTGCGCCGGCCCGAACTCGACCCCGATGGCATCGTGGCCGACATCGGCCTGCTCACCGCGATGCTGCGCACCGTGCTGGCCGAGCTGAACTTCCGCAACCTCGACGAGGAAGCGGTCTTCCACGGCCGCAACACCACGACCGAGTTCCTGGCCCGCGCCGTCTTCGACCGCGTGGCCGCGCGGATCGACGCGGGCGAGCTGGGGCCGCACGCCGGCGGCCTCTGCGCGATGAAGGTGACGCTGCACGAATCACACGTCGCCTGGGCCGCCTACGAGGGCGAGCTGCCGGCGGCGCCGCGGCCCTGAAGGCGGAGGCACCGTGCCGTCCGTGGTCTTCGTGGTGCCGGGCGACCTGGACACCTGCACGGGCGGCTATGCCTACGACCGGCACATCATCGGCGGCCTGCGCGACGCGGGCTGGACGGTGGACGTCCTGGCGCTGGCCGACGGCTTCCCCTGGCCCGATGCGGCCGCGCTGGCCGATGCGGCCGAACGGATCGCGGGCCTGCCCGGCGGCAGCCTGGTGGTCGTCGATGGCCTGGCCTTCGGCGCGCTGCCCGAACTCGCCGCCCGCCATGCGCAGCGGCTGGCTTGGGTGGCGCTGGTGCATCACCCGCTGGCGCTGGAAACGGGGCTGGGCGAGGCGCAACGCCGGCAGCTTCTCGACAGCGAGCGGCGCGCCCTGGCGGCGGCGCGCCGGGTGATCGTCACGAGCCACGCGACGGCGCGCGCGCTGCAGCGCGACTACGGCGTGCCGCCGGCGCGCATCCACGTGGTGGAGCCGGGGACCGTGCCCGCCGCTGCGCATGAACGCCCGGCCGGCGACGGCCTGTCGCTGCTGTGCGTGGCCGCCGTGACGCCGCGCAAGGGACACGGCGTCCTGATCGACGCCCTGGCCGGACTTCAGGACCGCGCCTGGACGCTGCGCTGCGTCGGCAGCCTTGCGCGCAGCCCGGACACGGTCCATGCACTGCGCCACGCCATCGCGGCGCACGGCATGGCGCAGCGCGTGCATCTGGATGGCGAAGTGGACGCGGACCGGCTGGCCCGGCACTACGCGCAGGCCGATGCCTTCGTCCTGCCGTCCTTCCACGAGGGCTACGGCATGGCGCTGGCCGAGGCGATGGCGCACGGCCTGCCCGTCGTGAGCACGACAGCCGGCGCCATCCCCGACACCGTGCCGGCCGGGGCCGGCGTGCTGGTGCCGCCCGGCGACGTGCCGGCGCTGCGCGCCGCGCTGGCCCGCCTGCTGGACGATCCCGCCTGGCGGGCGTCGCTGGCCCGCGGCGCGCGGGCCGCCGGCGCGCGCCTGCCCGGCTGGCGCGAGGCGGCCGCGCGCTTCGCCGAGGCATTGCGGCTGCCATGAGCGGATTCAGCGCCGACTGGCTGGCCCTGCGCGAGCCCTTCGACCGCCGGGCGCGCGCAGCGGCCATCGACGCCTTCGCGCTGCCTGCGTTGGCGCAGCGGTGGCGTGCGGCGCATGGCGGCGCGGGGCCGTCGGTGCTCGATCTGGCCTGCGGCAGCGGCGCGAACTTCCGGGCGCTTGCGCCGCGGCTCGGGCCGGGCCAGCGCTGGCGGCTGGTCGATCACGACCCCGCCCTGCTGGCGGCCGTGCCCGGGGCGCTGGCGGCATGGGCGGAACACCAGGGCTACACGCTGCGCGGGATCGGCGCGGACGCCATCGGCATTGACGGGCCCGGTTTCGGCGCCGAGGTCACATTGGAAGCGCTGGACCTGGCGCACGACCTGCACCGCCTCGAGTTGGCGGACACGCAACTGGTGACGGCCTCCGCGCTGCTCGACCTCGTGTCGGCCTCCTGGCTGGAGGCGCTGGTCGGGCACGCACGCGACGCGCAGGCGGCGATGCTGTTCGCGCTGAGCGTCGATGGGCGCGTGGGCTGGACGCCCGCCGATCCGGCGGACGCCGCCATCGACCGCCTGTTCGCCGCGCACCAGCGGCGCGACAAGGGCTTCGGCCCCGCGCTGGGCGCGCAGGCGCCGGCCGTGGCCGGCCGCCTCATCGGCGATGCCGGCTACGTGGTGCAGCAGGTGTCCAGCGACTGGGACATCGAAGGCGACGACGCCATGCTGGCCGCGATGGTCGATGGCATGGCGCAGGCCGCCAGGGAACAGGCCGGGGCCGCCGACAGGGCGCTCGTCGACGCCTGGCAGGCGCGGCGCCACGCGATGCGGCGCTCCACTTGCCTGAATGTCGGTCACATCGACCTTTTCGCGAAAGTGCGCCCATGAGCATCCACCAACCGTTCACGCTGAGCCTGTCGAAGCGCCGCACCCGGCTTCGACCCTTCGGCAAGCTCAGGACAGGCCAAGCTCAGCCCGAACGGTTGTCGTTGATCGAACGCCGATCCGCACTAGCCGCGCAGGTCCAGGTCCCAGAGCTGATCGACCCCCATCGGGTGCACCCGGTGCGCCGGCCGCGCGCAGTCGGCCAGCCGCGCCGGGCCGTCGAAGCGCAGCCCCGGCCGGCCGTTGCCGACCAGCAGCGGCGCCACCGACAGGTGCAGCCGGTCGAGGCAGCCCTGCGCGAGAAAGCGCGACACCGTCACCCCGCCACCCTCGACGAAGATGCGCCGCAGGCCGCGCGAGCGCAGCGCGGCCACCGCGCGCGCCGCGTCCGGCGTGCCGTCGTCGTCGCGCAGCAGGCCCGGCACCGCCAGCACCCGGCCGGCGCCCGCCTGTTCCTCGGCCTGCGATCGCCAGCGGGCATCGCACAGCCACAGCGTGGGCGCGCTGCGGTCCACGAACACCTGCGCGGAGGCGGCGCGCTCCGCCAGGCCGGCGCGCGGGTCCAGCAGCACCCGCGTCGGGTTGGGGCCCGGCACCTTGCGCGTGGTCAGCAGCGGGTTGTCGGCCGCCACCGAGCCGGCGCCCAGCAGCACCACCTCGCTCAGCGCGCGCAGGCGGTGCAGGTGGACGATGTTCTCCGGCCCGTTGATGAAGCGGGATTCGCCGGTGCGCGTCGCCACGCAGCCGTCCAGGCTCTGCCCGAGCTGGCCGACCACCCAGCCCCCCGTGCGCGCCTGGATGTCCAGCAGCGGCTTGAAAAGCGCGAACAGCGCACGCGCCGCGTCCGCCCAGGCGCCGCGCAGCGCCCAGCCCGCGTCGGGCTGCCAGTCCAGCGCCTCGCCGGAAGAGGCGGAGCGCGCGCCGTGGGCCTGGCACAGCAGCAGCGCCCACAGCGCCTCGGCCGAGCCCGGCTGCGCGTGCGCAGGCCGCTCCGCCGAAGCGGCGGACGCGTGCAGGGGGGATGGATCGGCTGGCAACCGTGCCGACTGTGACGGCTCGGCCCGAAACGCGCAATCCTTCGCGCGGCGCCGTCGCGGACAATCGCCGCATGTCTCTTCCCGCTCCCGCCGTCCTGATCAGCGAGGTCGGCCCGCGCGACGGCCTGCAGTCGGTGAAGGCCACCATGCCCACGGCCGACAAGCTGCGCTGGATCGACGCGCTGCACGCCGCCGGCCTGCGCGAGATCGAGGTCGCCTCCTTCGTCCCCGCGAAGCTGCTGCCGCAGATGGCCGACGCCGCCGAGGTGGTGCGCCACGCCGCCGCGCTGCCCGGCCTGACCGCGATGGCGCTGGTGCCCAACCGCAAGGGCGCGCAGGCGGCGCTGGCGGCCGGCGCGCACAAGCTCACCATGCCGGTGTCGGCCAGCCGCGCCCACTCGCTGGCCAACGTGCGCAAGACGCCCGAGGAGATGGTCGAGGAGGTGCGCGCCATCGACGCGCTGCGCCGCGAACTCGCGCCCGGCGCAGGCCTGGAGGCCGGCATCTCCACCGCCTTCGGCTGCACGCTGCAGGGCGCGGTCGACGAGGACGACGTGATCCGCCTGGCCGTGCTGTGCGCCGAGGCGGGCGCCGACGAGGTCGGCCTGTCGGACACCGTCGGCTACGCCAACCCGGCGCAGGTGCGCCGCCTGTTCCGCCGCCTGCGCAGCGAGCTGGGCGGCAAGGCCGGTGCGGCCCACATGCACAACACCCGCGGCCTGGGCCTGGCCAACTGCCTGGCGGCGTGGGAGGAGGGCGTCACCACCTTCGACGCCTCGCTCGGCGGCTTGGGCGGCTGCCCCTATGCGCCCGGCGCCTCCGGCAACGTGGTGACGGAAGACCTGGTCTTCATGTTCGAGGCGATGGGCGTGCCGACCGGTGTCGATCTGCAGCGCCTCCTGGCCGCGCGCCAGCCGCTGATGGCCGGCCTGCCCGGCGAGCCGGTCTACGGCATGACGCCCGAGGCCGGGCTGCCCAAGGGCTTCGTTCAACGAGGAATCCAGCCATGACAGACAGCACTGCCGCCCCGCTGCCCTACGCGGGCATCCGCGTGGTCGAGTTCACCCACATGGTCATGGGGCCCACCTGCGGCCTGCTGCTGGGCGACCTGGGTGCAGAGGTCATCAAGGTCGAGCCGGTGGAAGGCGACGCCACGCGCCGCCTGCTGGGCTCCGGCGCGGGCTTCTTCCCCGCCTTCAACCGCAACAAGAAGAGCATCGCGCTGGACCTGAAGTCGCCCGAGGGCATCGCGGCCGCCAGGAAGCTCATCGCCACCGCCGACGTCGTGAGCGAGAACTTCAAGCCCGGCACCATGAAGAAGCTGGGCCTGGACTACGACAGCCTGAAGGCCGACCACCCGCGCCTGGTCTATGTGAGCCACAAGGGCTTCCTGCCCGGCCCCTACGAGCACCGCACCGCGCTGGACGAGGTGGTGCAGATGATGGGCGGCCTGGCCTACATGACCGGCCGCGCCGGCGATCCGCTGCGCGCCGGCACCAGCGTCAACGACATCATGGGCGGGCTGTTCGGCGCCATCGGCGCGATGGCCGCGCTGCGCCAGCGCGAGCAGACGGGCCGCGGCTGCGAGGTGCAGTCGGCACTGTTCGAGAACAACGTCTTCCTGGTGGCGCAGCACATGATGCAGTTCGCCGCCACCGGCAAGGCGGCCGACCCGATGCCCGGCCGCATCTCGGCCTGGGGCATCTACGACGTCTTCACCGTGAAGGACGGCGAGCAGATCTTCCTGGCGGTCGTCAGCGACAAGCAGTGGCAGATCTTCTGCAAGGCCTTCGGACTGGACGAACTGCTGGCCGATCCGCGCCTGTCCACCAACAACGACCGGGTGCGCGCCCGCGAGTGGATGATGCCGCTCTTGCGCTCGCACCTGGCCGGCCGCAGCGCCGGCGAACTGGCGGCCGTGTTCGAGGCGAACGAGCTGCCCTTCGCGCCCATCACCCGGCCGCAGGAACTCTTCGACGACCCGCACCTGAACGCCAGCGGCGGCCTGGCGCCGGTGCGCATGAACGACGGCCACATGGCGAAGGTGCCGCTCCTGCCCTTCACCCTGGGCGGCGAGCGGCCCGGCATCCGGCTGCAGCCGCCGGCCATCGGCGAGTCCACCGATGCGCTGCTGCGCGAGCTGGGCTACGGCGAGGACGAGATCGCGCGGCTGCGCGCGGGCGGCGCCGTGCGCTGAAGGTCCGCGCCGTTGGACCGCCTGACCCAGCTCGAGACCTTCGTCGCCGTCGCCGCGCGCGGCAGCCTCACCGCCGCCGCCAAGGCCGAGGGCGTGGCGCCGGCCGTCATCGGCCGCCGGCTCGACGCGCTGGAGGAACGCCTGGGCGTGCGGCTGATGCTGCGCACCACGCGGCGCCTGACGCTCACGCACGAGGGCAGCGCCTTCCTGGAGGACTGCCAGCGCCTGCTGACCGAGCTGGCCAACGCCGAGGCCAGCGTCAGCGCCGGCCGCGTCAAGGCCAGCGGCCACCTGCGCGTGACGGCGCCGGCCGGCTTCGGCCGCCGGCACGTGGCGCCGCTGGTGCCGCGCTTCCACGAGCTGCATCCGGAAGTGACGATCTCGCTGAACCTGAGCGACCGCGTCATCGACATGGCCGGCGAGCACTTCGACTGCGCCGTGCGCGTGGGCGACCTGCCCGATTCCTCGCTGGTGAGCATGCGGCTGGCCGACAACCGCCGCCGCTGCGTCGCCACGCCCGACTTCCTGCGCCGCCACGGCGTGCCCCGGCATCCGACGGACCTGGCGCGCTTCGCCTGCCTCACCCTCAGCAGCGACGCCTCGCAGACCCGCGGATGGGCATTCAGCGTCCCGCAGGAGGGCGGCGAGGGCCATGAGGTGATCCACCTCAAGCCCGTCGGCCCCCTGGACTGCTCCGACGGCCAGGTGCTGCACGACTGGTGCCTGGCCGGCCACGGCATCGCCTGGCGTAGCACCTGGGAGGTCGAGGCCGAGATCGACGCCGGCCTGCTGGTGCCGGTGCTGGATGAATTCGCGGCGCCGCCCAACGGCATCTACGCCGTGTTCCCTCACGCCAAGCACCTGCCGCTGCGGGTGCGGCTGTGGCTGGACTTCCTCAAGGCGCACTACGCGCGGCCGGACTACTGGGGCAGCGGCGGCCGCTGAACGGCCGGCGCCGCCCTGGCGCGTTCCGCGCCGCCGCCTGGACATTTCGTCGCATGCCCACCCGGGCCGCGGGGCGGGCGCGGCACAATGCCCGCCTCCCCACGACACACTTCCCTGCGAGGACCGTCCGATGACCCTCGAAGCCATCCTGGCCTACCTGCACATCCTTGCCATCCTGACGATGGTGGTCTTCCTCTCCAGCGAGGCGGCGCTGTGCCGCATGGAGTGGATGAACGCCAAGGTCGTCGAGCGCCTGGCGCGGGTCGACATGGTCTACGGCATCGCCGCCGTGACCGTGCTGGCCACCGGCATCGCGCGCACCGTCTGGGGCATCAAGGGCTCGGCCTGGTACTGGACCAACCCGCTGCTGCACGTGAAGCTCACGCTCTTCATCATCGTGGGCGTGATGTCGATCTTCCCCACGATCAGCTACCTGCGCTGGCGCCGGCGGCTGCGCGCCGACGGCACGCTGCCCGCCGAGGCCGAGGTGCGCAAGACGCGCCGGCTGGTGATGATCCAGGCGCACCTGGTGGCGCTCATCCCGCTGTTCGCCGTCTTCCTGGCGCGCGGCTTCGGATAGAAGACGGGCGAAAAAGGCCCCGCACCGGCGGGGCCTCGTCCTTCGGGCCGCTGCGCGGGGCCGGCTTGTCAGGCGGCCTTGTTGCTGAGGCATTCCTTCATGAAGGCCTTGCGTTCGTCGCCCTTGAGCGCCTTGGCCTTGGGGTCGGCGTTGCAGGACTTCATCCTGTCCTGCTGCGTCTGCTTGGCGGCCGAGAGGCACTGCTTCATGAAGGCCTTGCGCTCGTCGCCCTTCTTGTCGCCGGCCTCGGCGTTGCAGGTCTTCATCTTGTTCTGCTGTGCCGTCGGGGCCTTGTCCTGCGCATGGGCGGCGGTGCCGAAGGCCAGGCAGGCACCGAGGGCGGCGAGGGAGAGGAGCTTCTTCATGGTGTGTGGTCTTCCTGAGCAGTGAATGGAAGGTGGCCGGGCCTTGCCGGCCGGGCCGGATTCTCCGGGCCCGGGCCCTCAACGTCCACCCTGCCGCATCGGCTGACCTGAGTCCACCCGTCCGGCGAGTTTGCCCCCCATAAAATCCCGCGATGCTTACCGTCAAACAGGACCTGCTGGCCGCCCTGGCCGACGCGCTGGAGGCGCTGTCGCCCGGCGCGGGCGCGCGGGCCGCCTTCGAATCCCCCAAGGTCGCCGCGCATGGCGACCTGGCCTGCACGGCCGCCATGCAGCTGGCCAAGCCCTTGAAGAAGAACCCGCGCCAGCTCGGCGAGGAGCTGCGCACGGCCCTGCTGGCCGCGCCCGCCTTCGCGCAGTGGGCCGATGCGGTCGAGCTCGCCGGCCCGGGCTTCCTCAACATCCGGCTGAAACCCGCCGCCAAGCAGCAGGTGGTGCGTGAGGTGCTCGAGGCCGGCGAGGCCTTCGGCCGCAAGCCGGAGGCGAGCGGCGAGAAGGTGCTGGTCGAGTTCGTCTCGGCCAACCCCACCGGCCCGCTGCACGTGGGCCACGGCCGCCAGGCCGCGCTGGGCGACGCCATCTGCAACTTGCTGGCAACGCAGGGCCGGCCGGTGTGGCGCGAGTTCTACTACAACGACGCCGGCGTGCAGATCCAGACCCTGGCCACCAGCACGCAACTGCGCGCCAAGGGCTTCAGGCCGGGCGACGCCGAGTGGCCCGAGGCCGCCTACAACGGCGAGTACATCCAGGACATCGCCAACGACTTCCTGGCGAAGAAGACGGTGAAGTCCGACGACCGCGAATACACCGCCAGCGGCGACCCGGACGACCTGGACTCGATCCGCCAGTTCGCCGTCGCCTACCTGCGCCACGAGCAGGACCTGGACCTCAAGGCCTTCCAGGTGCGCTTCGACCACTACTACCTCGAATCGAGCCTGTACGCCAGCGGCCGGGTCGAGGCCGCGGTGAAGAAGCTGGTCGAGGCCGGCAAGACCTACGAGCAGGACGGCGCCCTGTGGCTGAAGACCACCGACTACGGCGACGACAAGGACCGCGTCATGCGCAAGCAGGACGGTACCTACACCTACTTCGTGCCCGACGTCGCCTACCACCTCGCCAAGTGGGAGCGCGGCTTCCACCAGGTGGTCAACATCCAGGGCACCGACCACCACGGCACCATCGCGCGCGTGCGCGCCGGGCTGCAGGCGGTGGGCGAGGGCATCCCCGAGGGCTACCCCGACTACGTGCTGCACACCATGGTGCGCGTGATGCGCGGCGGCCAGGAGGTCAAGATCAGCAAGCGCGCCGGCAGCTACGTCACGCTGCGAGACCTGATCGAGTGGACCAGCAAGGACGCGGTGCGCTTCTTCCTGCTCAGCCGCAAGCCCGACACCGAATACACCTTCGACGTCGACCTCGCGCTGGCGCAGAACAACGACAACCCGGTGTACTACGTGCAGTACGCCCATGCGCGCATCTGCTCGGTGCTCGACAAGGAGGGCACCGACCCCGCTGCGCTGAAGGGCGTGGACCTCTCGCCCCTGGCGACCGAGGCCGCCCAGCCGCTGATGCTGCTGCTGGCCAGGTACCCCGACATGCTGGCCGCCGCCGCGCGCGACTTCGCGCCGCACGACGTCGCCTTCTACCTGCGCGAGCTGGCCGCGGCCTACCACAGCTACTACGACGCCGAACGCATCCTGGTCGACGACGAAGCCGTGAAGAAAGCCCGCCTCGCCCTCGTCGCCGCCTGTGCGCAGGTGCTGCACAATGGCTTGGCTGTGCTCGGCGTGAGCGCTCCGCGCAAGATGTAGAGAAACATGGGACCCATGAGAAGCAGACAACGAGGGAACACCGTCATCGGCCTGATCGTGGGCCTGGTGCTCGGGCTGGGCATCGCGCTGGGCGTGGCGGTGTACGTCACCAAGGTGCCGGTGCCCTTCCTCGCCAAGAACCAGCCGCGCGGCGCCGAGCAGGACGAGGCCGAGGCGCGCAAGAACCGCGACTGGGACCCCAATTCGCCGCTGGCCAGCAAGCCGCAGGCCCCGCGCACGCCGGCGCCCACCGCCAGCGGCACCGTGGCGCCGCCGGGCGACGCGGCCACGGCGGCGGCCGGCCAGCTCAATTCGCCGGTGCCCGCCCCGGTGGTGGTGGCGCCGGCACGGCCGGCGGCCCCCGCGTCCGGCGATCCGCTCGGCGATTTCGCCCGCTCGCGGGCCGGCAGCGGCGCCGGGACGCAGGTGGCTACGGCGCCCGAAGCGACGGGGCCGGACCCCTTCGTCTACTTCGTTCAGGCTGGCGCCTTCCGCGGCACCGACGAGGCCGAGGCCCAGCGCGCCAAGCTCTCGCTGATGGGGGTGGAGGCCAAGATCACCGAGCGCGAGCAGGCCGGCCGCACCGTCTACCGCGTCCGTGCCGGCCCCTTCAACAAGAAGGACGACGCCGACCGCCTGAAGGACCGGCTGAGCACCGGCGGCTTCGACGCCGCGCTCGTGCGCGTGCAGCGCTGAATGCCCCCCGCCGGGGAACTCCCCGGCCCACGCGCCGCTCTGTCCGCGGCACAGGAGAAACACCTTGAACATGAACCGACGTGACTTTTCGCTCGCCACCGCCGCCGCGGCGGCCCTGATGCCGCTGGCCGGCACCGCCCAGGCCCAGGGCGCCTTCGCCCCCGGCAAGGACTACGTGGTGCTGGGCAAGCCGGCCCCGGTCGATGCGCCGGCGGGCAAGATCGAGGTGGTCGAGTTCTTCTCGTACAACTGCCCGCACTGCGCCGCCTTCGAGCCGCAGCTGGAAGCCTGGGTCAAGAAGCTGCCCGCGAACGTGGTCTTCCGCCGCATCCCCGTGCCCTTCGTGGGCAACGACGTGCAGGCCAAGCAGAAGCTCTACTACACGCTGGAAGCGCTGGGCAAGATCGACGCGTTCCAGATGAAGGTCTTCCAGGCCATCCACCAGGAGCGCCAGCGCCTGTTCGGCGACGAGGCCATCCTCGCCTGGGCCGGCCAGCAGAGCGGCCTGGACGCCAAGCAGTTCGCCGACACCTACAAGTCCTTCAGCGTGGCCGGCAAGGTCAAGCGCGCCACGCAGATGACCGACGCCTACAAGGTGGCCGGCGTGCCGGCGCTGGGCGTGGCCGGCCGCTGGTACGTGGACGGCGAACTGGCCGGCTCGCTCGGCCGTGCGCTGCAGATCACGGACTCCCTCATCGGCCAGGCCAGAAAGTGAACCACCCCCAGTCTTCGCGGACTTCGTTCCGCTTCGCCAACCCCCTTGAGGGGGCACACGCGACGGCCCGGCGGAGCCGGTTCCGTGCGTGTTCCCGCATGGCCTGCTCCGCGGCCTCCTGATCGGAGGCAACGCCCCTGCCCAAAGCCCGCGCTCGCGGGCTTTTGTCCTTGAGGGCCGTCCGTTCCGTGAAAGGTCGCGGCATACAATGCCAGCAAGTTTCGTGCCTTTATGACATTCCCCTTGATGCACCTCCCCGCCGCCTCCTTCCGCCGCCTGGCCCGCCTGCTGTTCCTGGGCACGGCCCTGGCCCTGGCCGGCGGCGCCGTCCAGGCCGAGAAGGCCGACCGCACCAAGCCGATGAACATCGAGGCCGACAACATGCGCTACGACGACCTCAAGCAGACCAGCGTGTTCACCGGCCGGGTGGTCGTCACCAAGGGCACCATCATCATCCGCGGCGCCCGCATCGACGTGCGGCAGGACCCGGACGGCTACCAGTACGGCGTGGTCACCGCCGCGCCCGGCCAGCGCGCCTACTACAAGCAGAAGCGCGACGCCGGCACCGACGAGTGGATCGAGGGCGAGTCGGAGGTCATCGAGTACGACGGCCGCGCCGACAACGTGAAGTTCATCCGCCGCGCCGTCATGCGCCGGCTGGTCGGCGCCAGGGTCAACGACGAGACCACCGGCCCGCTGATCGTCTACGACCAGAGCAACGACACCTTCACCGTCAACGGCGCGCCGCTGCCGCCGGACGCCAGCGTCTCCGCCGGCCAGCCCGGCGGCCGGGTGCGCGCGATCCTGACGCCGCGCGCGGCCAGCGAGCCCGGCAAGGGGGCGCCGGCCGCCCCCGCCGCGCCCGAGGGCGAACGGGGCCTGCGCCCCAGCACCACCCTGGACGGCCAGGGGGCGCGCCCGTGATCGAGGCCGCCAACCCCGCGGCCGAGTCCGCCCCCGGCAGCCGGCTGGAGGCGCGCGGCCTGCAGAAGAGCTACGGCAGCCGCCGGGTGGTGCGCGACGTCTCGCTGGACGTGCGCAAGGGCGAGGTGGTCGGCCTGCTGGGGCCCAACGGCGCCGGCAAGACCACCTCCTTCTACATGATCGTCGGGCTGGTGCGCGCCGACGCCGGCGACATCAGCATCGACGGCGAGCAGATCGCCCACATGCCCATCCACCGCCGCGCGCGCATGGGCCTGTCGTACCTGCCGCAGGAGGCCTCGATCTTCCGCAAGCTCAATGTCGAGGACAACGTGCGCGCCGTGCTGGAGCTGCAGCGCGAGCCCGACGCGAACGGCCGCATGGTGCCGCTGTCGAAGGCGCGCATGGACGAGCGCCTGACCGAGCTGCTGACCGACCTGCGCGTGGACCACCTGCGCGATTCGCCGGCGCTGGCCCTGTCGGGCGGCGAGCGGCGCCGGGTGGAGATCGCCCGCGCCCTGGCCACCCAGCCGCGCTTCATCCTGCTGGACGAGCCCTTCGCCGGCATCGACCCGATCGCGGTGATCGAGATCCAGCGCATCATCAGCTTCCTCAAGGAGCGCGGCATCGGCGTGCTCATCACCGACCACAACGTGCGTGAGACGCTGGGCATCTGCGACCACGCCTACATCATCAGCGACGGGCATGTGCTGGCACAAGGCACGCCATCGGAGATCGTCGACAACGTCGAAGTGCGCCGCGTGTACCTGGGCGAGCACTTCCGCATGTGAACGAGGACCGCACGGCATGAAGCAGGGCCTGTCGCTGCGGGTTTCGCAGCACCTGGCGCTCACGCCGCAGCTGCAGCAGTCGATCCGCCTGCTGCAGTTGTCCACCCTGGAGCTGGCGCAGGAGGTCGAGCAGATGCTCGACGACAACCCCTTCCTGGAGCGCCAGACCGAGGAGGCGCAGCGCGAGGAGTTCGGCCTGGACAGCGCCGACGCGCCGCCGCCGCGCGAGGAGCGCGAGGACGCCGAGCCGTCCCTCGCCGTGCCGGGGTCCGACGGCGCCGTCGCCGGCGGCGATGCCGACGCGCCCGTGGCCGATGCCGTCGACGCCGAGCCCGACTGGGAGGGCGACGGCAGCGTCGACCTGGCGCCCGATGACAGCGAATGGGGCGGCGACGCACTGCCGCGCAGCAGCGGCAGCGGCGACGACGACGAGCGCGCCGACGCCACCGAGCTGGCGCGCAGCCACGAGTCGCTGCAGGAGCACCTGCACCGCCAGGCCCTGTCCCTGCGACTGTCGCCGGAGGACTCGGCCGCGCTGCGCTTCCTGATCGAGTCGCTCGACGACGACGGCTACCTGGAGGACTCGCTGCCCGCCCTGGCCTCGGCGCTGGCCGGCGACGACAACGACCAGTTCGACGAGCTGGTGCACCACTTCCAGGTCGCGCTGGGCCTGCTGCAGAGCCTGGAGCCGGTGGGCGTGGGCGCGCGCGACCTGGGCGAGTGCCTGGCCATCCAGCTGCGCGCCGGCGCCGCCGACGACGAAGGCGACGAGGACGCGATGGAGGTGCGCAAGATCGCGCTGGCCATCTGCAAGCAGCCGATGGAGCTGCTGGCGCGGCGCGACTTCCGCCGCCTGGCCGCGCTCACCCGCGGCAGCGAGGACGAGGTGCGCCAGGCGATGCAGCTCATCGCGAAGCTGGAGCCCAAGCCGGGCCGGCGCTTCGTCGACGTCGAGCGCAACGTCATCGTGCCCGACGTCATCGTCACCCGCAGCGGCCGCGGCGCGAACATGAAGCTGCGCGTGCAGCTCAACCCCGACGTGATGCCGCGCCTGCGCGTGCACGACATCTACGCCGGCGCGCTGAAGGCGCACAAGGGCGAGGGCGGGCAGGCGCTGTCGCAGCGGTTGCAGGAGGCGCGCTGGTTCATCAAGAACATCCAGCAGCGCTTCGACACCATCCTGCGCGTGTCCAACGCCATCGTCGAGCGGCAGAAGAACTTCTTCGTGCACGGCGAGCTGGCGATGCGCCCGCTGGTGCTGCGCGAGATCGCCGACGAGCTGGGCCTGCACGAGTCCACCATCAGCCGCGTGACGACGGCCAAGTACATGGCCACGCCCTTCGGCACGGTGGAGCTGAAGTACTTCTTCGGCTCGGCCCTGGGCACCGAGACCGGCGGCAACGCCTCCAGCACCGCGGTGCGCGCCCTCATCAAGCAGTTCGTCGGCGCCGAAAGCGCCAAGAAGCCGCTGTCGGACAGCCAGATCTCCGAGATGCTCAAGGAGCAGGGCATCGAGTGCGCGCGCCGCACCGTCGCCAAATACCGCGAGGCGCTGCGCATCGCGCCGGCGAACCTGCGCAAGGCGCTGTAGGGCCTGCCCTCCGCCCGCGCGCCGTCAGTGCTGCGTGACGACGATGGGCGCGCCCTTCGTGATGATCATCGTGTGCTCGTACTGCGCGGACAGGTTCCCGCGGGCGCCGGCCAGCGTCCAGCCGTCGGAGGTCTCGGTGACGGTGCGGCTCTTGGTCGACAGGAAGGGCTCGATGGTGATGACCATGCCTTCCTGCAGGATGCGCCGGTCCGCGGGGTCGAAGTAGCCTGCGATGTGGTCCGGCGCCTCGTGCAGTGCGCGCCCGACGCCGTGGCTTCCGAGGTTCTCGATGACCTTGAAGCCGTACGCCTTCGCGGTGCGCTCGATGGCCCCGCCGATGCCGTTGACCGGCTGCCCCGCCCGGGCGCGCTTCATGGCCTCGGCGAGCGCCGCGCGGGTGGCATGGCACAGGCGCGTCTTCTGCGCCGTGGAGGGCGGCACGACCGTCGTTCCGCCGGTGTCGGCGAAATAGCCGCCGAGCTCCGCCGACACGTCGACGTTCAGGACGTCGCCGGCCCGGATGACCCGGTCCCCGGGAATGCCGTGCGCCGCCTGCTCGTTGATGCTGATGCACGTCGCGCCCGGGAAGCCGTAGGTCAGCCTCGGCGCCGACTGCGCGCCGTGCTCCTCCAGGAGCCGTTCGCCGAGCCGGTCGAGTTCGCGGGTGGTCATGCCGGGTTCCGCGGCATCGAGCATCCGCTGCAGCGTCAGCGAGACGATCCTGCCGATGCGTTTCAGTGCGACGACGTCGTCTTGGGTTTCGATAGTCATGAAGGGTCCTGTTGCGTCGGGGCCGATTCTGACCCGATGCCGGCGCCGTGAAAACAGCGCCGCCGGGCCGAGGTCGAAACTCGCGCCCGGCGGTGGCTGGGATGGGACGCCTCAGCCTTCGTCCAGCAGATGGCGCTTGTCGACCACGTCGGCCCAGGCATCGGCATCGGGCAGGGCCTCGTGGCCGCGGACGATCAACGGCCAGACCTTGGCGAGCTGCGCGTTCAGCGGCAGGAAGTCGCGCTGGTCCGGCGGCGTGTCCTCGTCGAAGAAGATCGCGTGCACTGGGCACTCGGGCACGCACAGGGCGCAGTCGATGCAGTCGTCGGGGTCGATCGCCAGCATGTTCGGCCCCTCGCGGAAGGCGTCGACGGGGCAGACCTCGACGCAGTCCGTGTACTTGCAGCGGATGCAGGCCTCGGTGACGACGTGGGTCATCGCGCGGGCCTGCCCCGAATCAGCGGACCGCCGGCTGCAGCAGCGGGTCGGCGTGTCCCGCCGCGCTGCGCCCGGCCAGGCCCAGCACCACCTGCCAGGCCATCGCGACCGCGCCGACGATGAACACCACGTCGCCGAAGGTGCGCACCCAGCGCAGCGTCACCAGGATCGGCTGCTGCATGAAGGCCTCGCTGCGGGCGTACCACAGGCCCTCGGTCACGCTGGCGTGGAACTGGATGAAGCCGATCGGCAGCAGGCTGGTGGCGATCATCAGCACCAGGCCGGCGTTCAGGCCCCAGAAGGCGGTCTTCATCAGCCCCTCGCTGAACACGAACTGCGGCCGCACGTAGCGCAGCACCAGCAGCGTGAAGCCCAGCGCCAGGAAGCCGTAGACGCCGAACAGGGCCGAGTGCGCGTGCACGGGCGTGGTGTTCAGGCCCTGGATGTAGTACAGCGAGATCGGCGGGTTGATCATGAAGCCGAAGACGCCCGCGCCCAGCATGTTCCAGAAGGCCACGGCGACGAAGCAGGCCAGCGGCCACTTGAGGTTCGCCATCCACGGCGCGCGGGTCTTCAGGCGCGAGTTCTCCCAGGCCTCGTGGCCCAGCACGATCAGCGGCACCACCTCCAGCGCGCTGAAGGCCGCGCCCACCGCCATCACCGGCGTGGTGGTGCCGGCGAAGTACAGGTGGTGGAAGGTGCCCGGGATGCCGCCCAGCAGGAACAGCGACGCGGAGGCCAGGCTGGCCGAGGTGGCCATCGACCGCGACACCAGCCCCATGCTGCTGAAGACGAAGGCCAGCGCGGTGGTGGCGAAGACCTCGAAGAAGCCCTCCACCCACAGGTGCACCACCCACCAGCGCCAGTACTCCATCACCGACAGGCTGGTGCGCTCGCCGTAGAACAGGCCCGCGCCGTAGAACAGGCCGATCGCGCCCACCGAGGCGGTGAGCAGGGCCAGCAGGTTCTTGTCTTCCTTCTTGCCCGATGTGCTGCGGGCGAACAGCGCCGGCAGCACGCCGCGCAGCATCAGCACCAGCCACAGCAGGATGCCGACCCACTTGAGGATCTGCCAGATGCGGCCCAGGTCCACGTACTCGTAGCCCTGGTGGCCGAGCCAGAAGTTCCATTCGGCCGGCATCCTGTGCGCGATGGCCAGCCAGTTGCCGACGAAGGAGCCGACGCACACGAACACCAGCGCCCAGAACAGCACGTCCACGCCCAGCTTCTGGAACTTCGGGTCCTTGCCGCCGTTGATGACGGGCGCGAGGAACAGGCCCACGGCGAGGAAACCGGTGGCGATCCAGAACAGCGCGCTCTGGATGTGCCAGGTGCGCGTGAGCGAGTAGGGGAACCACTGCGACACGTCGATGCCGTAGAACTGCTGTCCCTCCAGCGTGTAGTGCGCCGTGAAGCCGCCGATGAACACCTGGAAGACGAACAGCGCCACCACCAGGAACAGGTACTTGCCCAAGGCGCGCTGCGAGGGCGTGAGGGCGAAGGTTGTGAGCGGGTCGCGCGCGGGGGCGGCGGGCTGCGGCTCGTCGTGCCGGCGCAGGAAGGACCAGCCCCACACCAGGAAGCCCACGCCCGCCAGCAGCACCACCACGCTGGCGATCGACCAGACCACGTTCTCGCTGCTGGGCACGTTGCCGATCAGCGGCTCGTGCGGCCAGTTGTTGGTGTAGGTCACCTTGCTGTTCGGGCGCTCGGTGGCGGCGGCCCAGGCGGTCCAGAAGAAGAACTGCGTGAGATGCTGGCGCCGCTCGGCGCTGGGCAGCGTGTTCTCCTTCATGGCGAAGTTCTCGCGGCTCTTCTTCAGCGCGGGCGCGTCGGAGAAGAGCTGGTCGTAGTAGGCGGCGACCTGGGCGATGGCCTCGGCGCGGCGCTCGCTCACCACCAGCCTGTTCTCGCCGTCGACGCGGTTGCCGCGGTACTCGGCGCGCAGCTCGGCGCGCAGCGCGCCCTGGCGGCTGTCGTCCAGCTCGGCATAGGGCTTGCCGTGGCGCTCCTGCGCCGCCAGGTCGAGCCAGGCGCTCAGCTCGCGGTGCAGCCAGTCGGCCGTCCAGTCGGGCGCCTGGTAGGCGCCGTGGCCCCAGATGGAGCCGAGCTGCATGCCGCCCACCGACTGCCAGGCGGTCTGGCCGTCGAGGATGTCCTTCTCGGTGAACAGCGCCTTGCCGCTGCTGCTGGCCACCTGCGCGGGGATCGGCGGCGCCGAACGGTAGATGTCCGCGCCGAAGTAGCCCAGCAGCGAGAACATGACGATGCACAGGCCGATCAGCGTGTACCAGTGCTTCTTGTAGGGACCCATGGTGTCTTCTCCTCGTGGGGGTTCAGTGCACCTGCGCGGGCGCGAAGCGCTCGAACAGGATGTTGTTCTCGGTGTGGATGTGCGCCATCAGGTCCTCGCGGAAGGTGCGCAGGCCGGCGTACAGCGCGCGCCAGGTGGTGCAGGCGCCCTGCGGCGCGGCGATGTCGTTCGTCAGCTCGGCCAGGCGGCGCAGCTCGGCGCCGTGGCTGTCGTGCTCCGCGCGCATGACGCCGATGGGCATGCCCGCCATGCGGCCCTGGCCGCGGGCGAACATGGGGAACAGCACCGCCTCCTCCTTGCGCATGTGGCTCTCCAGCTCCTGCGCCATGGCCTCCAGGTGGTCGGCCAGGCCGTGCGGGCAGTCGGCGCGCTCGCCGTGCACCTGCTCGACCTTGCGCGCCAGGCGGATCAGCTCGGGCAGCTGCTCGCGGTGCACCGCGTGGTAGCGCGCCAGGATGTGGTCGACCAGCTCGGTGTCGGTGGCTGCGCTCCAGTCCTGCGCAGCGCCGGCCTCGGTGCGCTGCTGCAGCGCCTGCAGCTCGGCGGCGATCGGCTCGGCCGCGATGCCGAGGTCCTGAGCCGCCGTGCGCAGCGTGCGGTTGCCCGCGCAGCAGAAGTCCAGGTGGTGCTGGTCGAACAGGCGCGTCGCGCCCGGGATGCGGCGGGCCAGCTGGCCCAGCGATTGATCGAGATAGTCCATGGGGGTCTCCTTGGTGGGGTGGGTACGTGGGGCGCCGGCCTGCTCACAAGAAAACGCCGGGCCGCCCCAAGTTTTCTTGCCCCCCTCGGGGGGCGGGCTGGGCGCAGCCCGGCCCTGGGGGCACTCAGAGCCTCCCGGGCCGGTAGACGCCGGGCACGCCCTCGCCGGTGACTTCGAGCACGCCGACCGCGCCCTTGCCGGTGCGCGAGAGCGCGTGGTCCACCAGCAGGTAGCTGCCGGGGTGCTCGACCTTGAGCTCGACGATGGTGGCGCCGCCCGGGGCCACCAGCGTGGTCTGCACGTCGTTCTTCAGGCCGGTGAGCGAGGCCTCGCCGTGGACCTTGTCGAAGATCTCGCCGATGACGTGGAAGGACGCCACCTTGTTCGGGCCGCCCACGCCGAAGTAGATGCGCACCGTCTCGCCCACCCTGGCCTGCAGCTTGTGCGTCTTGCTGAGCGCGCCGACGGCGCCGTTGAAGACGTAGTAGTCGGGCAGCTCGTTGGACATCTTGTCCAGGTCGGGCTCCTGGTGCACCTTGGCGCCGAAGGGCCGGTGCGTGTACATGTCGCCCTGCATCACGTAGTACTCGCGGTCCACCCTGGCCAGGCCCGCCTCGGGCTCGACCAGGATCATTCCGTACATGCCGGCCGCGATGTGCTGCGGCACCAGCGGCGTGGCGCAGTGGTAGACGTACAGGCCCGGATTGAGCGCCTTGAAGGTGATGGTCTTCTCGGTGCCCGGCGCCACCTGCGTGTGCTCGCCGCCGCCGTGGCCGCCGGTCACGGCGTGCAGGTCGATGGAGTGGATGGCCTTGCTGTCCCTGGCGTTGGCCAGCGTCAGCTCGATGGTGTCGCCGACGCGGGCGCGCAGCATCGGGCCGGGCACCTGGCGGTCGAAGGTCCAGTAGGTGAAGCTGGTGCCGTCGTCGAGCTTGCCGGCCAGCTCCACCGTCTCCAGGCGCACCTTCTGCGTCTGCGGCGCGCGCGCGCCGATGGCCGGCGGCACCTTGGCGGGGTCGGCGGAGACGTCCACCGCCGCCGGGTCGGCCCCGCGCTGCGGCACCGGCGCGGGCGTGTACAGCGCCAGCGCCGCGTCGGTGGAGGCGCGGGCCGGGCTGGCGGCCACGGCCTCGCCCGTCACGCGCAGCCTGCCCTCCATGCCGATCTGCCGGTGGCCGGGCACCGAGCAGAAGTAGGTGAACTCGCCCGGCTGCGTCACCTGGAAGCGCACGCTCTGGCGGCCGGTGCCCGCGCTGAACTTGGGCGAGGCCACGTTCAGCTCGGTGATGACCAGGTCGTGCTCGGCGCCCTCGCCGCTGTCGAGCAGGATCTCGACCGTGTCGCCCACCGCCGCGTTCAGCGTGGGGTTGACGGCGCCCTTGTCGTCCACGTAGACCATCTTGCCGTCCACGATGTTGGTGTGCAGCACGAAGCGCTTGGCGGCGGCCTGCGCGGCCTGCGCCGGGGTGCCGGCGGGCGCGCCCGCCTGCTGGGCCGGGACCGCCGTCGCGCACACCAGTGCGGCGATGGCCACGGCGATGGGGAGAAGACGTCGCGGGGACATGATGAAAACCTCTCTCGGTCGGTTGTGTGATGCCTGCCTTCTTGCATGGCCCGCGCCAGAAAAAATTCCTTTCCCTTCAACGGGTTGCAAAAGTGATGGTTAAAATGACCATTGCTTGAGAGGGTTAAAAAAACCCTGAAAGGTATTAATTACCATGAACCCCGTCCACGCCCTGCTGCTGGCCGACCTGGCGGCCGACCTGCCGGTGGCCGTGCGCTCGCAGCGGTTGGTCGAGACCCTGCGCCTGCACTTCGGCTGTGGCGCGGTGGCCCTGCTGCGGCTGGACGGCGAGGGCGAGCTGCTGCGCCCCGTGGCGGTGGACGGCCTGACCAGCGACGCGCTGGGCCGGCGCTTCGCGATCAAGGAGCACCCGCGCCTGGCGGCCATCCTGCAGCGGCGCGAGGTCACCTGCTTCCACCACGACAGCGGCCTGCCCGACCCCTACGACGGCCTGGTGATCGAGCGCGCCGGCGAGCCGCTGCACGTGCACGACTGCATGGGCGTGGCGCTGGACCTGGAAGGCCAGCGCTGGGGCGTGCTGACGCTGGACGCGCTGACCGTGGGCACCTTCGACGAGGCCATGCAGCTCGAACTGGCGCAGTTGCAGCCGCTGGTGGAGGCGGCCGTGCGCGTGTCGCGGCTGGAGCTGGCGCTGCGCGCGGCCGCGCAGCAGTCGGCCGGCGCGCTGGCGGCCGGCGGCGCGGCCTCGCGCGAGGAGGGCGAGATCGTCGGCCAGAGCGAGGCCATCGCCCACCTGCTGCACGAGCTGCAGGTGGTGGCCGACTCCGAGCTGCCCGTGCTGCTGCTGGGCGAGACGGGCGTGGGCAAGGAGCTGTTCGCGCACCGGCTGCACCGCCTGTCGCGGCGCGCGCGCGGGCCGATGGTGCACGTCAACTGCGCGGCGCTGCCCGAGTCGCTGGCCGAAAGCGAGCTGTTCGGCCACGTGCGCGGCGCCTTCTCCGGCGCCGTGGGCGACCGGCCCGGCCGCTTCGAGGCGGCCGAGGGCGGCACGTTGTTCCTCGACGAGGTGGGCGAGCTGCCGCTGGCGATCCAGGCCAAGCTGCTGCGCACGCTGCAGAACGGCGAGATCCAGCGCCTGGGCGCCGACCAGCCGCGCAAGGTGAACGTGCGCGTGATCGCCGCCACCAACCGCAGCCTGCGCGAGCAGGTGCGCGACGGCGCCTTCCGCGCCGACCTGTACCACCGCCTGTCGGTCTACCCGATCCCCATCCCGCCGCTGCGCGAGCGCGGCAGCGACGTGCTGCTGCTGGCGGGCCGTTTCCTCGAACTCAACCGCGCGCGGCTGGGGCTGCGCAGCCTGCGGCTGTCGGCGGCCGCCGAGGAGGCGCTGCGCAGCTACCCCTGGCCGGGCAACGTGCGCGAGCTGGAGCACGTGATCAGCCGCGCCGCGCTCAAGGCCGTCAGCCGCGGCGCGGCGCGCACCGACATCGTGACCCTGGCGCCGGAGCTGCTGGACCTGGACCCGTCGGTGCTGCCGTCCGCGCCGCCGGGTGCGGCGCCGCTGCCGCCCGCCGCCGCCGGCAGCCTGCGCCAGCAGGTCGAGGCCTGCCAGCGCCAGGCGATCCACGAGGCGCTGGCCGCCCACCAGGGGCACTGGGCCGCCGCCGCGCGCGCGCTCGGGCTGGACGCCAGCAACCTGCACAAGCTGGCGCGCCGGCTCGGCCTGAAGGCCGCCGGCCGGCCCGCGGCGACAATCACCACCCCGCCGACCGCCGCCGCTTCGTGAACGACCTTTCCCTTTTCCTGCCCTGCGCCGCCGGCGTGGAGGACTTCCTCGCGCAGGAGGTGCATGCCATCACCGGCCGCGCCGGCGCCGACCTGCAGGTGCTTCGCGCCGGCGTGCGCGTGCACGCCGCCTGGCGCGACGTGCTGGCGCTCAACCTCAAGAGCCGCCTCGCGCAGCGCGTGCTGGTGGAGCTGGCGCACGCCCCCTACCGCAGCGAGGACGACCTGTACGCGGCCGCCGGCGCGGTCGCCTGGGAGGCCTGGTTCACCCCGCGCCAGACCTTCAAGGTCGAGACCACCGCCGCCGGCAGCCCGCTCAAGAGCCTGAACTTCGCCACCCTGCGCATCAAGGACGCGGTCGCCGACCGCTTCCGCGCCCGGGCCGGTGGCGTGCGGCCCAGCATCGAGACGCGCAGCCCCGACGTGCGCGTGTTCGCGCATCTCGCGGCCGACCGGCTGAGCCTGTCGATCGACACCAGCGGCGAGGCCCTGTTCAAGCGCGGCTGGCGCACCGACAAGGGCGATGCGCCGCTCAAGGAAACGCTGGCCGCCGCCATGCTCGCCGCCAGCGGCTGGTGGGACCCTGAGACCGGCGCCGTGGCCGACCTGCCCCTGTACGACCCCTGCTGCGGCAGCGGCACGCTGCCCATCGAGGCCGCGCAGATCGCCGCCGGCCTGCCCGCCGGCGGCCAGCGCCGCTTCGGCTTCGAGCGCCTGCTGCCGCACCGCGCCGAGCCGTGGGCCGCCCTGCGGGCCGAGGCGCAGGCCGCGGCCACCGCGGCGGCGATGCGCGAGGTGCCCATCTTCGGCAGCGACGTCTCGCACCGCATGGTCGACTTCGCGCAGCGCAACGCCGAGCGCGCGGGCGTGGCCGGCCGCGTGCAGTTGCGCGGCGGCGACGCGCTGCAGCGCATGCCGCCCTCGGAGCGGCCCGGCGTGATGCTGCTGAACCCGCCCTACGGCGAGCGCATCGCGCCCGGCGGCTTCGCCGGCGCGGGCCGCGGCGCGCGCGAGACGGCGCAGACCGGGGACGACGGCGGCGAGTTCTTCGTCCGCCTCGCCGCCCACTGGAAGAAGCACTACGCCGGCTGGACCGCCTGGGTGCTCACGCCCGACATGAAGCTGCCGCAGCGCATGCGCCTGAAGGAATCGCGCCGCGTGCCGATGTGGAACGGCCCGATCGAATGCCGCCTGCTGCGCTTCGACATGGTGGCCGGCTCGGCGCGCGAGAAGCCGTGACGCACGCGCCCGCCGTCGTCCTCGACACCAACATCGTGCTCGACCTCTTCGTCTTCGCCGACGAGGCGGCGGCCGGCCTGCGCGCCGCGCTGGAAGCGGGCGCGCTGCACTGGATCGCCACCGCCGAGATGCGCGGCGAGCTGGCCCGGGTGCTGGCCTACCCGCAGATCGCGCCGCGCCTGGCGCACCACGCGCTCAGCGCCGAGGCGGTGCTGGCGCGCTTCGACCGCCATGCGCGCATCGCCGAGCCGGCGGCCAAGGCCCCCTTCACCTGCAAGGACCCGGACGACCAGCGCTTCGTCGACCTGGCCGCCGCGCACGGCGCCTGGCTGTTGAGCAAGGACAAGGCCGTGCTCGCCCTGGCGCGCCGGCTGGCCCGCGTGGGCGCCACGGTGGCGCGGCGCTGGCCTTAGAGACACTGAAGACTTAACCGTAGTCCACCTCGTCGCGGTACGCCGGCTCCTTGCGCAGCGCCCAGTAGGCGTCGTGCAGGCGCTGCGTGACGGGGCCGGGAAAGCGCGGCAGCGGCACGCCGTCGAGCTTCGCGATGGGCAGCACGCCGCCGCCGGTGGAGCTGAGGAACACCTCGTCGGCCGCGCGCACCTCGGCCACCGGCAGCGGCGCCACCCGCAGCGGGAGGCCCAGCTTCCCGCACAGCTCGATCACCGTGCGGCGCGAGACGCCCTCCAGCACGCCGCGGTCGGCCGTGCGCACCTCGCCGTCCTTGACGATGAAGACGTTGAAGCCCGGCCCCTCGGCCACGTTGCCCTGCGCATCGACCACGCAGCTCGTGTCGCGGCCGCGGTCGTAGGCGTCGAACAGCGACTGCACGAGGTCGATCCAGTGGTAGTTCTTCACCGTCGGGTCGACCGACTCGGGCGCGATGCGCACGCGCTCGCTGATGTGCAGGTCGATGCCCTCGCGCTGCTTGTCGGGCGGGGCGATCCACACGTAGGGCAGGGCGTAGGCGTAGAAGCGGTTCTCGGCCAGCCGCGGGTCGCGCGCGCCCTTGGGCGGCACGCCGCGCGTGCACACCATCGCGACGTAGCAGTCCTTCAGGCCCGAGGCGCGCACGCAGCCGTGCAGGATGGCGCGCAGCGCCTCGCGGCTGTACGGGATCGACATGCGCATCTTCTCCAGGCTGGCGAAGAAGCGGTCCATGTGCGTGTCGAGCCGGAAGAAGGCGCCCTCCCAGGTGCTGGCCACGTCGTAGGTGGCGTCGGAGCGGGTGAAGCCCCAGTCGAACAGCGAGACCTTCGCTTCCGACAGCGGCACGTAGGCGCCGTCGGCGAAGGCGCAGCCGCCTTCGTGCAGGCCGGTGGGCGGGGAGGGAGGCAGGGTCATGGCGGATGTCCTCGGGGGCGTCGTGTCAGGAGCTGGATGCCGGGCTCAGATGCCACTGCGCCAGCAGCCGCGCCACCGCGCGCACGCGCTGGGTGTCGCGGCCCCAGCGGCGCCCGCGCGGCAGCCGGCGCAGCCAGCGCATGCGCTGTGCCGCGATGGCGATGCGGTGGCGCACCTCGGGGTCGGCCGGCGCCAGCGCGGCGTGCCAGTCGGCGCGCGCGGCCTGCGGCGCGGCAGCGTCGATCAGCAGCGCGGTGGAATGCAGGTAGCTCAGCCAGTCGCGCGCCTGGCATTCGGCCAGCGACAGCACCTCGCCCGGGTCGTCCTCGAAGTCGATGAAGCCGATCACCTCGTCCGGGCAGCGCATCAGGTTGCGCGCGAAGGCCTGGCTCAGGTAGCAGCCCTGCGCATGCACGGCGGCGATGGCGTCCAGCCCCTCGCGCCAGGCCACGCGCAGCGCGGCCGGGCCGCTGGCGGCGGCCTGGTCCAGCCGCTCGTTGAAGACCAGTGCGCCGCGCCCGCCTTCGCCCAGGTCGCTGATGAGCAGGCCGTCGGCCTGCTCGGCCAGCACGCGCGGCACGCGCACGCCGGCCTCGGCCAGCGCGCGCAGGCGCCGCGCCTCGGTGGCGATGGCCGCCTCGCCGCCCAGGTTGGGCACTGGCGTGAGCACGTCCAGCCGGAACACCCGCGCCAGCAGCGCCAGCAGCCGGTAGCGCAGCAGGCTGTGGCGCGGCCCGGCCTTCTTGAGCCACACCCGCTCCTCGCCCAGGCGGTGGGAGGCGACGCCGCGCGTCTGCCGCGGCAGCGTGGCGGCGAGGAACGCGGCGTAGTCGCCGGCGCGCACGTCCCGGGCCGTGGCCGCCATGTCCATCATGCCGCCGCCACCGGCTGGAAGCTCTGCGCGCTGGCCATCGGCCAGTAGGTGCGGAACACGGTGTACAGCCCGTCCAGCGGGCCCAGCAGCGCGCCGGGCTGCACCTGCATGATCAGGTTGGACAGCAGGCGCACCTCGGTGTCGGAGATGCGCCGCACGATGTGGTGCGCGGTGATCTCGCGCGGGTGCGCCAGGCCGGCGGCCTGCACCAGCTCCTGCAGCGCGTGCAGCGTGCTCTGGTGGAAGTGGCGCACGCGCTCGGCCTTGTCGGGCACCACCAGCGCCTGCTGGCGCAGCGGGTCCTGCGTGGTCACGCCGGTGGGGCACTTGCCGGTGTGGCAGGCCTGCGCGTGGATGCAGCCCAGCGCCATCATGAAGCCGCGCGCCGCGTTGCACCAGTCGGCGCCCAGCGCCATCATGCGCGCCAGGTCGAAGGCGGTGATCACCTTGCCGGCGCAGCCGAGCTTGATGCGATGGCGCAGGTTCACGCCGACCAGCGTGTTGTGCACCAGCTGCAGCCCTTCCTGCAGCGGGGTGCCCATGTGGTCGCTGAACTCCACCGGCGCCGCGCCGGTGCCGCCCTCGGCGCCGTCGACGACGATGAAGTCGGGCACGATGCCGGTGGCCAGCATCGCCTTGACGATGGCGAACCACTCCCACGGGTGCCCGATGCACAGCTTGATGCCGGTGGGCTTGCCGCCGGAGAGCTCGCGCAGCCGCGCGACGAACGCCATCATCTCCAGCGGCGTCGCGAAGGCGCTGTGGGCGGCGGGCGAGATGCAGTCCACGCCCGCCGGCACGCCGCGCGCGGCGGAGATCTCCGCCGTCACCTTCGCGCCCGGCAGCATGCCGCCGTGGCCCGGCTTGGCGCCCTGGCTGAGCTTGATCTCGATCATCTTCACCTGCGGGTCGCGCGCGTTCTCGGTGAAGCGCGCCTCGCTGAAGCGGCCGTCCTCGTCGCGGCAGCCGAAGTAGCCGGAGGCCACCTGCCAGACCAGGTCACCGCCGTGCACGCGGTGGTGACGGCTGATCGAGCCCTCGCCCGTGTCGTGCGCGAAGCCGCCCAGCTTCGCGCCCCGGTTCAGCGCCATGATGGCGTTCGCCGACAGCGCGCCGAAGCTCATCGCCGAGATGTTGAACACGCTGGCGCTGTAGGGCTGGGCGCAGTCCTCGCCGATGACGATGCGGAAGTCGTGGCCGTCCAGCCGCGACGGCTGCAGCGAGTGGTTGATCCACTCGTAGCCGTGGCGGCCCACGTCCAGCTGCGTGCCGAAGGGCCGGTTGTCCGGTTCGCCCTTGGCGCGCTGGTAGACCAGCGAGCGCTGCGCGCGCGAGAAGGGCGCCGCCTCGGTGTCGCTCTCGATGAAGTACTGGCGCATCTCGGGGCGGATGTACTCCAGCAGGAAGCGCAGGTGCCCGATGACCGGGTAGTTGCGCAGCACCGCATGGCGCGTCTGCCGCAGGTCGTGCACGCCGGTGCCGGCGAGCACCGCGAACACCGCCAGCGCGAGCCAGGCGGCCCACAGGTGCGGAACCAGCAGCGCCGCGGCGAGGCTGGCCGCCAGGCCGGCCACGCACAGGGCGAAGCTCAGGTAGCGGAGGGGGGGCAGGGGGTTCATCGGGCCATCTTCTTTCGGGGCGTGGCTGCGTGCTGCATGATAGGGCGCTCATCTTCGAGCCTTCCCATGACAGCCGATCCACCCGCCGACGCCGCCCTGGCCCCTCTCTCCACCGACGATTTCGACTTCCTCGACGACGAGCTCGACGCCATGCGCGAGCAGGGCGCCGAGGTGCCGCAGTGGGAGTTCTGCGACGGCTTCATGACGGCGATGGTCTGCACGCGCCGGCCGATCGAGCCGCAGGAATACTGGCCGGCGCTCTTCGGCGAGGGCTTCTCGCCGGCGCAGCACATGGAGTTCGTCTGGCGCTGGCGCCGACGCTGGCGGCAGATCGAGGTCGCGCTGGACGCACCGGACCTGGACGCACTGGAGGACGAGCGCTGCCTGCAGCCCGAGTGCCTGGACCTGCGCGGCGCCATCGCCGCCCTGCCCGAGGACGAGCGCGCCGACGCGCCGGGCGACGGCGACATCCCCGCCTTCGGCCAGATGTGGGCGCTGGGCTTCCTGGCGGCGGTGGAGCAGTGGGCCGACGACTGGGCGCCGCCGCGCGACAAGGAGGTCGCCGCCATGCTGGAGGACGCGCTGGAAGCCATCGAGGTGCTGGCCGGCGACGACACCGCGCCGCCGGCCGTCTCCATGTACGCCGAAGACGGCCCGCCCACCGTGAGCGAGCAGCGGCTGGAGGACTTCGGCGAGGCGATCTGGGCGGTGTACGACCTGCGCCAGCTCTGGAAGAGCCTGGGCCCGCGCGTGCAGGCCGCGCGCAGGGCCGACGAGCCGGGCCGCAACGACCTGTGCCCCTGCGGCAGCGGCAAGAAGTACAAGAAGTGCCACGGCGCGTAGAAGGTCCACGGCGTTCCGGCAGGAAGCGTGGGGCCTTGGCATCGGGCGTTTGACAGCCTGCGTCCGCTGAGCCCCAATGGCCGCATGGATCTTGAACTCGCAGGCAGGCATGTTCTCGTCACCGGCGGCAGCAAGGGCATCGGCCTGGCCTGCGCGCGCGGCTTTCTGCGCGAGGGCGCGCGCGTCAGCCTGGTGGCGCGCAACGAGGCCGCGCTGGCCGAGGCGGCGCTGTCGCTGGCCGACGCCCGGCCCGACGCCGCGCTGCAGGTGGCGACCTTCTCCGCCGACCTGAGCGACCCGCTGGCCGCCGTCGCGGTGCTCGACCGCATCGAGCAGGCGCACGGGCCGGTGGACGTGCTGGTCAATGCCGCCGGCGCCGCGCGGCGCACGCCGGCCGACGAACTGGACGCCGCCCGCTGGCACGCCGCCATGCAGGCCAAGTACTTCACCTACATCCACATGATGGACCCGCTGGTCAAGCGCATGGCCGCGCGCGGCGCCGGCGCCATCGTCAATGTGGTGGGCGCGGGCGGCAAGGTCGCCAGCCCCATCCACCTGGCCGGCGGCGCCGCCAACGCGGCGCTGATGCTGGCCAGCGCCGGCCTCGCCAACGCGTACGCGCGCCGCGGCGTGCGGGTGAACGTGGTCAACCCCGGCCTCACCGCCACCGAGCGGCTGCAGGAAGGCCTGGCCGCCGAGGCCCGGCACCGCGGCGGCACGGTGGAGGAGGCGCTGGCCCGCGCCGCCGAGCGGCTGCCGCTGGGCCGCATCGCCGAGCCGGAGGAGATCGCCGACGCGGTGCTGTTCCTGGCCTCGGCGCGCGCCAGCTACGTCACGGGCGCGGTGCTGTCGATGGACGGCGCGGCGGTGCCGACGGTGGTGTGAGGATGAACGCCCGGCTTCGGCACTATTGCGCAAGGCCGGCTCCGGACTAACCCGGGTGGTGGATGCGCGCGGCGCGATCAGTTGTTACTGTTCGCAACATCATCCCTCGACCTCGCACCACCACCATGCTGTCCATCGCCCAGAAGGCCGACATCCTGCGCAAGGCTGGCATCGCGCAGGTGCCCCCGCCGCCCGCCGCCGCAGAGGCGTCAGCCGACGACGACTGGGAGCGCGCCATCGACGCGCTCTATGCCGAATACACCGCGGCCCGCGCCGCCCGCAGCCTGCGCGAGGCCGAGGCCGCGCGCCAGCAGGAGATGCTGCGCCGCATGGCGTGGACCACCGCAACGCATTGACGGCCGCGCCGTCAGATGTTGAAGGCGCGCTGGGTCTCGGGGCGCACGAGGTCGACGTACTCGCGGTGCTTGCGGATGTAGCCGGCGATGAACTGGCAGGCCGGGATGACCGGCTGGCCCTCGGCCCGCGCCGTGTCCAGCACATGGCGGGCGATGGCCGAGCCGATGCCGCGGCCCTCGAAGGCCGGCAGCACTTCCGTGTGGGAGAACAGCACCCCGTTGGCCAGCTGGCTGAATTCGACATACGCGGCCAGCGTGTCGCCGGCCCAGGCTTCGTGGCGGCTCTGGTCGGCGTTGAGGACGAAACGCAGGTCGTCGTTCGCGGGCGTGTTCATCGGGCAGTCTCCAGTCGGTTCGCGCGAGGTTCAGGGTAAGCCAGATGGCCTCAGCGTGCCAGCAACCCCGCGAGCACGCGCAGGGCATGGTGCACGGTGGCGGCGCGCACGGCGGCGCGGTCGCCCTCGAAGCGGCGGCGGTCGGCCTGCACGGCGCCGTCCACGCTCCAGCCGAACCACACGGTGCCTACGGGCTTGTCGGGCGAGCCGCCCGCCGGCCCGGCGACGCCGGTGACGGCCACCGCCACCTGCGCCGCCGACCGGGCCACCGCCCCGGCAGCCATGGCGCGGGCCACCGGCTCGCTCACGGCGCCGTGCGCGGCGATGAGGCCCGCATCCACGCCCAGCAGTTCCGTCTTGGCGGCGTTGGAGTAGGTGACGAAGCCGCGCTCGAACCAGTTGCTGGAGCCGGCCAGGTCGGTGCAGGCGGCGGCGATCAGGCCGCCGGTGCAGCTCTCGGCCGTGGCCATCATGCGGCCCTGCGCCTGCAGCCGCTCGGCCAGGCGCGCCACCAGGGCGGGGGTGTCGAGTGCGTCCAGGTCCATCGCCGGGTCCTCGTCAGAAGAAGAAAAAGCGCCACGCCGCGATCGTCAGCAGCGTGCAGAAGGCCGCCGCCAGGTCGTCGAACAGGATGCCGAAGCCGGCCCAGCCCCAGCCCTCGTGCGGCGCGGCGCCGGCCGGGCGCTTGCACAGCCGGTCGGCCCAGCCCACCGGGCCGGGCTTGACGGCGTCGTAGAAGCGGAACAGCCCGAAGGCGACGGCCTGGGCCCAGAAGCCGGCCGGCATCACCAGCCACAGCACGATCCAGAAGGCGACCACCTCGTCCCACACGACGCTGGACGGATCGGCCACGTCCATGTGCCGCGCGGTGAGGGTGCAGGCCCACCAGCCGACCACCAGCGAGACGGCGATGACCGTGGCGATCGCCGCCGCCGACAGCGCCTGGCCCAGCAGCGCATACGCGGCCCAGGCCCACAGCGTACCGACCGTGCCCGGCGCCCAGCGCGAGAGGCCGGCGCCGAAGCCCAGGGCGATGGCGTGGGCCGGATGCGACCAGGCGAAGTGGAAGGTGGGGCGCGGGGATGGCAAGGAGGAGGAGGAAGAGGGAGGCGGGACAGGCGTGGCCTGGGGCGGGGGAGCGGACTGGGTCATGCGGGGCGCCGCGCTGGGGTGGGCCGGTATCGGACACGCGTTTGCGCCATGGAATGGTATCGGCTCGCGCCTGGCTGTCACGGGCCTTCCCGCGCGGGGACGGAGCGACGGGCCGCTATCTCGGCCTGTGCTTCCTCGCGTGGCGCGGCGCGGCCTCGGCGGCCGGCTCGGACGGCTGCGCGACGTGCACCGCCGTCTTGCTGCCCTGCAGGGCGGCCAGCAGGCCGGCAGGCGGCGGGATGTCGGTGAAGAACGCATCGATGTCGCGCAGTTCGCCGAGGCGCACGAGGGCGGGGCGGCCGAACTTGGAGTGGTCGGCCACCAGGAACACCTGCCGGGCCTGCGCCATGACCTCCTGCGTCACCCGGACCTCGCGGTAGTCATAGTCCCGCAGGGTGCCGTCCAGGTCGATGCTCGAAATGCCGATGACCGCGTAGTCGACGTTGAACTGGCGGATCAGGTCGATGGCGACCTCGCCCGTCACCCCGCGGTCGCGCGGCCGCACCACGCCGCCCACCACCGTGACTTCCGCCTCGGGGTAGTCGCACGTCGTCATGGCGACATTCAGGTTGTTGGTGAGGATGCGCAGCCCGCTGTGCCGGTGCAGCGCCTTGGCGACCTCTTCCGTCGTGGTGCCGAGGTTGATGAAGAGCGACGAGCGATCCGGGATGTGCTGCGCCACCAGCTCGGCGATGAGCCGCTTTTCGGTGGACAGCAGCGTCTGTCGCGTCGTGTAGGCCAGGTTGTCGGCGCCGCCGGGGAGGGTCACCCCGCCGTGATAGCGCCGCAGCAGGCCGAGCTGTTCGAGCTGGAGGATGTCGCGCCGGATCGTCTGCGGCGTGACCTCGAACGCGGCCGCCAGGGATTCGACGGAGCAGCTTCTTTCGCGCTTGACGCGCTCGACCAGCGCCTGCTGCCTGGGGTTCAGTCGCTCCGACACGGGGATTTACGGCCTTCTCTCGCTCTCAGCGGGTTGCATGCGGCTGCAGCTCCTCCCGAAAGGAGGAGGGCCGGGGGGCGCCGAATTCTACGAGGGGCCACTTTGGCGCGTTGATCGCTTGTTTTCGGATTGAACAATCAAGGGATTTCACTTAGAAAATTAACGAACATGTTCGCTTTTGTTCATTTACGATTTTGGCAACGGTTCGATTCGGTGCTCGTGGATGACGTCCACGGCCGGTCCGGCCGGTCGTGGAGAGCACATGCAGCAGACTGATCTCGTCTTCATCGGCAACGAGTGGGTCCGCCCCATCCAGGAGGGAGGCAGGCACCTCGTGGTCAATCCGGCGACCGAGGAGGTCATCGGCAGCGTGCCTTCGTGCTCCGCCGGGGATGTCGAGCGGGCCGTGCGTGCCGCGCGCGGCGCCTTCCCGGCGTGGTCGGCCCTGCCCGCGCAGGAGCGCGGCGCCCTGCTGCAGAAGGTGGCCCGGGGCATGAAGGCGAGGGCGGAGGCGTTCACACGCCTGATCACCGCGGAAGTCGGCATGCCGCTCGGGCAGTGCGGGAAGATGCAGGTGGCGGGGCCGCTGTACGCCTGGGCGCAGTACGCCCGGCTTGCGGCGGAGTTCGAGTTCGAAGCCCGGGTCGGGCATTCGCTGGTGGTGCGCGAGCCGGTGGGCGTGGTGGCCGCGATCACGCCCTGGAACTACCCGCTGCACCAGGTCACGTGCAAGGTGGCGCCGGCGCTGGCCGCGGGCTGCACCGTGGTGCTCAAGCCCGCCGAGACGGCGCCGCTGAGCGCGCTCCTGCTGGCCGAGGTCATCGAGGAGGCGGGCCTGCCGGCCGGCGTGTTCAACCTGGTGACAGGCGACGGGCCGACCGTGGGCGAGGCGCTGGCGCGCCATCCGCAGGTGGACATGGTGTCCTTCACCGGCTCCACGGCGGCCGGCAGGCGCGTCGCGCAACTGTGCGCTGCGTCGGTCAAGAAGGTCGCGCTCGAACTGGGCGGCAAGTCGGCTGCGGTGGTGCTCGACGACGCGGACTTCGCGGCGGCGGCGAAGGGCGTCGTCGCCTCCTGCTTCCAGAACGCCGGGCAGACCTGCTCCGCGCACACGCGGATGCTGGTGCCGGCGTCGGCCTACGAGCAGATCAAGCCGCTGGTCGCCGCCGCCGTCGCGGGCCACGCGGTCGGCGACCCGATGGAGGAAGGCACCCGCCTCGGGCCGCTGGCCAACAAGCGCCAACTGGAGCGCGTGCGCGCCTGCATCGACGCGGGCATTGCGAGCGGCGCGGAGCTGATCGCCGGCGGCAGCCAGGCGCCCGCGGGCATCGCACGCGGGTACTTCGTCGCGCCGACGGTCTTCGGCAAGGTCGATCCCGCCTCGGCGCTGGCGCGCGAGGAGATCTTCGGTCCCGTGCTGTCGATCCTGTGCTACCGCGACGAGGCGCACGCGGTCGAGCTGGCCAACGACAGCGACTACGGCCTGGCCGGCGGCGTGTGGTCCGGCGACGTGGAGCGGGCGCTGCGCGTGGCGCGCCGGATGCGAACGGGCCAGGTCGACATCAACGGCGCGCCCTTCAACATCCAGGCGCCGTTCGGCGGCTACAAGCAGTCGGGCATCGGCCGCGAGAACGGCGTCTACGGCATGGAGGAGTTCCTCCAGCACAAGGCCATCCAGATGCCGCTGCCCCCCAAGGCCGCCTGAGCCGCAGCGCGATGACGACGATGCAAACCGACACACGGGCCCCGCGGGCCGCGCTGCTGACCCTCGACGGCGTCAGGAAGGTCTTCGGCGGCGTGACGGCGCTCAAGGGCGTGAGCTTCGACGTGGGCGCACGCGAGGTGGTCGGCCTGATCGGGCCCAACGGCTCCGGCAAGTCGACCTGCGTGAACGTGATCTCCGGAACGATGCCGCCGACGGCCGGCGAGATCCGCCTCGGGGGCACCCCCATCCATGGCCTGCCGGCGAACCGCGTGGTGGCGCAGGGGCTGGCGCGCACCTTCCAGACCACGCAGATGTTCGAGGAGTTCACCGCGCTCGACAGCGTCCTGGTGGGCGCCAACCTGCGCTACCAGGGCAGCGTGGCCACCAACGTCCTCGGCCTGGCGGGGGCCCGCGCCGACGCGCAGCGGGTGCGCGGCGAGGCGCTCGAGCTGCTGGACTTCGTCGGCCTCGGCGGGCGCGGCGACGTGCGCGTGTCGATGCTCAGCGTGTGCGAGCAGCGCCTGCTCATGGTGGCCTGCGCGCTCGCCAGCCGCCCGGCGGTGCTGCTGATGGACGAGCCGGCCGCCGGCATGGTGGCGAGCGAGCGCCGCGTGCTGTCCGCGCTGATCAGGCGGCTGCCCGAGCGCGACGTGAGCGTGATGGTGATCGAGCACCACATGGGCCTGATCATGGAGGTGTGCCAGCGCATCGTCGTGCTCAACTTCGGGGAAAAGATCGCCGAAGGCACCCCGGCCGAAATCCGCAACAACCCGGCCGTGATCGAGGCCTACCTGGGACACCACGGCGATGCTGCAAGTCACTGATCTGGTCGTCGCCTACGGCAGCATCGAAGCGGTGCACGGCGTCTCCTTCGAGGTCGGGCAGGGCGAGTGCGTCGCCCTGATCGGACCGAACGGCGCCGGCAAGTCGACCACGCTGAAGGCGGTCTGCGGGCTCGTTCCCATCAAGGGCGGCGACGTGCGGTTCGAGGGCCGTTCGCTGCGTTCGCTGCCCGGCCACGAGATCGCGCACCTGGGCATCAGCATGTGCCCCGAGGGCCGCCAGGTCTTCGGCGAGATGAGCGTGCTCGAGAACCTGCGGATGGGGGCCTACAGCCGCCGCCGCGCCGGAGGCTGGCAGTCGGATCTCGACGAGATGCTCGGCCTCTTTCCGCGGCTGCGGGAGCGCATCGGCCAGAAGGCCGGCACCCTGTCGGGCGGCGAGCAGGAGATGGTCGCCATCGCACGCGCGCTCATGGCGCGTCCGCGGCTGTGCATCCTGGACGAGCCCTCGCTCGGCCTGGCGCCCAAGATCGTCGACGAGGTCGAGCAGATCCTGCTGGCGATCAAGGCCCGCGGCGTGACGATGCTGCTCGTGGAGCAGACCGTCTCCATGGCCCTGCGCGTGGCCGACCGCGGCTACGTGCTGGAGGCGGGGACCGTGCGCCTCGAAGGCGACAGCCCGAGCCTTCGCGGCAATCCCGAAATCAGCAACGCCTACCTCGGGCACTGACCGGCGCGAGCCACCCGTTTCGTCAACAGGAAAGAGAGACAAACATGACATCCAAGCATCCGAACCGCACACTGCGCGCCGCCTGCGCAGCCGCCGCCCTGGCCCTGGCGTCGCTGGGCGCCCAGGCGGCCGACAAGACACTGACCGTCGGCATCAGCGACGCGCTCTCCGGCGGCGGCGCCGTGTACGGCCTGCCGCAGCAGCGGGCGATCGAGCTCGCCGTCGAGGAGATCAATGCGGCGGGCGGCATCGCGGTGGGCGGCGACACCTACCGCATCAAGACCATCGCCTACGACGACAAGGCCGACCCGACCGAGGCGACCAACGTCGTGCGCAAGCTGATCGACCGCGACAACGTCAAGGTGCTCCTGGGCTTCTGCTGCTCGGCCTCCGGCGGCGCGGTGGCGTCCTTCATCGGCCGCGAGGACGTGCTGATGCTCGTGGGCACGGCCGGCGCGCGCGACATCACCGCCGCCGGCAACGCCAACGTGTTCCGCACCCGGCCGCCGGGCGACTACACGGGCGCCGCGGCCGGCCGCTACCTGTACGAGAAGGGCGTGCGCAACCTGGGCGTGCTGGCCGTGCGCGACGTGGCCCTGTTCACGCAGTACCGCGAGGAGCTCATCAAGGCCTTCACCGAGGCGGGCGGCAAGGTGGCCGCGGTCGAGACCTTCGGCGGCCACGACCGCGACATGAGCTCGCAGCTGACCAAGCTGCGCGCGCTCAAGCCCGACGCGGTGTTCATCTCCGGCTATGTCGAGCAGGCGGCCTTCGCCTATCGCCAGTCGAAGGAGCTGGGCATGAAGATGCCGCGCTACGGCTTCAGCGGCGGCAGCGAGGCGCAGTTCCTCAAGGTCGCGACCAACGACCAGATGGAAGGCGTGACCGACCTGCTGGCGGTCGAGTTCTCGGTGCAGGCCCTGGGCAGCCAGAACGCCAGGCGATTCGCCGAAGCCTACAAGGCCAAGTACAAGGAAGAGCCGACGCCCAACACGGCGTACGCCTACGACCAGGTGTACGTGCTGCGCGACGCGATCAGGAAGGCGCAGAGCGTGGACGACGTGAAGAAGCTGATCGCGGCGGTCCGCTCCCTGCCGGTGCCTTCGGACGCGCTGCTGAAGTACATCCCGATCGACGGCAGGATGTTCGACGAGAACGGCCAGGCCTACATCTCCAACGGCGCCTTCGTGTGGAAAGGAGGCAAGTGGACCTTCGCCGGCGAACTGCCGTCGGACGCCAAGGCCTACTCCGCCTACCTGCGTTCGCTGCGCAAGTGACTCGCGGGCCATCGGGCTGCGCGGTGCGGTCCATGGCCCCTTGTTTTTCTTCTTCTTCCCGCAGCCCGCACGCGCCGTGCGGCGGGTGCGGCTCATCCTCCTGAACGGGGCCTGGCGGCGATGACCGAACTCATCCAGCAAGTATTGAACGGCCTGGTGGTGGGCAGCGTGTACACGCTGATCGCCCTGGGCCTGACCATCATCTTCGGCATCCTGGGCATCGCTCACTTCGCCCACGGCAGCGTGGCGATGTTCGGCGGCTACCTGACGTACTGGCTGATGCAGACGCTGGGCGTGAACATGCTGGCCGCCATGCCGCTGGCCATGGTCGCCGGCGCCGCGCTCGGCGTGCTGATCGAGAGGCTCGCCTACCACCCGGTGCGCAACGACGCGCCCATCAACGCCTTCATCATCGCGCTCGGCCTGACGATGCTGATCGAGAAGCTCAACCTGCTGATGTTCGGGCCCGACCAGGTGATCGTGCCCAGCCCCTTCGGCGACGTGTTCGAGTTCGGCGACGTCGTCATCCCCGAGCTGCGCGCCTATGTCTTCATCATCGCCGTCGTGCTGGTCGTCGCGATGACGCTGTTCATCAACAAGTCGTGGATGGGCTCGGCGATCCGGGCCGTGGCCCAGAACCGGCCGGCGGCCATCCTGATGGGAGTGAACGTGAACCGCGTCTCGATGATCGTCTTCGCGCTCAGCTCGGCGCTCGCCGTGGCGGCGGGCGCCCTGGTCGGCGCGCTCTTCGCCGTGGCGCCCGGCGTGAGCGGCGGCCTGGTCATCAAGGGCTTCGCCGTGCTCATCCTGGGCGGACTGGGCTCCATCCCGGGCGCGATCGTCGGCGGGCTGATCCTCGGCGTCAGCGAGTCGCTGTCGGCCGGCTTCCTGTCGTCGGCGTACAAGGACGTGATCTCCTTCGTGATCATGATCGGGGTGCTGCTGCTGCGCCCCGAGGGCCTCATGAGAAAGAAGGGATGAGGAGACCGATATGATGAAGAAGCTGCCTGTTCTCCTGCTCGTCGTCCTGGCCGCGTTGCTGCCGCTGGTGCTCGACGTCAAGTACTACATCCACCTGGCGGTGCTCGCGATGGTCTGGGCCATCGTGGCGCAGGGTGCCAACTTCATCCAGGGCTACACCGGCTACGTCTCGATCGTGCAGGGCGGCTTCATGGGCGTCGGCGCCTACGCCTCGGCCCTGCTGAGCATGCGGCTGGGCCTGCCGGTGTGGGCCTCGCTGCTGGTGGCGCCGCTGCTCACCGGCGCGGTGGCGCTGGTGGCGGGCTATCCGTCCCTGCGCGTGAAGGGGCACTACTTCGCGATCGTGACCATGGCCTACAACATGGTGATCTTCATCGTGCTGATCAACGCGATCGACATCACGGGCGGCGAGTCGGGCCTGAGCCGGATCCCCGTGCCGGCCGGCTTTCACCTGGCCGGCCGCGAGATCGACTTCAGCAACCGTTCGCACTACTACTATCTCGTGCTGGCCGCGCTCGTCATGACCAGCGTGGCGGCGGCATGGCTGGTGCGCTCGCGCGTCGGGCGCACCTGGCAGGCGACCCGGCAGAACGAGAACTATGCCGAGGCACTGGGCATCTCGTGCGCGCGCTACAAGCTGGCTGCGTTCATCGGCAGCGCGCTGTATGCGGGCTTCGCGGGCGCCCTGTACGCGCACTACGTGGGATTCATCAACCCCTCGCCCTTCTCGGTGGACGCATCGATGAACGCCATCCTCGCCGTGATCCTGGGCGGCAGCGGCACGCTGGCGGGGCCGCTGGTCGGCGCCGGGCTCGTCGTCGCGCTTCCCGAGGTCCTGCGCGTGGCGGAAACTTTCCGGTTCATCGCCTACGGCGTGCTGCTCATCGTGGCGATGATCTTCTTCCCGCGCGGCCTGGTGCCCATGATCGGCGGCCTGTTCCGCCGCCGCCGGGGCGCCGGGCGCTGAATCACTACACGAACAAAGAGGAATCCGAGAAATGGCCCTGAACATTGCCGAGTCGGTGCGCTGGCACGCCCGGACGCGGCCCCACGCGGTCGCGCTGACGGAAGGCGACCGCAACGTCACCTACGGCGAACTCGACCTGATGGCCGCGGGCTGCGCCAACGCGCTGCGCGTGATGGGGGTGAAGCCGCGCGAGCGCGTGGTGATCGCGCTGCCGAACTCGATCGCCTGGGTGGTGATCTACCAGGGCGTCCTGCAGAGCGGGGCGATCCCGGTGCCGGTCAATCCGCTGCTGGTCACCCCGGAAATCGCCGCGATCGCGCGCGACTGCAGCCCGGCGCTGATCATCGACGACGGACGCCATGCCGCCGAGCTGCGCGAGGCACTGCCCGAGTTCAACGCGCGCGGCACCATCATCGACGTGGGCGTGGAGGCCGCGGGGCTCACCCTGATGCCCGGCAAGCTGGCGTTCCCGTTTCCGGAGTTCGAGCCCGGCGAGACGGCGGTCATCCTCTACTCCTCCGGCTCGACGGGCCGGCCCAAGGGCGTGGAGCTGTCGCACTTCAACCTGCTGTGGAACATCCAGGCCTTCGCCAACGACCTGCTGAAGCTCACGCCGCAGGACGTCGGCTATGGCGTGCTGCCCTTCGCGCACGTCTACGCGCACACCTGCCTGTTCTCGACCTTCCTGCACGTGGGGGGGCGGCTGGTCCTCGCGCCGAAGTTCGATGCGCAGACGGCGCTGCGGACCATCGAGCGCGAGAAGGTCAGCGTCTTCATGGGCGTGCCCACCATGTACTGGACCCTGCTGGAGGCACCCGTGCCCGAGGGCCTCGACCTGTCGACGCTTCGCGCCTGCGTGTCCGGCGGCCAGGCGCTGCCCGAGCAGGTCCACCGGCGCTTCGAGGAGAAGTACGGCGTGCTGATCTCGGAGGGCTACGGCATGACCGAGGCGAGCCCGTCCATCGTCGGCAACCGCTTCGACCCCGAGGGCCGGCGCATGGGCTCGGCCGGCAAGCCCTACTGGGGCGTCGAGCTGCGCATCTGCGACGACGACGGGAAAGAGGTGCCGGTCGGCGAGCATGGCGAAGTCATCATCCGCACGCCGGGCATGGCGCGCGGCTACTGGGGGCAACCCGAGATGACGGCCGCCACCTTCAAGGACGGCTGGATCCACAGCGGCGACATCGGCTACGTCGACGCGGACGGCTTCCTGTACATCGTGGACCGCAAGAAGGAACTGATCATCACCGGCGGCTACAACATCTATCCGCGCGAGATCGAGGAAGTGCTCTACGGCATCCCGGGTGTGCTCGAGGCCGCGGCCATCGGCGTGCCGGATTCGCGGCTCGGCGAGCGCGTGGTCGCGTACGTCAGGGCTTCCGCGGCACTGACCGACAGGGACATCCTGGGTGTCTGCGAGACGCAGCTCGCCCGCTACAAGGTGCCGCGCGAAGTCCGCTTCGTCGATTCGCTGCCGCACAACGCCACCGGAAAGATCGACCGGGCGCGGCTGCGCCTGAAGGCGAACGCCTGAAGTCTTCCCCTTCCCCTCCACAGGACCGGATCCCATGACCCAAGACGAGTTCTGCGCGCTCCTGCAGCGCTTCACGGCCGCCGCCGAGGCCGGCGATGGCGAGGCCTTCGCCGCCTGCTTCACGCCCGACGGCGTCTACCACGACTACATCTACGGCGACCACACCGGCCGTGCCGACATCGCGCACATGATGTCCGGGCTCTTCCACCGCGACGCCGGGCCGGACTACCGGTGGGAGATGTTCGACCCCGTCTGCAACGGCAACCTGGCCTACGCCTGGTCGCTGTCGAGCTTCACCTCGCGTGTGCCTGATTTCGCCGGGAAGTTCGTCGTCATCGACGGCATCAGCCGCTTCGAGCTGCGCGACGGCCTGATCAGCGACTACCGCGAATCCGTCAACGGCGGCGTCGCGATGGCGCAGCTCGGCGTCGCCGCGCCGCGCATCGAGAAGGTGCTCGGCCGCTGGGCGCGTGAACTGCGCGAACGGCCCGAGACGCAGGCCTATCTCGTCCGCCCCAGGCAGAACAGCGCCGCGTGACGGGCGCCCATCCATCGAGGAACGCCATGAGCTACCAGGACATTCTCTACACCGTCGAGCACCGCGTTGCGACCATCACGCTGAACCGCCCCGAGCGCCTGAACGCGTGGACGCAGACCATGGAGCGCGAAGTGCGCGACGCGATGGAACAGGCCGCGCAGGACAAAGGCGTCGGCGCCATCGTGCTGACCGGCGCGGGCCGCGGCTTCTGCGCCGGCGCCGACATGGACGAGTTGAAGGACCTCGACCCGAACGACATCAGGAGCGATTCGTGGATGCGTCCGTTCGACATGAACCGCCGTCCCGACTACCAGACGCGCTATTCGTTCTACCCCGCCGTGCCCAAGCCGGTGATCGGCATGCTCAACGGCGCGACGGCCGGCATCGGGCTGGTCCACGCGCTGTACTGCGACATCCGTTTCGCGGCCGACACCGCCGTGTTCTCGACCTCGTTCGCGCGCCGCGGCCTCATCGCCGAGCATGGGCTGAGCTGGATGCTGCCGCTGATCGTCGGGCACGCGAACGCGCTCGACCTGCTGCTGTCCGCCCGCAAGTTCCGCGCGGACGAGGCGCTGTCGATGGGGCTGGTCAACAAGCTGCATCCGCCCGAGAAGCTCGCCGAGGCCACCTACGCCTACGCGCGCGACCTGGTCGACAACGTGTCGCCGCGCTCCATGCGCGTCATCAAGCGGCAGCAGTACGAGGTGCCGTTCCAGACCCTGGCCGAGGCCACCATCGACGCGAACCGCGAGATGTCGGAAAGCGTGAAGAGCGAGGACTTCCGCGAGGGCGTCGCGCACTTCGTCGAGAAGCGGGCGCCGCGCTTCACCGGCAACTGATCCGGCGCACGAGGACGGATCGATGTCGTTTCGATTGACGAGCGGGCAGGAGCAGTTCCGCGCCGAGGTGCGCGCGTTCATCGCGAGCCATCTGCCGGCGCAGACCCGCCGCAAGGTGCTGGGCGGCTATGCGCTGGAGCGCGAGGACTACGTGCAATGGCATCGCGCCCTGCATGCGCGCGGATGGGGGACGCCGCCGTGGCCCGTCGAGCAGGGCGGCCCGGGCTGGGATGCGATCCAACGCCACATCTTCGAGGAGGAGTGCGCGCTGGCGGGGGCGCCCGAGCTGGTTCCCTTCGGCTACAAGATGGTCGCGCCCGTGCTCATGAAGTACGGCAACGCGGCGCAGCAGCAGCATTTCCTGCCGCGCATCGCGAGCCTGGAGCACTGGTGGTCGCAAGGCTACTCCGAGCCGGGCGCGGGCTCGGACCTGGCTTCCCTGCGCACCCGCGCCGAGCGCCGCGGCGACCGCTATGTCGTGAACGGCCAGAAGGTCTGGAACACGCACGGGCAGTACGCCGACTGGATCTTCTGCCTCGTGCGCACGAGCACGCAGGGCCGGCCGCAGGAGGGCATTTCCTTTCTTCTGATCGACCTGCGCTCGCCGGGCGTGGAGATCCGGCCGATCATCACCTTCGACGGGGCGCACGAGATCAACGAGGTCTGGTTCAACGACGTCGAGGTACCGGCAGAGAACCTCGTCGGAGAGGAGAACCGCGGCTGGACCTACGCCAAGTACCTGCTGGCGCACGAGCGCGCCAACTTCGGGACCATGATGGGCTGGTGCCGCCGCGACCTGGCACGGCTGCGCGGCATCGCCGAGCGGGAGCCGTGCGGCCGGCGCCGGCTGATCGACGACCCGCTGTTCGGCGCCCGGCTGGCACGGCTCGAGGCCGAGCTGGTGACCATCGAGACGGTCAACCTCCGGCTGCTCACGTCCGGGAGCGTGACCGATGCGCACTCGGCGTCGTTCCTGAAGATCGTCAGCTCGGAGCTGCAGCAGGCGATCGCCGACCTGAGCCTGCTGGCCGGCGCATCGGGCAGCCTGGTCTTCGATCGCGAAGCGCTCAGGCGGGGCGGGGTGGCGGGCGACGCGCGCGCGAGCTGGTGCGCGCCGCTGGCCGCCACCTATCTCAACATGCGGAAGACCTCGATCTACGGCGGCTCGAACGAGATCCAGAAGAACATCACCGCCAGGCTCCTGCTCGACGCGCCGGCCGGCCGCGAGCCCGATGCGGGGCTGTCGTCAGAGCAGGAGATGCTGCAGGACATGCTCGCGCGCTACCTGCGGGACGCGAAGGCGGCGCCCTGCCTCCCCGACGAGGCCGATCCGCAGCGCGAGGAGGCCCTGTGGGCGGGCCTCGTCGGACTCGGCGTGACCGGCCTGCTGGCGCCCGAGCAGGCGGAGATGCTCGGCGGCGGCGCAACCGAGGCGATGCTGGCCCTGCGCGAGCTGGGCCGGGCGGGCGCGTCGACGCCGTTCATCCCGCATTCGGTGCTTGCCACCCTGGCGCTTCGCGGATGCGCGGACGGGGCGGCCCGGGAATGGCTTTCGCGCATGCACGAGGCCGAAGCAGGCGCGCTCGTCACGCCGGCGTTCGACGAGGCCGGCACCCGGTACGACTGGCATGCGCCGCAGGCCGTCGCCCGGATCGAGAGCGGCGGCGTGTGCCTCGAAGGCATCAAGACCGGCGTCCACTACGCGCCCGGCGCCGATGCACTCATCGTGTCCGCGCGGCTGGCCGGCGAGGGCGACGAGGTCGCGCTCTTCCTGGTGCCTGCCGAGGCCTGCACCATCACGCGAAGCTACCGTGGGCTCGACGGCACGCCGCTGGGCGACCTGAAGCTCTCCGGCCCGGTGCCCAAGGCGGTGCTGCTGGCGCGAGGCAAGGCGGCGCACGGGCTCATCGAGGAACTGCACGGCTGGCACATCGCCGCCCTGGGCGCGCTCGGCGTGGGAGCCATGCAGACCGTGTGCGAAATGACCGCGCGCTACCTGGGCGAGCGCAGGCAGTTCGGGCAGGCCCTGTCCCAGTTCCAGGTGCTGCGGCACCGCTTCATCGACATGCGGATCCAGTTGCTGAAGGCGCAGGCCATGGCCGCGCTGGCGGCGGACTGGGCGGTGCGCGCCGATTCCGGGGAGCGCCGCAAGGCCCTCGCGGCGGCCAAGCTGACCCTCTCCGAGGCGGCGGCATTCATCGGCGAACAGGCGGTGCAACTGCACGGCGCGATCGGCATGACGGCCGAATACGAACTGGGTACCTACTTCCGCCTGCTGACCACGGTGCGCCTGCTCGGCGGGGACGTCGACACCCAGCTCGCCGTTCTGCAAGCCTGAAAGCTGCCGGCGCGCCGCCGATGCTTCAGGAGAAGTGGTCGAATGAAGCGAAGCGCTGCGCCACCGGCGCACCCTGCGCATCGACGATGCGCAGGCCGGGCTCGGCCTCGATGCGGCCGATGCGCGTGACCGGCGTGCCGGCGGCGCGCCCCGCCGCCTCGACGGCGGCGCGCGCCGCGGCGGGCGCGGTGAAGGCCAGCTCGTAGTCGTCGCCGCCGGCCAGCGCGAGGCTGCGCCACGCCGGCGCATCGAAGGCCTCCATGCCGGGCGCGCCGCGCGCGGCCACGCGCGCGGCCGCGGCGTCGGCATCCAGCGTCGCGCCCACGCCGCTGGCGCGCAGCACGTGGCCCAGGTCGCCGGCCAGGCCGTCGCTGACGTCGATGGCGCTGGTGGCGGTGCCGCGCAGCGCCTGGCCGAGCGCGACGCGGGGCGTGGGCCGTTCCATGCGCGCGCGGGCGGCGGCGAAGACCTCCGCCGGCACGGCCAGCGTGCCGCGGAACACCTCCAGCGCCAGCCGCGCGTCGCCCAGCGTGCCGCTCACCCACAGGTCGTCGCCGGCCCGGGCACCGGAGCGCAGCAGCGCGCCGCCGGCGGGCACCTCGCCGAACACGGTGACGCAGATCGTGAGCGGGCCGCGCGTGGTGTCGCCGCCGGCCAGCGTGCAGCCGTGCGCGTCGGCCAGCGCGAACAGGCCGCGCGCGAAGCCGGCCAGCCAGGCGTCGTCGACCGACGGCAGCGCCAGCGCGAGCGTGAAGGCCAGCGGCTTCGCGCCGGCGGCGGCCAGATCGCTCAGGTTGACGGCCAGCGCCTTGTGGCCGAGTGCGGCCGGATCGACGGTGGCGAGGAAGTGCCGCCCCTCCACCAGCATGTCGGACGAGACGGCCAGCTGCATGCCGGGCGCCGGCGCCAGCAGCGCGCAGTCGTCGCCCACGCCCAGCGCCACGCTGCCGCCCGGCGGGACCGGGCGCGTGAAGTGGCGCGCGATCAGCTCGAACTCGCCCATCGCGTCCTCAGGCCGCCGGGGTGCGGAAGCGCTGCGCCGCCTGCCGCACCACCTCGGCCAGCAGGCGTTCCCTGCCCTGGCGCTCGCGCAGCCAGCGCGCGTCGTTGTGGCTGGCCTCCACGTCGGTGCGCAGGCGCGCGAAGGCGCGCGTGGCGTCGAGCGTGTTGGCGTGCGATTCGAGCATGGTCATGGTGCGCAGGATGTGCTCGCGCAGCGGCAGGTGGTCGCCGGTGGCCGGGTCCACGTACACGGCGTCGAGGCCGAAGCGGCAGGCCTGGAAGCGGTTGTAGGTGTAGACGAGGTAGTCGTCCTCGCTCGGCACGAAGGGCTGCTCCTGCAGGAAGTACGAGGCCAGCGTCTGCACGTAGCCGGCCAGCGCGGCGGCGCGCTCCACCGTCAGCGGCGTGTCGAAGACGCGGATCTCGATGGTACCGAACTCGGGCTTGGGGCGGATGTCCCAGTAGAAGTCCTTCATGCTGCGCACGACGCCGGTGCGCGTCATGCGCTCGAAGTAGTCGCCGAACTCGCGCCAGCTCAGCGTGAAGGGCGCGCGGCCCGACAGCGGGAAGGCGAACACCGAGTTCAGCCGCGCCGAGTCGAAGGCCGTGTCCTGCCCCTGCACGAAGGGCGAGGAGGCCGACAGCGCGATGAAGTGCGGGATGTAGCGGCTCATGCGGTGCAGCATGAGCAGCGCCGCGTCGGCGTCGGGGCAGCCCACGTGCACGTGCTGGCCGAAGATGGTGAACTGCTTGCTCAGGTAGCCGTACAGCTCCGACAGCTCCCGGAAGCGCGGCTTGTCGTAGATGCGCCGCTCGTGCCACTGCTGGAAGGCGTGCGTGCCGCCGCCCAGCACCGCGATGTTGAGGCGGTCGGCCGTCTTCACCAGCGCGTCGCGGATGGGCGTGAGCTGCCTGAGCACGTCCTCGGCCGAGTGGCAGATGTCGGTCGAGATCTCGATCATGCTCGAGGTCATCTCCGGCACCACGCTGCCCGGCAGCTTGAACTGCGCCATGCCGCGCAGCATGTCCTCGGCGTAGGGCGCCAGGTCGTAGTCGTGCGTGTTGACGAGCTGCAGCTCCAGCTCCACGCCCAGCGACAGCGCCTTGGAGCTGCTGAAGGGCTCCAGCGGCACCATGCGGCGGTCCGCCTGGCTCTTGAGCGCCTCCGGCACGTGCACCGCCTCGGCGGGTGCGTCGGAAAAGATCGAGGGCGTCATCGTTGTGTATCCCGTTGCGTTTCTTCCGCGGGCGGGAAGGCCTCCGGCCGCCAGGGGCGCGAGCTCTCGCCGGCGGCGTGGATGGCCACCGTGGCCAGCACCGCGCCCACCACCTCCATCACCAGGATGGCCGGCAGCGCCACCTGCGTGACCAGGTGACCCAGCAGCGGCGACGCGGTGACGAAGCTGGAGGCGATCAGGAGCGCGATGGACGACAGCGGCGACATCGCGCAGCCCACCCACACCGCCTGCCGCCAGCTCGCGCCGCTGCCCGGGTTGGCCAGCGCCACGCCGGCGATCTTGGCGATGGTGCGTACCACGATCAGCGCCAGCACGGTGGTGGCCACCGGCCGGCTCCACTCGGCCTGCGCCGCCACCATCGAGACCAGCACGAACATCAGCATCGTCACCAGCGAGGAGGCCGTGCCCAGCTGCTGCGGCCACGCCCACGGCCGCGGGTTCAGCAGCTTGAGCAGCACGCCGCCGATCAGCGCCGCCAGCGGCGCGGCGCCGCCGAAGTGCGTCGCCACCGCCGCGCCGGCGCCGATGATGGCCAGCAGCAGGATCGAGGTGTTCTCGCTGGTCGGGCTCATCACCCGCAGCGCCGAGCGCAGCGCCAGCGCCATCAGCGCGCCCACCACGAAGGACAGCCCCAGCACCACCAGCACCGGGTAGAAGCGGTCGAACAGGCCCAGCGGCGTGCGCTCCACCAGGCTGGCCTGCGCATAGCCCAGCACCAGCGCGTAGAAGGTGCCCAGCGTGGCCAGCGCCATCGCGCGCTCGGTCACCGGGCCCGAGGCGCGGGTGTCGATGGCCACGCGCATCAGCACCGCCGGCGAGGCCGCCAGGGCGATGGTGGCCAGCGGCCCCGCCACCGGCTCCGGCACGTCCAGCCAGGTCAGCAACTGCCACACCGCGGCATAGGTCAGCAGCGACTCGACCACGCTCTGCGCCAGCACCATCGGGTTGTGGCGGAACCAGCCCAGCGGCAGGCGCCCGCCCGCCTCGAACAGCACGATGGCCACGCCCAGCTCGAGCAGGAACAGGGCCGTGCCCCGCAGCGGCCAGACCGCGCCGCCGAAGCCGGCCAGGCCGACCACCGTGCCCACCAGCGCGTAGCCCACCACCTTGGGCAGCCCCATGTAGCGCTGCACCAGGTGGCCGGCGGCGGCCGCGGCGGCCACCAGCAGCGCCCAGCCCACGGTGGGCAGCCCGGCCGTGGGGCGCACCCATTCGGCCCAGAAGCCCAGCAGTTCGGAAGTGAAGAAATTCATCGGCAGGACAAGACGGATGCGCCGGCCCGGGGGGCCGGCGCCGGAATTCTCTGGACGCCTGCGGGCCGGCGCCCGCTAGTGCAGGACGCGCGGCACGCCGGCGGCGTGCGGATCACTGCCGCCTTCGGCGGACAGCACGAACAGCGGGATGGGCACGTCGAAGCGCTCGCCCTTCTCGCTCACCACGAAATAGCTCCCCTGCATGGTGCCGCGCGGCGCCCGCAGCCGGCATCCGCTGGTGTAGCGGAAGGATTCGCCCGGCGCGAGCAGCGGCTGCTGCCCGACCACCCCCAGGCCCTTGACCTCCTGCGTGTGGCCGGAGGCGTCATCGATCAGCCAGTGGCGCGCGATGAGCTGGATGGCGAAGTCCGCCACGTTGCTCACCGTGATCGTGTAGGCGAAGGTATACACGCCTTCCACGGGGGAAGACTGGTCCGCAAGGTACTGCGGCTCCACTTCCACGGTCATCGGGTGCTCGGGGCGCGGCATGCCGCCGATGTTAGCAACCGGCCGCCGGCCGCCCGTCTGCGGGCAATCCCCGGGGCAATCCCGCGACAATGCGCGCCCATGAGCCGCCCCACGCACCGCATCGCCCCTTCCATCCTGTCCGCCGACTTCGCCCGCCTGGGCGCCGAGGTGGCCGACGTCATCGCCGCCGGCGCCGACTGGATCCATTTCGACGTGATGGACAACCACTACGTGCCCAACCTCACCTTCGGCCCGATGGTGTGCGAGGCGCTCAAGCCGCACGCGAAGACACCTGCCGGCCAGGCGGTGCCGATCGACGTGCACCTGATGGTCGAGCCGGTGGACGCGCTGGCGGCGGCCTTCGCCAAGGCCGGCGCCGACTACATCAGCTTCCACCCCGACGCCTCGACCCACGTGCACCGCAGCATCCAGGCCATCCGCGCGGCGGGCTGCAGGCCGGGGCTGGTGTTCAACCCCGGCGCCGGGCTGGAGGTGCTGGACTGGGTGATCGAGGACATCGACCTGATCCTGATCATGAGCGTCAACCCCGGCTTCGGCGGCCAGGGCTTCATCGACTCGGCCCTGCGCAAGATCGAACAGGCGCGCAAGCGCATCGACGCCAGCGGCCGCGACATCCGGCTGGAGGTGGACGGCGGCATCAAGGCCGACAACATCGCCCGCGTGGCCGCGGCCGGCGCCGACACCTTCGTGGCCGGCAGCGCGATCTTCAACGCGCCGGACTACGCGGCGGTGATCGCCGCGATGCGGGCGCAGCTCGCCGGCTGACGCCCGCCCTTCGCCCATGCCCGCCACCCCCGCCGACGACACCCTGCGCATCCACGGCTTCGCCGCCCTGCGCCCAGGGCCGCGGCTGCTGGTGATGGGCGGGGTGCACGGCGACGAGACCTGCGGCACGGCTGGCATCGAGCGCGTGCTCGGCGAACTGGCGGACGGCACGCTCGCGCTGCAGCGCGGCCAGCTCACGCTGGTGCCGATCGCCAACCCGCTGGCGCGGCGGCGCCTGGCGCGCGAGGGCGAGCGCAACCTCAACCGCGCCTTCATGCCGCGCACCGTGCCGGTGGACAACGAGGACCGCCTGGCCAACCTGCTGTGCCCGCTGATCGAGCGGCACGAGGTGCTGCTGGACCTGCACTCCTTCGAGAGCCGCGGCGAGGCCTTCGCCATGATCGGCCCGCGCGACAACGACGGCCCGCTGGAGCCCTTCGCCCGCGCGGCGGAAGAAGGCCGCCTGGCGCTGCACCTGCGCACGCCCACCGTGGTCGAGGGCTGGCTGGACATCTACGCCGCCGGCCTGGCGCAGCGCGCCGGCGGCGCGGCGCCGGGGGCCGAGGCGCTGGGCTACGGCTGCGGCACCAACGAATACATCCGCAGCCGCGGCGGCTACGGCGTGACGCTGGAATGCGGCCAGCACCGCGACCCGGTCGCGCCCGAGGTGGCGTGGCGCGCCATCCGCCGCACGCTGGCGCTGCTGGGCATGGCGCCGCTGCCGCCCGAACTGGCCGGCGAAGGGCCGCCGCCGGCGCCGCGCCTGCTGCGCCTGGCCGGCGTGTCCGACCGCCTGCACCAGGGCGACCGCTTCGTGCGCGACTGGGCCACCTTCGACGCCGTGCGCGCCGGCGAGCCGGTCGGCCTGCGCCACGACGGCGCCGTGGTGGCGGCGCCGGGAGACGGCTTCATCGTCTTCCCCAACGCGCGTGCGCTGCCGGGCAGCGAGTGGTTCTACTTCGCCACGCGCAGCGAGCGCGTGCTGGGCTGACAACAGACGGGCGCGCCTCCTGCGCGCCTACACCGCCCGCCGGGCGGGTTGCCTAGAGTGGAGGATCGAAGGAGTCTTCGCCATGGCTTCCAAATCCGCTTCTTCTTCCTCCCGCACCGCCCCCGCGCCGCGCGTCCTCTGGAAAGGCGCCATCAGCTTCGGCCTCGTCCACATCCCGGTGGCGCTGTACTCGGCCACGCGCGACAGCGGCATCGACTTCGACTGGCTCGACAAGCGCAGCATGGACCCGGTGGGCTACAAGCGCATCAACAAGAAGACCGGCAAGGAGATCGCGCGCGAGCACATCGTGCGCGGCGTGCAGTACGAGAGCGGCCAGTACGTGGTGCTGAGCGACAAGGAGATCGCCGACGCCTACCCGCGCACCACGCAGACCATCGAGATCGAGAGCTTCGTGCCGGCCGACGGCATCCCCTTCGTCTACCTGGAGCGGCCCTACTACGTGGCCCCGATCAACCGCGGCGCCAAGGTGTACGCGCTGCTGCGCGAGACCCTGCAGCGCAGCCGCCGCATCGGCGTGGCGCGGGTGGTGATCCAGACCAAGCAGCACCTGGCCGCGCTGGTGCCTGCCGGGCCGGGCCTGGTGCTCAACCTGCTGCGCTGGGGCTCGGACATCCGCTCCTGGGAAGACCTGCCGCTGCCCGACGCCGATGCGAAGAAGGCCGGCCTCACCGAGCGCGAGCTGCGCATGGCCGGGCAACTGGTGGACGACATGAGCACCGCCTGGAACCCCGAGGACTACCGCGACGAGTTCAGCGAGCAGATCATGAAGCTGGTGGACCGCAAGGTGGCGGCCGGCCAGACCGAGGAGGTCGCCAGGCTGGCGCCGGTGGAGCGCGGCGAGACCGGCGGTGGCGCCAAGATCCTGGACCTGACCGAGCTGCTGCAGCGCAGCCTGCGCGGCCGCGGGCGCGGCGCATCCGCACAACAGGACGACGGGGAGGACGGCGACGAAGCCCGGCCGCCCAAACGCAAGCCGGCGGCCAAGGCGCGCAGCGGCGGCCGCGCGCCGGCGAAGGCGGCGCGAAAGACGGCGCCGCGCAAGTCCGCCGCCCGGGCCACGCCGTCGCGCCGCGCCGCCTGAGCCTCCGCCCGCCATGGCCGAGAAGACCCGCTCCCGACGCGCTTCCGCCGGCACCGCCCGCCGCGCCCTCGGCGACTACCGCCGCAAGCGCGACTTCAGCGCCACGCCCGAGCCCACCGGCGGCGCGCCCTCCGCCGCCGGCGCCCTGGCCTTCGTGGTGCAGAAGCACCATGCCTCGCACCTGCACTACGACTTCCGGCTCGAGTTGGACGGCACGCTGAAGAGCTGGGCCGTGCCCAAGGGCCCGTGCCTGGACCCGGCCGTCAAGCGCATGGCGGTGCAGGTGGAGGACCACCCGCTGGACTACGCCGGCTTCGAGGGCACCATCCCCGAGGGCCACTACGGCGCCGGCACCGTCATCGTGTGGGACAACGGCATCTGGACGCCCGAGGGCGACGCGCGCCGCGCGCTGAAGGCGGGCAAGCTCAAGTTCACGCTCCACGGCCGCAAGCTGCGCGGCGGCTGGACGCTGGTGCGGATGCGCCCGCGCTCCGCCGCCGACGAGAAGAAGCCCGCCTGGCTGCTGATCAAGGAGGACGACGCCGAGGCCCGGCCGCTGGACGACTACGACGTGGAGCAGGCCGAGCCGGACAGCGTGCTCGGCGCACCGCCCGCCGCGCCGGCCGCCGCGAGTCGCCCGGCGCGGCCGCGGGCACGCGGCAAGGGGCATGACGCCCTGCCCGACACCCTCGCCCCCGAACTCGCCACCCTGGTCGCCTCGCCGCCGGCCGATCCGGCCCAGTGGCTGTGGGAGCTGAAGTTCGACGGCTACCGCCTGCTGACCCGCGTCGATGCGAAGGGCCGGGTGCGCTGCCTCACCCGCAACGGGCACGACTGGACGGCGCGCCTGCCCGAGCTGGCGCGCGCGCTGGACGCGCTGAAGCTGCGCTCGGCCTGGCTCGACGGCGAGATCGGCGTGGAAGGCGAGCGCGGCGCACCGGACTTCCAGGCGCTGCAGAACGCCTTCGACCGGCAGGCGACGTCCCGCATCGTCTACTGGCTGTTCGACGCGCCCTTCCTCGGCGGCCGCGACCTGCGCGATGCGCCGGTGACCGAGCGCCGCGCCGCGCTGCGCGAGGCGCTGGGCACGCGGCCGCCGGGCATGCTGCGCTTCTCGGAGGACTTCGACGCGCCGCCGGCCGACCTGCTGGCCTCCGCCGCGCGCCTGGGTTTCGAGGGCATCGTCGGCAAGCGGCGCGACTCGCCCTACGTCAGCCGGCGCAGCGCGGACTGGATCAAGCTCAAGCACCACCTGCGGCAGGAGTTCGTCATCGGCGGCTACACCGCGCCGCAGGGCAGCCGCGCCGGCTTCGGCGCGCTGCTGCTGGGCGTGCATGACGAGGCGGGCCGCCTGCGCCACGCGGGCAACGTCGGCACCGGCTTCGACGCGCGCCTGCTCGCCGGCATCCATGCCGCCTTGCGCAAGCTGCACACCGACGCCTGCCCCTTCGAGCCGCGCCCGGCCGGCCTGCGCGCATCGCGCGTGCAGTGGGTGCGGCCGCAACTGGTGGCCGAGGTGTCCTTCGGCGAGTGGACGCAGGGCGGCCACGTGCGCCAGGCGGTGTTCCACGGCCTGCGCACCGACAAGCCACCGCACGAGATCGTGCGCGAGCGCGCCGCCTCCGCCCCACCGAAGGAGAACGCCGCCATGCCTGCCCGCACGCCCCGCGCCGCCGACTTGCGGATCTCGCATGCCGACCGGGTGATCGACCGCGCCAGCGGCGCCACCAAGGGCGACGTGGCGGCCTACTACGCCGAGGCCGCGCCGCTGATGCTGCCGCACCTGAAGGGCCGGCCGGTCTCGCTGGTGCGCGCGCCGGAGGGCGTGGGCGGCGAGCTGTTCTTCCAGAAGCACGCGCAGCAGGCCGAGCTGCCCGGCGTGAAGCGGCTCGATCCTGCGCTGGACCCGGGCCACGAGCCGCTGCTGCAGATCGATACCGCGCGGGCCCTCGTCGCCGCGGCGCAGATGAACGTGCTGGAGCTGCACACCTGGAACGCCACCTCCGGCGCCATCGCACAGCCCGACCGCATGACCTTCGACCTGGACCCCGGCGAGGGCGTCGCCTGGGCGCAGGTGCAGGAGGCCGCGCTGCTGGTACGCACGCTGCTGCAGGAGCTGGGCCTCGTTGGCTTTCTCAAGACCAGCGGCGGCAAGGGCCTGCACGTGGTCGTGCCGCTGCGGCGCGAGCATGGGTGGGACACCGTCAAGGCCTTCTCACGCGCGGTGGTGGAACACCTTGCGCAGACGATCCCTGCACGCTTCGTCGCCAAGAGCGGGCCGAAGAACCGCGTCGGCAAGGTGTTCGTCGACTACCTGCGCAACGGCTTCGGCGCCACCACCGTGAGCGCCTGGTCGCTGCGCGCCCGCCCGGGGCTGGGCGTGTCGGTGCCGGTGGCGTGGGAGGAACTGCCCGAGCTGCACAGCGGCGCCCACTGGACGCTGGCCACCGTGCGCCCGCGCATGGCCGGCACCGGCAACGCGCCCTGGGACGGCATGGCACGCGCGCGGCGCGGCCTGGCGCGGCCGATGAAGGTGCTGGGCTTCACGCCCTGAGGCGCCTTCCGTCTTCCCCGCGCCTGCGTAGTCCATAAGCCCTAGGCCATCCTGCAAATTGGCCCCGCGGGGGGCCGCTCCCTAGACTGCCCCGGCGTCGCCCAAGCGCGACCGGCCGCCGGTGTGCGGCGGCGGGCGCGGCGCGGCATTGGGGGTCGAATGGAACGATTGGCGACGAAGAGCACCGCGCGGTACCCGTGGCGCCGGCGCATGGTGCATGGGCTGTGGATGGGTGCCGTCATCGCCGCGCTGGCGGCATCGCCCGGCGCAAGAGCCCAGGCGCCCGATGCGGAGGCCGCCGCGGCCAGGCAGGAACAGGCCCGCCTCGCCGACACCGACACCCTGCTGGCGCTGACCAATGACGGCGCCATCCTCTACTCGCAGGACCAGGTCAAGCTCAGCGGCTACCAGTACTGCAGCCAGGCGGTGGCGCTGGCCGAGGCGGGCGAGTTCCGCCAGAGCGTGCGCGCCGCCAGCAAGGCGCTGCACCTGGCCGGCGAGACGCAGGACCCGAACCTGCGCGCCATGGCCAACCGCGACCTGGCCATCGTCTACAGCTACTCGGGCCAGCTGGAGAAGGCCGAGCAGTTCGCGCGCGAGGCGCTCAAGTACCCGGCGCGCGACCCGAAGCTGGTGGTCGGCCCAGCGCACAAGGTGCTGGGCGACGTGGCAGCGCGGCGCGGCGACTACGCCGGCGCGGTGCGCAGCTACGACGAGGCGCTGGCCGGCAGCTCCGAGCGCTACGCGCCGCTGGTGCGCGCCTCGCTCGCCAACGCCCTGATCGAGGCCGGCGACACCGCGCGGGCGCGCCAGGTCGTCGACGAGCTGGGCACGCCGCGCGACGCCGCCCTGGCCGCGCAGGTGGAGCGCACCCGCGCCAGCCTGCTGCTGGCCGAGAAGAAGCCGGCCGAGGCCAAAGCCCTCTACACCGACCTCACCACGCGGCAGATGGGCACCGACACCGAGTACTACCGCCTCTGGGCCTGGGACGGCCTGGCGCGCAGCGAACTCGCGCTGGGCGACAAGGCCGCCGCCGCCGACGCGCTGGGCCGCGCCGTCGGCAACGTGGACAAGGTGCGCGCGCGCTTCCGTAGCGAGGAATTCAAGATGGGCCTGTTCTCCGACCTGCAGTCGGTGTTCGAGCGCGCCATCGGCCTGTACGCGGAGGTGGGCGACGCGCAGCGCGCCTTCGAGATCAGCGAGCGCAGCCGCTCGCGCGCCCTGCTCGACGCGGTGCGCGGCCGGGCGAAGCTCAGCGAGCAGGCCATGCAGTCCATCGACCTGCCCGCGCTGCAGCGCGCGCTGCGGCCCGACGAGCGGGTGATCGAGTTCCACGTCCTGCCCGAGCGGCTGCAGGTGTGGGTGATCGGGCCCGACAGCATCCGCACGCAGAGCATCGCCGTCACGCGCGACGAGCTGACCGACCTGGTCGACACGTACCGCAACTCGGTGGTGCGCGGGCGCCGCACGGCGGTGGCCAACGGCGAGAAGCTGGGCGAGGCGCTGATCGCCCCGCTGGGCCTGAAGGCCGGCGAGCGGCTGGTGATCGTGCCGCACGGGCCGCTGCACTACCTGCCCTTCCAGGCGCTGCGCGTGGGCGGCCGCTACCTGATCGAGACGCACCCGATCGCCGTCGCGCCCTCGATGAGCATCGCCGTGCAGCTGGCGCAGCGCACGCCCAGCGCGCAGGCCGACCTGACGGCCTTCGGCAACCCGCGCATCGAGGACAAGTACGACCTGCCCGGCTCCGAGGCGGAGGTCAAGCAGCTCGCGCGCCTGTTCCCCAGCAACCGCGTCTTCATGGGCGCGCAGGCCACCAAGACGCAGTTCCGCGAGGCGGTGGGCCGCGCGCCCATCGTGCACGTGGCCGCGCACGCCGAGGCCGACCAGGTCGACCCGCTGTACTCGCGCATCCTGCTGGCCAACGAGGGCGGCCGCCAGAACTTCCTGGAGGCGCACGAGATCCTGGAGCTGCCCATGCAGAGCAACGCGCTGGTCACGCTGTCGGCCTGCGAGTCGGGCCTGGGCCGCATCGCGCAGGGCGACGAGGTGCTGGGCTTCACGCGGTCCTTCCTCTCGGCCGGCAGCTCCAGCCTGATCGCCTCGCTGTGGCCCGTCTCCGACGACGCGACCGAGGTGCTGATGAGCACGCTGTACGGCGAACTGGCCAAGGGCCGCGACCTGCAGCAGGCCATGCAGGCCGGCCAGCTGGCGGTGCTGCGCAACCCGAAGCTGGCGCACCCCTTCTTCTGGGCGCCCTTCAACCTGATCGGCAACTGGCGCCTCACCGTCACGGCGGGCGGCGCATGAGCAGCAGGAAGAGCATGACGCACACCCCTCGACGCCCCATGCAGCCGCACCCCGTGGCGATCGCCGCCGCCGCGCTGCTGCTGTGCGCCGCGCCCGGCGCCGCGCGCGCCCAGGGCGCGACCCAGCAGCTGCCGCTGCTGCCCACGCAGAACCCCTGCGACGCCTGCGCCCGGCCCACGGCCCAGGGCGCCGCGCCGCAGACCCTGCCGGCCGCGCCCGCGCCGGCCGTCTCCTTCCGCCTCAACGACCTGCGCCTCAATGGCGCGCAGGCGCTGTCGTCCGAGGACCTGCGCGAGCTCACCACCCCCTACATCGGCCGCGACGTGACGCTGGCCGACCTGGAGGCGCTGGCCAGCGCCATCACCCAGCGCTACCGCGAGCGCGGCTACTTCCTCGCGCAGGCCGTGGTGCCGGTGCAGAAGGTGCAGGACGGCATCGTCGAGATCAGCATCGTGGAAGGCCGCATCGGCAAGATGGAAGTCAACCTCGCGCCCGAGGCGCCGACCAGCGAGGCGCGCGTGCGCGGCTTCCTCGCGCCGGTGGCGGTGGGCGAGGCGGTCAGCGCGCCGTCGTACGAGCGCGCGATGCTGCTGCTGTCGGACCAGCCGGGGCTGCGCGTGGGCTCCTCGCTGCAGGAGGGCACCGCGCCCGGCACCACCGACCTGGTGGTGGACGTGAACCCCGGCCCGCGCTGGAGTTTCGCGGCCGAGGCCGACAACCACGGCACCAAGGAATCGGGTCGCTACCGCCTCGGCGGCACCGTGCGCTGGGCCAGCCCCTTCGGCATCGGCGACAACCTCGACCTGCGCGCCATGGTCTCCAACGGCAATGCGCTGCAGTTCGGCCGCATCGCCTACGAGGCGCCCATCGGCACCAACGGCCTGCGCGTGGGCGTGGGGCTGGCGCGCGTCAACTACGAACTGGGCGGCGAGTTCGCCGAGCTGGGCGCGCAGGGCAAGGCCGACGTGTTCGACGTCTCGCTGAACTACCCGCTCATCCGCCAGCGCCAGCACAACCTCTTCCTGCGCCTTTCGGCCGACAGCAAGAAGCTCACCGACGAGTACAGGGCGGTGGACTTCTCGGCGCGCAAGCGCGTGCGCGGCTTTGGCCTGGGCTGGACCTGGGAGCGCCGCGACGAGTGGCTGGGCGGCGGCTACTGGGCCAGCGCCGGCACGCTCTACCGCGGCCGCCTGTCCATCGGCGACGCCGACACCCTGCTGGCCGACCAGGGCGTGGGCGGCCACCGCACCGAAGGCGGCTTCAGCAAGGCGACCTTCCAGTTCTCGCGGCTGCAGGCGGTCATCCCCGGCCATTCGCTGTACCTGGCGCTGGGCGGCCAGTGGGCCAGCAGGAACCTCGATGCCTCGGAGAAGCTGTCGCTCGGCGGCGCGCGCGCGGTGCGGGCCTACCCCTCGGGCGAGGTGCTGGCGGACCAGGGGCTGATCGGCACCGTGGAATGGCGCTGGTCGGCCAACGCCGAACTCACCCCCTTCGTCTTCTACGACGCGGCGCGCGGGCGCCAGATCAGGAACCCGACGATCTACGACGCCGTGCCCAATTCGCGCAGCCTGCGCGGTGCGGGCATCGGCCTGAGCTGGGTGCGCCCGGGCAACTTCGCCATCAATGCCACGCTGGCCTGGCGCGCGGGCACCGAGCCGGCGCGCGCCGACGGCGGCGGGCGCAACCCGCGGCTGTACGTGCAGGCGCAAAAGACATTCTGAGAGGCGCCATGAGAAACCGTGATCTTTCCGCGAAGGCCATGCCGCGGCACTGGCGCCTTCGGCCGCTGGCGCTGTCGCTGGCGTGCATGGGCGCCGGCATGGCCTGGGGCCAAGTCATCATCAACGGCGGCCCGAGCCCCGTTGGCGGCTTGCCTCAGTTCGGCAACGTGATGGCCGGCTCCGTGACGGGCAGCGTGGCCGGCAACGTCATGACGATCAACCAGGCGTCGCAGCGCGGCATCGTCAACTGGCAGAGCTTCTCGATCGGCCAGAGCGGACACGTCAACGTGGTGCAGCCCAGCGTGGCCAGCGTGCTGCTCAACCGCGTCACCGGCGGCACGGCATCGGTGATCCAGGGCAAGCTCACCAGCACGCTGATCGGCTCCGACGTGCCCGGCTCGGGCGGCTCGGTCTACCTGATCAATCCCTCGGGCGTGGTCTTCTCCAAGGGCTCCAGCGTGAGCACGGGCGGGCTGATCGCCTCCACGCTGGACATCGCGGGGCCGGACGAGGCCACGCGCAACGAGGCCTTCATGGCCGGCGGCAAGCAGTTGATCCTGGGCGGCGACATCAACGACGCCAACAGCACCGCCCGCGTGACGGTGCAGCCCGGTGCCACGATCAGCGTGGGCGAGGGCGGCACGGTCGGGCTGATCGGCGCGCTGGTGCGCAACGAGGGCGAGATCAACGTGGCGCGCGGCTCGGTGGGCCTGGTGTCGGGCGCCCGGGTGACGCTGGACTTCGAGGGCGACGGGCTGACGAAGTTCACCGTGCCGGTCGATGGCGGGCTGATGAACACCTCGGTCGCCGTCGTGCAGGCCGACCCGGGCGGCAGCGCGGAGGAGGCGGAACTCAACGCGAGCACCAAGGCGCTGGTGATGAACACCGGCACCATCACCGCTGACGGCGGCCGCGTGGTGCTGGTGGGCGCGTCGGGCGTGGCGCAGCAGGTGGTCAACCAGAGCGGCACCGTGCGTGCCCGGTCGCTGGTCAACCGCGGCGGCGAGATCGTGCTGGAAGCGATCGGCGCCAGCGTCGACGGTGCCGCCGGCCTCGAGGTGGGCGGCACGCTCGATGCGCGCGGCGACGCGGCAGGCGTGAAGGGCGGCGAGATCCGTACCTCGGCCGGCAACCTCAGCGTGCTGGAGGGCACGAAGATCCATGCCGGCGGCGGCGCGGGCGGCGGCAACGGCAGTTGGACGGCCGAGGGCGGCCAGAACCTGACGATCGTGGGCGACGGCGACACCGGCAACATCGCCGCCAGCGTGATCGGCAAGGCATTGAGCCAGGGCGCCGACGTGACGCTCACCACGCGCTCGTCCGGCACGGTGCCGCAGGAGAACGTCGGCGTGGTCTTCCAGAGCGGCGCGCAGGTGATCAAGGACAGCGGCGGCACGGCCACGCTGCGCGTGAACTCGGCGGGCAACATCGAGATGCGCCAGGACGAGGGTGGGGGCGCCATGATCGCCTCCGAGAGCGGCGCGCTGAACGTCGAGTTCAACGCCGATGCGCAGGGCCTTGCGCTCGCGCAGGCGGGCAAGGCCAACAGCGCGGCAGCAGCCATCCGGCTGGATGGGGCGGTGATCGATGCCAACGGCGGGAACATCCGTTTCTTCGGCCAGGGCAAGAGCGACGGCAGTGCCGTCGGCGGGCAGGTCAAGGGCGAGGAAGCCGATGTCGCCGGCGAGGTGCGCAGCGGCATCTGGCTGGGCGAAAGCACGCTGAGCACCCACGGCTCGGGCAGCATTTCCCTGCGGGGAGAGGGCGGCATCGGCAGCGCGTTGGGCAGCGGCGTTCTGAGCGCCTCGGACGGTGTGAGCATCGGCAACGACAGCACGCTGAGCACGGAGGCCGGCAGCATCACCCTCACCGGCCGCGGTGCCGCGGGCGCCTCGGGCGTGCGGGTGAGCGGCGACGACTACTCGGCCAGCCTGTCGTCCAAGAGCGGCGACATCGTGCTGAACGGGACGGTGCGCGACTGGGCCACCGACGACCTGGTCGGCGAGGCCGCAGGCGGCGCCGGCGTGTCGATCACGGGCGCGGAACTGAGCACCGGCGGCAGCCTGCGCATCTCGGGGCAGGGCGGCGACCTGTCCGGCATGGCGTCCGGGCTGCCGGATCTCGCGACCTCGCTGAGCACCGCCTTCACGGTGCAGGCCTCGCACGGCGTGCTGATCGACGGTTCACGCCTCGAGGCCGGCGCGGGCCGCAGCATCGAGATCAGCGGCACCGCGGGGAGCGCCGGCTTCGGCGTCGACGAGACGGGTGCGCCGGTGACCTTCCAGCCGCTGGACCTGGATGTCACGCCCTTCGCCGTCCAGGTACGGTCGCAGCAGGAGGCTGACGGCCTGCACGCCGCCGGCGGCACCATCACCATCGCGGCCGGCACGGGCGACGTCCGCCTGACGGCCGGCGGCTACGACTCGCCCCTGCTGGACGTCGTCAGCACCACCGGCGTCGGCGGCCACATCGGCGTGAGCGGGCGCAACATCCTGGCGGAGACGGCGGCCGACATCCCCCGCCTCGCCGACGCCAGCGGCCAGGCCGGCGGCGGGAGCATCGACATCCACGGCGCCACGGCGCCCGGCGCCGGCAACGAGGATTCCGGCGTGGTGGCGATCGGCTCGGCCTTGTCGCTGCAGGCCAATGCGCTGGGCGGCACCGGCAACGGCGGCAGCATCCGCGTCGTCGGCGATCGCTCGCTGCGCGCCTTCGGCAGCTTCGAGGCCAAGGGCGGCAGCGCCGGCGGCAACGGCGGCACGATCGAGACGTCGGGCGGCTCGTTCGAGCTGGGCGGCATCCAGGTGGACGCCTCGGCCCCCGCGGGCCAGGCGGGCAGCTGGCTCATCGACCCCTACAACGTGACCATCCAGAGCGGCGTGGCCAGCGGCTCGCTGCCCACCAATCCCTTCGTGCCGGTGGCCACCTCCACCATCCAGGACGGCGACATCAACGCGGCCCTCAACAAGGGCACCAGCGTGACCATCACGACCGGCACCGGCGGCACCGATCCGGGCAACATCAACTTCGACAACGGCGTGCTGATCGAGCGCAACACGGGCGCGGCGCCGGTGTTCTTCCAGCTCGACGCGGCCGGCAGCATCGGCCGCAGCTTCGCCGGAACGGGGGCCGCCCCCACCATCCGCTCGACCACCGGGCCGATGGACGTGATCTTCAACGCCGGCACCGGCGGCGGCGCCTTCAACTCCCTCAGCTTCTCGGGCAACTCGGCGGCGGACCGGGCCACGATCGCCACGCAGGGCGGCAACGTGACGATGCAGGTCGCCGGCGGCACCTTCTCGAACCTGTCTGCCTTCAACACCGACATCGACACCGGCGGCGGCAACCTGACGCTGCAGGCCGGCACGCCCGGCGCCGCCGGGACGAATTCCACCGTTTCCCTGAACGCCGCCCAGGTGGCGACCGGCGGCGGCGCCCTTTCCATGGCGGCCTATGGCGACGGGGCCTATGTCGGCGTCGGCTCCGGCACCCAGATCACGACCGACGGCGGCGGCGTGTCCATCCTCACCGGCCAGCCCGGGGCGCCGGCCGGATCGGTGGACGTCACCGCGGCGCTGATCGACACCCGCGCGGGCCAGTCCGACGCCGGTGCCGGCGGGGGCGTGAGCATCGCCAGCGGCAGCGTGAGCCTGTCCGGCGCGACCATCGCCACCTCCACGGGCAACGTGGACATCACCGCCACGGGCAACCCGCCGTTCGGCTACTCCGGCGTGGTGATCGGCAACAAGAGCAGCATCACCACCACCAGCGGCGAGGTGCAGGTCCGGGGGGTGGTGCGCTCCAACCCGTCCTCGGCCTATGCGGCCACGCACGGCGTGCTGGTCACCGGCGGCAGCGGCATCGTCACGGGCAGCGGCAGCATCCGCCTGCGCGGCGCCTTCGACGCGGACATCTACGACGGCACCGACAGCGGCGTGCGGCTGGAGAACGGTGCGCGCCTGGCGACCACCGGCGGCGGCGACATCGAGCTGACCGGCAGCGCCACCGGTGCCAGCACCGGCGTGTCGATCCAGGCGGGCGGCGCGCCGTCCCTGCCCGGCGCGGCGCCGCAGGTGCAGTCCAGCGGCGACCTGATCCTGCGCGCCGCCAGCGGCGGCAGCACGCCGGCCCTGGTGGTGGAGGCCCCGGTGAGTGCCGCCGGCACCATCAACCTGCGGCCCGGCGGCATGGACACCGCGCTGAACGTCTTCGACGCCACGTCCTCGGCCATCACCGTGGGCGGGGCGCCGGCAGCGGGCTTCGCCGTCTCGGACGCGCTGCTGTCCCAGTTGAACGCGCCCACCCTGGTGGTGGGCAGCAACACGCATGCCGGCGCCATCACGGTCGCCGCGCCGCTGACCCGCGGCGGCGCGCTCACCCTGCAGAACGAGGGCGCCGGCAGCGGCGGCATCGCGCTGAACGCGCCGGTCACGGCCGACCGCCTGGGCCTGCTGTCGGCGGGCGACATCACGCAGACGGCGGGCGCGCCCGTGGTGGCCCAGCACCTGCTGGCGCGCTCCACCGGCGGCAGCGTGCTGCTGGACCGGGCGGCCAACAACGTGAGCGAGAACAGCCTGGCGGGCGGCGCCGCGGGCGCCTTCCGCTACCAGGACGTGGACGGCGTGCGCCTGGGCGCCCTGTCGGTCACCGGCTTCGATGCCGCCAGCAACCAGCCGCAGGTGGTGTCCGCCACCTCGATGGCGGCGGACACGGTGTTCGTGCGCACGCTCTCCGGCGACCTCACGCTCGACATGCCCGTCAGCAGCACCTCCGGCGTCGACCTGGTGGCGGCCGCGCGCTTCCAGAACCCGGGCGGCGGCAGCATCGGCGGCGCGCCCTGGCGCATCTGGGCCGACACCTGGGAGGGCGAATCGCGCGGCGGCCTGTCCGGCTCGGGGCAGCGGCCCGACATCTTCGCCTGCCCCTATCCAGGTCCCTGTCCCGTCGCCGTCTCGCCCGGCGACAACCACTTCATCTATGCCCGGGGAACCAATGCGCCCGATCCCGTCGTGACATGGCGCCTGCCGCCGCTCGTCGGCCCGGATCTGGTGCGCGAGCTGCCCAGCACCTACACCTACACCTTCGACCGCAACATCGGCGCGGCGCCGATCTGCTTCGCCACCGGCCCGCTGGGCGGCGACCGCGCGCAGCAGGGCGACGACCTGCTGGCGCGCGAATGGTCGCGCGTGCGCTCGCGTCCCAACCTGACGAGTTGCGTGGACACCGAGCGCAAGAACGGCTGCGCGGATTTTTGAGGCACCCCCGGTCTTCTCGGCCGTCAGTCGTCCCGCGCCGTGATGACGAACAACTGCGCCATCAGGTCGGCCAGCAGCCGCAGTTGCGGATCGGCCGTCAGGGGGGCATGGCGGTAGGCCGCGACGTGGGCCTCCAGCCCGTCGACCGGGCCGGCGAAGAACAGCCGCCGCAGCGCGCCGCCGAGCGCGTCGTTCTCGGCGGCGCGCGGGCGGTCCGCGATGGTGCTGCGCGCATGGCTGTCGAGCATCGGCGTGGCCAGGAAGGGTGCGAGCACCGCCGCGCGGATGCGGCCCTCGTGCACCAGCCGGTTCAGCGTGAGGTCGAGAGGGTGGGCCGGCCCCGCGGCCAGCGCCTCGCGCAGCAGGGCGGGCAGCGTGCGCAGTCCGCGCGGTGTGGCCAGGTAGGCCACCGCGCCCCAGTTGTACAGCCCGCGCGCGTCCAGGATCTCGACGCCGGCGGCGGCCTCGCGCGGCGCGCCGGCGTCCGTCGGCAGGTGCCGCTTCAGGCTCTGCCACAGCGCCAGCAGCGCCGGCGCCGAGGTGTAGGGCAGGCATTCGAGGAACACCAGGTCGAAGGGCTCCAGCCGCGCCAGCGCGTCGCTGCGCAGCAGGGCCGGCAGTGCCCGGCTCAGCAGCGCATCGTCTTCCAGCACCAGGTGGAAGCCGCCGGGCGCGGCCGCCTCCAGCGCCGCCAGGTGCGAGAGGAAGCAGGCCTGCTCGCCGGCGGAGACGGCGGCGCCCGCCGCGGCCGGCGGCAGGCCGGCCGCGTCGATCGCCTCCAGGCGCCGGATGCCGGTGAGGCCGAGTTCGCGCAGTTGCGCCTGCATGGCCTCGCGCCGCGCGCTGCTGCGCTGCAGGTTGATGAAGCAGCCGTTCATGATGGCGGGATGGAATCGATGAGCCCGGATGGCGCATTCTCCCGTGCGGACGAGGACGCGGCATGACGCCGTGGCTCAGCATCGTGCTGCCTTTCTACCGCAAGCTCGCGGAGTTCGAGCGCGTCGCCGTCCTCAACGCGCCCTACTGGGCGCGTCCCGGCATCGAGGTGGTGATCGCGCTCGACGACGGCGCCGAGGAGGCGCCGCTGCTGCGGCTGCTGCAGCGCTTCCCGGCGGTGTGCTGGACGCTGCTGGTCAACGACCGGCCGCATGCCTGGCGCCCGCCCTGCCGCGCCATCAACGCCGGCGTGCGCCACAGCGCCGGGCGCTTCGTGCTCGTGCATTCGCCCGAGTCGGCCTACGTGGGCGACGCGCCGGCCCTGGCGCTGCATGCGGCGATGTCGCAGCCGCGCGCCGTGGCGCTGGGCCGGGTCGGCTTCGCGCGCTTCGACGAGCTGGACGGGCAGGCCGGGCAGGCCGGGCATGAGCCGCTGCAGGCGCTGTTCGCGGCCAGGGTGCCCGAGGCACCGTACCTGCGCACCTTCTACGGCTCGCTGTGCTGCGCACGCGAGGCCTTCGATGCGGTCGGCGGCTACGACGAGTCTTTCGAGGAGTGGGGCGGCGACGACGACGACTTCCGCGTGCGCCTGGAAATGGCGGGCCGGCAGTTGCTGGCCTGCACCGCGCTGCGGCTGCTGCACCTGTCCTTCGAGGCGCGCGACGGCGGCGAGCGCTTCGACGCGGACGTCGACTGGCAGCGCTGCACCCCCGCGGCGGCGCGTGCCAACGGGCCGCATGAGGACGGGTGGGGCCGTGATTTCTCGCGCATCGCGCGCCGCGACGCGCCGCAGGCGGCGGCCGCGCCCGCCTGGCTGCAGCCCGCGCCGGTGCTCGCCATGGGCTCGCGCCGCCAGTGCGAGATCTGCGCGCGCATGCTGCACCACGAGCCGGCGCCGCACTACTTCTGCCCGCGCTGCAGCGCCGGCGCACCGCAGCGGCTGACCTCGCGGCTGCGCATCGTCTGCGTGATGCAGGTGCGCAACGAGGCGCAGTGGCTCGAAGGCTGCCTTGCGCACCTGCGCGCGCACGTCGACGGCTTCGTGGCGCTCGACGACGGATCGACCGACGCCACCGCGGACATCCTGCGGCGCGAGCCGAAGCTGCTGGAGCTGCTGTCCAACCCGCCGCGCGAGCCGCATGTCTGGAACGAGCGCGAGAACCGCCGCCGGCTGCTGGAATGCGCGCGCCGCCACGGCGCCGGCTGGGTGCTGCCCTGCGACGCCGACGAGCGCTACGAGACGCTCTTTCTCGAACATCTGGGCGCGATCGTTGATTCGCTGCCGGATGAGCGCTTGTCCTGCCTGTCGCTGGCCAACTGCGAGCTGTGGGACGCGCCCGACCGCTTCCGCGTCGACGGCGTCTGGGGCCGCAAGTCGCGCGTGTGCCTGTTCCGGCTGCCGCAGCAGATCGCCTTCGATGCCGCGCCCGCGCTGCACGGGCCCTGGTATCCCGACGTGGTCGCGCAAAGCGGCGAACTGCTGCGCAGCTACTACCGCTTCTATCACCTGGGCTCGATGCGCCGCCAGGACCGGATCGCGCGGCGCGAGCGCTACAACCGCCTCGATCCCGAGCGCCGCTTCCAGGCGATCGGCTACGACTACCTGGCCGAGGAAGGCCCGGCGCTGCGGCTGGCCGCGGTGGCGCCGGGGCGCGGCTACGACATGTCGGGCCTGCCGCCGGAGCCCGCCAGCCTGCGCGCGAAGTCGCCGCGGTAGGTGCGCGTGCCGGTGTGGCTCAGGCGCGAGCGCGTGTCGACGAACACCCGGCCGCCGATCGACTGCCAGCGGCGGCAGAAGGCGAAGTCCTCGCTGAGGTAGCGGCCGTTGCCGGGCTCGGCCCAGACGTCGAAGAAGCGGTAGTGCGGCTGCGCGGCGGCGGCCGCGTCCTCCATGTGGTCGGGCGTGTAGCGCAGCTCGGGCATGGCCTGGGCCAGCCGGGTGAACACGCTGCGCTCGATCAGCATGAAGCCGGTGGGCGCGTCCTGCACCTCGACGAAGCCGTCCGCGTCCGCGCGGGCCGGCGCCGGCCCGGCGAAGTTGACGGGGAACTCCGCATGCCGCGCCTCGAAGTCCTCGCGCGTGCTGCCCGCGGGCAGGGCCTCGGCCAGGCCCCGCGCCGGCCAGCCGTCGGTCTTCTGCGGGTACGCGCCGGCCACCACCTCGTGCCCCGACAGCAGCAGGCGCAGCGCGGCGTCGGGCTCGAAGCCGACGTCGGCGTCGATCCAGAACAGGTGCGTCCAGCGCGCGTCGGCCATGAACTCGGCCACCAGCCGGTTGCGCGCGCGCGGCACCAGGCTGTCGCCGTCCAGGAAGCGCGTCTGCATGGCGAATCCGTACGTCCATGCCGCGTTGACCAGGCCCAGCAGGCTGCGCACGTAGACCGAGGTGAGCGCGCCGGTGTAGCTGGGCGTGGCGACGAAGGGGCGGATGTCGCGCAGGGCGCTGAGGTCCTTCATGGGCCGCATCATGCCGCGAGCCTGCGGGCCGCCAGCAGCGCCCGCAGCTTGGCCGGCGCCACCGGCTTGGTCAGCAGCATCGCGCCGTGCTGGCGCAGGCGCTTGAGGTCCTCCGGCCCGGTGGCGCCGGAGACGATGACGGCCTGCGCCTGCGGATGCAGCCGCTGCGCCGCCGCCACCACGTCCATGCCGTCCTCGCCGCCGGCCAGCTGCAGGTCGCACAGCAGCACGTCGTAGCGCGCGCCGGCGGCTTCCAGCAGCGCCAGCGCCTCGCGCGCGGTGGCGGCGGTGTCGCAGCGGCACTCCCACTGCCGCAGCAGCGCGGCCGTGCCCTCGAGGATGGCCGGGTCGTCGTCCACCACCAGGCAGCGCAGGCCCGCCAGCCCGGCCGGCACCGGGGCGGGGGCCGGCGCGGGCGCGGCGGCCGCGCCCTCGGCGGCCGGCAGCGCGACGGAGAAGGTGCTGCCCAGCCCCAGCGCCGAGCGCAGCGCGATGCGCGTCTCCAGCAGCGCGGCGATGCGCGCGCAGATCGCCAGCCCCAGGCCGAAGCCCTGGCGCCGGTCGCGCTCGGTGTTGGCCACCTGGTAGAACTCCTCGAAGATGCGCGACTGGTGGATCGGCGCGATGCCCACGCCGTTGTCGCGCACCTCGATGCGCACGCCGGCGGCGCAGGGCCGCGCCGCGACGAGCACCGTGCCGTCCAGCGGTGCGTGGCGGATGGCGTTGGCCACCAGGTTGCCGACCACGCGCTGCAGCAGCGCGGCGTCGCTGCGCACGGCGCGGCCGCGGTCGCGCCACACCAGGCGCACGCGCGCCTCGGCCGCGCGCGCGGCGTGCTGCGCCGCCAGCGCGTCGAACATCGGCGCCAGCGGCACGTCGGCCAGCGTCGGCGCCAGCACCTGGGCGTCCAGGCGCGAGATCTCCAGCAGGTCGTCCAGCAGCACGCCCATGAAGGCGGCGCTCTCCTGCAGGCGCGCCAGCGCCGGGCGCTGGGCCTCGGTGGCGCCGTCCAGCAGCCCGTCGATGAACAGGCCCATCGCGTGCAGCGGCTGGCGCAGGTCGTGGCTGGCGGCGGCCAGGAAGCGCGCGCGCGACAGGGCGGCCTGCTCGGCCTCGGCCATGCGCATCAGCGCCACCGCCGTGGCCTCGCGCACCCGCTGCTCGCTCACCTGCTGGTGCTGCTGCAGCCGCTCGGCCAGGCGGTTGACGTCGCGCGCGAGGTCGGCGAACTCGTGGTGCGGCGCCTCGGCGCGGCCGGCGCGCGAGAAGCGCGGCGGCGGCGCGGCCACGTCGCAGCGCGCGTCGAACTGGCCGGCCTGCAGCGCGGCGACGGTGCGCGTCACGCGCCGCAGCGGCCGCGCGATGCTGCGCGCCATGTGGCGCACGGCGGCCCAGGCCATCAGCAGCGCCAGCACCGCCAGGCCGATGCCGGTCATCAGCGTGCGCGTGCGCTCCTGCGCATGGGCGGTGGTGTCGAGGAAGGCCTGCACCAGGCCGATGGGCGCGTCGCCCGCGGTGGTGGAGCCGGCCGGCGCGAAGGCGGCCGCGCGCGAGGCCTCGCGCAGCGTCACCGGCGCCGAGAAGGTGCGCAGCGGCGCGTCGCCCGCCGGCGCGGGGCCGGCGGCGACGAAGATGCCGGCGCTGTTGCTGATCTCGATGCGCGCCGCCTGCCCGCCGCGCAACGCGGCGCCGACGACGTTCTGCAGCGCCGGCACGTCGCCGGCGTACAGGCTCAGGTCGGACATGGCGGCCACCTGCCGCGCGATGGCCTGGCCCTCGGCGTTGAACTGGGCCTCCAGCGTGGCCAGCCGGGCGTGAGTGAACCAGCCGGTGAGCGCCAGCGCCAGCACCGCGCAGGGCAGCACGCCCAGGCGCACCAGGTCGCCCTGCAGGCTGCCGCGCACGCGCAGCGGCGGCGGCGCCTCGGCCGCCAATGGCATGGGGGCGCTGTTGCTGGCTGCCGCCTCGCGCAGCGCCGCGGGCACCGAGGGCGGATCGCTCATGGGCAGACGGCGCTCATCTGGGCGCGCTCAGCCGTTGCGCCAGCTCCTGCTCGCTGGGCACGCGCAGCTTGAGCCCGCGCGCCACGGTGGCGTTCACGCGCACGCTGGCGGGCGTGGCGCCTTCGACGAGCGGCGCGGCGGACGCCTGGCCGGCCGAGGCCACCAGGCGCTCGCCCAGGCCGCGCGCCTGCCGGGCGAGCTGGGCGGGCGTGGAGACGGCCGCCGCCAGCGCGCCGGAGCGCACCATGCCCTCGCTGGTGCCGAACACCGGCAGCCCGGCGCTGGCGCCCGCGCGCAGCACGGCGAGCGTGGCAGCCTGGCTGTCGCCGATCAGGTCGGGCAGCACCATCAGCGCATCGCTGTCCTGCAGCACGACGCGCAGGGCGGCGGCCAGCGAGCGCGCGTCGGGTGCGGCCTCCACGTTCAGTTGCCAGTCGCTGCCCATGGCGGCGGCGGCGCGGCGCAGCTCCTCCACCATCGGGGCGGACTCGCCGGTGACCACCAGGCCCAGCCGCCGCTTGCCGGGCAGCACGGCGTCGACCAGCGCGAGCTGGTCGGCCATCGCCGGCTCGCGCAGCAGCACGCCGACGCGGCGCTGCGCCTGGCGCAAAGCGGGCAGGCTGCGCAGGTCCTCGTAGTCCAGCCGGCTGAGCATGGCCAGCAGCAGCGGCTCGCGCCCGGGCTGGGCCAGCGCGGCGCGGGCGGCCGCGGCACCGAGGGCGATGGTCAGCCCCTCCGGCGGCAGCGCGTGCGCCGCGGGCGCATCGCGCGTGAGGCTGCGCGTGCGCACGCCGGCCACCACGCTGTCCTCGTTGCTCTCCGGCGCCGCGGCGGGCAGGGCGCCGCCGGCGTCCAGCCGGACGATCTCGATGGCAGGGGCGGCCGCGGCCTGCCCGGCGGGCTCGCGCAGCGCGCGCACGAACTCCGCGTGCGCCGGCAGGTCGTCGGCGGTGACCACCCGCCAGGCCAGCGCGTGGGCGGGCCCCGGCAGGCCCATGAGCGGCAGGCCCAGCAGCAGCGCCGCGAGGATGCGCGCCGCCAGGCGGCGGAAAGGAAGAACAAGGAGGCGGAAGGCCGGAGGCGTCATCGGGGCGGCGGAAAGGAGGCTGACCCGCCGGAAAGGCAGGCGCTTCCAATGTACGCAGGGGGGTGTCGCCAGGCGATAAGGCAGAGGGCTTAGAACACGCGCGCGTGGCGGTGGAGGCGTGCACGATCGCACACCTGCCCCCTGCGATGGACCGCCAGCGGGATATGCCTTACGGCAGAGCCGACTCGCGCACCTTCGCCAGCTGCGCCCGGATGGCCTGGCGCAATGCCCGCGGCGCCACCGGCTTGTAGAGCACGGCGACGCCGGCGGCCGCCACCTCGCGCAGGCGGTCGGGCTTGGTCTCGCCGGTGACCAGCAGGCGAGCGGTGGCCGCGCCGATGCCGTTCGGGTGCCGCTCCAGCGCGGCCAGCAGGTCCAGGCCGTTGTCGCCGCCCTGCAGCAGCAGGTCGCTCACCACCACGTCCGGCGGGGCCTCCCAGCGCGCGGCCAGGTCCAGCGCCTCGGCGCGGTTCTGCGCCGGCAGCACGCGCGCGCCCCAGTTCGACAGCACCACCTGCAGGCCCTCGAGGATGGTGCGCTCGTCGTCGATCACCATCACCGTCACGCCGTCCAGCCGCGCTTCGTCGTCCGAGGGCAGCACCGGCACCGCCGCCGCCGGCAGGGCCTGCACCGCCTGCGGGGCCACCAGCCGCGCCGTCACGCTGACGCAGGTGCCGCGGCCGGGGCGCGAGCGCAGGTCGACCCGCGTGTTGAGCAGCCCGGCCAGCCGCTGCACCGTGGCCAGCCCCAACCCCATGCCGCGCCGGCCGCGCTGCGGGTCGATCTGGAAGAACTCCTCGAACACGCGCGCCTGGTGCTGCGGCGCGATGCCCACGCCGCTGTCCCACACGTCGATGCGCACCATGCGCCCGCGCCGCCGCGCGCCCACCAGCACGCCGCCGGCGGTGGTGTGGCGCAGCGAGTTCGACACCAGGTTGGACAGGATGCGCGAGAGCATCACGTAGTCGCTGCGCACCCACAGCTCGGTCTTGCGCACCACCAGCCGCAGCTCCTGCTGCTCGGCCACGGGGCGGAAGTTGCGGCTGATCTCGTCGAACAGGCGGTCCAGCGGGAACTCCATCCACTGCGGCTGCACCACGCCGGCGTCGAGCTGCGAGAGGTTGAGCAGCTCGGAGAAGAGGCGGTCCAGCGACTCCACGCACTCGCGGATGTGGGCGATGCGCGTCAGGCGCGCCGGATCGGTCTCGCCGCTGGCCAGGCCGTCGGAAAAGAGCGTCAGCGCATGCAGCGGCTGGCGCAGGTCGTGGCTGGCGGCGGCCAGCAGGCGCGTCTTGGCCTGGCTGGCCACCTCCAGCTGCTGGTTCTTGCGCGCCAGCTCGGCGGTGGCCTCGTCCACCCGGCTGTGCAGCAGGCGGCGGCTCTCGGCCAGCGCCCGCGCCGCCTGGTTGAAGCCGGCCTGCAGGCGCCGCACCTCGGCCGTGCCGCGCACCGCCACGCTGGCCTCCTCGCCGGCGCCCAGGCGGTCCACCGCCGCGCCGAGCTGGCGGATCGGCGCGCTGATGCGCCGCGCCGCCCACAGGCCCGCCAGCACCACGCCCAGCACGCAGGCGCCCAGGATCACGGCCACGTTCAGCCACAGCGTGCGGCGCGCGCTGTCCAGCGCGTCCAGGCTCATCTCGACCATCACCTTGCCGGCCGGCTGGCCGGCGTCGTCGACCACCGGCACCACCATCTGCAGGCCCGCCTCGCGCCGGCGGTCCGGCGTCTCGGCGTTGGCGACGATCTCGCCGTCCTCCGACCACACCTGCACCTGCTGCACGTGCGGCTGCTGGATGCCCGACTGCGCCAGCCGCATCAGCGCGCGGCGGTCCATCCGCGCCAGCGGGCCCTGCGCCGCCGTCGCCACCTGCAGCGCCATGCTCTGCGCGTTGGCGCGCACCAGTTCGGTGACGCCGCCGAGGTACTGCCGCGTCAGCAGGGCCGCGGTGCCCAGCACCGCCAGCACGGCCGGCAGCACGGCCAGCAGCACCAGCTGCTGCGCCAGCGACAGATCGGCCAGCCGCCGGCCGGCGGCGCGCGACGGCGTCCCCTCGACAGGGGACGCCGCGGGTTCGGCGGGAGAAGAAAGTGCGTCGCTCAAGCCCACCACTTCACAAAAGACGGGTCGATTGGTTTCTAATTGTGTGACGACCCCTGCGGTGCCGGCCAGTGGCCGCATGGCCAGTGCCCGGTTTGCGATTGGCCCCCTGCCTCCGATGCGCGCGCTCCTCGCTCCTTCCTGCTGCATGCCTTCGACCGGCGGCGCCGCCACGGCGTGGCGCCGGCGCGCGCTGCTGATGGCGCTGGCGGCCAGCCCCCTGGCCCTGCGGGCACAGGACGCGGCGGCGCCGGTGCGCTTCGGCATTCTGCCCCTGGGCGGCGCCTTCGAGTCGCGCAACGACTGGGAGCCGCTGCTGGCCGACCTCGCGCGTGCGCTCGGCCGGCCGGTGTCGGTGCTGTCCGTCACCTCCTATGCGGCGCTGGAGCAGGCCATCCAGCGCGGCGAGGTCGACATGGCCTTCCTCTCGGGCCGGATGGCGCTGGACGCGGTGACGCTGCATGGCATGAAGGTGGTGGCCCAGGTCACCCGCCACGACGGCCTGCCCGGCTATCGCGCGCTGCTGCTGGGCCGCCGCGGCACGCCGGCCACGCTGCAGGCCGTGCTGGACGCACCCGAGCGCTGGCGCCTGGCGCGCGGCGAGGCGCGCTCCGTCTCGGGCTACATCGTGCCGCAGCTGCAGTTGTTCCTGCCCAACCGCATCGTGATGGAGACGCGCTTCCGCAGCGAGCTGGTGGGCACCCACCAGGCCGCGGCGCTGGCGGCGGCCAACGGCGACGCCGACGTCGCCACCAACAACACGGCCGACTTCGAGCGCTTCAAGCTGCAGTTCCCGGCCGAGGCGGCGCGGCTGCAGGTGCTGTGGGAATCCGACCTGATCCCGCACGCGCAGATCGTGATGCGCGGCGACTACCCGCCGGCCTTCCAGGCGCAGGTGCAGGCCTTCCTGACCGGCTATGCGCGCGCCCCCGGCCCGCGCGGCTACGCCGAGCGTGCCGTGCTCAAGGCGCTGCACGACCTGGCGGGCTTCGTCGCGGCCGACAACAGCTCGCTGCTGCCGGCCGCCAGGCTGGCCTACCAGCTCGCGCGCCAGAACGCGATGACCGCGCAATGGGTCAACGAGGCCGCGCGCCAGGCGCGGCTGTCGCGCATCGAGGGCCAGTACGCCGAGCAGCAGGCGGCGCTGCGCGGCGCGAATCCGTAAACCACCCCCAGTCTTCGCGGACTTCGTGGCGCTTCGCCCACCCCCTCAAGGGGTCACATCCTGCGGCCGGGCCAAGCCCGTTCCGCGGATGTTCCCGCATGGCCTGCTCCGCGGCCTCCGGATCGAGGCGCCGCGCCGTGGAACATCTAAGCCCTTCGCCCTAGCCATCCTGCGCGGCCTAGGCCGTCCGGCGGATTTGCCCGCGCCGGACACACACTGAAACTTCCGGTTCCCTGGCCCCCTTCGCGCCGCCTGCGGTGCGGGCCGCCCGCTTGCACACACCTGGATAGCCGCATGGATTCTCGATTCCGACCCCGGAGCACGCGCGGATGAGCTGGCGATCGAAAGTGGTGTGGAGCGAGGGCATGCTGCTGGCGCCCCAGCACCTGCAGCAGGCCGAGCGCCATGCGGACCACGCACGGCACGTGCTCCTGCGCGGCACCGTGCCCTGCGCCTGGGGTTTCTCCGAACTCGAACTCGACGCCGCCGCGCTGGCCCTGGGCAAGATCGCGCTGGTGCGCGCCGTCGGCGTGTTCGGCGACGGCACCGTGTTCGACATGCCGGCGGTGGACCCGCTGCCCGAGCCCCTCGACATCCCCGCCGCGATGCGCGACGAAGCCGTGGTGCTGGCGCTGCCGGTGCGCCGCGCGGGTGCGCGCGAGGCCGACGCCGAGGGCTACGAGGACCTGGTGCGCCACCGCGTGACCGAGGCCGAGGTGCCCGACTCCAACACCGGCGGCGAGCGCACCGCCACCGTGCAGCTCGGCGCGCTGCACACGCGCCTGCTGCGCGCCGGCGAGGCCACCGACGCCTGGACCACGCTGCCGGTGGCCCGGGTGGTCGAGCGCCGCACCGACAACCAGGTGAGCCTGCACCGCACCCACGTGCCGCCGCTGCTCGACGTGGCGGCCAGCGCGGTGGTGCGCGGCTGGGTGGAGGAACTGCTGGGCCTGCTGCGCCAGCGCGCCGAGGCCCTGGCCGGCCGCATGACGCAGGGCGGCACCGGCGGCGTGGCCGAGATCGCCGACTTCATGCTGCTGCAGACCGTCAACCGCCACGAGCCGGTGCTGGCGCACTTCTCGCACCTCGCGCGCACGGCGGCGCTGCATCCGCTGCATTTCTACGAGCACGCGCTCGGCCTGGCCGGCGACCTGGGCACCTTCCGCGACGCGCGCCGCTCGGCGCGCTTCGGCCCCTACGTGCACGACGACCTGGAGGCCAGCTTCCGCCCGCTGATGGACGACCTGCGCCGCAGCCTGTCGATGGTGCTGGAGCAGTCGGCCATCCGCATCGAGCTGCACGACCGCAAGCACGGCGTGCGCGTGGCGCTCATCCCCGACGTGGAACTGCAGCGCAACGCCACCTTCGTGCTGGCGGTGCAGTCCCACATGCCGGCCGAGGCGCTGCGCGCGCGCTTCCCCACGCAGGTCAAGATCGGCCCGGTCGAGCGCATCCGCGACCTGGTCAACCTGCAGCTGCCGGGCGTGGCGCTCGCGCCGCTGCCGGTGGCGCCGCGGCAGATCCCCTTCCACGCCGGGGCCAACTACTTCGAGCTGGACACGCGCGGCAGCGAGCTGTGGCGCCAACTCGAGCAGTCCGGCGGCATGGCGATGCACATCGCGGGCGATTTCCCCGGCCTCGACCTGGCGTTCTGGGCGATACGGTCATGAGCACTCCCGATCCCTTCGCGGCGTTCGAGTCCGAGCGCACCGTCATCAAGCCCAAGCCGCGTACGCCCGGCGGCGGCGCGCCGCCGCCCGCCATGCCCCCGGCGGCCGCCGCCGAACCGCTGCCGGCCGAACTGGGCGGCCTGGGCCTGCTCAACCCGCTGGTGTCGGCGGCCGGCCGGCTGCTGGTGCTGATGGGCAAGCTGCGCCACCTGGCGCAGCCGTCCAGCGTGCCGGCGCTGCGCGCCGGCGCGGCCGAGGCGGTGCAGCGCTTCGACGCGGAGGCACGCAAGGCCGGCGCCGCCAACGAGACGGTGCTGGCAGCGCGCTACATCCTGTGCACCGCGCTCGACGAGGCGGTGGCCAACACCCCCTGGGGCGTGCAGTCGGGCTGGAACAAGCAGAGCCTGCTGGTGCAGTTCCACAACGAGACCTGGGGCGGCGAGAAGGTCTTCCAGCTGCTGGCCAAGCTGGCGCAGGACGTGCCCAAGCACCGCGACCTGCTCGAACTCATCTATTGCGTGCTGGCCCTGGGCTTCGAGGGCCGCTACCGCGTGCTCGACAACGGCAAGGCGCAGCTCGACACCGTGCGCCAGCGCCTGGCCGACCTGATCCGCAAGGACCGCCCGGCGCTGGAGCCGGCGCTGTCGCCGCACTGGCGCGGGCAGGGCGGCGGCACGGCGCGGCTGCGCGACGCGGTGCCGCTGTGGGTCATCGGCTCGGTGCTGCTGCTGCTGCTGGCGCTGTCGTGGTTCGGCCTGCGCATCTGGCTGAACAACCGCTCCGACGACACCTGGTCGCAACTGGCCGGCCTGCGCATGCCGGGCGTGAAGATCGCGCCGCCCGTGGTGCCGGCCAAGGCGCCGCGGCTGGCGCGCTTCCTGGAGCCTGAGATCAAGCAGGGCCTGGTCACCGTCACCGACGAGGCCGACCGCAGCACCGTGCGCCTGCGCGGCGACGCCTTCTTCAGCTCCGGCAGCGCCGACCCGATGGCGCCGGCCATGCCGGTGCTGGTGCGCATCGGCCAGGCCCTGGCCGAGGTGCAGGGCGAGGTGCTGATCACCGGCCACTCCGACAGCCAGCCGATCCGCTCGCTGCGCTTCCCGTCCAACTGGCACCTGTCCACCGCGCGCGCGGAGGCCGTGCGCACCGCGCTGGCGCCGCTGGTCGACCCCGCGCGCATGAAAGCCGAGGGCAAGGCCGATGCCGAGCCCGTCGCGCCCAACGACACGCCGGCCAACCGCGCGCGCAACCGGCGCGTGGACATCGTGCTGATCACCGGCGCCGGCGGCGTGAAGCCCGCGGAGGCGCAGCGATGAAGAAAGTCCTCAGACTGCTGTTCCACCCCGTGCTGCTGACGGTGCTGGCGCTGGCGGCGCTGGCCGTGCTGGTGTGGTGGATCGGCCCGCTGGTGAAGGTCGGCGAGTTCGCGCCGCTGGCCAGCGAGCTGGCGCGTGCCATCGTCATCGGCGTGCTGGTGCTGATCGTGCTGCTGCGCTGGGCCATCCGCCGCTGGCGCGTGCGCAAGGCCAGCCAGCAGCTCACCGACGGGCTGATGAAGGCGCCCGCCGCCGCGTCCGCGCCCGCCGCGGCGCCGGGCAGCGCCGAGCAGAAGGTGCTGGCCGACCGCTTCTCCGAGGCCGTCGCCACGCTCAAGAAGATGCGCCTGGCGGCCGCCGGCAAGAAGCCCGGCTGGCGCGACTGGCTGTCGCTGTCGGGCGGCAGCTACCTGTACGACCTGCCGTGGTATGTCTTCATCGGCGCGCCGGGCTCGGGCAAGACCACGGCGCTGGTGAACTCGGGCCTGTCGTTCCCGCTGGCCGAGAAGTTCGGCCCCGGCGCCATCCGCGGCGTGGGCGGCACGCGCAACTGCGACTGGTGGTTCACCGACGAGGCGGTGCTGATCGACACCGCCGGCCGCTACACCACCCAGGACAGCCACGCGGCGGAAGACAAGGGCGCCTGGGACGGCTTCCTCGCCCTCCTGAAGAAGTCGCGCCCGCGCCGTCCGCTCAACGGCGTGTTCCTCACCGTGAGCGTGGCCGACCTGCTGAGCCAGGGCACCGAGGCGCGCAGCGCGCTGGCCGCCTCCATCCGCGCCCGCCTGCTGGAACTGGACGAGCGCCTGACCACGCGCCTGCCGGTGTACGTGCTGGTGACCAAGAGCGACCTGCTCTACGGCTTCATGGAGTACTTCGCCGACCTGGGCAAGGAACAGCGCGCGCAGGTCTTCGGCTTCACGCTGCCGCAGCTCATGGACCCCCAGGGCTGGACTGCGTCCAGCCCGCCCCCCGAGGGGGACGGGAAGACTTGGGGCGGCCCGGCGTCTTCCCGAGAGGGCGGCCACCTGGCCGAGCACGGCCTGGCCGCGCCCTTCCAGCGTGAGTTCGCGCTGCTGCACGAGCGCGTCAACAACGGCCTGGTCGAGCGCATGCAGCAGGAGACCGATGGCCAGCGCCGCGCCGCCATCTTCGGCTTCCCGGCGCAGTTCGCCTCGGTCGGCCCGCTGCTGCAGGACCTGCTCGACCAGGTCTTCACCGGCTCGCGCTTCGCGCAGCCGCCCTGGGTGCGCGGCGTGTACTTCACCAGCGGCACGCAGGAGGGCAGCCCGATCGACCGCGTGATGGGCTCGCTGGCGCGCAGCTTCGGCATCGAGCGCGCCATCCTCGCGCCGCAGCGGGGCAGCGGCCGCAGCTACTTCCTCACCACGCTGCTCAAGGACGTGGTCTTTCCCGAGCAGCGCCTGGCCGGCGTCGACGTGAAGCTGGAGCGCCGCCGCCACGTGCTGCGCCTGGCCGGCGTCAGCGCCATGGTGCTGGCCACCGCGGGCCTGCTGGCCGCCTGGGGCTACAGCGCCTGGCGCAACACCGGCTACGTCGAGTCGGTGCAGGAGCGCGTCGGGCCGATGCGCGAGCAGCTCGCCGCGCTGCCGCCGCAGGTGCACAACCCGGTGCAGCTCGCGCCGGTGATGCAGGGCCTGCGCGACATCTGGCGCACGCCGAAGAACGGCGAGGGCGATCCGTCTCTCGCGATGACGCTGGGCCTGTACCAGGGCGACAAGCTGGACGCGGCGGCGCACACGGCCTACCAGCGCGCGCTCAACGAGGCCTTCCTGCCGCAACTGGCCAAGCGCATCGAGGACCAGCTTCGCGGCGCCGGCAAGGACAACCTGGAGTTCGCCTACGAGGCGCTCAAGAGCTACCTCATGATCCACCAGCCGGAGCACTTCGACGCCGAGGCGCTGAAGGCCTGGATCACGCTGGACTGGGCGCGCACGCTGGACCGTGGCGTCCCCGAGGACCAGCGCCGTCTGCTGGAAGACCAGCTCGACGCGCTGATCGCGCAGGGCCCGCCGCGCGTGCCGATGGCGATGGACGAGAACCTGGTGCGCAGCGTGCGCGCGCTGCTCGCCAGCTACCCGCCCGAGGCGCGCATCTTCAGCCGTCTCAAGCGCCAGCGCCTGGGCCGCGACGTGCCCGACTTCACCATCGCGCAGGCCGCGGGCCCTTCGGCGCCGCTGGTGTTCGAGCGGCCCAGCGGCAAGCCGCTAACCGAGGGCGTGCCCGGCATGTTCACCTACGACGGCTACCACAAGCGCTTCCAGAGCCAGGTGGTGGTGGTCACCGGCCTGCTGGCGGCGGAAGACCCGTGGGTGCTCGGCGAGGAGAAGGGCGCCGCCGAGCGCGCGCGCGAGGCGGCCGACCTGGGCCCGCTCACCGACCGCGTGCGGCGCCTGTACCTGCAGGAGTACGTGAAGGTGTGGGAGGCCCTGCTGGCCGACGTGCGCCTGATCCGCGCCGGCGGGCTGGAGAAGAACATCGAGATGGCGCGCATCCTCTCGGGCGTCGATTCGCCGCTGGCCAACCTGCTGCGCGCGGTGGTCAAGGAGACCACGCTCACGCCCAAGGAAGGCGACAAGTCCACCGTGAGCCGGGCGGCCGAGACGGTGCGCAACACCCGCAAGGGGCTGGAAGAGCTCTTCGGCAGCAACGACCCCACCCGGCTGCAGCTGCCGCCGGGCAAGGGCATCGAGAGCATCGTCGACGATCGCTTCGAGCCGCTGCGCCGGCTGGTGGTCTCGCCCGTGCCCAACGCGCCGGCGCCGCTGGACGACGCGCTCAAGCTCTTCAACGAGGTGTACGTCTACCTCACGGCGGTGGACACGGCGGTCAAGAGCCGCAGCTCGCCGCCGCCGGGCGACGTGGCCGGCAAGCTCAAGTCCGACGCGGGCCGGCTGCCCGAGCCGGTGCGCTCGATGATCGAGAACCTCAGCACCACCGGCGCCGCGCAGGCGCGCGTGGCCGAGCGCGGCAACCTGAGCCAGGACCTGCAGCCCGTCACCGAGTTCTGCCGGCGTGCCATCGCCGGGCGCTACCCCTTCGTCGAGAGCAGCAGCCGCGACGTGCTGCCCGAGGACTTCGGCCAGATGTTCGGCCCCGGCGGGATGATGGACGACTTCTTCCAGAAGCGCCTGGCGCAGCTGGTCGACACCAGCCGCCGCCCGTGGCGCTACAAGCCGGTGGCCGAGCAGGGCGCCATCTCCACCGCCGCGCTGCAGCAGTTCGAGCGGGCCGACATGATCAAGCAGGTGTTCTTCCGCGGCGGCGGGCGCGGCCCGGCGATGCGGCTGGACTTCAGGCCGGTGGAGCTGGACGCGGGCATCACCCAGTTCACGCTCGACGTGGACGGCCAGCTCGTCAAGTACGCGCACGGCCCGATCGTGCCGATGACGGTGCAGTGGCCCGGCCCGCGCAACACCAACCAGGTGCGCATCAACATCCAGCCGCCGACGGCGGGCGGCACCTCCGGCCAGGTGACCGAGGGGCCGTGGGCGCTGTTCAAGATGCTGGACCGCGGCCAGCTCCAGCCGGGCGACGCGCCGGAGAAGTTCTTCATCACCTTCCAGCTCGACGCGCGGCGCGCCCGCTTCGAGGTCACGACCAACAGCGTGCGGCATCCGCTGCGCATGCCGGAGCTGCTGCAGTTCTCGTGTCCGGAGGGTTTGTGAACATGCAGGGGCTGCCGCTGGCGCACCCGGGCGAGCTGCCGGGCTGGTTCGGCAAGCTGCCCGGCATGGGCGACTTCGCCCACCGGCGCCTGCCCGAGGCCTTCCGCGCGCGCTGGGACGTCTGGCTGCAGCACGGCATGGAAGGCATGCGCCTGCGCCACGAGGACTGGGCGCAGCACTACCTGCAGGGCCCGCTGTGGTGCTTCGTGCTGGCGCCGGGCGTGGCCGGCGACGCGCCCTGGATCGGCGTGCTGATGCCCTCGGTGGACGGCGTGGGGCGCTACTTCCCCTTCACCGTGGCCTGCGAGTTGCCGGCGCTGCCGGCCGGTGGCTGGCCGGCGGCATGCCGCTGGTGGCAGGCCGCCGTGCAGGCCGCGCTGGAGGGGCTGGAGCAGGACCTCGACGCCGCGCGCTTCGACGAGGCGCTGGCCCGCCATGCCGGTGCGGCGGACGAGGCGGTGCAGCAGGACGCGGCCGAGGCGCCCTGGCCTGCGCAGGGGCAGTCGCTGTGGCTCACCGACCCGGCAGAGTCCGGCGCACGCCGCATGCTGACCGCCGGCCTGCCCGCCGGCGAACGCTTCGACGCGCTGTTCGACTGCATGCTGGAGACTGGCCATGAGTGAGCCGGTGCCGCCGCGCAGCGACGAGCCGGACCGCACCCAGGTGCTGTCCGGCCCCGGGCCGGGCGCCGAGGCGACCGTGCTGTCCACCCCCGGCGGCGCCGCGCCGCCGACGGCGCCGCCGATGCAGGAGGAAGGCGTGCTGCCCGCCGGCAGCCGGCTGGCGGAGTTCGAGATCACGCACCTGATCGGCCAGGGCGGCTTCGGCGCCGTCTACGAGGCGTGGGACCACACGCTGGAGCGCACCGTCGCCATCAAGGAGTACCTGCCCACGTCGCTCTCGACCCGGCAGAACGACGGTACCGTCTCGCCGCTGTCGGACAAGCACCGCGAGACCTTCGACCTGGGCATGCGCAGCTTCATCAACGAGGCGCGGCTGCTGGCGCAGTTCGACCATCCCTCGCTGCTGAAGGTCTACCGCTTCTGGCAGGAGCGCGGCACCACCTACATGGTGATGCCGCTGTACCGCGGCCAGACGTTGCGCCAGGCGCTGGCCTCGATGCCCGGCGGCGTGGACGAGGGCTGGCTGATGCGCGTCATGGACGGCGTGACGCAGGCGCTGGCGGTGATGCACAACGCCAACTGCTACCACCGCGACATCGCGCCCGACAACATCATGCTGCTGGAGGGCTCGGGCCGCCCGGTGGTGCTGGACTTCGGCGCCGCGCGCCGCGTCATCAGCGACAAGACGCAGGCCATCACCGTCATCCTCAAGCCGGGCTACGCGCCGGTCGAGCAGTACGCCGAGATGCCCGACATGAAGCAGGGCCCGTGGACCGACGTCTACGCCCTGGCCGCGGTGATGCATGTGGCGGTGTGCGGCCGGGCGCCGCCGCCCTCGGTGGCGCGCGTGATCTCCGACAGCTACGTGCCGCTGGCCGGCAACGAACTGCTGCGCCAGCGCTACAGCCTGAAGCTGCTGGAGGCGGTCGACCAGGGCCTGGCGGTGCGGCCGGAGCACCGCTTCCAGTCGATGGGCGAGCTGCGCGCCGCGCTGGGCCTGGAAGAGACCACCACCATCGCCCCGCTGCGCCCGCCCGGCGGCGCGCCGCACGCCGGCGCCGCGCCGGCCGCGGGCACGCGGCCTCCGCCGCCGCCGGCACCAGCCCCCGCTGCGGCGGCCGGGCGCGGCAAGGCCCTCGCCGCCGGCGGGGTGGCCGTCGCACTGGCATTGGGCGCCGGCGCCTGGTGGTGGACGCAGCAGCGGCCGGACGAGCAGCCGGGCACCGGCACCGCGGCCACGCCCGCGCCGCCGCCGGTGGCGCAGGTCCCGCCGCCGCCCGCGCCGCCACCTCCGCCGCCGCCCGCCGCGCCCTCGCCGCGCACGCCGCTGCAGTCGCTGCAGGCGCTGGGCGAGCGCGCCACGCGCGGCTTCGAGGTCGGCGCCTCGGCCGCCAAGCCCGAGGTGCAGGTCGGCCGCGACAAGCTGGCCTTCGAGGTCAGCAGCAAGCGCGAGGGCTACGTCTACGTCTACCTGCTGTCCAGCGGCGGCGAGATGTTCCTGCTCTTCCCCAACCTGCTGGACAAGTACAACAAGATCAATGCCGGCGGCACGCTCTCGCTGCCGCGTGCCTCGTGGCCGATGAATGCCGGCGGCCCGCCCGGCACCAACGAGTTCGCCGTGGTCGTCAGCGAGCACGAGCGCGACTTCAGCCAGTCCGGAGCGCAGAACGACGGCGTGTTTCCGCAGTTCGCGCTGCCCGTGCTGGCCGCGCTGGAGGCGGCGCGCGGCGACGGGCCGACGCCGCTGCTGGGCAAGCCCGTGTGCCCGCAGGGCGGCGCCTGCCAGGACGTCTACGGCGTCGCGCATTTCAGAATCGTCGAGAAGTGATCGTCTGCAGACAAGGCCCGCGAGGAACGGGCCCCTGCACAAGGAGTGATGAGCCATGAACACGCATCCCACCGATCCCCGAGCGATCCCCGCCAGGCGGCCCGGCCTGGCCGGCCTGGGGCTGGCCCTGGGCCTGGCCCTGGGCGGCTGCGCGGGCGTCCTGCCCTTCACCGACCCGGCCCCCGCGCCGGCGCCTGCACCGGCGCCCACGGCCGAGGCGCCGCCCCCGGCGCCCGCACCCGTGGCGGCGCCCGCACGCCCGTCGACGCCGCCGCCCGGCAGCAGCGTCGCCGGCCAGGCGCGCACCTTCTCCACGCAGCTGGCCACCTACACGGCGGTGCCCTTCGCCAACGTGCCCGGCTGGAGCCGCGACGACTTCTCCGAGAGCTGGCCGGCCTTCCTGACGAGCTGCCGCGTGCTCACCGGCCGCGGCGTGCTGTGGAAGGAGGTCTGCGACCGCGCGCGCGAAGTGGACGGCAAGAGCGACCCGGCCATCCGCGGCTTCTTCGAGCGCGAGTTCGCCGCCTACCAGATCCGCGACGACGACCGCCGCCCCGACGGCGTGGTGACGGGCTACTTCGAGCCCGAGATCGAAGGCAGCCGCACCTATTCGCCGCCCTTCATCTACCCCGTCTACGGGCAGCCGGAGGACATGCTGTTCCTCGACACGCGGCGCCTGCCCGCCGGCAACGGCGTGGTCGCCGCGCGCGTGCAGGGGCGCAACGTGGCGGTGCAGCAGGGGCTGTCCACGCGCGACCTGGGCGCGGCCGGCATCTACGCGCTCGACCTGTCGAAGATCGTGCGCGACACGCTCGACCGCAAGGCCCGCCTGCGCATCGACGGGCGCGAGATCAAGCCCTACTTCACGCGCGAGGAGATCGAGACCCGTGGCGCGCCCAACGCCAGGGTGCTGGCCTTCGTCAGCAGCGCCACGGCGCTGTACGAGATGCAGATCCAGGGCTCGGGCCGCATCCGCTTCAAGGACGGCCAGGTCATCCGCCTGGGCTACGCCGAGCAGAACGGCCAGCCCTTCCGGCCCACGCTGGCCAAGGGCAAGGGCGGCAAGACGCGCACTGCGGTGAAGACGCGCGGCGGCGCCATCGAGCTGGAGCTGGACGACGACGAGGATGACGACATCGGCGACGTCGGCGCCATCCGCACGCGCGGCTTCGTGCTGGCGCGGCCGGTGGCCAGCGGCGCTGTGATGGTGCCCGGGCGCAAGGCGAGCGGGGCGGTGGCGGGCTCCGGCATCTCCGACCCGAGCTACGTCTTCTTCAAGGAAGTGTCGGCCCCGGCCGACGGGCCGGTCGGCGCGCTGGGCGTGCCGCTCAAGCCCGGGCGCTCCATCGCCGTCGATCCGCGCAGCACACCGCTGGGCTACCCGGTGTTCGTCTCCACGCGCGAGCCCGGCAAGGGCACGCCGATGCAGCGCCTGACCATCGCGCAGGACACCGGCGGCGCCATCCGCGGCGCGGTGCGGGCCGACTACTTCTTCGGCAACGGCCAGACCGCCGCGACCCAGGCGCGCCGCATGAAGGAGCGCGGGCAGCTGTGGATCCTGCTGCCGCGCGGCCAGGCGGTGGCCGCGGCCAGCACCTCGACGCTGCCGGGCCTGCGCACGCGCGGCGCGAGCCTGGCGAACTGCCTCGTTCCCGACGACGAGACCTGCGCTGATTGAGCGGCGCTCCCACGCCGACCATGCAGGACACCCTCTCGTCCGCCGACAGCGCCGAACTGGTCCGCCTCTGGCGGCGCCGGCAGACGCTGTCGCCCGGCGAGATGGGGCGCATGTACGGCATCGTGGGCGAGGCGCTGCGCGGCTGCCATCCGCCGGAGCTGAAGGTGCTCGGCGAAGGCCGGCAGGAGCTGGTGGCGCAGTTCATCTACGTGAAGGTGCTGCGGCTGGACGCCGACCCCGACGACGGCAGCGACGGCGAGGCGCCGCAGCCGCGCGAGCGCGCGCAGCACAGCGCGCCCTCCAGCGCCTTCGCGCTGTGCGCCTACTTCCGCCGCTACCTGATCGACTGCACCCGTGCCAGCGCCTTCCGCCGCAAGCTGTCCATCGGCGACGAGGTGACGGACGGCCAGCTCGAGGCGCAGCTCGGCGCGCACGAGGACGCCGAGTCGCGGCTGGCCGAGCACGGCCTGTCCAGCGCCGCCGTGCATGCGGCCGCGCGCGCCTTCATCGCCGCGCTCGACGAGCCGGAGCGCCTGCTGCTGTGCGAGGGCTTCGGCCAGGAGGCGCCGGGCGGCCTCTCGGGCGTGGCGGCGCGCCATGCCATCGCCTCCTACCACTACCGCGCCGGCCGGCTCGGCCTGGTGCACAAGCGCGAGGCGCTGCCCACCGACTACGCGCGCACGCAGATCGGCCGCTGGCTGCAGGAGACCCTGGGCATCGCCGTCGTGCCGGACCACATGGCCGCGATCCTGGAGGTTTTCAAAATCCTCGGGGCTGAGGCGTCCTATTCCTGAAGCCATACCCAATTCAGGACACACGATGCACAGCAGCCCTGACCGGAAAACGCCGGGCCGCCCCAAGTTTTCCGCCCCCCCCGGGGGGGCGGATCGGGTGAAGCCCGATCCTGGGGGCTCGCTCTGGCCCCCGCTGGCCGTCATACGCGGCGCCTTCGAGCCGCCGGCGCCGACGCCAGGTGATGGGGCAGCCGTGCTGCACGGCCCCGCCGATGCCGCCCCGTCCGCCGGCCCGGCCGCGCTGGCCGACCTGCTGCTGCCCCTGACCGAGCTGGCGCGCCGCCGCGAGGCGGTGGCGCAGCACGGCTTCGCCGCGCGCTGGGCGCCGGGGCGCCTGGTCAGCGTGCTGCACGAGGGCCGCCTGCTGGGCGTGCTGCTCGACCGCGACCTGGGCGACGGCCGCTGGCAGGGCTGGATGGCCGCCGCCGAAGCCGACTGGGCCGGCCCCTTCGATGTGCTGCTGGAGCCGCAGGACGAACCCTTCGAGCCGATGTTCGGGCTGATCCAGGCCTGGAACCCCGTCACTGTGGCGCAGGCGCCGCAGCTCTGCGCACGCGTGCTGGGCGAGCTGAGCGCCACCCGCCTGGCCGCGCTGCGCGCGGTGGCCGACGAGGCCGCCCAGGGCGCCGGCCCCGCCATCGAGCCCGCGCCCGGCCGCGTCGCGCTGCGCACCGTGGCCGGCTGCTTCACCGTGCTGTCGGGCACGCCGCTGGCCGCCGAGGGCGACCCGCGCACCGACTACCAGGCGCTGTACCGCGGCGCGGCCGCCGCGCTGCAGGCCGGGACGGCAGCTGCAGCGCCTGCCGCGCCGGCCGCCGGGCGCGTCGCCTCGCCGCCGGCGGCATCCGGCGCCTGGGCGCGGCTGCGCGGCTGGCTGGGCGGCGACGGCCTGTGGCGTCCGGCGCTCGCCGCGCTGGCGCTGGTGGTGGTCGTGCAGAACGTCGGCCTGCTGGCCCGCCACGGCGAGGAGGACGACGCGGTGCGCTTCCGCGCCGTGCCCGCCGCCGGACAGGACGCGGCGCAGGGCGACCTGGTGCTGCGCTTCAGGCCCGACGCGCCGGCCGCCGAGGCCGCGCAACTGCTGCGCAGCGCCGGTGCGCAGGTGGTCGCCGGCCCGGACGCGCAGGGCCGCTGGACGCTGCGGCTGGTGCAGCCCGGCGAGGGCCTCGCCGTGCTGCGGGGCTCGCCGCTGGTCGATGCGGTCGGGCCGCCCTAGGAGCCCGGCGATGCGCCCGCCCCCGGCCGCCCTGCGCCTGCTCCTTGCCCTGTGGCTGCTCGCGGCCGCGGGCACGGCGGCGGCGGTGCAGCGCGCGCTGCTGGTGGGCGTGTCGGAGCTGCCCTACCAGAGCGCCGCCCTGTGGCTGCAGGCGCCGCGCAACGACGTGCTGCTGATGCGCGACACGCTGCAGCGCCAGGGCTTCGCGCCGGCCGACATCACCGTGCTGGCCGACGGCGTGGCCGGCGCCGCGCTGCCCGAGTCGCAGGCCATCCAGCAGGCGCTGCAGCGCCTGCTGGCGCAGTCGGCCAGCGGCGACTTCGTGCTGCTGTACTTCTCCGGCCACGGCACGCGGCTGCGCGACCCGGCCAAGCGCTACCTGGAGCCCGACGGCCTGGCCGAGAACTTCCTGGCGCGCGACGTGCGCGGCGTGGTCGGCACCGCCGGGGCCTCCGGCCAGCTCGCCGGCAGCGTGCGCGACGTGGACGTCGATGCCTGGGTGCAGGCCTTCCTGGCGCGCAACGTGTTCGTGTGGGCGGTGTTCGACACCTGCTCCGCCGCCTCCATGACGCGCAGCCTGCGCGCGCCGCCGCCGGTGGCCGAGGGTGGCGAGGACGACGAGGTGCGCTGGCGCGGCGTGCGCGCAGACCAGCTCGCCGCGGGCGCCGCGCCCGCCGAAGCCGCGCCCGCCGCCGTGCCGCCGCCTTCGCCGGCGACGCCGCGCGCCCGCTACGTCGCCTTCTTCGCCTCCGAGAGCCACCAGGTCACGCCCGAGCTGCGGCTGCCGCGCGACAGCCGCGGCGGCCGGCCGCAGGGCCTGCTGACCTGGGCCGTGGCCGAGACCCTGCAGCGCCGGCCCGCGAGCTGGCGCCAGCTCTACAACGGCGTGCTCTCGCTCTATGCGCCCGTCATCGCCGAGCTGGAGGGGCGCTTCCCCGAGCGCGAGCTGCCCTCGCCGGTGGCCGAGGGGCACCTCGACGCGCCGCTGTTCGCCAACCCCGCCGGGCCGCTGAGCACGCAGCCCGCGTGGCCGACACAGCGTGCCGGCGAGCGGCTGAGCGCCGACGCCGGCGCGCTCGACGGGCTGGAGGCGCAGCAGCCGGTGCGCGTGAGCGCCGTGCTGGCCGACGGCACCGTGCGCGAGGCCGAGGCCCGCCTCGACGCGGTGGCCACGGGCAGCGCGCAACTGGCGGTGCCGCCCGCGCTGCGCGACGTGCCCGGCAGCGCGCTGTGGAGCCTCGCCCCGCTGCAGCCGCCGCGCGGCGCCCTGCTGCGCGTGCGCGCCGACCGGCCCCTGCCGCCGGGCATCAGCCTCGCCTGGCCGGTCGCGGTGCAGGCGGCGGCCGAAGGCGAGGCCGACCTGCGGCTGGTGGAGACGGGCCGCGGCGGCGGCCGGCTGGAGCCGCTGCAGCCCGGGCTGCTGCTGCCCGGCGGCGCGACGGCCGGCGATGCCGCGGCGCTGCGCCGGCGCATCGAGCTGCTGGCGCAGCTCAAGTGGTTCTCGCAGCTCGCGCAGCTCGGGCAGGACAGCCGCATCGAGGGCTTCGAGGCCCTGCTGGAGACCTGGGAGGGCGAGCGCCTGCTGCGCAGCGACCCGCTGCCGCTGGCGGCCGGCTGGGCGCCGCCCGGGCCCGGCCAGCGCCTGGCGCTGCTGGTGCGCAATGCCAGCGGGCAGTCCATCGACCTGGTGGTGCTGAGCGTCGATGCCGAGGGCGCGCTGCACAGCCTCTATCCCGAGCAGGCGGGGGCGGCCAACCGCTTCGAGCGCGGCACGCCCCAGGCGCCGGCGCTCAAGCGCTTCGCGCTGCCGCAGGCCGCGGCCGGCGCCCCGCAGGGCGGCCGCCTGCTGCTGGTGGCCAGCCCCGCCTCGCCGCACAGCGCGCCGCGCCTGTTCGGCCTGCAGGCCAGCGAGCCGATGGCCGACCTGCGCGTGCGCGGCCAGCCCCGGCCGGAAAAGGAACACCCGCTGCTCGCGGCCTCGGTGCGCTGGGGCGCCGCGGGCCGCTGAGAAAGAGTCAACCGCACATCCGAGGAGAAACACATGTCATTCAACAACGACGGCAAGCTGGACGTGGACGAGGCGCTGCGCATGGTCGACCTGGCGGCCAGCGGCGACCCCGACGGCGACATGGCGATGTCGGTGCAGAGCAAGGGCTCGCCGGTGGAAGGCGAGTCCCGCCGCGCCTACGACGACGGCAAGAAGCGCATGGACGTGAAGGGCTACTTCTTCCGCTCCTGGGTGCACACGCCGCCGGGCAGCAACAAGGGGCGCGTGTCGCTCACCACGCTGTCGGTGGTGCGCGAGAGCGATGCCGCCAGCGCCTCGCTGGCCGGCCTGCTGAACAAGCAGGCCGACGACCTGGAGGTGGTGATCTCGGTCTACAAGGCCAGCGGCGACGACTCGCCCGAGGAGCAGCCCACGCTGGAGATCACCCTCAAGCAGGCGCGGCTGGACCAGCATTGCCTGCTCAGCGGCGGTTCGCTGGGGCGGCCGTGCGAGGTGCTGAGCTTCCAGTACCGCACGTTGGTGCTCGCCTCGGCGCCGCAGGTCAAGAGCGGCCTGCGCGGCGCTGTGCGCACCTGCAGCTTCGGCAGCTGAGCGGTCCTCCGGCCCGGCCCCGGGGGGCGGCGGCCGCGCCCTGTCCTGAAACATCCTCGCGCAGATCACCACCATGGCCATCCTGAGCATCAAGGCTGACATCAAGGACGGCGCCACCGCCTACCTGGGCGGCGCGCAGGCGCTGAATCTCCTGGGCCGGGAGGTGGCCGGTTCCAAGCCGCCCAGCGGCTGGAAGGGCATGCTGGACGGCTTCCTCAAGCTCGGCGACGGCGGGACGTTCAAGCTCGGCGGCCACACGATCGAGAAGAACGGCCTGTACGTCAACGTCAAGGGCCAGGAGTACAAGAACGCCAACCATCCAGGGCCGGCCTACTGGGAGATCGCCGACGGCGTCGGCCAGGAGGCGCCGACGAAGCTGGCCAGCACCGTCCGCAAGCTGCTCGGCGACCCCGGCCACGCGGTCGAGAACCCCTGGGTCGCGACGCTGGTGGCGGCGATGTTCCTGTCCGAGGTGGTGCGCAACCCGCGCAGCCTGGCCGTCAACCTGATGCTGCTGGACCTGATCGAGTCGGGCACCCGGTACGGCCGCGACGCCGGCCCCGAATCGGGCAAGGTGCTGGACTTCCGCAAGCTGCTGGTCTTCGGCGGCGGCGGCAAGAAGTCCAAGACCTACACGTACGAGGGCGGCGACGTGAAGGTCGACAAGGCGAGCGGCACGCTGCGCGGCGGCAAGCTGCCGATGTCGCAGCTCGACGCGATGGCGCAGTTCCAGAAGTCCACCGCCAAGACCTACGAGAACAAGATGAACAAGGGCTTCAACGCCGTGCTCAGCCAGGCCGCGCTGAACCTGAAGGCGCCGGCCGAGGGCGGCTACCACTTCGCCACGCCGCTGCTGGAGAAGGAATGCACCGTCGCGCTGCGCTGGCTGCTCGCCTACTGCGGCCGCAACAGCTTCAAGGGCGTGGGCGGCCATGTCAAAAGCACGGAGATGGTGCCGTCCAACGCGTGGGTCAAGGACAGCCCGAAGGTCGAGAAGATCGTCCTCACGCCCTGGTACGGCGACGTGCGGCTCAGCGGCCTGCGCGAGCAGCTGTGCCAGACGGAATGGCAGAACTGCGCCGCCCCGCAGCCCGGGGCGCTGGCCCGGCAGCTGGCCGACAAGGCGGCCGGCGCCTTCGCCCAGCGCGCCGGTTCGCTGGCGCTGATGCTGGCGTGACGGGGCGCCCGCCCCGCTCGGCCCGAGGTGCTATGCGGTGCGGCCGATGCACAGCGCCGCCAAAGCATGCGACAAAGACAGGCACACCATGAGCACCACCTCCGCCGATCTGCTCCGCAGCGCCGACCCCGCCGGCGCCTTGAAGGCCCTCTCCGAGGAGATTCGCGCCAAACCCGGCGACAGCCGGCTGCGCGTCTTCATGGCGCAGCTGCTGTGCGTGCTGGGCCAGTGGGAGCGTGCGCTCAACCAGCTCAGCGTGGCGGCCGAGCTCGACGCCCTGGCCGTGCCGATGAAGCAGGTCTACGGCGAGGCGATCCGCTGCGAGGGCCTGCGCGCCGAGGTCTTCGCCGGCAAGCGCACGCCCATGGTCTTCGGCCAGCCCGACCAGTGGCTGGCGCTCCTGATCGAGTCGCTGCTGCGGCGCGGCGCCGGCGACGCGCAGGCGGCCGAGCAGTTGCGTGCGCGCGCCTTCGACGAGGCGCCCGCCGTCGCCGGCCGCATCGACGGCACCGCCTTCGAATGGCTGGCCGACGCCGACATGCGCCTGGGCCCGGTGCTGGAGGCCTACATCAACGGCCGCTACTACTGGGTGCCCTTCGCGCGACTGGCGCAGGTGAAGATCGAGCCGCCGGAAGACCTGCGCGACGCCGTGTGGATGCCCGCTCACCTGCTGTTCGAGAACGGCGGCGAGGCGCTGGCGCTGATCCCCACCCGCTACGAGGGCACCGAGGCCAGCGGCGACGGCGCCCTGCAACTGGCGCGCCGCACCGAATGGCGCGAGATCGCGCCCGAGGTCTGGTGCGGCCTGGGTCAGCGCCTCCTCGGCAGCGACGCCGGCGAGCATGCGCTGATGGACGTGCGCCAGATCGACTTCGATCCGGCGCCGGCCGCCGGCGACGCCCTGGATCATGGCTGACCTGTCCGTCCAGGAGCGGCTGCAGCCCTCGCTGCTGGACCGCCTGATCGACCATGCCCCCGACCAGCAGCGCGAGAGCGACGACAAGCGCACCCTGACGCGCCAGGCCCTGCGCCAGGCCGTGCTGCGCGACCTCAACTGGCTGTTCAACGCCACCGCCACCGGGCTGGACGAGCGGCGCCATCCGCAGGCGGCGCGCTCGGTCCTCAACTACGGATTGCCTATGCTGTCCGGCCAGTTCACCTCCTCCATCCAGCGTGTCAGCATGGAACAGGCTCTGAAGAACGCCATCGTGCAGTTCGAGCCGCGCATCCTGCCCCGCACACTCGAAGTTGAACTCGTCATGGAAGGCTCGGCCCTGGACTCCCACAACCGCATCGGCCTGACCATCCGCGGCATGCTCTGGGCGCAGCCGGTGCCGCTGGAGTTCCTCATGCGCAGCCGCATCGACCTGGAAGAAGGCCGCATCGAAGTCGAGGACGTGTCCAACCCCGGCGCCCGCTGACACGGGCCGTCGAGCCATGGACCCGCGCCTGCTCACCCTGTACGAACAGGAACTGCGCTACTTCCGCGAGAACACCGCGGAGTTCGCGCGCGCCTTCCCCAAGATCGCGCGCCGCCTGGGCATCGAGGGCCAGGAGGTGGCCGACCCGTACGTGGAGCGGCTGATCGAGGCCACCGCCTTCCTGGCCGCGCGCGTCGGGCTCAAGCTCGACGCCGAGTACCCGCGCTTCACCGGGCACCTGCTGGACATCGTCTACCCGCACTTCCTGGCGCCCACCCCCTCCTGCGGCGTGTGCGCCTTCGCGCCGGACCTGCAGGACGCCAACCTTGCGCAGGGGCCGGTGCTGCCGCGCGGCAGCGCGCTGCGCGCGCGGCAGGCGACGGGGCAGAACACGCACTGCGAATTCCGCACCGCGCACCCGCTGCGCGCGTGGCCGCTGCAGATCACCCGTGCCCAGTACTTCACCTATGCGCCCGACCTGCCGCTGGCCCAGCACCCGCGCGCGCGCGACATCCGCGGCGGCCTGCGCATCGGCCTGAAGGCCACCGCGGGCCTCACGTTCGACAAGATCGCGCTGGATGCGCTGCAGCTCTACTTCGGCGGCGCGGACGACGTGGCCTGGCAGCTGCACGAGTGCGTGCTCGGCCAGCCCATCGGCGTGCTGGTGCGCGGCACCGAGGCGGCCGCGCCCGTCACCACGCTGCCGGGCAGCGTGATCGGGGAGGTGGGCTTCGCCGACGACGAATCGCTGCTGCCGCCCACCGCCACCGGCTTCTCGGGCTTCCGGCTGGTGCAGGAGTACTTCGCCTTCCCCGAAGCCTTCCGCTTCGCGTGCATCGGCGGCCTGGCGCCGGCGCTGGCGCAGCGGGCGGTGGACGAGATCGAACTGGTGCTGCTGTTCTCGCGCGGCGACGCGGTGCTGGAGAAGCTGGTGGGCACCGACAGCGTGCAGTTGCACTGCGTGCCGGTGGTCAACCTGTTCCCCAAGCGGCTGGACCGCGTCACCGTGGGCGAGGGCGTGAGCCAGTTCCACCTGCTGGCCGACCGCACGCGGCCGCAGGACTTCGAGATCCACTCGCTGACCGAGGTGGTGGGCCACGGCGCGCCGGGCACGGCGGGCGAGGGCGCGCTGGAGCAGGTGTTCCGCCCCTTCTACGCCGCCTACCACGACAGCCGCGAGGCGCACCCGGCCTACTACACCACCACCCGCGAGCCGCGCATGCTGTCGGTGCGCCAGCGCGCCGAAGGGCACCGCAGCAGCCACATCGGCTCCGAGCTGTACCTGCAGGTGGTCGACCCGCAGCAGGCCCCGTTCTCCGCGCAGCTGCGCCAGATCGCATCGACCGCGCTGGTGACCAACCGCGACCTGCCGCTGCTGCTGCCCGTGGGGCGCGAGAACGACTTCGACTGCGTCGACTCCTTCCCGGTGCAGCGCATCCGCATGGTGCGCGGGCCCTCGCGGCCGGTCTCGCCGGTGGTGCAGCAGGGGCTGGGCTGGCGCGTCATCGACCACCTGGCGCTGAACTACCTCTCTCTGGCCGACAGCACGCCGGCCCAGGGCGCCGCGGCGCTGCGCGAGATGCTGATGCTCTACGCCGTGCACGCCGACGACGTGCGCCAGGGCCAGGTGCGCGGCCTGCTGTCGGTGAAGAGCCGGCCGCTGGTGCGGCGGCTGCCGCTGCCCGGGCCGATCGCCTTCGGCCGCGGGCTGGAGGTCACGCTCGAGGTGGACCCGTCCGCCTTCCACGGCCACAGCGCCTTCCTCTTCGGCGCCGTGATGTCGCGCTTCCTGGCGCGGCACGTGGAGGTCAACCATTTCGTCGAGACCGTGCTGCGCACCGCCGGCAAGGGCGAGCAGATGCGATGGAGGCCGCTGTGCGGAACCCGTCCGATCCTGTGAGCGCCGCGCCGCCGCCCACGCAGGCCGCGCCGGCCGAGCGCGCCGCGCTGGCCGGCTGGCTGGCCGAGCGCGCGCCGCAGGCGTGGGCCTACGACTACTTCGCCGTGATGCGGCGGCTGGAGTGCCTGGCGCCCTCCCTGCCGCGCTGGGGCCGGGCGCTGCGCCCGTCGGCCGAGGGCGTGCGCGTCGGCCACGAGCCCTCGCTGTCCTTCGCGCCGGCGAGCGTCGGCCGCTTCGAGCCCGGCAGCGGCGACGGCCCGCCCCGCCTGCGCCAGCACTTCTTCGGCTACATCGGCCCCAACGGGCCGCTGCCCATCCACCTGTCGGACTTCATCCGCGAGCGCGCGCTCAACCACGGCGATCCGACCTGGCTGGCCTTCCTCGACAGCTTCTGCCACCGCTTCTCGCTGCAGTTCTACCGCGCCTGGGCGCAGGCGCGGCCCGTCACCGGCATGGACCGGCCGGGCGAGGACATCTTCCGCCGCCAGATCGGCGCCTTCGTCGGCATCGGCGGCCCGGCGCGCCAGCAGCGCGACGCGGTGCACGACGACGCGCGGTTGCACTTCTCCGGCTGGCTGGCGCGGCGCGTGCACAACCGCGAGGGCGTCGAGGCCGTGGTCGGCGCCTACTTCGGCGTGCCGGCGCGGCTGGAGCGCTGGGTCGGCCACTGGATGCGCCTGCCCGGCGGCGAGTTGACGCGCCTGGGCGCCAGCAATGCCAACGCCGCCTCGCGCACGCTGGGCCTGGGCGCGGTGATGGGCCGCCAGGTGTGGGACCGCCAGCACAAGGTGCGCCTGCACCTGGGGCCGCTCACGCTGACGCAGTACCGCGACTTCCTGCCCGTCGGCCGGGCACGCCCGGCGCTGCGCGGCTGGATGCGGCAGTTGCTGGGCGACGAGCTGGAGTGGGACGCGCAGCTCGTGCTGCGCCGCGAAGAGGTGCCGCCCACCCGTCTGGGCGCACCGCAGGCCGGCCTGGGCGGCAACGCGCCGCGGCTGGGCTGGGTGTCGTGGCTGGGCAGCCGGCCGCGCATGCGCGACGCGGCCGACCTGCGCCTCGCCGGCGGCTAGGGTCTGTTGACGCTATGGAAGGGGTCGCGAAGCTCATCCCAGCCCGCCCATCAAGGCGCGCGACGCCGTGCGTGCGTCGGCACGCACAAGGAGCGCAACGCCGAGGGGCGGGCTGGGATGAGCTTCCCTTCGGGTTGCCCCGGAAAGGGGCCGTCTGCGGCGTTGCCCGCGCTTGCAAGGCGCCAGCCTTGCTGCGCACGGGCGCCTTGCATCCGGCCCCTTTCCGGGGCAACGCGATCCCCTTCCATAGCGTCAACAGACCCTTAGGAGCCGTGGCATGACCCACGGCCGTTGTTCTTCCAAAAACCCGGGGGCCGTTCGTCCTTCGTCTGGAGAGTCCGATGAGTGAAATCAGCCGCACCGCCCTGTTCGGCAAGTTGAACCCCCTGGCCTACAAGGCCATCGAGGGCGCCACCGTCTTCTGCAAGATGCGCGGCAACCCCTACGTGGAGCTGGAGCACTGGCTCGCGCAGCTGCTGCAGAACCAGGAAAGCGACCTGCACCGCATCGTCCAGCACTACGGCCTGGACATCTCGGTGCTGGCCAAGGACGTGACGGCCGCGCTGGACCGCCTGCCGCGCGGCGCCACCGCCATCAGCGACTTCTCGCCGCACATCGAGAACGCCATCGAGCGCGCCTGGACCTACGCCACGCTGCAGTTCGGCGAGGCGCAGGTGCGCACCGGCTACATCGTGGTGGGCATGCTCAAGACGCCGAGCCTGCGCAACCCGCTGCTGCAGATATCGAAGCAGTTCGAGAAGATCAAGGTCGAGGACCTGGCCGAGAACTTCGCGAAGATCTGCGACGCCTCGGCCGAAGGCCGGATGCGCGCGCAGGACGGCACCGGCATGGGCAGCGGCGACGTCGGCGACGAGACCGGCGCCATGGCGCCGGCCGCCATGGGCAAGGGCGATGCGCTCAAGAAGTTCACCACCGACCTCACCGAGCAGGCGCGCGGCGGCAAGATGGACCCCATCGTCGGCCGCGACGACGAGATCCGCCAGGTGGTCGACATCCTGATGCGCCGCCGGCAGAACAACCCCATCCTGGTGGGCGAGGCCGGCGTGGGCAAGACGGCGGTGGTCGAAGGCTTCGCCCAGCGCATCGCGCGCGGCGACGTGCCGCCGGCGCTGAAAGACGTGCGCCTGCTCGCGCTGGACGTGGGCCTGCTGCAGGCCGGCGCCAGCATGAAAGGCGAGTTCGAGCAGCGCCTGCGCTCGGTGATCGAGGAGGTGCAGGCGAGCGAGAAGCCCATCATCCTGTTCGTCGACGAAACCCACACACTGGTGGGCGCGGGCGGCCAGGCCGGCACCGGCGACGCCGCCAACCTGCTCAAGCCGGCGCTGGCGCGCGGCACCCTGCGCACCGTGGGCGCCACCACCTGGGCCGAGTACAAGAAGTACATCGAGAAGGACCCGGCCCTGACCCGCCGCTTCCAGAACGTGCAGGTGGACGAGCCCGACGAGCGCAAGGCCATCCTCATGATGCGCGGCGTGGCCAGCACCATGGAGAAGCACCACCAGGTGCAGATCCTCGACGAGGCGCTGGAGGCCGCGGTCAAGCTCAGCCACCGCTACATCCCGGCGCGCCAGCTGCCCGACAAGAGCGTGAGCCTGCTCGACACCGCCTGCGCGCGCGTGGCCGTGAGCCTGCACGCCACGCCGGCTGAGGTGGACGACAGCCGCAAGCGCATCGAGTCGCTGGAGACCGAGCAGCAGATCATCGGCCGCGAGAAGGCCATCGGCATCGACGTGGCCGAGCGCGAGCAGGCCGTCACCGCCGACCTGGCCGCCGAACGCGACCGCCTGGGCAACCTGGAGGCGCGCTGGGGCCAGGAGAAGGCGCTGGTGGACGAACTGCTGGCGCTGCGCTCCACGCTGCGCGGCGGCGCCGGCGGCACGCAGCCGGTCGAGGGCACGGGCAGCACGCTGGAGGCGCAGGCCGCGACCGAGGCGCCGCCGGCCGCCGACGCCGTCGCCCAGGCCGAGCGCGAGACCGCGCTGGCGCGGCTGCAGCAGGTGCAGGCCGAGCTCACCGCGCTGCAGGGCGAGTCGCCGCTGATCCTGCCCACCGTCGACTACCAGGCCGTGGCCTCGGTGGTGGGCGACTGGACCGGCATCCCCGTGGGCCGCATGCAGCGCAACGAGATCGACACCGTGCTCAAGCTGCCGCAGCTGCTGGCCCAGCGCGTGATCGGCCAGGACCATGCGATGGAGATGATCGCCAAGCGCATCCAGACCTCGCGCGCGGGGCTGGACAACCCGAGCAAGCCGATCGGCGTGTTCATGCTGGCCGGCACCTCGGGCGTGGGCAAGACCGAGACCGCGCTGGCGCTGGCCGAGGCGCTGTACGGCGGCGAGCAGAACCTGATCGTCATCAACATGAGCGAGTACCAGGAGGCGCACACCGTCAGCTCGCTCAAGGGCGCGCCGCCCGGCTACGTGGGCTACGGCGAAGGCGGCGTGCTGACCGAGGCGGTGCGCCGCAAGCCCTACAGCGTGGTGCTGCTCGACGAGGTGGAGAAGGCCCACCCCGACGTGCACGAGCTGTTCTTCCAGGTCTTCGACAAGGGCTTCATGGAGGACGGCGAGGGCCGCACCATCGACTTCAAGAACACGCTGATCCTGCTGACCACCAACGCCGGCACCGAGCTGATCGCCAGCATGTGCAAGGACCCGGAGTTGCTGCCCGACCCCGAGGGCATGGCCAAGGCGCTGCGCGAGCCGCTCCTGAAGATCTTCCCGCCGGCGCTGCTGGGCCGGCTGGTCGCCATTCCCTACTACCCGCTGTCCGACGAGATGCTGGGCGCCATCGTGCGGCTGCAGCTCGGGCGCATCAAGAAGCGCGTCGAGGCGCGCTACAAGATCCCGTTCGAGGTCGGCGACGACGTGGTCAGGCTGGTGGTCAGCCGCTGCACCGAGAGCGAGTCGGGCGGCCGCATGATCGACGCCATCCTCACCAACACCATGCTGCCGGACATCAGCCGCGAGTTCCTGAACCGGATGATGGAAGGCAAGCCGATCGGCGGCGTGCGCGTGGGCGTGGCCGAGGGCAACTTCAGCTACGACTTCGCCTGACGGCCCGCCCGTGTTCCCCATGTCCATCCGTTCCGCTCTCCTGCCGTTCCTGCTGCCGCTGCTCTGCGGCCTGGGCGTGGCCGCGTGCGCGGATGTGTCGCCACCAACGAAGGAGATCAGCGCCATGAGTGGATTGCAGATGCCCAAGCCCAAGCGGGTGGGACCGCCCGATGTCAAGCCGGTGCGTATCGGCGACCTGCGCTTCGAGGCCGTGCACTGGGGCCGCGAGCGCGGCCTGAACCAGAACGGCGGGGTGATCGCCGCCGTGGATGCCAAGTCGGGCAAGGAGCAGTGGACCCTGGTGGTCTACCCGATCGTCTACAAGCCCAAGCTCGAAACCGATGTGCAGGACATCTTCATCGAATCGCTCGAGGCCGCGCCGGACGGCCGGCACCTGATCGTCAAGGACGAGAACGGACGCCGGTTCGAGGTCGACATCGCGGCGCGCCAGGCGCGCCCGCTGCCCTGACCGGAGGGCGCCATGGACAAGTTCACCCAGGCCTACGACAAGGCGCGCGACGTCGTCACAAAGCAGAAGTTCGAGGCGGACTGGCAGGCCTTCTCCGAGAAGGCCGGGATGGCCAAGCTGCTGGACGCGTCGGGCTTTCGCAGCGGCGCGGGCAGCACCGCCGATGCGGTGCGCAAGCGCCTCGAGAAGGCCGCCAGGGACAAGGAACGCAAGGTCGGCGAAGTGATCTACGACGCCTCGGTGAACGCCAAGTCGCCGGGCCTGCTCGCCGACCGCGCCGCCACCATCAAGTTCGTCAAGCACGTGCACCACGTGCACAAGCGCGGCGGCCAGGACGTCTGGGTCTACGCGCCGCCCAAGTCCGATGCCGGCTGGGTCTTCGACGAGATCACCGGCGACACGGCCACCATCAAGGCGCGCCTGGAGCACGACGACGAGATCTTCAGCGCCGACGAGCGCAAGTGGATGTCCACCTCGCTGGGCAAGGCGCGCAAGATCTCGGAGGACTGCAAGGCCAAGCTGGCCGGCGGCAAGGTGAAGAGTGCGCGCGCCAGCGTGAAGGAGATGGTCAAGCGCTGGTTCCTCGACGATGCCGACAACGCCGACGATCTCGAGGCGGCCTTCACGACCCTGTACGCGGGGTTCAAGAAGATCGCCGCGGCCTGCAACAAGGCCACGCTGGTGTTCGCCGACTACCCCGACTGGCGCGCGCAGCGCGACAAGTACTTCGGCGCTGCGTTCCGGGGCGGGGAAGGCGGCGCCTTTCCCGTCATCTACCTCGAAGGCGCCTTCACGCGGCTGACCGGCAACAGCGGCAAGATGTGGCTGTGCGTGGAAACGGTCATCCACGAGATGTCGCACCACGAGGTGTCGACGCAGGACCACCGCTACGACCACCACGGCCTGAAGCCCACCACGGGCTCCTTCCCCTATGCCACCGCGATCGAGAACGCGGACAGCTGGGGCTACTTCGCGCTGGACCTGGCGGGCTATCTCTCGCGGGCCGATCGCGACAAGGTCCTGAAGTAGGCACGGCAGCGACCGCCCGGACGACATGATGCACCGACAGACCGCCGTTGCCGAGGCCGCCGCCGCTGCCGAGCCGGCCACCGAACTGAGCCCCGAGCAGGCGCTGCAGCTGGCCATCGCCTGGCACCGCGAGGGCCGCTGGGACGCGGCCGGGAAGATCTACGAGGCCCTGCTGCGGGTGCAGCCGCGCGACGCCAACGTGCTGCACTTCCTGGGGATGCTGCGCTACCAGCGCGGCCGCCGCGACGAGGCGATCGCGCTCATGCAGCAGTCGATCGCCGAAGACGGCACCGTGCCCGACTGGCACTGCAACCTGGGCAACGTGCTGCTGGAGTCGAATCGGCTGGACGAGGCGGCCGCCGCCTACGCGCGCGCGCAGGCCCTGGCGCCCGAACGCCCCGAGCTGCACAACAACCTGGGTGCGCTGCTGCGCGAGCAGGGCCGGCTGGCCGAGGCGGAAGCCGCCTATCGCCGCGCCCTGGAACTCAAGCCCGACTTCGCGGATGCCCACACGAACCTCGGCTCGCTGCTGATGCGTACCGGGCGCCCGGAGGAAGGCATCCGCACCTTCTGGGAGGCGCTGGTGCATTCGCCCCGCCACGGCAAGGCGCGCAAGCTGGTGGGCATGGCCTACGGACAGCTCGGCCGGATGGAGGAAGCGGCGCGCGTGTACCGCGAATGGCTGGAAGACGAACCCGGCAACGCCGAGGCGCTGCACCACCTGGCGGCCTGCGCCGGCGGGCCCGTGCCGCAGCGCGCGGCCGACGACTACGTGGAAACGGTGTTCGACGGCTTCGCCAAGAGTTTCGACGCCAAGCTGACGCGGCTGCACTACCAGGCGCCGGCGCTGGTGGCCCAGCGGGTGGCCGAGCTGGCCGGGGCGCCGCAGCGCGCGCTGCGGGTGCTGGACGCAGGCTGCGGCACGGGCCTGTGCGGCCCCCTGCTGGCGCCCTATGCGCGGCACCTGCACGGGGTGGACCTGTCGGCCGGCATGCTGGCCCAGGCCGAGCCCCGCAAGGTGTACGACCAGCTTTCCAAGGGCGAGCTGACGGCGTTCATCGCCGCGGCGCCGGCGTCGTCGTGGGAGCTGATCGTCTCGGCCGACACGCTGTGCTACTTCGGCGGCCTGGCGGACGTGGCCGCTGCCGCCGCGCACGCGCTGGCGCCCGGCGGCTGGCTGGTCTTCACCGTGGAGGCGCTGCCCGAGGCGGCGGCCGAGCCCTACCGGCTGCACCCGCACGGACGCTACGCGCACCGCGCCGGCTACGTGCGCGAGGCGCTGGCTGCCGCCGGCCTGGCCGTGCTCGGCGTGCAGGCCGCGCACCTGCGCACCGAGAACGCCCGGCCGGTGGACGGCTTCCTGGTGTCGGCCCGCAAAGCCGAGGCGGCGCGTTCGTCCTGATTCCATCCATGCCGCACGATCACGAAAGGGACGCCGATGGCCGATAACGACACGCTCATCCGGAGCGATTCACCCGTCAACGACGACCTGATGTTCTGGTCGATCGTCGGGCTGGAGGGGATGAGCCAGCCCTCCACGTACGAGCTGCGCGTGCTGTCGAAGAACGATGCGATCTCGGCCAAGGACATCCTCGGGCACGGCTTCGACGTGGTGATGAAGTTCGACGACGCCGACGGCGCCGGGCACGAACGCCACTGCCGGGGCCATGCGGTGCGCTTCGCCCGCCGCGGCAAGGTCGGCCGCTACCACGAGTACGCGATCGGCCTGAAGTCGTGGTTCTGGCTGCTGACCAAGCGCTTCAACGCCCGCATCTTCCAGGGCCAGAACGTGCTGCAGGTGATCGACGCGACGATCGAGGACAGCCCGATCAAGCGCCTCAAGAAGATCAACACCGACGGCGTCGTCGGCCAGCCCGACAAGCGGCCCTACTGCGTGCAGTTCCAGGAAAGCGACTTCACCTTCCTCTCGCGGCTGATGGAGGAGGAGGGCATCTACTACTGGTTCGACGCGCACGACGCGCCGGGCACCATGTACCTGTCGAACGCGAGCGACGTGGCGCATCCGCCGATGCCCGCGGGCCCCGAGATGAAGCAGGCCGACAACGCCCGCCAGGAAGTGCGGTTCAACGAATTCCGGCAGTGGTTCGGCGCGGCTCTCTACGAGTCGGGCGCCTACGCCTCGCACGACAGCGACTTCAAGGCGATACGCAAGAAGCTGAACTCGAACAAGAAGGACGCGGCGGAGCACGAACTGAGCGACCTGGAGGTCTTCGAGTTCCCGGGCGGCCACCTGCGCGAGGCCGACACCGACCACGTGGCCCGCATCCGCATGGAAGCGCTGGCCGCGCGCCGGCGCTTGTACTGGGCCGGCACGCCCTGGCCGGACGTGGCGGTCGGGCTGCGCACCCGGTTCCACACGATCCACGAGGTGGCCGACCTCAACCAGGAGCACCTCATCGTCAGCTGCATGGTGGTGGCCTCGCATCCCGGCTACGAGGGCACCGACACCTCCGCCCCGGCGGACGTCCGGCGCGCGCTGATCGACCTGCTGCAGGACGACCGCGTGAACGCGGAGCACAGGGAGGAGCTGACCGCCGTCATCGAGTCCCTCTCCGGGTTCGAGCGCTTCTACGCGGGCATGCGCCAGTTCCTCTACACGACGGTGCCCGTGAGCGTGCCCTTCCGTCCGCCGCGCACCACGCCGCGCATGCGCATGCCGGGGCCGCAGTCGGCCATCGTGGTCGGGCCCGAGGGCGACGAGATCCATGCCGACGAATTCGGCCGCGTGAAGGTGCACTTCCACTGGGACCGCTATGACGAGAGCAACGAGAAGTCCACCTGCTGGGTGCGCGTGTCGCAGCCCTGGGCCGGCAAGGGCTGGGGCGGCTACTTCATCCCGCGCATCGGGCAGGAGGTGATCGTCGACTTCCTCAACGGCGACCCGGACCGCCCGGTCATCATGGGCCGCGTCTACAACGACGACCAGCCGATCCCCTTCGACAAGCACGAGCAGAGCGGCTTCCGCACCCGCTCCACGCCGGACGGCAACGCCTCCAACTGCAACGAGTTCCGCTTCGACGACAGCAAGGGCAAGGAGCAGGTCTACCTGCACGCCGAGAAGAACCAGGACATCGAGGTCGAGAACGACGAGACGCACTGGGTGGGCCACGACCGCAAGAAGACGGTCGACAACGACGAGATCAACCACATCAAGAACAACCGCACGGAAACCGTGGATGTGGACGAGACCATCGACATCGGCGGCAATCGCGCGGAGTCCGTGGGCGGCAACGAGGACATCTCGGTCGGCGGCAACCGCACCGAGAACGTGGGCGGCAACGAGAGCGTGACCATCGGCGCGAACCGCAGCCTCACAGTGTCCGCCAACGAGACCGTCAGCATCGGCGCCTCGCGCACGGAGAGCATCGGCGCGGGCCTGACGCAGACCGTGGGCGCGGCGGTCACGCAGACGGTGGGCGCGGCCCTGACGCAGACGGTCGGCGGCGCCGTGACGATCGCCTCGGGAGGGCCGATGACGCTGAACGCCGCGGGTGGCCTCAACATCATCGCGCCGGGCGGCACCAAGGTGGTGGACTTCCAGTTCCTGCAGTTCGGCGGCGACGAGAAGGTGGGCTATGCCACCTCGCTGAACTTCTCGCTGATCAACACCGAGATCAACGCCGTCAAGGGCGAGTACACGAGCTTCACGAACGCCCTCATCCCGGTCAAGTTCGAGAAGGTGGGCCTGGAGAACAAGGAGGCGGCGGCCGAGATCAAGGCCCTGGCCGCCAGCATCGCGTCGGGGGCGACCAAGATCGTGTCCAAGGCGATCAGCATGTTCCTCTGACGGACGGGGCAGATCGATGAAGGTGTTCAAGCCCATGCCGCTGTCGCTGCTCGCGCGCTGCTTCGAGTTCCGCGAGCGCATCTGGATGGGCGTGTCGGCGCTGCTCATGGTGCCGCTGGGTCCGGCGCCGCGCAGGCTCTGGCCCGAAAAGGACATCTGGCAGTTCTGGGCCGCGCGGCCCGAGGCGCAGTGGCCGCTGGAAGAGGGCATGCCGCGCGCGCGCGCCGAGTACCTGGTCTGCGGCCATGCCTACCCGCACGGCGGCGATCGGCGCGCCTGCGCGGTGCGGGCCCGGGTGGGTGCACTGGGCAAGCAGCTCAACGTGCACGGCAGCCGCTTCTGGAACGGCGACCGCCCGAGCGAGCCGCAGCCCTTCGAGCGCCTGCCGCTGGACTGGGCGCATGCCTGGGGCGGCCCGGACTGCCCGCAGAACCCGCTCGGCATGGGCATGGCCGACCAGGACGTGGGCGGCGCGCGCGTTCGCCCGCTGCCGCACGTCGAATACCCGCACCGGATGCTGGCCTCGCGCTCGGGCGCCGGCCTGCCGGCGGGCTTCGGTCCCATCGACGGCATGTGGCCGCAGCGCGCCGCCAAGCGCGGCACCTACGACGATGCGTGGTTCAAGACGCACTTTCCCGCCGTGGCGCCCGACGCGGACTGGACCACCTTCAACGTCGCGCCCGACGACCAGCAGCAGGACGCGCCCTTCGCCGGCGACGAGCGCTACGTGTTCGACAACCTGCATCCCACGCTGCCGGCGCTGTCCGGCGCGCTGCCGGGACTGCGGGCGCGGATGTTCGTCACCCAGCGCGTGGATGGCGAGCAGAAGTTCAGGGAAGTCGCCGGCGCCCTGCGCGCGCTGTGGTTCTTTCCCGACGAGGAGCGCGCGATCCTCGTGTTCCAGGGCATGCACCCGATCGCCGAGGACGATGGCGCCGACATCGTGCACCTGCTGGGTGCCGTCGAGGACATCGGCCGGCCGCGCCCCGCCGAGCACTACCTGCACGTGCGCGACAAGCGGCTGGACAAGGACCACGGCGCCCTCGAGGCCCTGCGCGAGGACGACCTGATGCCCGCCGACCTGGTGGTGCCGCTGATCGACTTCACGCCGCAGGAGAACCGCGCGCTGGAGCGCGGGCAGAAGCGCGCGGAGGCCGAGCGCATCAAGGCGCGCGCCGAGGTGGCCAGCCACGGGCTGGACCCCGACGAGCATGCGGCGCCCGTCAAGGGCGAGGCGCCGCCCGACATCCGCAGCCTGGACGACCTGCTGCGCGTGCGCGCCCAGGTGGACCAGCGCATGGCCGCGATGAAGCAACAGGCCGAGGCGTCCAAGGCCAAGGGCGTGGCCGAGGTGCGCGCGCTGTTCGAGCGCGAGGGCAAGGACTTCAGCCTGATCGAGCGCGAGATGGCCGGCCTGGAAACGCGCGGTCCGCCCAAGCCCTTCGTGGACGACCTGCTGCAGAGCTTCCATGGCTTCATCGCCGCCGGCCAGAACAACAAGGCGGGCATCGCCGAGCTGGAGCAGTTCGTCGCCGACGACAAGCTGCACGCGCAGTGGCGCCACGGCGAGACCCGGCAGCTCATGGCCTACCGCATGACGGCGCACTATCAGATTCCGGCGGATCGCGCGCAGGGCGCGGCGGCCGAGGCGACGCGCCGGCGCGTCATGGACCGGCATGCGGCGGGCGGCGACTTCCGCCAGTGGGACCTGACGGGCGCGGAACTGGCCGGGCTGGATCTTTCGGGGGCCGACTTCGAGGGCGCCTTGATGGAGCGCGCCAACCTGAGCGGCACCAACCTGAGCGGCGCCAACCTGCGCGGCGCCGTGCTGGCCCATGCCGACCTGCTGTCCACGCAGTGCCGCGGCGCCGTCCTGGCGGGCGCCAACCTGGGCGCGGCGCGCGTGATGAAGACCGACTTCGAAGGCGCCGACCTCACGGACGCGGTCTTTGTCAAGGCGCAGATGGACGAAGTGAGCTGGCGCGGCGCCACGCTGGACGGCGTGCGCCTGGAAGAGGCGCGCATGGGCGCCATCGACTGCTCGGGCGCACATGCCGAGCAGATGCTGGCCTTCCTCCAGCTCGATCTGCGCGGCTTCCGCTTTGCCGATGCGCGCCTGAAGCAGGCCGCCTTCGTCGAGTGCGACCTGACCGGCGTCGATTTCGGCGGTGCGGTGTTCGAGAAATGCGGCTTCGTCACCATCCAGGCCGCAGGCGCCCGCTTCGCCGGGCTGCGCATCGATTCCGGCTGCTTCGTGCAGGGCTGCGACCTGGGCGGCGCCGACTTCAGCGGCGCCACCCTGCCGAACATCAGCTTCCGGGGAGCCAACCTGGCCGGCGTCCGGCTGCACGGCGCCCAGCTGCGCGGCGCGGACTTCAGCGAATGCGATCTCACCGGCGCCGACCTGGGCCGCGCCGACGCGCGCGAGGCGCGCTTCGTGCGGGCCCGCCTGGCGGGCGCCCGCCTGGCCGGCACGAACCTGATGGAGGCCGTGTTCCAGCACGCCGCGCTGCAGGACACCGACTACCGCGACGCCAATCTGTTCCGCAGCGACTTCGCCCGCGTGCGCGTGGCGCCGGGCGTGCGTTTCGACGGCGCCATCGTCACCCGCATGCGCACCTACCCGCGCCACCGCGCCGCCGGAGGCTCGGCGGCATGACGCGCGACGAAGTGCTGGCGTCGGTGCAGCGGGCCGAGCCGGTGCGCGGACAGAAGCTGGCGGGCATGGACTTCTCGTCCTGCGACCTTTCGGCCACCCTGTTCGAGAAATGCGACTTCGGCGGCGCCGACCTGCGCGGCGCCGACCTGACCGACGCGCAGTTCATCGGCTGCACCTTCACGCGCACCGACATGAGCCGTGCCGAGGCGAAGGGAACGCTCTTCGTCGAAAGCCGCTTCGAGCGCGTCGCCATGTCCGAGGTGAAGCTGCACAACACGAGCTGGATGAAGTGCGAGATCCAGGGGCTGGCCCTGGTGCGCGGCAGCTTCGACTTCGTCAACTTCGCTGAATGCGCGCTGGACCAGCTTCTGTTCAACGACAGCCGCGCCGAGAAGCTGACGCTGGCCAATTGCAAGACCGGCGTGCTGAGCTTCAGTCGCTGCCAGCTCGAACGCACGGTGCTGCTGGAATGCGACTTGCGCCGGACCGACTTCCGCGAAGCCGCGTTCGACACCGTGGTCATGGTCAAGAGCGTGCTGGCCGGCCTGTCCTTCGCGGGGCAGTCGATGCGCAACGTGCAGTTCATCGGCGCCGACGTGTCCGGCTGCGACTTCTCGGGTGCCAGCCTCGTGCAGGCCAACTTCCAGCAGTCCAGGGCCGGCGGCATCGTCTTCCGGGGCGCGCGGGCTGCCGGGGTGCTGTTCGTCGATGCCGACATCAGCCAGGGACGCTTCGAGCAGGCCGGGCTGAGACAGGCCCTGTTCTGCGGCGCCCGGGCCGAGGGCGCCTGCTTCGACGGCGCCGACCTGTACCAGAGCAACTGGATGCGCGCCCGGCTGGCGCAGGCCAGCCTGCGCGACTGCGAGCTGACCTATGCCGACTTCTCGCACGCGCTGCTCGACGGCGCCGACCTGCGCGGCAGCGCGATGTTCCGCGCCAAGCTGCACGCGGTGTCGGACCGGGGCGCCCAGTTCTCCGACCGCGCCCGCGCGCTCGAATCCGAACCCGAGCTGCTGGCCGCCGAGCGCTGGCAGCCGCCCCCTCAGCCCACTTGAATGACGCAGGAGAACGACATCATGAGCACAACAGCCACCGCCGCGCTGCCGTCCCGGCAGCCCATCGTGTGCGCCCCGGGCACCGCCCTGGTGACGGGCGTGGACGCCGCGGCCGGCCGCTACACACTGGACGACGGACGCGCGCCGTGCGAGGCGGTGCGCGCGGCCAGTTGCCTGGTGCTGCCCGCCGTGGGTGACACGGTGGCCTGTGCCGCGGGCGGCGAGGGGCCGGCCTGGGTGATAGCCGTGCTGCGGCGCGCGGACGACGCGCCGCTCACCGTGTCCCTGCCGCCGGGCACGACGATCGACAGCGCGGGCGGCGCCCTCGTGCTGCAGGCCGATGCCATCCACCTGCGCGCGCGCGCGCTGGGCGTGGAAGGCGAGCAGGCGCACCTGAACGTGGAGCAGGTCAGCGGCGTCGGCCGCAAGGCGTCCTGGTCCTACGGCGCCGTCAAGCTGACGGCCGAGCTGGTGGAGTCCTTCGCCGAGCGGCTGGTGCAGTTCTCGCGCTGGAGCCAGCGCATGGTCGACGGCCCCGACCAGGTGCGCAGCCGCCAGATCGACTGGCGCGCCGAGCAGGCCATGCAGCTGCAGGCGCAGGTGCTCATCGCCAACGCCGACAAGCTGTTCAAGGCCGATGCCGAGCAGATCCACCTGGGCTGAAGAAGGGAGCCGCGCATGTTTGCCAACTGCCAGCTGATGGGGACCGACATGGCCTTCCCCGACGTGTGCCTCACCCCGTCGCCCGCCGGCCCGGTGCCGATCCCGTACCCCAACATCGCCGCCGGCCCGATGGCCGTGCCCAACGTGCCGACGATCCTTTTCGCCGGCGCGCCGGCGCACAACATGGGCACCACCATCCCCATGACCAACGGCGACAACGCGGGCGTGGCCACCGGCGTGGCCTCCGGCATGGTGATGGGCCCCAGCCGCCACCTGACGGGCGCCTTCACGGTGCTGCTCAAGGGCCTGCCCGCCACGCGCATGACCAGCGTGTCGCTGCAGAACAGCACCAACGCGCCCGGCTGCCGGCTGGTGCCCAGCCAGCCGAAGATCCTGCTGCTGGCGCCCTGAGCGGGGGCGTCCCGCCCCGTTTCCTCCCTCGCGCTGCTTACCTCTTCCGGCAGGATTGCGGGCGGCCGGGCCGGGGTCAATACTGGGCCGCATCGGCCCCTTGTCGTGGGGCAGGGGCATGCGGCGCCATGACGAACACCCTCTTTCGCATCGAGAGCGACTCGCCCGCGAAGGACGACCTGCTGTTCTGGCGCCTGGTGGGCCACGAGGGGCTGTCGCGCCCCTCCACCTACGAGCTGACGGTGCTGTCCAAGAGCGAGAAGATCGCACCGGGCGACATCCTGGGCCGCAGCTTCGACGTGGTGATCGCCTTCGAGGACGAAGACGGCGGCAGCCATGAGCGGCACTGCCAGGGGCATGCGGTGCGCTTCGTGCGCGCGGCGCATGCCGGCCGCCACTTCGCCTACCGGATCACCCTGCGCTCGTGGTTCTGGCTGCTCACGCGGCGCCGCAACTCGCGCATCCTGCAGGACCAGAAGGTGCTGGACGTGCTGGACGCCGTGCTGGAGGACAGCCCCATCAAGCGGCTCAAGAAGACCCGCACCGGCAACGTGATCGGCAGCCACGAGCCGCACACCTACTGCGTGCAGTACCAGGAGAGCGACTACGACTTCCTCTCGCGCCTGCTGGAGGAGGAGGGCATCTACTACTGGTTCGACACCACCGAGGCCGAGCCCGCCATGCACCTGGCCGACGCGCTGGACGCCGCCCATGCGCCGCTGCCGGCGGCGGGCACCCTGCACTTCGAGGCCTCGGCGGTGGCCGAGGCGCGGCATGCGGAGATCACGCGCTGGATCAGCATGCGCCAGCTCGACAGCGGCGGCTTCGCCTCGCGCGACCGGGACTTCACCGTCATCAGCCGCACGCTCGCGGCCGACAAGGCCGAGCCCGACGCGCACGAGCTGGCCGACCTGGAGTGCTTCGAGTACCCCGGCGGCTATGCCAGCGGCGACGACACCGACGGGCTGGCCCGCATGCGGCTGGACGAACTCATCGGCCGGCGCCAGCGCCACTGGGCGACCACCACCTGGCCCGACGTGTCGGTGGGCCGGCGCTTCCGCTTCGAGGGCAGCCCCGACGGCCAGCATGACGGCGAGTACGTGATCGCCGGCTGCGTGCTGGTGGCCGCGCATCCCGGCCACGAGGCGCTGGGCGCGCAGCAGCCCCCGCCGCTGGGCAGCGAACTCGACGCCGCCCTGCACGACGACGCCGTCAACGTCGAGCACTGGACCATCGTGCGAGAGCTGATGGACCAGTCGCCCGAGCTGATCGCGCCCAGCCCGGGCAGCAGCTGCTTCCTGCTGACCCTGCTGCCGCTGGACGCGCCCTGGCGGCCGCCGCGCCTGACGCCGCGCCGCCGCATGCCGGGACCGCAGACCGCGCTGGTGGTGGGCAAGCAGGGCGAGCAGATCTGGACCGACGAGCACGGCCGGGTGAAGGTGCAGTTCCACTGGGACCGCTACGGCCGGAACGACGAGAACAGCTCCTGCTGGATCCGCGTGTCGCATCCCTGGGCCGGCAAGGGCTGGGGCGCGGTGAGCATCCCGCGCATCGGGCAGGAGGTGATCGTCGACTTTCTCGAAGGCGACCCGGACCAGCCGATCGTCACCGGCCGCGTCTACAACGGCGAATCGCAGGCGCCCTATCCGCTGCCGGGCGGCGCGGTGGTCAGCGGCATCAAGACCGATACGCACAAGGGCCGCGGCTACAACGAGATGTCGATGGACGACACCGCCGGCCAGGAGAAGATCACCGTGCACGGCCAGTACGACATGGCCACCACGGTGGAGCACGACCAGACCACCACCGTGCACAACTGCCGCACCGACGCCATCGACGTGGACGACTCGGAGACCGTGGGCAGCAACCAGACGCTGAGCGTCGGCGCCGACCAGACCGTCACGATCGGCGCCAACCGCACGGAGTCGGTGGGCGCCAACGAGACCATCACCATCGGCGCCCACCGCAGCGAGACCGTCAACGGCGGCGAGACCGTCACCGTCAACGGCGGACGCAGCCACACCGTCAATGGCGTGCAGTCCACCACCATCTCGGTGGCCGAGACGCACACCGTCGGTGCCGGGCGCGTGCACAGCGTGGGCGCGGGCGAGGCGATCAACGTGGGCGGCGTACAGGCGGTGAGCGTGGGAGGCGCACGCATGGTCAGCGTGGGCGGTGCGCAGCAGGTCAGCGTCGGGGCGGTGCAGTCGGTGAGCGTGGGCGGCGCCCACAGCCTGTCGGCCGCGGCCATCTCGGCGTCGGCCAAGAGCGTGGTCAGGATCAAGGCCGGCTCGACCTGCCAGATCGAGGCGCCCACCATCAAGCTCAAGGCCGGCGGCAGCACGATCACGATGAACGCCGGCGGCATCACCATCAAGGGCGCCAAGATCACCATCGAGGCCAGCGGCACGGCCTCGTTCAAGGCCGGCGGCTCGATCAAGATCAAGGGCAGCAGCCTGGGCGAGGATTGAAAAATGAAGCACCCCCCAAGCCGCTTCGCGGCTCCCCCCTCTCTCGCCTTCGGCGGGAGGGGGGCGCACCCGGCGGCCTGGCCGAGCCAGTTCCGCGGGCGCCCTGGCATGGCCTGCTCCGCGGCCTTCGGACCGGGGAAGGCCGTTGTGTGCCATGCGATGCGGTTGGCGCGCGGCGCCATGGACAACTGAAATGCAGGACACCGATCTCGACGCCGCGCATGTGCTGCTCAGCGGCATGGCGGACTGGGCGCGCCTGGCGGGCGGCGGCGTGGCGCAAGCCAGCTTTGCGGGCTTCGACGCGGCGGGCCGCTTCCTCGTCACGCTGGCTGACGGCCGGACGCCGGTGCCGGCGCTGTCCACCGTCGGGCTGGCGCCGGCCGACGCAGGCTGCCGCGTGGTGGTCGCCTTCGAGGGCAGCGACCCGGCGCGCCCGGTGATCGTCGGGCGGCTGCAGGCCGCGCCGGCGCAGGAGCCGGTGCCGCCGGTGCACTGCACGGTCGATGGCGAGCGCGTGTCGATCGAGGCGCAGCACCGGATCGAGCTGCGCTGCGGCGAGGCCAGCATCGTGCTGACGCGCGCCGGCAAGGTGCTCATCAAAGGCAACTTCGTGCTCACGCGTTCGCGCGGCGCCAACAAGATCAAGGGCGCCTACGTGGACATCAACTGAGCGCAGAAGGCCCGCCATGTGGCAGCTCGACAACCGCACCCCCTACGCTGCAGAGCGCACCTGGGTGCGCGACCGCGACGGCGCCGAGATCTGGATCGTCGCGGTGAAGTGCAGCTTCGACATCCACGCCGACGGCAGCACCGAGCCCGCGGCCGAGCAGCCGCCCGTGACGCAGGTGCCCGAGTACATCGACCCGGCCGCACCCGCGCGCTCCAGCCTGCGCCACGAGATCGACCTGGTGCGCACCAAGCTCACCACCGACGTGCTGCTGCTGGGCGAGGCGCACGCCCCCGGCGGCGTGCCGGTGACGCAGCTCGACGTGGGCTTTCGCGTCGGCCCGGTGGCCAAGCGGCTGCGCGTGACGGGTGACCGCGTATGGCTGGGCGGCGCGCCGTCGCCGCCGCGGCCCTTCGTGACGCTGCCGATCTGCTGGGAGCGGGCCTACGGCGGCATCGACCCCGGCAGCCGCGACGGCGCGCGGCCGCAGTGGGACGAGCGCAACCCCATCGGCACCGGCTTCGTGCTCGATGCGTCGCACGCCGAGGGCCTGCGGCTGCCGAACATCGAATACCCCGACCAACTGGTGCGCACCTGGAGCGACCGCCCCGCGCCGGCCGGCTTCGGCCCGCTCGGCGTGCACTGGCAGCCGCGCCGCAGCCTGGCGGGCACCTACGACGAGCGTTGGCTGCGCGAGCGCCAGCCGCTGCTGCCGCAGGACTTCGACGACCGCCACTACCAGTGCGCGCCGGCCGACCAGCAGGCGCCGCAGTTCCTGCAGGGGGGCGAGCCGGTGGCGCTGGTGCACCTGGCACCGCAGGCGGAGATCCGCTTCGTGCTGCCGCGCGTGCTGCTCGGCCTTGAGACCTTCTTTTCGGACGGCACGCGCCAGCGGCACGAGCGGCCGCGGCTGCACACGGTGATCCTGGAGCCGTCGGCGATGCGGGTGTCGCTGGTGTGGCACAGCGCGCTGCCCTGCCATCCCAGGGTCCACAAGCTGATGCGCACGCGTATCGCCGGGAAGCGCCTGTTGCGCCTGGGCGAGACCGAAGACGAAGAGGCGGTGCAGGTGTGAACATGGCGCCCCTGCATGTCCTCGGCCTGGGCGCCAGCACGCCGGTCGGCCGCACCGTGTGGGCCAGCGCAGCGGCCGTGCGCGCCGGCGTGTGCGGCTTCCGGGTGCATCCGTACATGGTCGACACCGCCGGCGAGCCCATGCGCGTGGCGGCCGCGCCCTGGCTGGACATCGGCCTGGAGGGCGCCTCCCGGCTGGCCGCGCTGGCCCTGCCCGCCATCGAGGAGGCGCTGGCGCCCTGGCCGGCGAACCTGCCGCTGCGGCTCGGGCTGGCCCTGGCGCTGCCGCCCATGCGGCCCGGCAGGCCCGATGGCCTGGCCGGCGAGGTGCTGGAACGGGTCAGCGACCGGCTCGGCAACCGCTTCGCGCGCATGGCGGCCTTCGAGGCAGGCCATGCTGCCGGCCACCTGGCCGCCGCCGCGGCCGAGGCTGGCTGCACGCGGGGCGCCTTCGATGCCTGCCTGGTCGTCGGCGCCGATTCCTACCTCGCGCCCGAGACGCTGGAATGGATCGAAGCCTGCGACCAGCTGCACGGCGGCGGTCCGCTGAACAATGCCTGGGGCTTCATCCCCGGCGAGGCCGCGGGCGCCATGCTGCTGGGCACCGTTGATGCGGCGCGGCAGTGCGGCGCCGAGCCGCTGGGGGAACTGGTGTCGGTCGGCATCGGCATGGAGCACCGGCTCATCAAGACCGACGACGTGTGCGTGGGCGAAGGGTTGACCCAGGCCTTTCGCGCCGCGCTGCAGGGGCTGGCGCCGGGCGAGCAGGTGCACGACGTGTATTGCGACCTCAACGGGGAGCGGTATCGCACGGAGGAGTACGGCTTCGCCGTCTTGCGTACGGCCGAGCGCTTTCGCGCGCCGTCCGAATTCGTCTGCCCGGCCGACTGCTGGGGCGACGTGGGCGCCGCCGGCGGGCCGCTGCATGCGGCGCTGGCGCTCATTGCAGCGCGCAAGCGCTACGGCAAGGGCCCCCTGTCGATGGTCTGGGGCAGCTCCGAGCGCGGCGAGCGCGGGGCGATGTTGCTGCGGGGCGCGGATGCGGTCCGCGGTTGAGCATGCCGGTCACCATCCGCGTCAACGGCACGTCCACCACGCTGGTCCACAAGTTCAGCACCGGCATCAGCAACGCGACCATCCCCGACGTCTGCAAGACGCCGAGCCCCGGCGGACCGGTGCCGGTGCCCTATCCGAACATCGCGCTGTCCGGCACGCTGTCCGACGGGACGACGACCGTCAAGGGCGACAAGGCGCATGCGGCGCATCGCAAGTCGAAGTTCGCGCTGTCCAACGGCGACAACGCGGGCACCGCCGGCGGCGTGAAGTCCAGCACCTTCATGAAGGAGGCCACCTGGATCGGCTTCTCCTTCGACGTCAAGATGGATGGCGGCAATGCCAACCGTCTTGGCGACCAGATGTATCACAACGCGCAGAACGCGGCGAATCTGGGCGGGGAGGCGCAGGCGCCGTTTGTCGCCGAGGTCGGCGACAAGGAAATGGCCGACAAGCTCTGCGACGCCGCCTGCAAGGCGATGGACGACAAGAAGAAGCTGGATGCGGCGGACGTCAAGGCAGGCAGGACGCCACGCTCGAAATACCAGAACCTCATGCGCAACCACCTCGATCCCAAGCCGCGCGGGCGCCAGCCGGGCCTGATCACCGAGGCTTCGCAAAAGATCGGCGGCGACTTCATCGGCAAATGGGGCAAGGTGACCGGCGGCGGTTCGGGTTTTGTCAAGTGGGACATCGTGCTGACAGGAGCCACGAAAGCGGTGGAAAGAGGATCGGTGACGCTCAGCGGCGTGACCAAGATCATCGAGGTCAAGTTTCCCGGCGACTCGCTGACGGACAACCAGACGGCCCAGATCAAGAAGGCCGGCAAGGCGGGGAAGGTGACGGTCATGGATGTCGAGAATGACTGCGTCTGCACTTGAAAGGTGAAAGCATGGATGGGTCCCGATTCACGCACGCGAAGAATGCGCATGTCCTGGCGATGCCCTGCCTGGAGGTCGTCGCCTTTGCCTATGGGCCGCAAGACAGCGGTGCGGGCTTCGCGCGGTTCCTGCGCACGTTCTGCGAGGCTTTCGGCGAGCACATCCGCTTCTACCGCACCGGCGACATGAAGCGCTTTCGCGCCTTCGAGACCCGTGCGCTCGATGGGCCCTACCACTGGTTCGCCGATCCGGGCCTGCTGGCCGGCAAGATGCTCGGATTCCGGGCGCATTCGGGCGCCGCGGCGCGCGATCTCTTTCCGCCCGCCGTGAAGATGTCGCTGCTGGGCGTCTTCGATCCGCCGTGTTTCGTGGTGCGGATGATGCTGCCGGTGGAGTGGGGCGATGCGCCGGAGGAAGTGATTGCGCTGGCACGCAACGCCTTGGCGGAGTTCCCGCTCAGCAGCGGCTATTGCGGGTACTCGCTCGTCTGGGACGAGGCGGACCCTGCGCTGGAGCGCGAGGTCTGCCAGTGGGCGGCGCCCCTGCTGCGCCGGCACCCTGGCCTGGGCTATGGCGATACGCTCACGCTGTCCAACGCGGCCGAGAAGGGCGTGGTGGCCGTCAACTGGCTGACCTTCCTGGGTGCCGGGATGGTGGCCACCCTGGGCGGGCGCGCGGCATTGGAGAGCAGCGCCCCTGCGGGCGTGTCGGTGCTCCCGCTCGGGAAGGACGGCGTGCTCTTGCGCGCCGGCGATGCGCCGCAGTTCGGCGACGTCAACCGGCAGGACCTGCTGCCCGCCGTCCACGCCGTGGGCCGGCTCGTTGCGCCGGTGGTGGCGCCCGACGACGCGCTCGACGATCTGGCGATCCAGGGCATGTCGGAAGAGGATGCGCATGACTGGCTTCGCCGTTTCTTCGTCTGAGCGCTACGCCGGCGCCGTCGTGATCGAGGTCGCGGTGGCTGCCGGGCCCGAGGGCGCCATCGAACTGGTGCAGCGCCGCATCGGCGCTTTTCTCGATGCGGTCGGGGCGGGGTTCTTCTTTCCGTGCCGACGGCGCGAGGCGTCCCGCGTCGAGGTCCGCGCCGATACGGCATCGGTCCATGCGAGGCTCGACGTCGAGGACCTTCCGGTCACGGCGCTGGCGGTGCTGGGTGGCATGCTGGCCGACTGCCGGCATCACGAAGTCTCGTTCCGGTCGGCACATGCCTTGCTCGGCCGCCGCGAGCACGATCTATTGGCCGAGGGCGGCGTACGCCCCGCCGCCGCCGCACAGCCGCCGTTTGCGGTCGAGCTGCCGCCGGACCTGGCCGGCAACTCGGCCCTGCTGGTGGAAATCGAGTTCGCGCAGCCGGTGCCGCCCGACGTCGGCGCGGGCTTGCTGGAGACGCTCGCGCTGTGGGACGCGCTGACGCTGGCCTACCCGAGCGACCCTGACGAACCGGTCGAAGTCAGCGGCGCGCAGGCCCTGTTCAACGACCCGCGCACGATCCACTACCAGGAGTGGATCTGGGACAACGCCGAGCTCGAGGCGTGGGATCTCGTCGTCAACCTCTGCTGCGCCTGGCATGCGACGCTGCCCATCGCGCGGCTGCATTTCGAGTGAAGGGGGCTTGTGGTGGCGCAGGACACGCTGTCTTCCGTTGTCGCCGAGCATGCCGAGGAAGCGGCCTTCCTCTGGCTCCAGCGCACGCATGCCGTCCAGGCGCCCCACTATTCGCCGCGGCAGTTCGCCGACCTGGACGAGCGCCTGGCGGCCCACATCGATGGCCTGCGGGTGGCGGGCGACGACGGCTGGCAGTGCGCAGCCGAGGCACTGGAGAACGAGGGCCCGGAGGACTTCTTCCCCGCGGCCGTGCTGGCCATCGAGTCTGCCGACGGGCGCTTCGACGACCTGCTCGCGCGGGCGAAGGCGGCGCCCCATGCCGTGGCCGGGCTGGTGTCCGCGCTGGGCTGGGTCGAGCCGGCGCACCTGGGCCACCGCGTCAAGGCGCTGCTGGGCGGCGAGGCGCCGTTGGCGCGCAAGCTGGGCATCGCGGCCTGCGCGCTGCACCGGCGCGACCCGGGCACCGTGCTCGATGCAGCGCTGGCCGACGAGGCGGACAGCGTGCGCATCCGAGCGCTGCGGGCGGCTGGCGAGCTGGGCCGCACCGACCTGCTGCCGCGCATGTCGGCGCTGCTCGGCGAGGCCAAGCCCGAACTGCGCTTCTGGGCGGCCTGGTCGGCGGTGCTGCTGGGCGACCGCGGCCACGCCCTCGACACGCTGCGCGCCTTCGCGCTGGAACCCGGCCCGCGGCAGATGCGGGCCTTCCAGCTCGCGCTGCAGGCGCTGGACGTCGGCGCCGGCCATGCGCTGCTGTCCGAATGCACCGGGCTGCCCGGCGCGGCGAGGCTTCGTATCGTGGGTGCCGGCTTCGTCGGCGACGCGCGCTATGCGCCCTGGCTGATCGAGCAGATGGCGCAGCCTGCCACGGCGCGCATCGCTGCCGAGGCCTTCGTCGGCATCACCGGCGTGGACTTCAACCTGGAGCAGATGGAAGTGCCGCCGCCGGAGGGCTTCGAGGACGGGCCGAGCGAAGACCCCGACGACGAGAACGTCGACCTGCCCGAGGACGCGGCGCTGCCCTGGCCCGACGTGCAGAGGCTGCAGCGCTGGTGGCAGGCCAACGCCGCGCGCTTCGCGCCGGGCGCGCGGTGGTTCCTCGGGCAGCCGGTGTCCGAGACTGCCTGCGTGCAGGTGCTGCGCGAGGGCTTCCAGCGCCGGCGCGTGGCGGCCGCGCTGCATCGCACGCTGCTGCAGCCGGGCATGCCGCTGTTTCCCACCCGTGCGCCGGCGTGGCGCCAGCAGCGCTGGCTCGACCGGTTGGGTTGAGGCCTCGCCGGCCGAGGCATAGGCCGTACGGCGAGATTGCCAACCCCCTGTACCGAATGAATACTCCGCGCGAAGGACCGCCCGCGCTGGCTGGCGGGCGGCAACGGAGCAAGGCCGGGAGCCGGTAGCAGATGATTCGTATCGCAGTGGTCAGCCGGCAGGGCGTTCCGGTCGCAGGGGCGTCGGCCGACTTCGGGCCCCAGGGCGGCACCGTCGGGCGTGCCGACACCAACACGCTGGTGCTCAGCGACCCGGAGCGCACCGTCTCGCGCGTGCATGCGCAGGTGCTGTGCCGCGACGGCCAGTACGTGATCGTCGACCGCGGCAGCAACCCCATGCAGTCCAACGGCCAGCCGCTGGGCTCCGGCCGCGAGGCGCCGCTGGCCGATGGCGACAGGCTGGTGATCGGCGGCTTCGAATTGCTGGTGAGTGCGGCGGCGCCGCAGGCGCATGCGGCGCCCGCAACCGCTGCCGCGGCGCCGGCCGCCGGAGACGACGACCCCTTCGCCGACCTCCTCGCCGGCCTGGCCCCGCCGCCGCCCGCAGCCGCGCCACCGGCCCCAGCCCCGGCCGACCTGCCTTTCCCGGACCCTCTGGCCGCCGGCACGCGCCAGGCCGCAGCGGACGCACCGGACCCTTTTGCCGACCTGATGGCGCCGCCGGCTGCGCCCGCGCCTGCCGGCGGCCCGGTGCTGGACGACTTCTCCGACCTCGGCCTGCCGGCCGCTGCGTCGCCGACCGCCAGCGCGCAGAAGATCGACGAGCTGTTCGGCGGCATGGGCTCGGGCCTGGGCGGCGACCCGCTCGCGCTGTCGCCGCTGGCCGACCCGCTGCTGCAGCCCAACACGGCCGGTGCCGTCGACGACCCGCTGGCCGCGCTGCAGCAGGCGCGCCCGCCCGCGCAGGCGCCGCGCAGCGACCACCTGCCGATCGGCCAGTTCGGTTTCGAGCCGCCCCGTGCGGCGATGCCGGCCGCGCCGGCGCCTGCCACACCGCCGGACGAGGGCACCCTGTTCGACGACCAGACCGGCCAGCAGATCCGCATCTCCCGGCGCGCTGCGCCAGCGCCTGCGCCCGCGGTGCTGCCGGACGACCCGCTCACCGGCATCTTCGCCGCGCCGGCGGCGCCGCAGGCCGCGCCCGTGCGGCCCGCCGCGGCGCCGGAGCCGGCGCCATCACCGCCGCCCGCCCCGGTGCGGCATGCGGCGCCTGCCGCGGCCCCCGTGGCGGCCGCGTCCGCCGCGCCTGCCGTCGGCAGCGCCGATGCCGGCGACCTGCTCGCCGCCTTCCTGCGCGGCCTGGGTCCGATGCACCAGCCGCCCACGACGCTGACGCCGGCGCTGATGGAGCGCATCGGCGTGCTGCTGCGCGGCGCCACCGAGGGCACGCTGCAGCTGCTGCTCACGCGCCAGGAGTTCAAGCGCGAGGTGCGGGCGGAGGTCACGATGATCGCCGCGCAGGCCAACAACCCGCTGAAGTTCTCGCCCACGGTGGACGTGGCGCTCACCCACCTGCTGGGGCCCGGCGTGCGCGGCTTCATGCCGGCCGAGGCCGCCATGCGCGACGCCTTCGACGACCTGCGCTCGCACCAGTTCGGCGTGATGGTCGGCATGCGCGCCGCGCTGGCCCGCCTGATCGAGCGCTTCGGCCCGGAGGAGCTGGAGAAGAAGATCGCGGCGAAGTCCGCGCTCGACAGCCTCTTCGCCGCCAACCGCAAGGCCAAGCTGTGGGACCAGTTCACCGCGCTGTACGCCGGCATCGCCAGCGAGGCGGAGGACGACTTCCATGCGCTGTTCGGCAAGGCCTTCCTCGCAGCCTACGAGGAGCAGATGGCGCGCCTGAAGGACGGCGACCGGGCCTGAGCCCGGTGCGGCAGGCATCAGGCGATCGGCGAGGACACGCGTGGACATCGAAATCGTCACCCTCTCCAAGCCGGGTGGCCGCGAATACAACGAGGACGTGCACGGCCACTGGCACAACGGCCACTTCGTGGCCTGCCTGGTGGCCGACGGCGCGGGCGGCCACGGCGGCGGCGACGTGGCCGCCGCGACCGCGCGCGGCAGCATTCTGGGCGGCTATGCGGCCGCGCCCTCGCTGGACGGCGATGCGCTGCGGCAGTTGCTGGAACAGGCCAACCTGGACGTGGTCGCCCGGCAGGCCGAGGGCGGCAAGCTGGCCGCGATGCGCTCCACGGTCGTGTTCGCGGCGATCGACCTGGAACACGAGGCGCTGATGTGGGCGCACTGCGGCGACAGCCGCGCCTACCTGTTCCGCGGCGGCGCGATCGTCGCCCGCACCACCGACCACAGCCTGGTGCAGCAGATGGTGGCGGGCGGCATGCTCGACGAGGAAGGCGCCCGCCTGCACCCGCAGCGCAACATGCTGCTGTCGGCGCTGGGCTCGGTGAGCGACCTGCCGGAGATCAGCGTCTCCGACCGCATGCGCCTGCAGGCCGGCGACGTGGTGCTGCTGTGTTCGGACGGCGTCTGGGAGGTGCTGGGCGACGAGGGGCTTGTCACCACCCTGCATGCCTCGCGCACGCCGAGCCAGTGGATCGACGAACTGGATGCGCAGATCCGGGCGCGCGCGAAGCCGGGGCACGACAACTACACGGCGCTCGGCCTGTGGGTGACGGCGGGCGAGGACGACGGCGACGACACGCGCCTGCTGCCGGAATGAACCTCGCCGGGCCGCCCCGGGAGGTATTCCGGTGAGCGGGCGGCCGCCGCTGTCCGCAAACGACAACGCCGGCGGTCGATGACCGCCGGCGTTTGCATTCCGGGCCCGCGCGCGGGCCGCCGGGCCGTCAGCCGTACTTGGCGTTCTCGGCGATGTTCCACGCCGCCGTCTTCACGCCCTTGCCCGCGCCCTGCTTGGTCTGCGGGTCGTACTCGAACTTCACCTTGGCGAAGTTCAGGGTGACGTTCTCGGTCAGCCGGTCCTCGCCGCCGCTGCCGCCCGTGGAGACGCTGGTGACGATCAGCTCCTCCATGGTGATCTTGATGTACTCCAGCGGGTTCTCGCCCGCCTTGCGCACCACCAGCACCGCCTTGGGAATGTGCTTGCCGCCGTAGCAGGCGAGCTGCAGCGCATGCGAGGCGGAGTCGATGTACTTGGTGAACGACAGGTCCTGCACGTTGACCTTGCCCGCGCCGCCGCCGGTGCCCGTGTGGGTCGTGCCGCTTTGCGACAGGCCCCAGCTCCATGCCAGGACGTCGATCTCCTTTCCGTGCGTCTTGTCGGCCGACTCGCCTTCGATGTCGTCGATCTTGATGAACATGTCTACTGCCATGATGTGCACCTTTCAGTTGGGTGGGTGGTGAGGAGGGGCCGGGACTTCCTTGCGGATGGGTGGGGAAGCTGTGTGGAGAACGATGAAGCGCCCCGGCTTTTCAAAAGAAGAGGAACCCGCCGCCGGGCTCAGCTCGCGCCCTTGGCCGAGGGCAGCTTCGACACCAGGCGCAGCGACACCGTCAGCCCTTCGAGCTGGTAGTGCGGGCGCAGGAAGAACTTCGAGGTGTAGTAGCCGGGGTTGCCTTCCACCTCCTCGACCACCACCTCTGCGGCGGCCAGCGGCTTGCGGGCCTTGGTCTCCTCCGACGAGGTGGTGGGGTCGCCGTCCACGTAGTTGGTGATCCACTTGTTCAGCCAGCGCTCCATGTCGGCGCGCTCCTTGAAGCTGCCGACCTTGTCGCGCACGATGCACTTGAGGTAGTGCGCGAAGCGGTTGCAGGCGAACAGGTAGGGCAGGCGCGCCGCCAGGTTGGCGTTGGCGGTGGCGTCCGGATCGTCGTACTCGGCGGGCTTCTGCAGCGACTGGGCGCCGATGAAGGCCGCGAAGTCCGAGTTCTTGCGGTGGATCAGCGACAGCAGGCCGGCCTTGGAGAGTTCGGCCTCGCGCCGGTCGCTGATGGCGATCTCGGTCGGGCACTTCTGGTCGACGCCGCCGTCGTCGCTCGGGAAGGTGTGCAGGGGCAGGTTCTCCACTGCGCCGCCCGATTCGATGCCGCGGATGCGCGAGCCCCAGCCGTACAGCTTGTACGAGCGGTTGATGTTGGTGGCCATCGCGTACGCGGCGTTGGCCCAGGCGTACTTGCTGTGGTCGGCGCCGGCCGTGTCCTCCTCGAAGTCGAACTCCTCCACCGGGTTGGTGTTGGCACCGTACGGCGTGCGCGCCAGGAAGCGCGGCATGCACAGGCCCAGGTAGCGCGCGTCGTCGGACTCGCGCAGCGAGCGCCAGGCCGCGTACTCGGGCGTGAGGAAGATCTTGGTCAGGTCGCGCGGGTTGGCCAGCTCCTGCCAGCTCTCCATCTGCATCAGGCTCGGGCCGGCGCCGGTGATGAAGGGGGCGTGGGCCGCGGCCGCGATCTTGGCCATCTCGCCCAGCAGCTCCACGTCGGGCGGCGTGTGGTCGAAGTGGTAGTCGCCCACGATGGCGCCGAAGGGCTCGCCGCCGAACTGGCCGTACTCCTGCTCGTAGACCTTCTTGAACATCGGGCTCTGGTCCCAGGCCGCGCCCTTGAACTTCTTCAGCGTCTTGCCCAGCTCCTGCTTGGAGATGTCCATCACGCGGATCTTCAGGTTCTCGTCGGTCTCGGTGTTGTTCACCATGTAGTGCAGGCCGCGCCAGGCACTCTCGAGCTTCTGGTAGTCCGGGTGGTGGATGATCTTGTTGATCTGCTCGGTCAGCTTGGCGTCGATCGCGGCGATCATGGCCTGGATCGACTTGGTGACGTCCTTGCCGATGAGCTGCGTCTGGCTCAGCGCCTGCTGCGCCAGCGTCAGGACGGCCTGCTCGACGGCGCTCTTGGCTTCGTCGCTGCGGGGCTTGAATTCCTTCTGCAGCAGCGATGCGAAGTCGCTGCCTGCGTATTCGACGTCCTTGAGCGCGTTCTGCTGGAGTGCTTCGGCCATGGGTTTTCTCCTCTTCGCAATGCGGTGGTTCAGGCGGCGCCGCCCTCTTCGGGCTGCTTGGCCGACGAGGCCAGCGACTGCAGCAGGGCCGGGTCGTCCAGCACCTTGGCCAGCAGCTCCTCGGCGCCGGTCTTGCCGTCCATGTAGGTGACGAGGTTGGACAACTGGTTGCGCGCCTCCAGCAGCTTGTTCAGCGAGTCGACCTTGCGCGCCACGGCGGCGGGCGAGAAGTCCTCCATGTTCTCGAAGGTCAGCTCCACCTTCAGCTCGCCTTCGCCGGTGAGCGTGTTCTCCACCGAGAAGGCGGTGCGCGGCTTCATCGCCTTCATGCGCGAGTCGAAGTTGTCGACGTCGAATTCGAGGAACTTGCGGTCGGCCACCGGCGCCAGCGGATCGGCGGGCTTGCCCGACAGGTCGGCCAGCACGCCCATGACGAAGGGCAACTGCACCTTCTTCTCGGCGCCGTACAGCTCGACGTCGTATTCGATCTGCACGCGCGGCGCGCGGTTGCGGGCAATGAACTTCTGGCTGCTCTTGGACATGACGGACTCCTGGCGGGAGGGTGGGATGAAGTGGTGCGGGCGAAAAGGCGCGCTGCGGCGGTGGCCCCGGGCGCTATTCCGATTCCGAAGCCCGCGCGCCGGTCACGTGTTCGATGGTGCCCATGGCGTCGGGAGCGAGGTTGGCGATGATGTCCAGGAAGCTCACGCCGATGAGCTTCTTGGCGCGTTCGATGAGCAGGGGCGCCGGGTTGCCGGGCTCGGCCTTCTCCAGGTAGCGGATGACGCGGTCCAGCATCTGGATCGCGTCCTGGCGCGTGCCGATCTCGCCGCGCGGCGCGCCGCCGGCCGGCCGTGCGCCGTCCGCCGTGTCCGCCGCCGCGGCCTCGGACGCGCCCGGGGCGTCCTCGCCACCGGCCTCGGGCGTGCCGGCGGCCTCGCGGGCCGCCTGTGCCAGCAGCTGGCCGATCGCGCGCAGCCGCGCCAGATCCACCGCGTCGCTGCGGCCGGTGCGTTCGACCAGCAGGCCCTGCAGCCCGGTGACGGCCGTGGCGATGCCCTGCATCCGCCCGGCCGCCTGCGGCTCGGCCGCGAAGATCTCCTCGAGCCCGCCCTGCACCTGCGCGGACGAATAGCTGTTCTCGCCGGCCGGCAGCGCGTTGCGGGCGACCGCGACGTCGCGCACGCGCATCGGCCCCACGCTGCGCGAGACGCCGAGCGCCGCGTCGTGGAGGTCGCGGATCACGAGCTGGTCGTCCCACAGCGGCGCCAGCGCGTTCAGGCGCATGGTCGGGTCGTTGTCGTCGTCGGCGTCCAGGCGCGGATGGATGCCGTCCCAGAAGCGGTCGAGCAGCCCGTGCAGCAGCTGCAGCCCCAGGCCGAAGCCCGCCAGGCCCTGCTGGCGCGTGCTGGCGCGCAGCAGCAGCACGGCCGCGCGCACGTCCTTGCTGCGCCGGAGCAGCTCGATGGCCTGCTCCGCGACCTGCGGCCATTCCGGCTCGACCGCCGGGATCACCGTGTCGCCGAACTGCTGCTCGGGCTTGCCCTGCGCCGCGCCCTCCAGGGCGATGAAGGCGGCGTCGTATTCGAGATCGTCGCCGCAGGGCGAAGCCTCGCTGATGGGCGCTTGCAGTGCGTCGACGAGTTCCGGGGTGAGCATGTTGCCTGGCGAAATCCGCTGGGGATAATCGAAGATGCCCCCTGGGGGGTCAATGCAACGAAGGAAATAGCATGCGCATGGCAGGCACTCACCGTTTGTCCTATGGCCGTCGGTCCCTCGCGGGCTGTATCGGCTTGTCTGCCCTGGCCCCGTGGTGGCTCGGCGGCTGTGCCGGCGCACCCAAGCCGGTGGTCACGCCGGTGGCGCTGAACCTCATCGCCGGCCCCGACGCCAACCCCGACGCGCGCGGGCGCGCCTCGCCGCTGACCATCCGCGTGTATGCGCTCAAGACGCCGGCGCCCTTCGAGGCGGCCGATTTCTTCACGCTCTTCGAGAAGGACCAGCAGGCCCTGGGCGCCGAGCTGGTGCAGCGCGAGGAAATGCTGCTGCGCCCCGGCGAGAGCCGCAAGCTGAACATGACGCTGCCCGCCGACGCGCGGGCGCTGGCCTTCATGGCCGCCTTCCGCGACCTCGACCGCGCGCGCTGGCGCGAGGTGCGGGCGGTGGAGCCGGGCAAGCCGCTCGACCTGGCCGTGACCTTCGGGGCGCGGCAGATCGGCATCAAGCCCTGATCATCCGCCGCGCTCGCGCGCCAGCGGCTGGTCCGCCGGCAGGAAGCGCATCAACGGGTCGTGCACGAACGCGGCCTGCGGCGCGACGGCGCAGAAGTACAGGCTGTGCCAGAACACCTGCCCTTCGGTGCCGAAGCGCGACAGCTGCCCCACCAGGGCGCGCAGTCCGGGCCGCAGCGTCGCGAACTCCTGCACGAACAGGTGGATGCCGTGGCGCGCCCCGGCGTCGCTCGCCTCGGGCAGCAGGCCCAGGCGCAGCGCATGCAGCTGCTCCTCGACGGTGTCGAAGACCGCGTCGAACAGGGCATCGAGCAGCGCCTCCTCCTGCGGCAGCGCGCCGGCCTCCGTCGGCAGGCGATGGCCGAGTGCCCGTGCCAGGGCGGCGTCGGGCAGGGCCTCGCGCATGGCATCGAAGCCCTCCAGCCGCTGCAGGCCGGTGACGACGACGTGCACCGGCAGCCGCAGGCCGAGCAGGCCGGCGGTCTCGCACAGGCGGCGGGCCATCAGTTCGAGCAGGCCGGCCAGCACGGCCGGGTCGGCCCGCAGCGTGGCGGCCGCCACGCACAGGACGATGCCGTGCAGCGGCAGCCGCGGCCGCTCCCGGGCCAGCACCTGCAGGGCGTGCAGCCAGGCCGCGTCCTGCGGCGCTGACGAGGGCCCCAGCGGCGGCGGCCGGATCTCGATGGCGACCATGCCGTCCAGGGACCACCAGCGCCAGAAGGCGTCGCTGTCCGCGACGGACAGCGGGCCGGCCGGCTGCGCGGTGGCCAGCAACTGCGCCAGGTCGGCCGCCGGATCGCCCACGCACAGCATCCACGGATGCGCGTAGCGCCTGCGCTGCGCCGCCGGCAGCGGCTCGACGGCCGCGCGCAGCCGTGCCTCCCAGGCGGGGCCGGGGCCGCCCTGCGCCGCCTCCGCCGCCTGGCACCGGCGCATCAGCTCGCGCAGGCGCCGCGACCGCCGCGCACCCACGCGCCGCCACCAGAACAGCGCCAGGCTCAGCGCACCCGCCGCCAGCAGGAACCAGAGCCAGGGAGGGGGCGTGCGCATGCCTCAGCGCTCCCGGGTCTGCAGGAACACCCAGTCCGCGACCGGCGTGTCCGCCGGGCGCCGGGTGCTCACCATCTCGCGCAGGCGCAGCAGGTAGTCCGCGGCCAGCTCGAAGGGGGGCGGCTCGGCGCCGGCCTCCTGCACGTCCGGCGCCGCCGCGACGGCCGTGACCAGCACCGTGCCGAAGGGCGGGCTGACCAGCCAGCTCGCCGGCAGGTCGGCGCCGAAGCGGGCCGATTGGCCGGGCGCCAGGTCGGTGAAGCGCGAGCCGTCCACGCGGAAGTGCAGCACGGCGCCGTCGGCGGTGTAGTAGTCCACCCACAGGCGGCTGGGGAAGGCCGGGCCGCGCACCTCGGCCACGAAGGCATCGCCCTCGCGCAGCACCCCCTCCCGTGCCGAGGGCACCGCCAGCCGCAGCCCGCCGCGCGCCTGGCGGTTGCGCGCCTGGTAGGGCCGCAGCACGCTCACCACCTCGCAGTAGGGCCAGGGGCGGACTTCCAATCGAATGTCCGCGCCGGCCGCTTCCGGCAGCGCGGCCAGGTCGTCGCGCACGCGCTGGATGTCCGCGGGAGTGGGCACGAAGCCGCGCACCCGCGGCGGCGTGCCCGCGTGCTCCTCCACCGCCAGCTCGGCGCAGGCATAGCCCTGCAGGTGGCGCTCGATGGGGCCGGGCGCGGCCAGCCGGCTGCTGCCTGTCGCCGGGCCGGCGGGTCCCAGCAGGGCGGTGAACCACCAGAGCGCCGGCACCAGGACGAGCAGGGCGGCGCCGGTGCGCAGCAGGGCGCGCTCGCGGCGCTGCGGCTCGTGGGGGCCGGGCGGGTCCGGCAGCTGGTAGGGCTGGGGCGTCAGCGGCTCGGCCTGCAGCCGCTGCGGCAGCAGCGGCGCCACCGGCAGCTGCGGCGCGTGCAGCGCCAGCAGCTTGGCCGGCTCGCCGCTGCCGCCGTCGCGCTCGAAGTAGTACTGGCCGCGAAAGCCCAGGGCCAGCACGTACCAGTAGACCTCGCGCAGCTCCGTGTCGTCCGCCGGCAGCGCGGCCAGGTGATGGAAGAACTCGGTCGGCCCGTTGGTGGAGTTGAACATCTGCAGCTGCAGGGGGGCGGCGCTGTCGGCCCAGGGCGGGTGGCGCTGCACGACCTCGTCGATCCACACCGCCAGGGCGAAGGTGGCCGACTGCACCTGCTCCTGCGGCTTGCCGGCCGCCGTGGCGGCCGCGGCGGCGCGCTCGATCAGGCGCCGCGCCCGCTGCAGGGCCTCGGCGCCGGTGAGTTCCAGGGGCGTGCCGGTGCGGGCGGCGTCGAGCGCCAGCCCGAACGAGAAGACGGGGGTGCAGAAGCGGAACAGCCGCGGCGGCATGGGGAACGCGCTACGCGTGCGCCCGCCCGCTGCGGTCGTCGCACGGGGCGCTCCTGCCTCGCTGCCAGTCCTGGGGGCACCTGCCCATGTCCGCTCCCGTGGTGGTGGGCGGGATTCTTCCGGCGGGCCGGACGGCCGCGCCATACCCCTTGGGAGTTATGCCGTTCGCGGGGGCGCACGTGCCTTGCCCGCGCTGCGGAAGGAGGCTATCTTTGCCCACCGTCAGCGCGCCGCACTCTGCACTCCCGTGCCACCGTCATGAAAATCCTGATCGCCGATGACCACCGGCTCGTCATCGAGGCCGTCAAGACCAAGCTGTCCGAACTGCAGGAAGGCATCGAATTCGTGCTCGCCATGAATGCGGACGAGCTGCGCGCGGCCGCTGGCAGCGACATCGACCTCGCCCTCATCGACCTGAGCATCCCCGGCGCGGAAGGCTATTCGCACATCGACGAGCTGCGCAGCCGGCACCCTGCGCTGCCGGTGATCGTGCTCTCCGGCTACGAGGACCCGGCCGTCATGCGCGCGGCGCTGGAGCGGGGCGCGCTCGGTTTCATCCCCAAGGCCTACTCGCCGGACGTGATGCTCTCGGCCGTGCGCTTGGTGATGGCCGGCGGCGTCTACGTGCCGCCGATGCTGCTGTCGGCGCTGCCGGGCGGTGCCGTGCCCGGCCCGGCCGGCGCGCCGGCCGGGCTCGCCGTGGGCGGCACGGCCAGCGCCGCCCGCGGGGGAGCACCCACGCTGGAGCACCTGCGCAAGGTGCTGACGGAGCGCCAGGTCGAGGTGCTGCAATTGCTCTCGCAGGGCAAGCCCAACAAGCTCATCGGCCGCAGCCTGGGCATCAGCGAGGGCACGGTGAAGATCCACCTGGCGGCGATCTTCCGCGCCCTGAACGTGCGCAACCGCACCGAGGCCGTGGTCGCCGCGCAGTCGCTCACCGAAGCCTGAGGTGCAGGGGCGTCTCGGCGAAAATCGCCGCGTGCCGAATCCTCCTGCCCCTGCCTTCCCCGATCTCTCGCTGTTCGACGCCGCCATGGTGGACCTGGACGGCACCCTGGTCGACACCCTGGGCGACTTCGTCGCCGCGCTGGACGGCATGTTGGACGACATGGGCCTGCCGCAACTGACGCCGGCCGAGGTGGAAACGATGGTGGGCAAGGGCTCGGAGCATCTGGTGCGCTCGGTGCTGCAGCGCGTGGGCGCCGACGCGGCCCGCTACGACGAGGCCTGGACGCTCTACCAGCAGCACTACCAGGCCGTCAACGGCCGCCACGCGCGCCTGTACGACGGCGTGGCCGAGGGCCTGCAGGCCCTGAGGCGCCGCGGGATGCGGCTGGCCTGCCTGACCAACAAGCCGCGCGCCTTCGCGCTGCCGCTGCTGGAGGCCAAGGGCCTGGCCGGCTGCTTCGACCACGTCTTCGGCGGCGACGACTTCGACCGCAAGAAGCCCGACCCGCTGCCCCTGCTCAGGACCTGCGAGGCGCTGGGCACGCAGCCCTCGCGCACGCTGATGATCGGCGACTCCAGCAACGACGCGCAGGCCGCGCGCGCGGCCGGCTGCCCGGTGTTGCTGGTCACCTACGGCTACAACCACGGCCAGCCGGTGCGCGGCGTCGACGCCGACGGCTTCATCGACACCCTGGCCGAACTGGCGGCCGTGCGCTGACGCGCTGGGCTACACTCGCCGCTCCATGTTTGTTCATCTGGTCATTCAGACAGGTCGCGGAGGCCGGGGAGCCTGGCCCTGGCGCAAGCCTGCGTCGCTGTCTGCCTGACCTGCACGGCGCTCGCCGTGCCTACGTGGTTCGCCGCCGCCGCGAACCGATCCCGTGAATGAACGCCGACGCCCGGACACCGCACCGCCGCCGGCCCGTGGAGACCCCGTGATCACCGAACTCGAATTCAAGAGCCTCAGCAGCCAGGGCTACAACCGCATTCCGCTGATGCTCGAGGCCTTCGCCGACCTCGAAACCCCCCTCTCGCTCTACCTCAAGCTGGCTCACTCGCAGGGCGGCGGCCGGCATTCCTTCCTGCTGGAGTCCGTCGTCGGCGGCGAGCGCTTCGGCCGCTATTCCTTCATCGGCCTGCCGGCGCGCACGCTGCTGCGCGCCCGCGGCTTCGGCGCCGAGGCCCGCACCGAGGTCGTGACCGACGGCCAGGTGGTGGAGACGGCCGGCGGCAACCCGCTGGACTTCGTCGCCGCCTACCAGAAGCGCTTCAAGGTGGCGTTGTCGCCTGGGCTGCCGCGCTTCTGCGGCGGGCTGGCCGGCTACTTCGGCTACGACGCGGTGCGCTACATCGAGAAGAAGCTGGAGGCGAGCTGCCCGCCCGACACCATCGGCTGCCCCGACATCCTGCTGCTGCAGTGCGAGGAGCTGGCGGTCATCGACAACCTCTCGGGCAAGCTGTACCTCATCGTCTACGCCGACCCGAAGCAGCCCGAGGCCTACCCCAAGGCCAAGCGCCGGCTGCGCGAGCTCAAGGACAAGCTCAAGTACTCGGTGAGCGCGCCGCAGGTCAAGCCGACGCAGGCGTACCCGCCCGAGCGGCCCTTCGCCAAGGCCGACTACCTGAAGGCAGTGGAGCGCGCCAAGGAGCTGATCGCCGCCGGCGACTTCATGCAGGTGCAGGTGGGCCAGCGCATCAGCAAGCGCTACACCGAGTCGCCGCTGTCGCTGTACCGGGCGCTGCGCTCGCTCAACCCCAGCCCCTACATGTACTACTACGACATGGGCGACCACCATGTCGTCGGCGCCTCGCCCGAGATCCTGGTGCGGCAGGAAACGGTGCGGGTGGCCGCGAGTCACGGCCCGAGCGCCGCCGGGCCGTCCCAAGGCGCGAGCGCCCCCTCGGGGGGCAGCGAACCACGCGAAGCGGGGAGCGTGGGGGCCTACGTTCTCGAGCAGAAGATCACCATCCGTCCCTTGGCCGGCACGCGCCCGCGCGGCGCCACGCCCGAGCTGGACAAGGCCACCGAGGTGGAGCTGGTCAACGATCCCAAGGAGCGCGCCGAGCACGTCATGCTGATCGACCTGGCGCGCAACGACATCGGCCGCATCGCCAAGACCGGCAGCGTGAAGGTGACCGAGGCCTTCGCGGTGGAGCGCTACAGCCACGTCATGCACATCGTGAGCAACGTGGAAGGCATCCTGCAGGACGGCATGGACGCCATCGACGTGCTCAAGGCCACCTTCCCGGCCGGCACGCTCACCGGCGCGCCCAAGGTGCACGCGATGGAGCTGATCGACCAGTTGGAGCCCACCAAGCGCGGCCTGTACGGCGGCGCCTGCGGCTACATCAGCTACGCCGGCGACATGGACGTGGCCATCGCCATCCGCACCGGCATCGTCAAGGACCAGATGCTGCACGTGCAGGCGGCGGCCGGCGTGGTGGCCGACTCCATCCCCGAGATGGAATGGAGGGAGACCGAGGCCAAGGCGCGGGCGCTGCTGCGTGCGGCGGAGCTGGTGGAAGAAGGACTGGAGTGACCGCCATGACCAAGCTCCTGATGATCGACAACTACGACTCCTTCACCTACAACCTGGTGCAGTACTTCGGCGAGCTGGGCGCGCAGGTGGAGACGGTGCGCAACGACGAGATCACGGTGGAGGGCATCGGTGAGCGCATCGACGCGGGCGTGACGCGCCTGGTGATCTCGCCCGGGCCGTGCTCGCCGGCCGAGGCGGGCGTGTCGGTGCCGGCCATCCGGGCCTTCGCCGGCCGGCTGCCGATCCTGGGCGTGTGCCTGGGCCACCAGTCCATCGGCGCCGCCTTCGGCGCGAAGATCGTGCGGGCGCAGCAGCTCATGCACGGCAAGGTCAGCGAGATCACGACCACCCGCGAGGGCGTGTTCGCCGGCCTGCCCGAGCGCTTCACCGTCAACCGCTACCACTCGCTGGCGATCGAGCGCGACAGCCGCCCCGAGGAGCTGGCGCTGACCGCCTGGACCGACGACGGCGAGATCATGGGCGTGCGCCACACCGGCTTCGCGCACGAGGTGCGGCTGGAGGGCGTGCAGTTCCACCCGGAATCGATCCTCACCGAGCATGGCCACGCCATGCTGCGCAACTTCCTGCAATGAAGAAGGCACGCCGCCCATGACGTCCACCCTCGTCGACCTGCGCAGCGACACCGTCACCCAACCCACGCCGGCCATGCGCGCGGCGATGGCGGCGGCGCCGGTGGGCGACGACGTGTTCGGCGACGACCCGGGCGTGAACGCGCTGCAGGAGGCGATCGCCGCGCGCCTGGGCTTCGAGGCTGCGCTGTTCGTGCCCACCGGCACGCAGAGCAACCTGTGCGCCATCCTGGCCCACTGCGGGCGCGGCGACGAGTACATCGTCGGCCAGCAGCAGCACTGCTACCGCTGGGAAGGCGGCGGCGCGGCGGTGTTCGGCAGCGTGCAGCCGCAGCCGCTGGAGCACGCGCCCGACGGCACGCTGCCGCTGGCGGCCATCGAGGCCGCCATCAAGCCCGACGACGCGCACTTCGCGCGCACCCGGCTGCTGGCGCTGGAGAACACGCTGGGCGGCCAGGTGCTGCCGCAGGCCTACCTCGACGAAGCGACCGCGCTGGCGCGCCGGCATGGCCTGGCCACGCACCTGGACGGCGCGCGCCTGTTCAACGCCGCCGTGGCGCAGGCCGGCCAGGGCGGCGATGCCTGGGCCGAGGCGCGCCGCATCGCCGGCGGCTTCGACAGCGTCTCCGTCTGCTTCAGCAAGGGGCTGGGCGCGCCGGTGGGCTCGGCGCTGCTCGGCTCGCGCGCGTTCATCGCCCGCGCCCACCGCATCCGCAAGATGGCCGGCGGCGGCATGCGCCAGGCCGGCGTGCTGGCCGCGGCGGCGCTGCATGCGCTGGAGCACCACGTCGACCGCCTGGCCGACGACCACGCGCTGGCGCGCCGGCTGGCCGGGGGCCTGGACGGCATCCCGGGCCTGGCGGTGCAGCCGCCCCGGACCAACATCGTGTTCGCCGACCTGCAAGGAGAAGCGGCCGCGCGCGGCGCCGGGCTGGTCGCGCACCTGCGCTCGCGCGGCGTGCTGGCCACCGGCCTGTACCGGCTGCGCTTCGTCACGCACCTGGACGTGGATGCGGCGGGCGTGGACCGTGCCGCCGAGGCGGTGCGCGAGTTCCTGTCGCACCCCTGAACGGCGAGGATGCCGCATGCCTGACGCCCACCAGCTCCTGCTTTTCGTCGTCGCCGGCCTGCTGCTCAACCTGACGCCGGGCGTCGACGTGTTCTTCATCGTCAGCCGGGCGCTGCGCCAGGGCGTGCGGGCCGGGCTGATCGCCTCGCTGGGCATCACGGCCGGCTGCTGCGTCCACATCGTGGCGGCGGCGCTGGGCGTCAGCGCGCTGGTGGCGGCGTCGGCCACCGCCTTCATGCTGCTCAAGTGGGCCGGCGCGGCCTACCTGGTGTGGATCGGCATCGGCATGCTGCGCGCGCGCGAGCCGGCGCTGGCAGCGCAGATGGCGGCGGGCGGCCGCGCGGGCGCCGCCGGGCTGGCGCCCGGGGAGGGCTGGCAGGTGTTCCGCCGCGGCTTCCTGACCAACGCGCTCAACCCGAAGGTGGCGCTGTTCTTCCTGGCCTTCGTGCCGCAGTTCATCCCGGCCGGCGCACAGCACCCGACGTGGGTGTTCCTCGCGCTGGGCCTACTGTTCAACTTCAACGCGCTGTGGGTCTGCTTCGGCTGGGCCGTCGCGGCCGCCTGGGTGGCGCGGCGCGCTGGCGCCGCCGGCCGGGCGCTGCTGTGGTTCGAGCGCGCGGCCGGGCTGATGATCGTCGCCTTCGGCCTGAAGCTGGCTTTCAGCGACGCGCCCGCGCCGCCGCGCTGAGCGCCCCAGAGAATCCAACGAGAGGAGTTCCCGCCATGATCACCCCCCAGGAAGCGCTGCAGCGCACCATCGAGCACCGCGAGATCTTCCACGACGAGATGCTGCACCTGATGCGGCTCATCATGCAGGGCGAGATCTCGCCGCTGATGGTGGCCGCCATCACCACCGGCCTGCGCGTGAAGAAGGAGACCATCGGCGAGATCACGGCCGCGGCGCAGGTGATGCGCGAGCTGTCGACCAAGGTGCCGGTGGCCGATCCCACGCACCTGGTGGACATCGTGGGCACCGGCGGCGATGGCTCGCACACCTTCAACATCTCCACCTGCTCGATGTTCGTGGCCGCCGCGGCGGGCGCCAAGGTGGCCAAGCACGGCGGGCGCAGCGTGTCGAGCAAGTCGGGCAGCGCCGACGTGATGGAGGCGCTGGGCGTCAACATCCAGGCATCGCCCGAGCAGATCGCCCGCAGCATCGCCGAGACGGGCGTGGGCTTCATGTTCGCGCCCAACCACCACCCGGCCATGAAGAACGTGGCGCCGGTGCGGCGCGAGATGGGCGTGAAGACCTTCTTCAACATCCTCGGCCCGCTGACCAACCCGGCCGGCGCGCCCAACATCCTCATGGGCGTGTTCCACCCCGATCTGGTGGGCATCCAGGTGCGCGCGCTGCAGCGCCTGGGGGCCGAGCACGCGGTGGTCGTCTACGGCCACGACGGCATGGACGAGGTCAGCCTGGGCGCCGCCACCATGGTCGGCGAACTCAAGGACGGGCAGATCAGCGAGTACGAGATCCATCCCGAGGACTTCGGCCTGCCGATGCAGAGCAACCGCAGCATCAAGGTCGCCACGCCGCAGGAGTCGCTGGCCATGCTGCGCGGGGTGCTGGAGGGCCGGGAAGGGGCCGCGCGCGACATCGTGCTGCTGAACGCCGGCGTCGCGCTGTACGCCGCCGGCGTGGCGCCCACCATGAAGGACGGCGTCGCACGCGCGCGGGAGGCCGTCGACTCCGGCGCGGCGCGGGACAAGCCGGCGCAGGTGGCGGCGTTCAGCCGGCAGGCCGGCGCCGCGGCCTGAGAGGGGAGACATCGGACCATGAGTGACATCCTGAACAAGATCGTTGCCGTCAAGCACGAGGAAGTGGCCGCGGCGCGCAAGCGCGTGCCGCTGGAAGCCATCCGCGCCGACGCCGAGAGCCGCGTGCTCACGCGCGACTTCGTGGGCGCGATGCGCGCCAAGATCGCCGCCGGCCAGGCCGCCGTCATCGCCGAGATCAAGAAGGCCAGCCCCAGCAAGGGCGTGATCCGCAGCGGCGAGTTCATCCCGGCCGACCTCGCGCAGAGCTATGCGGAGGGCGACGGCGCCATCAGCGCGGCCTGCCTGTCGGTACTGACCGACCGCCAGTTCTTCCAGGGCAGCATCGACTACCTCAAGCAGGCCCGCGCCTCCTGCGGCCTGCCGGTGCTGCGCAAGGACTTCATGGTCGATGCCTGGCAGGTGTACGAGTCGCGCGCCATCGGGGCCGACTGCATCCTGCTCATCGCCGCCTGCCTGGACGACGCGCAGATGCGCGACTTCGAGGCCATCGCCCTGTCGCTGGGCATGGCCGTGCTGGTGGAAGTGCACGACGCGGCCGAGATGGAGCGCGCGCTGAAGCTGCGCACGCCGCTGGTGGGCGTGAACAACCGCAACCTGCGCAGCTTCGAAGTCTCGCTGCAGACCACGCTCGACCTGCGTTCGAGCGTGCCGGCCGACCGGCTGCTCGTCACCGAATCCGGCATCGCCACCCGCCAGGACGTGAAGACGCTGCGCGATGCGGGCGTGGACGCCTTCCTCGTCGGTGAAAGCTTCATGCGCGCCGAGGAGCCGGGCGAGGCGCTGGCCCAACTGTTCCGCTGAGCCATGGCGACGGTTCCCTCCACCCAACTGCAGTCCGCCGACCCGGCCGACTGGCCTGTCGCACCCGGCTGGCAGCCGCTGGTGGACGCCTTCTTCGGCAGCGAGACGGGCCTCTCGCTGCTCGACTTCCTCTACCAGCGCCTGAAGGCCGGGGCGGTGATCTTCCCGCCGCAGCCGCTGCGCGCGTTGGAACTCACGCCACCCGAGGAGGTGCGCGTCGTCATCCTCGGCCAGGACCCGTACCACGGCCGCGGCCAGGCCGAGGGGCTGGCCTTCTCGGTGGCCCCGGGCGTGGCGCTGCCGCCCTCGCTGCGCAACATCTTCAAGGAGCTGGAGCGCGACCTCGGCACGCCGCCGCCGCCCTTCCCGAACCCGGGCGGCAGCCTGGTCAAGTGGGCGAAGAACGGCGTGCTGCTGCTCAACACCTGCCTCACGGTGGAGGAGGGCCAGCCGGCCAGCCACGCCGGCCGCGGCTGGGAGGTGCTCACCGACGCCGTGATCCGCCACGTCGCCGACGGCGAGCGGCCGGTCGTCTTCATGCTGTGGGGCTCGCATGCGCAGAGCAAGCGCAGCTTCATCGACGGCAGGCGCCACAAGCTGCTGATGTCCAACCATCCGTCGCCGCTGTCGGCGCAGCGCCCGCCTGTGCCCTTCATCGGCTGCGGGCATTTCGGCCAGGCGCGCGCCTGGCGCGACGCGCAGCGCACGCAGCAGGGCTGACGCAGACGGGGCGCCGGCTCAGGCGCGCTGCATGGCCGGCGCCAGCGGCGCCGCGGCGTCGCCGGCGACATAGTCGCGCTGGATGTCCACCGTGCCGCGGCGGCCCAGGTCGTCGAAGTGCCGGGCCAGCCAGTCGTGCGCGGCCGTCCGGCCGTGCTCGAACAGGCGCTCGATCATGCGGATGTCGGTCGAGAGCTTGGTGGCGGCGTCCAGCGGCTCGTCCAGCGCGCTGTCCACGTCGATGCGGTGCAGCAGCAGCCGGCGGTACTGCCGGCCTTCCTGCAGGCGGCCGTCGGCCAGCAACTGGTGGATGAAGTCGATGCTGCGCATCTGCGCGAGCAGGCTGGCGTTGAACGCCATCTCGTTCATGCGCTGCGCGATCTCGAAGGGGGTGCGCGGCGTCTGTGCACGCGTCAGCGGATTGAGCTGCACCAGCACGATGTCGGCGCTCTCGCACTGGCTGATCAGCGGCAGCAGCGCCGGGTTGGCGGCATAGCCGCCGTCCCAGTAGGGCTCGCCGTCGATCTCCACCGCCTGGAAGACGGTGGGCAGGCAGGTAGAGGCCATCACCGCATGCAGCGTCAGGCGCTCGCCGCTGAAGATCTCGGCGCGGCCGGTGCGCACCTGCGTGGCCGAGACGAAGACGCGAGGCGCCTTCTGCGCCGCGATCGCCTCGAAGTCGATCTCCTGGTCCAGCAGCGCGCGCAGCGGGTTGATGTCCAGCGGATTGAACTGGTAGGGCGAGGCCCAGGGATCGACGCGCAGCGCGTTCGCCCCGCCGAACAGCAGCCGGGCGAACTGCTGCGCCATGGCCCCGGGCGCGCCGACGCCGGCCACGCGGCGCCAGACCCGTTCCAGCGTCTGGCGCGCCGCGGCGCGGGCGGCCGCCTCGTCGCCTCCGGCGGCGCGGGCCGCCGCCATGCCATGCGCCAGCGCCACCGCGTTGACGGCGCCGGCGCTGGCGCCGCTGATGCCGTCGAAGTCGAGGCGGCCGTCTTCCAGCAGCGCGTCCAGCACGCCCCAGGTGAAGGCGCCGTGCGAGCCGCCGCCCTGCAGCGCGAGGTTGACCCGCCGGGGCCGGTCCGGCCGGCGCGCGCCCGGCAGAAGAAGTGCTTTCATCCGGGTAATTGTGCGCTGCAACATAAAAATAGGGGTAAACCCTTGCCCTCCTGTGGTTTCCCGGGCAATGCGGCGCTGCGACTTCTTCTTGCCGGCACGTCGACGGGCCGCTCAGACCATGCTATAGTCCCGGGTTCGCCGGAGAGGTGGCCGAGTGGTTAATGGCAGCAGACTGTAAATCTGCCGGTTAATACCTACGCTGGTTCGAATCCAGCCCTCTCCACCAGCGACTCGATGGTTTTGTCAGGCGCCAGGGATCAACAGGGATCACCGAAGTGCATGCCGCGGGCGGGTCTCGCGTCACGACGCGGGAGTAGTTCAATGGTAGAACCCCAGCCTTCCAAGCTGATGACGCGGGTTCGATTCCCGTCTCCCGCTCCAGACAGGCCGCCGATCGCCGGACAGGCAGACGGTTTTCGTGCTGCCCTTGTGGCTCAGTGGTAGAGCACTCCCTTGGTAAGGGAGAGGTCGCGGGTCCGATTCCCGCCAAGGGCACCAGTTTTTTCTCAGGGGCGTGTGCAGCGACGGGCTGCTGCTCCGATGTGCAACTGATCCCGTATTTTTCGGAGTCGAGAAAATGGCAAAAGGCAAGTTCGAGCGCACCAAGCCGCACGTGAACGTGGGCACGATCGGTCACGTGGACCATGGCAAGACGACGCTGACGGCGGCGATCGCCACGGTGCT
>NZ_KN050767.1:0-96536 GCF_000745855.1 Xenophilus azovorans DSM 13620
ACGCCAACAGGCAACGATCAGGAAACAAAAGGTGTTTCAGGAAGATTCTCGGAGCGAACGTGGAAGGCCAGGGCGGGACTTGTTCACGAAAGGCGCGCCGGTGCGCCAGGCTCCTCCGCCGTGAGTAGCCCATCGGTATTCATGCAATCTTCAGCCGGCAGGATCAATTGCAAACAATTGATTCTTGGTGAATCGGACAGACAAAGGAAAAGGCCCGCGGGCACCGAAGTGCCGGCGGGCCATGCGTGCGCAGGCGACGCGATCAGCGGTTGTAGGCGGTCTCGCCGTGCGAGGTGATGTCCAGGCCCTCGCGCTCTTCCTCTTCCGTGACGCGCAGGCCGACCGTGTACTGCGCGATCTTGTAGGCGATGAAGGCCACGACGCCGGACCACACGATGGTGAACAGCACGCTCTTGACCTGGATCCAGACCTGCGCGCCCATCGAGAAGGCGGCCGGGTCGGCCCCGCCGGTGCCGCCCAGGCCGGGCGCGGCGAACACGCCGGTGAGGATGGCGCCGACGATGCCGCCCACGCCGTGCACGCCGAACACGTCGAACGCGTCGTCGGCGCCGAGCATGCGCTTGAGGCCGCCCACGCCCCACAGGCAGACGAAGCCAGCGACCGCGCCCAGCACGATGGAGCCCATCGGCCCGACGAAGCCGGCCGCCGGGGTGACGGCCACCAGGCCGGCCACGGCGCCGGAGGCGGCGCCCAGCATCGATGCCTTGCCCTTGTGCAGCGCCTCGCCCAGGCACCAGGCCAGGGTGGCGGCGGCGGTGGCGAGCACGGTGTTGACGAAGGCCAGGCCGGCGGAGGCGTTGGCCGCGCCGGCGGAACCGGCGTTGAAGCCGAACCAGCCCACCCACAGCAGCGAGGCGCCGACCATCGTGAGCGTGAGCGAGTGCGGGGTGAAGGCTTCCTTGCCGAAGCCCAGGCGCTTGCCGATCACGTAGGCGCCCACCAGGCCGGCGACGCCGGCGTTGATGTGCACCACGGTGCCGCCGGCGAAGTCCAGCGCACCGTCCTGGCCGAGCAGGCCGCCGCCCCACACGATGTGGGCCATCGGCACGTAGCTGAAGGTGAACCAGATCACCGAGAACACCAGCACGCCGGCGAACTTGGCGCGCTCGGCGAAGGCGCCCACGATCAGCGCCACAGTGATGGCGGCGAAGGTGCCCTGGAAGGCCAGGAACACGTATTCGGGGATGGTGGCGAGCGCGCCGAAGGTCTCCTGCGTCACGCCGCTGAGGAAGACTTTCTCGAACGTGCCGATGAAGCTGCCGTCGCCGGTGAAGGCGAGGCTGTAGCCGTACAGGGCCCACAGCACGCTGATGAGCGAGAAGATGACGAACACCTGCATCAGCACGCTCAGCATGTTCTTGCTGCGGCCCAGGCCGCCGTAGAACAGGGCGAGGCCGGGGATCGTCATCAGGATGACCAGCAGGGTGGAGGTCAGCATCCAGGCGGTGTCGCCGGAGTCGACCTTGTTGGGCGCCGGCGCGGCCTCGGGGGCGGCGGCGGGCGCTGCGGCGGCAGGCGCCGCGGCGGGTGCCTCGGCGGCGGGAGCGGCGGGCGCCTGGGCCTGTGCGATGCCGGGCACGCCGGCGACGAGCACGCTCAGCCCGAGCGCGAGGGAAACGAGCAGTTTTTTCATTTGGTTTGTTCTCTTTCGGTGCCTGGCCGTGCTCAGAGTGCGTCGCGCCCGGTCTCTCCCGTGCGGATGCGAACGACCTGTTCGACGTCGTAGACGAAGATCTTTCCGTCGCCGATCTTCCCGGTGCGGGCGGCGCTCTCGACCGCCTCGATCACGCGCTCCACCAGCTCGTCGGCGATGGCCGCCTCGATCTTGACCTTGGGCAGGAAGTCGACGACGTACTCCGCGCCGCGGTACAGCTCGGTGTGGCCCTTCTGGCGGCCGAAGCCCTTGACCTCGGTGACGGTGATGCCCTGCACGCCGATGGCCGAGAGCGCCTCGCGCACCTCGTCGAGCTTGAAGGGCTTGATGATGGCTGTGATCAGCTTCATGGTGACTTCTCCTTAGGAGTGGATGGGCCGGCGCGGCTCGCGCCGCAGCCGGGCGCTCGCGCGATCAGAAGGTCTTGCTCAGCGTGACGATGAAGCGGGCCTTGTTGACCGACTGCTGGCCGCCGCCGTAGATGAAGGAGCCGTCGCCGAGCAGGTCGATGCCGTCCCAGGTGGTCAGCATGTAGTTGCTCTTCTTGTTGGCGCCCTGCACCGAGCCGGTGAGCGACAGGCCGCCGCCGAAGTCGTAGGTGGCGCCCACGTTGTAGTCCACGTAGTTGCGGTAGCCGGCGGCGCGGATGTCGCTGCTCATGCGCGTGTAGCCGATGGCGGCCTTGAGCGTCAGGCTGGGGATGATTTCCTTGCTGTAGGCGATGTTCAGGTAGCCGGTGCCGCGGCCCTTGGGGCGCTTGGTGAAGCTCAGCGGGTCCCAGGCGTCGTAGCCGGCATAGCCGAAGTAGTCCTTCGAGACGGTGTGCGAGTACTTCACGGTGAGCGAGCCGAAGACGTCGTCCGACCAGGTGCCGCCGCCGTAGATCTCGGTCGTGTTGCCGACGTGGTTGCCCGGGTAGATGTAGGTGATCACGCCCACGTCCCAGTCGATCGGGCCGGCCTTGAACTTGTAGCCGCCGTACAGGTCGCTCTCGATGCTGTTGCCCGAAAGCCAGTTGACGCTGGAGTTCCAGTTGCCCACGTAGAAGCCGCTCTCGTGCGCGTAGTCGAAGCCGCCCTGCAGGGCCGGCTTGATGCCGCGGGTCTTGTAGTAGCCGTTGTGGCCGATCTGATCCTGGTCCTGGCCTCGGAACTTGTAGTTCGAGGTCAGCGACACGTTGGCGCTGATCGGCGAGGCAGGCGCGGCCTCCTCGGCCAGCACGGTGCCGGGCGCGGCCAGCGCGGCGGTCAGGGCCACCAGCGTCACGGTGGCGGCATGGCGATGCATCATCAGGGGTTCTCCTCGCAGTCGGAACAAATGAAGGAATGGATCTGGTGCTCCCTGCACGATGCGAGCCAAAGCAGGGAGCGTGCCAAAGGCCCGGATCGCCCGGCGCGCGGGGAGGACAGAATCGCGGGGCGCCCGCATGGAGTCATGAGGGCGCCATGAAGAACAGCGCGCACCGGCCCTTGCGGCCGGATGCGCGCACCAAATCAGGGAGAGCGATCGGGATGAGTCTGTCTTTGGTGCAAAGCCGCGCCCTGGTGGGTCTTCGCGCGGAGCCGGTCACCGTCGAGGTGCATCTGGCCAACGGCCTGCCGAGCTTCACGCTGGTCGGGCTGGCCGACGTGGAGGTGAAGGAGGCGCGCGAGCGGGTGCGCTCGGCGCTGCAGAACGCGGGGCTGGCCTTCCCGCACGACCGCCGGATCACCGTCAACCTGGCGCCGGCCGACCTGCCCAAGGACTCCGGCCGCTTCGACCTGCCGATCGCGCTGGGCATCCTGGCCGCCAGCGGGCAGGTCGACCCGGCCCGGCTGGCGGGCCACGAGTTCGCCGGCGAGCTGTCGCTCTCGGGCGAGCTGCGCCCCGTGCGCGGCGCGCTGGCGATGGCGCTGGCCCTGCGCACCGGCGGCGTGGACACCCGGCTGGTGCTGCCGATGGACAGCGCCCGCGAGGCGGCGCTGGTGCCCGGCACGCAGGTCTGCGGCGCGGGCCACCTGCTCGACGTGGTGCAGGCCTTCCTGCCGGCCGACGCCGGGGCGCCGGCCGCGCAGGCGGCCGGCCTGGTGCGCGTGGCCGCTGCGCCGGCAGCCGCGGCGCCGCCCGGCCCCGACCTGGCCGACGTCAAGGGCCAGGCCGCCGCCCGGCGCGCCGTGGAGATCGCCGCCGCGGGCGGCCACAGCCTGCTGATGGTCGGCCCGCCGGGTGCCGGCAAGTCGATGCTGGCCCAGCGCTTCGCCGGGCTGCTGCCCGGCATGGCGGTGGACGAGGCGCTGGAGACGGCAGCGATCCACAGCCTGGCCGGGCGGCTGGACCCGGCGCGCATCTTCCAGCGGCCGCTGAGATCGCCGCACCACGGCGCCAGCGCGGTGGCGCTGGTGGGCGGCGGCTCGCCGCCGCGGCCGGGCGAGATCTCGCTGGCGCACCACGGCGTGCTCTTCCTCGACGAGCTGCCCGAGTTCCCGCGCGCCGCGCTGGAGGCGCTGCGCGAGCCGCTGGAGACGGGCCGCATCCACATCGCGCGGGCGGCGCGGCAGGCCGAATTCCCGGCGCGCTTCCAGCTCGTGGCGGCGATGAACCCCTGCCCCTGCGGCTTGCGCGGCGCGCGCGGGCGGCCCTGCCGCTGCACGCCGGACCAGGTGGCGCGCTACCAGGGGCGCCTGTCCGGCCCGCTGCTGGACCGCATCGACCTGCACATCGAGGTGCCGGCCGTGCCGCCGGAAGAACTGCTCTCGGCACCGCCCGGCGAAGGCAGCGCGGCGGTGCGCGAGCGCGTGGCCGCGGCCCGCGGCCGGGCGCTGGCGCGCCAGGGCCTGCCCAACCACGCGCTCGCCGGCCGCGCGCTCGACGCGCATGCGCAGGCCGAGCCGGACGCCCTGGCCTTCCTGCAGTCGGCCGCCGCGCGCCTGGGCTGGAGCGCCCGCGCCACGCACCGCGCGCTGCGGGTGGCGCGCACCATCGCAGACTTGGCGGGTGCGGACGGGATCGGCAAGGCGCACGTGGCCGAGGCGATGCAGTACCGGCGCACGCTGGCGTCCGACGCCTGATGACGAATTGCGTTTGATCGACGGGAACCGTTCAGGCTGAGCTTGGCCTGTCCTGAGCCTGTCGAAGGACCGACGCCCGGGACGGCACTTCGACAGGCTCAGTGCGAACGGTTGTTCGGAAGGAGTCCGTTTGCTGCCGCGCCCGAAGGCCGGCCTCAATCGCGAGTCAGGTGCCCCGCCTGCCTGAACTCGCTCGGGCTCATGCCCGTGTGCTCACGGAACAGGCGCGAGAAGTGCGACAGGTTGCCGAAGCCGCAGGACAGCGCGATCTCGGTGATCGAGCGCGCGTCGCCCGCACCCTGGCGCAGTTGCCGGATGCAGGCCTGCAGGCGCTGCTGCTGGATGTAGCTGGCCAGCGTCAGGTCGCCGTGCGCGAAGGCGTTGTGCAGGTGGCGCTTGCTGCAGTTGAGCGCGCGGGCGATGTGGTCGATGGACAGCTGCGGGTCGGCCAGGTGGCGCGCCACGTGGTCGCGGATGCGGTCCTGCAGCGCGGTCTTCTGCGTGGCCGCGGTCTCGTGCCCGGCCAGCTCCAGCAGCGACAGGCGCACCAGTTGCATGATCAGTTCGCCGGCGCCGCGGGCGGCGGTCTCGCTCATCGCGGGCAGCTCGCGGTAGGTGTGGCGCATGGTCTCCAGCGCCACGCGCGAGATGCCGGCCGAGCCGCCGACGCGGCGCGCCATCAGCGGCGCCAGGTGCACGCCGCGCTCGGCCATCTGCGCCTTCGGCAGCATCACGATCAGGTGCTCCGTGTGCTCCGGGTTGTCGATCTCGTAGCCCTCGGTGGTGTCGTAGATGATCCAGCCGCCCTCGCGCGCGCTGCCGGCGCGGCCCGGCTGGTGCACCGTGGCGCTGCCCTGCCAGGGCGCGACGATCTTGAGGTAGGCCGCCTCGTCGCGGCGCGCCATCTGCGGCGTGCGCAGCACGCGGTGGCGGCCGCCCTCCAGCCGGGTGAGGATCACGTCGCCGGCGCGCGAGGCCGACAGGTGGCCGTCGAAATCGGTGTCGCCGTACAGGTCGGAATCGAGCCCGCCGAAGTGGCGCCACACCCACTCGCGCCACTGCGGCGCGCGCTCGCGCGGGGCCACGGCATCGGTGCTCAGCAGCAGGGACGGGGTCACGGCGCGCTCCGTTGAGGGAAGGGGTGCGCGGGATTATGGGCAGCGCCCGCCGCGCCGGGCCGGCGACCGCGGGGAAACCCCGAGGCCGGTGCGCGCTGGCGCAAGCGGACAGTGCGCGCCCTGCACAGCGGCCGGTGCGGCGCCTTCCTACGATGCGGCGCAGGACAAGCGCAAGGAGACACGCCATGGCCGCAGACCGACTCACCCCTCCCACCCGCCGCCGCTGGATGCAGGGCACCGCCGCCGTGCTGGGCAGCGCGGCCTTCGCGCCGGCGCTGCGCGCGCAGACCGCGTCCGGCGGCCCCGTGCGCATCGGCTACGCGATGTCGCGCACCGGCCCCTGGACGCCCGGCGCCCAGGTGAGCCAGGAGCCCAACTACCTGCTGTGGGCCGAGCAGGTGAACGCCGCCGGCGGGCTGGACGTCAAGGGCGTGAAGCGCCCGGTCGAGCTGGTCAGCTCCGACGACCGCAGCGACATCGAGACCTGCGTGCGCAGCTACCAGAAGCTGATGGGCAGCGACAAGGTGGACCTGATCCTGCCGCCCTGGGGCAGCAACGCCAACTTCGCGATCGCGCCGCTGGCGCAGCGCTTCGGCTACCCGATGCTGGCGCCCACCGCGCTGTCGCGCAAGCTGATCGACATGAACCTCTCGTACTTCTTCTCGCTGCTGCAGCAGCCCGACCGCATGATGGGCGCGCTGGTGGACATGCTGGCCGCCAACGGCGCGAAGAGCGTGGCCATCGTCTACATGGACGACCTGTTCGGCCTGGAGAACTTCGCGGCGCTGAACAACGCGCTGAAGAGGACGTCCATCCAGGTGGTGGAGCGCAAGAGCTATCCGCTGGGCGTGAAGGACCTCTCGCCCGTGCTGCGCGGCATCAAGGACCAGAACCCGGACGCCTTCATCGGCATCACCTACCCGCCCGACACCATCCTGGCGAGCAAGCAGGCCAAGGAGATCGGCTTCAACCCGAAGTTCTTCTACGCCTCGGTGGGCACGGCCTTCCAGCTCTACCGCAACGTCATCACCGCGCCGGGCGCGGAAGGCGTGCTGGGCATGGGCTCGTGGAACGCGAAGACCAGCCCGGGCGCCAAGGCCTACTTCGACGCGCACACCAAGCGCTTCGAGGGCAAGGAGCCCGACCGCTGGGCCAGCGGCCACTGCTGGGCGGGGCTGGAGATCCTGCAGGCCGCGGTGGCGAAGGTCGGGCTCGACCGCAAGGCGATCCGCGAATACGTCGCGGGCACCACGCACAAGACCATCATCGGCGACGTCCGATTCACCGGCAGCGAGAACACGGCCACGCCGGGCACGGTGGGCCAGTGGCAGAACGGCGAGTTCGAGGTCGTGTGGCCCGCCTCGGTGGCGACGGCGAAGCTCGTCCCCGCCAAGCCGGCCTGGAAGTAGGCGCGACGTGTCCGCCACGGCCTGGTTCGAGCTGATCGCCAGCGGGCTGATCACCGGCGGCATCTATGCGCTGGTGGGCCTGGGCCTGAACCTGCAGTATGGCCTGATGCGCATCCTGAACATCGCGCACGGCGAGTTCCTGATGCTGGGCGCCTACGTCACGTGGATGGGGGCCACGCTGCTGGGCTGGCCGCCGCTGGCGATGCTGCCGGCGGTGTTCGTGCTGCTGCTGGGGCTGGGGCTGGTGATCCACCGCCTCACCTTCCGCAAGCTGGCGGCCGACGCACCGAACGTGGACGTGTTCGAGGCGCGCGGCCTGATGGTCGCCTTCGGCCTGATGTTCCTGGTGCAGAACCTCGCCTCCTGGGCCTGGGGCGGCGACCTGCGCGGCTACGACTACCTGACGCAGCCGGTGCACGTCGGCGGCACGCAGTTCGCGGCCAACAAGCTGCTGGTGTTCGGCCTGGCGCTGCTGTTCTCGCTGGCGCTGATGGCGCTGCTGCGCTTCACGCTGCTGGGCAAGGGCGTGCGCGCGCTGATGCAGTCGCCCATCGGCGCGCAGCTGGTGGGCATCGACACCAGGCGCCTGCACCCGCTGATGTTCGGCGTCGGCCTGGGCCTGTCGGGCGTGGCGGGCTGCCTGCTGTCGATGGCCTACACCATCACGCCGGCGATGGGCGAGCCCTACACGGTGACGGCGCTGATCGTCATCACGCTCGGCGGCTTCGGCAGCATGGGCGGCACGCTGGCCGGCGGGCTGCTGCTGGGCGTGATCGAGGCGCTGGGCATGCACTTCACCAATCCTTCGCTCAAGTCGCTGCTCTCGTACGGCGTGTTCATCGCCGTATTGCTGTGGCGGCCCAACGGCCTGTTCTCGAGACGATGAAGCGCGACGCGATCCTTCTGGCGCTGCTCGCCGCCGGCGCCGCGCTGCTGCCGGCCCTGGTGGGCGAGTTCGCGCTCTCGCTGGCGATGGCCTGCCTGATGTACGTGGCGCTGGCGTCGAGCTGGAGCGTGTTCTGCGGCAGCACGCGCTACCTGTCGCTGGCGACCTCGGCCTTCTTCGGCATCGGCGCCTACGCCAGCGCGCTGACGCTGGAGCAGCTGCCCTGGCCGCTGGTCATCATGCTCGGCGCCGCCGTCGCCGCGGCCGTCGCGCTGGTCATGGGCGCCGCGGTGCTGCACCTGCGCGGCACGTACTTCGCGGTGCTGACCTTCGGCATGACGGAGCTGATCCGCCACGCCGTCACCTACTTCGAGAAGCAGGTCACCGGCACCGTCGGCCGCGTGCTCGCGGTGGTGCCCGACGACCGCACGGTCTACTTCACGCTGCTGGCGATCGCGGCGGGCGCCGTGGCCACCGCGATGGCCGTGCGGCGCAGCCGCTTCGGCCTGGCGCTGGCGGGCATCGGCGCCGACGAGCAGCGCGCGCAGACGCTGGGCGTGCCGACGCGCTGGGTGAAGACGCTCGGCTTCGCCCTCACCGCCGCCTTCGCCGGCGCGGCGGGCGCGGCGATGGCGGTGCGCTGGACCTACATCGACCCGGTGACGGTGTTCAACCCCTTCATCGGCTTCCAGACCGTGCTGATCGCGCTGATCGGCGGCGCCGCCACGCTGTGGGGCCCGGTCGCGGCCGCCGTGATGTTCAGCGTGCTGGCCGAGACGCTGCGGCTGCAGTTGCCGCAGGCCTACATGATGGCGCTGGGGCTGCTGCTGATCCTGTCGGTGATGTACCTGCCCGACGGCCTGGGCAGCCTGCGCCGCGAGACGCTGCGCGGCTGGTTCGCGGCGCGCGGAGGCCGCGATGGCTGAGCGCCTGCTGGACGCCCGCGAGGTGACGGTGCGCTTCGGCGGCCTGACCGCCGTGGACGCGGTGAGCGCCACTTTCGACACTGGCGAGCTGGTCGGCATCATCGGCCCCAACGGCGCCGGCAAGACCACCTTCTTCAACGCGATCTCGGGCGTGATCGCGCCGACCGCCGGCGCGCTGCGGATGGACGGGCGCGACCTGGCCGGCCAGGGCCCGCACCGCTTCGCCGCGCAGGGCGTGGCGCGCACCTTCCAGACGCCGCGGGTGTTCGCCGCCATGCGCGTGCGCGACAACGTGGACTTCGGCCTGCAGTTCGCCGGCCGGCACCGCGCCGCCGCGGCGCCGGCGCTCGCCGATGCCGGCACCATCCTCGCGCTGATCGGCCTGGAACGCCATGCCGCGCTGCCGGCGGCCGCGATCACACCCGCGCAGCAGCGGCTGCTGGAGATCGGCATGGCGCTGGCCACCCGTCCGCGCCTGCTGCTGCTGGACGAGGTGGCCGCCGGCCTGACCGAGGCCGAGGTGGAGGCGATGGCGCGGCTGATCGGCCGCCTGCGCGGCGAGCTGGGCCTGGCGGTGGTGTGGATCGAGCATGCCGTGGCCACGCTGCTGCGCCACGTCGAGCGCGTGCTGGTGCTGCACCAGGGCCGCAAGATCGCCGACGGCACGCCGGCCGAAGTGGTGCGCAACCCCGAAGTGATCGACGCCTACCTGGGTGACGAGGTGCTGGCATGACGGCTCGCCTGCGCATCGAAGGGCTGGGCGCCGGCTACGGCGGCTTCGGCGTGCTGCGTTCGATCGACCTCGCCGTCGGCCCCGGCCTGACCGTGATCCTCGGCCCCAACGGCGCCGGCAAGACCACGCTGCTCAAGGCCCTGGCCGGCCTGATCCCGCGCACCGGCACCGTGCTGCTCGACGACACGCTGCTGCCGGTGAAGCAGCCCGGCGTGGCGGTGCGCCGCGGCATGGCGCTGGTGGCCGAGGGGCGGCAGCTCTTCCCGCAGATGACGGTGACCGAGAACCTGGAGCTGGGCGGCTGGCTGGCCGGCAAGGCCGAGCGCGCCGCGCGGCTGCGCCAGGCTTTCGAGGACTTCCCGCGCCTGGCCGAGCGCGCCCACCAGCTCGCCGGCACCATGAGCGGCGGCGAGCAGCAGATGGTGGCCGTGGCCCGCGCCCTGATGAGCGGCCCGCGCCTGCTGATGCTGGACGAGCCCTCGCTCGGCCTGGCGCCGCGCATGGTGGACGAGCTGCTCGCCATCGCCCGGCGCATCGCCGACGCCGGCACCACCGTGCTGCTGGTGGAGCAGAACGTGCGCAAGGCGCTGGCCGTGGCCGACCACGCGCATGTGCTGGAGCGCGGCGCGCTGGTCGCCGGCGGCCCGGCCGCCGAACTGGCGCGCTCCGACGTCATCCGCCAGGCCTACCTCGGCACCGCCGCCGCAGCCCCTTGAAGGAGAACCCGTCCCCATGTCCGACCTGTCCATGCTCATCAACGGCCTCGCCGCCGACGCCGAAAACGGCGCCACCTTCGAGCGGCGCAACCCGCTGGACGGCAGCCCGGCCTCGCGCGCGCCCGCGGCCACGCCGGCCGATGCGCTGCGTGCCGTCGACGCCGCGGCCGAGGCCTTCAAGACCTGGCGCCACACCGGCCCCAACGAACGCCGCGCCCTGCTGCTCAAGGCAGCCGATGCGCTGGAGGCCAAGGCGCCCGAGTTCGTCGCCGCGCTGCCGCGCGAGACCGGCGCCACCGCGCTGTGGGCCGGCTTCAACGTGCACCTGGCGGCCGGCATGCTGCGCGAGGCGGCGGCGCTGACCACGCAGGTGGCCGGCGAGGTGATCCCCTCCGACGTGCCCGGCACCCTGGCGATGGGCCTGCGCCAGCCGGCCGGCGTGGTGCTGGGCATCGCGCCGTGGAACGCGCCGGTCATCCTCGGCGTGCGCGCCCTCGCCACGCCGCTGGCCTGCGGCAACACGGTCGTGTTCAAGGGCTCGGAGCTGTGCCCGCACACGCACCGGCTGATCGCGCAGGCCTTCGTCGACGCGGGTTTCCCGGCCGGGGTGGTGAACTACGTGACCAACGCGCCGGCGGATGCCGAGGCCGTGGTCAACGCCATGATCGCGCACCCCGCGGTGCGCCGCGTCAACTTCACCGGCTCCACGCGCGTGGGCAGGCTCATCGCGGTGCAGTGCGCGCTGCACCTCAAGCCGGTGGTGCTGGAGCTGGGCGGCAAGGCGCCCCTGCTGGTGCTGGACGACGCCGACCTCGACGCCGCGGTGGATGCCGCCGCCTTCGGCTGCTTCATGAACTCGGGCCAGATCTGCATGAGCACCGAGCGGCTGGTGGTCGATGCCGCGGTCGCCGATGCTTTCGTGCAGAAGTTCGCCGCCAAGGCCGCCGCCCTGCCCCTGGGCGACCCGCGCGGGCCCGACCCGGTGGTGCTGGGCAGTGTGGTCGGCATGAGCACGGTGGAGCACTGCAATGCGCTGATCGACGACGCGCTCGCCAAGGGCGCCACGCTGCTGTGCGGCGGCCGGGCCGACAGCACGCTGATGCCCGCCACGCTGCTGGACCACGTCACGCCGGCCATGCGCATCTACGCCGAGGAGACCTTCGGCCCGGTGAAGGCCATCGTGCGCGTCGACGGCGTGGAAGAAGCCGTCGCCTGCGCCAACGACAACCCCTACGGCCTCTCGGCCGCGGTGTTCGGCCGCGACGCGGCGCGGGCCCTGCAGGTGGCGCAGCGCATCGAGTCCGGCATCTGCCACGTCAACGGGCCGACGGTGCACGACGAGGCGCAGATGCCCTTCGGCGGCGTCAAGGGCAGCGGCTGGGGCCGCTTCGGCGGCAAGGCCGGCATCTCGGAGTTCACCGACCTGCGCTGGGTGACGGTGCAGGCGGGCGAGCGGCACTACCCGTTCTGACGCGCCCGCGCCGGGTTGCGTAAGCTCGGGGGATGCCCCCTGCCGCCCCCGCCTACGACCGCCGCCTCGTCGCCTGGCTGTCGGTGGGGCAGCTCATCAGTTGGGGCAGCGTGTTCTACGGCTTCGGCGTGCTGCTGGAGCCGGTGGAGCAATCGCTCGGCCTGACGCGCGCCGAATCCTCGCTGGCCTTCAGCCTGGCGCTGCTGATGGAGGGCGTGATGGCCTGGCCGGTGGGCCGCTGGATCGACCGCGGCCACGAGCGCGCGGTGATGACCGGCGGCTCGCTGCTGCTGGCCGCCGGCCTGCTGCTGCACAGCGTGGTGGCGACGCGCTGGGGCTTCTACGCGGCCTGGACGCTGCTGGGCTGCGGCCTGGCGGGCACGCTCTACAACCCGGCCTTCGCGGCGGTGACGCGGCGCTTCCCGCTGGACTTCCGGCGCGCCATCATCACGCTGACCTTCCTGGGCGGGCTGGCCAGCACGGTGTTCATCCCGCTGGTGGCCTGGGGCATCGGGCATGCGGGCTGGCGCGGCACGCTGGTCGGCCTGGCCGCGCTGCACCTGGCGGTGTGCGCGCCGCTGCACTGGCACTGGCTGCGCGGCGCGCCGCGCGCGGCCCTGGCGGCACCGGCGGCCGGCGCGGGCCGCGCCGCCGACCCGGGCTTCAGGGCCCACCTGCGCAGCGCGCCCTTCCTGCTCATCGGCGTGTTCGTGGTGCTGATGATGGCCGTGACCGCCGCGCTGCCGCCGCACATGGTGAGCCTGCTGCGCGGCGCCGGCCTGTCGGAGGCCTGGGCCATCGCGATGCCGGCCAGCATCGGCGCGATGCAGGTGCTGGGCCGCGCGCTGCTGTACTTCTTCGAGCACCGCTTCGACCTGCACCTGGCGAACCGGCTGATCCCCTGCCTGATCCCGATCGGCCTGGCCGCCCTGCTGGCCGCCGGCGGCCACGTCGGCCTGGCGCTGCTGTTCGTCGCCTTCTACGGCATGGGCAACGGCATGCTCACCATCGTCAAGGGCACCGCCATCGCGCAGTACGTGAGCCGCGCGCACGTGGCGACGCTGAACGGCGCGCTCGGCCTGCCGACCGCCGTGGCGCGCGCCCTGGCGCCCTGGCTGCTGGGCGTGCTGTGGCAGCCGCAGGCCGGCTACACGGCGGGGCTGTGGGTCCTGCTGGCGGGAAGCGTGGTGGCGGTGCTGGCGCTGGCCGCTGCGCAGCGGATGAGCCGACAGAAGGCGTCCTAGCGCGAGAACGCGAACATCACGCTGAACATCACCATCGCGGCGATGAAGGTGAGCAGCCGCACGACCCAGGGCATCACCAGCCAGGCGCCGAGGACGGTGGCCAGCTTGCCGAGCAGGCCGCCGGTGATCACCGGCTCGCTGGTGCGCGCACCGGGCGGCGGCGCGCCGCACTGCGGGCAGGCCTTCGCCAGCGTGGACACCTGGTGGCCGCATTCAGGACAGGCGACGAGTGCCATGCACACCTCCATTCATGATGTCTTGCCGGGCGTGGAAGGCAGCGCCTCGATCACGATCTCCACGCGCCGGTTGCGCTGGCGCCCCTCGGGGTCGTCGCTGCCGTCCGGGCGGACGTTGGGCGCGACGGGCTCGCGCTCGCCCAGGCCCTGCGCGCTGATGCGCTCGCGCCCCGCCGACCGGGCCAGCGCCGCCGCCACCGCCTCGGCGCGCCGGATCGACAGCGCCTCGTTGTAGGCGTCCGAGCCCTTGGCGTCGGTGTGGCCGCGCACCCGCACCGGCGCGGTGGGGTAGCTGTGCAGCAGCTCCGCGGCGCGCGCCAGCGAGGGCTGTGCGTCGGGGCGCAGGTCGGCCTTGTCGAAGTCGAACAGCACGTCGGCCGGCAGGTCGATCACGATGGACTGCCGCTCGTCCTGGCGTGCCTGCAGCTCGCCGAGCAGCGCCTGCGTGCGCTCCAGCCGCTCGGGCGGCACCTCGGCCGTGCGGAACACGGTGGAAGGCCCGCCGGCCGGGCCGAACTGCGTCTGCGGGCCGCCGGTGGACAGCTGCGTGCCGCTGCCGGCCCGCTCCCAGCGCGTCTGCGGCGCGTCCTCGACGCGGACGAAGCGGCTGTCGGCATCCTTCAGGCTCTGCGCCACGCGCCGTACCGTGTAGCCGTGCGCCGCCGCGGCCAGCAGCGCCGCCGCCGACACGCCGGCCGCCAGCCGGGCGAGGAAGGTGGCCATGCCGGGTCGGTTCACAGCCTGCTCAGGAGCCTCCGGCCGGCTTCAGCGGCAGCGCGATGGCCAGGCCCGGCCCCGCGGTGCTGTCGGGCGGCATACCGTCGTTGATCACCAGGCGCAGCTGCGTCTCCGAAGGCGGCACGCTGCCCAGGAACACCAGGCGCCCCTGCATCGTGTCGCCCGACATGATGCGCAGGTAGCGGTTGTCCGGCGGGCGCTTGAGCATCAGCCGGTTGCCCGCGGAGTCGGCGAGGTAGGTCTCGCTCTCGGCGAGGTTGGTGAAGTTGGTGCGCCGGTTCTCGAAGGAGGCGCTGATGTCCAGGATGGTGGCGTCCTCGCCCATCTCGACGGACTTGACGCGCACCGTCAGGCCCGCGCTGGCGGTGCCCTGCACGCTCATCGGCACCTGGCGCGGCGCGGCCGGTGCTGCCGCGGGCGCCGGAGCGGCGACCACGGGCGGCGGCGCGGCAGGCGCAGGCGCCCCGGCGGCGGGGGCCGGCGCGGGAGGAGCGGCCGCCGGGGCCGGCGGCTGCGCGCTCTCGCCGCAGGCGGCCAGCGCCAGCGCGCAGGCGGCCAGCACGGCGGCGCTTCGCACGGATCGTTCCTCGCTCATTGGATGGTGATGCTGTTGACGTTGGCGCCCGCCGGCCGCTGGCCCTTCTTGTCGGCGCAATCCTTGCCGTCGACGTGCACGTCGCGCACGTTGCGGCCCTGCACGATGATGGTGCGGCCCTTCAGGCTCTGGCCGTCGATGTTGACGCTGTTCACGTTCGCCACGCCGTCGGTGCAGCCGGTCTGCACGCTGCGCACGCTGTTGCCGGTGACCTCGATGCGGTTGGTGCCGCCGCCGGGGTTGTCGATGACCGTGGTGGTGGTGTCGCCCTGGCCGCCACCGCTGCCGGCGGCCATCGCGGCCACGGGCGCCAGGCCGCATGCCGCCAGCAGGCACAGCGGCCACAGGCGGTGCATCGGCCGCGGATGCTTCATCGGGAAGTCGAACATGGCTGTGGCCTCACTCTCTCACTGCGGGGTTCGGGGAAGCTGCGCCGCCCCTCCACTGCCGGGCAGGCCGGGCGGCGGCGCCGGCACGGGGCGCGGCGGCTGGTCGGAAGGCGCAGCGGCCTCCTGCTGCGCCTGCGCCGCGCCCAGGCCGGGCAGGCGGCTGGTCAGCGGCGTGCTCGCCTGCGGCGGCGGCGCGGCGGGTGCGCCGGCCGCGGCCTCGGCGCCCGGCGCCGTCGAGCGGCGCAGGTTCTGCTCCAGCTCGCCGGCGAAGCGGTCGGCCAGGGCGCGCTCTTCCTGCGCCATGTGGCTGCCCAGCGAGGCGATGGTCTCGGAGGCCTGCTTCGCCTCGGTGCTGCCGGGGATGGCCAGCCGCTGCGCCAGCCGGGCGTAGCCCAGCGCCTTCACGTTGTCGTTGGGCGCGCCCTGGCCCGAGCGGTACATGTCGCTCAGGCGCTGCATCGCGCGCGGGTCGCCGCGCACCGCCGCCAGCAGGTACCAGCGGTAGGCCTGCCCGATGTCGGAAATGCCGGTGCGGTTGCTCTGGTAGGCGTCGCCCAGCAGCGTCAGCAGGTTGGGGTTGTTGGTGCGCAGCGCGTCTTCCTTGAGGCGCGCCAGCTCGTTGGCGTACAGCGGCCCCTGGCAGCCGGGCTGCGCCACGCCGCGCTCCAGCGCCTGCCGGCACGACTCGACGTAGCGCGCGCCGGTGTCGGCGCTGGGCGAAGCGGTGGCGCCGGCGGGGCCCACGGGCGCGGCGGCGGTCGAGCGCGCCGCGGCCGACGAGGCGGTGCCGGCGGCCGAGGTCTGCGCCAGGGCCGCGGGCGCCGCCGCGAGCCAGGCGGCGGCCCACAGCGCCCCGCTCAGGGCGGCAGCGGCGGCATGCAAGCGCGGCAGGCGCATCTCAACCACCCGTCGTTCCTGCCGGCGCCGCCGGCGGCTCGGTGGCCGGCATCGCGGCCGGCGCCGCGACGATGGGCGGCGTGCCCGGCACCGGCACGCCGAAGAACAGCGGCTCGAAGGCCTGCCAGGTGGTCACGTCCACCGTCTCGCCCAGTTGCGGGAAGCGCTGCGAATAGACCGCACGGATCGCCTCGCGCGTCGGGTCGTCCAGCTTCTGCGTCACGGTGACCTGCTGGCCGTACTTCTGCAGCATCACCTGCACCAGGCCGATCTTCAGCTCGGGCGACAGCCGCTCGAAGGCGGCGCGCATGTTCTCCAGCACCACCGGGTCCTGCCCGCCGGCGGGAATGCAGCGCCAGTAGGGCGTGTTGGTGGCCTTGCCCATCAGCTCCAGCACGCTCAGGTCGACCAGCGTGCGGATGGCCGAGTGCCGGCCCTGCAGGTACTTGCCCTCCAGCTTGAAGCCGAAGGAGTCGCCGTAGAAGCCGAGGCTGGCGTTGTCCTCGGTGCTCAGGTTCAGCACGCGGATGACGTTGGCCGACTGCACGCGCGGCACCATCTGCTGCGTGCTGAAGCTCACCAGGTTCAGGTCCAGCGCGAGCGAGGACAGGATGGCGGTGCGCTTGAAGTCGGCGCCGATGTTGGTCTCGCCCTTGCCGTTGCCGAACTCGACGCTGGCCGAGTTGGAACGCCCCGCGCCGGACAGCGCGCGGTCGAACTCGGTGAGCGCGCCGGTGATGAGGAAGTCCGGCATCGTCACCCCGAAGCGCGCGCCCAGCTGCGCCTGCGAGATCAGGTAGTCCGGGTGGTAGGGCACGTAGACCACGCGCGCGCCGATGCGGTTGACGGCGGTGCGCACCATCTCCGTGATGTCGCCCGGGATCTCGGCGCCCACCAGCGGGTGCGACAGGTTGGTCGCGTCGGCGATGTTGCGGGTCTGGATGTAGACCACCGGATCGCCGTCCTTGTAGATGTCGAGCATGTGGCCGAAGCAGCCCAGCGCGTTGGCGTAGGCGCTGAGGTTGGCCGAGGGCAGCTCCTTGGCCGCCTCGCGCTCGGCCATGAGCTTGTTGGCGTCGCTGATCGCGTTGTCGGTGGTCGCGCAGCCGGCGAGCACGAGCAGCGACAGGCAGAGCGTCCCGAGGCGAAGGCGGGTCCTTGTGCGGGGTGTCATTCGATGCGAGGAAGTGTTGTCGTTGTTCGTTGCCGCGCGGCCGGCCGGTGCGGCGCGCGGGCTGCGGCCGCCCTCAGCGGCCGTTGTTCAGCACGGTGATGTTCTCGACGCCCTGCCCGTCCACGTACAGCGTCACGTTGCCGTTGACGTTGCCCTGGATGGACGGGCTGGCCACGCGGACCGTGCCGTCGGCGCCCTGGGTCACGTTGCTGTAGTCGGTGCGGATCACCAGGTTGGTCTGGTTCGACGGCAGCTTGAGCGTGCCGTCGGGCTGCACCAGCGCGGCCTGCTCGACGATCTTGTCCTTGGCGATGGCGCGCGCGACGCTGGCGCGGGCGGACACCGCCGGCGTCACGCCGTCGACGAGCTTGACGCCGCCGTCGCGCAGGTCGCGGTAGGCCGAGAGCGACTCGTTGTAGTTGACCAGCTGCGCGCTGGCGCAGCAGGCGGCCGACGCTGCGGCGGCGGCCATGGCGATGCGAGCAAGGGTGCGCATGCGGTTCTCCTTCCCGGCCCCGGCGCCGGTCACATGTTCAGCACCGTCACGGCCGGGCCGACGGTGACGGAGCGGTTGATGACGCCGGTGGACGGTGCCGTGACCGTGTAGCCGACGTTGGCGGCCCAGGGCGTGTTGCCGGTGACGCCGGCCGCGCCGGCCATCACGCCGCCGGTGGTGCGGACGGTGCCGGTGGTCATGCCCACGCCCGCCGTCGACTGGTTGCCCACGATGGTGACGACGCCGGCGATGGCGCCGCGGTTGATGACCGAGTTGGACACGCCGCCGGCCATGGCCGTTCCCCGGTTGCCCGCGATCACCACGGCGCCGGTCATCACGCCGCGGTTGACCAGCGAGTTGACCGTGCCGCCCTGCACCGCCGTGCCCTGGTTGCCTGCGATGGTCACGCTGCCGGTCATCAGCCCGCGGTTGTCCACGCTGTTGACGGTGCCGCCGCCGTTGGTGGTGCCGCGGTTGCCGACGATCGCGATGTTGCTGGCGACGATGTTGCCGGTGCGGCTGTTGCGCACGCTGTTGACCGTGCCGCCGCGGGCCGTGCCGCTGTTGCCGGCGATCACGATGTTGCTGCCGCCGATGCGGCCCTCGTTGTGCACCGAGTTGGCCACGCCGCCGCTGTCGGCGCTGCCCTGGTTGCCCAGGATGGTGATCTGCCCGCCGGCGATGGTGCCGCCGTTGACCACGCTGTTGATCGTGCCGCCGCCGCGCGCGCTGCCGCGGTTGCCGACGATGGCGATGCGGCTGCCGCCGATCGAGCCGCCGTTGTCCACCCCGTTGGCCGTGCCCTTGCCCGACACGCTGCCCTGGTTGCCGGTGATGGCGATCTGCGAGCCGGCGATGTGGCCGCTCTTGCGGTTGCGCACGCTTGCCGCGGCGGCATCGCCGTCGTCGGCCTGCGCGCCGCTGCGGTTGGCCGCGATCGAGAGCTGCGAGCCGTCGATGCGCCCCTCGTCGAGCACGCTGTTGGCCAGCGCCGTCTTGCCGTCGCGGGTGCGCACCTCGTCCGCGCTGTTGCCGGCGATGGTGGCGTGCACGCCCTGCGCCGAGCCGTCGTTGTCGACCATGAAGCTGTTGGCCAGCGCCACGCCCTTCTCGGCCGTGACGCGCAAGGCCGTGTTGCCCATCAGTTGCAGGCTGCCGGCGCGCAGCGCACCCATCACCTGCACCGCGTTGGCGCTGGCGTAGCCCACGCCGCGGTCGATGACGGCGTGGCCGGCGAAGGTGCCTTCCTTGCCTTCGCTGGTCACGTTCTCGGCGCGGTTGTCCGACAGCGTGATGGGCGTGCCCTGCACCTCGCCCCGCCCGTTGATGGCCAGGGCGTTGGCGTTGACGCGGCCGCCGTCGGCGTTGAGCGACTGCGCCGTGTTCTCGCGGATGGCGACCGGCGAGCCCGAGAGCCGCACGCCGTTCTCGCCCTCGAGGTAGACGCCGTTGGCCACCAGGATGCCGTTCTTGGCCGAGCCGATGCCGGCCACCTGGCCGTACACGCCGCCGGTACGCACGTCGTCGGCCCGGTTGCCGCTGAGGGTGATGGGGCTGCCGCTGATGCCCGCATCGCGGTAGGCGCCCAGCGCGTTGACCAGCGCCGTGCCGCCGATGGCCGCGACCTGCGTGGCGCGGTTGTCGCTGACGTTCAGCGGCGAGCCGCTGTCGACGCGGCTGTTCTCGTACAGCACCACCGCGTTGGTCGCGGCGCGGGCGACGCTCTCTTCGCTGAAGGCCTTGCCGGGGCCGGCCATCGAGCTGGCGCCGGTGGACACCTGCGAGGCGGTGTTGCCCGCCACGCGCGTGGCGGCCGACAGCGTCGAGCCCGCCCCTTCGCCGCGTTCCACGCTCACGCTGTTGGCGACCAGCCTGCCGCCCTGCGCCGACAGGTCGGTGGCGGTGTTGTCGGCGAGCGAGACCGAGGAGGCGTCTACCGTGGAGCCGAACACGCCGAGGCTGTTGGCCAGCGCCATCGCGTTCTGCTTCGACGAGAACAGCAGCCCGCCGGCGGCGCTGCCCTCGAAGCCGTTCGACTGGACGTTGCGCGCGGTGTTGCCGGTGATGGAGATGCGCCCGTTGCGCATCGTGGCGCTGCTCAGCAACGCGCTGTTCGCCGCCGCCAGGCCGCCGGAGCCGCGCACGCCGTGCGCCTCGTTGTCGCTCAGCGTGGCGGGCGTGCCCTCCAGCGTGGAGCGCGCATCCAGCACCAGGCTGTTGGCCAGCGAGCGGCCGTTGCGCTCGAACTGGCCGACGGCGCCGCCGACCAGGCTGGCGCTGCCGCCGGAGGTGCTGACGTCGCTCGCCACGTTGCGCGAGAGCGTGGCGTTGCTGTTGCGCGCGGTCGAGTCCTGCAGCCAGATGCTGTTGGCGGCCGCGGCGCCGCCCACGGCGTGCACCCGCTGCGCGCGGTTGTCGGCGAGCGTGTGGCGCGCGCCGCTCGCCACCTCGCTGCCCTGGATCGAGACGCTGTTGGCCAGTGCCGCCGCGCTGGCCTTCACGTCCGCCAGCGCGCCCATCAGCAGCGAGCCCTCGCCGCCATTGGCCGTCACGTCCTGCGCGCGGTTGCCGGTGAAGCGGGCGCGGTACTGCTGCAGCCCGCCGCCCTGCACGTCACCCACGTTGAGGCTGTTGGCCAGCGCGGTGCCGCCGAGCGACTGCAGGCCGTCGGCCTCGTTGCGCTGGTGATCGACGCGCGCGCCCTGCAGGCGGCTGTTGGACAGCAGCACCGCGTTGGCGGCGGAGGTGCCCGTGAGGTCCGCCTGGGCCAGCACGCCCGCGCCGAGCGCGCCGGAGCCGCCGCCGGAGCGCACGTTGCGCCCGGTGTTGTCGGTCTGCGCGATGCGGCTGTCCTCCACCGTGCTGCGCGAGGCGGTGACCGCATTGGCCAGCGCCGATCCGCCGATGGACTGCAGGCCCTGCGCCGTGTTGCGCGTGCTGAGGAATTCGAGCTGCCGCAGGTCGGTCTGGTCGGCCAGCAAGCTGTTGCCCGAGGCCCGGCCCGGCAGCTGCGCCGAGACGATCGCGCCCGCGGCCAGCGAACCCTGGCCGCCGTAGGCGTCGATGTCGCGCGCCGTGTTGTCGGTGATGCGGATGCGGCTGGAAGAGAGTTCGCGCCGGCCGTCGCCGCCCGAGATCAGGGCGCTGTTGGCGCTGGCCACGCCGCCGACGGCGTTGACGAAGCCCTGGACCTGGTTGTTCAGCACGTCGACGCGCGTGCTGTCGATGTTCAGTGCGGACAGGCCGATGGTGTTGGCCTGCGCCGTGGAGACGACGGACAGCGAGCCCGCCATGCCGGCCAGCGCCGACACCTTGCCGCCCGAGGCGGTGATGCGCGCCGGCGCGCGGTTGCCGGCCGAGGTGGCGCGCGTGTCGCCCTTGACGTCGCTGCCGGGGCTGCTCTTGCCCCAGTCCGGACCGTGCAGCACGATCTCCTGGGCCACCGACGTGACGGTCGTCGCCGAGGCGAAGCCGATCACGATCAGCGACGCCAGCGTCTTTTTCCTGAGTTCCATGGGCAGCAAGGCGATCTCCCGCGCGTCGGTGTCTGGGTTCGACCCCGGTGCGCCCGCGGCGCACCGGGAGGAAGCGCTGCCGCGGCCGGCCCGGCGGGCCCCGCGGCGGTCATCGGGCTTACTCGATGTTGACGCTGTTCACGTTGGCGACGGCGCCGCCCGAGGTGATGATGTTGTCGGCCGTGTTGTCGGTCAGGGTGATGCGGCTGTTCTTCACCGTCGAGCCCTTGATGTTCACGCTGTTCACGTTGGCCAGGGCGCTGGCCTCGATGTTCACGCCCTTGGCTGCCACCGAGCCGGAGCCGCCGCTGGTGATGACGTTGCTGGCCTTGTTGCCCGACAGCGTGATGCGGGTGTTTTCCACCGTCGAGCCCATCGAGCCCTTGCCGATGCCGGGGATGGCGACGGTCTGGGCGAAGACCGAGGCGCTGAAGGTGGCGACGAACGCGACGGCGCCGGCTGCGATGAGTTTCTTCATGTGTTCACTCCTTGAGGGATGCGAGGAAAGGGATTGAGAAACGCAGTCCGGTGCGGACCACGGGACGCAATCTAGCCAGCCCTCATGACAGTTCGCCACCAAGATGTAAACCGGTGTTCGATAGACATTCACTTACATCTTGCTGTCGTCAACACCGAATCGCGTGACGAAAGTCACTTCGGTTTTCATGGTGGGTGAGCGGCCACCCTCACGCGCGGCCTCCTCATCCGGTGGGACGAGTCGCCAGAAAACCAATACTTAAGTATCTTTTTTGCGCACACATGCGGCCCGAATCCGGGCTTTTTGCCGGTTCGATCCTGACTATCTCTGTCAACCGCCGGCGGACCCGATGCAACGAAAGTCCGCGCTCAGGAGTTCCTTTTTGAAAACAAAATCCAACAATTAAGACAGTTCGCGTGTGCGCCATGCAGGACGCGTCCGACAGGATTCGGCCTCTCGCCGGCCGACACTCGGGGCCGTTCCGACTGTCCCGTCCGCATCCCATGCCTTGTTTTCGCTTCCCGTCTCTCCCCCATTTCCGCTTCCCCCGCCGCCTGGCCGCCGTCGCATCGACGGGCGCCGCGCTGCTGCTGGCCGCCTGCGGTGCGGACATCCGCTTTCCCGACGACGCAGACATCGCCAAGGCCCTGTCCGCCGACTTCGCGCAGGACGCGGACAACGCCCGGGCGCGCGAGCTGGTGCGCACGCTGGGCGGCGAGACGGGCGCGCTGGACTACCGCATCCGGCAGGTGATCTGGCGCCAGGGCGCCTTCGAGGCCCGCTACGAGGTGAACCTGAAGATGGGCCAGGCCGGCAGCGCCAGCCTGCAGCAGCTCTACGCCACCATGGTCCCGAAGGACGAGGCGGCCAAGCTGCCGCAGCAGACGCTGCCGGCCTACGAGGAGTGGCTGAAGCAGCATGCGGCCACGCTGGAGAAGAGCGACGCGCAGCAGGCCGCGGCCCTGCGCGCCAGCCTGGACAACCTGGGCAAGTGCTACCGCGACGCCAAGGCCGGCGACAGCGTCGCGCTGATGACCGGGCTGGCCGCGCTGATCTCGCCGGCGCGCGACGGCTGGTTCGCGGAGCGGCTGCAGTCGCCCGCCGTGCGGCTGCACTGCCTGCCGCTGTAGGGTCGGTTCAGCCCAGCAGCCCGCGCCCGGCCAGGTTGCGCATCAGCGCGCCGATGCCGAACGCCCAGCGCGGCGCCTGGTCGGCGTGCACCACGCGGTTGACCAGCGCGCCCAGCTCCGGCGCCGAGATGGCGACGCGGTCGCCCACCACGTGGGTGAAGCCCTGGCCGGGGCCGTGGCGGTCCTGCGTGGGCGCGAACATGGTGCCCAGGAAGAGCATGAAGCCGTCGGGGTAGGCGTGGTGCGGGCCGATGGCCTGCGCCACCAGGTCGAGCGGGTCGCGGCTGATCTTCGCCAGCGAGCTGCTGCCCTCGAGCACGAAGCCTTCCGGCCCCTCGACCTTCAGGCCCACGGTGATGCGGCGCACCGCGTCGATGCCGAAGTGCGCGTCGAACAGGCGGATGAAGGGCCCGATGGCGCAGGAGGCATTGTTGTCCTTGGCCTTGCCCAGCAGCAGCGCGCTGCGGCCTTCCACGTCGCGCAGGTTCACGTCGTTGCCGAGCGCCGCGCCTTTGACGCGGCCACGGCTGTCCACGGCCAGCACGACCTCGGGCTCCGGGTTGTTCCAGGCCGACACGGGATGGATGCCGACGTCGGCGCCGGTGCCCACCGCGGCCAGCACCGGGGCCTTGGTGAAAATCTCGGCGTCGGGGCCGATGCCCACTTCCAGGTACTGCGACCAGGCGCCCTGCGCGATCAGCAGTTCCTTGACCTGCGCGGCCTGCGCCGAGCCGGGCACGATGCCGGCCAGGTTGTCGCCCAGCACGCCGGCCAGGCCCGCACGGATGGCCTCGGCCCGGGAGGCGTCGCCGCGCGCCTGCTCCTCGATCACGCGCTCCAGCAGGCTGGCGACGAAGGTGACGCCGCTGGCCTTGACGGCCTGCAGGTCGCACGGCGCCAGCAGCCAGGGGCGGGAAGCGTCCTGTGCGGCGGCCTCGCTGTTGCGCAGCGCGTCGGCCAGGCCGGCGATGCGCGGCGCCGTGCCGTCGTCCAGCGCGCGGCGCACCGCGTCGGCGGGCGCTTCGGCCTCCAGCAGCTCGCTCGCGGTGGGCGCGAGGCGCGAGAGGTCGTGCAGCGCGTCGCCGCGCACGGCGACCGGCACCGGCCCCACGCCGGGCTGCCACAGGCGCCCGACCAGCATCGCGCGGGCGGCGTCCTGCGGCAGGTGGGCGGCGGGGTCGGTGAAGGCGGGGGCGGCGGGCATGCGGTGTCTCCTTGTTGGATGAAAAGCGCGATGTGGGAGTGTCGCTAGAACACCGACAGCCCGGTACGCGCGGCGAACATCTCCAGTGCCTTCATGCCCAGCAGCGAGTTACCCGTCGCGTCGAGCGCGGGCGACCACACGGCCAGCGTCAGCCGGTCGGGCACCACGGCGACGATGCCGCCGCCCACGCCGCTCTTGCAGGGCAGGCCGATGCGGAAGGCGAAGTCGCCCGCCGCGTCGTAGGTGCCGCAGGTGAGCATCAGCGCGTTGATGCGGCGCGCCTGGCGCTCTGTCACCACGTTCTCGCCGACGTCGAAGGGATGCACGCCGTCGCGGCACAGGTAGCCGGCGGCGCGGGCGAGCTGCAGGCAGCTCATCGACAGCGCGCACTGGTGGAAGTACAGGTCCAGCACGGCGCCCACGTCGTGGTCGAGCTTGCCGAAGCTCTTCATGAAGTTGGCCAGCGCGACGTTGCGGAAACCCGTGGACGCTTCCGAGGCCGCGACCTCGCGGTCGAAGTCCACCGGCTCGCCGGCCAGGTGGCTCATGAAGCCGGCCAGCGAGCCCTTCGCGTCGCCGCCGTAGAGGCTCACGATGCGGTCGGCCACGGCGATGGCGCCGGCATTGATGAAGGGGTTGCGCGGCTTGCCGTGCTCGCTCTCGAGCTGCACCAGCGAGTTGAACGGGTTGCCCGAGGGCTCGCGGCCGATGCGCTCCCACAGCGCCGCCTCGGGCAGGTGGCGCATCGCCAGCGTCAGCGTGAAGAGCTTGGAGATGCTCTGGATCGAGAAGGGCGTACGGCCGTCGCCGGCGGCCGCCTCCTCGCCCTCGCGGGTGCGCAGCGCGATGCCGAAGCGCCGCGCGTCGACCCGTGCCAGCGCGGGGATGTAGCGGGCCACCTCGCCCTCGCGGCCCGCCTCGGGCGCCAGGGCTTCGGCGATGTCGTCGAGCACGGTCTGGAAGTTCATGCGGCGGCCTCCCGATTCGCGGCCACCCGCCGGTTCACCAGCACGATGCCCAGCGCCACGCCGGCCAGCGCCACGGCCAGCCGCAGCGTCAGCGGCTCGCCCAGCAGCGCCACGCCGAACACCAGCGCGAACAGCGGCGTGAGGAAGGTGAAGGAGGAGATGCGCGTGGCCGGGTAGTGGCGCAGCATCCAGACCCAGGCCAGGTAGCTGGCGAAGGCGCCGACCAGGGTCTGCAGCGCGATGGAGAACCAGGCGTAGGCGGAATAGTCCAGGCGCCACGCCTCGCCGCGCGCGACGGACGCGAAGGGAACGAGCACCGCCGTGACCGCCAGTTGGTAGAACAGCGTCTTCTCGGCGCTGGCCGTGGCCAGCCGGCTGGCGCGGATCACCAGCGTCGTCAGCCCCCACAGCACGCCGGCCGCCAGGGCCAGGGCATCGCCGTAGAGCTGCCCTTCCACCGGGTGGCCGAAGCTTTCGCTGAACGCGAGGAACACGGCCGCGAAGGCCACCGCCAGGCCGGCCCACTGCACGCCGCGCAGCCGCTCGACGGGCACCAGCCGCGGCAGCAGCAGCGCCACCCAGAACGGCGAGCTGTAGAGGAACACCGTCAGCCGCGAGGCGGTGGTGTGCTGCAGGCCCAGGTAGATGCACACGAACTCGCCGGTGAACAGCAGCCCGGCCAGCAGGCCGCCGGGCAGCGTGCCGTCGCGCTCGAACAGCGGCACGCCGCGCCACAGGCACCACAGCCACAGCAGCAGCGTCGCGCCGCCCATGCGCAGCGCGGCCTGCCACATGGGCGGCACCTCGCCGACGGTGGTCTTGATAAGGATCTGCTGCAGGCCCCAGAAGGCGCAGCAGGCCACGAGCAGGGTGACGGCGCGGCCGTCGAGATGGTCTTTGCGGTCGGTCATGCGGACGCGGGGCGCGGGCCCCGCCGGTCGTTGTTCTTCGGCGTTGTCGTCGTGGCGTGCCGGCCGTGCTCAGGGCGCGGCCACCGGATAGGGCGGGCGGCCGCGCGTGCCGGGCATGAGGTCGGTCACCACCTTCTCCACCTCGGGCAGGCCGCGGGCGGCGCGCTCCAGGCGACGTGCGAGGGTACGCGAAGGCACGCAACCTTGCAGGTAGACCCAGCGCCGCTGCACCGTCACCCACACGCTGGCGCGCCGCACGCCGGGCACGGCCGCCAGCGCCGGCCGCACCGCCTCGGCGATGCGGCGGTCGTAGGCATAGGCGTTGGGCTCGGCGCAGCGGCCTGCCAGCCAGCAGCTTGTGCCGCGCTCCAGGCGCGAGTGCATCTGCTCGCGGCGCTCGGCCTCGGTGTAGACGGGACCCTCGGGCACGGGGCAGGCGGGCAGGCCGCGGCTGAGCTGGAAGAAGGGATCGTCGAACCAGTTCCGCTTCGGCTCGCCGGCCGCCTGCGCGGCGCCCGCGCCCAGCGCGGCGGCCAGCAGCATGGCGGCGAGGCGGACAGGCATGCGGCCATCGTAGCCGCCGGGCGGCCTCAGCGCCCTGCGGCAGGCGCGTGCTGCGCGCGGTGCGCGTCCGACACCGGGTGCACCCGTTGGAGGGGGGCGCGCGCCACGTCGCGGCGCGCCACCCCGGCCACCTCGCGCATCAGCGCGCGGGCGTCCCAGTCCACCGGCCAGCCCTGCCACAGGCGCAGCGCGCCGTTCACGAACACGGCGTCGATCTGGTCGCGGTTCGCCAGCCGCACCAGTTCCCAGCCCAGGTCCCAACTCGGCAGCAACTCGGGCACGTCCAGGTCCACGAGCAGGAAGTCGGCGGCGAGCCCGGCATCGATGCGGCCGGTGAGCGCGCCCAGGCCGGCCGCCTCGGCGCCGCGGTGGGTGCCGTGGTCCAGCCAGGTCCAGCCGGCGCCGCAGGAGGAGTCGCCGTTGGACAGGCCATGCGTCAGGCGCTGCGTGGTCTCGGCCGCGTCCATCAGGCGGAAGGCGTCGGCGCGCGTGCCGTCGGTGCCCAGGCCGAAGGGCACGCCCAGAAGCTGCAGCATGCCGGCGTCGAGCACCGCATTGCCCTTCCACGCGCTGGCGACGGGGTTGTAGGCGACGGCGGCGCCGCTGCCCTGCAGCAGGCCCAGTTCGCGGTGGGTGAGCAGCGTGGCGTGCGCCAGCAGGGCGCTGTCGTTGAGGGCGCCGACGGCGTGCAGCAGCTCCAGCGGGCGCAGGCCGCGCGCCACCAGCGAGCGCTCCACGGCGGCCAGGTGCTCGTTGACGTGGGTCTGGAAGCGGCGGCCGGCCTCCTTCGCCAGCGCCGCGACGTCGTGCAGCATGCGGTCGCTCGCCGCCTCGGGGATGGAGATGGCGAGCGAGGGGTGCACGAGCGGGTCGTGCTCGAAGTCGCGCAGGAAGGCCGCGGCGCGGTCGAGGATGCGCCGCACGCCGGCCTCGCCTTCGGTGTTGCCGGCGTCGTTGCAGATCAGCCCCAGCACGCAGCGGATGCCCGCCTCGCGCGCCGCCTGCGCCACGCCGCCCAGCCCCTCCTCGGAGCGCGTGCCGGCGTCGACCACGGTGGTGAAGCCGCCGCGCAGCGACTCCAGCGCCGCCAGCTTGGCCGAGAGGTACGCGGCGCGCTCGTCCAGCACGCCTTCCATCGGCACCCAGATGCGCTTGAAGATCTCCGAGGGCTCGCCGAAGGCCAGCGCCTTGCCGAAGCTCTGCGTGAGGTGCGTGTGGGTGTCGACCAGGCCCGGCATCAGCAGGTGCTGCGGCAGCTCGAGCAGCGGCGCGCCTGGGCAGGCCGCCCGCAGCTCGGCGGCGGGCGCGACCTGCGCGAAGCGTCCGTCCTGCACCGCCACGGCCCAGCCTTCGTGCACGCCGTCGGGACGCAGCAGGCGGCCAGGGGCGATCAGCAGCGGGGCACCCGCGGCGGGCTGGAGTCGTTCGGGGGTCAGCATGGGAAGAAGTCCTCGCAATGTCTCGTGTTCAGCGCGCCAGGAGCAGCCAGACGAACCAGGCGCCGGTGACCAGCAGCAGCACGGCCACGCCGCGCTGCAGCCGGTGCACCGGCAGCCGCCGCGCCGCGCGCTGCCCCGCCAGCGAGCCGGCCAGCAGCAGCACGCCGCACAGCGCGGCCAGCGTCCAGTCGAGCCGCCCGGCCAGCGCGTGCACCGCGCCGGACGACAGCGCGACGGGCAACTGCACCGCCTGCGCCGCCACCACCGAGAACAGCAGCGGCTGGCGCAGCAGCATCAGCGCCGGCAGCAGCAGCACCGGCCCGCCGGTGCCGGTGAGCGCCGAGCCCACGCCCACCGCCAGCCCCAGCGCCGCCAGCGCGGCCGGGCCCAGCGTGACGTCGCCCGGGGCGGCGTGCTGCGGCGCCGCGCGCAGCCCGCGCCAGCCGGCCAGCAGCACCAGCGCCGTCACGCCGGTCATCAGCGCCTTGGCCGGCAGCCAGCGCACCAGCCATGCGCCCACCACCGCGCCAGCCAGCGCCCCCGCCAGCACCGGCCAGCAGCGCAGGGCCAGCGACGGCTGGCGCCGCAGCGGCCCCAGCGCCACCAGCGCGGGCAGCAGGAAGGCCAGCGACGAGGCCGCGATCGCCTGCGGCGCCGGCACCTGCCCCAGCGTGGTGAGCACCGGCACCACCAGCACCCCGCCGATGCCCGTGGCACCGATCAGCGCGCCGGCCAGCAGCACGACGGGCGCGATGATCCAGGCGTGGGCGAGCAGTGTCACGAAAGGGGCGCTCCTTATTCCGCCTTGATGTTGGCCTTGGTCACCACGTCCTGCACGGTGCGGCGCTCCTTCGCCAGATAGTCGCCGAAGGCCGGGCCGGCGAGCACCAGCGGACGCACCGCGATCTCGGCGAGGCGGCGCACCACGTCCGGGTCCTTCATCGTCGTTTCCACCGCCTGCGCGAGCTTCGCGGCCTGCGGCGCCGGCACGCCGGCGGGCGCCAGGATACCCAGCCACGAATCGACCTCCAGGTCCTTCAGCGCCGGCGTCTCGGCCAGCGCCGGCACCTTGGGCGCGATGGCGGCGCGCGCCTTCGAGGTCACGCCCAGGCCCCGGACCTTGCCGTCCTGGATGAAGGGCAGTGCCAGCGACAGCGGCAGCACCGCCAGGTCGAGCTGGCCGCCGGCCACGTCGGTCAGCACCTGCGGGCCGGACTTGTAGGGCACGTGGACGATGTCGATGCCGGCACGCTGCTTGATCAGCTCGGCCGTCACGTGCAGCGAGGTGCCCACGCCGTCGGTACCGAAGTTCAGCGTGCCGGGGTGGGCCCTGGCGTACTCGATGAGCCCCGACGCGTCGGCCGCCGGCAGGTTGGCGCGGCCGACCAGCACGAAGGGCGAGACGCCCACCGTGGCGATGGGCGTGAAGTCCTTGAAGGTGTCGTAGCGCACCGCGGAGGGGTTGACCAGCGGCGCCACGTTCAGCGGGCTGGCGACCGCGAACAGCAGCGTCAGCCCGTCGGGCGCGGAGCGCGCCGCCTTCTGCGTGCCGATGGTGCCGGCCGCGCCGGCCACGTTCTCGATCAGCACCGGCTGGCCCAGCACCTCGCCGAGCTTCGTGTTGACCAGGCGCGCCGTCGCATCGACGCCGCCGCCGGCAGCGAACGGCACAATCAGCGTGATCGGCTTGCCCTGCGCGAACGCAGCGCCCGGCAGCGCGGCGGCCAGGCAGCCGGCGAGTGCGGCGCCCAGCAGTGCGCGGCGGGCAGGGGCGGAAGAAGAGGCGGGAGCGGTGCAGGTCGGCATGGTCGTTTCCTCGATCGGTTGTGAAGACGGACGGACGAAAGAAAGCACCCTGGAGGTGCCAGAATCTACTTGTTATGACAAGTTATAACAAGCCATGCAAACAGCATGCCAACCAGGAAAGGGCCCGCCATGGCTGACATTCCGCAGCCGCTGCACGCCCGCCTGCGCGACACCCTGAAGGCCGCCATCCTCGACGGGCGTCTGGCGCCGGGCGCCAAGCTGCCTTCCGAGTCCGAGCTGCAGGCCGCGCACGGCGTCAGCCGCATCACGGTGCGGCAGGCGCTGGGCACGCTGCAGGCCGAGGGGCTGATCGTCAAGCTGCACGGAAAGGGGGCGTTCGTCTCGCACCCGAAGGCGGCACAGAGCCTGAAGCGCCTGCAGGGCCTGCAGGAGGCCATGGCCGGCGACGCCCATGCCGTGAGCAACCGGCGCCTGGCCTGGCGCGAGATCCGCGCGCCGGCCGAGGTGGCGCGCAAGCTGGGCCTGCCGGTCGGCAGCGCCGTGTACCACCTGCAGACGCTGCGCTACCTGAACCGCGAGCCGCTGTCGGTCAATCACTCCTGGCTGCTCGCCGCCCTGGGCGCGCGCCTCGCGCGGGTGGACTTCGCGCAGCGCGACCTGATCGACGTCTTCGAGCACGAAGGCGGGCTGGCCATCGGCCGGGCCGACCTGGAGATCGGCGCCGGCACCGCCCGGGCGGCCGACGCGAAGCTGCTGCGCATCGCCGCCGGCGCGCCCGTGCTGGAGGTGGAACGGATCGTGCACGACGCGGCCGCCACGCCGGTGCAGGTGGAGCACGCCGTCTACCGCGCCGATGCCTTCCGCTACCGGCTGAGCCTGCAACGTTGAACGAGCGAACGAACCATGACGACCCCCCTGCCCCTGATCGACATCGCCGACCTGGCCTCGCCCGACCCCGCCGCGCGGCGGCGCGTGGCGGCCGAGGTGGGCGCCGCCTGCCGCGGCATCGGCTTCTTCGCCGTCACCGGCCACGGCGTGCCGCAGGCCGTGGTGGACGGCGCCTTCGCCGCCAGCCGCCGCTTCTTCGCGCAGCCGGCGGCCGACAAGGCGGCGCTGGCGTATGCCTCGCTCAGCCACAACCGCGGCTACGTGGGCATGGGCGTGGAGGCGCTGGACGAGACGCAGGGCGGCGACCGCAAGGAAGCCTTCAACCTCATCTGGACCGACGAGGCCACGCGCCCGCCCAACGCCTGGCCGTCCGGGCTGCCCGGCTGGCGCGAGGCGGTGCAGGCGTACTTCGACGCGGTGTACGCAGCCGCCTGCCGGCTGCACGCGGCCTTCGCGATCGACCTCGGCCTGCCGGAGGACTTCTTCGCCGACAAGATCGACCGGCCACTGGCCACGCTGCGGCTGCTGCACTACCCCGCCGGCGGCGGTGCGCCGGAAGGCGTGGGCGCCGGCGCGCACACCGACTACGGCAACGTCACGCTGCTGGCCACCGACGGCGTGTCGGGCCTGCAGGTGCAGGGCCGCTCGCGCGACGAGTGGATCGACGTGCCGCCGCTGCCCGGCGCCTTCGTCTGCAACATCGGCGACTGCCTGATGCGCTGGACCCACGACGTGTACCTCTCGACGCCGCACCGCGTGCTGCGGCCGGCGGCCGAGCGCTACTCGATCGCCTTCTTCCTCGATCCGAACCCGGATGCGGTGGTCAGCGCGATTCCCTCGTGCGTCCCGGCCGGCGCGCAGCCGCGCTACGCGCCGATCACGGCCCAGGCGTACCTGCAGTCGCGCTTCGACGCGACCTACGGCAAGGGCTGATCAGAGCGGGTGCTCGGTATAGAAGCGGCCGCCGTGGAACAGCAGCGGCGGCACGCCCGGGCGATGGGTGCAGCGCTCCACCTCGCCGACGAAGATGACGTGGTCGCCCTCCTCGTAGCGGCTGCGGTTGAAGCACTCGAAGACCGCGACGCAGCCCTCGAGCACCGGCGCGCCGCCCAGGCCCTCGTGCCAGGCCACGCCCTCCCAGCGGTCCACGCCGCGGGTGGCGAAGCGCTCGGCCAGCGCCTTCTGCTCGGCCGCGAGGATGTTGATGGCGTAGTGCGAGCCGGTGGCGAGGTGCGGCATCGAGCCGGCCGCGCGCGCCAGGCTCCACAGCACCAGCGGCGGCGTGAGCGACACCGAATTGAAGGAGTTGGCCGTCAGCCCCACGCGCCGGCCGCTGGCGGTGCGCGCCGTCACGATGGTCACGCCCGTGGCGAACATGCCCAGCGCCGCGCGGAACTCGTCCGGGGAGAAGGTGGGCGGCTGGGCTTGGGTGGGAAGGATCACGGAGAAAGCGGGAAGGCGCCCGTCATTCTGACCGATGGGCCTTCGCCCTGCCGCCGCCCCGGACTCAGCCGAAGAAGGCGTAGCTGACCGCGATGGCCGCCACCACCCCCGCGAACTCCGCCAGCAGCGCGCAGCCCACCGCGTGCCGCGCACGCTGGATGCCCACCGCGCCGAAGTACACGGCCAGCACGTAGAAGGTGGTCTCGGTGCTGCCCTGGATGGTCGCGGCGGCCAGCGCCGGGAAGCTGTCCACGCCGTGGCTGTTCATGGTCTCGATCAGCATCGCCCGCGCCGCGCTGCCCGAGAAGGGCTTGACCAGCGCGGTGGGCAGCGCATCGACGAAGCGCGCGTCCCAGCCCGTCTGCCCGACCAGCCAGCGGATGCCATCGAGCGCCGCGTCCAGCGCGCCCGAGGCGCGCAGCACGCCGATGGCGCACAGCATCGCCACCAGGTAGGGCAGCAGGTTCTTCGCCACGTCGAAGCCCTCCTTCGCGCCCTCGACGAAGGCCTCGTACACCGGCACGCGGCGGATCGCGCCGGCCACCAGGAAGGCGATGACGATGGAGAACAGCACCAGGCTGCCCAGCAGCGACGACAACGCCGCCAGCGCCGCCGCCGACAGCGAGGCCAGCAGCCACATGAAGGCCCCCAGCGCCCCGGCCGCCGGCAGCAGCCAGGCGAGCACCACCGGGTCCCACAGCTTCAGGCGCTGCACCGCCGCCACCGTCAGCAGCGCCACCAGCGTCGAGACCGAGGTGGCGATCAGGATCGGCAGGAACACCAGCGTCGGGTCGGCCGCGCCCTGCTGCGCGCGGTACATGAAGATGCTCACCGGCAGCAGCGTGAGCGAGGAGGCGTTGAGCACCAGGAACAGGACCTGCGCGTTCGTCGCCTCCTCCGGCCTCGGGTTCAGCGACTGCAGCTCGCGCATCGCCTTCAGGCCGATCGGCGTGGCCGCGTTGTCCAGCCCCAGCGCGTTGGCCGCGAAGTTCATGGTGATGAGCCCCAGCGCCGGATGCCCGCGCGGCACGCCCGGCATCAGCCGCGCGAACAGCGGCCCCAGCAGCCGCGCCAGCGCCGCCACCAGCCCGGCCCGCTCGGCGATGCGCAGCAGGCCCAGCCACAGCGTCAGCGTGCCGAACAGCAGCAGCATCACCTCGACCGACAGTTTGGCCATGGCGAACAGCGCCTCGACCATCGCGCCGAAGGCCGCGCTGTCGCCGCCGAGCAGCCAGCGGCCGAAGCCGGTCAGCGCGGCGATCAGGAAGAAGGACAGCCACAGGGCGTTGAGCACGGCGTTCGGCTTTCGGTGGGTTGCAAGGCGGCCCAAACCGGTGGCATCCATGCAAAGGCAAGCAGAATCAGTACTTTATCTGAGGGCATGATGGGCTCGGGCTACAAGCACTTCCTGACATGCCTGCATCTCAATCCAGGACCCCATGGGCATCATCGTCACCGCAAAACAAACCATCCGCGTTGGCAATTCCAGCCACGTCCAAGGCAACGCTCCTGAAGGCAGCTATTCGGCGGTCTTCGAGGATGACGGTGACACAGGCTATTTCTACGCCCTCGACTATGGCCCGGGTGGCCAGCCTATCCAAAACGCTCTTCATATCTACAACGTCGCCAGCATCAGCGATAAGAATCTTCCTTCAGAGGTGAAGATAGGCTGGTCAGTAGATAGCGAGAAGGTCGTTCTTCTTATCAATGGCTATCCGCACGCCGTGTTTGACTTTGCTTCCAAGCGGGGCTACTGCCGCACCGGATTCCCGGCTCCTGCGCTCAACTCCGGTTGGATAGGACATGGGTGGACGGATGACGCTCTTGAACTGTTCGCAGAAGAGTCCTGACAATTCATTCGAGTCGACGCCACTCCGCAGCACGGCTTAATTCAATATGCTATCCCTCTCAAAGGATTTTCATGATCTTTCAGCGCAGTCTGACTTTGCTACCAGTGGCATTCATTCTTGCGTCATGTGCTTCTGTTCAGATCCAGGATGAATTTGGGACATCTGCTGAGGTCAAACCCGATTCTTACGCGCGGTACAAAGACAGGTTGGGCGTTGTTTTACTTGATGCTCGGTGGGGCAGACAGTGGAAATGCGGAAAATATGAAAACGCTCAACTAGTCAGTTTTTCCTTTGACAAACTCCCGCTTTCACCAAACAAGCCGGATGAGGCGCCATCTGACCTTACGATTGGCACAACGAGCCACCTCGCTGCCAGCCAGAAATTTGAAAGCTACGCTCTGCTTATCCCACCGGGCGAGTATGCACTCAGCAATTTCAAAATCAAGTTGGCTCGATCTGTTTCAAGCATAGATTACTGGGTCGCCAACCGCTCCCATCTCATCAAAGACGGCAAACCGCTCGGAGGAAAATTTGTTGTTGCGCCAGGCGAGGTTGTTTATGTAGGAAATTTCGCGCTGGATTGCTATGAGAACCCTACCTTATGGCGTTACTACGCAAACGGACGGGACGGATTTAGACAGCAACTATCGGACTATCAATCCAAGTATCCGTTTCTTGATTTGGCCAACGTGAAGTTTCGTCTTTTTGAAACGACCACGATCGGCCGGTCCTACGCTCTGCCTTGATTGCTGGAACCGCCCAGTCATTGCACCGAATCAAGCGCGGCACTGGCGGCGGCGATGCCTGACATTTCTTTGCACGGGGCGCTTCTCTCGAGGCGCGCAACAGCGTCGCGCCCAGTCGAGCGACCCGCCACGGCGTGCAGGCTTCATTTGACTTGAATGAGCAACTCCGGCCGGAAGCCCTCCTGCTCGCCCTTGCTGCGATAGCCCATCGGGTTGGCGACGACGCGGCAGCCGTCCTTCACGTAGTCGAAGGCGCAGTGCAAGTGGCCGTGCAGCCACAGGTCGGCCTGCGGCAGCAGCTCGTCCAGCGCGTTGCAGAAGCCGGCGGTGCCGGGCGTGAGGCCGTAGCGCGGGTCGGCGCTGGCCAGCGTGGGGGCGAAGTGGGTGACGGCGACGGTGGTGCCGTCGAAGGGCACGGCCAGCGCCTCGCGCAGCCAGGCCTGGCACAACAGCGCCTGTTCGCGCACCTGCTCGGCCAGGAAGGGCTGCCCGCCGCGCGTGGTGCGCATGGTCTCCAGGTAGAAGTTGGCGGCACGGAAGGCCTTGCCGCGCTTCTTCAGCGCCAGTTCCAGCGGATCCCCGGGCTCGACCAGCGCGTCGAAGTCGGCCCACAGCGTGGTGCCGACGAAGCGCACACCCTGATGCACGACGACCTCGCGCTCCAGCCAGGTCATGCCGAGCGATTCGCACAGATCGCGGAGGCGCAGGTGCAGTTCGTCGAAGTCGCCGTTGTCGTACTCGTGGTTGCCGGGCAGGAAGAACACCGGCGTCGGCCAGCCGTGGCGAGGCGAGAAGCGGGTGAGGCCGAAGTCCGGCTCGGTCAGCTTCGAGCCCTCCTGGTAGGAGCCGATGTCGCCTGCGAGCAACAGAAGGTCGGCGCCCGGTGCCGGCACCGCCTGGAACCCGGGGTAGTTTTCGAGGTGCAGGTCCGACAGGAGCTGGAGCTTCATGGTCGGGGCAGTCTAAGGCGGCCGGCAGGGAGCCGCCGGCGCGTGCGGAACCGCACGGCCCATGTCCCGCCGGCGCGCTGCCCATGCACGTTCCGCATGGATTGGGGGCTGTAAAAACTAGGGATAACCCTTAATCTATGGTCCATCGATAACGACGGCGTGGCCTGGGTGCCATGCAAGATCATGTTCAGTCTGCTTTCGCTGATGTTCCGTTTCCCGCGCACCCTGGCCGGTGCCGCCCCCGCCAACCCGGCGGCGGCCCTGCTCGAAAGCGCCGAATCGCGCGCGGGCCTGGACCCGTACCACGCGCACGAGCTGCGCGAAGCCGCGGCCGCCTGGCTGCGCGTCGTGCGCTGAATCGCGCCGGACGAGTTTCCCTTTTCGTTCAATCCCGCCCGGTCCCGTCTGCGGGATCGAGTGAGCGCGCGAAGGCGTCGCCCGCCACGCGCAGCAGCATGCGGCGCAGCCACACATGCGCCGGCGCGCCGTGCAGCCGCCGGTGCCATAGCGCATCCACGTGCACTTGCGGCACAGTGAGCGGCAACTCACGGACGATCAGGTCGGTGCTCATGCCCGGCGTGTCGACGAAGTGCCGGGGCAGCACGGTCAGCAGGTCCGAGGTCGCCACCACCCGCCCGGCGGTGAAGAACTGGTTGGCGGTGAGCACGATGAGCCGCTGGCGCCCGATGGCGGCCAGCGCCTCGTCGACGAAGCCCCAGGGCCGCCCGGAGAAGCTCACCAGCAGGTGGCGCGCGGCGCAGTAGTCGTCCAGCGTCAGCGGCCCGTCGGCCAGCGGGTGGCCGCGCCGCATCACGCACACGTAGCTTCCCACGTACATCCGGTGGGTCTCGAAGGCCACCGCCTCGCCGGCCTGGGCGCGGGCGGTCAGGTCGGTCATCACCGCCGGGAAGTAGCCCACCGCCAGGTCCACCTCCTCTTCCGCCAACAGGCGCCGCGGGTCGCGGGTGGTCAGCGGCACCACGCGCAGCGACACGCCCGGCGCCTCGCCGGCCAGCAGCCGCGCCGCGCCCGGCAGCAGCTCGGCGGCGGTGGCGTCGGCCATCGCCAGGGTGAAGGCGTTGTCGGCCAGCGCCGGCTCGAAGGCGGCCGGCACCAGCGAGTGCTCCAGCTGGCGCAGCGCGTCGCGCACCACCGGCCACAGCGCGGTCGCCCGGGGCGTGGGCTCGACGCCGGCGCCGGCGCGGCGCACCAGTTCGTCGCCCAGCGCCTCGCGCAGGCGCCGCAGGGCGTTGCTCACGGCCGGCTGGGTGATCGACAGGTTGCGCGCCGCGCGCGTCAGGCTGCGCTCGGCCATCACCTCGTCGAACACCCGTAGCAGGTTCAGGTCGAGCGTGCGGAAGTTGACATCCATAACCAGAATAAATGAACTACATCATGAATATAAATTTGGAAAACACTAGGGTAAACACTAATATCTGGTCATCGCGTTTCCACACTGTCCTACTGGAGGGCACCATGACTTCTTATTTCGTCTCCGTCGATCAACCGCTCCAACACCCCGGCGTCGAGCGCGCCGAGAAGGTCATCGCCTATGTCGGCGAGGCCCGCCGCAAGACCAGCGGCACCCGTGCCCTGGCCGCCGCCCTGCTGGCGGCGCTGGTGGCTGCCCTGGTCGCCGTGGCCGACACCTTCGTGTCGAACTGGGCCGACGGCAGCCTGCTGGCCGGCTGGATGGTCCTGTGGGCCGTGGGCTTCCTGGCCCTGGCGCTGTTCGCCAGCGCTGCCGGCTCGGCCGCCGCCCGCGTGGTCGGCGGCTGGCGTGCGCTGGAGCGCCGCGCCGCGGCCGCCCGTGCCGACGCGCAGTTCCTGGCCGCCGCCCGGCGCGACCCGCGCGTGATGAACGACCTGCAGGCCGCCATCACCCGCGCCCAGCCGGCGGACGACCTGGCCGCGCCGGCAGCCCCGGCCCAGCCGGCGGCCCGCATCGAGGCGGCGCCCATGCCGACGCTCTACGAGGCGATGCAGCGCCTGAACAGCGGCCGCTACTACTGATCGGTACCGCGCCCCATGAAAAAAGCCGCCCATCCGGGCGGCTTTTTCTTTGCCTGCGCGCCGGATCAGGCGGCGAGCCGCTGCTCGATGGCGGCCTTGGTGGCGGGCAGCTCGCTGGGCAGGCGATGCGCCAGCTGCTCGAACAGCTCGGCGTGCAGCTTCAGCTCGGCCTGCCAGGCGGCCTTGTCGATGCTGGTCACCTTGTCGAACTGGGTGCGGGTGAAGTCCAGGCCGGTCCAGTTCAGGTCCTCGTAGCGCGGGCTCACGCCGAACACGTGCTCGGCGCCCTGGCCCTGCCCCTCGACGCGGTCGATCATCCACTTGAGCACACGCATGTTCTCGCCGTAGCCGGGCCAGACGAACTTGCCGTCCTCGCCCTTGCGGAACCAGTTGGTGGTGTAGATCTTCGGCAGCTTCGCGCCCGCGGCCTGGAGCTTGTCGCCCAGCGTGAGCCAGTGCTGGAAGTAGTCGCTCATGTTGTAGCCCATGAAGGGCAGCATGGCGAAGGGGTCGCGCCGCACCACGCCCTGCGCGCCGGCGGCGGCGGCGGTGGTCTCGCTGCCCATGGTGGCGGCCATGTACACGCCCTCGATCCAGTTGCGCGCCTCGGTCACCAGCGGCACGGTGGTGGAGCGGCGGCCGCCGAAGATGAAGGCGTCGATCTTCACGCCCTTGGGGTCGTCCCAGGCATCGTCCAGCGCCGGGTTGTTGGTGGCGGCCACGGTGAAGCGGGCGTTGGGGTGCGCGGCCTTGGCGCCGGTCTCGCGGGCGATCTGCGGCGTCCAGTCCTTGCCCTGCCAGTCGGTCAGGTGCGCGGGCAGTTCCTTGCCGGGGGCGTCGGCCTCCATGCCTTCCCACCACACGTCGCCATCGTCGGTCAGCGCGACGTTGGTGAAGATGACGTCCTTGTCCAGGCTCGCCATGCAGTTGGGGTTGGTCTTGTAGTTGGTGCCGGGCGCGACGCCGAAATAGCCGGCCTCGGGGTTGATGGCGCGCAGCGTGCCGTCGGGCTGCGGCTTGATCCAGGCGATGTCGTCGCCGATGGTGGTGACCTTCCAGCCCTCGAAGCCCTTGGGCGGCACCAGCATCGAGAAGTTGGTCTTGCCGCAGGCGCTGGGGAAGGCGGCGGCCACGTGGTACTTGCGGCCCTCGGGATTGGTCACGCCCAGGATGAGCATGTGCTCGGCCAGCCAGCCCTCGTCGCGGCCCATGTTGGAGGCGATGCGCAGCGCGAAGCACTTCTTGCCCAGCAGGGCATTGCCGCCGTAGCCGGAGCCGTAGCTCCAGATCTCGCGCGTCTCGGGGTAGTGGACGATGTACTTGGTCTTGTTGCAGGGCCAGGCGACGTCCTTCTGGCCGGGCTCCAGCGGCGCGCCGACGGTGTGCACGCAGGGCACGAACTCGCCCTCGGCGCCCAGTACGTCGTACACGGCCTTGCCCATGCGGGTCATGATCTTCATGTTGACCGCGACGTACGGGCTGTCGGACAGCTCGACGCCGATGTGGGCGATGGGCGAGCCCAGCGGGCCCATGCTGAAGGGCACCACGTACATGGTGCGGCCCTTCATGCAGCCGTCGAACAGCGGCTGCAGGGTGGCGCGCATCTCGGCCGGGGCCATCCAGTTGTTGGTGGGGCCGGCGTCTTCCTTCTTCGCGGAGCAGATGAAGGTGCGGTCTTCCACACGGGCGACGTCGCTCGGGTCGGACCAGGCGAGGTAGGAGTTGGGGCGCTTGGCGGGGTTGAGCCGGCGGAAGGTGCCGGCGTCGACCAGTTGCTGGCAGAGCCGGTCGTATTCCTCCTGGCTGCCGTCGCACCACTCGATGCGCTCGGGCTTGCACAGGGCGGCCATCTCGGCCACCCAGGCGATCAGCTTGGGGTTCTTGACGTCAACGGGCGCCTGGACGGCCAGCCCCTTCACGGCTGCGTTCATCGAAATCTCCTGGAGATGAAAAATACGTCGTCTTTTCGAACGACGCTCACGCCGCGCCGGACGGGCGGGCAAGCGCCGTTGGAGAAAACGTCTTCAGCTCGGAGAAATGGCCGGGGGCGGGGCCGATGAAGCGCCCCGCCGGTGTCCGTCAGGCCAGATAGACGGCGATCGACGCCAGCAGCAGCATCATCACGGCGCCGACCAGGGGCAGCACGATGGGGATCAACGGCACGACGGCCTCGACGGCGTCCTGCTCGACCTGGGCGTCATGGCCCGGCTCGACGGGGGTGGGGTGGGACATCTTCCTGAACCTCGGTTCTTCTCGAAACTGCATCAATTTTACAAGCCGGGGTCCGGCGGACCCTGTCAGCGTTTTTCCCCTGCCTCGAATCCCGCATGGTGCAACGCATCGATCACCGTCGCGAGGTGCTCGCGGCCGCGGGTCTGGAGCACCAGTTCGATGTCGACGTTCTGCGCCGCCTGCAGGGTGAAGGCGCGCTGGTGGTGCACCTCGTCGATGTTGGCGCCCGCTTCGGCCACGGTGGCCGTGATGCGGGCCAGCGAGCCCGGCACGTCGCGCGCGCTGACCTGCAGGCGCGCCAGCCGGCCGGCGCGCACCATGCCGCGCTCGATGATCGCGGCCAGCAGCAGCGGGTCGATGTTGCCGCCCGAGAGCACCAGGCCGACCTTCCGGCCCCGGAAGCGCTCGGGATGCCGGATCAGCGCCGCCAGCCCGGCCGCGCCGGCGCCTTCCACCAGCGTCTTCTCGATCTCCAGCAGCATCAGCACCGCCTGCTCGATGTCGCCCTCGTCGACCAGCACGAGGTCGTCCACCAGCCGGGTGATGAGTTCGCGCGTGCGCTCGCCAGGCGCACCCACGGCGATGCCCTCGGCGATGGTGCTGGTGCCGCCCTCGTGGTGCGTGCCCTTGACGGCATTGACCATGGCCGGGAAGCGCGCCGTCTGCACGCCGACGATCTCGATGCCCGGCTTGCGCGCGCGCGCCGCCACCGCCATGCCAGCGATCAGCCCGCCGCCGCCGACCGAGACCACCAGCGTTTCGAGGTCAGGCACCTCGTCGAGCATCTCCAGCGCCACGGTGCCCTGGCCGGCGATGATGTCGTCGTCGTCGTAGGGATGGACGAAGGCCAGTCCCTCGCGCGCCGCCAGTTCGTCGGCGTGGGCGCGCGCCGCCTCCAGCGAGTCGCCGTGCAGCACCACGCGCGCGCCGAAGCCGCGCGTGCGCTCGATCTTCACGCCCGGCGTGAAGCGCGGCATGACGATGGTGGCGGGGATGCCCAGGCGCTGCGCGTGGTAGGCCACGCCCTGCGCATGGTTGCCGGCCGACATGGCGATCACGCCCTGCCCGGCGCCGGCCTGCGCCACCTGGGCCATCTTGTTGCAGGCGCCGCGCTCCTTGAAGGAGGCGGTGAACTGCAGGTTCTCGAACTTCAGGAACACCTGCGCGCCGACGATCTGCGAGAGCGTGCGCGACTCCACGCAGGGCGTACGCAGCACCTGCCCTTCGAGCCGCCGGGCAGCGCGTTCAACGTCGTCGATGTCCACCATGCGCGACATTGTGAGGCTTGCGACACACTCAGGGTTATTCCTCTGGTCCCGGCTTCCACAAGCCTATGGGTTGCGCTATGGTGGCGCACGGCTGGTCCCCACGGCCGCACAGTTTCCTGGAGGGTTCCGAATGGGCAAACGTTCCGGTGTCGATGGTCTCAGCGCACTGTCCCGCGGGCAGGCCCTGCCCTCGCCCGGTCTGCGCGAGGCGCCCGTGCTGGAACTGATGTGCTCGCACTTCGTGCTGACGCTGGCGGCCAAGCAGGGCCCCAAGTTCAACGTGCGGCGCGACCTGAACGGCCTGCTCTCGCTCACCGGACGCCACATGGTCTGGCCGGGCTCGGTGCTGGAACGGCTGCGCGAGTTCCTGGTGCGCCGCTGTGCCGGCAACGAGGTGTGGAAGGGCGTCGAGTCGCTGGACAACCGCACACTGCTGGAGCGCCACGGCGTGTGGCGCGGGCCCTACGAGGAAGGCACGATCTTCTTCTACCTGGACGAGTACGCGAAGGACCAGCCCAAGGACCTGCTGCTGGTGCTCTCGGTCACGCGCGACTGGCTGACGCAGATGCTGCGCAAGCAGAGCACGCTGGTCGAGAAGAACATCGACGCGCTGGCGGGCCTGCTGCAACTGAACAAGGCCGAGCGCGCACTGCTGCTGTACGGCACGCTGGCGCGCTACCAGCGCGACCTGCGCTCGCTGCTGGTGGAGTTCAAGGTCAACAACGCACCCGAGGCGTACGCCGCCATCGCCGAGGTGGCGGGCGTGAGCGCCAGCGAGGTGGGCGAGGCGCTGCGCGCCGGCTCGCGGCTGGAGCGCATCGGGCTGGTCGAGAACCTGATCTCCGAGCACAACATCACCGACCTGGCCGACCTGATGAAGGTCAGCGAGAAGCTGCCGCCGGTGCTGATGCGCGAGTACCGCGACGAGAGCGAGCTGATGGCGGTGTTCACGCGGCCGTCGAGCAAGAGCGCGCTGACCGAGCAGGACTTCGCCTTCGTCGCCGACGATGCGCAGATGCTGGTGACGCTGCTGCGCGCCGCCGTGGCGCGCAAGGAGCCGGGCGTGAACGTGCTGCTCTACGGCCCGCCCGGCACCGGCAAGACCGAGCTGGCCAAGGTGGTGGCGCAGGCCGCCGGGCTGGAGCTGTACGAGGTGGAGTACGCCGACCGCGACGGCAACTCGCTGTCGGGGCGCGACCGCTACCGCTCGCTGCAGATCGCGCAGGTCTTCCTCAAGGGCAGCGCGCAGGCGGCGCTGCTGTTCGACGAGGTGGAGGACGTGTTCCCGCCGATCAGCACCGAGGCGGCGCAGTTCATGGCGCGCGCCGAGCAGATCGCGGCGCCCTCGGGCGGCATGTCGGGCAGCGTGAGCGGCAAGGCCTGGGTCAACCAGATCCTCGAATCCAACCCGGTCCCCACGCTGTGGGTGACCAACCGCATCGAGCAGATCGACCCGGCCTTCCGCCGTCGCTTCGCCTACCACCTGGAGCTGAAGTCGCCGCCGCCCGGCGCGCGCGAGCAGATCGTGCGCAAGGCGCTGGAAGGCGTGCCCGTCACGGAGGCCTTCGCCGCGCAACTGGCCGAGCGCAAGGGCCTGACGCCGGCGCAGATCCGCACCGCGGTGCGCTTCGCCGGGCTGGCCGGCGGCGAGGGCGCCTCGGCCGAGTCGCTGATCGAGCGCCAGCTGCGCAACGCCGACCTGGCGCTGGGCAACACGGCCGGCCGCACGCGCGGCGAGCGGCTGCAGGTCACGACCTGGGACCTGGACATGCTGCACGTCGAGACGCGCTTCCCGATCCCGCGCATCGTCGAGGCGCTGAAGGCGCGCGGCCACGGCACGCTGTGCTTCTACGGCGCGCCCGGCACCGGCAAGACGGCGCTGGCCGAGCACATCGCGCGCGCCATCGGCCGGCCGCTGATCATCAAGCAGGCCAGCGACCTGATGAGCAAGTACGTCGGCGAGACCGAGCAGGCGATGGCCGCGATGTTCCGCGAGGCCGAGGCCGAGCAGGCCGTGCTGCTGCTGGACGAGGCCGACTCCTTCCTGCAGGACCGGCGCGGCGCGCAGCGCACCTACGAGGTCACCGAGGTCAACGAGATGCTGCAGGGCATGGAGCGCTACCGCGGCGTGTTCGTCTGCACCACCAACCTGATGGAACGGCTGGACCAGGCCGCGCTGCGCCGCTTCACCTTCAAGATCAGGTTCATGCCGCTCACGGCCGAACAGCGCGAGCGCATGTTCGTCACCGAGGCGCTGGGCGGCGACGCGACTGCCCTCACGCCGGCGCTGCGCGCGCGGCTGGCGCGGCTGGACCAGCTCGCGCCCGGCGACTTCGCGGCGGTGAAGCGGCAGGCCGACATCCTGGCGGCGGACTTCTCGGCCGACGAGTTCATCGAGCAACTCGAATCGGAGCACCGCATCAAGCCCGAGGTGCGCGAGGCGCGCGGCATGGGCTTCGTGCATTGAACTGAACCACCCCGTTTGGGCTTCCTCACTGCGTGTGGAAGCCCCATCCCCCTCAAGGGGCGCACCCAGCGGTCCGGCCACAAGCCGGTCCCGCGGGTGCACTGGCATGGCCTGCTCCGCGGCCGCTTGATGTGGTGTCCGCGATGCCGTTTACGGATGACCGATACCGGGCGTATGCGCGTCCGGGGCCGCCATGCCTGCCATCGCCACCACCGGCTTGGCCCAGTCGGGCACGCGCTGCAGGGCGGCGACGTCGTCCATCGCCGGCCAGGCCAGCCGCCCGCGCTCGATCACGGCCACGCGCAGCGGGTCGGGCACGGGCTGGCCCGGCGCCACGGTGATGCTGTTGTCGTAGAGCTGCGCCCGGGCCAGGTGCGGCAGCAGGGCGATCAGGTTGGCCACCGCGGCGGGCCAGCGCTCGCGGATCTTGGCCTCGGGGATGTCGTGGCCGCCCCGGGCCACGCGGGCCCGGACGCGCGCGATGTGCAGTTCGGGCGAGGCCAGGCCGCAGAACCACACCAGGATGTCGTGCGTGCGCGAGGCGGCGAGCAGCCGCGCCGGCACGCTGTGGCCGGCCAGGGTGGTTTCGAAGGCGTGGCTGCGGCCCTGCGCAACGGCCTCGTCCAGCCGCCGCATGCCTTCCTGCCAGGCGGCGGCATTGGCCGCCGTCGGATCCATGGGGGTGAGGGCGCGCAGTTCGCGGGCGAAGCTGTCAGGGTTGAACCACGCCAGGCCGGCGCGCGTGAGCAGGTGGCCGCCGATCGAGCTCTTGCCGGCGCCGTTGACGCCGGCCAGCACGTAGATGACGGGACGGCCGCTCAACGGCTCAGTGGGTGTCGCCGGCCCGCACCTGTCCGTTCAGCGCGGCGGGCTGTCCGAACACGTCGCGCAGGCGCTCGCCCGCGTCGGCGGCCACCAGTGCCGCCAGGCGCTCGTCGAAGCGGCGACGCAGGGTGTCGAGCGCATCGTCCGGCTGCGCCTGGGCCGCCTGCGCGGCCTGCATCAGGCGCTGGTATTCGTCGGTGGACAGGATCACGGCCTCGGGCTGGTCGTGGTTGGTGACCAGGACCCTGCCTTCGCGGCCGACGGTGCGCATCACGCCGCGCCAGCCGAGCTTTTTCACGTCGGACGCCGGGGTCCGGGTCAGTTGCGCGAATCGGCTGTCCAGTTGTCGCAGTGCATGGGCCACGAGAGCACTCCTGTGGGAAAGAACGAGGTTATTTTACCCATTTAGGCCATTTTGGGCGCACACCTCCAGCACCTGCGCGCCGTACTTCTCCAGCTTGCTGGCGCCGATGCCGCTGATGCCCTGCAGGTCGCCCAGCGAAGCCGGCGCGCGCTGCGCGATGGCGGCGAGCGTGGCGTCGTGGAAGATGACGTAGGCCGGCAGGTTGTTCGCCTTGGCGACCTCGGCGCGCCAGGTCTTCAGCGCGGCGAAGCGGGCCTGGCCGGCGGCGTCCAGCGGCGCCGCGGCGGCGGCCACCGCAGGCGCCTTGCCCTCGCCGCGGCTGCGCCGGCTGCGGGTGGAGGGCGTGGGCGCCGAGATGGATTCGCGCAGGCGCACCGGCACCTCGCCCTTGAGCACGGCGCGCGAGCCGTCGGTGAGCTGCAGGGTGTTGAACTTCTCCGCGTTCACCGCGATGGCGCCGATGGCGATGAGCTGGCGCAGCACGCCGCGCAGTTGCGGCTCGCTGAACTCGGCGCCGAGGCCGAAGGTGCTGACGCGCTCGTGGCCGAACTGCTTGACCTTCTCCGTGGCCTTGCCGCGCAGGATGTCCATGATGTGCCCGGCGCCGAAGCTGATGCCGCTTTGCTGCTGCACGCGGTAGACGGTGGACAGCAGCTTGCGCGCCGCGTCCGTGCCGTCCCACACCGCCGGCGGCATCAGGCAGTTGTCGCAGTTGCCGCAGGGCTGGCTCTCTTCGCCGAAATAGCGCAGCAGCCGCACGCGCCGGCAGTCGGTGGCCTCGGCCAGCGCCAGCAGCGCGTCGAGCTTGCCGCGCATGACCTGCTTGAACTCCTCGGGCCCGGGGCTCTCGTCGATCATGCGGCGCTGGTTCACCACGTCCTGCAGGCCGTAGGCCATCCACGCCTCGGCGGGCAGGCCGTCGCGGCCGGCGCGGCCGGTCTCCTGGTAGTAGCCCTCGATGTTCTTGGGCATGTCCAGGTGGGCGACGAAGCGCACGTCGGGCTTGTCGATGCCCATGCCGAAGGCGATGGTCGCCACCATCACGACGGCCTCCTCGCGCAGGAAGCGGTCCTGGTGGCGCTGGCGCACGGCGGCGTCCAGGCCGGCGTGGTAGGGCAGCGCGTCGATGCCGGCCTCCACCAATGCCTGCGCCACTTCCTCCACCCGCTTGCGCGACTGACAGTAGACGACGCCGGCCTCGCCCGCGTGCTCGCGCTCGATGAAGCGCAGCAACTGCGTGGTGGCGTCCTTCTTCTCGACGATGCCGTAGCGGATGTTGGGCCGGTCGAAGCTGCTGACGAACTGCCCGGCCTCCTGCAGCTGCAGCCGCTCGACGATGTCGGCGCGCGTCAGCGCATCGGCGGTGGCCGTGAGCGCGATGCGCGGCACCTGCGGGTAGCGCTCGTGCAGCAGCGCGAGCTGGCGGTACTCGGGGCGGAAGTCGTGGCCCCACTGGCTCACGCAGTGCGCCTCGTCGATGGCGAACAGCGCGAGCTGCCCGCGCGCGGCCAGGCCGTCGAGCAGTTCGAGAAAGCGCGGCGTGGTCACCCGCTCGGGCGCGGCGTACAGCAGCGTGATATCGGCGCGCGCCAGGCGGCCCTCGATCTCCTGCGTCTCGCGCCAGTCGAGCGTGGAGTTGAGGAAGGCGGCATCGACGCCCGCCTCGTGCAGCGCGCCGACCTGGTCGTGCATCAGCGCGATCAGCGGCGAGACCACCACCGTCACGCCCCTGCCCGCCCGATGCCTCGCGATCGCGGGAATCTGGTAGCACAGCGACTTGCCGCCGCCGGTGGGCATCAGCACCAGCGCGTCGCCGCCGGCGGTGACGTGATGCACGATGTCCCGCTGCGCGCCGCGGAACTGCGCATAGCCGAAGACGTCCTGGAGGATCTGCTCCGGCGTGGCGGCAAGGGTTTCGGACGGCTGGGCTGACAAGGCTTCGGTGCTTTTTGTGGCGGCGTGAACGGCCCGCGCACCTCCCCAGCACGCGGGCCGCCATTGTCTCCGAAGCGGTCGCGGCGCGGTCTCCCCGGCAGCGTGAACGAAGCGGAGGCACGGATCTCGCTTTCATCGCCGATCGTCGCCAGGCACCCTTGTCTAGACAGCTTTCGGTGCACGGAACCGCTTTCTCGCACCAGGGCGGGGCAAGCCGGTCTCTTGATTCAGTCTGTCTTCTCGGGTTAACCTGTATATACAGGTTCACGGCGGCGACTAAAACTCGGCGCGTTGCTGGAATCCGGTCCTTCGGCGTCCAGCCGGCCGAACCCCTTTGAAACGCAACAGGAGAACCTTGATGGTCAAGTCGGTGGGAAAAATCGCTTCGCTGATCGCAGCAGTTGCATGGGCCGCAGGCATGGCGGCGAGTGCCAATGCGCAGGAAACCAAGATCGCCCTCGGCATGTCGGGCTGGACCGGCTTCGCGCCGCTCACGCTCGCGGACAAGGCGGGCATCTTCAAGAAGAACGGCCTCGACGTCGAACTGCGCATGATTCCGCAGAAGGACCGCCACCTCGCGCTGGCCTCGCCGTGCGCAACGACGTGAAGAGCTTCGCCGACCTCAAGGGCAAGGCGATCGGCGTGAGCGCGCCCGGCACCGCGCCGTACTTCGGCCTCGCGTGGATGCTCAACAAGAACGGCATGAGCATGAAGGACGTGAAGCTGGTCTCGCTCGAGCCGCAGCCCGCCGCGCAGGCCTTCGTCTCGGGCCAGAACGACGCCGCCATGACCTACGAGCCGTATCTGTCGACCGTGCGCGCCAACCCGGCCGCCGGCAAGATCCTCGCGACCACGCTGGACTACCCGATGGTGATGGACACCGTCGGCTGCGCGCCGAAGTGGCTCAAGGCCAATCCGAAGGCGGCGAAGGCGCTGGCCGACTCGTACTTCGAGGCGGTGGAAATGATCAAGGCCGACCCCGCCAAGTCCCACGAGATCATGGGCACGGCCGTGAAGCAGTCGGGCGAGCAGTTCGCGAAGTCGGCGGCCTACCTGCGCTGGTCCGACAAGGCCGCCAACCAGCAGTTCTTCGCGAAGGACCTCGTGCCTTTCATGAAGGACGCGCAGGCGATCCTGCTCGAGGCCGGCGTGATCCGCAAGGTGCCCGAAGACCTCAACGCCACCTTCGACACCAGCTTCATCAAGTGATGAACGGCACCACCATGAGCGCCACGCCCGCCATGAACTCATCCGAGCCGGTGATCGCCGCCGGGCCCGCCGCTGTTGCCGCGGCGCCCCGCCGGCGCCGCGCCTTCGTTCCGCTGGAGCCCGTCGGCGCACAGGCGCGCTGGATGCTCGGCCTGGGCTTCTTCGTGGTCTTCGTGGTCGTGTGGGGCTTCTTCACGCTCGGCGGCTTCGTGTCGCCGACCTTCCTCGCCAGCCCGGTCACGATGGTCAAGGAAGGCATCAGCCTCTTCACCGAGTTCAACTTCCTGCACGACATCGGGATGACGGTGTGGCGCGTCTTCGGCGGCTTCGTGCTCGCCGCGGTCGTCGCCGTGCCGCTGGGCATCGCGATGGGCACCTGGAAGGGCGTCGAGGCCTTCTTCGAGCCCTTCGTCTCGTTCTGCCGCTACCTGCCGGCGTCGGCCTTCATCCCGCTGCTCATCCTCTGGGCCGGCATCGGCGAGGCGCAGAAGCTGCTGGTGATCTTCATCGGCTCGGTGTTCCAGATCACGCTGATGGTCGCCGTGACCGTCGGCAGCGCGCGCCGCGACCTGGTCGAGGCGGCCTGCACGCTGGGCGCCAGGAGCAGCGGCATCGTGATGCGCGTGCTGATCCCAGGCGCCGCGCCGGGCATCGCCGAGACGCTGCGGCTGGTGCTCGGCTGGGCCTGGACCTACGTGATCGTCGCGGAGCTGATCGGCTCGTCCTCGGGCATCGGCCACATGATCACCGACAGCCAGGCACTGCTGAACACCGGGCAGATCATCTTCGGGATCATCGTCATCGGCGTGATCGGGCTCGTCTCCGACTTCGCCTTCAAGGCCGTCAACCGCCGCCTGTTCGCATGGAGCACGATCTGATGAACCAGCTTTCCATCCGCGGCGTCTCGCGCACCTTCACCGGCGCGCGCGGCCAGAAGACGCAGGCGCTGCTGCCGATCGATTTCGAAGTGCGCGAGAACGACTTCGTCACCATCCTCGGCCCCTCGGGCTGCGGAAAATCCACGCTGCTGCGCATCGTCGCGGGCCTGGACTACCCGACCGAGGGCCGCGTGCTGCTCGACGGCCAGCCCATCGAGGGGCCGGGCGCGGACCGCGGCGTGGTGTTCCAGAGCTACACGCTCTTCCCGTGGCTCACCGTCGCGCAGAACATCCGCTTCGGCCTGCGCGAGCGCGGCATGCCCGAGACCGAGCAGAAGGAGCGCAGCGACTTCTTCATCGCCAAGGTGGGCCTGCGCGGCTTCGAGAACCATTTCCCCAAGCAGCTCTCGGGCGGCATGCAGCAGCGCACCGCGATCGCGCGGGCGCTCGCCAACGACCCCAAGATGCTGCTGCTCGACGAACCCTTCGGCGCCCTGGACAACCAGACGCGCGTGCTGATGCAGGAACTGCTGCTCGGCATCTGGGAATCGGCGCGCAAGACGGTCCTGTTCGTGACGCACGACATCGACGAGGCCATCTTCATGGCCAACCGCGTGGCGGTGTTCAGCGCGCGTCCGGGCCGCATCAAGGCCGAGATCCCGGTGGACTTCCCGCATCCGCGCCACTACACGATCAAGACCTCGCCCGAGTTCATGGACATCAAGGCCCGCCTCACCGAAGAGATCCGCGCCGAATCCATGGCCGCCGCCGAGCACTGAGCCCCTCTTCACATCCGAAAGAACCATGAGCGCCACCCCCCTTCGCAAGACCGCCGAGGCACGCACGACGGCCCCTGCCGCGAACTCGGCCATGCCTGCGATGGCGCTCTACGAGCAGATCAAGGCGTTCATCACCCACAAGATCCGGGACGGCTCATGGGTCGCGGGGCACCGCCTGCCGTCGGAAAGCGAGTTGGTCGCGCAGTTCGGCGTGGCGCGCATGACGGTCAATCGCGCGCTGCGCGATCTGGTGGAGCAGGGCCGCATCGTGCGCGTGGCCGGCGTCGGCAGCTTCGTGGCCGAGGACAAGCCGCAGTCCACCCTGCTGCAGATCGCCAACATCGCCAGCGAGATCCGCGCGCGCGGCCACGACTACCGCTGCGAATTTCTGGTGGCCGAACGCATCGCGGCCTCGCCCGACGTCGCGGCGTGGCTCGACCTGCGGCCGGGCGAATCGGCCTTCCACACCGTGTGCCTGCACCTCGAGAACGACGTGCCGGTGCAACTGGAAGACCGCTACGTCAACCCGCGCGTGGTGCCCGACTTCCTGGAGCAGGACTTCTCGACCATCCCGCCCAGCGAATACCTCGTGCGCAACGTGCCCTTCGACCAGATCGAGCATGTGGTCGACGCCGTGCTGCCGACGGCCGAGCAGGCCGAACGCCTCGACATGCCGCCGACCGACCCCTGCCTGCTGCTCACGCGCCGCACCTGGACGCGCACCGTGCCGGTGACGATGGTGCGCTGCCTGCACCCCGCCTCGCGCTACCGGCTCGGCAGCCGGTTCCGCGCCGACGGCAAGCCCAGCATCGGCTGACGCCCGCGACGCCCGCCAGCCGTCTCTTGACGCCCCTACTTGTATAGACAGGATCTTCATGGCCAACGCTTTTTCCACCCACGCGCCCATCGTGCTGATGCCGGGCGACGTCGACCTCGCGACGCTGCGCCGCGTGCATGCCGGCGGCGTCCAGCTCGCGCTCGACCCCGCGGCGCGCGCAGGGCTCGCCGCCGCGCAGGCCACGGTCCGCCGGATCGTCGAGGCCGGCGCCGTGGTCTACGGCATCAACACCGGCTTCGGCAAGCTGGCGCAGACCATCATCCCGGCCGAACGCCTCGCCGAGTTGCAGCGCAACCTGGTGCTGTCGCACAGCGCCGGCACCGGCGAGCCGCTCGACGCCGGCGTGGTGCGCCTGGTGCTCGCGACCAAGGCCGTGAGCCTGGCGCGCGGCCACTCGGGCGTACGGCCCGAGATCGTCGATGCGCTGCTGGCGCTCGGCAATGCGGGCCTGCTGCCGCGCATCCCGTCGAAGGGCTCGGTCGGCGCCTCGGGCGACCTCGCGCCGCTGGCGCACCTGGCCTGCGTGCTGATCGGCGAAGGCGAAGTCACCACGCCGCAGGGCGAAGTGATCGGCGGCGCCGAAGCGCTCGGGCGCATCGGCTTCGCGCCCTTCGTGCTCGGCCCCAAGGAAGGGCTCGCGCTGCTCAACGGCACGCAGGTGTCGACCGCGCTCGCGCTCGCGGGCCTCTTCGGCGCCGAGGACGTGTTCGCCGCCGCTCTGATGGCCGGCGCCCTCTCGCTGGAGGCGATCCAGGGCTCGATCAAGCCCTTCGACGCCCGCATCCATGCCGCGCGCGGCCAGCCCGGCCAGATCGCCGTCGCCGCCGCCATGCGCGCGCTGCTCGAAGGCAGCCGGATCGTGGACTCGCACGCCGACTGCGGCCGCGTGCAGGACCCGTACTCCATCCGCTGCGTGCCGCAGGTGATGGGCGCCTGCCTCGACAACCTTGCGCATGCGGCGCGCGTGCTGCGCACCGAGGCCAATGCCGCGTCGGACAACCCGCTGGTGTTCGACAACGGCGACGTGATCTCGGGCGGCAACTTCCACGCCGAGCCGGTGGCCTTCGCGGCCGACATCATCGCGCTGGCGGTGAGCGAGATCGGCGCGATCTCCGAGCGCCGCATGGCGCTGCTGCTCGACAGCGGCCTGTCGGGCCTGCCGCCCTTCCTCGTGCGCGACGGCGGCGTCAACTCCGGCTTCATGATCGCGCAGGTCACGGCCGCGGCGCTCGCGTCGGAGAACAAGTCGCTCGCGCATCCGGCCAGCGTCGACAGCCTGCCCACCTCCGCCAACCAGGAGGACCACGTCTCGATGGCGACCTTCGCCGGCCGCCGCCTCGCGGACATGGTGCAGAACACCGCCGTGGTGGTCGGCATCGAGGCGATGGCCGCCGCGCAGGGCATCGAACTCAAGCGCGGCCCGAAGTCGTCTGCGCTGCTCGAGACCGAGTTCGCCGCCATCCGCGAGCGCGTCGCCTTCATCGACCAGGACCGCTTCCTCGCGCCCTCCATCGAAGCCATGCGCGCCTGGGCGCGCCGCAGCGAATGGCCCGAGGCCGTGCGCTCGATGCTCCCCAGCCGCGCCTGATCCCACGCACCCGCTCCGTCACACGAAAGGACACCGCCATGAACGCTTCCGACAAGCTGCTCGCCGCCGCCAAGGCCGATCCCCGCTACGACCCGGACCGCGTGATCCGCGCGCCGCGCGGCAGCACGCTCAGCTGCAAGAGCTGGCTCACCGAGGCGCCGCTGCGCATGCTGCAGAACAACCTCGACCCCGAGGTGGCGGAGAACCCGCAGAGCCTGGTGGTCTACGGCGGCATCGGCCGCGCCGCGCGCGACTGGGCCTGCTTCGACCAGATCCTCGCCACGCTCAGGGAATTGAACGACGACGAGACGCTGCTGATCCAGTCGGGCAAGCCGGTGGGCGTGTTCAGGACGCACGCCGATGCGCCGCGCGTGCTGCTCGCCAACTCCAACCTGGTGCCGAAGTGGGCCAACTGGGAGCACTTCAACGAGCTCGACCGCAAGGGCCTCTTCATGTACGGCCAGATGACGGCAGGAAGCTGGATCTACATCGGCAGCCAGGGCATCGTGCAAGGCACCTTCGAGACCTTCGTCGAGGCAGGGCGCCAGCACTACGGCGGCGACCTCTCGGGCAGGTGGATCCTCACCGCCGGCCTCGGCGGCATGGGCGGCGCGCAGCCGCTGGCCGCCACACTTGCGGGCGCGGTGTCGCTCAACATCGAGTGCCAGCAGTCGAGCATCGACTTCCGCCTGCGCACGCGCTACGTCGACAAGCAGGCCAGGGACATCGACGACGCGATCGAACTCATCAAGCACCACACCGCGAAGAAGGAAGCCGTCTCCATCGCGCTGCTCGGCAACGCGGCCGAGATCCTGCCCGAGCTCGTCAGGCGCGCCAAGGCCGGCGGCATCAGGCCCGACCTCGTGACGGACCAGACCTCGGCGCACGACCTCATCAACGGCTACCTGCCGATGGGCTGGACCGTGGCGCAATGGAAGGCCGCCCAGCAGGACGCGGGCGAGCACGCGCGCCTGACGCAGGCCGCCGCCAGGTCGTGCGCGGTGCACGTGCAGGCCATGCTCGACTTCCAGGCCATGGGCATCCCGACGGTGGACTACGGCAACAACATCCGCCAGGTCGCGTTCGACGAGGGCGTGAAGAACGCCTTCGACTTCCCGGGCTTCGTGCCGGCCTACATCCGGCCGTTGTTCTGCGAAGGCAAGGGGCCGTTCCGCTGGGTGGCGCTCTCGGGCGATCCGGAAGACATCTACAAGACCGACGCCAAGATCAAGGAGCTGTTCCCCGAGAACAGGCACACGCACCGCTGGCTGGACATGGCGCGCGAGCGCATCGCCTTCCAGGGCCTGCCGGCGCGCATCTGCTGGCTGGGCCTGGGCGAGCGCCACAAGGCGGGCCTGGCGTTCAACGAGATGGTGAAGAGCGGCGAACTCAAGGGCCCGATCGTCATCGGCCGCGACCACCTCGACACCGGCTCGGTGGCGAGCCCCAACCGCGAGACCGAGGCGATGAAGGACGGCACCGATGCGGTGAGCGACTGGCCGCTGCTCAACGCGCTGCTCAACACCGCGGGCGGCGCCACCTGGGTCAGCCTGCACCACGGCGGCGGCGTCGGCATGGGCTATTCGCAGCACTCCGGCGTGGTGATCGTCTGCGACGGCACCGACGCGGCGGCCAGGCGCATCGAGCGCGTGCTGTTCAACGACCCGGCGACCGGCGTGATGCGCCATGCCGATGCCGGCTACGACATCGCGGTCGCGACGGCGAAGAAGCAGGGCCTGAACCTGCCGATGGTCAAGTAGGCGATCCGGGCACACACCATGCGCATGGCCCCGCTTCCCTCGGCCGACGGCGTCTGGGACCGCCTGCGGCTGGCCCCGGGCGCGCTCGCGGATGGCGATGACATCGCAGGCGAAGCCGCCCTGGTCGTCGCCGAAGGCGCGATCCGCTGGATCGGCGAAAGCGCCCGCCTGCCCGCCGCCTTCGCCGGCCTGCCGCGCTTCGACGGCGGCGGCGCGCTCGTCACGCCGGGCCTGGTCGACTGCCACACGCACCTGGTCTACGGCGGCCAGCGCGCCAACGAGTTCGCGATGCGCCTCGCGGGCGCCACCTACGAGGAGGTCGCGCAGGCCGGCGGCGGCATCGTCTCGTCGGTGCGCGCCACGCGCGACGCCGACGAGGACACGCTCTACGCGCAGTCTGCCGCGCGCCTCGAACAGCTTCTGGCCGACGGCGTCTGCGCCATCGAAATCAAGTCCGGCTACGGCCTCGCGCTCGAACACGAGCGCAAGCAGCTGCGCGTCGCGCGCCGGCTCGGCAGGGACTACGGCGTCACGGTGCGCACCAGCTTCCTCGGCGCGCACGCGCTGCCGCCCGAATACGCGGGCCGCAGCGGCGACTACATCGACCGCGTGTGCCGCGAGATGATGCCGGCGCTCGCTGCCGAAGGCCTCGTCGATGCGGTGGACGTGTTCTGCGAGCGCATCGCCTTCTCGCTGGAGGAGACGGAGCGCGTGTTCAAGGCCGCGCAGGCGCTGGGCCTGCCGGTCAAGCTGCACGCGGAACAGCTCTCCGACATGGGCGGCGCCGCGCTCGCGGCGCGCTACGGCGCGCTGTCGTGCGACCACATCGAGCATCTCTCGGCCGAGGGCATCGCCGCGATGCGCGAGGCCGGCACCGTCGCCGTGCTGCTGCCCGGCGCCTACTACACGCTGCGCGACACGCACCTGCCGCCCATCGAGGCACTGCGCGCCGCCGGCGTGCCGATGGCGGTCTCTACCGACCACAACCCCGGCACCTCGCCCGCGCTGAGCCTGCTGCTGATGGCCAACATGGCCTGCACGCTGTTCCGGCTGACCGTGCCGGAAGCGCTGGCCGGCATCACGCGCCACGCGGCGCGCGCGCTGGGCCTGCAGGACACGCATGGCGCGCTCGGCGTCGGCCGGCCCGCCGACTTCGTGCTCTGGCTCGTGCGCGACGCGGCCGAGCTGGCCTACTGGTTCGGCCAGCAGCCGCGGCGCACCATCGTCCGGCAAGGGCGCATCGCGTCCGGGCCGCTGGAGAAGCCAATTGCCTGATCCCGTCTCCCCGTCGGCCGGCAGCCTGTTCGCCTCGGATGCCCTGCTGCCCGCCGGCTGGGCGCGCGACGTCCTGATCGAATGGGATGCGGCCGGCCGGCTCACGGCCGTGACGCCCGGCAGCCAACCAGCAAGCGGCACGCCGCGTGCCGCGGGGCCGGTGCTGCCCGGCATGCCGAACCTGCATTCGCACGCCTTCCAGCGCGCCTTCGGCGGGCTCACCGAATTCCGCGGCGCGGCGCAGGACAGCTTCTGGAGCTGGCGCACGCTGATGTACCGCTTCGCTTCGAGGATCTCGCCCGGGCAGCTCGAAGCGATCGCGACCTGGCTCTATGTCGAAATGCTCGAAGCCGGCTACACCTCGGTCTGCGAGTTCCACTACCTGCACCACGATGCCGACGGCAGGCCGTACGCCGGCGACGCCGAGCTGTCGCTGGCGCTGCTGCGCGCGGCCGGGCGCGCGGGCATCGGGCTGACGCTGCTGCCGGTGCTCTACCAGACCAGCGGCTTCGGCGGCGCCGCGCCGGGCGAAGGCCAGCGCCGCTTCATCCGGTCGACCGAATCGATGCTGAGGCTGCTGGAGCGCCTGCGCCCCGCCTGCGAGGCGCAGGGCGCGCGCCTGGGCCTTGCGCCGCATTCGCTGCGCGCGGTGCCGCCGGATGCGCTGCGCGACGCATTGGCGGGGCTCGACGCGATCGATCCGTCGGCGCCGGTCCACATCCACATCGCCGAGCAGACGGCCGAGGTCGATGCCTGCCTCGCATGGAGCGGCCAGCGGCCCGTCGCATGGCTGCTCGACCACGCGCCGGTCGATGCACGCTGGTGCCTGGTCCATGCCACGCACATGGATGCCGACGAGTACCGGCGCGCGGCGGCCAGCGGCGCGGTGGCGGGCCTGTGCCCGACCACCGAGGCCAATCTCGGCGACGGCATCTTCGACTTCGATGCATGGCGCGCCGCGGACGGCCGCTGGGGATTGGGCTCCGACAGCCATGCCTGCGTGAATGCGGCCGAGGAACTGATGATGCTGGAGTACGGCCAGCGTCTCGCCACGCGCCGGCGCAACGTGGGCGCCGACGCCGCCCACCGCGAGGTCGCGACCGCGCTGACGCTCGCGGCGGTGCAGGGCGGCACGCAGGCCGCGGGCCGCGCCGTCGGCGGGCTGGCGATGGGCCAGCAAGCCGACTTCGTCGTCCTCGATGCGTCGCACGTCGCGCTGCAGGGGCTTGCCGCGCCGGCAATGCTGTCGTCGCATGTGTTCGCCAGCCATCGCACCTCCGCGCTCGATGCGGTGGTCGCCGCGGGGCAGCCGCGCGTGGCGGCCGCCCGCCACCCCTTGCACCACGAGGCGTCCGCCGCCTTCGTCGCCGCGCGCAGCCGGCTTCTCGCCGAGGATTGATCCCATGCCCTTCACCACCACCGAACCGCCCTTCCGCTTCCGTCGCGGCACGCGGCCCCTGCTGATCTCGATGCCGCACGTCGGCACCCATGTGCCGCCGCAGCTCGCGGCACGGCTGACCGACGAGGCGCGGCAGGTGCCCGACACCGACTGGCATCTCGAACGCCTCTACGACTTCGCGGACGAACTGGGTGCCTCGGTGCTGGTCGCGACCCACTCGCGCTACGTGATCGACCTCAACCGGCCGCCGGACGGCGCGAGCCTGTACCCGGGGCAGAGCGTCACCGGCCTGTGCCCGGTCGACACCTTCGACGACACGCCCCTCTATGCCGGCGGCGCCGGCGCCGGCCCCGACGACGCCGAGATCGCCGCGCGCCGCGAAACGGTCTGGCGGCCCTATCACCGGCAGCTCGCCGACGAGCTGGCGCGCCTGAAGGCGCAGCATGGCGTGGCGGCGCTGTGGGACGCGCATTCGATCCGCTCGGTGCTGCCGCGCTTCTTCGAAGGCAGGCTGCCCGACCTGAACCTCGGCACCGCCCAGGGCGCGAGCTGCGACCCCGCGCTCGCGCAGGCGCTGCTCGGCATCGCGAAGGAGGCGGACGGATTCACCAGCGTGCTCAACGGCCGCTTCACCGGCGGCTACATCACGCGCCACCACGGCCAGCCCGCGCAGGGCGTGCACGCGGTGCAGCTCGAGATGACGCAGTGCAGCTACATGCAGGAAGCGCTGCCCTTCGACTACCTGCCGGCGCTCGCGGCGCGCGTCCAGCCGCACCTGCGGCGCATGCTCGAGGCGGTGCTGCGGTTCGTCGAATCGCGCAAGGGCTGAGACGCGTGGAGGTCATCGACGCCATCGCCCGCGCGATCGGTCCCGACCGCGTGCAGACCGGCGACGCGATCCCGGCGCGCCACCGGACCGACTGGAGCGGCGCCGCGCCCGTGCAGCCGCTCGCGCTGGTGCGGCCGCGCTCGACGGAAGAGGTCTCGGCCGTTCTTCGCCTGTGCAGCGCGCATCGCGTGCCGGTGGTGCCGCAGGGGGGCCTCACCGGCCTCGCGGGCGCGGCCGTGCCCGGCGCCGATGCGATCGCGCTGTCGCTCGACCGCATGAACGCCGTCGAATCGCTGGACGCGGCCGCGGCCACCCTCACGGTGCAGGCGGGCGCCACGCTGGAGGCGGTGCAGCAGGCCGCCACCGCGCACGGCCTGCAGTTCGGCGTCGACCTCGGCGCGCGCGGGTCCTGCCAGATCGGCGGCAACCTCGCGACCAATGCCGGCGGCAACGGCGTGCTGCAGTTCGGGATGATGCGCGAGCAGACGCTGGGCCTCGAAGTCGTGCTGGCCGACGGCAGCGTGCTGCCGATGCTTCGGCCCATGATCAAGAACAACACGGGCTACGACCTCAAGCAGCTGTTCATCGGCGCCGAAGGCACGCTCGGCGTGATCACGCGCGCGGTGCTGCGCCTGCATCCGGCACCCCGGGCACGGGCGGCCGCATGGGTGGCGCTTCCCGATTTCGATGCGGCGCCGGCGCTGCTCGGGCGGCTCCAGGCGCACTTTCCCGGCGCCGTCGCCGCCTTCGAGCTGATGTGGCGCGACTTCGTCGAGACCTCGCTGCGGTGGCAGAAGCTGCGCGAGCCTTTCGAGGCGGCGCACCCCTTCGCCGCGCTGGTCGAAGTCGTCGGCCGCGACGAGGCTGCGCTGCGCGACGCGCTCGAAGATGTCCTGGGCAACGCGATGGCGGACGGCGTCGCCGCCGATGCGACCATCGCGCAATCGCAGTCCCAGGCGCAGGCGTTCTGGAAGATCCGCGAAGCGACGGCGGAGCTGCCGGTGCACATGCACCCGCCGATCAATCTCGACGTGAGCCTGCCGATGCGTGAGATCGGCCGCTTTGCGCAGGTCTGCCGCGCCGCCTTCGATGCGCGCTGGCCGGCGCACCATTCGCTGTTCTTCGGCCACGTGGGCGACAGCAACCTGCACATCACCACCGACGGGCAATCGATCGGCGGCGAGGCGGACGAACTCGAGCGCATCGTCTATGCGCAGGTGGCCGCGTTCGGCGGCAGCATCTCGGCCGAGCACGGCATCGGCCTGCACAAGAAGCCGTACCTCGGCGCGAGCCGCTCGCCCGCCGAACTGGCCGCCATGCGCGCCATCAGGCAGGCGCTCGATCCCCTTCGTCTTCTCAATCCCGGCAAGGTTTTCGACCTATGAACGCATCCGTCATCCGCGACCTCGTGCGACCCGAGGTGCCCGCGCTTGCGCCGTACAACGCAGGGCTCTCGTCCGAAGCGGTGCGGCAGCGCTACGGCGTCGAGCACATCTCGCGCCTCGCGAGCAACGAGAACCCCTACGGCGCCAGCCCTGCCGTGGCGAAGGCGCTGGCGGACCTGGCGCTGCGCGTGGGCACGTACCCGGATGCGAACTGCACCGCGCTGCGCGCGGCCATCGCCGGGCGCACCGGCACGCGCGCGGAGCAGATCGTGATCGGCAACGGCTCCGAATCGATCCTCCAGATGCTCTGCCAGGCCTTCCTCTCGCCGGGCGACCGGGTGCTGACACAGCGCCCCGCCTTCGGCCTGCACGAGATCTATCCGCGCATGATGGGTGCGCAGGTCGAACTGCTCGCGCTCACGCCGTCACTGGCGTTCGATCCCGATGCCTGGTGCGAGGCGCTGGCCCGCGGCCCGAAGATCGCGATGCTCGCCAATCCCTCGAACCCCGTCGGCTGCATGTTCGATGCGAAGGCCTTCGCGCGCCTGCTCGAAGCCACGCCGGCCGGCACGCTGCTGGTGATCGACGAGGCCTACTACGAGTACGCGCGCCTGGCGGGCGGCTTCCCCGACGCGCTGCAGATGCTGCGCGGGCAGCCGCGGCCGTGGATCGTGCTGCGCACCTTCTCGAAGGCGTGGGGGCTCGCGGCGCTGCGCGTCGGCTACGGCATCGCGTCGGACGCCTCGCTGGTGCAGTGGCTCGACCGCGTGCGCACGCCGTTCAACGTCAACGAGGCCGCGCAGGCTGCCGCGCTGGCCGCGTGGGACGACGTCCCCTTCATGGAGCGGGCGGTGGCCGAGACGGTCCGGCAGCGCGAATCGATGGCGCAGGCGCTGCATGCCCTGGCCGTGCCCGGCCTGCGCATCGCGCCGTCGGCGGCGAATTTCCTTTTCATCGACCTGGCGCGGCCCAACGGGCCGGTCAACGAGGCGCTGCTCGCGCGCGGCATCATCGTCAAGCCGTGGAAGGAGCCGGGCTTCGAGCACTTCATCCGCGCGTCGATCGGCACCGCGGAGGACAACGCGCGCCTCGTGGCCGCGCTGCGCGAGATCCTCGCCGGATAGGTGAGGCGGCGCGGCCGTATCCGCCACAAGCCGGCGATGGTCGGGCGAGGCGCGGGGGAACTGTGATGCGCCGGGACTTTTCTGTTAGGTTGTGAGCCTGCTCCGCCCTGCGCGGCGACCGCGATGACCCTCGAACGCTTCACCCTCCAGGACCTGCCGGCCACCCCGTGGAAGAACGGCGGCGGCACCACGCGCGAGATCGTGTGCTGGCCGCCGGGCTCGGGGCTGGAGGACTTCTGGTGGCGCGCCAGCGTGGCCACCATCGACGCGCCCGGGCCCTTCTCGGCCTTCGAGGGCGTGGACCGCACCATCCTGCTGCTGGAAGGCGCCGGCGTGCTGCTGACGGGTGAGGGCTTCTCGCACTGGCTGGACACGCCGCACCAGCCCTTCGATTTCAGCGGCGACACGCCGGTGGAATGCAGCCTGATCGGCGGCACCACCACGGACTTCAACCTGATGAGCCGGCGCGCGCACGGCCGGGCCGAGCTGCGCGTGCTGACGGACGAGCCGCTGGACCTGCCGCCGGCGGAGCACGGCCTGCTGCTGACGCTGGACGGCCAGTACCGCATCGACGCCGGCTACCAGCTGCAGGGCCGCGGCCTGTGGTGGGCGCGCGAGCCGCATGCCTGGCGGCTGGTGCCGGCCAGCCGGGGCGCGCGGCTGCTGGTCGTGCAGTGGTGGCCGGCGTCGCAGGAAGCGCCGGTCGACTTCGACGTCTAGGGCCCGTCAACACCACGGAAGGGGTCGCGAAGCGCCGCTCAGCGTGCGAGGCCCGGCGCCTCGTCCACCGGCGCGATCACCAGCGCCATGCCCCGCAGGTCCACCCCTTCGCGCCGCGCGACGGCGACCAGGCGCTCCTTCAGCGGCGCGTCCGCCAGTTCGAGCAGGCGCCCGCTGGACGGGCAGCGCAGGCGCAGCGGCGGGCAGGCGGCGGGCCCCTCCGGCGTGAGCCGGTAGCGCGCCATGCCGTCCGCCGCGGTCTCGCCCAGCAGCAGGCCGCGCGCCTCCAGCTGGTAGACGGTCCGGTAGACGGTGCCCAGGCTGCCGGGAGCGCCTTGCCGCAGCGCGCGGCGGAAGACCTCCTCCGCGCACAGCGCCTCCTGCGGGGCGGCGGCGAACACCTGCAGGATGCCCAGGCGCGCGGCCGTCGGGCGCAGGCCGGCGCGGCGCAGGCGCTCCAGCAGCGGCGATGCGGGCTGCGGCGTCACGAAGCGGCCTCCTCTTCGTCCTGCAGGCGCCATCCCCCGCCCAGCGCCCTGTACAGGTCCACCGAGGCCTGCAGACGCCGGGCCTGGAGCTGGGCCGCCAGGTCCTGCGCCGCGTAGAGGGTGCGCTGGGCGTCCAGCAGCGTCAGCAGGGACTCGGCGCCGGCGCGGTAGCGGCGCTCGGCCAGCGCCAGCGCGCGTTGCGCCTGCCGGAGTTCATCGGCCTGCGCCTGCCGCTGCGCATCCAGTTCGGTCATCGCGCCGAGGGCCGTCTCCACGTCCACGAAGGCGGCCACGACGGTCTGCCGGTAGCCGGCCAGCAGTTCCTCGCGGCGGGCCTGTGCGGCGTCGCGCACGGCGGCGAGGCGGCCGCCGTCGAGGATCGGCGCGGCCAGCGCCGCAGCGAGCGTGTAGGCCGGGTTGTCGAGCACCTGCCGCCAGCGCGAGGCGCCGCTGGCGAGGTCGGCCGACAGCGTCAGGGCCGGCAGCAGCGCGGCGCGGGCGGCGGCCACGTCGGCATCGGCCGCGGCGAGCTGCGCCTCGGCGCGTGCGATGTCGGGGCGGCGCGCCAGCAGCGCGGCCGGCGTGCCGGGCTGGAGCGCAGGCGCGCGCAGCGCGGCGAGCGAACGCACCTGTGCGAGGGGCGCGCCCTCGGCCCGGCCGAGCAGCAGGGCCAGCGCCATGTGCGCGGCGTGCGCCTGCTCGCGCAGCGCGGCCAGACTGCGCCGCTGGGCGGCGACCAGGCCGCGCTGCTGCGCCAGTTCCAGCAGCGAGGCGGCGCCGGCGCGCGCGCGGGCCTCGACCACGGCCAGCAGCCGCTCGGCGGTCTGCAGGTTCAGCGCGCCGAGGTCGATGCGCTCGTGCAGCGCCACGGCCTGCAGCCAGGCGCCGGCCACGCCGGCGGCCAGGGCGAGCCGCAGCGTGTCGCGGTCGTGCCGGCTGGCCTGCAACAAGGCTTCGCCGCCGTCGCGCGCGGCGCGGTGGCGGCCCCAGAAGTCGGCCTCGTAGCGCATCTGCAGGCTGGCGCCGAAGGCGGTGCCGGCCACGTCCGCATGGCCGCCCAGACGCGCCTCGCGGCCGGCCGAAACGCCCGCCGTCAGCGAGGGCCACAGCGCCGCGCCGGCCGCGCGCGCGGCGGCCTCGGCCTGCTGCACGCGCGCGACGGCGGCCGCGAGGTCGTGGCTGCCCTCCGCGGCCTGGCGCACCAGGGCGTCGAGTTCGGCGCTGCCGAAGGCGCTCCACCAGTCGGCGGCGATCCCGTCCGCACCGGTGGCAGGCGCCTGCGCCCAGCGTTCGGGCAACGCCGGTGGCGCGTCCTGCGGCGGCGTGTGCGTTGCGCAGCCGGCCGCCGAAAGCAGCGCGGCGACGGCCGCGAAGCGATGAAGGTGCAGCCGCATCCTCATTCCCCCGCCAGCGCCACCACCGGGTCCAGCCGCGCGGCGGTGCGCGCCGGCATGAAGCCGAAGACCAGCCCGGTGGCCGCCGCGCAGCCGAAAGCCAGCAGCATCGCGCTGACCGAGAACACCACCGCCGCACCGGCCGCGATGAGGCCGATGCCCACCGCCAGCCCGACGCCCACGCCCGCCACGCCGCCGGCCAGCGTGAGCAGCATGGCCTCGGTGAGGAACTGGCGCTGCACGTCGCGCCGGCGCGCGCCCACGGCCATGCGGATGCCGATCTCGCGCAGCCGCTCGCGCACCGTCATCAGCATCACGTTCATCACGCCGATGCCGCCGACCACCAGCGAGACGGTGGCGATCAGGCCGAGCATCATGGTCATGCTGCGGCGCGTCTCGGCCTCGGCCTGCAGGCGCGCGGCGGCGTTGCTGATGGCGAAGTCCTCGCGGCCGTGGCGCGCCAGCAGCACGCGGCGGATGGCCTGCTCGGCCGGCCCCACCTGCTCGGGCGAGGCGGCCGCGATGACGGTGTAGTCGGGCTGCGTCTGCACGCGGTACACGCGCGCGCGGCCGGCGCGCCAGGGAATGAAGACCATGTCGTCGTAGCTCTGCGCGCCCGACTCGGCGCCGCGCTCGGCCATCGTGCCGATCACCTCGAAGGGCGAGTCGCCGATGAGCAACTGGCGCCCGCGCGGGTCGGCCACGCCGGGGAAGAAGTGCTGCTGCGCGCGGTGGCCCAGCACCACCAGCGGCGTGAGGGCGCGGTCCTCGGCCTCGGTGTGGTAGCGGCCGAGCGCGACCTTCCACTGGTGCACGTCGGGCATGAAGTGCTGCGCGGCGAAGACGTAGACCTGCCGCTCCACGCGGCCCTGGCGCACCGGGATCGGGTCGCCGATCACCGGCATGACGTAGGCGATCTCGGGCAGCTCGGCGAGGGCGGCGAGGTCTTCCTCGGTGATGAGCCCCGGTGGCCCGCCGGTGTCGGGCGCGCGGCCGCCCAGGTACATGATGGTGGTGCCCAGCGTGCCCATCTGCTCGACCACGCGCTGGCGCGCGCCCTCGCCGATGGCCAGCATCACGATCACCGAGGCCACGCCGATCACGATGCCCAGCAGCGTGAGGCCGGTGCGCAGCCGGTTGCGGCCCATGCCGCGCGAGGCGGTGCGCGCCGCTTCCCCCAGCTCGGAAAAGAAGGTGGCGCGGCGCGCCTGCGCATCGTCCTGCGGCGGCAGCGCGGGCGCGGCGACGGGCGAAGTGCCGGCGACAGGCGCGCCGTTCATGCGGTCGGCCACGATGCAGCCGTCGCGGATCTCCACCACGCGGCGCGCCTGCGCCGCCACCTCGCGGTCGTGGGTGATGAGCACGATGGTGTGGCCGCGGTCGGCCAGCGCGTGCAGCAGGGCCATCACCTCGGCGCCGCTGGCGCTGTCGAGCGCGCCGGTGGGTTCGTCGGCCAGCAGCACGCGCCCGCCGTTCATCAGCGCGCGGGCGATGGCCACGCGCTGCTGCTGGCCGCCCGAGAGCTGGTGCGGCCTCAAGTGGGCCTTGCCTTCCAGGCCCAGTTGTTCGAGCAGCGCCTGCGCGCGCCGCGCGCGCTCGTCCGCCGGCAGGCCGGCGTAGAGCGCGGGCAGCTCCACGTTCTCGCCCGCCGTCTCGCTGCCGATCAGGTGGTAGCCCTGGAACACGAAGCCGAAGGTCTGGCGCCGCAGCGCCGCCAGCGCGTCGGCGTCCAGCGCGGCCACGTCGCGGCCCTCGAAGAGGTAGCTGCCGCCGCTCGGGCGATCGAGCCCGCCGAGCAGGTTCATCAGCGTGGACTTGCCCGAGCCCGAGGCGCCGACGATGGCGACGAACTCGCCGGCGCGCACCGTGAGGTCGATGCCGTGCAGCACCTCGACCTCGGGCTGGCCGCCGCTGCCGCCGTAGCGCTTGCGCACGCCGCGCAGCTCGATCAGCGGCGGCGTCACCATTGCAGCCACTTCGGCGTGCGCGGTCGGCGCGTCTCGCCGGTGACGATGCGCTCGCCCTCCTTCAGCCCCTCGCTCACCTCGGCCAGGTGGCGGCTGCGCACGCCCACGCGCACGCGGCGTTGCTCGGGCCGGCCGCCTTCGCCCAGCACGCGCACCGCCGCCTGGCCTGGCGCATCGGCCACGGGCTGCAATGCGGCCAACGGCACCGCCAGCGCGTCCTCGGTGCCGGCGACCTGGAAGACCGCCTGCGCCGTCATCTGCGGCATCAGCGCGCCGTCGGCGTTGTCGACGTCGAAGAGCACGGTGTAGGTGACGGCCTTGGTGGCGGGCGCGGCGGCGGCGCCGGCGGACTCGGCACTCGTTTCCTGCAGCGGCGGCGCGGGCAGCACCTGGCGCACGCGGCTGCGCCATCGGCGCGCTTCGCCCTCGCCGTCGCTGCCCAGGGTGGTGAACCACACGGCCATGCCGGGGCGCACGCGGCGCACGTCGGCCTCGGACACCTCGGTCCACACCGTCATGCCGCCCAGGTCGGCGATGCGCAGGATGCGCGGCGTCTGGTAGGTGGCGTTGAGGGTCTGGCCCTCGCGCGCCTCGACGCCGACCACGGTGCCGTCCATCGGCGCGAAGATGCGCGTGTAGCCCAGCCGCGCCTCGTCGGCGCGCTGCGTGGCACGGGTCTCGGCGATCTGGGCACGAAGCTGCGCGATGCGCGCGGCGCGCACGGCCAGCTCGGCCTCGGCGGCCTGCACGTCCTCGGCGCGCGTGGCTTCCTCGGCTGCCATCTGGCGCTGGCGCGCCATCTGCTGCGCGGCCAGGCGGTGCAGCGCCTCCTGCTCGGCGAGCTGGGCCCGCAGGCCGTCGAGCTGCGCGCGGCCGGCGTCGACGGTGGCCTGCTGCACGCTGGGGTCGATCTCCACCAGGAGCTGGCCGCGCCGCACCGCGTCGCCGGCGGCCACGTGCAGGCGGCGGATCTGGCCCGAGACCTGCGCGCCCACGTCCACGTACTGGCGCGGCTGCAGCGTGCCGATGGCGGTGACGGTGTCCTGCACCGGCTGCCGGCGCACGGCCTCGGTCTCGTAGCGCACCTCGGGCGGCAGGAGCAGCAGGGCAGCGGCGGCCACGACGCCGGCCACCGCCAGCGCCGCGCCGAGGGCGCGCCATTTCATCGGGCCGGCACCTCGAAGCTCAGCGTGGCGGTGTGGCGCACGTCGGGGTAGTCCCGGCCCTCGAAGCTGGCGCCCTTGCCGTCGACGCGCGCGCTGACCTCCAGCACGTACAGGCCCGGGAAGGGCGTCGTCAGCGTGACGCTGCCGTCCGCGTCGGGCCGCAGCGTGCGCGACCAGCCCTCGGCGGTCTCGATGTTGACCTGCGCGGCGGCCACGGCCTTGCCCTTCCACATCAGGCGGAAGGTGCTGCCGCCGGGCGTGGTGGGCACCAGTTCGAGGTCGTTCGCCGGCGCCGTGTCGCGGCGGCCGAGGCGGGCCTGGTAGTGGGTCAGCACGCCCTGCGCGCCGGGCAGCACGGCGGTGAAGCGCAAGTCGGCGGCGTCGGCACCCGCGTCGATCGCGAAGCGCGCGGCCTCGGCACGTGCGGGCACCGGCTGGCCGCCCTGGCTCGCCTTCGGGTCCTTCAGCGCCGGCAGCGCGGCCAGCGGCTTGGCAAGGGTGCCGGCGCGCACCTCGGCCTGGCCGCCGCGCGCGGGCTGCAGCCACAGGGAGTCGGCCGTCGCAGGCAGCGCGGCCGTGCCGAGGGCGATGCCGGCGAGCGCCGCGCGCAGAAGCAGCGAAACGGCCATGCTCAGTGCACCACGAAGCTCAGGGTGGCGGTGTAGTCCACCGCGTCCACAGTCTCGCCGACGACCTGGCGCTTTTCCTTGACCGAGTGCGAGGCCACCAGCACGTAGCGGCCGGGGCCGCGCGCGGGCAGCGCGAGGCGCCCCTCGGCGTCGGTCTTCAGGCGCTTGGCCCACTGGTTCGGGTCCACCACCGTCACGGTCTTGCCGGCCACGGGCTGGCCCTTGAAGACGAGCGTGAAGCGGTCGCCCTGCGGCGCGGCGGGCACGAACTCGTAGTCGAGCGCGGCGCGGGTGTCGCGGCGGCCTTCGCGGGCGTTGAACACGGCGGCCTTGAGCGTGCCGTCCTTGGCGCGCCAGGGCTTCCACACCTGGTCGTTGACCAGGCGCAGGTCGGCACCGGCGGGCGCGGGTGCCTCGAGGCGGTCGTCGTGCGCGGTGAGCTTGAGCGGCGCGGCCGGGTCGGCGGCGAACAGGCGCGTGGTGCCGGCCAGCTTGGCGACTTCCTCGCCGCGGTCGCGCTCGCCGTCGACGTCGCCGACGAACACGCGCGCGGGGCCGTCGCCGTCGCGTTCGATCCAGAGCTGGTGGGCCTGGGCCGATCCGGCGAGGACGGCCAGGGCGAGGGACAGCAGGGCGGGGGTTTTCATGCGGATGGGTCTCCTGGGGACAAAAGGGTTCATTTGGTCTTGCGCTCGAAGCACAACGACCGTTCGGGCTGAGCTCGGCCTGTCCTGAGCCTGTCGAAGGATCGAAGCCCTGCGCAGCGCTTCGACAAGCTCAGCGTGAACGGTGGTGAGGGGACAACGGTGTTGGGGGGGAACGTCGGTGGTGGAGCAGCGTCAGAACCGCGCCTCCAGCGAGACGCGCGCGGAGCGCGGCGCGCCCCAGTAGCTGTTGCCGGTGGTGTTGTAGTAGCGCTTGTCGAAGACGTTGTAGATGTTCAGCGTGGCCGCCAGCCGCGGGTTGAAGGCGTAGCGCAGCATCAGGTCGGCCACCGCGTAGGAGGGCTGCACGAAGCGCAGCTTCGCCGGGCCCATGTCGTCGCTGTAGATCTCGCTCTGCCAGCGCAGCGCGCCGCCGACCGTCAGGCCGTGGCCGATGCCGGCGATGCGGTAGCTGGTGGCCAGCTTGAGAGTGTTCTGCGGCACCTGGGTCAGCAGCCGCTTGCCGTCGCGGTCGCGCGTCATGTTGCGCGCGAAGGCGGCCGACAGCTGCCAGCCCGGCTGCATCTCGCCGCTGACCTCGATCTCGAAGCCGCGCGTGCTGGTGCCCGACTTGGGCTCGTAGGCGGCGGAGCCGTCGGGCGCGAAGGTGTTGGGGATCGCCACCGGCAGGTTGTCCTGCTTGGCCTTGTAGACCGCGGCGCTGACGTTCAGGCGGTCGTCCAGCACGCTGCCCTTGACGCCCACCTCGTAGCTGGCGCCGGTCTGCGGGTCGAGGAAGTCGCCGCTGGCCGTCTTGTTGTTCTGCGGCTTGAAGATGTCGGTGTAGCTGGCGTAGGCGCTCCAGTCGCGGCTGAAGTCCCAGACCACGGCGGCGTAGGGCGTGACCTGGCCGGTCTCGCGGCGATCGTTGTAGGTGGTGCGGCCGGTGCGGAAGGTGGTGGTGCTCTGGTCGCGGCGCCAGTCGGTCACGCGCGCGCCCACCAGCACGGCCAGGCTGTCGGCGGGCCGGAAGCGCAGCGTGCCGTAGGCGCTGTACAGCCGCTCGTCCGATGTCAGCATGCTGTTCGCCGGGTTGTAGGGCTGCGCGGGCCAGGCGCCGTTCCACAGGTGGATGTTGGGGATCGCGCTGCTCCAGCCGTCGAAGTACCAGAGGTTGTAGCCCGGCGTGGTGTAGGTGGCGCGCGAGGCCTCGGCGCCGAAGACGAGGTCGTGCTTGCGGCCGAGCGCGTCGAACTTGCCGGTGACCTGCACGTCCAGCGTGTCCTGGCGCGGATCGGCCGCCCAGCGGCCGGCCCACAGGCTCACGCCCGCGCCGGTGAAGCGGTCGGGGTTGCCGCCGCTGGCGTAGCCGAGCACCTCGTCGTAGATCGTCCAGCTGCGGATGGCGGTGGCCTTGAGCTTCCAGTCGGGCGCGAGCTGGTGCTCGATGCCGGCGAAGACGCTGCCGTAGCGGCGGTAGGAGCTGGCCCAGTCGGCGGCGGCCGAGTCGGAGACGCGCCAGTGCGTGCGCGTGCCGTCGCTGTAGTAGGCCGGCAGGCCGCCGCGCGCATGGCCGGTGGATTCCATGCGCTGCCACGAGAAGCCGGCGTGCACGCGCGTGTCGGGCGTCAGGTCGGCCTCGACCACGCCGTAGAGCACCTTGCGCTCTTCCTCCAGGCGGTCGATGTACGAGTCGCTCTTCTGCATGGCGGCGATCAGCCGGCCGCGCACGGTGCCGGCCTCGTTCAGCGGGGTGGAGATGTCCGCCTCGGCACGCCGGTGCGCCCACGAGCCGAGTTCGCCGCGCACCAGGGCCTGGAAGCCGGCCACCGGCCGCTTGCGGATCACGTTGATGGCCGCGCCCGGCGTGCCGATGCCGCTCATCAGGCCGCTGGCGCCGCGCAGCACCTCCACGCGGTCGACGGTGGCGATGTCGTAGGTCTGGAAGATGTCGGTGTAGCCGGAGTTGAGCTGACGCACGCCGTCGACGAGGTAGGTGTCCACGCCGAAGCCGCGCGAGTAGATGGGCGAGCTGTCGCTGCCGGTGTTGCCGCCCTGGGCCACGACCAGGCCCGGCGTCTGCGCGATCACGTCGGTCAGTTGCGTCAGGCCCTGGTCGTCGATGCGCTGGCGGGTGATGACGCTGATGGACTGCGGCGTCTCGCGCGGCGAGAGGTTCAGCCGCGTCGAGGTGCTGGTGGACTGCGTGGTGTAGGAGCCGGTGCCCTCGGTGGCGGCGCCGCGCTCGGCGTCGGCGCTGACGGTCACGGTGGCGAGCGAGGCGGCGTCCTGGGCGGCGGCGGGCGCCGACGAGGCGGGCTCGGCCGCCGCCAGCACGTAGCCGCCCGCGCTGCGCACGGCGCGCAGGCCGCTGCCGCGCAGCAACTGCGCGAAGCCCTCGTCCACCCCGCGGCTGCCGCGCAGGCCATCGGTGCGCAGGCCGGCCAGGCGCGAGGCGTCCATCGACAGCGTGACGCCGGCCTGCTGCGCGAAGCGCACCAGGGCCTGGTCGAGCGGGCCGGCGGGAATGTCGAAGCTGGGCGCGGCGGCTGCCGGCGCCTGGGCCGACGCAGGCAGCGGCGCGGCCAGCAGGCCGGCCAGGGCGAGGCCGGCGGCAGCGGCCAGGGGTGCGAGCCGCGCGGGCACGCGGCGGCGAAGGCGCCGCGAGGGGCGCAGGAACAGTTCGGAAGGCATGGGCGGAGGAAGGACGGAAGGAAGAAAAGGAGGCGCTTTCTTCCTTGACGGGCCAGGCGGCCGAAGCGGAACCGCTCCCCGCGAAAAAATTTCAGCCCGCCCGCTCCACCCGCACCCAGAAGCGCGTCAGGCGCGTCACGCGCAGCTGCGGAAAGCTGGCCTGCAGTAGCGCCAGCGCGCGCTCGGGGTCGTCCAGCGGCAGCACGGCGCTCACGCGCAGGCCGGCCAGCCGCGCGGCGTCGTAGCCCAGGTGGCCGGGATGGTGGCGCGCCAGTTCGTCCAGCACTTCGGCCAGCGGGCGGTCCAGCACCACCCACTGCCGTTGCTGCCACTGCGTGCGCAGGCCCTGCGGATCGACGGCGCCCAGCGGCGTGACGGCCTCGGACGTGATGCGCACCTGCTCGCCGGCCTGCACGCGCACGGCGTCGTTGGCATGGCGGGCCACCTGCCGCGCGCTGCGCACGGCGGTGGCGGACTCGATCATCGCCAGCCGCGTGGCCTCGGCCCCGCGCTCGACGACGAACTGCGTGCCGAGCGCGCGCACCTCGCCGTCGCGGGTGCGCACGACGAAGGGCCGGGCGGGGTCCCGGGCGACGTCCACCAGGATGTCGCCGCGCAGCAGGCGCACGGTGCGCTGGTGGCCGTCGAAGTGCAGGTCCACCGCGCTGCCGCCGGCCAGGGTGAGGCGCGAGCCGTCGGGCAGCGGCTGGCTGCGCCATTCCCCGGTGCCGGTGCGCAGGTCGGCCACCAGGGCCTGTGGCCATTCGTCGCGCACGCCGGCCCACAGCGCCAGCGCCGCCACCGCGGCGGCGGCCAGGCCGGCCGCGGCGCGGGAGCGCGTGCGCCGGGCGGCCGTGGCGTCTTCACCGGCCTGCAGCGCGGCACGGGCCATGCGTGCGCCGCTGCCCTGCAGCGGCTGCAGGGCGGCCAGCCACCGTTCCATGGACGCGGCGGCCTCGGCATGGCGCGGATCGGCGGCCTTCCAAGCCTCGAAGCCGGCACGCACGCGCTCGCGCTCCGTGGGGTCGGTCGCGCCCAGGCCGGCCAGCCACTCGGCGGCCTGCTCGGCCAGCATGGGCGTGCCGGATTCGCTCATGCCCTCTCAGCCATGGCGCTGCGCGCCACCCGCAGAGCACGAAACCGGCTCGCAAGCAAAGGCTCCGAAGGCCGCGAAGCAGGCCATGCCAGTGCACCCGCGGAACCGGCTTTGCCGGGCCGCCGGGTGCGCCCCCCTTGGGGGGTATGGGCCGGCCACACGAAGTGAGGACGGCCAAACGGGGGGTGTTTCATCTCACGCACTGCACCAGCACCTGGGCCAGGTACTTGCGCACCATGCGGTCGGACACGCCCAGCTCGGCCGCCACCGCCTCGTGCGTCATGCCGTCCAGGTAGTGCAGCAGGAAGGCGGCGCGGGCCTTGGCGGCCACGCGGTCGAGCACGTCGCTCAGCTCGCGCAGCGCACGCAGGGCGGCCAGTGCCGCCTCCGGCGCGGGGTAGTGCAGGTCGCCGTGTTCGGCGAGCAGGGCCACCTCGGCGCGCCAGGCGTCCTCGACGGCCTGCCGGCGGGCGTGGTCCACCAGCAGGCGCTGGGCGGTGGTGCGCAGGTAGGCGCGCGGCTCGCGCAGCAGCGGCAGGGCGTCGCGCGCCGCCAGCAGGCGCACGAAGGTGTCCTGCGCCACGTCGGCGGCATGGTGCGCGCAGCCCAGGCGGCGGTGCAGCCAGCCGCGCAACCAGCCGTGGTGGTCGCGGTAGAGCAGGCCGATGTCCTGCGCGCAACCCAGGGGCGCGGCCGGCGTGGGCAAGGTGGCTCTCCAGTCCTCGGATGTGATGCGAAGACGGTAATGATAATTGTTTTTATTTGAACGGAGTGTTGCTTGCCTGCTCTACAGGGAGATATCAGTCAGCGCACCCGCCTGGCGATGGCAGACGGGGTGGGTTCGTTCACATGCCGCTTGCCGCCTTGCCTCTACCATCTCACGAGGATCGCTCAGAGACATGGCAGCGCCACTCCTTGATCAGCTTGCGGAACGAGCGGCTGTGGTCGAATGCTTGACTCAGATTGAATCGCGCTGCAAACGCTGGCTGATCCAGAATTTCGCTGTATGTGCCACCTTTCATGTGCTCTCGCATCCAGCCCTTGGCATTGCGCGGGATCTCGGCTTCCATCTGTTCATTGGGCGCTACGGAAAAGCCGCGTGCACCATGCAGGGATTGCGCAGCCGCAATGAACCACGCTTCGAACTCCCGATTTGCCAGCACGACCGATAGCCGTCGATGCGGCACAACTTGTTGAGCTCGCCGATATGTTTCAGCTCCAAGGGCCGCAGGGCAGTCATCGTCGGCGTCCAGCAGGATCAGGATCCACCCGTTGTCACCACTCTTCGCAGCAGCCAGCAGCAGTTGCCTGCGAAGTTCCTCATCCTTATGAAGGAACTTGTCACGTCTCACGCGGATAGGCTGCAGTGGATTGACAGTGACAGCTGGGTTGATCTCCACGGCTATTCTGCGCAGCAAGATGGGCAACGCCGCAACTTCTCCATCGCCCTCCACGATAGATGCAATCGAAATCACGAACGGGTCTCCCCAAACAGGTCGATCTGCGCATCGCTTTGTCGATCGATAACCTTTCTATCGGGCGCCAATTGATTCATCCGCAGTAATTCCCCGGCAGAGAACAGATGGTCACGCAACATCTGGCGAGAAGCCTCGTCCAAGGGCGCGATCTTGGTTTCTCCTCCTTCCGAAACTACCGCGAGAATGGCATCCACATCGATACTCTTGTCGTCCAACAGATCCGGGCTATGACTGGTCACCAGCACCTGAGTGTGATTGGCCGCCTGACCCAGCACCTCTCGCAAGGCAGCGCTGGCAGCCGGATGCAATGCCGTTTCCGGCTCCTCGATCCCAATCAATGTAGGTGAATAGTCAACATTACTTTGAAGCAACGCAGTTAGCACACCCAAGGCGCGCAACGTGCCATCCGACATGTTCTGTGCCAGGAATTTCCAGGGATGCTTGGCACCAGCCATGTCTTGACGGAACTCCAAGGTTTCCATGGGACCGATGGCTTTGCGCTCCATGCCATGCACCATGGGAACCACCGATTGAAGATATTCCCGGATCGTCTCCACCCGATCCGGCGCAACACGTTCCAGGTGGCCAATCACGCTTGCGATGTTCTCGCCTACTGACTTGAGCAAACGGCCATCCTGCGGCTTCTGAAGCTCCCGCATCAGCTTCGGATTCAGGTTGTAGAAGCCCATCGCCGTCAACGCATCGAACACGGGTCTGAACGCCGTGAAGCCAGAAGCCGCTACTAGTGCGAGCCGATCCGCCGTCACGGCAGGAAAAGCAGCTTCGCTGCTGTCGATCAGTCGGCCTTTCTCAATGCGAAAGAAAGGCCCTTTGCCGATGCCCCCGATGACACACTTCTCATGTTGCACTTCGTAGCCACCACTGGCCATGGCCCCAATATCAAAGGCGTACCAGCCTTCGCGGCCGTCCTTCAAGCGAAATTCGAGGCGAATGCCGAAATAGGTAGGGTGACCGCTGGAGCGTCGGCGCACCTCGTTCAAACCGCCGCGCTCATTAATGGCGTTGTCGAGAGAGCCTGCGAGCGCATCTCGGACAAAGTGGAGGGCGTCGAGAAAATTGCTCTTGCCAGCCCCGTTTTGTCCGACAAGATAGGTCAAGGGTTGCAGGCGTACGTCGCAGTTGCCAATGCTCTTGTAGTTGCGCAACACAACGCGCCGAATAAAAACGGTATGGGGCATAGCAGACCTTCTATCCTGAACTGAAACGATGATGGCAAGCGCATTGCAGCGGTCTCGGCCGTACTCCGAACCACACTCACTGACTGCCGGGCGGCATCCTGCCACAGCACACGACGTCAGCACTCCGCTTTCAGCCTAGGTCCGCCATCAGCCCGCTCGCCCGCAGCACGCGCCGCCCGATCGCCTCGCGCAGCACCCGATCGCCGGCGGCGGCGGGCGCGGCGAGGGTGAACCAGGTCCTGGCCCGCGTGATGCCGGTGTAGACCAGTTCGCGCGTGAGCACGGGGCTGGCGGCGTCGGGCAGCACCAGGGCGCAGTGCTCGAACTCGGAGCCCTGCGACTTGTGGACGGTCATGGCGAAGACGGTCTCGACGGCCGCGAGGCGCGCCGGCAGCACCCAGCGCACGCCGCCGCTGCCGTCGGCCGCGGGGAAGGCGACGCGGCGCGCCAGGCCGGCCGCTGGGTCGGGGTGGCCGTCATCATCGAAGCGGGCGGGCAGCTCCAGCACCAGGCCGACGTCGCCGTTCATCAGGCCGAGCGCATGGTCGTTGCGGGTGACGAGCACCGGCCGGCCGGGGAACCAGCCCTGCGTGCCCTGCAGCCAGCCGGCCTCGCGCAGGATCTCCGCCACGGTGGCGTTGAGGCCGGCGACGCCCCACGGCCCCTCGCGCAGCGCGGCGAGCAGCTGGAAGCGGCCCATCGCCCGCAGCACACGCGCGGCCCAGGCGTCCCAGTCGGCGCGCGGCACGTCGGGCGCGGGGCGGGTGGCCTGCATCAGGCGCAGGGCGTGGGCCGGGCCCACCGGGCCGGCGTCCTCGTCGGCCAGGACCAGGGCGCGCAGCGCTGCATCCTGGGCCAGCCTGGCGGGCGCGGCCTGGAGGGCGCAGACACGCAGGTCGCCGCGGCCTTCGCGCAGCAGCGCCTGCGCCGCCTCGGCGCGGCCCTCGTTCACCGCGGCGGCGAGCTGCCCGATGCCGCTGTCGACGCCGAAGCGGTGGCTCACGCGCAGCATGGCGATGGCCTGGTCCATCGGGCGGCCGGCGGCATCGCACAGCGCGGGCGGCGGGCGCTGGCCGGCGGCGTCGGCCAGCCATTGCGCGGTGGCCGCGTCGTAGTGGCCGCCTTCGGCGCGGCGGCACAGCTCGCCCAGCACGGCGCCGGCCTCGACGGAGGCGAGCTGGTCCTTGTCGCCGAGCAGCACCAGGCGCGCCGCGGGCGGCAGGGCGGCCAGCAGCGCGGCCATCATCTCCAGGTCGACCATCGAGGCCTCGTCCACCACCAGCACGTCCAGCGGCAGCGGGTGGCCGGCGTGGTGGCGGAAGCGCCGGCTGTCGGGACGGCTGCCGAGCAGGCGGTGCAGGGTGGTGGCCTGGTCGGGCACGTCGTCGCGCGGCGATGCCAGTTGCGCCCAGGGCAGGCGGTCGAGCGCGCCGCGGATGGATTCGGTCAGGCGCGCGGCGGCCTTGCCGGTCGGCGCGGCCAGCCTGATGCGCAGCGCGGCGCCGCCGTGTTCGCGCGCCATCGACTGCAGCAGGGCCAGCAGGCGCACCACGGTGGTGGTCTTGCCGGTGCCGGGGCCGCCGGTGACGATGGCGAAGCGCTGGCGCAGCGCGAGGGCGCAGGCAAGCTTCTGCCAGTTCGGCCCGGCCGGCGCTGCGGCGTCGTCGAACAGCCGGTCGAGCACGGGGCGGATGCGCTCGGCCGGCGCGACGGGTGCGGGGGCGAGGCGCGCCTCGATGCGCGCGCGCACCTCCTGCTCGTAGCGCCAGTAGCGCCGCAGGTACAGGCGCGGGCCTTGCAGTACCAGGGGCGTGTCGCCCTCGCTCGCGCCGCACAGGCAGCTGCCGCGCAGCGCGCCCTGCCAGCCGGCGAGGGTCAGCGGGCGCAGCCAGCGGTCCAGGCCGCGCGGCGCGGCGCCGGCGGCCTGCTCGGGCGGCAGCGACAGGCTGGCGCGGCTGTCGTCCAGCGTCGCGGACAGGTCGAGGCAGACGTGGCCGCGGCCGAGCTGGTGGCTGGCGAGCGCAGCGGCCAGCAGCACCTCGGGCGGCGCGGCCGCCTCGCGCGACAGCAGGAACAGGGCGAAGCTGCGGTCCAGCTCGCGCAGCCAGCCTTGCGCGACCCAGTGATCGAGATCCGACAGCAGGTCCGCCCGGCGCGCATCGGCGGCCGCCGCGGCCGGGTCGGCGTCGAACAGATCCGGCATCGCGGGCGCGGGCGGTGCGGCACGGCGGGTCATGCGACAGCCTCCGCGCCGAAGAGCGCATCCAGCGACTCGATCAATTCGCGCGGCGGCCGCTCGGCGAACACGCCGCGCGTTCCGGCATCGGCGCCGCGCAGAAAGAGGTACACCGCGCCGCCCATGTGCCGCTCGTAGTCGTAGCCGTGCAGCCGCGCGCGCAGCAGGCGGTGCAGCGCGAACACGTAGAGCACGTACTGCACGTCGTAGCGGTGCGCCAGCAGCGCCTCGCGCATCGCCGCGTCGTCGTAGGCGGCGGCATCCGGCCCCAGCCAGTTGGACTTGTAGTCGGCCACCCACCAGCGGCCCTCGTGCTCGAACACCAGGTCCATGAAGCCCTTGAGCATGCCGGCCAGCCGCGTGCCGGGCAGGGCCGGGCGCGGCGCGGCGCCGAGGGTATGGCGCGTGACCAGCGCGTCGATGCGGCGCGCGTCGGCGCGCTGCACCGGCACCCAGAACTCCATCTCGGTCTGGTACTGCGCCAGCCCCGCGAGCGTGGCCGGCGCCGCGCCCGGCAGCGGCATCGGCAGCGCCAGCCAGCGCGGCAGCCAGTCGCACAGCGGGTCGATCCAGGCCTCCCAGCCGCGCACGGCGCAGCGGCGCGCGACCAGGTCGCGCAGCGCCTGCGGCGTCTTCAGCACGCGGGCGAAGCCCTGCTGCGCGCACCACTCCAGCAGGCCGTGCAGGAAGCTGCCGGGCTCGGAGCCCTTGGGGAAGGCGTGCCAGGTGCCGGCGGCCGGCTGGACCGGCGCCGCCTGAACGGATGGCGAAGCGGCCGCGGCCTCCTCCAGCGCCTGGTCCTGCCGTGCGTCCTCGGGCTCGGCACCCTCCTCGTCGGCAGACACCGAGGGCGCGACCTCGGCGCCGAGCTGCTGCACCAGCGCCGAGTAGCTGGCGATCCACCACGGCGCGTGGCCCTGGCGCAGCGGCACGCGCGCGGGGCCGAGGGCCGGCGCGGGCGGCGGCTGCCACCGCACGTCCTGTGGCGCGGGCACGGGCCGCACGGCGATGTCGGGGCAGCCGGCGGCCAAGGCATCCAGGCCCTCGTGGTACGCCTCCAGGCTGTCGACCGGCGCGCCGGCGCCGAGCACCTGTCCGAGCGCGCCCTTGTGCAGCTCGACCTTGCGTGCGCTGCCGGTGGCCAGCGGCGCCACGCCCAGCCACAGCGCATGGCGCGCGCGGGTCAGCGCCACGTAGAGCAGGCGCATGTCCTCGGCCAGGCGTTCCTCTTCGGCGCGGCGGTGCGCCTCGTCGTGCGCGCCGTCGAGTTCGAGCACGGGCGCGTCCAGCGCCTCGTCGTGGAAGCCGACGGCGCGAGTGCTGTCCTTCTTCGCGTCGCGCCAGGCGGCGATGAAGGGCAGCAGCACCAGCGGGTATTCGAGGCCCTTGGACTTGTGGATGGTCACGACCTTGATGAGCGCGTCGTCGCTTTCCAGGCGCAGGATGTCCTCCTCGCCCTCGGGTCTGGCCACGCGCTCGGCGAAGGCGCGCAGCAGCGCCTGCGGGCCGTCGAGTTCGCCGGCGCGGCGCTGCAGCCACTCGGCCAGGTGCAGCACGTTGGTCAGGCGCCGCTCGCCGCCCTCCTGCGCCAGCCAGCGCGCGGGCAGGCCGTGGGCGTGCAGCAGCTCGTGCAGCATCGGCAGCACGCCGTGGCGCTGCCACAGCTCGTGCAGGCCGCGCCAGCGCAGCGCGATCGCCTCCCAGCCCAGCTCGTCCTCCTGCAGCCGCGCCAGCTCGGCCAGCGGCAGGCCCAGCGTGCGGGTGGCCAGCGCGGTGCGCAGCAGCGCCTCGTCGCCGGGGTCGGCGGCGGCGCGCAGCCAGTGCTGCAGGTCCTGCGCCTCGGGCGTGGCGAAGACCGAGGCGCGGTCGGACAGGTAGACGCTGCGCAGGCCGCGCACGGCGAGCGCGCCGCGGATGGCGTCGGCCTCGGTGCCGCTGCGCACCAGCACGGCGATGTCGGCCGGGCGCAGCGGCTGCCAGCCGCCGTCCTCGTGCCGGAATCCGCTGTCGCCGCCGAGCCAGCGCACCACCTCGGAGGCGAAGGCCTCGGCCATGTGGGCACGGTACTCGCCCAGGCCGACGAAGGCCCTGCCCTCCGCGGGCGCCTGCGACCACAGCGTCATCGCCGGCGCGGGCGCGCCGTCCAGCCACAGCGCCTCGGGCCGGCCGCGGGCCTGCACGGGCAGGAAGGGCACCGGGTCGTCGCCGTCCCGCGCGAAGCGGAAGGCGCCGCGTTCGTGCTGCTGCGCGCGGCCGAACACGTGGTTGACGGCGCACACCGCCGCCTCGGTCGAGCGGTGGTTGGTGCCCAGCGCGTAGTGCGCCGGGGCCGTGTCGGCGCGGGCACGCAGGTAGGTGCGGATGTCCGCGCCGCGGAAGGCGTAGATCGCCTGCTTGGGGTCGCCGATCAGGATCAGCCCGGCATCTTCCGCGCCGGCGTCGCCGTAGATGCGGCGGAAGATGCGGTACTGCACCGGGTCGGTGTCCTGGAACTCGTCGATCAGCGCGATGGGGAACTGCGCGCGGATGTGCGCGGCCAGCGCGTCGCCGCCTTCGCCGCGCAATGCGCGATCTAGCTGCAGCAGCAGGTCGTCGAAGCCCAGTTCGGCACGGCGCTGCTTCTCAGCCGCCAGGGCGCTGCGCAGCTCGGCGGCGGCGTGGGCGGCCAGGCGGGCGCGCAGGTCATCGGGCTGCGCGGCGCCGGCCGTGTCCAGCCAGGCGTCGATCGCAGCCATGGCGGCATGCTCGGGCACCGGCTGGCCCTTCTTGAGCTTGAGGCCCGCGCAGCCGAAGCGCTCGATGTTCTTCGGCGCCTCCGCGCCTTCGCACCAGTCGCCGAGCGCGGCCAGCCAGCCGTCGAAGACGGTGTCGTCGTCCTTGCCACGGTAGCTGTTGCCGTTGAGGTGCGGACGAAGCTGGTCGCGCCACAGCGATTCCAGCGCGGCGCGGTCCTCGCGCCAGAGCGCGCGGGCGGCGGCTTCGCTTTCGTCGGCCCGCGCCATGGCCTCGCCGAGCGCGCGCAGTTCCTGCATCACGTCGTGCGCCGCGTCGAGCGCCTCGCCCTTCAGGTGCAGGCGCGCGTCGTCCCGCCCGAGCAGCGGCTTGGCGGCCTGCCACAGCGCCTCGGGCGAGGCGAAGCATTGCAGCAGCGCGCGCGCGGCCGCCGCATCCAGCGGGTAGTAGTGCCGACGCCAGTGGTCGTGCAGCACGCGCTGCTGCAGGTCCTGCAGGTCGGTCTGCAGCGTCTGCGCGAAAAGGCTGCCGCTGCCCATCGCGTGCTCGCGCAGCATGCGCCAGGCCCAGCCGTGGATGGTGTGGACGGCGGCCTCGTCCATCCACTGCGCGGCGGTGCGCAGGCGGTGCGCGCAGGCGGGCCACTGGTCGGGCGGGTAGCCGCCCTGCAGCGCGGCCAGCACGTCGCCGGGCTGCGGCGCGGCCTCGCCGGCGAACACGCGCGCCGCTTCGGCGAGCCGGGCGCGGATGCGCTCGCGCAGCTCCTGCGTGGCGGCCTCGGTGAAGGTCACGACCAGGATCTCGGGCGGCGTGAGCGGCCGCGCGAAGGCGGTGCCCGGCTCGCCGTGGCCCAGCACCAGGCGCAGGTAGAGCAGCGCGATGGTCCAGGTCTTGCCGGTGCCGGCGCTCGCCTCGATCAGGCGCGCGCCGTGCAGCGGGAAGCGCAGCGGGTCCAGCGGCTGCGGGCCGGTCATGCCTTGTCCTCCGCGCCCTGGCGCGGGCTGCCCAAGGCGCGCCACAGCGGCGCGTAGAGCCGGTCGCGCCACGCGGTGAAGCCGCGTCCGTCGGGCGTGGTGGCAGCGGACAGGTCCGCAAAGGAGGGGTACGCGCGCGCCAGCGCCGGCCGGCGCGCTTCGCCGTCGCGGTTCCAGGCGCCGTCGTACTCGGCCGCGGCGTCCTTGCCGCCCAGGTCGGCGAAGGCCGTGCGGCAGGCCACGGGCAGCGGCTGGCGCATGCCCGCGGCCCAGGCTTGCATCAACGCGGACAGTTCGGATTCGGCGTCGGTGCGGTCCAGCTCCTTCAGCGCCAGCACGCCCGACTCGCTGGCGAGCACCGTGCGCGTCGGCCCCGCAGCGATCTGCAGGGCGATGTGCGCAGGCCAGTGACGCACGACGTGGTGCCAGGCGAAGTCCTTGCCCTTGTGCAAGCGGCCGTTGGCGAGCAGCACGCGCGCGGGCGGCGCGTCGTGGCCGGCGGCGGGCAGGCGGCGCGGCGGGAGGGTGTCTTCCAGCGCGATGCCGCTGCCGGCGTCGTGCCAGCGCAGCGCGATGGGGTGCTCCTCCGCCACGGGCCACTGCTCGCACGCATCGAGGTAGTGGCCCAGCGTGCGCGCCACGCGCTGCTGCAGCCCGGCTGCGGCCAGCTCACCGAAGGCGCGCATCGGCAGGCGGCCCTCTCGCTGCAACTGCCCGGCCTGCACCGTGAGTGCTTCGTGCAAGCCCGCACGTGCCGCGGCCGTCGACGGCTGCGCATCGCACCACGGCTGCAGCGCGCCGCGCAGCGCCTGCTCCAGCTGCCAGTTCTGCAGGCCGTCGACGGCGAAGAGTTCGTCGTCCAGCGCCGCCTCGGCCTCGTCGTCGAAGCGCACGCGCAGTCGCTCGGCGAAGAAGGCCTCGATGGGCTGGGCGATGAAGGCTTCGAGTTCGCGCAGCGCGAGCGGCTCGTCGGGCTGCCAGGGCGGCAGGGGCCCTTCGGCCGCCTGCGGTGCAGCGGCGCCGTGCGCGGCCTGCCACTCGGCGCCGTAGCTGTACAGGCCGTCGAGCGCCGGCGCCGCCGGCGCATCGGCGGCGAAGTAGCGCGGGCTGAAGGGCTGCAGCGGGTGCTCGGTGGTCAGGGCCGGCAGCAGCGCGCCGGCATCGTCTTCATGGCCCGCAGGATTCGCCAATCGCCAGCCGGCCGCCAGGTGGTCGCGCAACTGGCCGACGAGCACGCTGGGCGCGCGGTGGCTGTTGTCGCGCACGTCGCGGCCGACCCAGCTGATGTAGAGCTGCTCGCGCGCCGACAGCAGCGCCTCCAGCAGCAGGTAGCGGTCGTCGTCGCGGCGCGAGCGGTCGCCGGGGCGCCAGTCGCCCTGCATCAGGTCGAAGTCGGCGCGCACGGCGGGGCGCGGGAAGTCGCCGTCGTTCATGCCCAGCAGGCACACCACCCGGAAGGGGATGGCGCGCATCGGCATCAGCGTGCAGAAGCTGACGCCACCGGTCATGAAGCGCTGCTGCAGGCCATGCGGCTCGGCCAGGGCGAGCCAGCTTTCGCGCACCACGGCCAGCGGCAGGGCCTCGTCGAAGGTGGCGCCGGCGCAGTCTTCGAGCCAGCGTTCGAGGGCGTGCAGCAGCTCCTGCACGCGCAGCTGGTCGCGCGGCGCCTGCGGCGCGAAGAAGCGTTGCAGCAGGGCGCGCAGGCGCTCGGCCCACTGCGCCGGCATGGCGGGCTCGGCCAGCGTGTCCAGGGTCTCGCGCAGGGCGCGCAACAGGGCGGCCAGCGGCCCGAGGGCGGCGGCGTCGAGGCCGCCCACTTCGTCGTAGGGCGCGATGCCGTCGAAGGGGGCGCCCTCGCCGACGGCGAAGCCGAGCAGCATGCGGTCGAGGCCGAAACGCCAGCTGTTGGCCTCGCCGGCGGCTTCCAGGCCGTGCGCGGCGCGCTGCGCGGCATCCAGGCCCCAGCGCACGCCGGCGCCTTCGATCCAGCGCTTGAGTTGCGGCAGCGCCTCGTCGGCCAGGCCGAAGCGCGCGCGCAGGGCCTGCACGTCGAGCAGATCGAGCACGTCGCTGGCGGCGAAACGGCTGTCGGGGAGCTGGAGCAGTTGTTCCAGCGCGATCAGGAGCGGCTCGCGCCCGCGGCGGCCCTGGTCGGCGACGGCGAAGGGGATGTGGCGCGGGTCGCCGCGCGGCACGCGGCCGAACACGGCCTCGATGTGCGGCGCGTAGGCGTCCACGTCGGGCAGCATCACGATCACGTCGCGCGGCTGCAGCGTGGGGTCGGCGTCGAAGCGGGCCAGCAGCTGGTCGTGCAGGACCTCGACCTCGCGCTGCGCCGAATGCGCGGCATGGAAGCGCAGCGAGCGGTCCTGCGCGGGATCGACGGCCGGCCAGAGGGCGCGCGACTCAGCCAGCGGGCGCAGTTCGAGGATGTCGTCCTGCAGCTGGCGCAGCAGGCTGTGCGGCGGCGCGCCGTCATCGCTGAAGAGGTCGATGCGCCCGCTGCCGATGCCGGACCATGCGGCGCGGTAGCGCTCGGGCTCGTCGATGCCGTCGACCAGGTGCAGGTGGTCGCGGCCCTGCTTGCCCCAGGCGGCCAGCAGCGGATGGGCGTGCTGGTGCAGCGCCTCGGGGTCGAGCACCGCGGGCATGCCGGGCCGGCGCGCCTGGCGGCGGTAGGCGCCGCGCAGCAGGTCCTGGTCGGCCACGATGTCGGTCCAGTGGTGGCGGCAGGGGTTGTGCACGAACAGCATCACCTGCGCGAAGCGCGCGAGGGCGTGCAGCGCGGCCAGGGTCTGCGCGGGCAGCGCGGAGATGCCGAACACGGTGACGCGGCGCGGCAGGCCGCGCGGGGCGGGGGCGCCTTCGGGCAGCGCGGCCAGCGCGGCGATGAAGCGCTGGTGCACGCCGGCGCGGCTTTCGGCCGCCGCCTCGGGGCCGGCGTCCTGAAGCACGGCGCGCCACAGCAGGGCCTGCCAGCGCTGATCGTCGGGCAGCGTACGGGTGCCGTGGCGCAGCGAGGCCAACCGGTCATGCCCCGCGGCCCAGTCGTCGAGCCAGTCGGCGCGGTAGACCTGGTACTGGTCGAACAGGTCGGCCAGGCGCAGGGCGAGCTGGTGACGCTTGCGGAGGTCGGCATCCTGGGCCAGGAAACGTGCCAGCGGCTCGAAACCCGGCGTGTCGCGCAAAGCCGGCAGCAGGCGCATCAGGCGCCAGGCCAGCGGCGCCTCGTCCAGCGGCGAGCGCTCGGGTACCGCATCGCGGCCCAGCACGGCGCGGTAGGCGCGCCACAGGAACTGCGCCGGCAGTTGCACGTCCAGCGCGGCGGCGATGCCCAGGCCCCCCTCGGCCGGCTCGGCCGCCAGCGCCAGCTTGAGCCACTGGGCGATGCCGTTGCTCTGCACCAGCACCACCTCGTTCTCCAGCGGCGCGAGCGGGTGGCGCTGCATCCACGCGACGAGCAGCCGACGCAGGTCCTCCGGCCGGTTGCCGTGCAGCACCATCAGGCCGGGCTGCAGCGTGGGGGAAGGATCGGAGGGGGTGGTCGGCATGGACGGCGGGTGCAGCGGGCGATGCTAGCGCGGCCCTGTGCCAAACTCACCCGCTTCTGCCAGGAGGAGGGAACGCCATGTCCGCCATTCGTCCGCTGCTGCCGCTGCTCGCGGCCCTGCTCTGCCTGCCGGCCGCGGCCCAGGCCGGCGAGGACGAGGCCCTGGTGCTGCCCCGCAGCGTGCTGCGGGCCGAGCCTTCCGCCCGCGCCGCCGTGGTGCAGCGGCTGGGCGCGGCGCAGCGTGCGCAGGTGCTCGGCTGCGTCCAGGACGCGCCGTGGTGCGAGGTGGTGCTGGCCGGCGGCATGCGCGGCTGGGTGGCGGAAGGCCGGCTGCAGGACCTGCCCGAAGACCGCACGGCGCAGGCCGGGGAGGAAGAGGACCTGGACCACCGCACGGACACGCCGCTGCCCTGGCGCGGCGTGCCGCAGCCGGGCGTCGGCGTGGTGGGCTACGAACACTACGGCTATGGCTACGGCGGCGGCACGGTGATCTACGTGGCACCGCGCGGCGGCCCGGGCGAGCCGCTGTTCCCGATGCGGCCGGGCTGGGCCCGCGGCCAGCCGATGCCGCGTTGAGGTCGGATCGTCTCGTTTGTTGCGCGTTTGGCTGAAACGCCCGCCCGGCCGGCGCTGCAGGCCGATTGCACTTTGCCGCTGACTCCATAAAAACCGTTCGGGCTGAGCCTGTCGAAGCCGGGTTGCGGCGCTTCGACAGGCTCAGCCCGAACGGTTGGATTGGATGTGGGTGAGCGCCCTTGCGCCTCAGAGCGCGGCCGCCGGCACCGGCGCCGGCTCGCTGGTCGCGCGGCCCTTGAAGTCGGTCCAGCAGCGCTGCGTGAAGTCGTACAGCTTGCAGCGGCGCGCGGTGTCGAAGTACCAGCGCCACGAGAAGCGCTGCACCACGATGCGCCCGGGCAGCAGTTCCTCGATACGGGCCTGCGCGGCCTTGAGCTTGTACAGCGGGATGCTCATGTCCACGTGGTGCGCCGTGTGCTCCATGATGTGGTGCATCAGCGAGCCGATGCGCCACGGGAAGGTCAGGTGCACGGTGGTGGAGACGAAGGGCTGCGCGCGCTGCCAGGCCGCGCGGTCGTCGTGCCACGAGACCTTGACGTGCGTGTGGTGCACGTACACCACGAAGCCGATCATCGCGAACCAGAACAGCACCGGCAGCACGAAGGCGAAGCCCAGCATCGGCAGCAGCGCGCGGCCGGTGGCGAAGCTCACCGCCACCAGCGCCGCCAGCCACAGCGCGGCGAAGGACAGCACCAGCGCGCAGTCGCGCGAGAACACGGGCCGCTCGGCGTTGGCCGACTTGTCGCGCGCGATCATGCGGCGCCACCAGATCTCGACCATGTAGTACACGCCGGGCGCCCAGCCGCTGCGGTACAGGCGCTCCATGAAGCGGCGCGCCGGCGGCAGCGCCTCGTACTCGGTCTGCGTCAGGGGCGCCCAGACGAAGTCCACGCCCTTGAGGTTGGTGAAGCCGTGGTGAACCGTGTTGTGGCCCATGTCCCACAGGCTGTAGGGCGTGAGCGAGGGCAGGAAGGCGATGCGGCCCAGCCACCTGTTCAGGCGCCGGTGCGGCGTCAGGCTCTGGTGGCAGGCGTCGTGGCCGATGATGAACAGGCGCCCGATGACGAAGCCGCAGGCCAGGCCGGCCGCGAGGCGCGCCCACCACGGCTGCAGCAGCACGGCGGCGGCCAGCAGCGCGAAGAAGAACACGTAGTCCAGCGCCAGCAGCGCGATCGGCTGCAGGGTGGTGCGCTGCACCAGCGGCAGCAGCCAGCCGCGGATGATCTTGCGGTGCGGCAGCGGGGCTTCGGGGGGCAGGGGAAGCGGCCCCTCCGTGAGGGAGGATTCGGACATGGCAACCAGGGCGGCGCGCACGGGGCGCACACGAACGATGAAAAAGTAAGGGAAGCGGGGTGGCCGGCGGTGTGCCGACACTAACCGATGCCGCCCGACGGCTTCATGACACCCGTCAAGCGCCGGCCGGACAGCCCGCCACACGGCAGGGCCGCCGGGATGCCGTGCCGGCCCGCGCAAGGGGCGATTCCTACAATCGCCGCCATGAGCCTGCCCGCCTACACCCGCGCCCGTGAGCTGCCCGGTATTCTCGCCGAACGCATCGCCATCCTGGACGGCGCCATGGGCACCATGATCCAGCGGCTGCGTCTTTCCGAGGAACAATACCGCGGCGAACGCTTCCGGGATGCCCCCAAGGATGTGAAGGGCAACAACGAACTGCTCTCGCTGACGCGCCCCGACGTCATCCGCGACATCCACGAAGGCTACCTGGCCGCCGGGGCGGACCTGGTCGAGACCAACACTTTCGGCGCCACCACCATCGCGCAGGAAGACTACGAAATGGCGCACCTGGCGCGCGAGATGAACCTCGCCTCGGCCCGCCTGGCGCGCGAGGCCTGCGACAAGTTCTCCACGCCCGACAGGCCGCGCTTCGTCGCCGGCGCCCTCGGCCCCACGCCCAAGACGGCCAGCATCAGCCCCGACGTGAACGACCCCGGCGCCCGCAACGTCGACTTCGAGCAGCTGCGCGCCGCCTACCACCAGCAGACCGCCGCGCTGATCGAGGGCGGCGCCGACGTGCTGCTGGTCGAGACCATCTTCGACACCCTCAACGCCAAGGCCGCCCTGTTCGCCATCGACGAGGTGTTCGAGGCCACCGGCGAGTGCCTGCCCATCATCATCAGCGGAACGGTGACCGACGCCTCCGGCCGCATCCTCTCGGGCCAGACCGTCACCGCCTTCTGGCACAGCGTGCGCCACGCACGGCCGCTGGCCATCGGCCTGAACTGCGCGCTGGGCGCGGCCCTGATGCGGCCCTACATCCAGGAGCTGAACCGCGCGGCGCCCGAGACCTTCGTGAGCTGCTACCCCAACGCCGGCCTGCCCAACCCGATGAGCGACACCGGCTTCGACGAGACGCCGGACGTCACGGCGCGGCTGCTGCACGAGTTCGCAGCCGAGGGGCTGGTCAACATCGTCGGCGGCTGCTGCGGCACCACGCCCGACCACATCGCCGCCATCGGCGCGGCAGTGGCGCCGATGCGGGCGCGGGCGGTGGCGGCCGGGCCCTTCTACCGCGAGGCTGCCTGAACCGCGCAGGGCCGCCGCGCCCTCCCCTCCAGGTGGCGCCCACCGATTGACAACGCGCCGCGGGGCTCTACCGTGGATCAGGTTCATCCGCACACAAGGAGGCCGCGATGCCCGAATCGAAACCGCCCCCCCGTTCCCTGCGCTGGCTGGCGGCCGGCGCCCTGGCGCTGACGCTGGCCCTGCCGATGGCCGCCTCGGCGCAGGAGGCCTACACGCGCGGCGTGCTGAACCTGCGCGCCGGGCCGGGCACCGACTACCCGGTGGTCGTCCAGCTGGCCGCCGGCCAGCCGCTGAACGTCATCGGCTGCACCACCGGCTATGCCTGGTGCGACGTGGTGCTGCCCGACGGCCTGCGCGGATGGGTGGTGGCCAGCCGGCTCGACTACGCCTGGGGCAGCGACGTGGTGCCGCTGGTGAGCTACGGGGCGATGATCGGCGTTCCGATCATCGGCTTCACCCTCGGCAGCTACTGGAGCGACCACTACCGCAACCGGCCCTGGTTCCGCGAGCCGCGCTGGTGGGGGCACCGCCCGCCCCCGCCGCCGATGCCGGGATGGCGCCCCGCCCCGCCGCCGCCCATCGGCTGGCACCCCCGCCCGCCCCGCCCGGGCTGGCACCCGCCAGGCGGGCCGCCGCCCCGGCCCGGCTGGCAGGGCCCCGACCGGCCGCGCCCCGGCTGGCGGCCGCCCGATCGGCCGCACCGGCCCGGCGTGGCGCCGCCGGCGGCGCGCCCGCCCGGCTGGGAAAGCCGCCCGGGCCGGCCCGGCCGCCCCGAGGGTCCGGGAAGCCGCCCCGGGCCCGGCCCGCGCCCGCCGCAGTGGAACGGCCCACCCCCGGGCGCCGGCCGGCCGATGCCGCCGCCCCGGCCGATGCCCGCCCCACGCGGTTCGGCGACGCCCTCGGCCGGCCAGAACACGCCCCTGGGTGACCGGCCCTGAGGCGGCGCCGGGACGCGGCGCTCAGCCGTTGGCCTCGCGCATCAGCGCCAGGAAGCGGGCGGCGCCCAGGCCCATCGGCCGCTCCTTGGACCAGACCACGTCCACCCACAGCGTGAGCGCGTTGGTCAGGCCGGCCAGCGGCAGCTCGCGCAGCGTGCCCGCGGCCAGCTGGGGGCGCACCACACTGCGCGGCAGCCAGCCCCAGCCCAGGCCGGCCTCGAGCAGGCTGCAGGCGGCCTCGGGGCTGTCGGTGAGCCAGCGCTGCCGCGCGAACAGCAGGCGCGGGTCGGCCACGCCGGCGTCGCGCCCGGCCACCACGATCTGCCGCGTGCGCCCCAGGTGCGCCTCGCCCAGGCCGCCGCCCTGCCCGCCGGCCTCCTGCAGCAGCGGATGGCCCGGCGCCACCACGGCCACCAGCGTCTCGCTGCCGACCTCCTGAAAGCCCTCCCGGCCGTCCTGGCCGGGCCGCTCGAAGACCAGCGCGAGCTGGGCGCGGCCGCTGTGCAGCAGCGCCAGCGCGTCGGCCTGCGGCGCGGCCAGCACCTCCACGTCCAGCAGCGGGAAATCCCGCACCAGCCGGGCGACGGCGCCGGTCCAGGCGGCGCCCAGCAGTTCGGGGGCGATGGCCAGCGTCAGCCGGCTCTCCAGGCCCCGGGTGAGCGAGAGGGCCTGCGCCTCCAGTTGCGCCAACTGGCCGGCCAGCAGGCGCGCCTGCGGCTCCAGCGCGCGCGCCGCCGCGGTGGGCTGCGGCTCGCGGCCCGAGCGGTCGAACAGCGGCAGGTCCAGTTCCGCCTCCAGGTGCGCGATCGCCATGCTCACGGCCGAGGGCACCCGGCCCAGGGCGCGCGCCGCGGCCGAGAAGGAGCCGCTGTCGAGCACCGCCAGGAAGACCGCCACGTTCTCGCTGGTGAAGGCCATTTCTATCAATTTATCTGAAAGAAGATGACTTTTTATATCAGCATTCAAGACATAAAGTGCCGTCCATGCAAGGCATTCAGCGAAAGATCGTCTACGTCACCCTCTACGAGGGCATCGCCATCGTGTGCGCCAGCGCCGGGTTGGCGCTCACTTCCGACAGCGGCCTCATGAAGGCGGGCGTCGCCTCCGCCATGGCCTCGGCCATCGCGCTGGTGTGGAACCTCGTGTTCAACACCGCCTTCGAGTGGTGGGAAGCGCGCCAGGCGGTGCGCGGGCGCAGCCTGCGCCGGCGCGTGGCGCATGCGCTGGGCTTCGAGGGCGGGCTGGGGCTGATCCTGATCCCGGTCTTCGCCTGGTGGCTGGACGTGAGCCTGCTGCAGGCACTGGTGATGGAGGCGGGGCTGATGCTGTTCTTCCTGGTCTACACCTTCGCCTTCAACTGGGCCTTCGACGGCATCTTCGGCCTGCCGGCGGCAGCGCAGGCGGCGCAGCCTCAGCGCGGATCGAAGGACACGCGGTACCCCCAGCCCGAGGCGGGCTGAAAGCCGAAAAAGCCGGTGTAGACCTCGCAGCGCTCGTTGGCGGGGCCCCGCACGAGCTGGTGAAAGAGCTGGGTCGGCGTGTCCAGGCCATCCATGTCCGAGGTCGCGGCGTGCCGTCCCCCGGAATCGGCGCGGGTCAGCAGCCCCGCCGCCGCGAAGGCATAGCCCGCATGCGTGGCGCAGTTGAGGCCGACGATGCCGAACATGCCGGGATCGACCCGCATCGAGGACCAGGCGCGCTCGAACTGCCGGCACTCGCGTTCCGAGACCTCGATCGCGAGCAGGGTCGACACCGCGCCGGTCGCCGCGGCGGCGGCGCGGTCGACGTAGGGGCGCCGGTGGACCATCAGTTCGCGATAGCCCCAGACCGTGCCCGCCAGCGTGGCGCTGAGTGCGCGCACGCCCAGGGTGGCCGTTTCCGAACCGCGGCTGCCGGACACCGGGATGCCAGTTTCGGCAAAAAAGCCGATCGGCTCCCCCGAGGACAGCACGCAGTCGGCATGGCCTTCGCTGGGCGGCGCGGCGCCGGGCCGCGCCATGCCGCGCACCACCAGCCCGATCCGGTAGCGCTGCGGCGCGAACGAGCGTTCGGTCAGTAGATTCCAGCGGATGTCCGTCATGGGGGCTCCTTGTGGTGGCGGGCGCGGCGGCGTCCTGCCGCACGGGAGGAAGGACGAACGGGCGGCGCCGCTTCTCAAGTGCCCTGGCCGCGCTGCGGGGTGAGGCGGACGGCATAAAATCCGCCCCTTCCCCAAGGAGCGTTGCAGCAGCCGCCGGCTGTCAGGCTTGGGGGCCTCTTCCGCGCAACGACGCTCGCCTGTCCATGCCATCCGCAGGTGAGCCCATGTCGATTCCCACGCCCCCCGTCGCCCCGATGAAGCTGTCCGGCCTGGAGCCGGTCACGCTCGGCGAGGGCAGCCTGTTCGTCAACATCGGCGAGCGCACCAACGTCACCGGCTCCAAGGCCTTCGCGCGGATGATCCTGAACGGCCGCTTCGAGGAGGCGCTGGCCGTGGCGCGCCAGCAGGTGGAGAACGGCGCCCAGGTGATCGACGTGAACATGGACGAGGCCATGCTCGACAGCAAGGCGGCCATGGTGCGCTTCCTGAACCTGATCGCCTCCGAGCCCGACATCGCCCGCGTGCCGATCATGGTGGACTCCTCCAAGTGGGAGGTGATCGAGGCCGGGCTGCGCTGCATCCAGGGCAAGGGCATCGTCAACTCGATCTCCATGAAGGAGGGCATCGAGAAGTTCAAGCACGAGGCGCGGCTGGTGCGGCGCTACGGCGCGGCGGCGGTGGTGATGGCCTTCGACGAAGTGGGCCAGGCCGACACCTACCAGCGCAAGATCGAGATCTGCGAGCGGGCCTACCGCGTGCTGGTCGACGAGGTGGGCTTCCCGCCCGAGGACATCATCTTCGACCCCAACATCTTCGCCATCGCCACCGGCATCGAGGAACACAACAACTACGCGGTGGACTTCATCGAGGCCACGCGCTGGATCAAGCAGAACCTGCCGGGCGCGAAGGTGTCGGGCGGCGTCAGCAACGTGAGCTTCTCCTTCCGCGGCAACGACCCGGTGCGCGAGGCGATCCACACGGTCTTCCTCTACCACGCCATCCGCGCGGGCATGGACATGGGCATCGTCAACGCCGGCATGGTGGGCGTGTACGACGAGGTGGAGCCGCAGCTTCGCGAGCGGGTGGAGGACGTGGTCCTCAACCGCCGCCCCGACGCCGGCGAGCGCCTGGTGGAGATCGCCGAGAGCGCCAAGGGCGCCGCCAGGGACGAGAGCCGCAAGCTCGAATGGCGCGGCACCCCGGAGCAGCCGGTGCCGGTGGCGCAGCGCCTGTCGCATGCGCTGGTGCACGGCATCACCGACTTCATCGTCGAGGACACGGAGGAGGCCTACCGCGAGATCGTCGCCCGGGGCGGCCGTCCGCTGCACGTGATCGAGGGGCCGCTGATGGACGGCATGAACGTGGTCGGCGACCTGTTCGGCGCCGGCAAGATGTTCCTGCCGCAGGTGGTGAAGTCGGCCCGCGTGATGAAGCAGGCGGTGGCGCACCTGATCCCCTACATCGAGGAAGAGAAGAAGCGCGACGAGGCGGCCGGCCGTGACGTGCGCAGCAAGGGCAAGATCGTCATCGCCACCGTCAAGGGCGACGTGCACGACATCGGCAAGAACATCGTCACCGTCGTGCTCCAGTGCAACAACTTCGAGGTGGTGAACATGGGCGTGATGGTCCCGTGCCACGAGATCCTGGCCCGGGCAAGGATCGAGGGCGCGGACATCGTCGGCCTGTCGGGCCTGATCACGCCCAGCCTGGAAGAGATGCAGTACGTGGCCGGCGAGATGCAGAAGGACGAGCACTTCCGCATCCGGAAGATCCCGCTCCTGATCGGCGGCGCCACCACCAGCCGCGTGCACACCGCGGTGAAGATCGCGCCGCACTACGAGGGCCCGGTGGTCTACGTGCCCGACGCCTCGCGCAGCGTGGGCGTGGCGCAGAACCTGCTCTCGGAGCAGGCGGCGCAGTACATCGCCGAGGTCAACGCCGACTACGAGCGCGTGCGCCACCAGCACGCCAACCGCAAGCAGGTGCCGCTGTGGCCGCTGGCGAAGGCGCGCGCCAACAAAACGCCGGTCGACTGGCGCGGCTACCAGCCGACCCGGCCGAAGTTCACCGGCCGCCGCATCTTCCGCAACTACGACCTGTCGGAGCTGGCCGCCGCCATCGACTGGGGCCCCTTCTTCCAGACCTGGGACCTGGCGGGGCCCTTCCCGCAGATCCTCAAGGACGAGATCGTGGGCAGCGAGGCGCAGCGCGTCTTCTCCGACGGCAAGCGCATGCTGCAGCGGCTGATCGAGGGCCGCTGGCTCACCGCCAACGGCGTGGTGGGCTTCTGGCCGGCCAACACCGAGCACGACGACGACATCGTGCTCTACGCCGACGAGGGCCGCGAACGCAAGGTGCTGACCTGGTACGGCATGCGCCAGCAGACCGAGAAGCAGGAGGTGAACGGCGTGATGCGCCCCAACCGCTGCCTCGCCGACTTCGTCGCGCCGCGCGACGCGGGCATCGCGGACTACGTGGGCGCCTTCGCCGTCACGGCCGGCATCGGCGCCGAGAAGAAGGAGAAGTACTTCCTCGACGACCTGGACGACTACTCCGCCATCATGTTCAAGGCCCTGGCCGACCGCCTGGCCGAGGCCTTCGCCGAGGTGCTGCACCGGCGCGTGCGCATGGACCTGTGGGGCTACGCGCCCGACGAGCAGCTCGGCCTGGAGCAGCTCATCAAGGAGCAGTACCGCGGCATCCGTCCGGCGCCCGGCTACCCGGCCTGCCCCGACCACAGCGTCAAGGGCCCGCTGTTCGAGCTGCTGCAGTGCGAGGAGATCGGCATGGGCCTGACCGAGAGCCTGGCGATGACGCCGGCGGCCAGCGTATCCGGGTTCTATCTGGGGCATCCCGAGGCAAAGTACTTCAGCGTGGGCAGAATCGGGCCCGACCAGCTGGCCGACCTGGCCGCGCGCCGGCAGGTGGCCGAGGCCGACCTGCAGCGGCTGCTGGCACCGAACCTGTAACGCCTGCAGCGGCGCGGCCCCACGCGCGCTGCGTTCCTTGTCCTACGTTCATCGCCCGGGGGCCGCATTCCTTTTGTGTCGTTGATGAGTTTCGCCGCGCAGCACTATGCGGCCCTGGCCGTGTGCGCGTTCGCGGCCTGGGGCGCGGGCGCCTGCGCGCTCGCGCTGCTGCGCGTGGCGCCGCTGGACGACCCTTGGCTGGAGGCCGCCCTGGCCGCCGCGCTGGGACTCGGCCTGTACGTGCTGGCCTTCCAGGGCCTGGGCCTGGCCGGCCTGCTGCGTCCGCCCGCGGTGGGCGCGCTGGTGGCGGCGGGCCTGCTCGGCGCCGCGCTGCGGGTGCCGGCGCTGCGCCGTGCGCTGCGCGGCCGGCCCCGGCCGCCGCTGACGGCGGCCGGCCGCGCCGCGCTGGCCGTGGCCTGGGGCGCCTTCGCCGTCTCGCTGGTGGAGCCGCTGTCGCCGCCGCATGCCTTCGACGAGATGATGTACCACCTGCCGTGGGCGCGCGAGGTGGCGGCGAGCGGGCGCATCGGCGTGTACGACTGGCTGCGCTACCCCTGGTTTCCGTACAACTACAACCTGCTCTACGCGGCCGCGATGCCGCTGATGGGCGACGTCTTCCCGCACCTGCTGCACGCGCTGGCCGGCTGGATCGCCGCGCTGCTGATCTACCGCCTGGCACTGCGCCACACCGACCGCGTCACCGCCTGCATGGCGGCCGTGATCCTGCTGGCGGTGGGCGAATACGCCAATGCGCTGATCGACATGGGCGTGGCGCTGTTCGTGCTGGCGGCCTGCGTGCTGCTGTGGGACTGGCGCGCGGACGCAGCGCGCGACCCGCGCCGGCTGATGCTGGCCGCCTTCCTGCTCGGCGTGGCGGCGGGCAGCAAGTACCAGGCCCTCACCTTCCTGCCGCTGCTGGGGGTGTTCGTGCTCTGGCGCGAGCGCCGGCCCGGCGTGCTGCTGGCCGGCCTGGCCGTGTTCCTGCTGCCGTGCATCTACTGGTACGGCCGCAACTGGCTGCACACGGGCGACCCGTTCAACCCCATCGGCGCGCGGGTGTTCGGCTTCACCAACTGGAACGCGGCCGACTACCGCCAGCAGGTGGACGACGTGCGCGTGCACGCCGCGCTGCCCAACGTGATGCTGTGGCCGGCCCTGCTGGTGCCCTGGTGCGTGTTCTGGAAGGCGCGCCCGGCCGTGCGCGCGGCCTTCGCCTTCGGCGCCTGGTCGGTGCTGGTGTGGGTCGCCACCTCGCGCTACCCGCGCTACATGATGGCCGCCTTCCCGATGCTGGCCTGGCTGGGTGCGATGGGCTGGCGGCAGCTGTACCTGTGGGCCGCCGCGGGCGTGCGGCGATGGATGCCCGCGCTGGCCCGGGCACCGGTGCCGCGCATCGCCGGCGGCGCGCTGCTGGCGCTGCTGGCAGTGGTCGGCGTGCAACGCATGGTGGTGCATGCGCGCATGGTCGCCGCCACGCCCGAGGCGCGCGAGGCCTTCCTGCGCGCCAACGTGCCCGGCTACGAGGTGCTTCGGTACGTGCACGCCCACGGCCAGGGCCGGCTGTACCAGGTCGGCCTGAACGACGCCATCTACTTCGCCGGCCAGCCGGCCTGGGGCGACGTGTTCGGGCCCTACCGGCTTTCCGACTACATCCTGCTGCCGCCCGAGGCGCTGGCGCGCAAGCTGGCGTCGCAGGGCTTCGGTACGATCGTCGTCAACACGGCCATCGCGCCCTACGTCGACACGCAGCCCGGCTTCGCCCGGTACTTCGCGCCCCTGTTCGTGCGCGGGGCGGTGAAGGCGTACCGCGTGCTTCCCACCCCTTCCGGCCCGACCCCATGACCGCTGCTGCCCCCGACCTCGCGGCCCTGCGCATCGCCGCCGTCATCCCCTGCTACAACGAGGCGGCCGCCATCGGCCAGGTGATCGCCAGCTTCCGCGCGGCGCTGCCGCAGGTGCAGATCCACGTCTTCGACAACGCCTCCACCGACGACACGGCCGCCGTGGCGCGCGCCGCCGGCGCCGAGGTGACGCACGTGGCCCTGCGCGGCAAGGGCAACGTGGTTCGCCGCATGTTCGCCGACGTGGAGGCCGACGTGTACGTGATGGTGGACGGCGACGCCACCTATGACCTGGCGCGCCTGGCCGAGATGATCGCGCTGCTGGTGGACGGCAACCTCGACATGGTGGTGGGCGCGCGCCAGGACGATCGCCAGGACGTCCAGACCTACCGCCCCGGCCACCGCCTGGGCAACCGCCTGCTCACCGGCACGGTGGCGGCGCTGTTCGGCGGCGGCTTCACCGACATGCTGTCGGGCCTGCGCGTGTTCTCGCGGCGCTACGTCAAGAGCTTCCCGGCGCTGGCGCAGGGCTTCGAGACCGAGACCGAACTGACCGTGCACGCGCTGGAGCTGCGCATGCCCTGGACCGAGCTGCCGGTGCGCTACCTGTCGCGGCCGGAGGGCTCGGACAGCAAGCTCTCCACGTACCGCGACGGCTGGCGCATCCTGCTGATGATCACGCGGCTGTTCGTCAACGAGCGGCCGCTGTCCTTCTTCAGCACCATCGCCGCGCTGCTGGCGCTGGCGGCGCTGGCGCTGGCGGTGCCGCTGGTGCTCACCTGGCTGCACACGGGGCTGGTGCCGCGCCTGCCCACCGCGGTGCTGGCCACGGGGATGATGCTGGCCGGCATGCTCTCGGCCGCCTGCGGCGCCGTGCTGCGCACCGTGACGCTGGGCCGGCGCGAGGTCAAGCGGCTGCGCTACCTGGCGATCCCCGGCGTGCGGTACGTGCTGGAGCGAGAATGAGTCCACCCCCGTTTCTCCCGGACTTCGTTCCGGTCGAATCCCCCTCAAGGGGGCGCACCCGGCGGCCCGGCAAAGCCGGTTCCGCGGGTGCACTGGCATGGCCTGCTCCGCGGCCTTCGGTTCTGTTTCGTTGCATGCAATGCCGGTGATACGCAACTCCCTGGGCCATTGAGATGAACACCATCGGCGAACGCCGGCGCCTGCTGCTGTTCGCCGTGGCCGGCGCGATCGGCTTCGTGGTCGACGCCGGCGTGCTGTACGCGCTGGCGCCCTGGCTGGGCTGGTACGCGGCGCGGGTGCTCTCCTTCCTCGCGGCGGCCAGCGTCACCTGGCTCTTCAACCGCCGCTACACCTTCGCCGCGGCGCGCCCGCCATCGCTGTGGCGCGAGTACCTGGCCTACCTGGGCGCCATGCTGGGCGGCGCGGCGGTCAACTACGCCATCTACGCGCTGACGCTGCACCTGGCGCACGGCCCCTGGGCCGCGCTGCTGGGCGTGGCGCTGGGCAGCCTGGGCGGCATGGCCGTCAACTATCTCTCGGCGCGGCACCTGGTGTTCCGGCCGCGCGGCCCGCGCTGATCGACAGCGCCGGCCGATGCCGCTAGGGTCGGGGCATGTCTGCCGCGCCGCCACCTTCTCCTTCCCCCTCCCTGCCGCCCCTCGTCCGCAAGCTGCTCGCCCCCCTGCGGCCGCTGGCGCCGCTGTGGCGCGCGGCCACGCTGTGGCAGGAGGCCGACGGCCTGCGCATGAGCGCGGCGATGTCCTTCTACGGCATCCTGAGCCTGGCCCCCCTGCTGGTGCTGATCGTCGCCATCCTGGGCTGGTGGCTGGACCGCGCGTTCGTCGAGACGCGCCTGGTCAGCGAGATCGCCGGCGTGGTGGGCCAGCGCGGCGCGCAGGCGGTGCAGCAGGCGATCACCAGCGCCCAGCAGCCGCGCGAAGGGATCATCGCCTCGGCGCTGGCCTTCGTCCTGCTCATCTCCGGCGCCACCGGCGTGTTCGCCGAACTGCAGTCCGCCTTCGAGCGGCTGTGGCGCCAGGGCGGCCCGCCGGCGCCCAAGGCGCCGTGGTGGCACACCGCCTCGCTGCGGCTGCGCGGGCTAGGCTACATCCTGGTGTTCGGCCTGCTGCTGCTGATGTCGCTGGCGGCCAGCACGGCGATCAACTTCATCGCCGACTGGGCCGGCCAGTGGCTGTCGCTCAAGCCGCTGCTGCGCGCCATCAACGAGCTGATCTCCTTCGCTTTCTGCACGGGCCTGTTCGCCGGGCTGATGCGGCTGAGCAGCGGCCCCAAGCCGCGCCTGCGCTACATGCTGGCGGGCGGCGCGGTGGGCGCGGTGCTGTTCACGCTGGGCAAGCAGGCGCTGGCGATCTACCTCTCGACGGCCGCCGTCGTCTCGGCCTACGGCGCGGCCGGCTCGCTGGTGGTGATCCTGATGTGGATCTACTTCACGGCCGCGATCCTGCTGTTCTCGGCCAGTTGCGCGCGGGCGCTGCACGAGGAGGCGGCGGCGCGCTGAGCCGCTTGGGTCGCGGCCGCGGTCGTGATCCGTGGTCCGGCCCCTCACACCCGTTCGATAACCCTCACCGTTCACGCTGAGCTTGGCCTGTCCTGAGCCTGACGAAGGGTCGAAGCGCCGCGCCCCGGCTTCGACAAGCTCAGCCCGAACGGGTGGGGGAATCGACCTCATCCGGTGGCTTTCCCCTTCGATGCACCCCAGCGGTTCCACGCGCCGTGGCCGGGGGCCTGGGGCGCGGGCGATTTGTGGGGCGGCGAGGAGCGCAGGCCAGGGGCGGGCGTGCCTGCCGAAGGACAGGCACGCTTCAACTCTGACTCGCTGCACCTGTTTGAACGGAGCGCTCCGCAGGAGCGCGCAGTGAGTT
>NZ_KN050767.1:96801-205158 GCF_000745855.1 Xenophilus azovorans DSM 13620
GTGCTGTACGGAGCGGGCCGCAATCCCAGCAACCCCATCAATCAGGCGCAGGATCAGCAGCAACTCAACACGTTGGGGGCGGTTGGACTGGTGGTTGGGGCGCCGCTCGCGGGCGGTCTCGGCTTGCCTGTCTTGGTGAATGCGGGGGTGACGGCGCAGACGGTCTCATTGACAGGAGGGGTGGCGGGGGTGACGGGCGGGCAATGGCTCGCATCCGCGGGCGGAGGGGCGCTTATTGGTGTAGCAGGCGAGGGCTTGCTGCATCCATCAACTGCAACGCCGGGCAGTGTCTTTTGGGCTGGCTTGGGTGGATCCCTGGGCGGAGCGACCAAGCTCGTTGGTAATGCGTACTTCGGTCTGGCGAATCAGTGGGTTCCAACCACTTGGGGTAATGTAGGCACAGCATTGTTAGGTTCCCAAATCGTAGGACGATCAGTTAATCAGGGCGGATCCGCTGTGACTAATGTGAATGGCGGAACATCTTGGTGGAATACCCCTATCTTCGGGCGCAGCAATCCTCAATAAAACTGGCGATCAGGAGAAGCCAATGAAAAAACCCGCCAGTAATGTGCCAGGAATTCCATTTAATTTTGATTGGATTCCTCTTATGTTGGATCCTGATCTTTGGGAGTTGAATAAATTTGTACCTTTGCGGCGAGTAAAGTTGGTTTCATTTTACGCGCTCTCGATGGCGGTATTTGCAGGAATAATTTGCTTGATAAGTTATATCGGCGTAGGTATTCAAACTAGCTTTACTGCTACATCGACTTGGACTTTTTCGTTGGTTATTTTGGGGTTGGGCTGCTGTTTTGGCGTTATTTACGGGGTAGGAGTTCTTTTCGATTTTAATAAATTTAAACGCCAATATGAGCAAGAAGAGCACCAGAGCACCAAAGTAGATGAGTCCTCTTGAAGCGACATCGACGGCAACGGCGCGCTGCTGTCGGGCCAGCGGGTGAATCTGCAGCTCACCGCCGCTGGGGCCGATCTGAACAACGTCTCGGGCACCATCGCCGGGCGCCAGGCGGTGCAGATCGACGCGCAGGCGGGGTTGAATGCGGCTGCGAACAACGCATCCTGCACCCGAACGATCGCAACATGGCCGCTGCGCTCGCAAGCCGAGGGCCGTACTCCGAGGAGGAAATCCTGGCGGCCATGCGCTGGAGCAATGGGCAGAACAGCAATGGCAGCGTGTCGCCCGCAACGCAGCAGGTTTATGGCATGACCGGCGCATCGCTGGGCAGTAACTCGCCCACCGGCAACTTGGCGGGGGACATGGCCTATGACTCGGGACTGCGCGTGCGACCGCAGGGCGGCAGTTCAACGTCCTTCGGAGAGGTCTTGCCGCCTGCGCCGTCCAGGGAGTTGATGAACTTCATCACGACCAACACGGGTGGGGCAAGCTCGCCATACCAGTTCAATACGGCAGGGATGACGTATGGGCCGAGCCCGACACCGGATCGAGGAAGATGTTCGACTGCTGAGTGTGCCGCTGGATTGGCCGGTTCACAAGGACGAGGGTTGTTGCCAGACTATATGGCCTTCAATCCCGGCGCTCATACTCTCAGCGGCGCGGGGGCTGTCAGCTTATATGACGGATCTGTCTATGCCGGGGGCGGTGTGAGTATTGCCAATGTGAACCCTGGTTTTAGGCCGTCAGGTGGATTTGCGGCAGGTTACATCTTTGGCGTCAATGACGCTCAAGGTGTCAATAATTTTCTCAGTGGATCAGGCTCTCAAGGCGGTATTTCCATCCCTGTATTTGGAAGATTTAATTTGACCTTGGGATTAAATCATTCGTATGGAGGCGCAACCGCTGTTGAGTTTGGCGTAATGCCGCCTAGTGGATTGACTGTGTTTTACAGTCCATGGGGATTTACTTCGCAAATAAATAAATAGAATTAAATCATGACATTTCCTGGCCCGACAAGGGAAGATTATAAAAAAATGAGCAAAAAGCAAAAAATCTTCTATTGGGGATATTATGTTTTTTTGTATAGCATTTTTTTGGGATTAATTATTTATGCTTTGATTTGAATCAATGAGAGCGATGCTCGCGGGTCTTGCAAAACGGCCGCTGCGCTTGCAAACGTAGGGCCGTATTCAGAGCAAGACATTCTGGACGCCATGCGCTGGAGCAACGGGCGCAACGCCAATGGAAGCGTGTCGCCCGCAACGCAGCAGGTCTATGGCATGACCGGCGCATAGCTGGGCAGTAACTCGCCCACCGGCAACTTGGCGGGGGACATGGCCTATGACGCGGGCTTGCGTGTACGGCCGCAGGGCGGCAGCACTGCGTCATCGTCCTTCCAGGAGGTGCTGCCCAATGCGCCGCCGCCAGCGCTCATGAACTTCATCACCACCAATACGAACGGGGCATATCAGTTCAATACGGCGGGGATGACGTATGGGCCACCCCAAATAAACCTTCCGTCAAGCTGTATGAGCCATATGTGTGCAAATGCAAACGCTGGAATAGGGATATCGCAAGGGCGTGGATTGCTGCCTGACTATATGTCGTTAAATCCAGGGTTGCATACTGCTGGAGGAAGCGCGGCAATTAATTTATATGATGGCACGACCTTCGTTGGTGGTGGTGTTAATATTTTCAGTAAAGACCCCAGGTACAAACCTTCTGGCTCCATAAATTATGGATATATTTTTGGCGTAAATGACGCGCAGGGAACTAGTGGTTTTCTCGGCGGACATGGAACGCAGGGTGGTGTGTCAATTCCAGTTTTTGGGCGCTTTAACGCTGTATTGGGGTTCAACCACTCTTATGGGGGAGCGACAGCTTTAGAAATTGGAATATCTCCTCCGGGGCGCTATCTGGATATTACAGTCCTTGGAGTCTCTCTGGTGAAATAAAAAAATAGAATGCGTATGGCAAATCCTCGTGGCCCATCTGATGCCGAGTACAAAAAAAATGACAGAATCGCAAAAGATATTTTATTGGATTTTTGCTGATTCTATTCGGGATTTTTTAATTAATCGGCGCGCAGGCGGGCTTGAATTCGGTGCAGAACATTCTGGACGTGCGCAGCCAGGTCTATGGCATCAATCACAAGCGCGAAGACGCTTCGAACTATTTCGTGATGAGCATCACCTGGGCGCGATTGATCGATGCGCGCTCGAAGGCCGTGATCGCCGAAGCGCGCTGCATTCCGACCAAGACACCACCGACGCAGCCCCTCGACCGGCTTGTGGCGAACAACGCAGAAGGCATCAAGGCCGGCCTGGCGGCGTATGTCGAGCCCTGTATCGAACAGCTCGCGGCCAAGATGAAACTCTGAGGCCGAAGCCCGGCGCCGGCGCCCGGGCTTCGGCCTCCTGGGCCCGCGCTCAGTACCCCAGCGTCCTGCCGTCCGGATTGCGCGGATCGGAGTAGCCGTAGAGCATGCCGTCGCGGATCTGGATGGTCTGCGTGCGGCCCATGCTGGCCTTGACGGCGACGTTGTGGCCGCGCTGCTTGAGCAGCGCCACGGTGTCGGGCGAGAGGCCCTTCTCCACCCGCAGCTCGTCCGGCGTCCACTGGTGATGCACGCGCGGCACCGAGGCGGCCTCGGCCGGGTTCATGCCGAAGTCGATGGTGTTGAGCACGGTCTGCAGCACGGTGGTGATGATGCGCGCGCCGCCGGGGCTGCCCGTCACCAGCACCGGCTTGCCGCCCTGCAGCACCAGCGTGGGCGTCATCGACGACAGCGGGCGCTTGCCGGGCGCGACGGCGTTGGCGTCGCCGCCGATCAGGCCGTAGGCGTTGGCCACGCCGGGCTTGGCCGAGAAGTCGTCCATCTCGTTGTTGAGCATGATGCCGGTGCCCTTGGCGACGATGCCGCTGCCGAAGTTGGTGTTGAGCGTGTAGGTCACCGCCACGGCGTTGCCGGCCTTGTCGACCACCGAGTAGTGCGTGGTCTGGTTGCTCTCGTAGGGCTGCGGCTGGCCGGGCTTGATTTCCTTGGCCGGGCGCGCGCGGTTCGGGTCGATGCCCTGGGCCAGTTGCGCGGCGTACTTCTTCGAGGTGAGGCCGGCCAGCGGGATCTTCACGAAGTCCGGGTCGCCCAGGTACTCGGAGCGGTCGGCGTACGCCAGCTTGCTGGCCTCGGCCATCTGGTGGATGCTGCGCGCGCTGTTGGCGCCCCACTGCGCCAGCGGCGAGCCTTCGAGGATGTTGAGGATCTGCACCAGGTGCGGGCCGCCGGAGGAGGGCGGGGGCATGGTCACGATCTCGTAGCCGCGGTAGGTGCCGCGCACGGGCGCGCGCTCCACCACCTTGTAGGCGCGCAGGTCGTCCAGCGTGATGGCATTGGGATGCGGCGCCATCTCGGCGGCGATGCGGCGGGCGATCTCGCCCTCGTAGAAGACCCTGGCGCCCTGCTGGCCGATCAGCCGCAGCGAGCGCGCCAGGTCCTTTTGCACCAGCAGGTCGCCCTGCTTGAGCGGGGCGCCGTTCTTCCAGAAGACGGCGCGCGTGGCGGGCCACTTGCCCATGTTCTTCTGCTCCTGCTGCAGGATCTTGGCGAGCGTCTCGCTCACCGGGTAGCCCTTCTCGGCCAGCGCCGCGGCGGGCGCGACCACGCGCGACAGCGGCATCGTGCCCCACTGCTTGAGCGCATGCTCCAGGCCCTTGACGGTGCCGGGCACGCCCACCGCGTAGTGCGTGTAGAGCGACTTGCCGTCGATCACGTTGCCCTTCTCGTCGAGGTACATGTCGCGCGAGGCCTTCATCGGCGCCATCTCGCGGAAGTCCAGCGCGACATCTTTGCCGCTGCGGGCGTCGTGGACCATCATGAAGCCGCCGCCGCCGATGTTGCCGGCGTTGGGCAGCGCCACCGCCAGCGCGAAGCCCACCGCCACCGCCGCGTCCACCGCGTTGCCGCCGGCCTTGAGGATGTTCAGGCCGATCTGCGTGGCCAGCTCCTGCTCCGTCGCCACCATCCCGTTGCGCGCCGCCACGGGATGGAACACGTCCATGTCGAAGTCGTAGGCGGCGCTGGCGGCCTGTGCCGCCGCCGTGGTGGCGGGTGCGCCGGCAGAGGCGGACGCTGCCGCCGGGGGCGCGCCGGCCGCCGCCGTGTCGGCCGGCGGCGGCGTGGTGCATGCGGCCAGCGCGGCCAGGGCCAGGGCACTGGCCAGGAGGCTGTGGCGGAATGGCATGAGGGGGATCTCCTTGAATTGGTGTCGTTTGTCGTGTGGCCGTCGGATGCGGCGAGGCAGGCGCGCCGCGCCGGCGGCGTCGGGCAGTGTAGGAGCGCCCCCGGCGCCGGGGCGGCGCTTTTGTCTCAACCGGTTACCGGCGCGGCGCCCCGCCGCCCTGCGCGGCGGAGGAGGGCGAGCCCGGCAGGCCGAACTGCCGCCAAGCGCGCCGCAACTGCGTGTCGGAGCCGAAGCCCGCCGCCTCGGCTGCGTGCGTGACGCTGGTGCCGGCGGCCAGGGCGGCCTGCGCCACCGCCAGCCGCAGCCGCCGCAGCCAGGCCAGCGGCGCGATGCCGGCGTGCTCCACGAACAGGCGCGTGAGGTGGCGCGGCGAGGTGCGGGCCACCTCGGCCATGCGCGGCACGGTCCATACGGCCTGGGGCTGTTCGCTCACCGCGTCCTGCACGCGGTGCAGGGCCGCATGCAGGTGGTTGCGGTGCGCGAGGAAGGGCGAAAGCTCCGGGTCGTGCGGCCCGCGCCGCAGCGGCATCACCATCGTCTGCGCCACCTGCGCGGCCAATGCCTCGCCGCACAGGGCGCCGATGCGGTGCAGCACCAGGTCGATGCCGGTGGTGACGCCGGCGCTGCTGCATACCGGCGGGTCCATGACGAAGACGCGGTTGGCCACCACGTCGCAGCCGGGCGCGGCGGCAGCCAGTTCGTCCAGGTGCTGGTGGTGCGTGGTGGCGCGCCGGCCGGCCAGCAGCCCGGCGTGCGCGGCCAGCACGGCGCCGGCGCAGACGGCGAGCAGTTCCAGCCGGCCGGCGGCCAGCCGCTGGCCGCGCAGCCAGTGCAGCAGGGCGCGCGCGTCGTCGCCCGCCACGTCGATGCGGCGGCCCGGCTGGCCGACGAGGACGATCCAGGCCGGCCGCGCATCCCACTGCACGGGCAGCGGCGCCAGGCCCGCGAGCTGCACCCCGACCGAACTGGGCAGCTGCGGCCGGGGCGCGGCGAACTCGAGGTCGAAGCAGGGCGGCCGTCCCGCCGCGGCGAGCAACTGGTTGGCGATGCGCAGCGCCTCGGCCGGGCCGGCCCAGTCCAGCACCAGGCTGCCGGGCAGCAGGGTGAAGACGACCCGGATGGGCAGCGGCGGGGCCGGGCCGTCGGCGGGCAGGCGGGCCATGCGGCGTCAGCTCTCCTCGGGCGCGGCCGAGCCGTAGGCCCGCTCGACCCGCGCCACGCGCAGCTGGAAGGCCTCGTACCAGCGCGTGCGCCCCTGCTCGCGGGCCAGCGTGTGCTCGGCGTGGCGGCGCCAGGCGGCGATCGCCTCCTCGCTCGCCCAGTACGAGACGGTGATGCCGAAGCCGTCGGCCCCGCGCGCGCTCTCCACCCCGAGGAAGCCGGGCTGCTGCGCGGCCAGCGCGACCATGCGCCCGGCGGTGGCCTCGTAGCCCGCGGCGTCCTCGGCATTGCGCTGCGACGAGAAGATCACGGCGTAGCAGGGCCCGGCGGGCAGCCGGGCGAAGGGGGAGGGCGCATCGGTCGTCAAGCAGGGGCTCCGGGGTGGGTACTCAGGGCGCGCCGCGTTCCAGCGCCTGCGCGGCGGTGCAGACGTGGGCGAAGCGGCCGTGCAGCACGGTGGCGGTGCGCGCGCAGATCTGCGCGGCAGCGAGCGGCTGGCCGTCGGGCTGCGTCATGTCGAAGGTCAGCGTCGCGTCCAGCGCGTAGTCCACCTGCCAGCCCAGGTCGCTGGCGTGGCGCGCGGTGGTCTCGCAGCACTGCTCGGTGCGGATGCCGCTGACGATGATGCGGCCGATGCCGTGGCGGACGAGCCAGACGTCCAGCCCGGTGCCGACCAGCGCGCTGTGGCGGTGCTTGACGAAGGTGTCGGCGGGCGTGAACGGGGCCAGTCCGGCGAGGGGCCGCACGTGGCCGGAGGCTTCGGCGAAGGGGTTGTCGGCCGTCTCGGGGCCATCGACGTGGAAGATCCGCAGGATCGGGACGCCGGCCGCGGCGCAGCCTTCGATCAGCGCGTTCTGCGCCGCCAGGTACGCCGGCACGTCGGCCTCGGTGAAGTAGGGGCGGTGGCGGAAGGACTCCTGGGCGTCGATCACAATCAGACAGGTCTTCACGGAAACTCTCCGAAGCGTTGAAGATGGATGGTGCCTGATTCTTCTGCGCGATGGGCCCCGTGTCCGGCGGCGATCGGACGATCTCCGGTCAGATCAGGACATCATGGGTGCGATTCGTAGTCGATGTCCAGCCGCACCCGCGCGCCGTGCCGGTCGATGCGCTCGGCACGGAAGTAGTGGCGGCCGCGGTACAGGTCCAGCGCCAGCGGCAGCGCGACCGGTTCGCCCCAGCTGCGGATGGCGAAGCCGCGCGCCGCCAGGCTGGCGAGCAGGGCGCCGAGCGCGGCCTCGTCGGCGTCCACGCGGATGTCGGCGTCGGCGGGCGCGGGGCCGGCCGGGTCGTGCAGCCAGCGCGCGAAGCTGCCGAAGAGGGTGAAGCGGTGGCCCTCGGCGCGCAGGGCCTCCAGCAGCGCCGCCGTGGCGGGCAGGTCCACCGCCTCGCGTTCCTTGCGGCAGACCAGCGCGTACTCGTGGCTGCGGTCGGTGCGCGCGTCGAAGGCGTCGAGCGGCCGCGGCGGGCGTTCGTAGACGATCACGCGTTCCTCCTGCAGCACGAACAGGCTGCCCAGGATGCCGGCCAGGTCGAAGGCCAGCGGCAGCATGCGGCCGCCCAGGTGCAGGTTCTCCGCCATGGCGATGCAGAAGGCGCCCTCGGGCAGCCGCTCGCGCACGCGGTGGAACACCGAGCGCAGGCCCGCCAGGTGGGCCGCGTAGCTCTCGCTCGCGTAGAGCTGCCGCGCGGGCGCCGCCTCGGCGGGCCAGGCGCTGCCGAAGTAGGGCACGCTCGTCAGGCACAGGTCGAAGGGCGGCAGGGCCTCGCCGGCCAGCGTGTCGCACGAGGCGGGCAGCACGCGCGGCACGGGCAGGCCCAGGCGTGCGAAGCGTTCGCCGATCAGCGCGATGCGCGCCGCGTCCACCTCGCAGCCCAGGGCCTCGCGGCCTTCCATGCGGGCGGCCAGCAGCGTGGTGCCGGCGCCGGCGAAGGGGTCGAACACCACCTCGCCCGGCCGGCTGAAGTGGCGGATGAAGGGCTGCATCTGCGTCACCCAGCCGATGTCGCGGCCGCCCAGCGGGTCGTGCGTGGCCAGGGCGGGCGGCAGGCGGTGCGACGGCGGCTCGTCGTCCAGCCGCATCCAGCTTCGGCTATCCATGCGGCGCCTCCGGCCGCGCGGTGTCGAGCAGCACCTCGTGCCCCGGGTCCCAGCCGGCGCACAGCTGGCCGTTGGCGAAGTAGACGAGCTTGTAGACGTCGCCGCTGGCATGGCGCTGGTGCATGGCGGCGTAGTCCGACCATTCGAAGACCACTTCCAGGCCCTCGGGCAGGCGCACGCGCAGGTTCTGGAAGTAGTAGCCCTCGGTGAGCGCGAGCGGCGTCCAGCGCCCGCCCAGGCGCGGATCGTCCAGGCAGGCGCGCAGCAGGGGCGCCATGGGCACGCGCGCCGCGGCCAGGTGGCGTGCAGTGGCGTTGTCGCGGTAGCCGCCGGCGAGGCGCGAGAACTCGCGCAGGACCACCGTGCCGGCGCCGCAGCGCGCGGCCCACGCGAGGTAGGCGGCCACGTCGTCGGGGCTGGCGATGCCGCCCTGCTGCACCAGGCAGATCAGCCGCACGGGGAAGCGCCGCGCCAGCGCGCGCGCCACCGACTCGAACACGGGCTGCCGCGCGATCGCCAGGCCGGGGCGAAAGCGCATGATCGCCTGGTTGGCCTCGCCCGCGTGATGGTGGCGCGACAGCTCGATCCAGCTCAGGCCGAAGCGCTGCAGCGCCTCGCCCAGCTCGTCGCCGCGCGCCTGCGCGAAGCCGGCGCCGTTGGAATAGAGCACGCGCTCGTGCACCGGGATGTGCCGCTCGGCGCCGTGCAGCGTGTCCAGCAGCCGCAGCAGCCAGTCGGCGTCGTCGGTGTTCTCCAGTCCCGAGAGCGACCATGACATCGGCACGCCGTGCAGCGCGGCCAGCGCGCGCGCCAGGCCGTCGAAATAGTCCGGCGGCGGCCGCAGCCGCGCCGCCGGCACCAGCGTGCGCTCGGGACGCAGGTTCTCGGAGCAGAAGCCGCAGCGCGCCGAGCAGGGCCGCGCCGAGGCGTAGGGGGTGAAGGTGATCGGCTGCGCCAGCCGCAGTGGGCGGCCGCCGAGGGTCAGCCGGTGCCAGCGCGCGTCGTCGCCGCGGTCCGGTGCGCGGCGGATCGGCGCGCCTACGCGAGGGCGCAGCAGGTGGAGCAGCGCAGCCTCGTCATCCGCCGGGACGGTGGCATCGACCATGTTGCCTCGACGCTCCGAAGGCCGCGGAGCAGGCCATGCGGGAACATCCGCGGAACCGGCTTGGCCGGGCCGCAGGATGTGCCCCCGTGAGGGGGTTGGCGAAGCGGAACGAAGTCCGCGAAGACTGGGGGAGGGCCATGTCACACGAGCTGCGCGGCCTGCAGCTCCTTCTTGAGGTAGGCGTAGAACAGCGGCGCCGCCACCAGCCCGGCCGGTCCGAACAGCGCTTCGGCGGCGAACATCACCGCCAGCAGCTCCCACACCGCGATGTGGGTGCGGCTGCCCACCACCTTGGCGTTGATGACGTACTCGGCCTTGTGGATGAGGATGAGGAAGATCAGGCAGGCCACCGCCGTCAGCGGCGAGACCGACAGGCCGACCAGCGTGATCACCACGTTGCACAGCAGGTTGCCCACGATGGGGATCAGCCCGGCCAGGAAGGTGAGCGTGATCAGCGCCGGCGTGTAGGGCAGGTACAGGTCCCAGAACGGCAGGACGAACAGCAGGAAGACGGCCGTCAGCGCCGTGTTGAAGGTGGCGATCCAGAACTGCGCCGCGACGATCTGCCGGAAGGCCTGCCCGAAGACGGTGATGCGACGGTGCATCTGCGCCGCCAGCGGCAGCCGCAGGGCCGGCGGCCGGGCCACCGCGGCCAGCCCGCCGACGATCAGGCCCACGTAGGCGAACAGCAGGGCCGTCAGCCAGGCGCGGCCGGCCAGCGCCAGCGAACCGGCCTGCGTGCGCAGGTAGTTGGCCACCATGTGCTGCACGTCCGCCGCGGCGGCCGGCAGCGCGCCGGCCAGGTCGGGCGGCAGCTTCTCGCGCAGCTCGAGGATGGTGCGGGCCACGTAGTCCAGCAGTTCACGGTACTGCTGCGGTGCATCGACCACGTACTCGCGCGCCTGCGACACGCCCAGCGCCAGCAGCGCGATGGGCGCGGCCACCACGACCACGATGGTCAGCGCCTGGATGAACGCCTCGATGCGCGCGGGCAGCGCGCGCCCGGCGTCGGCCGGCGAGAAGCGGGCGATCAGCCGGCCCGCCAGCCGCACCACGCCGCGCACGAAGGTGCGGGTGGCCAGGAAGCCCACGCACACCGCCAGCAGCCCCACCAGCAGGTGGTTCATCAGCATGCCCAGCAGGGCGCCGCCCATCAGCACGTAGCTGGCGCCCGCCACCCAGCGCGAAGCCGGCTGCTCGCGGGTCGGCGCCATCGCGGGCAGGGGCGTCGGCGGCGGTGTCTTCATCGTGGGCGGCGGCGCGTGGCGCAGGCTCCCGGCCGGGCAGCTCAGGCGACGACCACGGCCGCGCCGTCGCCGCGCGGGGCGATCACGCCGATCTCGTGCACCGACTCGCCCTCGCCGCGCAGCGTGGCGGCGCAGGCGGCGGCCTCGGCGGCGTCGATCACGATCACCATGCCGATGCCGTTGTTGAAGGTGCGGTTCATCTCGACGTCGTCGATGCCGGCCACTTTCTGCAGCCAGGCGAACAGCTCGCTCGTGGGCCAGCTGCCCTTCTTCAGGTGCGCCGCCGTGCCTTCGGGCAGCACGCGCGGGATGTTCTCCAGCAGCCCGCCGCCCGTGATGTGGGCCAGGGCCTTGACCGGGTGCTTCGCCAGCGCGGCCAGCACCGGCTTGACGTACAGGCGCGTGGGCGCCATCACCGCCTCGCGGAAAGGCTTGCCGTCGAGCGTGGCGGGCAGGTCGGAACCTGCGCGCTCGATCACCTTGCGCACCAGCGAGAAGCCGTTGGAATGCACGCCGTGCGAGGCCAGGCCCAGCACCACGTCGCCGGGCTTCACGCCCTGGCCGGTGAGGATCTTCGACTTCTCGACGGCGCCGACCGCGAAGCCGGCCAGGTCGTACTCGCCCGGCGGGTACATGCCGGGCATCTCGGCCGTCTCGCCGCCGATCAGCGCGCAGCCCGACAGCTCGCAGCCCCTGGCGATGCCGCCGACCACGCGCGCGGCGGTGTCGACGTCGAGCTTGCCGCAGGCGAAGTAGTCGAGGAAGAACAGCGGCTCGGCGCCCTGCACCAGCACGTCGTTCACGCTCATCGCCACCAGGTCGATGCCGACCGTGTCGTGCATGCCCCACTCGAAGGCCAGCTTGAGCTTGGTGCCCACGCCGTCGGTGCCGCTTACCAGCACCGGCTCCTTGTAGCGTTTGGGCACCTCGAACAGCGCGCCGAAGCCGCCGATGCCCGCCAGCACGCCCTCGCGCATCGTCTTCTTCGCCAGCGGCTTGATGCGGTCGACCAGCGCGTCGCCCGCGTCGATGTCGACGCCGGCATCCTTGTAGCTGAGCGGGGAGGGGGCGGGGGAGGTCATGGTGGCGGGAGGCGGCGGCAGGAGGAAGGGGCGCAAGACCGCGCCGGCATGGCAGCAGCAGGCGGCCCGATAGAATTCCCGGTGATTCTAGGGCCCGCTCCGGCGCCGCCCGGTCGTTCTTTCCCCTCGTTCCCACCTGGCATGAAGCAGCTTGCGCTCGACATCGGCTTGCAGACGGGGCCGAGCTTCGCCAGCTTCTTCCCGGGGGCCAACGAGGCCGCCCTGCGCCACCTGCAGCTGTGGGCCGGCGACGGCGCGGGCGCCGCGCTGCATTCGCCCGTGCCCACCTACCTGTGGGGCGAGGGCGGCAGCGGCAAGACGCACCTGCTGGAATCGGCGGCGCAGGCCCTGCGCGAGCAGGGCGCCGCGGTCGGCTGGCTGCGGCCGCAGGTGCTGCAGCCGCCGCCCTTCGACGAGCGCTGGGCCGCCGTGCTGATGGACGACGTGGACCGCTTCAACGCCGAGCAGCAGCACGCCGCCTTCAGCTGGTTCGTGCAGGCGCAGGCGCTGCAGCGCGCCGTGGTGGCGGCCGGCGCGCTGCCCCCGGCCGACCTGCCGCTGCGCGAGGACCTGCGCACCCGCCTGGGCTGGGGCCACGTGTTCCAGCTGCAGGTGCCCAGCGAGGCACAGCGGCGGGCGGTGCTGCGCCAGGCGGCCGATGCGCGCGGCGTGATGCTGCCGGATGAAGTCATCGACTACATGCTGCACCGCTTCAGCCGCGACCTGGGCAGCCTGATGGCGCTGCTGGAGGCGCTGGACGGCTACGCGCTGCGCACCCAGCGGGCGATCACCATCCCGCTGGTGCGCTCGATGCTGGAAGACGAATGAAACCCGGCGCCCCCAGGGGCGCCACGAATGGACCGAATGTGATCAAGAAACTCATCGACAAGCTGCTGGGCAAGCCGGCCTCGGGCGGGCGCGGCAAGTCGCGCTTCGGCAAGCGCGAGGAGGTCGACGCCAGCGTGCACCGCATCGACCCGGACCTGGTGGACGAGCGGGCGAAGAACGTCGTCACCACGCTGCAGCAGGCCGGCTTCGAGGCCTACATCGTCGGCGGCGCCGTGCGCGACCTGCTGCTGGGCCTGAAGCCCAAGGACTTCGACGTCGCCACCAACGCCACGCCGGAGCAGGTCAAGCAGCTGTTCCGCCGCGCCTTCATCATCGGGCGGCGCTTCCGCATCGTGCACGTGGTGTTCGGGCGCGGGCGCGAGCACGAGGTGATCGAGGTCTCCACCTTCCGTGCCTACATGGACGCCAGCGCCGCCGAGTCCGTGGCGGGCAACGAGCGCACCAGCAAGAGCGAGCTGGCGGCCATGAAGCACGCCGTGGACGCCAGCGGGCGCGTGCTGCGCGACAACGTCTGGGGCCCGCAGGAGGAGGACGCCGCGCGGCGCGACTTCAGCATCAACGCCATGTACTACGACCCGGCGCGCCAGATCGTGGTCGACTACCACCACGGCATCCGCGACGCCGGCAAGCGCGTGCTGCGCATGATCGGCGACGCGGCCGTGCGCTACCGCGAGGACCCGGTGCGCGTCATCCGCGCGGTGCGCTTCTCGGCCAAGCTGGCGGCGCTGGGCTTCGAGCTGGAGAAGAAGACCGCCGCGCCGCTGGTCGACTCCGCGAAGCTGCTGGCCGACGTGCCGGCCAGCCGCCTGTTCGACGAGATGCTCAAGCTGCTGCAGACGGGCCACGCGCTGGCCACCGTCGCGCAGCTGCGCAAGCTGGGCCTGGCCACCGGCATCTACCCGCTGCTGGACGTGGTGGTCGAGCGCGCCGACCAGCCCTTCGTGCAGGCCGCGCTGGCCGACACCGACCGCCGGGTGGGCGAGGGCAAGCCGGTGGCCGCCAGCTTCCTTCTGGCCTGTGTGCTGTGGAACGACGTGCGCCAGGGCTGGCAGCAGCGCATGCAGGAGGGGCCGGGCGGCCGCCGCGGCATGGCGCCCTTCCCGGCGCTGCAGGAGGCGATCGACGAGGTGTTCGAGGCCCGCATCGGCGACGTCTCCGGCCGCGGCAAGCTGGGCGCCGACATGCGCGAGATCTGGATGATGCAGCCGCGCTTCGACAAGCGCAGCGGCAGCACACCCTACAGCCTGGTCGAGCAGGCGCGCTTCCGCGCCGCCTTCGACTTCATGCGCCTGCGCGCCGACGTGGGCGAGGTGAGCGAGGCCATCGCCGAATGGTGGCAGGAGTTCAGCACCGCCGACGAACTGCGCCGGCAGGACCTGATGGAGCAGGTGCGCGCCGAGCAGCGCAAGGGCGGCGGCCCGCGCCAGGCCAGCCCGCGCGTGCACCAGCGTGCGCCGCGTGCGGCGGGCGCGACCGAGGAGGCGCAGGACGCCGCCGCAGGCCCGACCCCCGCGGAAGGCGCGGCGGGCGAGGCCACGGCGCCGCGCAAGCGCCGCCGGCGCCGCAAGCCGCGGAGCGGCGCCGATGCCGGCGCCTCCTCCGGCGCCGCGGCCGAGTGACGGCGCTCGCCGCGTCGCGCGCCTACGTGGGCGTCGGCGCCAACCTGGGCGACGCCCGTGCCGCCGTGCAGCAGGCCATGGACGCCCTGGCGGCGCTGCCCGGCACGCTCGAGGCGGCGCGCTCCTCGCTGTGGCGCAGCGCGCCGGTCGAGGCCTCGGGGCCCGACTTCGTCAACGCCGTGGTGGCGCTGGACACGACGCTCGCCCCCCTGGAACTGCTGGCGCAGATGCAGCGCATCGAGTCCGAGGCGGGCCGCGAGCGACCCTACCGCAACGCGCCCCGCACGCTGGACTTGGACCTGCTGCTGCACGGCGACACCCGGCTGGACACGCCGGCCCTCGTCCTGCCGCACCCGCGCATGTTCCAGCGTGCCTTCGTGCTGCGCCCTCTGGCCGAGATCGCGCCGGAGCAGGTGTCCGCGAGCCGGCTCGCAGCTGTCGCCGGCCAGCGCATCGAACGTCTCTGAACCGCCCGGCCGGCCGGCGGAGGCCGGCAAATTACACTCGACGGGTTTGTGGGTGTCATCACCCTGTCGCCAATTCCGTGTAGGGAAACGCCGCCATGCTTGGCAAGCTCCTGCCCCGCGAGGGCAACTTCTTCGAGATGTTCAACCAGCATGCCGAGCGCATCGTCGAGGCGGCCCGCGCCTTCGAGCAGCTGGTGGCCAACTACAGCGACCTGCACCTGCGCGAGCAGTACAACCGCGACGTCGACAACGCCGAGCGCGCCGCCGACCGCGTGACGCACGACGTCAACCGGCTGCTGCACAAGACCTTCATCACCCCGATCGACCGCGAGCAGATCCACAAGCTCATCAACACGATGGACGACGTGGCCGACCTGATGCAGGACTGCGCCGAGACCATGGCGCTGTACGACGTGCGCCACATGACCGAGGAGATCGCGCGCCTGACCACCCTCAGCGTCAAGTGCTGCGACCGGCTGAAGGACGCGGTGAAGTACCTGGGCCGCATCTCCGACCCGGCGGTGGCCGAGGCCACCCTCAAGACCTGCGAGGAGATCGACCGCCTCGAATCGGACGCCGACCGCGTGATGCGCAGCGCCATGAGCAAGCTCTTCCGCGAGGAGCCCGACGTGCGCGAGGTCATCAAGCTCAAGGCCATCTACGAGCTGCTGGAGACCATCACCGACCGCTGCGAGGACGTGGCGAACGTGATCGAGGGCATCATCCTCGAGAATTCCTGAAGCGGACGGGAGCGCACGATGGCTTCGGTCCAGGTCGCCCTGTGGGTGGTGGTGGTGCTGGTCGCGCTGGCCATCGCCTTCGATTTCATGAACGGCTTCCACGACGCGGCGAACTCCATCGCCACCGTCGTGTCCACCGGCGTGCTGCGGCCCGGGCAGGCCGTGGTCTTCGCGGCCTTCTTCAACCTCATCGCCATCTTCGTGTTCCACCTGAGCGTGGCGGCCACGGTGGGCAAGGGCATCGCCCATGCCGACGTGATCGACGTGCACGTGGTCTTCGGCGCGCTGATCGGCGCCATCAGCTGGAACCTGGTCACCTGGTACTACGGCATTCCCAGCAGTTCCTCGCATGCGCTGATCGGCGGCATCGTGGGCGCGGTGATGGCCAAGACCGGCACCGGCGGCCTGGTGGGCGCCGGCATCTGGAAGACGGTGGCCTTCATCTTCGTCTCGCCGCTGCTGGGCTTCTTGCTCGGCTCGGTGATGATGGTCGCGGTGGCGTGGCTGTTCCGCCGCTCCACGCCGTCGCGCGTGGACCGCTGGTTCCGCCGGCTGCAACTGGTCTCCGCCGGCGCCTACAGCCTGGGCCACGGCGGCAACGACGCGCAGAAGACCATCGGCATCATCTGGATGCTGCTGCTGGCCACCGGCCATGCGGCCGCCACCGACAGCGCACCGCCCATGTGGGTGGTGGTGAGCTGCTATGCCGCCATCGCGCTGGGCACCATGTTCGGCGGTTGGCGCATCGTGCGCACCATGGGCCAGAAGATCACCAAGCTCAAGCCGGTGGGCGGCTTCTGCGCCGAGACGGGCGGGGCGCTGACGCTGTTCCTGGCCACCGGGCTGGGCATTCCCGTGTCGACCACGCACACCATCACCGGCGCCATCGTCGGCGTGGGCTCCACGCGGCGCATGAGCGCGGTGCGTTGGGGCGTGGCGGGCAACATCGTGTGGGCGTGGATCTTCACCATCCCGGCGGCGGCCTTCGTGGCGGCGATCGCCTACTGGCTGAGCCTGCAGTTGTTCTGAGCCGCGGGGCTGCGGGCCGCTGGCATACTGCGCCGCAGACTTCCACCCGGCCCGGGCCGGCAGCGGCGCATGATCCATCTTTCACCCACGAGCCCGACGGCCGGCGTCCGCTGCAGCGTCGAGCGGTTTTCCTTCTTCCACCAGACCCTCCACCTGTCGGGCCACGTGGTGCCCGACCGCGGCGACGTGGTGCGGCTGGCGCTGCGCCTGGGTGACGGCCGGGTCTTCGAGATCACGCGGCGCGGCCTGGCCAGCCCCGACCTGACGCGCCGCCACGGCGCGCGCGCCCGGGCCTGCCGTTTCGACGAGCTGCTGAGCGTGGGCGCCGACACCCAGCCGTTGTGGACGGCCGAACTGCTGGTGCACACCGACGACGGCCGCGTGCTGAACGTACCGGTCGGCGTGGGCGACCAGGAAGACCCGTCCGTGGCCCTGATGAACCGCTTCTTCCACCTGCTGTCGGAGCGCCCGCCCGGGCACTTGCTGGAAGTGGGCTCGCGCGCGCGCACGGGGGCGATCTACACCGACCGCCTGCCGCCCGGCTGGCGCTACACCGGGCTGGACGTGATGGAGGGCCCCAATGTCGACGTGGTCGGCGATGCCCACCAGATGAGCCGGCTGCTGCCGCTGCAGGCCTTCGACGCGGCGATGTCGTTCGTGGTCTTCGAGCATCTCCTGATGCCGTGGAAGGTGGCGCTGGAGATGAACCGGGTGCTTCGCCAGGGCGCGCTGGCGCTGGTCATGGCGCCGCAGACCTGGCCGCTGCACGAGGAGCCCTGCGACTACTTCCGCTTCTCGCGCCATGCGTGGAAGGCGCTTTTCAACCGCGCCACCGGCTTCGAGATCCTGGAGGCGGTGCACGGCTGCACGGGCTACGTGGTCGCGCACCATGCGACGATCGCCTCGCACTTCGGGGAGGCCCACACGGTGGCCCTGATGTCCTGCGTGCTGGTGCGCAAGGTGGCCGAGACGACGCTGCAATGGCCGGTCGAGATGGACGAGATCGCCGAGGACGTCTATCCGTTCTGAGGTGGGCGGCGCGCCAGGATCGACAGGGCCGGACCGGCGGCGTGGTCGGGCTGCTCGTGCGCCGGTTCCAGGTGGTCGAAGCCCAGCCGACCCAGCACCTCGAGGAGTTGCGCGCGCTCCATCCACATCGGCTCGGCCGCGGCACTGCCGCAGAAGCGGGCGTCGGTGACCGGTCCGTAGGGTCGCCGGTGCAGACGGATCTCCAGGTCGCGCCAGGCGCGCGCCACCACCCCTGCCACGGGCGCGCGGCGCGGATCGCCTTCGGGCATGGCCGCGTCGTCGATCACGTGGGTCCACAGGTACAGCGTGTCGGTGCGGCCGGCCAGCAGTTCCAGCAGGCGCAGCGGGTCGGCCATGTGGTAGAGCACGCCGCACGCCACGACCAGCGGCCAGCGGCGCGTGTCTGCCTCCAGGAAGGCGTTGAAGTCGCCCAGGAGGAAGCGTGCCCTGTCCAGGTTCAGGATTTCCTTGGCGATCAGGCAGCGCAGGTACGCCGACTTGTTGGCCTCGACGGCCAGCACCGACGCGGCGCCGCCGTCCAGCAGTTGCCGCGTGTGGGCTGCCTCCAGCGGGCCGAGCTCCAGCACGTCGCGGCCGTCGAGGCCGGCCCGACCTCCCAGCCGTTCCAGGAGCCATGCCATGCGCGCGTCGTCATGCAGCGGCACGTCGCCGGCCCGGACGCCGACGGCCGGCGGAAAGCCCGACACCCACTGCCCGGCGAACAGGTCCACGGCTTGCTGGGGTGAGGGCGCCTCCCGCACGTAGCCGGCCGGCACGTCGATGAACCCGCCCGCCGCCGGCGCCGCCGTATGCACGCCGCCGCGCGCGGCCTCCCGGATGGCCTCGCGCGCCAGCTCGCTGCGGTCGGGCGCGGTGGCGGGGGCCGACCGCGAGAGCACCAGCATGAACTCGCAGCCGATGCTCTCGTGGAAGAAGGCCTCGTTCAGCCCGATCAGCCCCAGGGCGCGCAGATCGGCCAGGATCAGCCGCAGGCTCGAAGGGGTGAACACCCACGCATGGCAATCGACGTACGCCTCGTTGCTGGCCACGGCAGCCTGATAGCCCTGGGCGGGGATGCCGGCGAAAGCGATGTGCCCGCCGCCGGCGTCCCCCCATACCTGGACGCCGTCGCGCGTGGCGTTGCCGGCGTAGTGGTCGTAGAGCGCGCCGGGGTCGTGCCGGCGCTGCTCGGCGAGATAGGCGCGCAGCAACTGGCCGGTCGTGCTCACCGGGCGAAGGTAGTCGAAGGTGAAGCGCCGGTCGGGAATCAGCAGGATCAGCCGGCCGTGTTCGCCGAGCGCACGGTCGCAGCGCTGAAGGAAGTGGATCGGGTCCGGCAGATGCTCGAACACGTGGCTGGCCACGATGTAGTCGAAGTGCTGGCCGTCCTCCAGCAACTGGGTGAATTCGCCCCCGTCGTCGATGGCGTCCACCGGCTCGATGCGCGACGTATCGACCCCCATGGCCCCGTACTTCGAGCGCAGTTCGTCGTGGCTGGCGTGGTCCACGACGTAGACGCCATAGCCTTCGGCCTTGGGCAGGATCGGCGCGTAGGACGCACCGATCTCGATGCCCCGCTGCATCTTGGAGACGGTGGCGCGGATGTGGCTTCGGAAGTCCATGGGCTCGCAGCGGATCGGGCGGGGAAGAGGGCGGGACGCGGAGAGTCCGGCGAGGCGCCCAGATACACTATTTGACAAAGGTTAACAGAGAGCTCACGGGCTGGGCTCCGCGAAGAGGAGTCCGCATGCCATCGCTGCTTTCCCGGCTTCGGCTGATGTCGATCCGCCTGGCCTATGTCGGGTACTGCACCGCGACGAAAGTGCGGCAGTGGCCGAGCGTGGCGCTGGACTCGCGCCCGCGCTTCCTCAGCGACGAGACGTCGCGCCCGGCCGCCGGCGGGCTGTACGCGATCGTGGTCAAGTACGCGCGGTTCGGCCTCACGTCCGACTTCATGGCCCTGCTGGATGCCCTGGAGCGCGCGGGCGTCAATGCCATCGTGGTGTGCAACGGCCGCCTGTCGCCAGGCGAGCACGACCGCCTGCTGGAGCGTGCGCACCGGGTGCTGGTGCGGCGCAACGTGGGGCGCGACATGGGGGCCTACCGGGCCGCCAGCCTGCACCTGCATGCCCAGGGCCTGCGGCCGCAGCGCGTGCTGTATTTCAACGACAGCATCTTCTATCTGAAAGGCGAGCGCCTGGACGCGCTGGTGCGCGACCTGTGCGGCGGCGCGTTCGACGTGACCGGCGCCTTCGAGAACCACGAGAAGGCGCACCACCTGGGCTCCTACGCGCTGTCGGTGGGCGGCCGGGTCTTCGGCCACCGCCATGTCCAGCAGTTCTGGCAGCGCTACCGGCCCTACGACCTGCGTCCCCACGCCATCCTGCACGGCGAGGTGGGGTTGTCCGCCTGCCTCAAGCGCTGCGGTTTCACCATCGACGTGGTCTACGGCGCGGAGAAACTCGTGCGGCGCCTGCACGCGCTGGACCTGCGCACGCTGATGTCGATGATCAACGTCATGCGCCCCGCGTTCCGGCTGCAGCCGCTGGACCATCTCGTGGCCCAGTCGATGTCGGCCCTGCGGCTGATCGAGCCGCTGTCGGTTTCCGAGCCCGTCGTCGCCGTGCGTGCGCCCGCGGTGGACGATGCCGCCGCGGCCGCGCCGGATGCGGCGGCCCGCCCGGCGCTGGAGCCTTCCGCCGCGCCGACCCTGGGCAACTACCGCGCGGCCAGGAAGGCGCAACTGGCGCAGCAATGCAAGGCGGCCGACGAGGCGCGGCGCGCGCAGTCCTCGCAGGCGGCCCAGGCAGCGGCCGTCACCCTGGTGGCCGACAACCGGCTCACCGTGGAGATGGCCGAGTCGCTGGCCCGGCAGGCGCTGATCGACAGGCTCATGCTGGAGGTGACGCAGGGCAGCCAGGTGCACCTCGGCTTCGGGCTCTTCCGCACCCTGATGGGCTGCCCGATCGTCAAGCGCGACCTGATCGCACGCGACATCTACCTGGAGCACGACTGCGAAATGCTGATGAGCGACGTGGACGCCGACACCCGCGCCATGGTCGTGCGGGCGCTGATCAACCGCGGCCGGCCGATGTTCGTGCAGGGGCGCAGGCGCTTCCTCCTCGACCACGGCCTGGTCTGAGCGCGCGGCCCGCGCCTGGCTTGCCGCCTACTGCGAGATCTTGCGCCCCTCTTCGATCTGGTGCTCGAAGTAGCGCTGGAAGCTGAACACCAGGCTGGACATCAGCACCGTGGCGCCGAAGAACAGGGCCAGCCCCACCGCGCCGACGGTGAACCAGTTCGTGCGGCCCGGCGCCGCGTCGGCGGGCAGGCCGGGGTTGTGGCGGGCGTTCCACTTCTCGGGCGCCATCAGGCCGTAGATGATGGCCGTCAGCGCGCAGCCGGCGAAGGTGAAGCCGACGAAGGGGATCAGTACCCAGCTCGCCTGGTCGTCCAGCCCGTACATGCGCGCGCGCTCGATGCCGTACAGGCCCAGCGCGGTCGGGATCGGCAGCAGCCAGCCCAGCCAGTCGCCCAGGCCGTGCAGGTAGAAGCGGTGCAGGCCCAGCGGCCCGCCCAGGAAGGCCAGCCAGGCGGCGACTGTCTTGCTGCGCGGCCGGGGCCGCGCAGCGGCGGCGGCGGCCGTCATCGCGGCGCCTCGCCGGTGCCACGGCGCTGGCGGCAGGCAGGAGGAACGGGGGTGGCGGTGGCGGCGACGTGCTCGTCGCGGCGCGGGCGGAAACGCTGCTGCATGAAGTGGGGAAAGGGCGGGCTATAATGGAAGGCTTTCCAGCGTGTCGCTGGCCGGGTGGCCAAGTCGCGTGTCTCAACGCTGGGGAAACATCGGCGCGTTCCGGAAGCCCGTTTTCACCGGGGCGCCACTCCACCCGAAGGATAAATCATGGTCGTGATCCGACTCTCGCGCGGCGGCTCCAAGCATCGCCCGTTCTTCAACATCGTCGTGGCCGACAAGCGCACCCGCCGCGACGGCCGCTTCATCGAGCGCCTGGGTTTCTACAACCCGGCCGCCAAGGGCGGTGAGGAAAGCATCCGCGTCGCCCAGGACCGCCTGAGCTACTGGCAGGGCGTCGGCGCCCAGGCCTCGCCCACCGTCGCGCGCCTGATCAAGCAGGCCGCCGCCGCGGCTCCCCAGGCCGCCGCCTGATTGCGCCCGCCGGCGCCCTGAGCGTCCGAACCCAGGCGATGCTGCCCACGCTCGAAGCCGCCGCCCTGCCGGCGGACGCCATCGAGGTAGGGCGCATCCTCGACGCCTGGGGCGTCAAGGGCTGGTTCAAGGTCCTTCCCCACAGCGCCCAGCCCGAGGCGCTTTTTTCTTCCCGCCGCTGGTTCCTGGTGCCGCCCGGCGCCGGCCAGGACGCACCCACCCAGGCCTTCCGCCTGCCGGTGCGCGAGGCGCGCGAGCACGCCGACAGCATCGTTGCCGCCTCGCCGGAGGTGCCCGACCGCACCGCCGCCGAGGCCCTGCGCGGCGCGCGCGTGTTCGTGCCGCGCTCCAGCTTCCCCACGCCCGCCGAGGACGAGTACTACTGGGTCGACCTGATCGGCCTGCCGGTGGTCAACCGCGAGGGTGTGCCGCTGGGCACGGTGCGCGAGCTGCTGGCCACCGGCCCGCAGACCACGCTGGTGCTCGACGCCGAGCAGGACGGCAAGGCCGTGGAGCGCATGATCCCCTTCGTCTCCGCCTTCGTCGACAAGGTGGACCTCGAAGGCCGCCTCATCACCGTCGACTGGCAACCGGACTACTGATGCTCGGAGCGATGCCATGCGCTTCGACGTCCTGACGCTGTTTCCCGAACTGTTCGCGCCCTTCCTCGAAAGCGGCGTGACGCGCCGCGCCTATGCGTCGGGGCAGGTGCAGGTGGTGCTGTGGAACCCGCGCGACTTCGCGCAGGGCAACTACCGCCGCGTCGACGACCGGCCCTTCGGCGGCGGCCCCGGCATGGTGATGATGGCCGAGCCGCTGGCCGCCTGCCTGGACGCGGCGCTGACCGACCGCGGCGAACCGCAGGCGCCGGTGGTGCTGTTCTCGCCCGTCGGCGAGCGCCTCTCGCACGCCGTGGCCCAGCGCTGGGCCGGCGATGCCGAGGGCGCCGTGCTGGTGTGCGGCCGCTACGAGGGCCTGGACCAGCGCTTCATCGACCAGTGCGTCACCCACCAGATCAGCCTGGGCGACTTCGTGCTCTCGGGCGGCGAGGTCGCGGCGATGGCGCTGCTGGACGCCGTGGCGCGCCTGCAGCCCGGCGTGCTGGGCGACGAGGCCGGCCATGCGCAGGACAGCTTCAACCCGGCCCTGGACGGGCTGCTGGACTGCCCGCACTACACCCGGCCCGAGGTCTGGCGCGGGCAGGGCGTGCCGGCGCCGCTGCTGTCGGGCCACCACGCGCAGATCGAGCGCTGGCGGCGCGACCAGCGCCTGGCGATCACCGCCGAGCGCCGGCCGGACCTGATCGACGCCGCGCGCGCCGCCGGCCGGCTGGACAAGGCCGACGAGATACTGCTGGCAAAAAAGCTATAATCAAAGGCTTTTCCGATCCTCTGCCCGGCCGCGGCACCGCCTGCTCGTTGCAGCACCGCCGCCTTTCACGTGTAGCGCGGGCACGATCGCATGCAGGAAGCCATGAACCTCATCCAAACCCTCGAGCAAGAGGAAATCGCCCGCCTGGGCAAGAAGATCCCCGCGTTCGCCCCCGGCGACACCGTGATCGTCAGCGTCAACGTCGTCGAAGGCAGCCGCAAGCGCGTGCAGGCCTACGAGGGCGTGGTGATCGCCAAGCGCAACCGCGGCCTGAACAGCGCCTTCACCGTGCGCAAGATCTCCAGTGGCGAAGGCGTCGAGCGCACCTTCCAGACCTACAGCCCGCTGATCGCCGGCATCGAGGTCAAGCGCCGCGGCGACGTCCGCCGCGCCAAGCTGTACTACCTGCGCGAGCGCAGCGGCCGTTCCGCCCGCATCAAGGAAAAGCTGCCCGGCAAGTCGTCCGGCGCCGCTGCCGCCGCAGCCGCCGAATAAAGGCTGCGCGCCCCGATGCGCGATGCACAGGCCGCCTCCGGGCGGCCTTTTTGCTTTCCGGCGCACACGGCGCCGCGCTTTCCGTGATTTTTGCCGGGAACCGCCGTTCATCCCGCAGGTCGTTCAAATCGTTATATCTTCATCAGCAGTTCGAAAGCCCCCATTGACCACCGCCTCGCACGCCGCCCCCGAAGTGATCAACGTCCTGCCGCCGATGGCGCCGGTCGTCGATCCGCGCGCCGTGCCGGTGTCCAGGGTGGACAGCGACCTGCCCGCGGTCGACCCGCGGCGCCTCGTGGCCGACGCCCTGCGCGAGCGCTTCGCCCACCCGCCGGCGTGGACGCCCGAACTGCGGCGCGAGCCGCGCATGACCGAGCGCGCGCCGGCCCAGGCCGCCGTGCTGGTGCCCATCGTGCAGCGGGCCGAGCCGACCGTGCTGCTGACCGAGCGGGCCACGCGCATGTCCACCCACTCCGGGCAGATCGCCTTCCCGGGCGGGCGGGTGGACCCCGAGGACGCGAACGTGGCCGCCGCCGCCCTGCGCGAGGCGTGGGAGGAGGTGGGGCTGTCCGCCGGCTTCATCGAGGTGCTGGGCCAGTTGCCCACCTACACCACCGTCACCGCCTTCGTCGTCACGCCGGTGGTGGCGCTGGTCGAGCCGGGCTTCCGGCTGCGGCCCAACCCCGGCGAGGTGGCCGACGTGTTCGAGGTGCCGCTGGCCTTCCTGATGGACCCGGCGCACCACCGCCGCCACCAGATGGAGGAGGGCCCGAACGCCCGCCACTGGTTCTCCATGCCCTACCAGGACGGCCCGCACGAGCGCTACGTGTGGGGCGCGACGGCCGGCATGCTGCGCAACCTCTACCGCTTCCTCAGCGCCTGAACACCGCCCGGGGTTGGCGGGCACGCCCGCCTATCATCCAGGGATGAGCTTCTTCGCCATCCTGTGTGCGCTGCTGATCGAGCAGGTGCGCCCGCTTGGCCTCAACAACCCCGTGTACGGCGCCGTGCTGGCCTGGACCCGCTGGACCAGCCGCAACTTCGACGCGGGCAGGCCGCACCACGGCTGGGTGGCATGGACGCTGGCGGTGGGCGTGCCCACCCTGCTGGCGCTGGGCATCCACTGGGCGCTGCTGCACTTCGCGGGCCTGCCCTTCGCCGTGCTCTGGAGCGTGGCGGTGCTCTACGTCACGCTGGGCTTCCGGCAGTTCAGCCATCACTTCACCGGCATCCGCGACGCGCTGGACATCGGCGACGAGGCGCTGGCGCGCTCGCTGCTGGCGCACTGGAAGCAGGTGGACGCCGCCGACCTGCCGCGCAGCGAGATCGTGCGCCACGTGATCGAGTACTCCGTCATCGCCGCGCACCGGCACGTGTTCGGCGTGCTGGCCTGGTTCTCGGTGCTGGCGGCCATCGGGCTGGGGCCGGCGGGCGCGGTGTTCTACCGCATGAGCGAGTTCGTGGCGCGCTACTGGGCGCACAAGAGCCACGCCTCGGTGCAGCCGGCCAGCGAGTCGGTGCAGCAGGCCTCGGCCCGCGCCTGGGGCGCGATCGACTGGCTGCCGGCGCGCATCACCGCGCTCGGCTTCGCGGTGGTCGGCAGCTTCGAGGACGCGATCGACTGCTGGCGCAACGACGCGCGCCGCTTCCCGCATCCCAACGACGGCGTGATCCTCGCCGCCACCTCGGGCGCACTCAACGTGCGCCTGGGCGGCGGGCAGCTGCGCTCCATGCCGCTGCCCGAGACGCTGCCGCAGGCGCAGGCCGGCGAGTCCGGCGGCGCGGCGGCCGCCCTGCCCAGCGGCAGCACGCCGGGGCGCGAGCCGCAGCCGGCGCACCTGCGCAGCGTGGTGGGGCTGGTCTGGCGCTCGGTCGTGATGTGGATGGTGCTGCTGGCTTTGTTGACCCTTGCACGCCTGCTCGGTTGACCTCTTTTTGCCGTGAACGCTGAATCCCCTTTCTGGAGCCCCGGCGTCGCCGGCCTGGAGCCCTACGTGCCCGGCGAGCAGCCGCGCATCCCCGGGCTGGTCAAGCTCAACACCAACGAGCATCCGCTGCCGCCGTCGGCGCATGTCACGCAGGCCATCGCCCGGGCGGCGCACGAGGGGCTGGAGCGCTATCCCGACCCGGAATCCACCGCCCTGCGCGAGGCGCTGGCCGCGCGGCTGGGGCTGGCGCCGATGCAGGTCTTCGTCGGCAACGGCTCGGACGAGGTGCTGGGGCATGCCTTCTTCGCCTTCTTCCGCCGCGCCGAGCCGCTGCTGTTCCCCGACGTGACCTACAGCTTCTACCGCGTGTGGGCGCAGCTCTACGGCATCCCGGCCGAGACGGTGCCGGTGGACGCCGGCCTGCGCATCGACGTGGAGGCGCTGGCCGCGCGCGCGGCGCAGGGCTGCGGCGGTATCGTCGTCGCCAACCCCAACGCGCCGACCGGCATCGGCCTGCCGCTGGCGGCCGTCGAGCGGCTGCTGGCCGCGGCGCCGCAGCGCGTGCTGCTGGTGGACGAGGCCTACGTGGACTTCGGCGGCGAGAGCGCCGTGGGCCTGATCGCGCGGCATCCCAACCTGCTGGTGGTGCAGACGATGTCCAAGTCGCGCTCGCTGGCCGGGCTGCGGGTGGGCTTCGCGCTGGGGCAGGCGCCGCTGGTCGAGGCGCTGAACCGCGTCAAGAACAGCTTCAACTCGTACCCGCTCGACCGGCTGGCACAGGCCGGCGCGCTGGCCTCGCTGGAGGACGAGGCGGCCTTCCGCCGCGGCTGCCGCGAGGTGATGGACACGCGTGAGGGCCTGGCGCTGCAGCTCGAGGACCTGGGCTTCGAGGTGCTGCCCTCGCAGGCCAACTTCGTCTTCGCCCGGCATCCTCGGCGCGATGCGGCGGCGCTGGCCGCCGCGCTGCGCGAGCGGGCGGTGCTGGTGCGCCACTTCCGCCAGCCGCGCATCGATGCCTGGCTGCGCATCAGCATCGGCACGCGGGACCAGTGCAGCGCGCTGGTCGCCGCGCTGCAGGCCGTCCTGGCCGCCTGATCAATACCGCTCGGGGGCGCTCAACTCGGCGAACAGCTCGCCGTAGATCCGGTGGCGGGCGGCGCTGATGTCGCCGGCCGGCTCCACCTGCGCCCGCACGCCGCAGCCCGGCTCGTGCAGGTGGGTGCAGTTGTAGAAGCGGCACTCGCCCGCGTGCTCGGCGATGTCGGGCATCAGCGCCGCCAGTCGCGTGGGCTCGATGTGGCGCAGGCCGAATTCCTGGAAACCCGGCGAGTCGATGAGCGCCGTGCCGCGCGCTTCGTCCACCCAGTACCAGGTGGTCGTGGTGGTGGTGTGCCGGCCGCTGTTGAGGGCCTGCGAGATCTCGCCCGTGAGCGCCGCCGCGCCGGGCACCAGCAGGTTGATGAGCGTGCTCTTGCCCGCGCCCGAGGGGCCGAGCACCAGCGTGGTGTGCCCCTGCAGCCGGCGCATCAGCGCCTCGCGGTCGACCTCGCCCGAGGCCGCCAGCGACAGCGGCATCACGCCGTAGTGCATGCGGCGGTAGGCCGCCAGCCGCGCCCAGGCGCGCTCGAAGGGTTCCACCAGGTCGCTCTTGTTGAGCGCGATGATGGGCCGGATGTGTTCCGCCTCGGCCGCGATCAGCGCGCGGGCGAGCTGCTGCTCGGAGAACTCGGGCTCGGCCGCCAGCAGGATCAGCACCTGGTCGAGGTTGGCGGCGAAGGACTTGGTGCGAACTTCGTCCTGCCGGTAGAACAGGTTGCGCCGCGCCTGCACGCGCTCGATGGTGCCCTCGTCCTCGCTGGGCCGCCACAGCACGCGGTCGCCGACCACCGCCTGGCTCTTCTTGCCGCGCGGATGGCAGATGCGGCGCTCGCCGTCGGGCGTCTCGACGATGCAGTGCCGGCCGTGGCTGGCGACGACCAGCCCCTCGCGCAGCGTGGGATCCGATGCCGCCGGCGCCGCGCCGCGCTTGCCCATCAGGCGTTCACCGCAGCGGCATGAGCAGCGCGTCGGCCCGGCGCGCGCAGTCCAGGTCGGTGACCGAGATGCCGCCCACATCGTGCGTGGAAAAGCGCACCACGCAGCGGTTGTAGTGCACCGACAGGTCGGGGTGGTGGTCTTCGCGGTGGGCGATCAGGGCCAGCGCGTTCACGAAGGCGATGGTCTCGAAGTAGTCGGCGAAGCGGTAGGTCTTCTCGATCGCGACGTCGGCGCCGTCGCCGCGCAGCGACCAGCCTTCCAGCTTGGCCAGGCCGGCGACGACCTCGCTGGGTTTCAGCGCCTTGCGGGCCACGCCCTTCCAGTCGCGGATGGTCAGCATGCTGTCGCTCATGGCGGGTTCCTTGAGAAGGGTTTTCAGGCGCCCATGCGGGCCAGGCGCTCGCTGGCCGGCGGGTGCGAGTAGTAGAACCTCACGTACACCGGGTCGGGGGTGAGGGTGGAGGCATTGTCCTGGTAGAGCTTGAGCAGCGCCGCCGAGAGGTCGCGCCCGCTGGTCTGCGCGATCGCGAAGGCGTCGGCCTCGAACTCGTCGCGGCGCGACAGCTGCGCCATCAGCGGGGCGACGAACCAGCCGAACACCGGCACGGCGAGCATGAACAGCACCAGCGCGAGCGCGTCGTTGGCGCCGGCCATCGACGGCTGCACGCCCAGCCCGGTGTAGAACCAGACCTGCCCCGACACCCAGCCCAGCAGCGCGAAGCCGGCCAGGCCCAGCAGCGCCATCAGCGCCATGCGCTTGAGGATGTGGCGGTGGCGGAAGTGGCCCAGCTCGTGCGCCAGCACGGCCTCGACCTCGCCGGGGGCGAGCTGCTGCAGCAGCGTGTCGAAGAACACCACCCGCTTGGCCGCGCCGAAGCCGGTGAAGTAGGCGTTGGCGTGCGCGCTGCGGCGGCTGCCGTCCATGACGAACAGGCCCTTGGCGACGAAGCCGCAGCGGGCCATCAGCGCGTTGACGCGCTCCTTGAGCGAGGCGTCGGCCAGCGGCTCGAACTTGTTGAACAGGGGCGCGATCCAGGTGGGCACGATGAACTGCAGCAGCGCCGTCCACAGCACCAGCGCGCCCCAGGCCCACAGCCACCACAGCGTGCCGGCCGCACCCATCAGCCACAGCACCAGCGCCGCCAGCGGCAGCCCGAGCGCCGCGCCCAGCAGCAGGCCCCGCACGGCGTCGGCCAGCCACAGCTTCCAGGTCATGCGGTTGAAGCCGAAGCGCTGCTCCAGGCGGAAGGTCTGCCACAGGGTGAAGGGCAGCTCCAGCAGGCTGCCGGCGAGGCTGAAGGCGGCCAGCAGGGCGAGCTGCTGTACCAGGCCCGGGCCCATCCCCTCCAGCAGCAGCCGGTTGAGCAGGTCCAGCCCGCCCAGCAGCGTCCAGCCCAGCAGCACGGCCGCGCCCCAGGCCATCTCCAGCAGGCCGAAGCGGGCCTTGGCGATGGTGTAGTCGGCCGCCCGGCGGTGCGCCGCCAGGCCGATGCTGCGGTCGAAGGGAGGTGGCACGGCGTCGCGGTGGCGCGCCACGTGGCGGATCTGGCGGCTGGCCAGCCAGAACCGCACGGCCAGGCTCAGGACCAGCATGGCCGAGAAGGCGAGGGTGAAGGCGAGCGAGGCGTTCATGGGGGATGCCGAGTGTAGTGGCGGCCCCGCGGCCCGAAACGCGTCGTGGACAATGCGCCGATGCCCGATACCTCCATTGCCTCCGCCCCCGCCGAACTGCGCAAGAGCGACCAGAACCTGGTCTGGCTGGACTGCGAGATGAGCGGCCTGGACCCCGAGAAGGAACGCCTGCTGGAGATCGCCGTCGTCGTCACCGGCCCCGACCTGGCGCCGCGCATCGAGGGCCCGGTGCTGGTCATCCACCAGAGCGAGGCCGTGCTGGACGGCATGGACGCCTGGAACAAGGGCACGCACGGGCGCAGCGGCCTGATCGACAAGGTGCGCGCCTCCACGCTCGACGAGGCTGCGGCCGAGCAGCAACTGCTGGACTTCATCGCCCGCTACGTGCCGAAGCACGGCTCGCCCATGTGCGGCAACACCATCGGGCAGGACCGGCGCTTCCTGGTCAAGTACATGCCGAAGCTGGAGGCGTACTTCCACTACCGCAACCTGGACGTCAGCACCCTCAAGGAGCTGGCGCGGCGCTGGAAGCCGGCCGCCTACGCCGCCTTCAAGAAGCAGCAGGCCCACACCGCGCTGGCCGACGTGCACGAGTCCATCGACGAGCTGGTGCACTACCGCAGCACCTTCCTGCGCCTGTGAAACAGACACCCCCAGTCTCCGCGGACTTCGTTCCGTTTCGCCAACCCCCTCAAGGGGGCACACCCGACGGCCCGGCCAAGCCGGTTCCGTGGGTGTTCCCGCATGGCCTGCTCCGCGGCCGTCGGTTCTGCGGCGCTCGGTACGCCGCCGGCGGTGCGTGATGCAGTGACGGTCGATGCCCGGCAGCGTCGCGCGGCTGCGGTCTAATGCGGCCATGCCGCCTGCCATCCACCCGCTGCTCGCCACCGCCCACGCCCTCGCCGATGCCGCCGCGCGGCAGTCGATGGCCTATTTCCGCCAGCCGCTGGAGATCGTCACCAAGGCCGACGACAGCCCCGTCACGCTGGCCGACCGCGCGGCCGAGCAGGCGATGCGCGACGTGCTCGCCGCGCAGGCGCCCGAGGACGGCATCTACGGCGAGGAGCACGGCCAGCAGCGCCTGGATGCCGGGCGCGTGTGGGTGCTCGACCCGATCGACGGCACGCGCAGCTTCATCACCGGCTCGCCGCTGTGGGGCACGCTGATCGCCGCGTTCTCGGGCGGGCGCGTCGAGCTGGGCATGATCGACATGCCGGTGCTGGGCGAGCGCTGGATCGGCCAGGACGGCGTGGCCATGCGCAACGGCCAGCCGGTGCGCGTGCGCGGCTGCACGCGACTGGCCGAGGCGCGCATCGTCACCACCTCGCCCGACATCTTCGCGCCGGCCGACTGGGCCGTCTTCGACGCCTTGAGCCGCCGGTGCGCGATGCGCCGCTTCGGTGGCGACTGCTACGGCTACGCGCAACTGGCGGGTGGCACGATCGACCTGGTCGTGGAGACCGGCCTGCAGCCCTACGACTACCTCGGCCCGGCCGGCGTCATCGAAGCCGCGGGCGGCGTGATCACCGACTGGGAGGGCCGCCCGCTGGGCCTGCAGCCCGACTGCCGCGTGGTCGCCGCCGCCACGCCCGAGCTGCACCGCGCGGCGCTGGCGGTGCTGCAGGCCCAGTGAGCTTGCATGCTGCGCTGGCTGCTCGTCGTCGTCGTGGCCCTGCTGCTGATGCAGGGCCTCACGGGCTGGCTGCGCAAGCTGGGCTTCGGCCGGCTGCCGGGCGACTTCGAGTTCCGCGCCTTCGGGCGCATCTGGCAACTGCCGATCGCCAGCACGGTGGCGCTGAGCCTGCTGGCGGCGCTGGTCGCGCGGTTGTTGTGAAGCCCTTGCACTCCGGAGCACGATGAAAGCCTGCGTCGACATCGGCGGCACCAAGGTCGCCGTCAGCCTGGCCGAAGACGGCCGGAAGGAACTCCAGGCCCGCCAGGCCGAGCCGACCGCCAAGGAGGGCGCACCCGACGCCGTCGCGCAGCAGGTCATGCGCCTGATCGACGCGGCCTGCGCGCAGCTCGGCGTGCCGGCCGCGTCGGTGGACGGCGTGGGCGTGTCGGCGGCGGGCCCCTTCATCCTCGACGCCGGCGGCGCCGTCGAACTCGCCACGCCCAACATCTGCGGCGGCCTGGCCGGCCCGGCCCGCGGGCTGCCCAACGACTGGACCAGCGCCGTCATCGAGGCGCCGCTGCGCCGCCGCTACGGCCGCGTGCGGGTGGAGAACGACGCCGTCTCCGCGCTGGAGGCCGAGCGCCGCTGGGGCGCGCTGCAGGGGCTGGACCACTGCGCCTACGTCACCTGGAGCACCGGCGTGGGCGTCGGCCTGTGCGTGGACGGTCGCACCCTGCGCGGCAAGGGCGGCAACGCCGGCCATGCGGGCCACAGCTTCGTCGCCGACGACGACAACCAGCACGCGCTGTGCGGCTGCGGCAACGTGGGCGACGTGGAGGGCCTGGTGGCGGGCAACGCCATCGAGCGCCGCTTCGGCATGCCGGCCGCGCAGCTCTTCGGCGCGGCGCGGGCCGGCGACGCGCGTGCCCTCGGGATCACCGACGGCCTGGTGCGCGTGATGGGCCGCCTGCTCTACAACCTGGTCGTCACGCTCGACCTGCAGCGCGTGAGCCTCGGCGGCAGCGTGTTCCTGCACAACCGCGACCTCCTGCTGCCGCGCCTGCAGGCGCAGATCGACGGCCGGCTGCCGGCGCTGACGCAGGGCGTGCGCCTGGCCGCCGCCGGCCTGGGCGAGCAGGTCGGCGACTACGCGGCACTCGCGCTGGTGGCCTGAGGGCGCACCCGCGCGGCCGGCTCGGCGGCGCGGCCCGGCATCCGCGCCAGCCGCTCCGAGGCGATGCCGCCGAGCCGCCGCAGCCCGGCCTCGATCGCGTCGGACCACGGCCAGCCGCAGTTGATGCGCAGGTAGTGGTCGAAGCGCGCGCCGTTGGAGAACAGCGTGCCCGGCGCCACCAGGATGTGCTCGCGCAGCGCCGCGTCGAACACCGCCATCGACGGCAGGCGCCCGGGCAGCTCCACCCAGAGCTGCAGCCCGCCGGGCGGCAGGTTGATGCGCGTGCCGGCCGGGAAGTGCTGCGCGATGGCGTCGGCCGTGCGCTCGCGCTGGGTGCGCAGCCGCTCGCGCAGCCGGCGCAGGTGGCGGTCGTAGGCGCCGGTGGCCATGAAGCGGCCGGCCGCCGTCTGCGACAGCTCCTCGTTGCTGCGCGTCTGCGCGTACTTGAGCATCTCCACCCGCGCGTGCCAGCGGCCGGCATGGATCCAGCCCAGCCGCAGGCCCGGCGCCAGCACCTTGTGCAGCGAGGCGCAGTGGATGACGTTGCCCGTGGCGTCGAAGGACTTCAGCGCGCGCGGCGGCGCCTCGGCGTCGAGCAGCTCGCTGTAGGTGTCGTCCTCGATCAGCGCGATGCCGTGGCGCTCGCACAGCGCCGCCAGCCGCGCCTTGTGCGCGTCGGGCATCACGCTGCCCAGGGGGTTCTGCAGGTGCGGCACCACCACCACCGCCTTGATGTCGCGGTAGGCGTCGATGGCCAGCTCCAGCGCCTCGACCGACAGGCCGGTCTGCGGGCTGGTGGGGATCTCCAGTGCGCGCATGCCCAGGCTCTCGAGCACTTGCAGCAGGCCGTAGAAGGTGGGCGACTCCACCGCCACCGTGTCGCCCGGCTGCGCCACGGCGCGCAGCGCGAGGTTCAGCGCCTCGATGCAGCCGTTGGTGGGCAGCACCTCCTCGGGCGCCAGCGTCATGCCCACCCGCACCGCGCGCTGCGCCACCGCCTCGCGGAAGGGCGTGCGGTTGCGCGAGGGTGCGGCCAGCGTCAGCATCTCGGGCCGGCGCCGCAGCGCTTGGCCGATGGCGGCGCGCAGCGCCTCGGCCGGGTACAGCGCAGGCGCGCCGCGGGCGATGGAGAAGTCCAGCCGGACCTCGTTGTAGCGGCGGCGGGCGACGAAGTCCGACACCTTCTCGTGGATGCCGACGAACTGCGCCGGGTCGGGCGCGCGGTCGGCGGCGGGCTCGTCCATCGGCGTGGTCTGCAGGCGGCGCGGGCGCCGCACGAAGTAGCCGGAACGCTCGCGCGCCTCGGCCCAGCCCTCGGCCTCCAGCGTGCGGCACACCTGCAGCGCGGTGGACAGGCTCACGCCGTGCAGCTTCATCAGCTCGCGCAGCGAGGGCAGCCGGTCACCCGGGCCGAGCGAGCCGGCCCGCACCGCGGCCAGGTAGTGCTGGGCGATCTGGCGGTAGCGCGGCGGCGTGTGCATGGAGCGATGGTGCGCCGGGCAGGCCGGCCGGCACAGATGCAGTTGGACGCAAAACGACCATAACAGAGGCCGTGCGCGGCCCGCTGTTGCGGCACACGAAGGCATCGCGTGTGCCTGTTCCGCACGGCAGGCCGTTCCTAGGATGAAGCCATCCGCAGACCTCGCCAGGAGCGCACCATGAGCCCCCATCCCTGTCCCCCCGACCGGCCCCTGGCCGCCGGCCAGTCGCTGCAACTGGCGGTCGATGCCGGCACCGCCGTGTTCGCGTCGCAGGGGCGCCTGCGCATCGACGAGGCGCCGCGCTGGCTGGCGGACGTGGCCGTGCCGGTCGGCCGCAGCCTGGACGAGGGCGAGGGCTGGGTGGTCGAACGGGCGGGCTGGATCACCGTGCGCGCGCTGGGCGGCGCGGCGGCCCGGCTGCGGTGCGTGCCGGCCGGCACGGGCGGCCGCGGGTGGCGGCTGGCGCTGCCCCGCGCCCTGCACGGATGGTTCCGGCCCGCCGGCTGAGTCCGCCCCGGTTCAGAGGAACATGCCGCCCGACACCTCGATGCGCTGGCCCGTCATCCAGCCGTTGTCGGGCCGCAGCAGCGCGGCGACGGCGGCGCCGATGTCGTCCGGCAGCCCGGCGCGGCCCTGCGCCGTGACGGAGGCGACGAAGGCGTTGAGCTGCGCGTTGTCGCGCACCGCGCCGCCGCCGAAGTCGGTCTCGATCGCACCCGGGGCGATGGCGTTGACCGCGATGCGGCGCGTGCCCAGCTCGCGCGCCTGGTAGCGCGTCAGCACCTCGATGGCGCCCTTCATCGATGCGTAAGCCGCATAGCCGGGCAGCGAGAAGCGCGCCAGTCCGGACGAGACGTTCAGGATGCGCCCGCCGTCGGCGATCAGCGGCAGCAGCGCCTGCGTGAGGAAGAACGGCCCCTTCAGGTGCACGGCCACCAGTTCGTCGAACTGCGCCTCGGTCGTCTCGGCGAAGGCCGCGTGCACGCCGATGCCGGCGTTGTTGACGAGGTAGTCGAACTGCGTGCGCTGCCAGGTGCCGGCCAGGGCCTGCTTCAGCGCCGCGGCGAAGTCGCCGAAGCCGCGGGGCTGCGACACGTCCAGCGGCAGGGCGACGGCGCGCCGGCCCAGGGCCTCGATCTCCTGCACCACTGCCTGTGCTTCGGATGCACTGCTGCGGTACGTGAGCACGATGTCGACGCCGGCCCGGGCCAGGTGCAGCGCGGCGTTGCGGCCGAGCCCGCGGCTGCCGCCGGTGATGAGTGCGATGGGGGTGGTGGTCATGGTGCGTCTGCCTTTCCGAGAAGAAGAGTGGGTTGGAATGGACTGTATGGAGGAACAATCAATGAATAAATACAGAGAAAATCGCTTCACTGTTCAGAAAAAATTGACAAACTGATGGACCTTGACGCGCTGCGCATCTACCTCCTGGTGGCCGAGGCGGCCAGCTTCACCCGCGCGGCCGAGCGCCTGGGGCTGACACGGGCGCGCGTGTCCACCGTCGTCCAGCAGCTCGAGGCGGAATTGGGCACGCGCCTGCTGCAGCGCACGACGCGCAGCGTGCGCGTGACGCCCGACGGCCAGCTCTTCGCCGAGCGCGCGCAGGCGCTGGTGGGCGACGCCGACGAACTGCAGGCGCTGTTCCAGCGCCAGCCGGCGGCGCTGCGGGGGCGGCTGCGGGTGGACATGCCGGGCCAGCTGTCGAGCCAGGTGCTCGTCCCGCGCCTGCCGGAGTTCGTCGCGGCGCATCCGCAGATCGAGATCGAGCTCAGCAGCACCGACCGCCGGGTCGACCTGGTGCACGAGGGCTTCGACTGCGTGATCCGCGCCGGCGCGCTGCGCGAGTCGGGGCTGGTGGCGCGGCCGCTGGGCGAGCTGGTGCAGATCAACGTGGCCAGCCCCGCCTACCTGGCCGCCTTCGGCACGCCGCGCTCGCTGGAGGACCTGGCGCACCACCGGCTGGTGCGCTACTCGTCCACGCTGGGCGGCGCCGCGACGGGCTGGGAGTACGTGGAAGGCGGCGAGCAGCGGATGCTGCCGATGGCCGCCGTGCTCACCGTCAACAACACCTTCGCCTACGAGTCGGCCTGCCTGGCGGGGCTGGGCCTGATCCAGGCGCCGGCGCTGGGCCTGCGCGGGATGATCGAGGCCGGCCGGCTGGTCGAGGTGCTGCCGGACCTGCGCCCCGAACCGCTGCCCGTGACGCTGCTCTATGCCCACCGGCGCCAGGTGGCGCGGCGGGTGCAGGCCTTCATGGACTGGGTGGCCGGGGTGATGGAGGAGGTGCTGGCGCGCTGAGGGCGCCTGTGCCGCGTGCCTAGCTCACGCGCGGCGCCGAGTTCAGCGCCTCGAGGAAGCTCCTGCGCCACCAGTGCACGTCCTGTTCGCGGATGCGCTGCAGCAGCTTGCGGTGACGCGCCTGCCGCTCGGGCAGGGGCATCTGCAGCGCCTGTTGCACCGTCTCGGCGGTGGCGTGGATGTCGTAGGGGTTGACCAGTAGCGCTTCCCTGAGCTGCTCGGCCGCCCCGGCGAAGCGCGACAGCACCAGCACGCCGGGGTCTTCGGGATCCTGCGCGGCGACGAATTCCTTGGCCACCAGGTTCATGCCGTCGCGCAGCGGCGTCACCAGACCCACGGCCGCGGCGCGGCACAGGCCCGGCACGCGCCGGCGCGCCACCATGCGATGGATGTAGCGCACCGGCATCCAGTCCAGTTCGCCATAGTCGCCGTTGATCGCGCCGCACAGCGACTCCAGCTCGCGCCGGATGGCGCCGTAGGCGTTCACGTCCTCGCGCGTGGGCGAGGCGATCTGGATCAGCGTGGCGCTGCGCCGGTTTTCCGGGTAGTTGGCCAGCAGCTCGCGGAAGGCGCGCACCCGCTGCGGGATGCCCTTGGAATAGTCGAGGCGGTCGATGCCCAGCAGCAGGCGGCGCTTGCTGTACTCGCCCTTCATCGTCTCGTACATGTCCTGCGCATCCCTGGCCCGCGTCAGCGCCTCGAACTCGTCGACATCGATGCCGATGGGAAAGGCGCTTGCGCGCACCGTCTGGCCCCAGCCGCGGAACAGGTCGTTGCCCAGGGACTCGCCCGTGGCCTCGTTGAACACGTAGCGCTCGAAGTGCTGCACGTCCTGCTGGGCCTGGAAGCCGACCAGGTCGTAGGCGAACAGCGAGCGCATCAGCCACTCGTGCTGCGGAATGGCCGCCATGATGATCTGCGGCGGCAGCGGGATGTGCAGGAAGAAGCCGATGCGCTGGCGGCAGCCCATGGCGCGCAGTTCGGCCGCCAGCGGGATGAGGTGGTAGTCGTGCACCCAGAGGATGTCGTCCTCCTGCAGCAGCGGCAGCAGCTTGCGCGCGAACAGCTGGTTCACGCGGCGGTAGCCGTCGATGAAGGCGGCCTCGAAGTCCGCCAGGTCCAGCCGGTCGTGGAACACCGGCCACAGCACCTTGTTGCTGTAGCCCAGGTAGTAGCTGTCGTGGTCCTCGCGGGAGAGGTCCAGCATGGCCAGCGTCACCTTGCCGGCCTGCTGGCGGTGCACCTCGCCCTCGCCGGTGGGCCCGTCCTCCACGATGCGGCCGCTCCAGCCGAACCACAGGCCGCCGCTTTGCTGCAGCGATTCGCCCACCGCCACGGCCAGGCCGCCGGCGGCGGGTTTGCGGGGATCGGCGACGCGGTTGGAAATGACGACGAGACGAGGCATGGGCGGTGGGGATGATGAGTTCAGCGGACGGCCTGGGCGGCGAGGTGGTCGCGCAGCGTGCGCAGCCAGCCGTGCACGGCGGTCGTGCCGGCCAGCCGGTGCTCCGCCTGCGTGGGGCCCTGGCCGACCTTGATGCCGATGCCGCCGGGGCGCGACTGCACGATGGCGAAGCCGGTCTCGTCGGTCGTGTCGTCGCCGGCGAAGACGGGCACGCGGCCCTGGAACGGCGCTTCCTCCAGGAAGGCGTCGATGGCCAGGCCCTTGTTGACGCCGGCCGGCTTGACCTCGACCACGCGCTTGCCGTGCAGCAGCTCGAAGTGCGGGTCGCTGCCGATCACCTCGGCCATCGTGTCCAGGCACAGCGGCCCGAGGTCCGGGGCCAGCCGGTAGTGCAGCGCGATGGCCGCGTGCTTGCGCTCGACCAGGAGGCCCGTGTGACGCGCGGCCAGCGCATTGGCGGCCTCCAGCACGACGGCCAGGTCCGGGGGCGTGCGCTCCTGCAGGCGGCCCTGCGCGTCGCGCCGCTGCACGCCGTGCTCGCCGGCGGCAGGCAGGCGCAGGGGCGCCAGGAAGCGGTCGAGCACGTCGATCTGGCGGCCGGAGACGATGGCCAGCGCGCCGTCCAGCCGCTCGTGCAGCTCGATGAGCAGCGGCACCAGGCCGGGCGCCACCTCGATCGCCTCGGGCGTCTCGGCGATGGCCACCAGCGTGCCGTCGAAATCCAGGAAGAGGGCCGGGTCGCGGTCCGGCAGGGGGGGCGGGGGCAGTTGCATGTCGCGTTTCACCTTAACACGCTGAAACGCGCGGCTGCGTCGGCGGATGCCGCCAATGCGGCGTGGGCGCGCACGCCGCTCAGCGCGGCGGCGCCTCGCCGGCGGCCGCGGCCACCGCCTCGACCCGCGTCGCATGAATCGCCGCACCGACCTGCGGCCCGCGCGCGCCGCGCTCCATCGCCCGGCGCGACACCGTGCCCGTGTCCACGCCGCGCGCGGCGGCCAGCACCGCCAGCAGCCGCTCGCGCTGCGGATAGGGCTGCGCCTCCAGCCCGAGGCGCCCGCGCGCGTCGCATTCGCAGGCCAGCAGTGCATCGGCAAAACGCTGCGGCTTGCGGAAGGCATCGCAGCGCTCCAGCAGCCGCACCAGCGCCGCCGGCCCGAAGCCGGCGCTGCGGTGGATGTTGCCGTGCTCGCGCGCCACCACCTCGGCCAGCTCGCGGATCTCGGTGGGCACGCGCCAGCGTTCGCACAGGCCGGCCAGCAGATCGGCGCTGCGCTGCTCGTGGCCGATGTGCCGCGGCAGCGCCTCGGCCGGCGTGGTGCCCTTGCCGAGGTCGTGCGTCAGGCAGGCGAAGCGCACCGCCAGCGGCGCCTGCAGCCGCGCGCTCATGTCCAGCACCATCATCAGGTGCGCGCCGGTGTCGACCTCGGGGTGGTGCTGCTCGGGCTGCGGCACGCCCCACAGGCGCTCCACCTCCGGCAGCAGCACGGCCAGCGCGCCGCATTCGCGCAGCACCTCGAACATGCGCGAGGGCTTCGCCTCCATCAGCCCGCGCGCCAGCTCCTGCCAGACGCGCTCGGGCACCAGCGCGTCGGCCTCGCCGGCGGCGACCATGGCGCGCATCAGCGCCATCGTTTCCGGCGCCACGGCGAAGTCGTGGAAACGCGCGGCGAAGCGCGCCAGCCGCAGGATGCGGACCGGGTCCTCGCGGAAGGCGTCGGTCACGTGGCGCAGCACCTTGTCCTGCAGGTCGCGCCGGCCGTGGAAGGGGTCGATCAGCGCGTCGATGGGCAGCGGGCGCACGTCGGCCTGCGCGGCGGGCAGTGCCATGGCGTTGATGCTCAGGTCGCGCCGCGCGAGGTCTTCCTCCAGCGTCACTTCCGGCGCGGCGTGCACGACGAAGCCGCGGTAGCCCGGCGCGCTCTTGCGCTCGGTGCGGGCCAGGGCGTATTCCTCGCGCGTGTCGGGATGCAGGAAGACCGGGAAGTCCCGCCCTACGGGCAGAAAGCCCGCGTCGAGCATCTGCTGCACCGTGGCGCCGACGACCACCCAGTCGCGGTCGCTGCCCGGCCGGCCGAGCAGCGCGTCGCGGATGGCGCCGCCCACGAGGTAGTTCTCCATGCCGTCAGTTTAGGCGGCGGTGCGCCGGCCCGCGGCGCATGCGGGCCGTTCAGCCGCGCGACGTGCGGTACGGCTCGTCGAAGGCGACGAAGTCGTGCTCGGACAGCGCCTGGTCGATCCAGGCGCGCACGCCGGGCAGGGCCAGCAGGCGGTCGATGTAGGCCTGCGCCGCCTCGGGCACCGGCAGCCCGTAGGTGCGGATGCGGGTGGCCACTGGCGCGTAGAAGGCGTCGGCGATGCTGAACTCGCCGAAGAGCATCGGGCCGCCGTGCGCGGCCAGGCATTCGCTCCACATGCTGCCGATGCGCTGCAGGTCGCTGCGCACGCCGGCCTGCTCGGCCACCAGGCGCTGGCCGACCTCGCGCAGGTCGGCCTCGATGTTCATGGTGCAGTGGCTGCGCAGCGCGGTGAAGCCGGCGTGCATCTCGGCGCTGATGCTGCGCGCGCGTGCCCGGGCGGCGGCATCGCGCGGCCACAGCGCGCGCTCGGGGAAGCGCTCGGCCAGGTATTCGGCGATGGCCATCGTGTCCCACACGGCCAGGTCGCCGTCGACCAGCACGGGCACCGTACCGGCCGGGTTGATCGCGCCCACGGTGGCCTTGAAGTGCGAGTCCGGGCCGAAGGAGTCGAAGCGCACCATCACCTCCTCGAAGGGGATGCCGGCCTGCGTCATCAGCACCCAGGGGCGCATGGACCAGGACGAGTAGTTCTTGTTGCCGATGTAGAGCTTCAATGCGGACATGCGTTCGTTCTCCTTGCTGAGCCGGCCATGCTAGCCGCGGCCGGCTGCGCCGTTGATGCCGGATGCGGCGGCGATTGATGCGCGCGGCGGCGGCTCAGCGCGGCGGCGGCTCGTCCGGCGTGGCGATCACCTTCTTCGCGGCGACGTCCTGCGCCCGGCGCGGGCCGGCCAGCCGCTCGACCAGGCTCACCAGGTGCGGCACCAGCTGCAGCACGACCAGCGCCAGCAGCGCGCTGAGCACCGCCGTCACCTCGCGCCCCAGGCCGCAGGCCATGCCGATGGCGGCCGTCATCCACAGGCCGGCGGCGGTGGTCAGGCCCTGCACCTGCGCTTCGTCCCTGCCCTGCTTGAGGATGGTGCCCGCGCACAGGAAGCCCACGCCGGCCACCAGGCCCTGGATCACGCGGCTCATGTCGGCCGGCACGATGCCGCTTTGCTGCGGCACCAGCACGAACAGCGCCGAGCCGATGGCCACCAGCATGTGCGTGCGCACGCCGGCCGCCTTGCCCTGCTGCTCGCGCTCGAAGCCGAGCACGAAGCCCAGCACGGCGGCCAGCAGCAGCCGCACCAGGATGCGCACCAGCTGTTCCAGGTCGGGCACGTCGGAGAACTCGGCGGCCACCGTGTCGGCCAGGCGGGTGCTCCAGTCGGATGAGGCCATGGGGCTGCGTGCGTCGGGTGGGGGCTGGGAGGGGCTGCGGCACTGTAGACCGCCGCCCGCCGTGCCGCTGTAGGCGCAGGCCGCCGGTTCAGTGGGGCGCCGGCGGCGGTGGCGCGGCGGCCGGCTGGCCGGGCGGCGGCAGCGCGGCGGGCAGCGGCGCGCCGGCCGCTGCGCTGCCGTGCCAGCGCCGCAGCACGCGCTGGAAGAACAGGCTGTTGGGCAGTTGCAGCGTGGTGCCGTTGGCGGCGTCGCCGGTCTCGTCCAGCGTGGTGTAGACGAGGTTGATGTCGGCCACGCGGCCCTTCAGGCCGGGCTTGTCGCCGTTCTCCAGCAGCTCCACCAGGTCGCCGAGGCGGAAGGCCCGGGTGGTGAAGATCAGCAGCGCGCAGAAGATGTTCGACAGCACGCTCCAGGCGGCGAAGAAGGCCACCGCGCCCACGGCCGCGAAGCCGGTGAAGGCCGTCCACAGCACGCCGCCCGAGACGCCCAGGCGCTCCAGGCACCACAGCAGCGCGCCGCCGTAGACCACGAAGGCGACGGTGCGCCGCGACAGCAGCACGACCTCGGAGGGCAGGGCGTAGGCCGCGGCCAGCCGGCGGACGAGCCGGCGCACCAGGCGCATCAGCAGCCAGGCCACCAGGACGATGAGCACGACCTGCACGGCGGGCACCAGCACGTCGAGCCAGTCGAGGGCCCAGGGCGGCAGGTGGGCGCGCAGCCATTGGAGGGATTTGTTCATGTCGTCAAAGGCGCGCGGCCCCGGTCGGGGCCGCGTGGCGCATAGGGATCGGGCAGGCGGTCAGGGCAGGTCCTTGTTCGGCTCCGGCTCGGCGGCCGAGCGCGGGCCGACGGTGCCCAGCCGGTCCTTCAGCGACTGTGGCCGGCCGGTGATGAGGGCCGCGTAGTTGGTGGTGTTGGCCAGCACCTTCTTGACGTAGTCGCGCGTTTCGTTGAAGGGCACGTTCTCGGCCCAGATGGCGGCGTCGAGCACCGGCCCGTTGCGCCAGGCGCGCGGGCGGCCCGGGCCGGCGTTGTAGGCGGCTGCCGCCAGCGGCATGGAGCCGTCGAAATCGTCCAGCGCCAGCTTCAGGTAGCTGGTGCCCAGCGTGATGTTGGTCTCGCGGTCGGTGATCATCGAGGGCGCGTAGTCCAGCCCGATCTTGCGCGCCGTCCAGCGCGCGGTGGCGGGCATGAGCTGCATCAGCCCCGAGGCGCCGACGCCCGAGCGCGCGTCCATGATGAAGCGCGACTCCTGGCGGATCAGGCCGTAGACGTAGGCCGGGTCCAGGCCGATGTCGGCGCTCTTGCGCAGCACCGTGTCGTGGAAGGGCATCGGGAAGCGCTGCTCGGCGCTGATGAAGCCCTTGGTGCGCTCGCTGGTGTTGATGCAGCGGTCGTACACCTCGCGCTGGCAGGCCAGGTCGGCGGCGGCCAGCAGGGCGCGGTCGTCCATGCCGCCGCGCTCGTGCAGGTTGGTGGCGTAGTTCCACTCGCGCACGCCCTCGGAGCGCAGGCCGATGCCGATGGCGTACAGCGCGCGCTGCAGCGAGGCGTTGCTGCGTGCGGCGGCTCTTTCCTCGGGCGTGAGCGGCTCCGGCGGCGTGGGCACCTGCGCGCGCTGGCCCAGGTCTTCCAGCGCCAGCAGCTCGTAGAAGCCGCGCGTGCCGGCGATCGACTGCAGCAGCTCGCGCGATTCCTCCTGGCGCCGCGCGCCACCCTGCGCGGCGAGGGCGCGGGCCTTCCAGTAGACCCAGGTGGCGTCCTGGCGCGCCTCCTCGCTCATCGCGTCGACGGCGGACTCGACCTCCTTCCAGCGGCCCATGCGCAGCGCGGCGCGCACGCGCCAGCCGAGCATGTCGTCGGTGAGGTCGCCGTTCTTCGTCACGTTGGCGAAGTAGCCCGGCGCCTGGGGCGAGAGCTTCTGCGCCGCCTGGCGGCCGATGCTGCCCCACAGCCAGTTGCGCTCCTCGGGCGAGAGCATGGGGCCCCACTTGCCCTCCAGTTGCGTGGCGGCGGTGTCGGGGTCGGAGGCGGCCATGCGGATCAGGGCCAGCACCACCATCTCCTTGCGCGCCTTGCTGGCGGCCGAGGCGGCGCCGGAGAGGAAGCGCGCCGCGCTGGCGCCGACCTGGGCGAAGGTGGGCAGCGCCTCGGGCGCGACCAGCGTGACGGCGGCGCGGGCCGCGCTGGTGCGGTTGGCCTCCATCGCCAGGCGCGCCTTGCGCCAGGCGTCGTTGGGCGACATCAGGCGCGCGGCGATCATGCGGTCGGCCGCGGTGAGGCAGCCGTCGTCCAGGTCGCGCTGGCCCAGCCAGTTGCGCCGCACCGTCTCGGCCTGCTCCGGCGTGGCCTGGCCGCTGGTCAGCACGTCGACCAGGATGGCGTAGCACTGCACCTCGCGGTCGTCGCGCATGCGAAAGCCCGCGTGCAGCGCCGCGAACTCGTCCCACTGCCGGCGCTGGCCGAGCAGCAGCAGCCAGTCGTTGCGCAGCCGGTCTTCCTGGTAGGTGCCGGCGTAGCGGGCGAGGAAGGCCTGCACCTCGTCGCTGCCGGCCTCCTGGAGGCGCGCCTTCAGCTCCCAGTAGGCGGCCCACGGCTCCAGCGCGTGGCCGCGCGCCGCGGGCAGCAGGGCCGCCAGCCGGGCCTTGTCGCCGCGCTGGAAGGCCTGCTTCATCTGGAGGATCACGTCGTCGCTGCCGGCCTCCTGCGCGCAGGCGGGCTGCGCCAGCACGACCGACCCCAGCAGCAAGGCTGCCAAAATGCTTCGAAACTGCATCGAGGGATTATGGACAAGGCACACGATGGAAATCGCTCGCGCACCGGCGCGAAGCCGTCCGCAGCGGGCGAATTTCTCAAGGCGCAGGTCCGCAAGGCGCTGATCGAGCAGCGCCTGGCCATGCCGGACCGCCTGCAGCGCGCCGCCGCCCTGCAGCAGGTGATGCGCATCTGGCTGGTGGGGCGGCCCGACACGGTGATCGGCGCCTACTGGCCGATCAAGGGCGAGTTCGACCCGCTGCCCGCGCTGCACCGCTGGAAGGAAGACGGCGAGCTGATGGACGAGCCCCTGCGCCGGCGCATCGGGCTGCCGGTGGTCGACCGCGTGCACAAGACGCTGACCTTCCACGCCTGGTACCCGGGCTGCCCGATGGAGAACGACGCCTACGACATCCCCAAGCCCAAGGACACCGAGCTGATCGTCCCCACGCTGCTGTTCGTGCCCTGCCTGGGCTACAGCGCGGGCGGCTACCGGCTGGGCTACGGCGGCGGCTTCTACGACCGCACGCTGGCGGCGATGGTGCCCCGGCCGTTCACGGTGGGGCTGGGCTTCGCCAACGGCTTCGTCGACGACTTCGAGCCGGAGGCGCACGACGTGCCGCTGGATGCGATCCTGAACGACAACGGGGTGGTCTGGCCTGTGTAGCACAGCGGGCGTGTTGTTCGTGGTCCGGCCCAGGCCCCGGTGAGGGGGCGGTGGCGCTTCGGTGGAGCGGTCGGCGCTTTGCGCCGACTCCCCTGCGATGCTCGCGCGGCCGGGCCGGCGCAGAACTCACTGCGCGCTCCTGCGGAGCGCTCCGTTCAAACAGCTGCGCCGAGTCAGATCACGAAGCATGCCTGTCCTGCGGCAGGCATGCAGCCCGGCCGCCCTGCGCTTCTCGGCGCTCCACAGGCGCGCCACCGCCCCCTCACCGGGGCCTGGGCCTGCGCCCGGGTTGTTCAACCGCTCTCCCCGGATGCACCCGGACGGTTCCACGCGCCGTGGCCGGGGGCCTGGGGCGAGGGCGATTTGTGGGGCGGCGAGGAGCGCAGGCCAGGGGCGGGCGTGCCTGCCGAAGGACAGGCACGCTTCAACTCTGACTCGCTGCACCTGTTTGAACGGAGCGCTCCGCAGGAGCGCGCAGTGAGTTGTGCAGCGCCGCCCCTGGCCGAGCACCGCAGCGCAGTCGGCGCAACGCGCCGACCGCCCCACCATGAGCCCGCGCCCCAGGCCCGCGGCCACGGCGCGCGCCCACCAAAGTCAAAAGAATCAGTGCCCGACGACGACCGGCACCTCAGCAGCCGGCGGCGTATTGCGGCTGCGCCCGCAGCGCACGAGCCCGTCGATCATCACCATGCCCACACCCGGCAGGTCGCCCAGTTGCACGCTTTCCAGCAGCGTGGCGCCCGAGGTGTGCTGCGCGCGGTCCATGAAGACGAAGTCCGCCGCGCGGCCCACCTCCACCAGCCCGCAGTTGAGGTTGCGCATGCGCGCGGTGTTGCCGGTGGCGAAGCAGAACACCAGCTCGGCCGGGATGTCGGCCATCGACGAGATCAGCGCGACCATGCGCAGGATGCCCAGCGGCTGCACGCCCGAGCCGGCCGGCCCGTCGGTGCCCAGGATCACGCGGTGCGGGCACTTCAGCTCGATGGCCGCGCGCGCCGCACCGATGGCCACCTTCTCGTTGCCGTTGTGCACGATCTCGATGCCGCGCGTGCTCTTCTCGCACAGTTCGCACACGTGCTTCATCGGCAGCGAGGTGTGGCCGCCGTTGATGTGGCCGATGATGTCGGCATCGGCCTCCAGCACCGTGTCCTTGTCGATGTAGCCCGAACCGGGCACCGAGGGCCCGCCGGTGTGGATGGTGCTCTGAATGCCGTGCTTGCGCGCCCAGGCCACCATCTCCTTGGCCTCGTAGCCGGCCTTGACCGAGCCCAGGCCGATCTCGCCGAGCAGCCCCACGCCGGCCTCGGCCAGCTCCTTGAAGTCGCTCTCGACCATGCCCTTCTCGATGACGGGCGCGCCGGCCAGCACCTTCACGCCGCCGGGGCGGAAGGCGTCGAAGGCGCGCTGCGCGGTGATGGCCAGCGCCTTCAGGCCGACGATGTCCTTCGGGCGGCCCGGGTAGTGCACCTCGCCGGCCGAGATCATGGTGGTGACGCCGCCGTTCAGGCTCGACTCGATCCAGTTGAGCTGGCTCTGGCGCGGCGTCCAGTCGCCGGCCACCGGGTGCACGTGGCTGTCGATCAGGCCGGGGGCGACGCAGGTCTTCTTCGCGTCGATCACCGTCTTGGCGTTCGACGTGTCGCAGTCCTTGGCCTTGCCGACCGCGGTGATCAGGCCGTCGTCGATGACGATGGTGTCGGCGTCGAGGATGGGCTGGTCGATGTCGCCCGAGAGCAGCAGCCCTATGTTCTGGATGACGACCTTGCCCGACTTGCCGGCGGCGGCTTCTGTTGCCATTTCGATACCTCGTGGGGTGTGGTGGTTTCGTTGTTCTCGTCGCTGCGCACCGTGCGCAGCACCGTCTCGATGACGAAGTCCTCCCAGTGCCGGGCCGCTTCGGGCGACTCCAGCGGCTCGCCCAGGAAGCTGGTGAGCGTGTAGCGGTTGGACATGTAGAAGTAGCCCGTGGCCGCGATCAGCAGGTAGATGTCGCGCGCGGCCAGGTCGGCGCGGAACAGGCCCTGCGCGGCGCCGCTGGCGAGGATCTGCTCGATGATCGCCACCGCCCGCGAGGAATACTCGCGCGCCCGCAGCGACTTGGCGATGTGGCGCCCCTTGTGCAGGTTCTCGGTGTTCAGCAGCGTGATGAAGTGCGGGTTGGCGCGGTAGTAGCCCAGCACGAAGCGGATCACCTCGGTCAGCGCCTCCACCGGGCGCGCCATGTCCAGGTCGATGGCGGCCTCGGCCTCGTCCATGCGCTGGTAGATGTCTTCCAGCACGGCGACGAACAGCCCCTCCTTGCTGCCGAAGTAGTAGTAGATCATCCGGTCGTACGAGCGGGCGGCGCGGCTGATCTTCTCCACGCTGCCGCCCTCGTAGCCGTACTTCGCGAACACCTTGGTGGCCGCGCGCAGGATGGCCTCGCGCGACGCCTGCGCCTGCGCCTCGCGCACGCCCGTCTTGCGCTGCGGCTTGGCGACGGACTTGCGGGCGGCCATGGCAGCCTCAGCGAATCCGGGCGGTGCACACCGCCGGCAGCGCCCGCCCTCCAATGGCACTGGAGGCCGCGGAGCAGGCCATGCCAGCGACACCCACGGAACCGGCTTCGCCGGGCCGTCGGGTGTGCCCCCCCGGGGGGGAGCCGCGCAGCGGCTTGGGGGGGGTCATTTTTCAGCGAAAGCGCGCTCGACGACGTAGTCGCCCGGCGTGCTGGTGTTGCCTTCCTTGAAGCCGCGCCCTTCGAGGATCTCCTTCATGTCCACCAGCAGGCCGGGGCTGCCGCAGATCATGACGCGGTCCTCGGCCGCGTTCAGCGGCGGCAGGCCCAGGTCGTCGGTGAGCTTGTCGGTGGTGATCAGGTCGGTGATGCGGCCCTGGTTGCGGAACTCCTCGCGCGTGACGGTCGGGTAGTACAGCAACTGGTTCTGGATCATCTCGCCCAGGATCTCGTGCTTGGGCAGGTGGTCGGTCACCAGGTCGTGGTAGGCCAGCTCGTCCACCTGGCGCACGCCGTGCACCAGGATGACCTTCTCGAACTTCTCGTAGGTCTCCGGGTCGCGGATGATGCTCATGAAGGGCGCCAGCCCCGTGCCCGTGCCGAACAGGTACAGGCGCTTGCCCGGCAGCGTGTAGTCGATCAGCAGCGTGCCGGTGGGCTTGCGGCCCACGATGATGGTGTCGCCCACCTGGATGTGCTGCAGCTTCGAGGTCAGGGGGCCCTCTTCCACCTTGATGCTCAGGAACTCCAGGTGCTCCTCGTAGTTGGGGCTGACGATGCTGTAGGCGCGCAGCAGCGGCTTGTTGTTGACCTTCAGCCCGATCATGGTGAAGTGGCCGTTGGAAAAGCGCAGCGCCTGGTCGCGCGTGGTGGTGAAGGTGAACAGGCGGTCGGTCCAGTGGTGGACGGTCAGGACGCGTTCTTCGCTGAAGGCACTCATAAGCAAATTACCGGAAGTTGTGAATGGGGGAAAGGCGGAAAGGGGACCGGGCGCCGTGGGGAATGCTTGCGCTGAGCTGGCGGCCACAACAGGACCCATTTTCGTTCGTGCCGCACCAACGCGGCGCACGCCGCCTCAGGAAAACACCCATACGCGTATTGCCATGCTTCGGTAGATTCCGGTTCATGTAGTGTTTGCCACATGAATATGGAGCGAATGCTACACAGGACGCACGCGGCGGACAAGCGCCAATCCGGCACGCTTGTTGCAGTACTTACCCTGTGCGCGTGCTGAAGGAACGGAGCCTCACGATGACCGAACACACCAAGACCGACGGCCTGCCAGGCATGGACCTGCCGGTGCTGCCGGAGGCCTCGCCCCTCGGGATGGGCAAGGCACCCGTGCGCAACGAGCGCATGAGCAGCGCCAAGGTCGAATGCAACGCCTGCCCGGTGCTGTGCCAGATTTCCGAAGGCCGCAGCGGCGCCTGCGACCGCTACGCCAACCGCGCCGGCGTGCTGGTGCGCGTCGACCCGGTGGTGCTGCTGCGCCGCGAGCTGCAAAGCGAGTCGCCCGCCCTGGTGCCCTTCGCGCGCGAAGGCGCCGAAGCACCCGCCGAGAGCGCGCCGCCGGCCAGGGACTGGGACGGCGACCTGCTGCTGGCCGACCAGGTCTTCGTCACCGGCATCGGCGCCTCCACCACCTACCCTGACTACAAGCCCGCGCCCTTCATCGTCGCCTCCAAGGCGCAGGGGGTGGACATGGTCACCGTGGTCACCGAGGGCATCTTCAGCTACTGCAGCGTCAAGGTGAAGATCGACACCGACCGCTTCCTGGGCAGCGAGCAGGCCAACGTGCGCTACAAGGGCGAGGTGGTGGGCCACGTCACCACGGCCGAGTACGGCTCGCAGATGCTCTCGCTCGGCGGCGTGCACCACCTCACCGGCGGCAGCAAGAAGGAAGGCCGCATGACGCTGGAGCTGATGCAGAACCTGTGCAACAAGCAGGCGGCCGAATGCACCATCGACGGCGGCTCCAGCCTGGTGATCCAGGCGGGCAAGGCGCCCATCGTCAACGGCGTGGAGGAGCAGCGCATGCGCGTGGGCTGCGGCTCGGCCACCGTGGGCATCTTCGCGCGGCAGCTGCTGGGCCTGGCCGACGAGGTGGTGGTGGTGGACGACCACATCACCGGCGTGCTGACCGAGCACCAGGCCGGGCGCTGCCTGGCGATGCCGCCTTCGGGCATCCAGATGCGCGGGCGCAAGTCCACGCCGGGGCGCTATTTCCAGGTGGCCAACCCGGGCAGCGGCTGGGGCGGCACCGACATCGCCGATCCGCTGGCGATCATCGAGGGCTGGGAGCCCGGCGTCGCCAAGCCCGGCCTGCGCCTGCTGATGACCTCCACCACCGGCGAGCAGGCGCAGTGGTTCGTGCTGGACGACAACCTGCAGCCGGTGGAGCAGCCGATCCCGCCCGAGGTGCAGAAGGTGGTGGACCGCATCGGCGAGAACTGCGAGCCCTCGCTGTGCACGGTGCTGTTCCTCGGCGGCGCCGGCGGCTCGCTGCGCGCCGGCGTGACCGAGAACCCCGTGCTGCTCACGCGCGCCATCAAGCAGGCGCTGGTCAACGTCACCTGCGGCGGCGCGCCGGCCTACGTGTGGCCGGGCGGCGGCATCACGGTGATGGTGGACGTGACGCGCATGCCCGACAACAGCTTCGGCACGGTGCCCACGCCGGCCATCATCGCGCCCATCGAGTTCAGCATGCGGCTGGCCGACTACGCCGCGCTGGGCGGCCACATGGAGCACGTGATGACGCTGGAGCAGGCGCTCTCGCGCGGCGCCTGGCAGGACGACGGCGCGCCCACGGCGCGCGAGTGGCGCCGGCCCGAGGCCGTCAACGCCTGGCCGCTCGGCCAGCCCCCCCTCCTGGGCTGAGAACCGCCGGCATGCACGCCACCCGCAACCCGCTCGACGGCGGCCGCTGGCACTTCCAGCACGGCCCGATCGACCTGGTGATCCAGGCCGAGGGCGAGGCCGCCGCCGTGGCCGCCGCGCACGAGGCGGCCTGGGCGCGCTTCCGCGGCGTGCTGCAGGAGCTGGTGGACGAGCTGCCCGCGCTGCGCCAGCCCGTGGCGGCCGGTGCGCCGCTGCACGGGCCCGTGGCGCGGCGCATGTGGGATGCGTGCGCCGCCTACCGGCCGATGTTCATCACGCCGATGGCGGCGGTGGCCGGCGCGGTGGCCGAGGAGATCGCCGCCTTCTACCGCCGCACCGGCATCGCGCGCGCCTGGGTCAACAACGGCGGCGACATCGCGCTGCACCTGGCGCCCGGGCAGTCGGTGCAGGTGGGCCTGTTCGCCGACCTGTCGCGCTTCGACCTGGCCGGCACCGGGCCGCTGCGCACCGACGGCCGCTTCACGCTGCACGCCGGCGATCCGGTGCGCGGCGTGGCCACCAGCGGCTGGCGCGGACGCAGCTTCTCGCTGGGCATCGCCGACAGCGTGACAGTGCTGGCCGCCGGCGCGGCCGAGGCCGACGCGGCCGCCACCGTCGTCGGCAACGCGGTCGACGTGGCCGACCCGGCGATCCGCCGCCTGCCCGCCAGCCAGTGCAAGGACGACAGCGATCTCGGCGACATCCCGGTCACCGTGGACGTGCCGCCGCTGGCCCCGCCGCAGGTGGCGCACGCCCTCGATGCGGGCCTGGCGCGCGCGCAGGAAATGCAGCGTGCAGGCCGTATCCATGCGGCGATACTCGTCTGCCAGCAGCAGTGCCGCGTGCTGCAGCCCGCCGTGGCACGGCTCGCCGCAGGCTCCGTTTTTGCTTAACGAACGCAAGACCATGATCGACATCCGACGCGTCTTCACCCAGGTCGAGCACATCCACCACGAATTCGGGCCGCGCGCGGCCGAGCCGCTGGTGCGAGGCGCCATCGCCGCGGTGCTCACCAACCCCTTCGCGGGCCGCTACGAGCCCGACATCCTGCCCATGATGGAACTGCTCGACCCGGTCGGCGTGGACATGGCGCACCGCCTGCACGCCGCCATGGACGTGCCGCTGGAGAAGATCGCCACCTATGGCAAGGGCGCCATCGTGGGCGCCGCCGGCGAGCTTGAGCACGGCGCGCTGTGGCACGTGCCCGGCGGCTACGCCATGCGCGAGCTGCTCGGCTGGAAGGGCGACCGCGCCGCCTACAAGGCCGGTACCGTGGACGAGAAGAAGACCGGCCAGCCCGGCAACGCGCTGTCCATCGTGCCCTCGACCAAGAAGGTGGGCCCGCCCGGCGCCACGCTGGACGTACCGCTGACCAACATCAACGCCAGCTACGTGCGCGGCCAGTTCGACGCCATCGAGGTGCGCGTGCCCGGCGCACCGGCGGCCGACGAGATCGTCTTCATCCTCGCCATGACGACCGGCTACCGCGTGCACGACCGCGTGGGCGGCCTGCGCGCCGAGAACATCGCCAAGTGGGACGGGCTGAGATAGCCAACGAACAAGGAGCAAGCCATGCCAGCAGACATCCGCAAGATCGTGATCCAGGTCGACGAGACCCGCAAGGAACAGGGCCAGACCGTCGAGCCGCCCACGCGCCGCGCGGTGGCCATCGCCGTGATCGCCAACCCCTACGCCGGCCGCTACAGCGAGAACCTGGACGAGCTGATCGCCATCGGCGAGGAACTGGGCGCGCTGCTCGGCGGCAAGGCCGTCAAGGCGCTGGGCATCGAGCCCGGCCAGGCGCACAGCTACGGCAAGGCCGCCATCGTGGGCGAGGGCGGCGAGCTGGAGCATGCCGCCGCCATCCTGCATCCCAAGCTCGGCGCACCGCTGCGCCAGGCCGTGGAGAAAGGCGCCGCGCTGGTGCCCTCGGCCAAGAAGCGCGGCACGCTGGGCACTGCCATCGACGTGCCCCTGGGCCACAAGGACGCCGCCTTCGTGCGCAGCCACTTCGACGCGGTGGAGGCGCGCGTGAGCGACGCGCCGCGCGCCGGCGAGATCGTGGTGGCCGTGGCCGTGACCGACAGCGGCCGCCCGCTGCCGCGCATCGGCGGCCTGAAAGTTTCCGAGATCGAGGGCAAGGACGGCCTGAGATGAACCACCCCCAGTCTTCGCGGACTTCGTTCCGCTTCGCCAACCCCCTCAAGGGGGCACATCCTGCGGCCTGGCCAAGCCAGTTCCGCGGATGTTCCCGCATGGCCTGCTCCGCGGCCTTCTGATCAAGTTGCGTCTTTTCCATTCCAACCGAGGAGTCATCCGATGAAGCATCTGCGTCTTGCGTTCAGCGCCGTCTCGCTGGCAGCGCTCACCGTCGCGCTCGTTCCCGCCCACGCCCAGGGCGTGATCAAGATCGGCGAGGTCAACAGCTACAAGGCGCAGCCCGCCTTCCTGGAGCCCTACAAGAAGGGCATGGAACTCGCGGTGGACGAGATCAACGCCAAGGGCGGCATCGACGGCAAGAAGGTCGAGCTGGTCATGCGCGACGACAACGCCAACCCGGGCGACGCCGTGCGCATGGCCGAGGAGCTGGTCTCGCGCGAGAAGGTGGACATCCTCACCGGCGCCTTCCTCTCCAACACCGGCCTGGCGCTGGCCGACTTCGCCAAGCAGAAGAAATTCTTCTACCTGGCCGGCGAGCCGCTCACCGACAAGATGACTTGGCAGGGCGGCAACCAGTACACCTTCCGCCTGCGCCCCGGCACCTACATGCAGGCCGCCATGCTGGTGCCCGAGGCCGCCAAGCTCAAGAAGAAGCGCTGGGCGCTGGTCTACCCCAACTACGAGTACGGCCAGTCGGCCGTGGCCGCGTTCAAGCAGCTGCTCAAGGCCGCGCAGCCCGACGTGGAGTTCGTCGCCGAGCAGGCCACGCCGCTGGGCAAGGTGGACGCCGGCAGCGTGGTGCAGGCGCTGGCCGACGCCAAGCCCGACGCGATCTTCAACGTGCTGTTCGCCGCCGACCTGTCCAAGTTCGTGCGCGAGGGCAACACGCGCGGCCTGTTCAAGGGCCGCACCGTGGTCAGCGTGCTGACCGGCGAGCCCGAGTACATGGACCCGCTCAAGGACGAGGCGCCGGACGGCTGGATCGTGACCGGCTACCCCTGGTACGGCATCAAGACGGCCGAGCACAAGGCCTTCCTCGACGCCTACCAGGCCAAGTTCAAGGACTACCCGCGCCTGGGCTCGGTGGTGGGCTACAGCATGATCCACTCGGCCGCCGCCGGCATCGCCAAGGCCAAGAGCACCGAGCCGGACAAGCTGGTGGCCGCCTTCAAGGGCCTGCAGGTGGACAGCCCCTTCGGCAAGATCACCTACCGCGCCGAGGACCACCAGTCCACCATGGGCGCCTTCGTCGGCAAGACGAAGAACGACGGCGGCAAGGGCGTGATGGTCGACTACGTCTACTACGACGGCGCCGACGCACGCTTCCAGCCCCCGGCGGCCGAGATCAAGAAGTCGCGCGCCTCGGACTGAAATGACCCACCCCCAGTCTTCGCGGACCTTGGCCTGCCCTGAGCCTGTCGAAGGGTTCCGCTTCGCCAACCCCCTCCAGGGGGCACACCCTACGGCCCGGCAAAGCCGGTTCCGTGGGTGTTCCCGCATGGCCTGCTCCGCGGCCTTCAGTGCGGCGGCGTTTCGAAGGCTGCAGGTGGTTCGCATCAGCACGGGTCATTGATCCCTCCCCACGATAGAAGAAGCGATCCATGAGTCTTTCCGGCCTGATCGTCCAGCTCCTGAACGGGCTGGCGTCCGCGTCCTCGCTGTTCCTGGTGGCGGCGGGGCTGTCGCTGATCTTCGGCGTCACGCGCATCGTCAACTTCGCCCATGGGTCCTTCTTCATGGTGGGCGTGTACGTCGCCTACACCCTGGCCGAGCGCCTGGGCGGCGCGCTCGGCGGCGCCGGCTTCTGGCTGGCGCTGCCGCTGGCGGCCATCGCGGTGGGGGTGCTGGGCGCCGTCATCGAGGTGCTGCTGCTGCGGCGCATCTACAAGGCGCCCGAACTGTTCCAGTTGCTGGCCACCTTCGCGCTGGTGCTGGTGATCAAGGACGCGGTGCTGTGGCTGTGGGGCCCCGACGAGCTGCTGGGCCCGCGCGCGCCGGGCCTGAAGGGCTCGGTGGAGATCCTGGGCCGGCAGTTCCCCTCCTACGACCTGTTCCTGATCGTGGTCGGCCCGCTGGTGCTGGGCCTGGTGTGGCTGCTGCTCACGCGCACGCGCTTCGGCACGCTGGTGCGCGCCGCCACGCAGGACCGCGAGATGGTCAGCGCCCTGGGCGTGAACCAGGCCTGGCTGTTCACCGCCGTGTTCGCCCTGGGCGCGCTGCTGGCCGGGCTGGGCGGCGCGCTGCAGCTACCGCGCGAGCCGGCCACGCTGGAGATGGACCTCAACACCATCGGCGCCGCCTTCGTGGTGGTGGTGGTGGGCGGCATGGGCTCGCTGCCGGGCGCGTATGTCGCGGCGCTGCTCATCGCCGAGATCAAGGCGCTGTGCATCTGGCTGGGCGTGGTGGAGATCGCGGGCATCTCCATCTCGTTCTCCAAGCTCACGCTGGTGGTGGACTTCCTCGTCATGGCCGCCGTGCTGGTGTGGCGCCCCTGGGGCCTGATGGGCCGCGCGCAGGCGCCCAGCCGCTACGTGGGCATGCAGGAGGAGCCGCTGCGCCGCGCCGGCAAGGGCTACGTGGCGGCGGCCGCGGCGCTGGCCCTGGTGCTGGCGGCCGTGCCCTTCGCCACGGCCGACTCGCCCTACACCACCGTGCTGCTGATCGACCTGCTGGTGGCTGCCCTCTTCGCGGCCAGCCTGCACTTCATCATGGGGCCGGCGGGCATGCACTCCTTCGGCCATGCCGCCTACTTCGGCCTGGGCGCGTACGGCGCGGCGCTGCTGGCGCGCTCGGCCGGGCTGCCGATGGAGCTGACGCTGGTGGTCGCGCCGCTGATCGCCGCCGCCGGCGCCTTCGTCTACGGCTGGTTCGCGGTGCGCCTGTCGGGCGTGTACCTGGCGATGCTGACGCTGGCCTTCGCGCAGATCACCTGGGCCATCGTCTACCAGTGGGACAGCTTCACCGGCGGCAGCAACGGCCTCACGGGCGTGTGGCCCTCGGACTGGCTCTCGGACAAGCGCAACTACTACTGGCTGACGCTGGTGCTGGTGGGCGCGGGGCTGTGGTGGCTGCGCCGCGTGCTGTTCTCGCCCTTCGGCTACGCGCTGCGCGCCGGGCGCGACTCGGTGCTGCGCGCCGACGCCATCGGCATCGACGTCAAGCGCATGCAGTGGGCCGGCTTCATCGTCGCCGGGCTGGTGGCCGGCGCGGCGGGCGCGCTGTTCGCCTACTCCAAGGGCAGCATCTCGCCTGAGACGCTGGCCGTGGGCAAGTCGGTCGACGGCCTGGTGATGGTGCTGCTGGGCGGCCTGCAGACGCTGGCCGGGCCGGTGGTGGGCGCCTTCACCTTCACCTGGCTGCACGACACGGTGGCGCGCAACACCGACTACTGGCGCGCGATGCTGGGCGCCATCATCCTGATCCTGGTGCTGCTGTTCCCGCAGGGCATCGCGGGCTCGATCAAGCAGATCGCCGACCGCGTGCGCGGGCGCAAGGACGACGCCGCCGCCGACGAGGCGGCCCGGCATCCGATGCAGGCCGACGCCGCCGCGGGGGAGGCCGCACGATGAGCTTGTTGAAAGTCACCAATCTGGGCAAGTCCTTCGGCGGCGTGAAGGCCGTGGACGGCATCAGCTTCGAGCTGGCCAAGGGCGAGCTGCTGGCGCTGATCGGCCCCAACGGCGCCGGCAAGTCCACCACCTTCAACATGGTCAACGGCCAGCTCAAGGCCGACCAGGGCTCCATCACCCTGGACGGCACCGAACTCATCGGCCTGAAGCCGCGCGAGATCTGGCGCCTGGGCGTGGGCCGCACCTTCCAGATCGCCGAGACCTTCGCCTCGCTGACGGTGGTGGAGAACGTGCAGATGGCGCTGCTCTCGCACGACCACAAGCTGTTCTCGATGTGGCGCCGCGCCTCGGACCACAAGCGCGACGAGGCGCTGGCGCTGCTCGACCAGGTGGGCATGAAGAGCCAGGCCGACCGGCCCTGCAGCGTGCTCGCCTACGGCGACGTCAAGCGCGTCGAGCTGGCGATCGCCATGGCCAACGACCCGAAGCTGCTGCTGATGGACGAGCCCACCGCCGGCATGGCGCCCAAGGAGCGCAACTCGCTGATGGCGCTGACCAAGCAGCTCGTGATCGACCGCGGCATGGCGGTGCTGTTCACCGAGCACAGCATGGACGTGGTGTTCGCGTACGCCGACCGCATGATCGTGCTGGCGCGCGGGCGGCTGATCGCCGGCGGCAAGCCGCTGGAGATCCGCGACCACCCGAAGGTGCAGGAGGTGTACTTCGGCACCGGCAAGACCTTCGAGAAGAAGAAGCAGACGGAGCCGACGGCATGACGAGCACCCCCGAGATCCTGCTGGAAGCCAAGTCGCTGTGCGCCTGGTACGGCGCCGCGCAGATCCTGTACGACGTGCACCTCGAGGTGGGCCGCGGCGAGGTGGTGGCGCTGATGGGCCGCAACGGCGCGGGCAAGTCCACCACGCTGAAGGCGCTGATGGGCATGCTGGCCAAGCGGCGCGGCGCGATCCGCTTCCTGGGGCACGACCTCTCGAAGGCCGAGCCGCACCATGCCGCGCGGCTGGGCCTGGGCTTCGTGCCGGAGGACCGGCGCGTGTTCACCGACCTGACGGTGACGGAGAACCTGGAGGTGGGCCGCCAGGCCGGCCGCCAGTGGGCCGACGGCAGCGCCGCGCCGCTGTGGACGCCCGAGAAGCTGTTCAAGCTCTTCCCCAACCTGGGCGAGATGCCCGATCGCCCCGGCGGTCGCATGAGCGGTGGCGAGCAGCAGATGCTGACCGTCGCGCGCACGCTGATGGGCAACCCCTACCTCGTGCTGCTGGACGAGCCCTCCGAGGGCGTGGCGCCGGTCATCGTCGAGCAGATGGCGAACATGATCCTGGAGCTGAAGGCGCAGGGCGTTTCGATCCTGCTGTCGGAGCAGAACATGCACTTCGCCGAGCTGGTCTCCGACCGTGCCTACGTGCTGGAAAAAGGGCAGATCCGCTATCACGCCACCATGGCCGAGCTGGCGGCCAACGAGGACGTACGCCGCGCGTATTTAAGCGTATGACCCCCAGTCTTCGCGGACCTTGGCCTGCCCTGAGCCTGTCGAAGGGTTCCGCTTCGCCAACCCCCTTCCAGGGGGCACACCCAGCGGCCCGGCAGAGCCGGTTCCGCGGGTGTTCGCGCATGGCCTGCTCCGCGGCCTTCGGATCAGCAGGCTGATACGCATCCCCTTTTCAACCCGGAGGGCCTTGCCATGACGAACACACCTCAACGCCGCCGCTTCCTGCGCGCCGCCGCCGCGCTGGGCATCGCAGGCGCCGTACCGCCGCTGTGGGCGGCCGGTGCGGTCAAGCCCGACGCGAAGTCGGCGCTGATCGTGGTCGACGTGCAGAACTGCTTCGTCGACGGCGGCACGCTGCCTGTCAAGGGCGGCGCCGAGGTGGTGCCGGTCATCAACGCGCTGGCGCCGAAGTTCCGCAACATCGTCGTCACGCAGGACTGGCACACGCCCGGCCACGCCTCCTTCGCCAGCGCGCACGCGGGGCAGAAGGCCTTCTCCAGCATCAAGCTGAGCTACGGCAACCAGGTGCTGTGGCCCGACCACTGCGTGCAGGGCACCGACGACGCGGCCCTGCACAAGGACCTGAAGCTGCCCACCGCGCAACTCATCATCCGCAAGGGCTTCAACCCCGGCGTGGACAGTTATTCCGCCTTCCAGGAGGCCGACCGCAAGACGGTGACCGGCCTGGCCGGCTACCTGAAGGCGCGCGGCATCAGGACCGTGTACGTCACCGGCCTGGCGACCGACTTCTGCGTCGCCTGGACGGCGCTGGACGCGCGCGCCGCCGGCTTCGACGTCTACGTGATCGAGGACGCCACCCGCGCCATCGACCTCGACGGCTCACTGGCCAAGGCCTGGAAGAACATGGCGGCCAAGGGCGTCAAACGCATCCAGTCCGCCGATGTCGCTGCCTGAAAGGCCCGTGCCCATGACGCCGTCCCTTCGTGTTTCCAGGCGTCGCGCCCTCGCCGCAGGCGGCGCGTCGCTGGCCTTCGGGCCGGCCCTGGTGCGCCGCGCGGCCGCCGCCAACGGCGTCTCCGACGACACGATCCGGCTGGGCCAGTCGGCGGTGTTCAGCGGTCCCGCGCAGGACTTCGGCGTCGACTACCGCGCCGGCATCCAGTTGAGCTTCGACCGCATCAACAAGGCCGGCGGCGTCAACGGCCGGCGCATCGAGCTGGTCTCGCACGACGACGTGTACGAGCCGGCGAAGACCGCGGTGAACACCACGCGCCTGATCGAGCAGGACAAGGTCTTCGCGCTGACGGGCTACGTCGCCACCGGCAACCTGGCGGCCGCCATGCCGCTGTGCGAGAAGGCCGGCGTGCCCATGTTCGCGCCGCTGGTGGGCACCACCTCCTTCCGCACCAGCGTCAACCGCCTGCTGTTCCACGTGCGCGCCGGCTACGACCTGGAGCTGCGCAAGATCATCAGCCACCTCTCGACCATCGGCATCCGGAACATCGCGGTGGTGTTCCAGGACAGCGCCTTCGGCACCTCCAACCTCGCCACCTGCGAGCAGCTCGCGGCCGAGTACAAGGTCCCGGTGGTGAAGAAGCTGTCGATGGCCATCGCGGCCACCGACGCCAAGGAGGTGGCCGCCGGCCTCAAGGCCGCCGCGCCGGGCGCCGTCGTGATGATCATGGCCGGCCGCATGGTCGACGTGTTCATCCGCGACTACCGCGCCAGCGGCGCGGGCGCGCAGCTGTACACGCTGTCCGTCGGCATCACCGACGCCAAGGGCTCGGCCCAGCGGCTGGAAGGCAAGCTGGCCGGCCTGGTCACCGCCAGCATCGTGCCGCCGCCGCAGTCGCTGCGCGTGCCCATCGTGGCCGACTACCAGCGCGACCGCGCCGCCTTCGGCCAGAAGATCGACAGCTACACCGCGCTGGAGGGTTACATCGTCGGCCGCGTCATGACCGAAGGGCTGCGGCGCGGCGGCCAGGCGCTCACGCGCGACAGCTTCATCGCCGGCCTGGAAAGCATCGGGCGCGCCAGCTTCGGCGAATTCCCGGTCGAGTACAGCGCCAAGAACCACAACGGCTCCACCTTCGTGGACCTGGAGATGTACACCGGTGCCGGCCAGTTGCGGCGATAGCCTGCCGCTCGCTCTTCACGTCAATGGCCGGCCGCATGCGCTGGCCGCGCCGCGCGAAGCCTCGCTGCTGCACCTGCTGCGCAACGACCTGGGCCTGAACGGGCCCAAGTACGGCTGCGGGCTGGGCCAGTGCGGCGCGTGCACGGTGCACGTCGACGGCGTGGCGGCGCGCTCGTGCGTGATCCCGGCGCACGGCGTGGCCGGGCGCCACATCACCACGCTGGAGGGGCTTGGAAGCCGGGCAGCCTTCCATCCCGTGCAGCAGGCCTTCGAGGACGCGCAGGCCGCGCAGTGCGGCTACTGCCTGAACGGCATGGTGATGCAGGCGGCGGCGCTGCTGGCGCGCGAGCCGCGGCCCGACGAGGCGCGGATCCGCAGCGAGCTGTCGGGCAACCTGTGCCGCTGCGGCACGCACGTGGAGATCCTGCGCGCGGTGAGCCTGGCCGCCGCGCGCCTCGCCGGCGAGGACCGCAGCGCCCCATGACGGACCGGCGCCGCGCCAGCCGCCCGCGCACGCGGGCCGAATTCCTCTCGGCCGAGGGCGTGCTGGTGGTGGTGCGCGAGACGCCCGCGGCGGCGGCGCCGGCGCCCGGCCAGCCCCCCGCGGTGCCGCCGAACCCGGCCGAGGGCGACGAGGTCCTGCTCGCCGTCTGGGACGACGGCAGCGTCAGCGCGCTGAACGGCCACGTGGACCTGGGCACCGGCATCCAGACCGCGCTGGCGCAGATCGTGGCCGAGGAGCTGGACCTGACGCTGGCCTGCGTGAAGATGGTGCTGGGCCACACCGCCGCCGGGCCCAACCAGGGCGCCACCATCGCCAGCGCCTCCATCCAGATCCACGCGCAGCCGCTGCGCCTGGCCGCGGCCCAGGCGCGTGCCTGGCTGCTGGCGCGCGCCGCCGAGCAGTTGGGCGCGCCGGTCGACGCGCTCGACGTGCGGCTGGGCATCGTGCGCGTGCGCGAGGAACCGGCACGCCACCTGTCCTTCGCTGCGCTGGTCGCCGGGCAGCGCACCGTGCTGCGGCTGGACACGGAGGCGAAGACGAAGCGCCCCGAGGACTACCGCATCGTCGGCACCGCGCAGCCGCGCGTGGACATCCCCGCCAAGCTGGCGGGCGAGCTGGTCTTCGTGCATGACATGCGCCTGCCCGGCATGCTGCACGGCCGCGTGGTGCGCCCGCCGTATGCCGGCGCGGACCACGGCGAGTTCATCGGCAACACGCTGGCGTCGGTCGACGAAGCCTCCATCGCGCACATCCCCGGCATCCGCGCGGTGGTGGCGATCCGCGACTTCGTCGGCATCGTCGCCGAGCGCGAGGAGCACGCCGAGCAGGCGATGCGCGAGCTGCGCGTGCAGTGGAAACCCTGGCCCGGCATGCCCGACCTCGCGGGCGAGGGGCGCGTGGCCGACGCCATCCGCGCCAACCCGGCCACGCAGCGCCTGCTGGTGGACGAGGGCGACGTCGATGCCGCGCTGGCCGCCGGCGGCGCGATGCAGCGCACCTATCTGTGGCCTTACCAGCTGCACGCGTCCATAGGACCGTCGTGCGCCGTCGCGCTGTGGGAGCCGGAGGACGGCAATGCACGGCTTCGCGTCTGGGCCGGCTCGCAGAACCCCCATGTGCTGCGCGCCGACCTCGCGAAGCTGATGGGCCTGGCCGACGTCGAGGTGGACGTGGTGCGCATGGAGGCGGCCGGCTGCTACGGCCGCAACGGTGCCGACGACGTGGCGGCCGACGCCGCGCTGCTGGCCCGCGCCGCCGGCGCGCCGGTGCGCGTGCAGCTCAGCCGCGAGCAGGAGCACCAGTGGGAGCCCAAGGGCACGGCGCAGCTCATGGACGTGGCCGGTGCGCTCTCGCCCGAGGGCGGCATCGCGGCCTACGACTTCGAGACCTCCTACCCCAGCAACGGCGCGCCGCCGCTGGCGCTGCTGCTCACCCGCGCGGTCGAGCCCGCGGCGCAGGCCTTCGAGATGGGCGACCGCACTGCGCGCCCGCCCTACGCGTACGAGAACCTGCGCGTGAAGGTCAACGACATGGCGCCCATCGTGCGCGCCTCGTGGCTGCGCGGCGTGTCGGCGCTGCCCAACTCCTTCGCGCACGAGAGCTTCATCGACGAGCTGGCGACCGCCGCCGGCGTGGACCCGGTGCAGTTCCGCCTGCGCCACCTGCCCGACCCGCGCGCGGCCGAGCTGATCCAGGCCACCGCGCAGAAGGCCGGATGGCGCATGCGCACCGGCCCGCAGGAGAACGCCGACGGCGGCCTGGGGCCGGGCGGCGACATCCTGTTCGGCCAGGGCTTCGCCTATGCGCGCTATGTGCACAGCAAGTGGCCCGGCTTCGGCGCCGCCTGGGCCGCGTGGGTGGCCGACGTCGAGGTGAACCGCAGGACGGGCGAAGTGCACGTGCGCCGCGTGGTGGTCGGCCACGATGCGGGCCTGACCGTCAACCCGGCCGGCGTCGAGCACCAGGTGCACGGCAACGTGATCCAGACCACCAGCCGCGCGCTGAAGGAGGAGGTGAAGTTCGCGCCGGCGCCGCCGTCAGCGGCGAAGGAGACGCTGCCCGGCGTGCTGCAGACCGGCGCGCTCCCGCAGGGCGTGGTCGCCAGCCGCGAGTGGGGCAGCTACCCGATCATCCAGTTCCGCGAGGTGCCGGTCATCGAGGTGCTGCAGATGCCGCGCCCCGGCGAGCCGCCGCTGGGCGCGGGCGAATCGTCCTCGGTGCCGGGCACGGCCGCCATCGCCAACGCCATCTTCGACGCCACCGGCGTGCGCTTCCGCGAACCGCCCTTCACGCCCGAGAAGGTGCTGGCGGCGCTGCACCCGCTGCCGGACGGCACGGCGCCACCGGCGACGGCCCCTGCTGCCCCTTCTCTCGCGCCGGATCTGCCCGCCACCGCCCGCTGGCCGCGGCGCAAGAGCCTGTGGGCCGGCGCCGGCGCGCTCGTCGTCGGCGGGCTGGGCATGCTGGCCGGCCTGCTCGGCTGGCGCCCCGCCATCGCGCCGGTCAGCTTCACGCAGCCCGTCTTCAGCGACCAGACCATCGAGCGCGGCCGCCGGCTCGCCGCCCTGGGCGACTGTGCGGTGTGCCACACCGCGCCGGGCGGTGTGCCCAACGCGGGCGGCCGCGCGATGGAAACCCCCTTCGGCACCATCCACACCACCAACCTCACGCCCGACGCGGAGACGGGTCTGGGCCGCTGGTCCTTCAGCGCCTTCCAGCGCGCGATGCGCGAGGGCCTCTCGCGCGACGGGCGGCACCTGTACCCGGCCTTCCCCTACACCGCCTTCGCGAAGACCAGCGACGACGACCTGCAGGCGCTGTACGCGTACTTCATGTCGCTGCCGCCGGTGAAGGCGGAAACGCCGGCCAACGACCTGCGCTTCCCCTTCAACCTGCGCCCGCTGATGGCCGGCTGGAACGCGCTCTTCCACGACGCGGCGCCCTACCAGCCCGTCGCCACGCAGACCGCCGAATGGAACCGCGGCGCCTACCTCGTCAACGGCCTGGGCCACTGCGCCGCCTGCCACTCGCCGCGCAACGCGCTGGGCGCGGAGAAGACCGGCAAGCAGTTCCTGGCCGGCGCCTTCATCGACGGCTGGGAGGCGCCTGCGCTCACCGCCCTGTCGAAGAACCCCGTGCCCTGGGACGCCGAGAGCCTGTACGCCTACCTGCGCCATGGCCACTCGCCGCGCCACGGCATCGCCGGCGGCCCGATGGCCGAGGTGGTGCGCGAGCTGCAGCAGGTGCCGGATGCCGACGTGCGCGCGATGGCGACCTACCTCGCCAGCTTCAACCCCGCGCCCGCCGCCGATCCGCAGCAGCAGGCCCGCGCCGCCGTGCAGGCCGCCGCCGCGCAGCAGGGCCGCCTGCTCGGCCCGGCGCAGCGCATGTTCGATGCCGCCTGCGCCGCCTGCCACCACGACGGCGACGGCCCGACGCTGCTGGGCGTGAACACCCCACTGGCGCTGAACAGCCAGCTCGCCAGCGACCGGCCCGACAACCTGATCCGTACCATCCTCGACGGCGTGCGCGAGCCGGCGGCGAAGGACCTCGGCTTCATGCCCGCCTTCCGCGATGCGCTGAGCGATGCGCAGATCGCCGAGCTGGCCGGCTACATGCGCGCGCGCTTCGCGCCGCAGGCGGCGCCCTGGCCCGACCTGGCCGCGCAGGTGGCGCGCGTGCGCACGACGCCGGGGCACTGACACCGCAGCGGGACCGCCACGAACCGTTCAGGCTGAGCTTGGCCTGTCCTGAGCCTGTCGAAGGGTCGAAGCGCCGCGCAAGGCTTCGACAAGCTCAGCCCGAACGGTCTTCTGGGTCGACTGAACGTCGGTACGCATCAACCCCGTGCGCGCATTTCCGCCGCACCGCTCCGACAATCCCGCCATGACCTCCTCCATCGCCATCATGGGCGCCGGCGCCGTTGGCTGCTATTTCGGCGCGATGCTCGCGCGCGCCGGCCATGCCGTCACGCTCGTCGGACGGCCCGCGCACGTGGACGCCGTGCGCCAGCACGGCCTGCGCCTGCAGACCGCGGCCTTCGACGAGCACATCCCCATGGCCGCTTCCACCGGCGCCGCCGGCGTGGCCGGCGCGCAGATCGTGCTGTTCTGTGTCAAGTCCACCGACACGGAAAGCGCCGGCGCGCAGATGCGCGAGCACCTGCCGCCCGGCGCGCTGGTGCTGAGCCTGCAGAACGGCGTGGACAACGCCGCGCGCCTGCAGGCCGTGCTGCCGCAGCAAAGCGTGGTGCCGGCCGTCGTCTACGTCGCCACCGAGATGGCCGGCCCCGGCCACGTGCGGCACCACGGGCGCGGCGAGCTGGTCATCGGCCCCTCGGCCGGCAGCGATGCCGCGGCGCAGTTGCTGGCGGCCGCCGGCGTGCCCACGCAGGTGTCGGACAACGCGATCGGCGCGCTGTGGGCCAAGCTGGTGCTCAACTGCGCCTACAACGCCGTCTCGGCCATCACGCGCCGGCCGTACGGCGAGCTGTACCCGGTGTCGGGCATCCAGAAGACGCTGCATGCCGTGGCCGACGAATGCCTGGCCGTCGCGCGCGCCGACGGCATCACGGTGCCGGGCGACGTGCATGCCGCCGTCGAAGGCATCTTCCGCACCATGCCCGCGCAGTTCTCCTCCACAGCGCAGGACCTGATGCGCGGCAAGCCCACCGAGATCGACCATATCAACGGTTATGTCGTGCGGCGCGGCGGCGCGCTGGGCGTGCCAGTGCCGCTGAACCGGCTGCTGCACGGGCTGGTGAAGCTGATCGAAGAGAGGCGGCCGGACGCGAACGCCTGAGCGTTGCCACACCCGCGACGCATGACAAGCCACTGAGCCGAAGGCCGCGGAGCAGGCCATGCACGGACATCCGCGGGACTGGCTTCGCCAGACCGCAGGATGTGCCCCCGGAAGGGGGTTGGCGGAGCGCAACGAAGTCCGCGAAGACTGGGGGTGGTTCACTTACGCCGGCAGCGGCTCGGCGCACTCCTGTCGCGCATCCGGCGCCGGTCCCACATACACCGACTGCGGCCGGATCAGCCGCCCGCCGCGCACCTGCTCGCGCGCATGCGCGATCCAGCCGCCCACGCGGCCGGCGGCGAAGATGGCGGTGAAGGCCTCGCGCGGCAGGCCCAGTGCCTCCAGCAGCAGCGCGGTGTAAAACTCCACGTTCGTCTCCAGCACGCGGCCGGGCTTGCGCGCCTGCAGCGAGGCCAGCGCGGCGCGTTCCACCGCCTCGGCCAGCGCCACGCGCTCCGGCTGCATGCCGCCGGCCTCGGCAAGTCGATGCAGCGCGCCCTTGAGCGCATCGGCGCGCGGGTCGCGCACCCGGTAGATGCGATGGCCGAAGCCCATCAGCCGCTCGCCGCGGTCCAGCGCGGCGTCGAGCCAGCGGGCCGCCGCGCCGGCGCTGCCGATGGCGTCGAGCATGTCGAGCACCGGCCCCGGCGCACCGCCGTGCAGCGGGCCTTTCAGCGCACTCAGTCCGGCCAGCACCGCGGACGCGAGCCCGGCACCCGTGGAGGCCACGACGCGTGCCGCGAAGGTGGAGGCGTTCAGGCCGTGGTCCGCCACGGTGACGAGGTAGGCATCCAGCCCGGCCGCCTGCGCCGCGCTGGCCGGCGCGCCGTGCGCCAGGCGCAGCAGGTCGGCCGCGTGCGGCGCATCGGCCTGCGGCGCCAGCGCGGGCAGGCCGGCACGCCAGCGCAGCACCGCCGCCGTGAACACCGCCGTCGCGGCGACCAGGCGCAGCGCGGTGGGCAGGTCGTCGCCGTCCGGCACGCGCGCCAGCAGGGCGCGCATGGCTTCCACGGGCGGCAGCGCGGACAGGGCTTCGCGGTCGTCGGCGCGCAGCAGCGACGCAGCCTCCACGCGCGCGCGGCCGAGGGCGCCGGCCAGCGCATCCCCGTCGGGCGCGTCCTCGAAGAAGCCGCGCCACAGCAGCGCCAGCACCTGCTCGTAGCGCCAGCGGCCGGCCACCGCGTCCAGCGAATGCCCCCGCAGCACCAGCCGGCCGGCCGCGCCGTCCACCTCGGAGAGCACCGTGCGCGCCGCCACCACGCCTTCCAGGCCGTCGTCCATCTGCATGTCCTTTCGTTACTTCGTCGTTGAAGCCTTTCATTCTGGGATTCAGAATATTGACGTCAATCTTGATCCATTCCATCAACATGACCGAACCTGCTTCCCGCCTGCCCCTGTGGCTGCCCGCGCCCGACGCGCTGGCGCTGCTGAAGGTGCGTCCGCAGACGCTGTACGCCAACGTGAGCCGCGGCCGCATCCGCACGCGCGCGGACGGCGCCGACCCGCGCCGCAGCCTCTACCACCGCGACGACGTGCAGCGCCTGGCCGCGCGCCGCCAGGGGCGGCGCAGCAGCGCGGTGCTGGCCGGCGAGGCGATCCGGTGGGGCGAGCCGGTGCTCGCCTCGGGCCTCTCGACGGTGCTGGGTGGGCGCCTCTACTACCGCGGGCAGGACGCGTGCGCGCTGGCGGAGCACGCGACGCTGGAGTCGGTGGCCGGGCTGCTGTGGGAGGGGCCGGCCGAGCCCTTCCCTGCCGGCGGCGCCGCGCCGCCGCCGGCGCAGGCGCCGCTGGCCTCGGCCCTGCAGGTGCTGGCCCGGCGCGCCGCGTCCGACCCGCCGGCGCGCGGGCGCGGCCGGGCAGCGCTGCTGGACGAGGCGCGCACGCTGATGGGCGCCCTGGCCGACGCGATGGCCGGCCCGGGCCGCGGCGCCCACCTGCACCAGCGGCTGGCCGCCGCGTGGCGCCGGCCGCGCGCGGCCGACCTGCTGCGGCGCGCGCTGGTGCTGCTGGCGGACCACGAACTCAATGCCTCCACCTTCGCGGCGCGCGTCGCCGCCTCCACCGGCGCCTCGCTGGCGGCCAGCCTGCTCGGCGGGCTGGCGACACTGACCGGGCCGCTGCACGGCGGCGCGGCGGCGGCGGTGCAGGCGCTGGTGCGCGCCTCGGAGCGCGACGGCGCCGAGGCCGCGCTGCGCGAATGGCTGGCGCTCGGGCGCCCGCCCGCCGCCTTCGGCCACCCGCTCTATCCGCAGGGCGACGTACGCTGCGGCGCGCTGCTCGCGCACTTCGAGCCCAAGCCCGCGTTCGCCGGACTGCGCGAGGCCGGCGAGCGGCTGCTGGGCGAGCCGCCCAACGTGGACTTCGCCCTGGCCGCGCTGGCCGACGCGCACCGCCTGCCGGCCGAGGCGCCGCTGGTGCTGTTCGCGCTGGCGCGGGCGGTGGGCTGGATCGCGCACGCGCTGGAGCAGCAGGCCGCCGGCACGCTGATCCGCCCGCGCGCCCGCTACGTGGGGCCGCCGCCCGGTGCGGCATGAGCCCCCCCCGGCCGTTCCGAAGGGGGCTCGCACCGCAGTGCGAAGCACGGAGGCTATCCAATGAGCGCCGGTCACTCCTTCCCGGCGCGCTCGCGCATCACCTCCACCACGCGCGCGACCGGCCCGTCCTGCGCCTCCTGCGCGCGGTAGCCGATCACCAGGTGCCGCACCAGCCGCGGCGCCATCGGCAGCACGCGCACGCGCGAGCCGGCCGGCTCCACGTGGTCCTGCCGCAGCGGCAGCACGGCGGCGCCGTAGCCGGCCTCCACCAGCGCGCGCATGGCGACGTCGTAGTTGTGCTCGATGCGCGCGCGCGGCGAGAAGCCGGCGCGGCCGAACCATTCGAGCGTGAGCGTCTGCATGCGGGTGCCGGGCTCGTTCATGACCAGCGGCTGCTGCGCCAGCCAGGCGGGCGTGGCGCGCTTGGGCAGCGCGGGCCAGGCGGCGGGCACCAGCGCGCGCATCTCGTGGCGCACCCAGGGCGTGAAGCGCACGCCCGGCAGCGCCGGCTGCGGCAGGGCGACCACGGCCACGTCCACCGTGCCGGCCGCCAGGCCCAGCGCGGAATCGACGGAGCCGACGAACATCGGCGACAACTCGATGCCGGGGTAGCGCTGCGAGAGCGTCTCGAACACCGGCGGCAGGAGGTCGACCACCACGCTGGTGGTGGAGACGCCGATGCGCACGCGCCCCTCCAGCCCCGCATGGCGGCGGCGCGCGGCCTCCACCGCCTCGTCGGCGTCGCGCAGCAGGCGGCGGCCGCGCTCCACCAGCTCGCCGCCGGCCGGCGTGGGCTGCACCCGCCGGGCGCCGCGCACCAGCAGCGGCAGGCCCAGGCGCGACTCCAGTTCGCTCACGTGCAGGCTGACGGTGGGCTGCGCCAGGTGCAGCGCCTGCGCGGCGGCCGAGAAGGTGCCCAGGTCGGCGATGGCGACGAGGGTGCGGATCTGGTCGAGGTTGAGCTGGCGCATCAGCTATTCTGATTCCAGGCTTCAGAACTCTCAACTTCCCCGATGGCTCACCGCGGCGCATGATCCGTGCACCTTCACTCGAAGCCCCGTCGAAACACGCCTCAGGAGCCGATCATGACCGCCACCGCACTACACCACCCCTCGTTCCGTTCCGCCGCCCCGCTGCGCGGCCTGGCGCGCTGGTGGCAGGGCATGGCGGCCGCGCGCCGGCTGGCCGCCGAGCGGCGCGAACTGATGGCCCTGGGGCAGCACCAGCTCAACGACCTCGGCGTCGGCCGCAGCGAGCTGCCGCGCATGCTGCGCGCCGGACAGGACTAGCCCCGCCACTGCGCGACAGCGCGCGCCGCCTCGGCGATCACGTCGTTGCGCGCCTTCGCGTCGGGCTGCCGCTGCGTGGTGTAGACCGCCAGCACGATCGGCGCACGCCCCGGCGGCCAGAGCACGCCCACGTCGTTGTTGGTGCCGTAGTCGCCGGCGCCGGTCTTGTCGCCCACCGCCCACGTGGACGGCACGCCGGCGCGGATGCGCGTGGCGCCGGTGGTGTTGCCGCGCAGCCAGGCTTCGAGCTGCGCGCGCTGCGGCGCGGGCAGCGCATCGTCCAGCACCAGGCGGCGCACGGTCCGGGCCATCGCGGCCGGCGTGGTGGTGTCGCGCGGGTCGCCGGGGATCGCGGTGTTCAGTTCCGGCTCCCAGCGGTCGAGGCGGAAGGCCGCGTCGCCCAGGCCGCGTGCGTAGTCCGTCAGGGCGGCCGGGCCGCCCAGGCGCCTGAGCATCAGGTTGGCGGCCGTGTTGTCGCTGTACATCACCGCGGCGGCGCACAGTTCCTCGTAGGTCATGCCCCGGGCGACGTGCTTCTCGGCGACGGGCGACCAGCTGGCCAGCTCGGCGCGCGTGTAGTGCACGCGCTCGGACATCAGCCGCGGCTCGGCCGTGCTGCGCGCCAGCAGGGCCGCGGCCGCCACCAGCTTGAAGGTGCTGCACAGCGGGAAGCGTTCGTCGCCGCGGTGCGCCAGCGTGGCGCCGTCGGCGGTGTCGATCGCGAACACGCCCAGGCGGCCGTCGAAGCCGGATTCGATCGCGGCCAGGCGCTCGCGGGCGCCGTGGTCGCGTGGGCCGCGCCCGGCGCAGGCGGCGGCCAGCGGCGCCGCGAGGGCGGCGGCGAGCAGGGTGCGGCGGGGCATCGGAAGGCGCGCGGGCGCCAGCCAGTCGGTCATGCGGAAAGCTCCTTGGAAGAGGATGGCCGGGCCCGAGAATGCGGGCGCGGCATGCGTGGATGAAGAAGAAGAAAAACGTCGCGACGCTTCGCATCCTAGGAAGCGCGCCGTCGCCTACCAAGCTCGCCGCCGCACCGCCCGCGCACTGCCGTAACGCCTGTCACATCGCCCATGCCGCCGCCCGCCATCACGCTCGAACTCCGCTCGCCGCAGACCGTGGACGGCCGCCGCGCGCCCTACCAGTCGCTGTGGCTGCTGCTGCGCCTGCTGCACGGCCATGCGCAGGGCGAAGCCGTGCGGCTGGACGACCTGCGCGGCCGCCTGTGCGAGCCGGGCGCGCTGCGCATGGCGATCAGCCGCGCCTTCCGCGATTTCCAGCGCTGGGGCATCGTGGCCGGCTGGGGCGAGGACGGCACGCGCGACCCGCGCTTCCTCAACGCCGCCGGCCGCAGCCAGGGCCCGTTCTGGCTGCCGGCCGCGCAGGCACGCCGGCTGAAGCCTGTGGTGGACGGCCGGCGCGCCACCCGCGCCGAGGTCGCCGCCTTCCTCGGCCTGAAGCCGCAGCGCACGCGCGCCACCGCGCAGCCGCCGGCCGATGCAGTGCACCTGCAGGATGCGCATTTCTGGCAGCAGCTCGTGACGGCCCACCAGGCGATGCAGCAGGGCCGGCTGGCCGTCAGCCCCACCGCCGGCGGCGAGGCCGGCGGCCCGAGCGCGCTGGAGGCGATGCGCCGCGCCGGCCGGCTGGCGGGCAGCGGCTTCCAGCGCGCGCTGGTGACGCTGAACGAGGCGCTGCTGTGGCGCCGCCTGGGCGACGACGCCGAGGCGCGCAAGCGCCTCAAGTCCCTGCAGCGCCAGCGCCTGGCGGTGCAGGTGGCGGGGCACGAGTACCTGGGCGCGATGGCGGCCATCGTCGCGGCCTGGTGCGACTACGCGGCGCGCGACCTGGCCGGGGCGCAGGCGCAGCTGCGCGCCGTGGCCGAGGACCCGGCGCACGGGCCGCTGCTGCGCCACCACCCGCAGGTGCGCTTCGAGTGGCACAACCTGTGGGCGCTGGCCTGCCGCTCGCAGGCGCTGGCGATGGCCGCGGACACCGCGCGCCGCGAGGCCGCCGCCGCGCAGGCCGAGGAGGCGCTGCGCCACTTCGACCGCGCGCTGGCCGCGGCCTTCGAGTCGCACGCCTTCGACGCCGCGCAGCACGTGGCGGCCAACATGGGCATGGCGCTGTGGCTGTTCGACCGCGTGGGCCTCGCGGTGGATGGCACGCGCCGCGAGGGCGAGGCGCTGCGCCGGGCGGTGCAGTGGATCGCCTTCAGCGAGTGGCTGTGCCGCCAGGCCGAGGTGCAGGGCCGCTCGGCATGGAACGCGATCTACCTGCTGCGCATCGCCCGCGGCGGCTGCGCCACGGTGCCGCACCTGCCGCTGGCGGACTTCCGCGCGCTGCGGCCGCTGCGCATGGCGCAGGCAGCGGCGCTGGCGGGGCCGCTGGCCGACGGCTTCACGCCCGCGCAGTGGCCCGCCGACTGGGTGGCGGTGGCGCGCCAGCGGCTGGAGGAGCACGCCAGCGGCCGGCGCCGCTACCCGGGCCTGCAGCGCGCCAGCCTGCTGTTCGAGCTGGCCTGGCACGCGGCGCACGGCGGCGACCTGCGCGAGGCCGCGGCGGCGCTGGCCGCGCTGCGCGGCGAGCTGCCCGCCCTGCCCGCCGCCGACCGCGCCTACTTTCGCGAGGTGTGGAACGACGCACTGCCGGCCGAGCTGCTGGCGCTGGAGGCGCCGCCGCGCAGAGCCGGTCGATGAGATGAACCTCTTGCGCCCGATCCGCAAGAACCGTTCAGGCTGAGCTTGGCCTGTCCTGAGCCTGTCGAAGGATCGAAGCCCGGGACGGCACTTCGACAGGCTCAGTGCGAACGGCTTTGTTGCTTCTTGAAAGCAGCCACGTGAGCGGAGCGTCCCGCGCGCGACGAGCAGCTTTTCGCATGGGCGGTTAGGCTCTGCGCCGAGACACCCCCGCCGACCCATGAGCTTTCGCGCCGATTCCACGCGCGCCGACCCCGCCGGCGCCGCTTCCTCCCCAACATCCGACCACCGCACCGCGCGCGCCCTCGGCCCCTGGGCCTCCCTCTTGTTGCTGACCACCGGCTTCGCGCTGAGCCAGGCCTTCCGCACGGTGGCCGCCATCATGGCCGCGCCGCTGCAGGGGGAGTTCCACCTTTCGCCGCAGCAGCTGGGCCTGTTCGCCGGCGCCTTCCACTTCGCCTTCGGCGCGCTGCAGCTCTTCATGGGCATCGGCATCGACCTGCACGGCCTGCGGCGCACGGTGCTGTTCGCTTCACCGCTGATGGTGCTGGGCGCGGCGGTGTCGGCGCTGGCGACCAGCTTCCCGCTGCTGGTGGCGGGGCAGGTGCTGATCGGTGTGGGTTGCGCGCCGGCCTTCCTGGTGTGCACGGTGTACATCGCGCGGCACTTCCCGGCGGAGCGCTTCGCCGCCGTCTCCGGCACCATCCTCGCGGTGGGCAGCGTGGGCATGCTGGTCACGGGCACGCCGCTGGCCTGGCTGATCGAGGCCAGCTCGTGGCGCATGGGCTTCTGGGTGCTGGGGCTCGCGGCGGTGCTGTCGTGGGTGGCGATCGCGCTGTGGGTGCACGAGCCGATGCCCGCGGCCGCGCCCGGCGCGCCGCGCGAATCGCTGGGCCAGGCGGTGCGCACCTTCGGCCAGCTGTTCAGGCTGCCGCACACGCTGGGCATCGTGCTGTTCTCGCTGGTGACGTATGCCTCCTTCGTCGCGCTGCGCGGGCTGTGGCTGGGCCCGCTGATGATGCAGCGCCACGGCTGGAGCCTGGTGGCCGCGGGCAACCTGGCGATCGTGCTGTCGGTGGTCTCGCTGATCGGCCCGCCGCTGTTCGGCCGGCTCGACCCGGGGCCGCGCCCGCGCCGCCGCTGGCTGTTCTGGCTGTCGATCGTCGGGGCCGTGCTGCTCGCGGCGCTGGCGCTGGTCACGCGGCCGGCGGTGGACGTGGCGCTGGTGCTGGCCTTCGGCCTGCTGTCGGGCTACATGGTGCTGCAGTACCCGGACGTGAAGAACGCCTACGCGCCGGCCGTCACCGGCCGCGCGATGGCGCTGTTCACGATGGCGATGTTCATGGGCGTGGCGCTGATGCAGTGGCTCACCGGCGCCATCGCCTCGGCGGCGCAGGCGCACGGCGTCGAGCCCTTCTCCGCCGTGTTCGGCAGCATCGCCGCGATGCTGGTGGCCGGCGCGCTGGCGTTGCGCCTGCTGCCGCAGCCGGCGAGCGTGACGAACGACGCGCGCTGAGCCCGGCAGCGCTCATTGGATAACCTCCGTGCTTCGCACTGCGGTGCGAGCCCCCTTCGGGACGGCCGGGCGGGGGCTCAGGCCGCCACGTCCACCACCACCCGCCCGCGCACCTGCCCGGCGAGCAGGCGCGGCGCCAGGCCGATCGCATCGGCCAGGCCGATGGTCCCGGTGTTGGCCGCCAGCACCTCGCGCGGCAGTTCGCGCGCCAGGCGGTCCCAGGCGCTGACGCGGCGGGCCTGCGGGGCGTAGACGCTGTCCACGCCTGCCAGCGTGACGCCGCGCAGGATGAAGGGCGCGACGGTCGCGGGGAGGTCCATGCCCTGCGCCAGGCCGCAGGCGGCCACGGTGCCGCCGTACTTCAGGCTGGCGCAGACGTTGGCCAGGGTGTGGCTGCCGACGCTGTCCACGGCGGCGGCCCAGCGTTCCTTCTGCAGCGGCTTGCCCGGCGCCGAGAGGGTGGCGCGGTCGATCACCTCGGCCGCGCCCAGCGCCTTCAGGTGCGCGGCCTCGTTCGCACGGCCGGTGGAGGCGTGCACCTCGAAGCCCAGGCGCGACAGCAGCGCGATGGCGATGCTGCCGACGCCGCCGTTGGCGCCCGTCACCAGCACCGCGCCGGCATCGGGCGTCACACCGCGGTCCTGCAGCGCCATCACGCACAGCATGGCGGTGTAGCCGGCCGTGCCGATGGCCATGGCGTCGTGCGTGGTGAAGGCGGCCGGCAGCGGCACCAGCCAGTCGGCCTTCACGCGCGCCTGCTGCGCCAGGCCGCCCCAGTGCACCTCGCCCACGCCCCAGCCGTTGAGCAGCACGGCGTCGCCCGGCTTGAAGCGCGCGTCGGCGCTCTCGACCACGCTGCCGGCGAAGTCGATGCCGGGCACCATCGGGAAGCTGCGCACCACCGGCGACTTGCCGGTGATGGCCAGCGCGTCCTTGTAGTTGACGGTGGAGTGGGCCACCGCGACGCGCACCTCGCCCTCGGGCAGCTGCGCCTCGTCGAGCGGCTGCACGGCGGCGTGGGTGGCGCGGTCGTCGGACTGGGTGAGCAGGAGGGCCTGGAACATGGGTGTCCTTTCGTCGGTTCGGCAGTCAACGCAGGCCGGCAGCATCGCACAGCGCGGCGGACGCTGCATCCTGCACCTGCCGCTGCAGCGCGGCCGTGTCGGCGCCCAGCGCCGGGGCACCGCGCGGCGAGGGCCCGCCGTCGTGGCGGAAGCGGAAGCCCAGGCCCGGCGTGCGCACCTGCGCATCGCCCTGGGCGAAGACGGCCGGCGCGAGCGCGGCGCCCTCGCCGGCCGTCGCCTCGTCGAGGAACTCCCCCAGCCGCCGCACGCGCGCCGCGGGCACGCCGACGGCGTTGAGCCGCGATTCCATGTCGGCCGCCGAGCGCTGCGCGAATGCGTCGCGGAAGAGCCGCTGCAGCCGCGGCAGGTCGCGCGCCACGACGAAGCCGCCGCCCGGCGCGTTGAAGCTCTCCAGGTCCAGCGCCGCGGCGTCCTCGCACAGCGCCTCCATGCCGAGCACGGCGGCCAGCCTGCGGAACTGCGCCGGCGTGTTGGCCGCGGTGGCGAGCCAGCCGTCGGCGCAGCGGTACGTGTCGGCGGTGGGGCTGCCGGTGTAGCCGCGGTTGCCGGCGCGGCGCGGCGCGATGCCGTGCGTGAGGTAGCTGCTGGCGTTGGGGTACATCAGCATCAGCGAGGCCTGCACCATCGAGGCGTCGATGTACTGGCCGCGCGCCTCGCCCGTCTCGCGCTCGCGGCGGTGCAGCGCGGCGGTGATCGACAGCGCACCGAGCATGCCGACGGCCACGTCGATGGCCGGGAAGCCCACCTTCTGCGGCGGCGCGTCCTCGCTGTCGCCCGACATCATCATCATGCCGGTCAGGGCCTGGATGACGTGGTCGTAGGCGCCGCGGCCCGACCATGCGCCCTCCTGGCCGTAGCCGGAGATCGAGCAGTAGACGATGTCGGGCCGCAGCGCGCGGATGCTCTCGTAGTCCAGCCCGTACTTCGCCACCACGCCGGGACGGAAGTTCTCGATGAACACGTCGGCGCCCCGTGCCAGCGCGCGCACCAGCGCGGCGCCCTCGGGCGTGCGGATGTCGGCCACCAGCGAGCGCTTGCCGGCGTTGAGCGCGGCGAAGCCGGCGGGCGTGTCGCCGCAGCCGTCATCGTGCGGCGTGCGGCTGGCGCGCATCACCTCGCCCTGCGGCGGCTCGACCTTGATCACCTCCGCGCCCAGTTGCGCCAGGTACATCGAGGCCATCGGCCCCGCGATCACGTGCGACATGTCGATGACGCGCACGCCTTCCAGTGGCTTGGCCATGGACGCTTTCCTTTTTCCTTGCTGCGGGATTCAGCTGTTCACGGTGACACCGCCCAGCCGGACGATCTCGGCCCACTTGCGGTTCTCGCTGCGCACGAACGCGGCGAAGGCCTGGGGCGAATCGCCCAGCAGGCCCGCCTCGTTGCCGGCCGCCTCGAAGGCCGCCTGCACGGCGGGCGAGCGCACCGTCTTCGCCATGGCGGCATAGAGCGTGGCGGCGATGGCGTCGGGCGTCTTCGCCGGCGCCCACATGCCGAACCACGACTCCTGCACGGCCAGCTCGTTGTCCAGGCGCTCGTGCAGCGTCGGCACATCGGGCAGCAGCGGCAGCCGGCGCCGGCTCGTCACCGCCAGCGCGCGCAGCTTGCCGGCCTTGACCTGCGGCACGCCGGTGCCCGCGACGGGAAAGGCGAACTGCGTGTCGCCGCGCAGCAGCGAGGCGGCGATCTCGACCGAGCCCTTCAGCGGGATGTGCGTGACCGTCAGCCCCGCCAGCGAGGCCAGCGTGGCCCCGGCCAGGTGGGCCGAGGTGCCGATGCCGCCGGAGCCGTAGTTCATCTGCCCCGGCTTCGCCTTCGCATCGGCGATCAGCTCGTCCAGCGTCTTCCACGGCGCGTCGGCGCGCACGACCAGCACGGTGGGCGAGGAGGCGAGGTTCGCCACCGGCTTGAAGTCGGCGACCGGGTCGAACTTCAGGTCGGGCTGCAGCGCCTTCTGGATCAGGTGGGTGTTCGAACCCATGAGCAGCGTGTAGCCGTCTGGCGGCTGCTGGGCCACGTACTGCGCGGCCAGCACGCCGGCGGCGCCGACCTTGTTCTCGATCACCACCGGCTGGCCCAGCGCCTCGCCCAGCGCCGGGCCGGCCTGGCGCAACTGCACGTCGGGGCCGCCGCCGGCCGCGTAGGGCGAGATGACGCGCACCGGGCGCGAGGGATAGGGCTCGGCAGCGCGCGCGGCCAGCGGCAGCAGCCAGGCGGCGGATGCCGCCGTGCAGAAGGTCCTGCGGTCCATCGGCTTGTCTCCTTCGTTGTGGTGCCGCCAGCTTAGGAAGCCCGTGCGATATCCGATAGTGATATGTTTTGATCAGGTGAAAACTTCTGGAGATACCCCGATGCCGACCGACCCGAGGGCTTCCGGCTTCGATCCCCGGCGCCTGGTGGCCCGGCTGCGCTTCCGCCACCTGCAACTGCTGGTGGCGCTGCAGCGCGGCGGCAGCCTACGCGCGGCCGCGGCGGAGCTGAGCCTGACGCAGCCCGCGCTGTCGAAGGCGCTGGGCGAAGTGGAGGCAGCCTTCGGCGCGCGCCTGTTCACCCGCGGCCCGCGCGGCCTGTCGCCCACGCCGCGCGGCGAGATCGCGATCCGCGGCGCGGCGCTGCTGCTGGAGGAGCTGGCCCACGTGGGTGCGGAGACCTGGGCCGAGCCGGCGATCACGCTGGTGCGGGTGGGCGCGCCGCCCTTCGTGGCGCAGGGCGTCCTGCCCGAGGTGCTGGCCCGGCTGGTGGGCGACGGGCAGACGGTGCGCGCGCAGTTGATGGAGGAGCGCGTGCCGCTGCTGGTGACGGCCCTGCTGGACGGCCGGCTCGACGCGCTGGTGACGACCTACCCCGCCGAGATGCCGGAAGCGGCCGGCCAGCCGCTGCGTTTCGAGCGGCTGTTCGACGCGGACTTCGCCGTCATCGCGCCGGCGGACCACCCGGCGGCCCGTGCGCGCCGCATCACGTGGCCGCGCCTGGCCGGCGAGCCCTGGGTGATGCCGGCCCGCAGCTCGATGGTGCGGCGGATGATGGAGGGCGTGTTCCACCGCGAGGGGCTGGCGGCGCCGCAGCCGGTGGTGGAGTCGACCAGCCCGATGAGCAACGTGCGGCTGGTGGCGCAGGGGATCGGCCTGAGCGCGGTGCCTGCGGCGACGCTGCGCGGCGCGCCGGACGCGCAGCGCGTGCGGCGGGTGCGGGTCCATCCGCCGATTCCGCCCGGGCCGGTGGCGCTGGTCTACCGCGCGTCGCCGCTCAATCCGCGGCTGGCGCTGCTGCGCCGGGCGCTGGGCCTGGACGGATGAGGAACGCGGGTCAGCCGCGGCCCTTCCAGAAGGCCGGCGCGTCGGCGATGCGCGCCAGCGCGCGCTGCGCGCGGCGGGCCAGCGCATCGCGGCGGGCATCGAGCCAGCCGAGCGCGTACCAGGCGCGCGCATCGTGCGGCACCGCCTCGGCGAAGAGAGCGCGGGCGACGACGGCGTCGTTGTAGACGCCGAGCGCGTCCTGCGCGGGGCGCAGCGCATCGAGGAAGCGGCCGGCGCGGCGCGCGCCGAACAGCGGCGCGGTGAATTCGGCCAGGTAGCGCAGCCGCTTGAGGCGCTTGCGCACGCGGTGGCGGGCCTCGTCGTCCAGCGACTCGAAGCGCGCGCCATCGCGCAGCACCTGCCGGCGCAGGCGGCGCAGGCGCTGCTGCAGGTGCGCCAGGGCCGCCTCGGCGTCCAGCGCCGCCTGCCCTTGCGCGTCCGCCGCGGCCGGCGAGGCGGCGAAGCCGACCAGGGCCACCAGCGCGGCCTGCAGGGCCGGAGCCCGCACGACCTCGGCCACACGCACCGGGGCTTCGGCGGGCGGCGGCAGGTCGATGGCGGGGGCGCCGTCCGCCTGCAGCGCGGCGAGCGCCTCGGCCAGCACCAGGTCGCGGTCGCGCTGCGCGCCGAGGGCGCGGAAGGTCTCGACCAGCGGCGCCTCCCAGGCGGGATCGAGGCCGGGCGCCAGCGCCGCCAGCTCGCGCAGCGCCACGCGCAGGCGGCGGATGCCGATGCGCAACTGGTGCACCACCTCCGCGTCCTCGCTGCCTTCGGCCACCTCGGTGGCGTTGGGCAGGATCTGCGCCAGGCAGGCGGCGACGACGGCGCGCTGCACGGCGGGGCCGTCGGGGGCCTCGCCCGCCTGCGCGACGAAGGGCGCGAAGTCCGGCGGCGCGGCCTTGACCGGCGCCGCGGGCGGATCGCCGCGCATCAGCCGCTCGCCGCGCTCGGCCTTGGAGACGGTGCTCAGCCACAGGCCGTGGCGCTGCGCCCACTGCGCGGCCAGCGCCGCCAGCGCGCTCACCGGGCCGCGCAGCAGTTCCAGCTCCAGTTCGCAGACCGGCGCCGTGCGCGGCGGGCCGCCGGCCGGGCCGGGCGCGGCGATGCGGCCGGTGTCCAGCGCCAGCTCCACCGTGGCGCCGGCGTGGCGCACGATGCGGGTGAGGCGGCGCACGTCGGTGGCGTAGGTCTGCACCAGCGGCGCACCGCCGGCGGCGGCGAGCACCTCGGCCAGGCGGTCGCCCACCGGCGTGCCGGCATGCCGCGCCGGATCGGGCAGCGCGGGCGGGGCGCCGCCGCCGAGGTCGGCGTTGTGCTCCAGGCGCTGCACCGGGCCTGCGCCCGCGGCCTTGGCGGTCTGTACCCAGCGCCGGCCTTCCTTGCGCAGGCGCAGCGCCACGCCGGCCGCCGCCAGCGCACCATCGGCGGTGTCGTGGTAGCGCGCCTGCAGGCGCGTCGTCCCGACGGCGCCGCGGCGCAGCGCCGCCTCCACGGCCTTCAGGCGCTCGGGCGGGATGCGGAACTTGAACTCGATTTCCATCGCAGGCGGTCCGGGTGCAGGTGCCGGATGCTCGCATGCGCGGCGCCCGTGCGTGATGACACCGGGCAAGGCCGCGGCGGCGATGCGACGACAATCGTGCGCCTGCTCAACGCCTTTCGCGCCCTTCACCATGAACATCACCAAAGACACCGTCGTCACCCTGCGCTACAAGGTCTGGGACGCCGCCACCGGCCAGCTCATCGAGGCCGCGAAGGAGCCGATGACCTACCTGCACGGCGGCTACGAGAACACGCTGCCCGGGATCGAGGCGGCGCTGGACGGCCAGGCCGCCGGCTACCAGGCCACCGTGACCCTGGCGCCGGAAGAGGCCTTCGGCGCGCGCGACGAATCGCTGCTGCGCACCATCCCCAAGGCCGAGTTCCCGCCCGGCGTGAAGGTCGGCGGCCAGTTGCGCGGACGGCTCGACGACGGGCGCGAGCACGTCTTCAACGTGGTCAAGATCAAGGGCCCGCAGGTGCTGCTGGACGGCAACCATCCCTGGGCCGGCAAGGCGCTGAAGTTCCAGCTCACCGTGGCCGACGTGCGCGCCGCGAGCGAGGAGGAGATCGCGCACCGGCACGTGCACGGCGCGGGCGGGCACCACCACTGACGCGCCGGCCGGCGGCAGGGGTCGCGGGTTCGGCCTACGGCGGCGCGGCGCGCAGCGTTCCTAAGATGGGGCCTTCGCCCATACACGGAGAGAACCACATGAAGAACCGTACCCTGCTGATCGCCGCGCTGGCCGCCGCGCACGCCGCCGCCTTCGCGCAGCCCGGCCCGCCGCCGGGGCGGCACGGCCCGGGCGGGCCGCCGCACATGCAGGGCCACCGGCCGCCCATGGCCGGCCCGCAGCACGCGCCGATGCACCGGCCCGGCATGCGGCCGATGCCGCACCGCCCGCCGCCGCCGGTCGCCTACCCCGAGTACCGCCGCTACAACCGGGGCGACCGGCTGCCGCCCAACCTGCGCGCGCGCCAGTACGTGGTGCAGGACTGGCGCGGCCACGGCCTGCGGCAGCCGCCGCGCGGCTACCAGTGGGTGCAGAATGGCTCGGACTACGTGCTGGCCGCCGTCGCCACCGGCATCATCAGCGCGGTGGTGATCCACGCGCTGACGCAGTGAGCGCAGCCCGCCGGGGCGGAGCCATCCGCATCCGGTGAACCCCCGGGCCGCCGGCCCGGGGCCTCACCCCATCCCGTCCAGCGCCGACACGCGCCCGCGCATCCAGGCCACGAAGGCGCGCAGCCGCGGCGAATAGTGGCTGGCGTAGGGATACACCAGGGTGACGGGCAGCGCCTCGGCCTCCCACTGCGGCAGCAGCCGCACCAGCCGGCCGGCCGCGAGATCCTGCGCCACCACCCAGGCCGAGACCAGCGCGGCGCCCGCGCCGCCCAGCACCGCCCGGCGCGTCGCATAGACGCTGTCGGTGCTCAGCCGCGGTGCGACGGCCACGGCCTGCACCCGGCCGCCGGGGCCGACGAGGCGCAGTTCGTCGCGGTAGAACAGGCTCAGCGCCACCCAGGGCAGCGCCGCCAGCGCCTGCGGCTCGGCCGGCGGCGGGCCCTCGCCCCACAGGCCGGGCGCGGCCACCACGATGCGCGAGATGCGCGCCAGCCGCACGGCGACGACGCTCGGGTCGTCCACCGCGCCCACGCGGATGGCGCAGTCGATGCCCTCGGCGATGAAGTCCGGCGGGTGGTCGTGCAGCATCCAGTCGACGCTGATCTGCGGGTGCACCGCGAGGAAGTCCAGCAGCGGCGGCATCAGCTGGTCCTGCCCGAAGGCGTGCGGCACCAGCACGCGCAGGGTGCCGCGCGGCGTGCTGCGGGCGCCGCGCGCATCGGCCTCGAAGTCCTCCCAGCGCTCCAGCAGTTCCTTGGCGTGGGCGAAGCAGCGCTCACCGTCCTCGGTGAGCTTCATCGCGTGGGTGGAGCGCTGCAGCAGGCGCAGCCCGAGCGAACGCTCCAGCGCCTGCAGCCGGCGGCTGATGGTGGGCTGAGTGGTCGCCAGCAGCCGCGCCGCGGCCGACAGGCTGCCGGCCTCGACGATGCGCACGAAGGTCTGGAGCAGTTCGAGCCGGTCGGCAGCGGGCGAAGGCACTTCTTTCATACACATTACGTATAGCTGATCTTCGCCTCAGCCGTCTACGAAGCTCATTCATTCATCAGGAGAATTCATCCATCGGCAAATCAGGGGTTAACCCTGATCTATGCGGCACACGAAAGCACCCTCCCATGTCCTCCCTGACCCTTGCCTCCTCCGGCTCCCCCGTCCCGGCCGCCGCAGGCCTGCCGCGCCCGCTGGTACTGCTGCTCGCCAGCGGCGCGGCGTTCTCGGTCGCCTCGCTGTACTACGCCCAGCCGCTGCTCGGCGTGCTGGGCGCCGACCTGCAGGCCGGCGCGAAGGCGACCGGCCTGATCCCCACCCTGACCCAGCTCGGCTACGCCGCCGGCCTGCTGCTGCTGGCGCCGCTGGGCGACCGCTTCGACCGGCGGCGCATCATCCTGTGGAAGGTGGCGGCGCTGCTCCTGGCGCTGCTGGCCAGCGCCGCCGCGCCGGGGCTCGGCACGCTGCTGGCGGCCAGCCTGGCCATCGGGCTGGCCGCGACCCTGGCGCAAGACATCGTGCCCGCGGCCGCCGTGCTGGCGCCCGAGGCGCAGCGCGGGCGGACGGTGGGCACGGTGATGACCGGCCTGCTGCTGGGCGTGCTGCTGTCGCGCGTGGCCAGCGGGCTGGTGGCGCAGCAATGGGGATGGCGCGCGATGTACCTCGCGGCGGCGGTCTCGGTGGCGCTGGTGGGCGTGGCGCTGTGGCGCGGCCTGCCGCGCTTCGCGCCGACCACGCAGGTGGGCTACGGCGCGCTGATGGCTTCGCTGCGGGACCTGTGGCGCCGCCATGCCGCCCTGCGCCGCGCCGCGTGGGCGCAGGGCCTGCTGGCGGCCGGCTTCAGCGCCTTCTGGTCGACGCTGGCGGTGATGCTGCACGACGAATTCCACCTCGGCAGCGCGGCGGCGGGGGCCTTCGGCCTGGCCGGGGCGGCAGGCGCGCTGGCCGCGCCGCTGGCCGGCCGCCTGGCCGACCGGCGCGGGCCCGGGCGGGTGACGCAGATGGGCGCGGCGCTGACGATGGCCTCCTTCGCGCTGCTCCTGCCCGGCCCCTGGCTGCCGCCGCCGGTGCGGCTGGCGCTGCTGGCGGTGGCGGCCGTGGGCTTCGATCTCGGCATGCAGTCCACGCTGGTGGCGCACCAGACGCTGGTGTACGGGCTCGACGCGCAGGCGCGCAGCCGCCTCAACGCCCTGCTCTTCACGGGCATGTTCGTCGGCATGGCCGGCGGCGCGGCGATCGGCAGCCTGGCGCTGGCGCAGGCCGGGTGGCTGGGCGTGGTGGGCTTCGCCGTCCTCACATCCGGCGCAGCCCTGGCGATCCGGCTGGCGGCCGGCCGCCGCTGAGCCGCGGGCCGGCGCGGCGCGCGCCCGCTGCGCGCAGGCGCACGGCGCGCCGCTCGGCCAGCAGGGCCGCCCGCTTCCTGCCGAGCAGCCGGCGCACCGGCCGGTCGACCCAGACCAGCGTGGCCAGCGCGACGGCCACGCAGGCCGCGAAGGCCAGCGGCCCGGCCCCCGCCCCCAGGTCCGGCCAGGCCTTCTTCAGCACGAAGCCGGCCACCCACAGGGTCGGCATGTGGACGGCGTAGAGCGGATAGGACAGTTCGCCGAACCACCGGGCCGCCACCGCCCAGCGCCCTTCGAGCGCCAGTCCCCGGCCCAGGGCGACGAGCAGCGGGAACACGCCGACCACCGTCAGGAACAGCGCCGAGGTGCCGACCGCCGCCAGCGGCAGGGCGAACAGGCCCAGGCAGCCGGCCGCCAGCACGGCCGCCAGCGCGGGCGAGTCGATGCGCAGGACCCGCCCGCCCAGGCAGCGCGCCAGCAGCACGCCGGCCGGGAAGGCGAAGGCGATGCGGCTGGCGCCGTCCAGCAGCGAGACCTCGCGGCCCGGCGCCGCCGCACCCGCCGAATCGGCGGCCCACCCCAGCACGCCCGCCGCGCCGGCCAGCATGAGCAGCAGGCAGGCCAGGTTGCCGAAGCGCCGCGTCAGCACCGTGCAGTACACGACATAGGCAGCCACCTCGAACAGCAGCGACCAGTAGGGGATGTTCAGCGGGAAGGGCTCGCCCGCCAGGTGGGGGATCAGCAGCACCGTCCGGGCGTACTCGCCCAGCAGTTCGTCGAGCCCGCCGCCCTCGGCGGCCGCCTTGGCGGCGAAGCGCAGCAGGCCGAGGGTGGCGCCCACCAGGACGACCGGCCACAGCCGGATCGCGCGCCGCAGCAGGAAGTCGGCCCGCCCGCCGGGCGCCTGGATGCGGCCGTCGCAGGCGTGGGCGATGACGAAGCCGCTGAGCAGGAAGAAGAAGTCCACCGCCGTGGTGGCCATGCCGAAGGCCGCCCGATCGTGGCCGACGAACCAGTGCAGCCAGACGACCGCGATGGCGGCGCAGCCGCGCAGGAAGTCCAGGTACAGGAAGTGGCCGTCGCCGCCGGCGCGCCCTGCCCCCGAGAACACATCTCTCCCGATCACGGATCCCCCTGAGCGTTGCCGTGCCGGCCTCCGCGGGCCGGCGATCGCCTGTTTCTAGGTCTTTTGGCTTACTTCGACGTTGGGGGATGTAACGGCCGGGACGCCGGAATGCGCGCCACTTCCGTGGCACCGCGGGCCACGCAAGCGGGTCTCAGCGAAAGTCAGTGCTTACGATATTTAACGCAACGACCGCCTGGCACCGCCCGCGGCGGCTCAACGCGCGGGCACATCCGGCACGACGACCGCCCGCACGCGCATGGCCAGCGCTTCGTCCGGCCCGTCTCCGATGCCGCGCTGCTGGACCAGCGGGTTCACGCCGTGCCAGCCCGGCTGCGTGCCGAACAGGCCGAAGATGTCGTCGGAGGCGAACTGCGGGCGCGCCGGCGACAGGCCGTGCAGCAGCGAGTCCTCGTAGACCGCGGCGATGTCCGCCGGGGCGTAGCCCATCAGCTCCAGCAGCGTCGGCGCGATGGCGAAGTGCGATGCGCGGCCCGCGGACTGCGCCGCCACCTCGGCGAAGCGCCGGCGCAGGCCCTCGTCGCCCGCCGCCACCATCAGCGGCACGATGCCCTCCTGCGGATCGACGTTGGTGTGCGAGCTGCAGTGCGTCAGGCGGCCGGGGCTGAAGTGCTGGCCGTGGTCGGAGGTGTAGACCATCGCCAGGCCGTCCCAGGGCGCCTCGCGTACCAGCCGCGCCATGGTGCGGTCGGTCGACCAGCGCACCGCCCGGGCGTAGGCCGCCAGCGTGGCCGGATCGTCGCCCACCAGCGCGCCGGCCACGCGCACGTTGCGCTCCTGGCCGCCGGGCGCGCCCTTCTCGTAGGGGAAGTGGGCGCCGTTCTTGTTGGCGTAGATGAAGACGCGGTCGCCCTGCGCGAGTTCGTCGAGCACGATGCGCACCAGCTCGTCGTCGAGCAGGTGCGTGGGGATGCCGGTGCCGAGCTTGTGCAGGCGGTCGATCGAGGCCGCCTCGGCCGGCGTCATGTAGTTCTGCAACTTGCCGTAGCTATGGATGAAGCCGGCCTGCGCGTCGATGTAGACGCTGCGGAAGCCCGCGGCCTTGGCGTACTGCCAGACGGTCGGGCTGGTGACGACGCTGCGCACCAGGTCGCGGCGCTGTGCCATGAAGCGCAGCAGCGCGTTCGAGATGTTGGAGCAGTTGCCGGCCGACACCGCCGGGCCGAAGTCCACCCAGCGGTCCCGCTGCGAGGCCATCTCGGGCGTGAACGGGTTGCCCGGCTCCAGGCTCACCGCGTCCGCGCGCACGCTCTCGTCCACCATCATGACCAGGGCCCGCACCGGTGGCACGCCCGGCGCCATGCGCACCGGCTCGCGCTCGGCGAAGGTGCCGGCGTGCAGCTTGTAGGCCGCCAGCGCCACCAGGGAGACGGGCGCGAACTGCCTGGGCATCGCGTCCGAGCCCTTGCCTTGCCGGTACAGCACCACCAGCGCGATCAGCACCACGGGCAGCACCGGCGCCAGCCCGAACAGCCACCGCAGCGGGCCGCGCAGCCGCCCGCCCGCGCCCGGCGGCATGGCGAAGGCGGCCAGGCTCAGGCACAGCACGGCCAGGGTCGGCGGCACCGCGGCCGAGAAGTACGCGAGCGCGCGGCCGGCCTCGTGCCGGGCGGCCCACAGGTTCAGCACGTCGAAGATGAAGAACTCGGACTGCTGGACGGCGTGGTAGCCGAACGCCGCCGCGCCCGCCAGGCTGAGCGGCACGGCCCACGCCAGGCGCACCGTCCAGGCCGGATGGAAGGCCGCCGCCAGCACGGCGGCCAGCGCGCACAGCCAGATCGCGCAGAACACCACCAGCGTCACCAGCCGGCGGTCGGCGACGAGCAGTTCGAGGCGATCCACCAGGCCGTGGTTCGTGAGCAGGAGGACGAGCAGCAGCAGCGCCGCCTTGGCCGTCCACAGCAGGGCCCTGTTCATCTGTTTCTCCTCCTCGGCACGGACGCCGCCGCACCGCTTGCCGGTGCGCGGACGCCCGCCTGCCCTCCCTGCCCGGCCTGTGCCTGCGGCCCGACGCATTAATTCTTATTTTTAATAATTGTCATTAAAATGTAACGCAACTGAGGTAGGAAATTGCGCGCGGCGTCCTTCCGCGGAAGGACGGTTGCTGCGATGAGAGGGGCGGCGGCGACGCCGCCCGGTTCAGCGGCGGCCGGCGGCGGCCCGCGGGAAGGGCCGGCTCAGGAAGCGCGAGCCCGCCTCGCCGAAGCGCCAAGGCACCTCGACCGCCTTGCTGATGCCGATGCGCGGCCCGGCCTCGACGACGACCGGGGCGTCGGGCGCCCCCGGCAGCAGCAGGAAGGGCGGCGCGTCCAGGCGCCGGCCGTTGAAGCCGCCGTCCACCCCCAGCGCCTGGCCGACGCGCCCCGGGCCGGCGGCCAGCAGGCGCGGCGCCTGCACGCCGCGCCGGCGGCGCATCGTCTCCAGGCCGTGCGTGGGCTCCAGCGCGCGGATCAGCACCCCGGCGCCGTGGCCTTCCTCGCGGCAGACGAAGTTCATGCACCAGTGGATGCCGTAGGAGCGGTACACATACACCCGCCCCGGCGGGCCGAACATGGCGGCGTTGCGCGCCGTCGGGCCGGCGTGGGCGTGCGAGGCCGGGTCCTCGCGGTCGTAGGCCTCCGTCTCCACGATGCGCCCGCCGACGCCGTCGACCAGCACGGTGACGCCGATCAGCGCGCGGGCGACCTCGTGGGCCGGTGCGTGGAAGTCGACCGGCAGCGCGCTCACGCCAACACGCCCATCTGGGAGGGCCGGTCGTGGGCGCAGTAGTCGAAGAAGTCGTCCAGCTCATTGGACTTGTCGAACACCGCGTCGGCGCCCAGCTCCAGGCAGCGGGCGCGGATGTCGGGCGTGGCGTAGTTGGTGAGCACCACCACGCGCTGGTGCGGCTGCCGCCGGGCGCAGGCGCCCAGCACACCCAGGCCGGAGCCTTCGCGCAGGAACAGGTCGACCACCGCCAGGTGCCAGGTGTCGGCATGCGCGCGCAGCCAGGCGGTGGCCTCGGACTCGGTCTCGGCCACGCCGACCACCGGCGCGTCGGCCAGGTCGGCCAGCGTGGGGATCAGGTTGTCCCGGATGGTGGGGTTGTCTTCGACGAGAAAGGTCAGCAGGGGCATGCGCGCGGCGCAGTGTAGGGCCGCGGCCGCGCACGGTGAAAGGCGTGCAGACCCGCATGCGCAGACCCTTCCGGCCCGCCGGCCGGCGGCGGCGGCGCGCCGCCGGAGCGAGGGTCAGAAGGGGATGTCGTCGTCCATGTCGTCGAAGCCCGTGGAGGACCTCGACGGCGCGGGCGCCGGCGGGCGCGGGGCGGGCGCGGAGCGCGGTGCCGGGGCGGAGCGGGCGTAGCCGCCGCCACCACCGCCGCCGTAGCTGCCGCCGCCACCGAAGCCGTCGTCGCCGCCCGAGGGGCCGCCCTGGCCCTGGCGGCTGCCCAGCATCTGCATCTGGTCGACGCGGATCTCGGTGACCGACTTCTCGATGCCGTCCTTGTCGTTGTACTTGCGGCTGCGGATCTGGCCCTCGACGTAGACCTGCGAGCCCTTGCGCAGGTACTGCGCGGCGATCTCGGCCAGGCGGCCGTTGAACACCAGGCGGTGCCACTCGGTGGCCTCGCGCTTCTCGCCGCTTTGCTTGTCCTTCCAGGTGTCGGTGGTGGCCAGCGTCACGTTGGTCACCTGGTCGCCGCTGGGGAAGGTGCGTGTCTCGGGGTCGCGCCCCAGGTTGCCGACGAGGATGACTTTGTTGACCGATGCCATGGCACTGCCCCTGATGATCTGAAGGAAGAGGAAGGAATGAAGAGTCGGGCATTGTGCCCGATGCCGGCCGCCCGGCCCGGCACAATGCCGCCGCAGCGATGCCTCATTCGAACCACGAGCCCGACGTCCTCGAGAACCTGCGCAGCGAGCTGTCGAACTGGCGCCCGTGGATCGACCGTGCCATCGTGCTGGGCTACGCGGTGCTGGCGGGCCTGGCCGTGGTCGGCTTCACGCTGGCGTCGGACTGGGCCTTCGGCCTGTTCGAGCGCATCCACCGGGGCCACCCCTGGCTGGTGCTGCTGTGGACGCCGGCATGCACCGCCGGCATCGTCTGGGCGACGCGCCGCTGGTTCCCGGGCGCGGCGGGCTCCGGCATCCCGCAGGTCAAGGCGACGCTGCACCCGGCCCTGCCGCCCGAGCGGCGCGGGCGCTTCGTCTCGCTGCGCCTCACGCTGGCCAAGATCGGGCTGGGCGCGGCAGGCTTCGCCGCGGGCCTGTCCATCGGCCGCGAGGGGCCCTCGGTGCAGGTGGCGGCCGGCGTGATGCAGCACGCCCGGCGCTGGCTCTCGCCGGGCTCGACCATCGACATGCGCGCCCTGCTGGTGGCCGGCGGCGCGGCCGGCATCGCGGCGGCCTTCAACGCGCCGCTGGCCGGCGTCGTGTTCGCCATCGAAGAATTGACTGGGCGGCTGGAGGCGCGCGCCAGCGGGGTGGTCATCACGGCCATCGTGCTGGCCGGCCTGATGGCGGTGTCGGTGTACGGCAACCTCAGCTACTTCGGCGTGATCCGCGTGCCGCCGCTGGGCTGGAACCTGGCCGGCCCCGGCCTGCTGGTGGCGCTGGCGGCGGGCGCGGCCGGCGGCGTGTTCTCGCGGCTGATGGCGGCCTCGCTGACCAACGCGCCGCAGCGCCTGAACGCCCTGCGCGCGCGCTGGCCGATCCGCTTCGCGGCGGCGGGCGGGCTGCTGATCGCGGTGATGGGCCTGGTCAGCGGCGGGGTGACCTTCGGCGCCGGCTCCGAGGCGGTCAAGCACATGCTCGCCGGGCAGGAGGGGCTGACGCCGCTGTACACGCTGCTCAAGTTCATCGCCACCTGGGTCACGGCCTGGGTGGGCGCGCCGGGCGGCATCTTCGCGCCCTCGCTGTCCATCGGCGCGGGCATCGGCGACGCGGTGGCCGGCCTGGCCGACCCGCACCTGGCGCCGGCGCTCATCGCCATGGGCATGGCGGCCTTCCTGGCGGCGGTGACGCAGGCGCCGCTGACGGCCTTCATCATCGTGATGGAGATGGTGGACGGCCACTCGATGGTGCTGAGCCTGATGGCCAGCGCCATGCTGGCCAGCCTGGTCTCGCGCATGATCGGCCGGCCGCTGTACGAGGTGCTGGCCGCGCACATGGTGGCCGGCGCGATCGCCGGGCCGGCGCAACCCCCGCCGCCATCGCCACCGCCACCGGAGGACGGGATGCGCTGACCCGCCCGGCGGTCTATCATGTCCGGTTCCCCGCAACGACCGCCGGCCTCTCTTCGTGAACGCCCCCCAAGACAGTGCCTACCTCGGCAGCGTGCTGGCGCAGCAGCGCATCAGCATCCGCGGCGCGCGCACGCACAACCTGAAGAACGTCGACCTGGACATCCCGCGCAACAGGCTGGTGGTGATCACCGGCCTGTCGGGCTCGGGCAAGTCCAGCCTGGCCTTCGACACGCTGTATGCGGAAGGCCAGCGGCGCTATGTCGAAAGCCTCTCGGCCTATGCGCGGCAGTTCCTGCAGTTGATGGACAAGCCCGACGTGGACCTGATCGAGGGCCTGTCGCCGGCCATCAGCATCGAGCAGAAGGCCACCAGCCACAACCCGCGCTCCACCGTCGGCACCGTCACCGAGATCCACGACTACCTGCGCCTGCTGTACGCCCGCGCCGGCACGCCCTACTGCCCCGACCACGAACTGCCGCTGCAGGCGCAGACCGTCTCGCAGATGGTGGATGCGGTGCTGGCGCTGCCCGAGCCGCGCCGGGCCGCCCCAAGCGGCGAGAGCCCCCTCGGGGGGCAGCGAGGACACGACAGTGCCGAGCGTGGGGGCGAACCGTACCAACCGCGTTTGATGATCCTGGCCCCGGTGGCGCGCGACAAGAAGGGCGAGTTCGTCGAGCTGTTCGCCGAGATGCAGGCCGCCGGCTACGTGCGCTTCCGCGTCGACGGGCAGACCTACGAGTACAACGACCTGCCCAAGCTGAAGAAGACCGAGAAGCACGACATCGACGTGGTGGTGGACCGCCTGCGCGCCCGGCCCGACATGCAGCAGCGCCTGGCCGAGAGCTTCGAGGCGGCGCTGCGGCTGGCCGACGGGCGGGCCATCGCGCTGGAGATGGGCGAAGGCGCCGAGGACAAGGAACACCTCTTCAACGCCAAGTTCGCCTGCCCCCTGTGCCACTACTCGCTGGCCGAGCTGGAGCCGCGCCTGTTCTCCTTCAACTCGCCGGTGGGCGCCTGCCCGACCTGCGACGGCATCGGCAACCGCGAGTTCTTCGACCCGGCGCGGGTGGTGGCCTTCCCCTCGCTCTCGCTGGCCAGCGGCGCGATCAAGGGCTGGGACCGGCGCAACGGCTACTACTTCAGCATGCTGGAGAGCGTCGCGAAGCACTACCGCTTCGACCTCGACACGCCCTTCGAGAACCTGCCCGCCTCGGTGCAGCAGGTGGTGCTGCACGGCTCGGCCGGCGAGGAGATCAAGTTCAGCTACACGCTGGAAAGCGGCGCCTCGGCCGGCCGCAAGCTGACGAAGAAGCATCCCTTCGAGGGCATCATCCCCAACATGGAGCGGCGCTACCGCGAGACCGACTCGGTGATGGTGCGCGAGGACCTGGCGCGCTTCCGCAACCTGCAGCCCTGCCCCGACTGCGGCGGCTCGCGGCTGCGGCGCGAGGCGCGGCACGTCTACCTGGTGGACGAAACGCGGGAGGGCGAAGCCGCGAGGATGCCCATCTACACGCTCAGCCACCTCACGCTCAAGGACAGCCTGGCCTACTTCGAGGCGCTGCGCCTGAAAGGCGCCAAGGCCGAGATCGCCGACAAGGTGGTGCGCGAGATCGGCCTGCGCCTGAGCTTCCTGAACGACGTGGGCCTGAACTACCTGAGCCTGGACCGCAGCGCCGAGACGCTTTCGGGCGGCGAGGCGCAGCGCATCCGGCTGGCCTCGCAGATCGGCTCGGGCCTGACCGGCGTGATGTACGTGCTCGACGAACCCAGCATCGGCCTGCACCAGCGCGACAACGACCGCCTGATCGGCACGCTGAAGCACCTGCGCGACATCGGCAACAGCGTGATCGTGGTCGAGCACGACGAGGACATGATCCGCGCCGCCGACCACGTGATCGACATGGGCCCCGGCGCCGGCATCCACGGCGGCCGGGTGATGGCGCAGGGCACCTACGACGAGGTGGCGGCCAGCCCCGATTCGCTGACCGGCCAGTACCTCAGCGGCGCGCGCCGCATCGAGGTGCCGGCGCGCCGCACGCCCTGGCTGCCGGTGCTGCGCAAGGACGAGCCCGAGAAGAAGAAGGCCTCGAAGTTCCCGCCCAGCCCGGCGGCCGAGCGCCGCGCCGAGCGCGAGGCGCGGCACCTGGCGACGCAGGGCGCGCTGCAGGAGATCCGCGTCGTCGGCGCCACCGGCAACAGCCTGAAGAACGTGAGCGTCGGCTTCCCGGTGGGCCTGTTCACCTGCGTGACGGGCGTGTCGGGCTCGGGCAAGTCCACGCTGGTCAACGACACACTCTACGCCGCCGTGGCGCGCACCATCTACCGCGCCCACGAGGAGCCGGCGCCGCACGAGGCGGTGGAGGGCATCGAGTACTTCGACAAGGTCATCAGCGTCGACCAGAGCCCGATCGGCCGCACGCCGCGCAGCAACCCGGCCACCTACACGGGCCTGTTCACGCCGATCCGCGAGCTGATGGCCGAGACCAACACCGCCAGGGAGCGCGGCTACGGCCCCGGGCGCTTCAGCTTCAACGTGGCCGGCGGGCGCTGCGAGGCCTGCCAGGGCGACGGCGTGGTGAAGGTGGAGATGCACTTCCTGCCCGACGTGTACGTGCCCTGCGAGGTGTGCAAGGGCCAGCGCTACAACCGCGAGACGCTGGAGGTGCAGTACAAGGGCCGCAACATCGCGCAGATCCTCGACATGACGGTGGAGGACGCGCACGAGTTCCTCAAGGCCGTGCCGACCATCGAGCGCAAGCTGCGCACGCTGCTGGACGTGGGCCTGTCGTACATCAAGCTGGGCCAGAGCGCGACCACGCTCTCGGGCGGCGAGGCGCAGCGCGTGAAGCTGGCGCTGGAGCTGAGCAAGCGCGACACCGGCCGCACGCTCTACATCCTGGACGAGCCCACCACCGGCCTGCACTTCGCCGACATCGAGCTGCTGCTGAAGGTGCTGCACCAGCTGCGCGACGCCGGCAACACCATCGTCGTGATCGAGCACAACCTGGACGTCATCAAGACCGCCGACTGGGTGATCGACATGGGCCCCGAGGGCGGCGCCGGCGGCGGCCAGGTGGTGGTGGCCGGCACGCCGGAGACGGTGGCCGCCTGCGAAGCGAGCCACACCGGGCGCTACCTCAAGCGCATCCTGCCGGCGGGCTGAACCGCCGCATCGCCCCCATGCCCTGGCACGCCTCGCTGGCACTGGACTATCGGCGGGAGGGCCCGCGCACGGTGGCGCACTTCCGCCACCAGGGGCCGCTGCGGCTGCTGCGCAGCCTCTACCCGGAAGGCGACGCCATCTGCCACAACGTGCTGGTGCATCCGCCGGGCGGCCTGGTGGGCGGCGACACGCTGGACATCCGCGTGCAGGCCGGCCCCGGCGCGCGCGGGCTGATCACCACGCCGGGCGCCACGCGCTTCTACCGCTGCGAGGCCGAGCCGGCGCGCCAGCGCACCGAGCTGGCGCTGGAGGCCGGCGCGCGCCTCGAATGGCTGCCGCAGGAGGCGCTGTGCTACCCCGGCTGCGACGCCGAGAACGCGCTGCGGCTGACGCTGGCCGAGGGCGCGGAGCTGATCGGCTGGGACGTCGCCGCGCTCGGCCTGCCCGCCGCCGGCCAGCCCTTCACCCGCGGGCAGCTGCGCCAGCACCTGGAGTGGCCCGGCCGCTGGCTGGAGCGCGGGCACATCGACGCGGGCGATGCGCGCCTGATGGACGGCCCGCTCGGCCTGGCCGGGCAGCGCTGCCTGGGCACGCTGTTCTGGCTGTGCGGCACGCCGCCGGCGCGCGCGCTGCGGGAGCAGGCGCTGGCGCTGGCGCGCGAGCGCATCGAGGCCAGCCCGCTGCGGCACAGCGCGGGCGCCACCGCCCTGCAGCCCGGCGTGGTGGTGGTGCGCGTGCTCGCGCCGCTGACCGAGCCGGCGATGCTGCTGCTGCGCGAAGTGCGCGCGGCCTGGCGCGCGGCGCTGTGGCAGCAGGACGGGCCGCCGCCGCGCATCTGGTCGACCTGAAGCCGATCAACTCGAAGCGCGCTCAACCATGACATCCGTTCACGCTGAGCTTGGCCTGTCCTGAGCTTGACGAAGGATCGAAGCGCCGCGCGAGGCTTCGACAAGCTCAGCCCGAACGGTTCTTGTCGATTGAACGCATATCCGTATCAGATGGCGACCAGCTGGCGAACGCCGCGCGCCTCCATGTCCTTGCCCTCGCCGCGGGCGATGACCTCGCCGCGTTCCATCACGAGGTAGTGGTCGGCCAGTTCCTGCGCGAAGTCGTAGTACTGCTCGCACAGCACGATCGCCATGTCGCCGCGCCCCGCCAGCATGCGGATCACGCGGCCGATGTCCTTGATGATGCTGGGCTGGATGCCCTCGGTGGGCTCGTCCAGGATCAGCAGCTTCGGGCCCGGCGCCAGCGCGCGCGCGATGGCGAGCTGCTGCTGCTGCCCGCCCGAGAGGTCGCCGCCGCGCCGGTGCAGCATCTGTTTGAGCACCGGGAACAGCTCGAACAGCGCCGGCGGGATCGGCGTGGAGGCGCTGCGGTAGGCCAGGCCCATGCGCAGGTTCTCCTCGACGGTGAGCCGCGCGAAGATCTCGCGCCCCTGCGGCACGAAGCCCATGCCGGCGCGGGCGCGCTCGTAGGGCGTCTTCCCGTGCACCGGCCGGCCGTCGAATTCGATGCTGCCGCTCTTGATGGGCACCAGGCCCATCAGCGACTTCAGCAGCGTCGTCTTGCCCACGCCGTTGCGCCCCAGCAGCACCGTGACCTCGCCCGGCCGCGCCTCGAAGCTCACGTCCCGCAGGATGTGCGAGCCGCCGTAGTACTGGTGGATGTTCCTGACGGTCAGCATGTCGAAGATCCGTGACGTCCCAAGCCGCCGGCAGCGCACGCCCCACAGGGGCACCGAAGGCCGCGGAGCAGGCCATGCGCGGACATCCGCGGGACTGGCTTCGCCAGACCGCAGGATGTGCCCCCTGAAAGGGGGTTGGCGAAGCGGAACGAAGTCCGCGAAGACTGGGGGTTATCTTCCAAGATACACCTCGATCACGCGCTCGTCGTTCTGCACCTCGTCGAGCGTACCCTCTGCCAGCACCGCGCCGTCGCACAGCACGGTGACCTTGCGCGAGATGGCGCGGATGAAGTGCATGTCGTGCTCCACCACCATCAGCGAGTGCCTGCCCTGCAGCGAGAGGAACAGCTCGGCCGTGCGCGCCGTCTCCTCGTCGGTCATGCCGGCCACCGGCTCGTCCAGCAGCAGCAGCTTCGGGTCCTGCATCAGCAGCATGCCGATCTCCAGCCACTGCTTCTGGCCGTGGCTGAGCAGGCCCGCCATGCGGTTCACGCTCGCGGCCAGGTGAATGGTGTGCAGCACCTCGGCCAGCCGGTCGGCCTGCGCCGAGTCGAGGCGGAAGCGCATCGAATGCCTGACGCCCTTGTCGGTCTTCAGCGCCAGCTCCAGGTTCTCGAACACGGTGAGCTGCTCGAACACCGTGGGCTTCTGGAACTTGCGGCCGATGCCCAGTTGCGCGATCTCGGCCTCGCGGTGGCGCAGCAGGTCGATGGTGCTGCCGAACCAGACGGTGCCGCTGTCGGGCCGCGTCTTGCCGGTGATGATGTCCATCATGGTCGTCTTGCCGGCGCCGTTGGGGCCGATGATGCAGCGCAGCTCGCCGGGCGCGATGTCCAGGCTCAGCCGGTTGATCGCCTTGAAGCCGTCGAAGCTGACGCTCACGTCCTCCAGGTACAGGATACGGCCGTGGGTCACGTCCACCTCGCCCGGCACGGCCGGGCGGCCGTAGCCGGCCTCGCGGCCGCCGGACTCGGTGCGGCCCGTGGGCGGCTGGCCGTGGTGCATCGCGTAGCGCGCGGCGCCGGCGTCCATCAGGTCGGGCGTCATGCCTTGGCCCCTCCTTGCGCTTCGGCGGCGGCGTCGGGCGCCTGCCTCTTCGCGCCGCGCCGCAGGCGCCGCACCAGGCCGACGATGCCGTCGGGCAGGAACAGCGTCACCGCGATGAACAGCGCACCCAGGAAGTACAGCCAGTACTCCGGCGCCACCACCGTCAGCCAGCTCTTGGCGCCGTTGACCAGGAAGGCGCCGACGATCGGGCCGACCAGCGTGGCGCGGCCGCCCACCGCCGTCCAGATCGCGATCTCGATGGAGGCGGCGGTGCTCATCTCGCCCGGGTTGATGATGCCCACCTGCGGCACGTACAGCGCGCCGGCCACGCCGCACATCATGGCCGAGATGACCCAGATGGCGAGCTTGTAGGGCAGCGGGTCATAGCCGCAGAACATGGTGCGCGACTCGGCGTCGCGGATGGCTTGCAGCACCCGGCCGAACTTGCTGCCCACGAGCCACTTCGCGAAGAGGAAGAAGCCCAGCAGCACCAGGCCGGTGAGCGCGAACAGCAGCATGCGCGCCTCGCGCGTGGCGATGGGCTGGCCCAGGATGCGCTTGAAGTCGGTAAAACCGTTGTTGCCGCCGAAGCCCGTCTCGTTGCGGAAGAACAGCAGCATCGCCGCGAAGGTCAGCGCCTGCGTGATGATCGAGAAGTACACGCCCTTGATGCGCGAGCGGAAGGCGAAGTACCCGAACACCAGCGCCAGCAGGCCGGGCACCGCCGCCACCATCAGCATCTGGAACACGAAGGAGTCGCTGAAGGTCCAGTGCCAGGGCAACTGCTTCCAGTCGAGGAAGACCATGAAGTCCGGCAGGTCGCTCTGGTAGTTGCCGTCGCGGCCGATCTGGCGCATGAGGTACATGCCCATCATGTAGCCGCCCAGCGCGAAGAACAGGCCGTGGCCCAGCGAGAGGATGCCGGTGTAGCCCCAGATCAGGTCCATCGCCAGCGCGCAGATGGCGTAGCACATGATCTTGCCCAGCAGCGCCACCGTGTAGTCGCTCATGTGAAACGGGCTGCCAGCGGGCACTGCGAGGTTGAGCACCGGCGCGAGCGCACACACCGCGATGAGGGCGATGAAGAAGGCAGTCCAGCCCTTGCCCGTCAGCAGCGGCGCCCTGGAAGGAAGGGAGATCGCGCTCATGGCAGCACGGGCAGCATGGGCAGAAACACTCGGCCAGGAACACCGCGGAACCGGCTTTGCCGGGCCGCTGGTGTTGCCCCCTTGAGGGGGGATTCGAGCACACGAAGTGAGCGAGAAACGGGGGTGGTCATGCTTCTCGGCCCTTGATCGCGAAGATGCCCTGCGGCCGCTTCTGGATGAACACGATGATGAACACGAGCACGGCGATCTTGGCCAGCACCGCGCCGGCCCACCCTTCGATGAACTTGTTGAGGATGCCCAGCCCCAGCGCGGCGTACACGGTGCCGGCGAGCTGGCCGACGCCGCCCAGCACCACCACCATGAAGCTGTCGACGATGTAGCCCTGCCCCAGGTCGGGCCCGACGTTGCCGATCTGGCTGAGCGCGCAGCCGGCCAGCCCGGCGATGCCCGAGCCGAGCGCGAAGGCGTAGGTGTCGATGCGCGCGGTGTTCACGCCCATGCAGGAGGCGATGGGCCGGTTCTGCGTGACGCCGCGCACGAACAGGCCCAGCCGCGTGCGGCCGATCAGCCAGCCCATCGCCAGCAGCACCAGCGCGGCGAAGACGATGATGCCGATGCGGTTCCAGGGCAGCGTGAGGTTGTTCATGAGCTGCACGCCGCCGCTCATCCACGAGGGGTTCTCCACGCCCACGTTCTGCGCGCCGAAGAGCGAGCGCACCCCCTGCTGCAGCATCAGGCTGATGCCCCAGGTGGCCAGCAGCGTCTCCAGCGGGCGGCCGTAGAGGAAGCGGATCACGCCGCGCTCCAGCACCGCGCCCACCAGCGCCGAGGCGAGGAAGGAGGCAGGGATCGCCGCCACCAGGTACCAGCCGAACAGCGACTCGGGCAGGAAGCGCTGGAACAGCCCCTGCATCACATAGGTAGCGTAGGCGCCGATCATGATCAGCTCGCCGTGCGCCATGTTGATCACGCCCATCAGCCCGTAGGTGATGGCCAGGCCCAGCGCGGCCAGCAGCAGCACCGAGCCGAGGCTGACGCCGCTGAAGATGGCGGCCAGGCGCTCGCCCCACACGAGCGAGGCGTCGATGGCGGCGATGGCCGACTTCAGCGCGGCCTGCACCTGCGCATCGGTCTCGGACGCGAGGCGCTCGTTGAGCAGCAGCTTGGTGTCCGGGCTCCTGCTGTCGGCCAGCAGCTTCGCGGCCTCCAGGCGGCGCGCCTGGTCTTCGCTGCCGATCAGGGCCGCGGCGCGGGCCATCTCCAGCCGCGCCTTCACGGCGCTGCTGCGCTCGGCGGCCAGCGCCTTCTCGATCAGCGGCAGGCGCGAGGCGTCGGGGTCCTTGAACAGCGCCCCGGCCGCCTGCGCCCGCGCCTGCTCGTCGGGGCTGGCCAGCCGCAGCGCGGCCAGGGCCGCGTCGAGCGCGCCGCGCATGTAGTTGTTGTTGACCACGTCCTCGGCGTCGTCGGGCACCGCCACCTCGGCGCCGCTCACCGGGTCGTAGCCCTTGTCGCCGCGGATGACGAAGACCTGCCCGCCCGCCACCTTCACCGCGTCGTCGGCCAGGGCCTGGATGAAGGCGGCGGTCTTCTCGTCGGCGTCGAGCACCGCCTGGTTGAGCGCCGCCACGCGCTCCTCGCTGTCGCCGTCGGCGATGGCGCGCGCCTGCCCGGCGGTGAGGGCCTGGGCCTGCATGGCCCCACCCAGCCACAGGGCGAGCAGCAGATACAGGAAGGAGCGAAAAGACAGCTTCACGACGTGGAGTGCAACAGGACGAACGACCCCATCAGAAGGCCGCGGAGCAGGCCATGCGGGAACCGCCGCGGAACTGGCTCTGCCAGGCCGCTGGCGGTGCCCCCTTGAGGGGGGATTGCATCGGCCACACGCAGTGAGGCCGATGCAAACGGGGGTGGGTCACACCTTCGACTTGCCGTCCGGCTCGTCCTTCTTCTTGTCGTTGCCCTCGATGAACGGGCTCCACGGCTGGGCCCTGATCGGCTCCTTGGTCTTCCACACCACGCTGAACTGGCCGTCGGCCTTGATCTCGCCGATGAGTACCGGCTTGTGCAGGTGGTGGTTCTTCTCGTCCATCTTCACGGTGAAGCCGTCCGGCGCCTTGAAGGTCTGGCCGGCCATGGCGGCGATCACCTTGTCGGTGTCGGTGCTCTTGGCCTTCTCCACCGCCTGCTTCCACATGTGGATGCCGATGTAGGTGGCCTCCATCGGGTCGTTGGTCAGCGGCTTGTCGGCCTGGCCGGGCAGCTTCCTGGCCTTGGCGTAGTCGCTCCACGTCTTGATCCACGCCGTGTTGGCCGGGTTCTTCACCGACATGAAGTAGTTCCACGCCGCCAGGTGGCCCACCAGCGGCTTGGTGTCGACGCCGCGCAGCTCTTCCTCGCCGACCGAGAAGGCGACCACCGGCACGTCCTTGGCCTTCAGGCCGGCGTTGCCCAGCTCCTTGTAGAAGGGCACGTTGGAGTCGCCGTTGATGGTGGAGATCACCGCCGTCTTGCCGCCCTGGCTGAACTTCTTGATGTCGGCCACGATGGTCTGGTAGTCGCTGTGGCCGAAGGGGGTGTACTTCTCGTCGATGTCGGCATCCTTCACGCCCTTGCTCTTGAGGAAGGCGCGCAGGATCTTGTTGGTGGTGCGCGGGTACACGTAGTCGGTTCCCAGCAGCACGAAGCGCTTGGCGCCGCCGCCCTCCTTGCTCATCAGGTACTCGACCGCGGGAATGGCCTGCTGGTTGGGCGCGGCGCCGGTGTAGAAGACGTTCTTCGACAGCTCCTCGCCCTCGTACTGCACGGGGTAGAACAAGAGGCCGTTCATCTCCTCGACCACCGGCAGCACCGACTTGCGCGACACGCTGGTCCAGCAGCCGAAGATCACCGCCACCTTGTCCTGGCCGAGCAGCTGCTTGGTCTTCTCGGCGAACAGCGGCCAGTTGGAGGCCGGGTCCACCACCACGGGCTCCAGCTTCTTGCCCATCACGCCGCCCTTGGCGTTGATCTCGTCGATGGTCATCAGCGCCATGTCCTTGAGCGCCGTCTCCGAGATGGCCATGGTGCCCGAGAGCGAGTGCAGGATGCCGACCTTGATGGTGTCGGCCGCGAAGGCCGGCGCGGCGCCCAGGCTCGCGAGGGCGACGCCGGCAGTCAGCGCCTTGAGGGTGAAACGACGTTGCATGAGCTCTTTCTCCAGGGGGTGAAAACGTGGAGGCAGTCTCAGTTGAACGACGTATGGCGCAAATACGCCGGGTGGCGTACGCGCGGCGCGGCGGCAGCCGCCGCTACACCTCGAAGTGCGGCTGGATCATGCGGATGCGCTTGATCGCCACGCCCGCCGCCGCGGTGCGCGTCTCCACGCCCAGCTTCACGAACACGCGCTCCAGATGCTTCTTGGCGGTGGCCGGGCTGCTGCCGAGGATCTCGCCGATGTCCTTGTTGGTCTTGCCCTTGACCACCCAGTACAGCACCTCGGCCTCGCGCGCGGTGAGCTTCAGGGCCAGGCTCATCGCCTCGATGACGGCGGCGTCGCTCACCTCGCGGATGATGATGAGCCAGTCGCCCGCGGCACCTCCTTCCTCCTCGCCGTCGCCGGTCTGCCGGTGCAGCCGCAGCTGCAGGTACTGCGCGCCGTGCTCGATCTTCAGCGGCGGCGGCTCCACGCCCTGGCGCGTGCCGGGCAGGTGGGTTCGCAGCCAGTCCACCACCGCGGGCGGCGTGTGCGGCGCCGCGGTGCCGCAGTAGCGCGCCAGCAGCTCGCGCGCCAGCGAGGTCTGCCAGATCAGGCGCCCCTGCGGCATGCGCACGGTGATGCTGGCGTAGCCGAAGGCGTCCAGCGCGTTGCGCGCCTGGCCGGCCTGCCGCGCCTGCTGGCGCGCGGCGCGGGCGCCCTGCAGGTGCACGTTCATGCGGGCCAGCACCTCGCGAGGCTTGAGCGGCTTGGTCACGTAGTCCACGCCGCCGGCCTCCAGCGCGGCGACCAGGTGCTCGGTCTCGGTCAGGCCGGTCATGAAGACGATGGGGATGTGGGCGGTGGCCGCATCGGCCTTCAGGCGCCGCGCGACCTCGAAGCCGTCCATGCCCGGCATCATGGCGTCGAGCAGCACGATGTCGGGCTGGGCCTGCGCGGCGCGCGCCAGCGCCGCCTCGCCGCTGGTGGCCACCAGCACCGTGTAGCCCGACTCGTCCAGGGCATCGTGCAGCAGGGCCAGGTTGTCGGGGACGTCGTCGACGACCAGCACCAGGTCGCCGCGGGCGGTCTGCTCTCGCAGGCTGGCGGCCAGCGGCGGCGCGGTCATGGCGCGACCTCCGCGCCGGCCAGGGCGCGCTGGATGGCCTCGGCCTGCGCCTCGAAGCGGAACTGCTTCGCCAGCGCGCGCTGGCGCCCGGTCCAGTCGGCGCAGTCGGGGCGCGCGGCGTCGATGGCGTCGAGCTGCGCCAGGATGCCGCGCAGGTAGCCGAGGCCGACGGCCTCCTCCAGTTGGCGCAGCAGGTGTACGTCGGGCACGGCGCCCTGCGGGGCGGGCCGCGCGGGCGGCGCGGCCGCGGCCGTCCAGCGCAGGCCGAGCCGGCGCTCCAGCCAGTCCAGCAGCTCGCTGTGGCGCACGGGCTTGACGAAGAAGTCCTCCGGCGCGATGCCGACGTCGTTCTCGAGCCGCTTGTCGAAGGCGTTGGCCGAGACGATCGCCGCGTGGCCCGTCCAGCCGAGCGCGCGGGCGCGGCGCAGCGTCTCCCAGCCGTCGATGCCGGGCATCGCCAGGTCCACGAACAGGGCGTCGGGGCGGTGGCCAGCGGCCAGCAGGTCGAGCGCGTCGTGGCCGCTGGCGGCGGTGCGCAGCGCGAAGCCCAGGGGCTCGAGCAGGTGGACCAGGAGCTGCCGGTCGGTCTCCTCGTTGTCCACCACCAGCAGCTGGCGGCGTTCGCCTTCGTAGCCGCGGCGCACCGCGGCCTGCGGCGGGGCGGCCGGGCGGGCCGCAGGCGCCTCGTGCACGCGCGGCAGGAACAGGCGCACGCTGAACACCGAGCCGCGCCCGGGCTCGCTGCGCGCCCGCATCTCGCCACCCATCAGGTCGGCCAGCATCTTGGCCATCGTCAGGCCCAGGCCCGCGCCGGCGGCGCCGGCCGCGGACTGGCCGCGCGCGAAGGGCTCGAAGATGCGCGACAGCTCGGCCTCGTTCATGCCGGGGCCGGTGTCCTCGATCTCCAGCGTGGCGATCTCGCGCGCGTAGCCGGCGCGCAGCACGACCTGGCCGCGCGCGGTGAACTTGATGGCGTTGCCCAGCAGGTTGATGAGGATCTGGCGCACGCGCTTCTCGTCGGCACGCACCAGCTCCGGCAGCGCCGGGTCGGGCTCGAAGCGGAAGGCCAGGCCCTTCTCGCTGGCCTGCAGCTCGAACATCTCGGCCAGTTCCTGCAGCAGGCCGACGAAGCGCATCGGCCGCGCCTGCAGGGTCAGCTTGCCGGCCTCGATGTGGGCCAGGTCGAGCGTGCCCTCGATCAGCGAGAGCAGGTGCTCGCCGCCGCGCTGGATGACGGCCACCGCCTGGCGCCGGTGCGGCGGGACGGCGGCGTCCTCGCCCATGAGCTGCGCGTAGCCGAGGATGGAATTGAGCGGCGTGCGCAGCTCGTGGCTGATCGCGCTGATGTAGCGGCTCTTGGCCTGGTTGGCCGCTTCGGCGGCGCGGCGCGCCTCTTCCGCGTGCTGCTTGGCGGCCTGCAGGGCGCGGTCGGTCTCGCGGTGCGACTCGATCTCGCGCATCAGCAGGTGGGTCTGGCGGTTGGACTCCTCCTGCGCCACCTTGCGGCTCTGGTGCGCCAGCACCAGCCACCAGGCGACGATGCCGGCGATGAGCAGCAGCGCCATGTACGCCTTGAGGAAGCCGCCGCGCAGCGCGCCGGCCGCGTCGGCCGGGGTGCTTTCGGCCAGCGCGCGCAGCTCCTGCTGGTAGAACACCCCGAACACCGCCGCCAGCAGCGGCACCACGATCAGCATGAGCAGCAGGAAGTGGCCGAGCCCGGTCTCGACATAGGGCCACACGCGGCGCGGCAGCAGCCAGCGCAGCATGCCGGACCATTGCGCGGCCAGGCTCGCGTGCGGCTTGCACAGGTCGCCGCAGCGCGCGTCGAGCGTGCAGCACAGCGAGCAGATGTCGCCCTGGTAGGCGGGGCAGTGGGCCATGTCCGGCCCCTCGTACTCGCGTTCACAGATCGTGCAGCGGCGCAGGGCCAGGCTGGCGGGGGCGGCTTCGACGCGAGCCCAGTGCACCTCCACGCCGCGGGCCGGCCCTTCGACAGGCTCAGGGCGAACGGCTGGTGGATCGCCGGGCGTCCGGGCCAGGTAATAGCGCCCCTTCGTCGCCCAGGCGATCAGCGGCGCCGCGACGAAGGCGGTGGCCAGCGCGATCACCGCCGAGAACGCCTCCGCCATCGGCCCGAAGACGCCCAGGTACGCCGTGATCGACAGCGCCGAGGCCAGCGCCATCGCGCCCACGCCGACCGGGTTGATGTCCCACAGGTGCGCGCGCTTGAACTCGATGCCCGGCGGCGACAGGCCCAGCGGCTTGTTGACCACCAGGTCGGCCACCACCGCCATCATCCAGGCGATGGCGATGTTGGCGTACAGCCCCAGCACCGCGCCCAGCGCCTCGAACACGTTCATCTCCATCAGCATGAAGGCGATGAGCGTGTTGAACACCACCCACACCACCCGGCCGGGGTGGCTGTGGGTGACGCGAGAGAAGAAGTTGCTCCATGCCAGCGAGCCGGCATACGCGTTGGTGACGTTGATCTTGAGCTGCGAGATCACCACGAACAGCGCCGTGGCCGCCACCGCCCAGCCGTAGTGCGGGAAGACGTACTCGTAGGCCACCAGGTACATCTGGTTCGGGTCCACCGCCCGCTCGGCCGGCACCATGTGGCTGATGGCCAGCCAGGCCAGCAGCGCGCCGCCCAGCATCTTGACCACGCCCAGCACCACCCAGCCCGGCCCGCCGGCCAGCACGCCCAGCCACCAGCGGCCCCGGTTGGCGGCGGTGCGCGCGGGCATGAAGCGCAGGTAGTCGGCCTGCTCGCCCATCTGCGTGATGAGCGCGATGCCAACCGTGAGCGCCGCACCAAACAGGGGCAGATGGAAGGCGGCCGACCCGCCCTTTTCACCACCATAGTGCGTGATGCCAACGAACGCACCGGGATCGCGCACCAGCACGAAGGCGAAGGGCACCACCAGCATCAAGAGCCAGACCGGCTGCGTCCACACCTGCAGCCGGCTGATGGCCGAGACGCCGTGCGTCACCAGCGGGATGACCACCAGCGCGCAGGCCAGGTAGCCCCAGGCCGGCGGGATGCCCAGCGCCAGATCCAGCGCGTAGGCCATCACGGCCGCCTCCAGCGCGAAGAAGATGAAGGTGAAGCTGGCGTAGATCAGCGAGGTGAGCGTCGAGCCTATGTAGCCGAAGCCGGCGCCGCGGGTGAGCAGGTCCATGTCCACCCCGTAGCGCGCGGCGTACACGCTGATGGGCAGCCCCGCCAGGAAGATGATCAGCCCCGTCGCCAGGATCGCCCAGAAGGCGTTGGCGAAGCCGTACTGCACCAGCAGCGTGGCACCCACCGCCTCCAGGATCAGGAAGGAGGCGGCGCCGAAGGCGGTGTTGGCGACCCGCCACTCCGACCACCTGCGGAAGCGCTGCGGCGTGAACCGCAGGGCGTAGTCCTCCAGCGTCTCGCGCGCGACCCAGGCGTTGTAGTCGCGCCGGACCTTGACCACGCGCTGGGGCGCGCCGTCGGCGCTGGCGTCGGCGATCGGTGGGGCGGGCGAACTCACGCCCTGCCGGTGCAACTGCCGTGCCACGGCACGGGTGTTGCAAGAAGGCGGGGCTGCACCCGATCATCGACCATGGAACTCACGCCCCGAGAGAAAGACAAGCTGCTGATCTTCACCGCCGCCCTGCTGGCCGAGCGGCGCAAGGCACGCGGGCTGAAGCTGAACTACCCCGAGGCCGTCGCGCTGATCTCCGCCGCCGTGATGGAGGGCGCCCGCGACGGCCGCAGCGTGGCCGAGCTGATGAGCGAGGGCCGCGCCGTGCTCACCCGCGAAGACGTGATGGAGGGCGTGCCCGAGATGATCCCCGACATCCAGGTCGAGGCCACCTTCCCGGATGGGACGAAACTCGTCACCGTCCACCAACCCATCGTCTGAACCCGGAGACTTCACGCCATGCGCCTTGCCCGCCCCGCCCTCGCCCTGCTGCTGACCGCCGCTGCGCTGCCCGCCCTGGCCCACACCGGCGCCGATGCCGGCACGCACCACCACGGCTTCCTGGCCGGCTTCATGCACCCGCTCACCGGCGTCGATCACCTGGCTGCGATGCTGGCCGTCGGCCTGTGGAGCGCCCTGGCGGCGCGCAACGGCCGCGAGCTGCTGGCCGCGCCGCTGGGCTTCGCGGCCATGCTGCTGGCCGGCGCGCTGATGGGGCTGGCCGGCGTGGCGCTGCCGGCGGTGGAGCCGATGATCGCGGCCTCGCTGCTGGTGCTGGGGCTGCTGGTGTTCACGCGCAGGCGCCTGCCCGCCCTCGTCTCGGCGGCGCTCGTCGGCGTGTTCGCCGTCTTCCACGGCCTGGCGCACGGGCAGGAGCTGGCCGGCGAATCCGATGCCGCGCTGACGCTGGCCGGCATGCTGGCCGCCACCGTGCTGCTGCATGCCGCCGGCATCGGCCTGGGTTGGGCGCTGCGCCATGCCAACCGCTGGCTGCCGCGCCTGGCCGGTGTGGCGGTCGCCCTGCTGGGCGCCGCGCTGCTGGGCGGCGTGGCCTGAGCCGGGGCAGGGCGATGATTCCCGGCGAACTGCTCGTCGACGACGGCGACCACGGCCTCAACCCCGGCCGCCGCACCCTGGCGATGGTGGTGAGGAACACCGCCGACCGGCCGATCCAGGTCGGCTCGCACTACCACTTCGCCGAGACCAACGGCGCGCTCGACTTCGACCGCGGCGCCGCGCGCGGCATGCGCCTGAACATCGCCTCCGGCACCGCCGTGCGCTTCGAGCCCGGCCAGCAGCGCACCGTCGAACTGGTGGACTACGCGGGCGAACGCACCGTGTACGGCTTTCGCGCGCTCGTGCAAGGAAAACTCTGAATGGCAACGATCGAACGCCGCGCCTACGCGGAGATCTTCGGCCCCACGGTGGGCGACCGCGTGCGCCTGGCCGACACCGGCCTCGTCATCGAGGTCGAGCAGGACTTCACCCTGCGCGCCGGCGGCTACGGCGAGGAAGTCAAGTTCGGCGGCGGCAAGACCATCCGCGACGGCATGGCGCAAAGCCAGCGCACGCGGGCCGAGGGCGCGGTCGACACGGTGCTGACCAACGCGCTGATCCTCGACCACTGGGGCATCGTCAAGGCCGACATCGGCCTGAAGGACGGCCGCATCGCCGCCATCGGCAAGGCCGGCAACCCCGATACGCAGCCCGGCGTGGACATCGTCATCGGCCCCGGCACCGAGGTCATCAGTTGCGAAGGCAACATCGTCACCGCCGGCGGCATCGACAGCCACATCCACTTCATCTGCCCGCAGCAGATCGAAGAGGCGCTGGCCAGCGGCGTGACCACCATGCTCGGCGGCGGCACCGGCCCGGCCACCGGCACCTTCGCCACCACCTGCACCCCCGGCCCCTGGCACATCGAGCGCATGCTGCAGGCGGCCGACGCCTTCCCGATGAACCTGGGCTTCCTCGGCAAGGGCAACGCCAGCCTGCCGGCTGCGCTGCACGAGCAGGTGCACGCCGGCGTGATCGGCCTGAAGCTGCACGAGGACTGGGGCACCACGCCCGCCGCCATCGACAACTGCCTGGCCGTCGCCGAACTGGAGGACGTGCAGGTGGCGATCCACTCCGACACGCTCAACGAGTCGGGCTTCGTCGAGAACACCATCGCAGCGACGAAGGGCCGCGCGCTGTGCGCCTTCCACACCGAGGGCGCCGGCGGCGGCCATGCGCCCGACATCCTGAAGGTGGTGGGCGAGGCGAACTTCCTGCCCTCCTCCACCAACCCCACGATGCCCTACACGCGCAACACGCTGGACGAGCACGTGGACATGCTGATGGTGTGCCACCACCTCGATGCAGCCATTGCCGAGGACCTGGCCTTCGCCGAATCGCGCATCCGCAAGGAGACCATCGCCGCCGAGGACATCCTGCACGACATCGGCGCCATCAGCATGATGAGCAGCGACTCGCAGGCCATGGGCCGCGTGGGCGAGGTCGTCATCCGCACCTGGCAGACGGCGCACAAGATGAAGGCCCAGCGCGGGTGGCTCGCCCCCGATGCCGTTCGCGCCGAGCCCGTCGAAGCGCTTTCCCGCAACGACAACTTCCGCGCCAAGCGCTACGTCGCCAAGTACACGATCAACCCCGCCATCGCGCACGGCATCAGCCACGAGGTGGGCAGCCTGGAAGCGGGCAAGTGGGCCGACATCGTCATCTGGAAGCCGGCCTTCTTCGGCGTCAAGCCCTTCTGCATCCTCAAGGGCGGCAGCATCGCACTGGCCGCGATGGGCGACCCCAACGCCAGCATCCCCACGCCGCAGCCGGTGCACTACCGCCCCATGTTCGGCGCCTTCGCGGGCAGCAATGCGAGGAGCAGCCTCAGCTTCGTCTCGGAGGCGGCGCTGGCGGCCGGCGTGAAGGAGCGTTACGGCCTGGCCAAGACGCTCAGCGCGGTGAAGAACATCCGCAACGTGCGCAAGAAGGACCTGGTCCACAACGGCCTCTCGCCGAAGATGGAGATCGATCACCAGACCTACGCCGTGCGCGCCGACGGCGTGCTGCTGACCTGCGAGCCGGCGACGGTGCTGCCGATGGCGCAGCGGTACTTTCTGTTTTGAGCGTGGCCTTCAATGCCGCTCGGCATGCGCCCGGATCCAGGCCGCCAATGCATCTTCTTCCAGTTGGCCGGCCGCCAGTTGCAGGATCGTCGTCACACAATCCTCGTCGCCGGCAGTGAGCGACCAGCCGTTGAGTTCGAGAAAGACCTCCATCGCCACGAATGCCGCACGCTTGTTGCCATCGACAAAAGGATGATTGCGTGCCAGGCCGAAGGCATAGCTGGCAGCCAGGTCCGCCACATCGGGAGTGCCATACAGCGCACGATGCTGCGGGCGAGCCAGCGCGGACTCGAGCATGCCCGGATCGCGCACGCCGCCCGGCCCGCCATGCTCGGCCAGTTGCTCCTCGTGCGCGGCCAGGATCAGGCGCGTGCCCAGCCACACCCAGCTTTCGTTGGCTGCGCTCATTTGGCCAGTTCCCGCAGCACGTTCCGGCGCTTCTTCATGACGCGGCGGGCCGCCTCCATCTGCCGCGCGAATTCATCGTCGTACGGCGAGAGGTGGTAACCCCCCGCGGCCATCTTGGTGACATACACGGTATCGCCCTTGCCAACATTCATGTCCGCCAGCATTTCCTTGGGGAAGATCACCCCGGTGGAATTTCCGATCTGGGTCAACTTGAGTGCGGACATGGCAGGCCTCGACGCGTGAAGTTATAACAATCGTTATATTATTCCTTCCTGCCATCTTCCGCAACCGCCCATGCTCATCGCCAACAAACTCATGCCCCAGGGCCGCGGCCTCGCGCCCGTGCTGCTCAAGCGCGCCGCCACCGTCGAGCTCGACTGGGACGTGCGCCAGAAGAGCCGCTTCGACGCCACCGACTCGCAGGGCCGGCAGATCGGCGTGTTCCTGCCGCGCGGCACGGCCGTGCGCGGGAGCGACGTGCTGGTGGCCGAGGACGGCTCGCTGATCCGAGTGATCGCAGCGCCGCAGGCGGTGCTGCGCATCACGCACTGCGGCGAGCACGGCACGCCCTTCGACCTGACGCGCGCCGCCTACCACCTGGGCAACCGGCATGTGCCGATCGAGCTCACGCCCGGCCATCTGCAGATCGAGCCCGATCACGTGCTGGCCGACATGCTGCGCGCGATGCACCTGATCGTGACCGAGGTACAGGCGCCCTTCGAACCCGAGGGCGGCGCCTACGGCGGCCATGTGACGAACCACAACGGCCATGGACACCATCACCATCATGGGCATGATCACGGGCACTGATGCCACGCCGCCCAACGGGTTGGCTCCTCTCCCCGCTGGGGAGAGGCGGGGGGAGGGGCCAACGGCGATGGATGCGGAGCCGGCGCACCAGCCGCCGCGTGGCCCTCACCCTGGCCCTCTCCCAGAGGGAGAGGGAGAAGGAAGGCGGGACGGGAGAACGCTGCTGCAGTTGATCTGGCTCGCCTCGCCGGCGTTGCCGGTGGGCGGCTTCTCGTATTCCGAGGGCGTGGAGGCCGCCGTGGAATGGGCCGGCGTGCGCGGCGAGGCCGATGCCGCCGGCTGGCTGGCCGACCAGCTTCACCTGAGCCTGGCGCCGGCCGACCTCGCCGTCGTGGCCGAAGCCATCCGCGCCTGGCAGGCCGGCGACGGCGAGCGCGTCCGCGCGCTCAACACCTGGGTGCTCGCCACCCGCGAGTCCGCCGAGTTCCTGCTGCAGACCGAGCAGATGGGCCGCTCCTTCCTCGAATGGCTCAAGCTGCATCACACGGATGCCGCCGCCTGCTTCGACGGCCTGCCGGCGACCTACCCCGTGGCCTTTGCCTTCGCCGCCGCGAGGAGCGGCGCCGGCGTGGCCGACGGCTGCCTGGCCTACGCCTTCGGCTGGGCCGAGAACATGACCGCCGCCGCCGTGAAGGCCGTGCCGCTGGGCCAGAGCGCCGGCCAGCGCATCCTGGCGCGGCTGGCGCGCGAGATCCCTGCCGCCGTGCAGGACGCGCTGGCCCGCACCGACGACACGCGCCAGGCCTTCAGCCCGATGCTCGCCGTCCTCTCGGCGCGGCACGAGACCCAGTATTCCCGACTCTTCCGCAGTTGAGCCGCACCATGACCACCGCCGCCACCTCCTCCGCCCTGCACCACATCCCGAACCGCACCAAGAAGCTGCCGCCGCTGCGCGTGGGCATCGGCGGCCCCGTCGGCTCCGGCAAGACCACGCTGCTGGAGATGCTGTGCAAGGCGATGCGCGAGCGCTACGACCTCGTCGCCATCACCAACGACATCTACACCAAGGAAGACCAGCGCCTGCTCACCGTCAGCGGCGCGCTGCCGGCCGAGCGCATCATGGGCGTGGAGACCGGCGGCTGCCCGCACACCGCGATCCGCGAAGACGCCTCGATCAACCTCGAGGCCATCGACCGCATGCTGGCCGACTTCCCGGACGCGGACATCGTCTTCGTCGAGAGCGGCGGCGACAACCTGGCCGCCACCTTCAGCCCCGAGCTCTCGGACCTGACCATCTACGTGATCGACGTCGCCGCCGGCGAGAAGATCCCGCGCAAGGGCGGCCCCGGCATCACCAAGAGCGACCTGTTCGTCATCAACAAGACCGACCTGGCCCCGCACGT
>NZ_JQKD01000011.1 GCF_000745855.1 Xenophilus azovorans DSM 13620
CCAAAGTGTCCATGTGTCCACGCAAAAGTCCGTGGACACAAGCATCCTTGGCCGGCTATCGAACTTCAATGTGGGTTGGCCGGACGCATACCGCCAGACCGCCTTGCCGTCGGACGTCGGCTGCAACATGCCGTGATCCTGCAGGACGTTGAACACCGCGGTGTTGTTCGCTGGAATGCCGTCGATACCCTGAGACAGCAGGTGCGCACGCAGCTTGTCCGAGACTGTCTTGCTCACCAGCCACAGGGCATCCTCGGTGAGCCAGCCATCGGAGGCTTCCGGCTGGTTCAGTTTCAACTGTTCCTTGAGCAGGTAGCGCAACCCGTCGAGCAGCTTGCGCTGCAGCGCGTGCTTGGGCGCAGCCATGGCGCGGGCCGGATCGCCGCCCAGTTCCTGGGCCACCGAAGCCCGGTCGGCCTGCACGACAAGTTCGCCCAGCACGCCGGCGTGCTCGTACTGGCCGGCCAGGACGTAGAGCAGCGGTCCCCACAGGTCGGGATAGCCACTGAGCCAGTCCAGGGCATCACGGTCGAGGAGTTGGCGGTAGAGCAAACCTGTCGCGGCGCTGTGAAGCCGATATTCCCGATCGTCGCGGTAGCGGAAGCGGTATGGCTGGTGCAGCGGGCCGTGCCAGGGGTGCCACAGCGAGCCGTCGGCCAGTTCGACGTGCAGATCGACGGCGATCTTGCCGATGTCGTGCAGCAGCGCGGCATAGGCGACCGCGGCAGTCCAGGCTTCAGACTGCGCCGCCTGGTCTTCGGGACTGGCGCCAATCGGCAGCAGATGGGACTGCCGCAGTTTCAGGCTGTAGGCGACGATTTCCAGGCCGTGGTCCAGCATGCCGCCCGGGTAGGCATGGTGATGCGCCTCGGAGGCCGGGAAGGCCTGGACCAGCTCGGCGTAGCGCTCCAGGGGCGCCCGGTACAAGGTGGCGAACTGCTTACGTGAGAGCGACGTGCGCTGCCAGATGTGCTCCAGCAGCTTCTGCCGGCGCGGGGTGGCCAGCAGCGATGCGGCCGACTCGGGCCGCATCAACCCTTTCGGGAGGTCGGTGACCGATGGTGGCGTCGGAGCGGCAGCGACCGCGGGCCGTTTTCGCTGGAACAGAGAAAGCATGCGGGTGTCCTGTCGGGGGCCGAGCGGGAGGCCTTTTTGCCTTTTGGGGATAGAGCCTTTCCCCTTGCACTCCATTCCCTTGCCATTTCGACCCTTTGCGGCCTTTGGGTATAGAGCAACGGGTCCTGATCGTCCATCGCCAATGTGGGTTGCGGCAGGGCCGGATTGATGCAGGAAGGCTGGCTGTTCACGCCCTACGATGGGCCAATTCTTGGACCGGGAGAGCGCCATGAGGCTTCACATTGACAAAGTAAGGAAATTTCCTTACCATGCGGGTATCGCAATCAGGAGAGCCGCCATGCCTGCCATCCACGAAGTCGCCACGTTGACCTCCAAGGGCCAGGTCACGCTGCCCAAGCCTATCCGGCAGGCGCTGGGCGTTGATGCCGGCGGCAAGCTCGCGTTCGATCTGCGGGGCAGCGAAGTCGTCGTCACCCGTGTCGATGCCGAGCACGAGGACCCCGCCATCGGCGCGTTCCTGAGCCTGCTGGCCCGCGACATCGAAGCTGGCCGGAACGTCCAAGGCCTGCCCGAGGATCTGGCCCGCGCCATGCTGGAGCATGCTGGCCATGGCGTGAACCTGGACGAGGAGATCGACGGGGAAGTGGAACTCTGATGCAACGGCATGGCTGGACGCTGCTCTTCCACGACTGCGTGATTGAGCCGTTGCAGAAACTGCAAGCGGCCGCGAGGCGCGCGCAGGAGAACGACCCGAAAGGCTTCGAGTCCAATGCCAACGTCAAGCTGTTCCGGGCCTTGAGCCAGTTGATGTTGGAAGTAGTGCCAGGCGATCCGGCACGCGACGAGTACCGTCAGGGCAATACCTTGGGATCGGCCCACCGCCACTGGCGAAGGGCCAAAATCGGAAGGCGGTTCCGGCTGTTCTTCCGGTACGACTCGAAGGCGAAGGTCATCGTGTACGCCTGGGTCAACGATGAACAGACCCTGCGGTCTTCGGGTAGCAAGTCGGACCCGTATGTCGTCTTCGAGAAGATGCTCGGACGCGGGAACCCGCCAGACGACTGGCACGCGCTGATACAGGCAAGCAAGCAGGATTGGAGCAAACTGGAATAGGCATCCCTCAGTAGCAGGAGACGACCATGACCACCACGACCCGCATCAGTACCGCAGAACGACTCGGCCGCGCCTTGGGTCGCGGATGGCGTGCCTACGTGCGCGGCGAACGCCGGGTATCGAGCTGGTTGGTGTCCAAGGGGATGCCGGCGGCCGGTGCCACCGCGCTCGTGTGGGTGGTCAAGCTGGTTGCGCTCGGGGTGCTGCTGTACACCACCTTCTGGCTGGCGGTGTTACTACTGCTGGGCGTTGCGGCGGCATGGATGGCTGGCAATTCGGCTAGAGATGACGACCGCTGGGCGCAACAGGATGAACTGCGCAATGGCGAGGCGGGCTTTGGCCTGTATTCTTCCAATGGCCAGCGGCTCGACCCTCACGACCCGAACGATCCGTTCGATGACTGAGATTTGGCCTGTCCGTCACAGAACCTTGCCGGCTACCTTGTTTGCACCTGACCCGGCGCTATCACGCGCTTCCTTGGAGCCGACAGCAAGGTTCTGAGCAATCACCCCAGCCTTAACTCCGACCCACCCCAAGGCAGCGACCCAAAACGTCGGCAGGACCAGAAACATCGTGCCCGTGACGAACATCAGGAGCATGTCACCGAAGGCGTTGTTCAGTCCTACCAACGGGTCGAAATTGGTGTGCGGCCGGTTCCAGCCGAACCCCCAGCCATAAAGTGCGTCCAGGATCGTCGAATCGATCCAGCGCGCAAGCTGAAACCAGAAGTCCGTGAAGAACAGCGCGAACTGCACGACGCTGACCGTGACGACCGTCTTCAGGTCATAGGTGCCCACAACCAGCACGAGCGGGATGCAGATGACCAGCGCCATCTTGAGCAAGGCGAGCACCATGGGCAGGGCCTGTCTCACAACGTCCATGGCGGGAAATGCCGCAAGCGCGCCGACTGCCATCCCAACGTCTCCCGTGGCCCGCGTCACGATGTTCGGCAAGGTCTTGTCGATCTGGCCGCCGTAGTCCGTATAGACGCTGCCCTGGTTCAACTTCTGCTGCCTCGGCGACGCGATGGTGCGGATCACCGAGTCGTCCACCTCGGCCCGGCTCAGGAACCCGGCCCAGCCCGCCAGCCGATTGAGCAGGCTCGGGTCCACCTGTCCCAGCAGGCGTGCCCGCAGGCCATTGCTGCCATCAGCCCACCATTGCCTGCAGGTCGGGTAGCCACCGCCACTGGATACCTGAGCCAGCCCGGCGTCGCGGTTGCTGTCATAGGGCCAGTCATCGCGCGGCGTGCTGGAACGGTACGTGTCGTAGTAGCCGTTCGTGTCGGTGAAGAACCGCGATCCGATCCAGGTCACGTCGTGCATCTGCTGCTCATCGAGCTGAGGGCGCTGCATGAACAATTTGGCCCGTGCAGGCCCATAGCAATCCCGCGAGAAATCCGCTACTTCCTGAGCCAGCACCGGGTCATCGATGCGCGTGGCGTCGATCTCCATGCGCATCTGCCGCAGGTCCGTGCCACACGGGATCGCCGCCACCGAGGCGCTCGTGACGGCGCGCGAGAGTGCATGCATGAACGCCCACCAGACGGGCACCTTCGCCGACTGGTTGTTGATGGTGCTGAAGGACTGCGACCAGCCGGTATCCGTGGGCTGCGGCACGCTGACCTGGCACTGGGCCGAGCGCGAGCTGTCGTACTGGATGGTGTTCAGGTCCACGTCGATGAACGGAATGCCGGCGAACATCACCACCACGATGGCGACGAAGACCCGGTTCTCGATGCGGGCGGCGCTCAGCACGCCTTTATTGCCCTCGTCGGCACCTTCCGCACGGGCCTTCAACCACTCCTGCACGATGATGGCGACGAAAGGCAGCGCGAATACCCCGCTGGATACCAGCACCGCCCAGATGCCGTTGTTGACGATCCAGGACACCAGCGTCAGGTAGTACTCCAGGTAGTCGGTCGTGAAAAGCGTCATCGCGCCATCTCCCCTCAACCGGCCTGCATCAGCAGGCTGGCTTCCAGCGCCACGATGGCGACGACGCCCGCGACCTCGGTGCGCACCAGGCGGCGCCGCGCCTGGGCGTCGTCCTCACGTACCAGCAGCCGGCGCCGCATCCAGACCCAGCCATAGGCCGTCGCCCCGTACAGGCACAACCGCCACACGAAGAAGTAGCCCGATGCGGCCGCGAGCCACCGCTCCCAGCCGGCCACGCTCCCGACCAGGTAGATGCCGGCGACGTTGGCCCCCACCGCAGCGGCGACGATCACCACCGCCCACAGCAGTGCTTTCGCCGCGCGCCGGCTGAACAGCCAGCGCAAGGGGCGCCAGGTCATGCGCATTGCGCTCATGGCCGGACTCCCGGATTGCCCTTCTGCAACTGGTCGAGGCGGTCGGGCACCGGATCGCCCTCGTAGATGCCGCGCGAGCCGGCCGCGCGCGTACCATGGCGCTGGATGATCGCCATCGGCGAGTTGTTCGCCAGCTCGCGGCGCAGCTCCAGCTCCGTTTTCAGGTTGCGGATCTCCCGGTCGAGCGTGTCGCTCTCGTGGTTCACAGCCTCGACCGCCAACTCGTTGGCCGCCACGTTGGGCTCCTTCTTTCCCGTGAGCAGCGTGCGCTGGAGCAACAAGGCCTTCTCCAGCACCGACGACAGCGCCACCTCGGACGCAAGGCGCCGCGCCAGCAGGTCCTGGTCCGGCTCGTCGCGCAGCGCCTCGATGACGCCGCGCGTGATCGGCAGCGACGTGCTGCCGGCCTCGCGCAAGTTCTCGAAGGTGGTGTTGCGCACGCCGGAAACCAGTTCCTGCAAGACTTCCAGTTTGGCTTCGTACTCCTCCTGGATCAGCGGCGTCAGCCCGACGCCGGGCACCGTCTCGGTCTTGGTGCAGGAATCGCACGTGCGCTGCACCTGTTCCCCGAGGACCCGGGTGGCCCATTCGGTCGCCTGCTGCGGCGACGTCCAGGTCTGGCAGGACAGGCTCGCGCAACTGGCGGGCGCGATGGAGGATGTGTCCGTCACGCCGCGCCCGTTGACCAGGTTGTAGCCCGCGCGGGTGACGTCGCCGACCACCCGAATGGCGGACTGGCCTGCGCCACCGGCATTGCTGCCGCCCACCCAGGGAACGCCGTCGTTGCCGCGGCGCGTCTCAGCCTGCTCGACGGCCGAAACGGCATCGTTGCTGCCAACCGCGTCACGCAGGGCCATGCCTTCGGCCATCTGGCTCCAGCCAAGCTGGCCGCCCGCCGTCTCGGCCATCTTCTCGGCCATCGCGCGGCACGTCAGCTTGGAGCGGTCGAAGTCCAGCCGCGCCTGCAGCACGCCGTTGGTCAGCAGGTTGTACAGGCCGGGATCGGCGCGCTGAATGATCAGCGCCGGCAGGGACGCCACCGCGCTGGTGGCGCTCTGGATCACGTTGCTCATGATCTGCTGGAAGCCGTTCGTGATGCCGTTGAGCTGGTTGCGCAGCGTGGTCTGGATGCTCATGTCGCCGCAGATCAGGTTGCTGTTCCACCCCAAGCCGACCCCGATGGAGCGCATGCCAGCCGCGCGGCCCATGGACACCGCGCTGCCGCCTCCGATCGAGTACATGACGTCATCGCCAATGACGGGGCCGCTGTTCTGGTATCCGACCTGCGCCCACGCCAGGCCGCAGACCAGAGCGAGCGTGCCGGCCAGCGCCGTCGGGCGCAGCAAGTAGCACGCCTTGGCGGAAAGGTTCATCGGTTCAGGACGCTTCATCGTGGCACCTCAGAGGAAATCGACGCTGCCCAGGAACACCTGCCCGCGGCGTTCGCAGCAGGCATACGGCCGCCACAGCGCCCAGGCGTAGTCGCCTTGCTGGGCCTGGGTCAGCGTGCCGCTGTGGGGGAAGACCACGCAGGTGTTCGACAGACGAGGGGTCAGCTCCTGCCACTTCCCGGTGGAGGTATCGCCTTCGACCAGCGCCCCGGCCGGCCAGTAGCCGTCACGGGCGTTGGCGAGCAGTGGCTGGTACACGTGCAACTGCCCGCGGCGCGTGACGACATCGCCCGCGCGCTGGGCCACCACCGCCCCGGATTTGTGGTCGTCGGTCTGGTGCAGGAAGCCACCGCGTGGATAGACATTGCCCCAGAGGTTCATCGTGGTGCGCGCACCGACCTCACGCATGCCCGGAATCAACGCCTCCGGGTAGGCCATCTCGGGCACGTTGTAGCGCCAGGCCAGCGTGTCCAGGGTGCTGAGCAGATACGGCATGAAGGCCGTGCCCGCGCCTTGGCAGAAGTAGCCGGAGGACGAGGCGAACTGGTTGAACACCTCGCCGCCGGGATGGCCGATAACATCGCTGTTCTTGAATTTGGCGAGGTTGTTTTCATGATCCTCGTTCGTGGTGCCGTCCCCGCCGGCCTGGGCCGAAGGATTGGGCGTGCTCATGGCGCGCACTTCAACCCAGGGGTTCTCGCCGGTGTTCGAGTACGACGACACCACTGCATCGGGGATGTAGTGCCTGACCTTGACGGAGGTACGCACCGTGCAGCCGGTCCAGGTGCAATAGAGCCAGTAGCAGATACCCACCACCCGGTATTCCAGGCAATCGGGCGAAGCCACTGAACCCACGATGGTTGCCGTGTTCAGGGCGTAGCTGCCCGTGGCGCTAAGCAGCAGCACGGACGCGACAGCAGCTCGCATGCGGCGCAGAAGGTCGAATGGGGGGATCACGGTTCGGTCCTCCGGTGCTGTTCGATCCGCGCGATGGCGCGGGCCACGTCCGGCTCGCCATAGACCACATAGCGCTGGTCCACCACGACGGCCGGGACGGCGGTGATGCCCAGGCTCCATGCGTCCGTCACGCCCTGGTAGGCCGTCGCGATGCGCCGCTGAAGGTCAGTGCCTCCCTGGGTCAGCCGACGCTTGACCAGGGCTGTCGCCTGGTCGGGGTCGGTGGGCAGATTCGCCGAAAGCTCGGCCTCGATGCGCGGCGCTTCATCCAGCTCGATCAGCCGTTCGCCGCCCATGGTCTTGACCGGGTGGTGGCCGTCGGTGACGACCACCACGTCGGCGGCGAAGGTGACCGGGCTGAACACCGCCAGGGACGCCGGCAGCGCCACGGCCAGGCCAAGGGTTCGCCAGCCTGGTGCGAACCGGGTAAAAGCTGCTGGCATGTCATGCGCGCCGGAAGTTGATCAGGGCCATAGTCAAACGCCGAACCCCATGCGGTCCCAACAAACAATGCGCATCGCGGCCACCCCGCATACCTGCTTGTGTCGCCGCGAAGAAAAAGCGGAGGCCGAAGCCTCCGCGCTGATCAACGAAGCAGTGCAACACTTACAGCAGGCCGGACTCCGCAAAGGAGAACGGGGCACCCTGGCCGACGATGATGTGGTCCAGTACCCGCACATCGATGAGCGCCAGCGCGGCCTGCAGTTGCTGGGTCAGCACGCGATCCGCGATCGACGGCTCGGACATGCCCGAGGGGTGCTGATGTGCGAAGACCACCGCAGCGGCATTCAATTCCAGCACACGCTGTACGACGACACGCGGATAGACCGAAGTCGAGTTGATCGTGCCCCTGAACAACGGCTCGTAGGCCAGCACCTGATGCATGCTGTCAAGGAATACAGCGACGAATATTTCGTTGGGCTCGGCCACCAGCTTCACGTGCAGGTAGTCGCGCACGGCCGTGGGGTCGAGGAGTTTCGGACCCGCTTTGAAAACCCGCTTCTCCAGCAGTGCAATGGCTTGCTGGATGATCCAGTCCTCGTGCTGGGCAGCGATGGCGGAAAGCGACTCCAGGCAGGAGTCATTGACGACGAAAGACATGGCGAACCTCCAAATGGTGAGATCGGAGGGCGCGCGCCCGGGGAGGGCAAGCCCTCCTGGGGAACGAACAAGGTGCATCCATCACCGCGGGAGCGGTGATCGTTCGCGGCCAGGATGCGAGGCGAACGGGTTGCGGTCAGCGCAGCGGACTGCGCCGTAGCCTTGAAGACCGGGGCTACCTGGGCATGTCGCCGACGACGTCGGCAGGCATTTCCGATGTAGGTGTGGCGGCGGGATCGCGGGCCGCGAGCATGTCCATGGCCGACAGCAAGGCATCGCCCTCGATCGGACCCTGCAGCAGGATAGCCTTGCCGGTTTCGCGATCGTGTAGCCGCAGCGACGGCGTGGCGGTCACGCCGCTGTTCGTGGCTTCCGCAGTTTGGGCGCGAATCGCCGCGTCGGGCCGCTCGCTCGCGATGCACTGCTCGATGGGTGGCGTAAGGTCGGGGTAGCGCAGGTCCTCGGGCAAGCCCTGACCGTCGCTGCGCGTGTGGGCATATACCCACTCGACGGCCTGCCAGAAGGCGGCATGACCGCTGGCTTGGCCCGCGCATTCCGCCAGGCGCGCTTCCGCGGACGCGGCCGGCTCATGCGCTGCCAACGGGAGGTGATGCCATTGCAAGGCCACGTCCGCATTGCCGGCCACCCAACGCTTGAGCACTGGGAAATAGGACCGGCAGAACGGGCATTCGAGGTCCGCGTAGAGCGTCAGCGTGAAGCGTCCTTCCGGATTGCCCATCTGCCACGGAGGCCCAGCCACCTGCGTCTCGCTGACTGGCGCTGAAGTCTGAGGCGTGGACTGCCCGGGCCAACGGGACACGAGCCAGATCAGCAGCAGTGCAACCAGCGCTGCGGCCACTGTCCAAGGCCAGCTGGGCCGCCAGTGCCGACGGCGGAACGCCTGCACCTGCATCGGAATGGAAGGACGTTTCTGTTCCATGGCGTTCTCCGGTGTACGGCAGATTCAGGGCAGGTCCAGGGTCGGCGACTCGATGCCACGTGCCCGGTCGATCTTCTCAGCCACCTTGAAGGCGGCATCCAGCTCGCTGACGCCGTGCTGCTGCATGAGTTGGTAGCGTTCTGCCTTCTCCTCGGGCTCGGTTTGCGCGAGCGCGAGGTAGAGACTTGGCGGCACGGCGCGGAACAGCACTTCCATGCTCTTGGAGAGGATGACGCCCTCGGTGAACTTGCCCGCTTCCTTGCGTGCGGAGAGCATCAGCGCCTTCTGCGCCGGCGAGAGTTCGCGGAAGCGCGCGATCTTCTCCACCTCGTCCGGCGGCATCGACAGGCACACCCACCACTCGATCATGTTGAGCATCGGCTCCGCTGCACGTGGCAGGTCGTCGATGTTCTGCGTCGCCAGCCAGAACCAGGCGCCCAACTTGCGCCACATTTTTGTAATTTTCACGACATAGGGCGCGAGCAGCGGGTTCTTGGTGATGATGTGACCTTCGTCGGTCACGTTGACGATCGGCCGTCCCAGGTACTGGTCGCGCTCGGCGATGTTGTTCACCGTGCTGATCAGGCTGATGTAGGCGATGGAGAGCTGCGCGTTGTAGCCCTCGCGGGCATAGGTCGCCAGATCGACCAGCGTGATGTCGGCCTCGGGCCACGGCGTGCCGTCGCGGTCGAACATCTCGCCGTCCGTGCCTTGGCAGAACATGTCCATCGCGTCCGCCATCTCCAGCAGCCGCGCACGGCGCATCTCGGGCAACGTCGGGTCCTGGCCACGGGTGCGCAGTGCATTGCGCACATCGCGCGTGAGCACGGTGCGCTTCTCCGCCACGCAATGTTCGGCGGCGTCGAGGATGCACTGGCGGATCAGCGAGCGGTCGGCCCGCGTCATCCGCGCTTCTTCCTTGTCTTCGCCGCCCGTGATCATCAGCCGTGCCGTGATCTCCAGTTCGCCGAGCACGTCGCGCTGCTCATCCGCCTCCATGGCCGAGGCATCCGGTGGCAGGTCTTCGTCCAGGGCATCGGCATCGAGCGTCTGCACGTCGCTGGGCGTTTCGATCAGCCGGCGTGCGTCGGCGAACGGCGCCAGGCTGATGCCCGATCCGGGGGCCAGCTTGACCCGGTTCACGGTCAGGCCCAGGCGCCGCGCGAAGTCGCTGAACAGGCCGAAGCTGTTGCCGGCTTCCACGATGAAAAGCCGCGGCCGGTAGATGGCCGTCACCTGGTTCAGCAGGTTGTTGAGTGTGGCGGACTTCCCCGAGCCGGTGGGGCCAAATAGAAACAGATGGGCATTCATCTGCCGATCCAACCTGTTCAAGGGGTCGAACGTAATCGGGCCGCCGCCGCGATTGAACATCGTGATGCCGGGATGCCCCGTGCCCTGGGCGCGGCCCCACACCGGCGACAGGTTCGCCGCATGCTGGGCGAACATCAGTTGCGTGTACCACCGGCGCCGATCCTGGCCGGGGTTGTAGCAGCACGGCAGCCAGCGCAGGTAGCTGTTGAGCGGCGCCACCTCGTCGTCCTCGCGCACCGGCTGCAGGCCGGCGTTGAGCATCACGTTCGCGAGGTCCAGGCCGCGCCGATCCAGTTCCGCCTCGTCGCGCCCGCGTAGGTAGAACGCCAGAGTGCCCCGGTAGAGCTTGTGCGCGCTGCCGATCAGGGAGCGGGCTTCATGCACGTCCTTGAGCGTCTGCTCCGACGCCAGCGTCTCGCCCACAGCTTTCTTCGCCAGATGGTTGAGGTCCGATTCGAGGACGTCCTGCGGCGTGGCGACCATCGTGAGACACATCAAGGTGTCCTCGGGCATCTGGTCGAACAGCGTGTTGATCGCGTCCCCCTTGCGGGTCTCGCCGGTCAGGTGCCCGGTGCCGGGCGGCATGCGCAGCCGGTCGGTGATCAGCACGCGGTGCGGCATGCCGTCGAAGTACCAGGCCCCTTGCGCCACGTCCGAGCGCGGCTGCCCAAAGAACAGCCGCTGGCTGAAATCCCGCCCGCTCGCCAGCTCGATCTCGCCGGCCTCGCTTTCCTCGGTACTGTCCGGATAGCGCGCCAACGCGTAGAAGCGCTCCCGGTCCTCCACCCCAGGCCCGAGCAGCGTGGGGCGCGGGTTGAACCACCGCAGCAGCCAGTCGTGGACGTCGGCCGCGACCATGCGCCGGGCCTGGATGCCGGCGTTCGCCAGGCCGCCGCACAGGCGGTCGCAGACGATGCCCAGCATCTGCTCGGGTGTCTGGCCGCGGCGGTTTGCCTGTCCCTGTCCGCTCGCGCGGCGGTACACCACCATGCGCACGCGCCGCGTCTGGCCGCGCCAGCGCAGCCGCGTGACCACCGTGTCCTCGAACAGGCCGCCGGGCTTGGCCACAGCGCGCAGGTGGTGGCCGAAGAAGCGCAGGTAGAACTCGGTGAACGCCGAGCCGCGCGCACGTGGCTGCACGTAATCGCGCAAGGTCTGCATGTACTGGTCGAAGCTCGGTTCGTCCTGGGCATAGAGCTGGAGCACCCACGGGTTCTCGTCCAGTTCATCGAAACTGTCCTGAAGCGCGTTTTCCAGGGCGTCGCGGGCATGCGCGAGCCAGCCAGGCTCCCGGCCCTCGGTGCCCAGCGGCACCAGCTCGTAGAACGCCGCCACCGATTGGCCGTCCTCCAGGAGCATCGATTTCGACTCGGGCATGAACTCCACCCAGGGCAGCAGTTCCACGAAGGACGGCGCAACGTCGTACAGCGCCTGCTCGTCGGCCACGGTCGCTGGCTTGCGGCCGTGGACTGCCGAACCGGGTTCGGGGATGCCGGCCTGGCGCAAGGCCTCGACGTGGCGCTGCCAGCTGTCCGGCTGCTCATCGCTGGCCGGGCTACTGGAGCCGGCGCCGGCCAGCTTCGGCCATGGGAGTTTCCACCGCATCAGTAGTCCTCCACGCGCTCGCCCGGCATCGCGTACTGGATGCGCTGGTAGAGCGGGAAGACGGTCGTGTAGCCGGGCACCGGCACGGGATCGGTGCCGGCCAGGTGCGGGTACACGTACATCACGAGATCGGGATTGGGCAGGCGCTGGAACTGGCGGTGGACCTCATTGCGCGCGGTGCGCGTGTAGCGCATCTGCTCGACAGGTGCGGCCTGCACGTCGGCGTCGGTCAGGGGCCGACGCAGGCTCTGGCGCGCGTCGAGCAGCTGGCGGCCGGCGTTCCGTCCGGCTGCGCCACCGCCGTCGCCGGCCTCCTGCTGCCAGATGTCCATCATCGTGCGGTCACCGTGGGTCAGCAGCTTTTCCTTGCTGGTGGCGCAGCCGCCAAGCACCGCGACGGCGAGGGCCAGTGCCAGGCCACGGGCCAGGTTAGTCAAGTTCGAGTGCATGGCTTTCTCCTGCGCGGTGATCGACCTTGCGGCCTTCGGGATCGAAGTCGATGGCGAGCGGCTTTTCGAGGTGGACGGCCACCTTGGCGCCGGGCTGAACATAGACGGCGGCGAATGCCTGGCCGTACAACTTGTTGACCCAGGCCGACATGTCCCGCACGCCGCCCGCCAGAATCTGGCCGACCGCTTCCTGGCCGGTGATGCCCACGGTGCCGATGGAGCCGTCCGAGCCGACATAGGACATGCGGCCGCTGTCGCTCTCGATGAGCGAGGCCACACCGGCACCGGCCGCGGTGATCAGGGCCTGCGAGCCGAGGTATTGCTGGGCGTTGCTGCGCCGCTCGCCGCTGACGCACGGGATGCCGTGGGGATCGCTGATCCAGCCCAAGCCCCCACTTTGAGAGTTCTGCTGTTGGTTGTCCTGCTGGTTGCCCTCGCGGTCTTCGGGGATCGTGCGGATCGTGCCGTCGTGGAAGACGAACGTGATGCTGCGCACCTGACCGCGCACGCACGACAGCGTCCAGTCGCCCGAGGCGGTGCCGCTGAACACGGCGCCGGCCACGTCGGGAATGTCGATGCCATTGGCGGTCAGGTTGTCCGGCCCGACCAGGACTTTGAACGGATAGGGATCATTGACCGTGCCGTCGATCGGCACGCGGCCGATCAGCGCGGTCATGGCGACCGAACCCATGAGCGTGGAGTTGGTCGGCACGGTATAGACCGGCTTGGCACTCTTGACCCCGGCGGCGCGGGCGCCCGCGTTGGCCACGGTTTCCGCGGTGGTTTCGAGCGTGCTCTGCGCCGGGCCGAAGCTCGTGGGGAAGCTCATGCCGCCGCTCGCGCCACGCCCCCCGTTGCGCCCCTCGGCGGGCTTTGCGTGGTCCGGCTCGACCCACCGCACGCCGCCCTCCATGCCGGCCTCGTCGCCGCCCTGCAGCCCCAAGCCCACGGGCAGGTCCGCATGGCCGCCGCCGCGCCCGCCGATGCTGTCCAGGCGCCGCTGCAGGTCGGCGAGCAGCCCTTCGGTCTGCTGGCGCGCGCTGGCCGCCTGCTCCTGGTCGCGGCGCAGGTTGGACCGCTCGGATTCGAGCGCCGAGTTGATGCGCTGGTCGATGGAGTTTTCGCGCTGACGCAGCCGCTGGTTCTCTTCACGCTGGGACTTGTTGTCCGAGAGCGCGGTCTGAAGCTCGGTGCGCAACTGCTTCACCTGCGCCACCAAGGTCGCCACGGTGTCGCGCGGGGTATCGCCCTCGATGCCGAGAGCCTTCATTTCATCGGGCGTGAGCTGGGCGCCGTTGTCCTCCGCGGGTGGCGCCGTGCTGCCTCCACCCGAGAACAGCCGGATACCGACGAACAGCACCAGGATGGCGACAGGGATCATCAGCCACTTGAGCAGGCCGTTACTGCGCATGGCGGGCCTCCTTGGTGTTCTCGTCGCCGTCCGGCTGCGGCAGATGCAGGGCAGGGTCGAAGCGGTGAATCGCCGGCAGCAGCGACTGCGCGAGGCCGCGGCCGCGCGTGACCAGGTACAGGACGGTCGTGTCCTCGGGCGTGCCGCGCGGGCCCAGCGCCTCGTGCTGGAAGGTGGCGGTGAGGAAATCGCCTTGCAGCACGCGCGGGTCGAGCGTGATCCAGCCGCCGCTGCCGTTGGTCAGGCGCACGGCTGTGACCCACTGGTCCTCCAGGCGCCACGACGCGAGCGCGACCGCGCGCACGGGCAGCGTTGGCATCAGTGTGTCCAGGTCGAGGTCGCGGGGCAGGTTGACCCGCATGACGCCCGGCAGCGGCTCCACGGTGCGCAACGGCGCGTAGAGGTTCTGCGCGGCGAAGCGCGTCAGGACGACAGGGACCGGGGTTTCGCGCCGCGCGGTCCGAGCACCTGCCTGGGCACGTGCTGGGGCATCGTCGGCGCCGCCTGCCTGATCGCCGTAGCGCGCTGGAGTGCTGCTGCCCTCGACGATGCGCACCGGCTCCAGCTCGGCCTCGCCGTCCTTGGGTGGTTCGGCCGCGATGTCCAGCAGGATCAGCGCGCCCGTGTCGGCGTCCTGCAGTTGCAACCGCGTGGGCTCGATCGGCTCGCTGGCGCGCAGGTACACCGCGCCGCCCGCGCTCTGTACGCGGAGGCGCTCGCCCACGCCCGCGGGCACGCCCACGCGCACGTCCCGGTCGATGAACACGATGCGTTCCTGACCGACCTTCAGCGGCACTGCCAGCGGCATGCGCTCCCAGCGCAGGATTTCCACTGCATGGGCGACGGGTGCCGCGGCCACGGCCAGCAGTCCCAGCAGCGCGAGTACAGGGTGCTTCATGGGGTGTTTCCTCCTTGAGGCGCTTGCGGAGACAGGCCACTCGGCGCCGGGCGCGTCGGCTCCGGTGCACTGATGCGCTGGGGCGCGCCGTCGTAGCAGTCCAGCGCCAGGCCGAACGGGTTGCGGGCGGGATCGACATCCACCCGCGTGACCTTGATCGGATAGCGCACCAGGGCGCGCTTGACCTGCTCGGCGCCGTAGTACTCGTCCGCCGTGATGTCCAGCGTCACCACCCAGTCGCGGTCGGACACGGTGCGCACGCGTGCCGTGGGGTCGTCGCCATAGCCGCGGCCGGGAATCTCGTAGATGCCGCGCACGCGCTGGCGCAGCTCGCCGGTGGAGCGGCGGTAGTCGTAGTCCGCCCGCAGGAAGGCCTGGCAGGATGGGGTGAGGTACGGCGAGAGCGTGTGGAGGTTGCGCGGGTAGTCCTCTTCGCCATTGGTCGGCCAGCGGTTCAACGTCTGGAACACGTAGAACGTGAACGCATAGACCGATTCGGGCGGCACCTCCCACCACTTGCGGGTACTGCCAGAGCGCAGGTCGGGCGGGACGTGGATGGTCAGGTCGCGCGGCGCGCTCCACCAGCCGCCGCCCATGACCAGGGCAACGACGACCAGCGCGCCCGCGCCCAGCCGCAAGGTCTTGATGTGCGCCTGCAGGTGGGCGATCTCGTTCTTGAAGCGGCTCATCGCATGCTCCTGCGGGTGGACCAGAAGCCCGAGCGCGAGATCAGCACATGGCCACCAACCCAGCCTGCCATCAGCGGATGGCGCGTGACGATGCGCCATTGCAGTTGTCGATACAGCCAAGTGTCGGGACGCCCACGCTTGAGGCGGCGCAGGATGCCGCCGCCGATGAAGACGCCGAGCGCCACACCCAGGACGACGAACGTCGGCGCCAGCGCGATCGTGCGGAACACCCAGGACAGGGGCGCGCCGACCAGCAGGCCGGCGGCGCCGGACAGGCCGCAGCAAATCCAGAGTTCATCGGCGGTGAGGCCGCGCACGACAACGGGATGGCGGTTGAGCCGGTGCGGAAGGAACGTCACGGTCCCGTCCGCACGGACGTGCTGCTGCTCGGACATACCGGCCTCGCTTACAGGATGCCGGTAGCTTCGGTGAGCAGCCAGATGCCGATCACCAGCAGCACGGCGCCGATGGCGACCGTGAGGCCGAACTGGCCCCACGTCTTGCGGCCGGTGTGGATCTCCGCGTAGGTCCCGTAGGCGTGGTAGCAGACGCCGATGAACATCGACGCCACCACCAGCAGGGCCACGAGCATGATGATGTCGTAGCCGTAGTTGCGGATGGTCTCCATGATGCCGTTGCCGGTGCCGCGCGTGGGGTTCTCCAATTGCGGCAGACCTTGCGCGAACGACAGCGCGGGCAGCGCTGCGGCGCCCAGGGCCACGGCGGCGCGCTGGGCAAAACGGGAAGTGAGGTTGCGGTTGTGCATGGTCGGGCCTTTCAGGTCAGGACAGAAGGAAGAAACTCAGGACGAGGTACATCGCGACGAAGCGGATGCAGACGCCGAGGAACTGGCGCTGGTTGAGGCGGCTCTCGGACCACCCCACGTAGGCCGTTCGGATGGCCCAGACGCCCCACACGAGCAGGACCGCGAACACGACGCCGACCAGGACGGTCGCCATTGCGGAAGGCGCGATGCCGCTGTTGGCTTGAAATGCCGAGACCTGGGCGCCGTTCATTGCTTGCCCCCCGCAGTCGTCGCCGGCAGCGGCTCGGCCGCCCGCTCGGTGCGGTAGTCGCCGGCCAGTTCGGAGGGGTCGCGCGGCTGAGCGCGCGATGGCGTCAGGTGAAACTGGATGCCGGCGCGAACGCGCGCCAGGTCAGCCAGCAGCCGCGGGTAGTCGAAGTGGTAGCGCTCGCCCGGCTGGATGGGGGCATGCGCGGCGCTGTCCGCGACGGTGCGCTCCAGCGCGTCGAGCTGGCGCAGTGCGGCGACCAGCTCCTGGCGCTGTGCCGGAGACTCGGCCAAGGCCATCTGGGACTGACCCAGCAGGAGGGCCGTCACGAGAAAAGTGGGCACGCCGCGATGCGCGGCGCGCAGCCAGATCGAAGCCACCATCGCGCCATTCCTGTGTGATCAGCAATGGGGTGATCGTGGAGATCAGGGCTGTTTTAGGCCGCAAACAATAGGAACTGGCGGACGACCGGATTGGGCATACCGCGAGCGAACCTACAAAAGCCCGGGTCGAGTTTCGATTATTGCGTTTTTCGAGTGTTTCGAATATGATCGGCTCTGCAACCGTTTTCGCTTAGGAGCTACCCATGACCACCGCCACTGCCCAATCCAAGATGACCCTTCCCGCCGCGGGAGAGGTTAAGGCAGCCGTCCAGGGTCAACGTGCCTTGGCGGCTTACCTCGCAACCCAGTTCGAGACGCAGCACATCCAGATCTTTGATGACCACAAACAGGCTCATCAGGTGGAACTGCCTACCTCGGCTTTACGCCTGCTGGTCGACATCCTGGCCGAGTTGGCCGATGGCAATGCAGTAAAGGTGGTGCCCGTCCATGCAGAGCTGACGACCCAAGAGGCGGCGGACTTGCTCAACGTGTCCCGTCCCCATTTCGTCAAGCTGCTAGAAGATGGGGTGTTGGCATTTCATCGCACCGGCAAGCACCGCAGGGTGAGGTTCGCCGATCTGATGCAGTACAAGGAAGCGCGCGAGCGCGCCAGTGAGCAGGCGATGGCCGAACTCGCTCAGCAGTCGCAAGAGTTGGGAATGGGATACGAATGAGGCATTCCCCATTCACCGCCGTCTACGACGCGTGCGTTCTATATCCCGCGCCACTGCGGGATTTCCTGATGTGGCTCGGCCTGTCTGGCCGCTTCCGGGCGCGGTGGAGCCAAGCCATTCATGAGGAGTGGAAACGCAATCTGTTGATCAACCGCCCCGATCTCACCCGGGTTCAGGTCGACAGGACGTCGGATCTCATGGACAGGGCCATTCCGGACGGCTTGGTGGAGGGCTACGAAGCGCTCGTGGCAGGCCTGACATTACCCGATCCGAACGATCGGCACGTCCTGGCTGCGGCGATTCGCTGCGGTGCGAGCGTGATTGTGACGTTCAACGAACGTGATTTCCCGAACGATCTGCTGGCTCCGTACGGCATCGAATCGCAGCACCCCGATGAGTTTGTGGACAACCTGCTGGATCTGGATGCGGCCGCCGTAGTGTCGGCTGCGCAGCGCCAGCGTGCCCAACTCAAGCATCCGCCGATCGATGTGGACCGCTATCTCGAAATCCTGCTGCGCCAAGGCCTTGTGCAAACGACCAAGGTGCTGGCGACCTATCGCACCATTCTCTGACCCGCCGAGAGCCACGGATGACCAAGAATCCTTCATCAGACGCCACTTTGCCGAAAGGCATCCATCGAAGCTGGAAGCTGCCGGATAAGTCGCTGGGTGACTTGTGGGATTCGATCGTGATGGACGAAGCCATCAAAAAACAGTTGCTGTCACAAGCGATCGTCAACTTCACGGTGCGCCCCAAGGTGGAGCGCACGGTACTCCCCCTGCACGGCGTGATCTTGTTGGTCGGCCCGCCGGGGACTGGGAAGACCTCCTTGGCACGGGGCTTGGCGCATCGTGTGGCCGAATCTTTTTCTTCTGCGAAGTTTCGATTGCTGGAAGTGGAGCCTCACACGCTGACGAGCTCTGCAATGGGAAAGACTCAACGCGCCGTGGCAGACCTGTTCTCGCAATCGATCGCAGAATCCGCAGCGGCGGGCCCGACGATCGTCCTTCTGGACGAGGTCGAAACGCTTGCGGCTGATCGAGCGAAGCTCAGCCTGGAAGCCAACCCGGTTGATGTGCACCGGGCCACCGACGCGGTGTTGGTGCAGTTGGACATGTTGGCCGAACGCAACCCGCATCTGCTGTTCGTGGCCACCAGCAACTTCCCACAGGCCGTCGACAGTGCCTTCCTATCTCGTTGCGACATGGTGATGGAGGTGCCACTGCCCGGCAAGGATGCCTGCAAGCAGATCCTAGTGGACTGCCTGAATGGCCTGGCAAAGACATTTCCGGGGATTGGCAAGCTTTCCTCGGCTCACCAGTTCGACGCGTGCGCTGGCGAGTGCGTCGGATTGGATGGTCGGGCCATTCGCAAGGTCGTAGCCAACGCCCTCGCGGCCGACCCGCAAGTGGCTATCGATCCGAACAAGCTTTCCGTAGAGCACCTGCGCAGTGCGATACGACAGGCAAAGCAAATGCGCCTTCAAGGAGGGAAGCAAAAATGACCACCGTTGTCAGCCGGACGTTTCGCAGCTCGCCGCACCGCGATGCGTTGCAGACATGGGATGCCATTGTCGAACTGCTCACTCAGGGCAAGGACGGCACGGCTCGCTCTGAACTCAGGGCCGTGACGGGCGTGGCCGCCAGCTTGATCGCCGACCAGGCACCCAAGAGCGCGCCCATCGTTGCGACATGCGATGGACCACGGACCAGGATCTACTGCCTCTTCGACGAAGACGCGATCGATGGTGATGATGCCAACGAAGAAGTCTTGGGGTTCGAGCCGTTGAAGGGAGACTGGGGAGTCTCGCTGCCGTGTCCGAAGGAGCAGCTAGGCTGGGTGCAAAGCGCGCTCAAAAAGCACAGTTCTCGCATCATTGCACGGGACTTGAGCCAAGGAATTGCCACGCAGGCGCAGGCCGATGCTGGGCAAGCGCTGTCGCTCGACCTCGGAGGTTTCCTCAAGTCATGAGCACCGTCGCCACCTACTCGTACACGCACTCGGTTACCTATGTGACCGACAACATCCTCAAGAGCTTGAAAGACATCATCCTGCTCAGTGGGCTGGACCCTGAGCACTTTGCGGATCGCTGGGAGAGCAATACCCGAGCCATCAAGACGTGGCTCGGGACCGGTGATCTGCGCAAGGTGATTCTGGAGATCTACAACCCGGCAACCGACAAGCTCGTGACCCGATGGGATATCGACATCGTGTATGGGTGGTCCGATGGCGACGGCAGCTTCTGGACAGATACCGAGCAGTTGAAGTACGCGATCAAGAAAGCTGGGCTGCTGCCATCGCAGGCCAAGTACAAGTTAATGCTCGATACAAAGCCAGGGCGACCTGATGTGGAGGGATGGAGCAAAGGAAGTTATCGCTCGACGGATGGAATGGTCAAGCAGAGCCTAGGCTCGACTGTCGAACACAGCGGCCTGGCGGGTCAGGCCGGATATTGGAGGCAACGCTGATGCTGTCGATCGATGAAGCTTTTCGCAAGTTCAAGTCGCGTCTGGAACTCAACGAACGCGAACAGAAGAATGCCTCGCAACGCCAGAACGAAGTGCGGGACTACCTGCAGACCAAGTTCGGCATTGCGCGCAGCTTCCTGACCGGTTCCTATGCTCGATACACGAAGACGAAGCCGCTCAAGGATATCGACATCTTCTTCGTGCTGAAGGACTCGGAGAAGCATTACCACGGCAAGGCCGCATCGGTAGTGCTGGATGATTTCCACTCTGCATTGGTGGAGAAATACGGTTCGGCGGCCGTGCGCAAACAGGCGCGCTCGATCAACGTGGATTTCGGTGTTCACATCGACGCGGAGGACAACACGGACTACCGGGTGGTCAGCGTGGATGCGGTGCCCGCATTCGACACCGGCGACCAGTATGAGATCCCCGATACGGCGTCCGGAAAGTGGATCAAGACGGACCCGGAGATCCATAAGGACAAGGCGACCGCAGCGCACCAAGCCTATGCCAATGAGTGGAAAGGTCTCGTGCGCATGGTGAAGTACTGGAACAACAATCCCAAGCACGGCGATCTGAAGCCGGTGAAGCCCTCGTTCCTGATCGAGGTAATGGCCCTTGAGTGTCTTTACGGCGGCTGGGGAGGATCGTTCGATCGCGAGATCCAGTCGTTCTTTGCCACGCTTGCCGATCGAGTTCATGACGAGTGGCCGGATCCCGCCGGACTTGGCCCGGCGATCAGCAACGATATGGATGCCGCGCGCAAGCAGCGCGCGCAGCAGCTGCTGTTCCAGGCGAGCCAAGACGCAAGCATCGCCATCGACCACGCGCGTCGTGGTCGCAATATCGAAGCGCTTCGCGCCTGGCGCGCACTGTTTGGCCCCAAGTTCCCACTGTCCTGATTCCATCGGCTTCCATACACGTCCCATCGAGGTACAGCATGTCCCAGTGGTCGCTTTCCCAGCTCCTGTCGTCCCTGCATGAGGACATCCAGCAGCGCTTGTCCGTAGTACGCAAGACCTTCGGTCACCCGGGTACGAAGGGGGATGCGAGCGAGAACGTCTGGATCGACATGCTGGATACCTATCTGCCCAAACGGTACCAGGCGGCCAAGGCGCATGTGGTGGACAGCCTGGGGAACTTCAGCCAGCAGATCGATGTGGTGGTGTTTGATCGGCAATATTCGCCTTTTATCTTCACCTACGAGAACGAGACGATCATTCCAGCCGAAAGCGTGTACGCCGTTTTCGAGGCCAAGCAGACGGCTGACGCGGGGCTTGTGGCCTATGCCCAGGAGAAGGTCGCCAGTGTGCGCAGGCTGCACCGCACGAGCCTGCCGATCCCGCACGCTGGCGGGACCTACCCAGCGAAGCCGTTGATTCCGATTCTGGGTGGCTTGCTCACCTTCGAGAGCGAATGGAGTCCTGCATTGGGTCCATCCATGGACAAGGCGCTGAACGCAAACCTCACCGAGGGGCGTCTGGACATCGGATGCGTTGCCGCCCACGGGCACTTTTTCTATGACCAAGCCAGCGGCGCGTACAGCTACACCAACGAAAACAAGCCGGCGACCGCGTTTCTTTTCAAGCTGATCGCGCAGCTTCAGTTCAGTGGAACGGTCCCCATGATCGATGTGGAGGCTTACGGTCAGTGGTTGACCAAGTGAGGGGGCGCTGTGGCAAGCATACGTTCGGAGTACCACCGGTTCCTGGCGCACTTGGCGCAGCGGCACGTGCACGACGACGTGCGCCGGCTGGCGCACCTGGTGCTCGATCACCTGCAGCCACTGGCCGAGGTCGGTGCTGCACGCCGGGGGCGCTCCACGCGCTTGGCGCCGCTGGCCATCGCGCATCTGGCGCAGATGCCTGTCGCCTACGACGGGGACGCGCGCGGCCCCGAAAACGGGCCGGCGCTCGGGCGACTGCACCAGCTCGAAGTCGGGCCGTTTCGAGGATTCATGCGGCAGGAGACGTTCGACCTCAGCCATGACATCACCTTGGTCTACGGTGCCAACGGCACCGGCAAGAGCAGCTTCTGCGAAGCCTTGGAAGTGGCGATGCTCGGTTCGATCAGCGAAGCGCAGGCCAAGCGGGTCGACCAGCGGACGTACTGCAACAACGCTCGCCTGCGCCGCCACGTCGCGCCAGTCCTGTCGTCTACGGCGGCGGGCGAAGCGCAGGCCGTCCAGCCCGACGAAGCTGAGTATCGCTTCTGCTTCATCGAGAAGAACCGCCTCGACGATTTCGCCCGAATCGCCGCGCGGACCCCGAGCGATCAGCGCCAGCTCATCGCCACCCTGTTCGGCGTGGACCAGTTCAGCGAGTTCGTGCGCGGCTTCAACCCCTCGCTCGGTCAGGACCTGATGCTTGCCGGCGTGCAGGCGGCGCAGCTGGCGCAGCGTCGCCTGCGGTTGGCGAACTCCGAACAGACCATCGCCGCCTACCCGCAGAAGATCGCAGCGGTCGAGGGCCTGGAACAAGCTTTGGCGCAGCGCATGTCACCTGGCGCGACCTATCAAGCCTGCGTGGACTGGCTGCTGGGTACGCCGCAGCAGCAAGGACGGCTACCGTATGTCCAGGCTCAGCTGGACGCCAACCCGCCTGCCATTCACGAGGTGACCCAGGCCCGCCTGCAAGCGTTGCTGGCAGAGGCCTACCGCGTCCAGGGACTGTGGCAAGCGTCTTCCGCGCAACTCGCGGCACGCGCGGGCGAGGTGTCGTACGCGAAGCTCTACGAGGCCGTGCAAGCGTTGGCGGACGGGGCGACCGTGTGTCCGGCATGTGGAACCGGACTGGCCGCTGTGGCACAGGACCCGTTCGCCAGGGCGCGAATGGGCCTGGAGCAGCTCGCGCAACTGGCCGTCCTGCAGCAGCAAGAGGCCGGGCATCGGACGCAGTTGAGCGAGGCGGTCCGAGCGCTGTGGGACGAAATGCGCCGCGTGGTGGCGGCGGCTGGGGTCGCTTGTCCTGCCGAATCGCAGGCCGCGGGCCTGCCACTGCTGCCTCCCACGTCGGCGGGCAATTGGCTCGGCGGCTGGGTGAATGGGGACCAGCGCGCCTGGCAAGCCCTCTTACGGATCGCACAGATCATCGAAGGCTTCGACGCGCAGGCGCGCGACGTGAATGCCCAGCGCGGCGCGATGGCCCAGGAGCGGGACCGCCTGCAACAGCATCAGCTGGAGATCGAACGGCTGCGGATCATGCGCACGACTGCGGATCAGGAGCTGGCGGCCGCCCGCCAAACCGTGGCCCAGTTCGACGACGCGAACCGCGGCCTAATCCAGGCGGCCACGGACGAAATGCCGGTGGTGGTGCACCATCAGCGGGTCAAGGCCGCCTACGACGGCTTCCTACCCGAGATTCAGGCATACCTGACCGCTCTGCCGGGGGTTCTGCTACAGGGGCTGGGAGACCAAGCCCGCCATCTCTACAACGCATTCAACCGGGCCGATCCGCCCGGCGATCTGCTGCACGCGCTGTGGTTGCCCGTGGCCGAGAACGGCAAGATCGAGGTGGAGTTCGCCGGCGAGCCGGGCGTGCGCTACGACGCGTTGATCGTCTTCAGCGAAGGGCACATCAAATGCTTGGGTCTGGCGATTCTGCTTGCCAAGAACCTCGCGCAGGGCTGCCCCGTGGTCATCTTCGATGACGTCGTCAATGCGATAGACGACGACCATCGCGATGGCATCTGGCGTACCTTCTTCGAGGACGGTTTGCTCCACGGCAAGCAGGTTATCCTCACCTCGCACGCAGAGGAGTTCCTGCACCGCATCCAGCAGGAGTTGGGCGTGCGCCGCGCCGCGGCCATCAAGCGCTACAAGTTTCTCCCGCATCAGGGAGAGCACGAACTGCGGGTCGACAGCGACCCGCCAGCGAAGAACTATGTTCTTCTGGCCCAGCAGGCGTTGGCGGCTGACGAGAAACGCGAGGCACTGCGCCAGGCCCGGCCGGCGCTGGAGAGTCTGACGGACCGCCTGTGGACGTGGCTGGGTCGGCGGGCGGACGGCCGGATCGACATCAAGCTGAGCGGGCCCCGCGCGCCTTGGGAGCTGAACAATAAATGCACCAAGTTGCGGTCGGCCGTCGAGCGTATCGCGGCGCAACATGCGGGTGCGCCGGATGCCGTAGGGGCGTTGGTCAGGCTGCTCAATGTCAGCGGTACGAGTATTGAATGGGGTTACCTCAATAGCGGTGTGCACGACGCTCAGCGCGATCATGAGTTCGATCGGGCGACGGTAAGAACGGTCGTCGAGGCGGTTACGGCGTTGGATGCTGCTCTTGATACCCTGCAGAACCGATGAACGGCACACGGCTTTGCAGAGCAGTGCCGCCCGTGTCACCTCATAAGTACTTCTTGAAGCTGCCTGCGGTCAGGCTGACTGCCATCCCCAGCAACGCCGCGCTGGGCAGCAGGATGACCAGAGGATGCACCGATATGGGCAGAGCGAGATAGGTGACCCAAGGCAGCACGGCCAACGGCATCAGGCTGGCCTTCGCGCGGTGGTAGATGAAGCCGGATTCGCGGCCGGCGCCGAACCGGCGCACATCCCGTCGCACCAGGCCGTCAATCAGGCCGACGAATGCCGCCGTGAGGATCAGGGGCAGCGTGAGCACCAGGACCAGCAGGCGCACCAGGAAGGTGAGCGTCGTGAAGGCCGCAGCGATCAGGTAGCTTTCGGCCCAGACATAGACTTGGCTGATGTAGTAGCGGAAGTTGCGGCTCTGCCCGTGGCTGGCCGAGCGGACGCGCTCGGCGGTCTGGCTCATGCGCTCCAGCAACCCCGAGCGCACGAACACCCACTCGTACCCGGTATCCACCAGCTCGTGCGCCGTGCGCCCCGGCTCCTGCACGACCACGCTGCGCGTGAAGTGGTCGGACAGGTGCCCGAGTTCGTACTGCAGCATCTGCTGGGAGTGGCGCCAGCCCTGGTCCTTCCAGAACAGGTGCATGCCGACGCACTCCACCGCGATCGAGAACAGCAGCGAGCCAATGAGCACCCCGAGCAGCCGGAACGGTAAGGTGATGGTGCCGACGATCAAGCCTTGGCGTTTGTTCTGCTCCCGCTGCGCGGTCGAGGCGGCATCCTTCATGGCACGGCCTCGTTGTCCGCGCCATCGTCGGCGCCGGTGGCCACCGCGCCGGGCTCGGCCGCAGCGGCATCGTCAAGCAGGTCGTCGGGCAAGGCCGGATCCTGCAAGGCCGACGAGCTGGTGAACTCCCACCACTGCGTGGCCTCGCTGTAGCTCTGGCGCATGTACCCGGCCAGTTGCTGCAGGTCCGCCGGCATCACTTCATCCGCGTCCGGCGCCGGCAGCGGCATGCGTACCTTCCAAAGCTGGCCGCCCTGCAGCAGCGCGAAGCACTGGCCCTTGGGCAGGCCGACGACGTGTGACGGCTCGATCATCGGCACGCTGGACATGCTGATGCGGTCCTGGGTGTTCGACGTGAAATCCGTCGCGCCGCGGATGTCTGAGCTGTCCGTCGCGCCCGAGACGATGGTAGTCGTATAGACCTCGACCTTCGGCAACTGCCTCGTCAGCAGTTCCGCGGTGGCCGTCTCGCGCACGCGCAACATGAACAGGTTGTTGAAATTCCCGATCACTTGGCCGGCCTTCGCGCGATTGCCGATGCGGGCCTCGATGTCCGAGAGCGTTTGCGTGTAGGCGGTGACTTGCAGGCCCGCGCCACCGCCCTTGTTGATGAGCGGAATGAACTCGTCACCCATCAATTCATTGAACTCGTCCGCATGCACGTTGATCGGCACGCGCGCACCAGCCGATGCACCCGGCAGTCCATCGTCGATCCCGTGCTTGTAGATGTGGCCTGCGACCGAAACCAGGTCGGAGAACATCGAATTGCCGACCGCCGCGGCGACCTCGGCATCGGACAGCGCATCCAGGCCCACATAGACGACGGCTCGCTTCCTGATCACCTGCATCCAGTCGAAGATCGGCCGTGGGTCGGCCAGGTCGGAGTAGTTCGGCGCCAGGAGCTGGGCGATCTTGCCGCTGGTGAGCTTTTCCAGCAGCGGCAGAAGCGATGCAACGATCTTGTCGAAGTAGGTCTTGTCGTAGCGGACCGCCGAGCGCAGCCCGTCGAGCACCGGGTCGTAGTTGCGCGCCTGGGAGAGGTACTGCTCCAGCGCCACCACGCGCTTCTCGCGCCCGATCATGTTCCTTGGGATGTTCTTCTCGTTGAGCTTGGCCTCGATCTGGACGATCACCTCCCAGGCCTTGGGCTCCGTCTTGGCGAAGTAGTGCTGGGCGTACTCGATGAACAGCGCGTCGATGTTGATGACGTGGCGCTGGATCAGCATGTAGTCCGGGCGCTGCCCCAGTTCCACCAGGGCGCGGGCGATGATGTTCACGAAGCGCCATGCGAACTCGCGGAACGCCGCGCTGTTGCCTTCGCCGGAGAGCTGCCCCGCCACCCGGGTCGCCACTTCGCTGATGCGGCCGAAGCGGCCCACCGCGTTGTAGCGTGCCGAAATGTCCGGCCAGCCCAAGTGGAAGACGTAGAACTCGCCTTCGCGGCCAGCGCGCTGGGCTTCGACGTACATCCGCTTCAAGAGATCGGCATCCCCCTTGGGATCGATGACGATGACGACCTCATGCTCGCCGGCAGCATTCCTGCGGCGGATGTCCTGCGTGACGAACAACTCGGCCAGGCGCGTTTTGCCCACCCGCGTGGTGCCCAGCACCAGCGAGTGGCCGACGCGCTCGCCCAGCGGCAGGCTGACATCCACCTCGTCGGGTTCGATGCCGTGCAGGCGCGGCAGGCCACCGACAGGCGGCAACGGGCGCACGGGGTTGAAAGGCACGTCCCAGCCCGTGAGCGCGGGCAGCCGGGACAGCGGGAATGGCGCGAACTCCAGCCGCTCCTCCAGGCGCCTGGCCAGCCGGTAGGCCGGCGTCGGCTCGACGTACCGCCGGAACTCCGGCCGGTACGTCTGCATCAGCCTATGGGTGTGCTTCTGCTCCCAGAGGAACCCGCGCCCCACGAACAGCCGCTGCTGGCTGACCGGCACGTCCTTGCTCGTCATCACGTAGCGCGGCAAGCGGCGGATGTTGCGCCGGTAGCGCAGGATGACACGGGCATCGCGGTAGCGGATCGCGCCGTAGGCGCCGAATGCCAAGGCGCTGCCGACGCCCATCGAAGGGCTCAGCGCGAGCGACCATGGGGCCACCAGGCACAGAAACGCGGCGCCTGCACACGCCGCGACGGTGTATAGCTCCACCGCTGGGCGTAGCAGAACCTCGACCGGCTGTTTGCCTGACATGGCGTCATTGCTCGATGCCGGTGGCCGTGATCAGCGCCGGGTAGTGTCGCAGGCCCAGGCGATCGGCCAGGTCGTCGCCGGCCACGGGCGCGAGCGGTACGCCCGGCACCAGGGCGCGCAGCCGCGCCAGGCCCTGCGCGGTCTCGACGTTGACCACCAGGCCGACCGCGCCGCGCTCGCGCAACGCGTCCGCGTGGCGGCGCAGCCAGGCCTGGGACGCCTCGTCGTCGCCGATGACCACGAACGGCCGCAGGCCGGGTGCTTCGATCACGCGCCGCGCGACGGTGCCGGGTGTGAGCTTGGCGCTGCGCACCGGCAGCATCGCGGCTTCGTCCACTGGCGTGGCGGGAACCTGGGGCGTCGGGATGGGTGGCCGGGCCGAGGCATTGGCGCGCGGCTGGAGGTTGAGGGCCTCGTAGTATGGCAGCGCCGACGTGCCGCCGCAGTCTTCGACCACGATCAGCGGCTCGCCGGCACGCGAGACTAGCGGCAGGCCTGCCAGCAGCATGAGCAGGCCCGTGAGCGCGAGATGGACCGGATGTGGTTCCGTCATGGGGAGGTCTCCTGGCGCGCGGCGAAGACCGCGGCGGTTGGGCGCGTGCCCTGCACGCGGGCAAGGTGGCGGGACACACTGCGCCGATAGCGGGCGGCGGGCTCGCCGCCTGCGGGGCGGTGGTAGCGGCCGATCGCCAGCAGCCAGTCCTCGCTGGGGGTGTGCTGCTCCTTCAGGATCTCGGCGGCAACGGCCAGGTTGCGGTACGGGTCCAGCAGGTCGCACGCGCCGGTGAAGCGGTGCTTGTGGTAGCCAAGGTTGATCTGGCCCAGGCCCGCGTCGATGCGCGTGTGCGGCGTGGCGCGCATCGCCTGCTGCAGGCCAGCGCAGGCGTCCGCGCGCGTGGCGAAGCGGCGCGATTGGCCGGCGACGTTGAGGGACCACGGCCATGGCACCAGGCGCCCGTTGCGCCGGATGCCGCTCTCCTGCAAGGCCACGGCGTAGAGCACGGTCGAGGAGATGCCTGCGCGCTGGGCAGCGAGTTGGTAAGCCGGTGGCGGAACCTCCTGGGCCAGGGCGGCACCGGCATACAGGCCGGCAGCGAGCATCAGTGCGCGCAGGGACACGGCTACGGCTGGCGCTGCCATTGGCCGTTCACTTCGCGCACGGCGGCGGGCAGATCGCCGGGCAGGCCCAGCGACAGCCAGCGGCCGCCGTCGTGGTTGAGCGTGATGCTGCCGGCGCGCACGCGCGCCGGATCGACGTTCGCGCGCTTGGCCCAGTCGCGGATGCGCGCATCGTCCTGGCGGCTGCCGACCATGTAGAGGTCGAACTCGGCGCCCGAGGATTGCAGGCGCTGCACGAGTTGCCCGCAGGCCGCGCAGCCGTCCTTGACGAACACCGCCGTGCGGCTACTGCCGCGCACGCCTGCGGCGGTCGGCAGATCATCGGGGAGGTTCACTCGCTGCATGCCGGGGTTCAGGCGCTGCCACGCTTCGTCGTAGGCGCGCTGGTAGGCAAGCAACTTCTCGACGCGCCTTGCCTCGGCTTTCACCTGCATTTCGGCGTAGCGGCGCCGCTCTTCATCGGAGCGAGCCTCGACGCCCAGCGCGGAAAGCGGGTCCAGGTTGGGCGAGTAGATGCCCAGCGGCCCCTCCATCAGTTCGCGGTAGCGCGCCCACTCCTGCGGTTGCAGTCCCCAGTCGCTCGCCACGCGGTCGTCCAGGATGCGGCCGATCACGGGACGCTCCTGGCTCTGGGCATTGCGGGACTGGGCCGTGGCGGGCTGCTGCGCCCAGACGGGCAACTGCGCTGCGGCCAGCAGGAACAGGGTGAGCAAGATCGAGGGCTTCATGGCGGGACGGTCTCCGTCAGGGAATCGCCAAACGGCGGGTCTGCTCGCCGGCCTGGAAGACGGCGGTGTTGCCCTCGATCGCCTGCAAGCGCCACGGGCCGACCGCATCGCCGGGCAGCAGCACGTGAACCTGGTCGGCAGTGAACTCGCCCGTCGCTGGTGCAACGGAAAGGCTGCGCTGGCCGGCTCGCAGTTCGGCACCCACGATGCGGAGCGGCAACGGGAAAGGCTCAGGTTTGGCGGCGGCCTTGCTTGGTGAGCGCGGCTGCGCAGGCACAGCGGCACGAACCGTCGCTTGGCGAGCCTTGGCCTGCTCGACCTCGGCGCGCAGGGCCTGAAGGTCGTCGTTGGAGGCATGGCCGCCCAGCGCCTGTTCAACCTGCGCGATGCGGGCTTCCAGCGCCTGCCGGATGTGCTGCAATTCCGCCGCGGTTGCGGTAGCCGGCCGCTGCTGTACGGTCTCGGTCAGCCCGACCACCTGTGCTTCGAGCTGCTGCAGGCCGGAATCCACCCGTTCCTGGTCGGCCAGGCCATTCATCGCCTGGTGGTTCAGGGCAACGAAGACGCTCAGGCCGATCAGCCAAAGCCAGAGCAGGCTCTGCACGATCACGGCGGCGGTCGAGCGCTGGGAAGGCCGTGGTGCGTTGTTCATGGCTGACCTCCCGCGAGCGGGAACGTCTGCACCGCCTCGGTGGCGAGTGGTTCGGGAACCGGATCGGCATCTGCATCGCGGCCGTGCCGCTCGAAGCAGACCTGTCGCGTCCGGTCATCGGCGTGCAGGTCCCAGGCCGGGCCGGCAAGGGTGAGTAGCGCATCGCGCAAGGTCATAGGGCCGAGGTGCAGATGTGCCGCAGGCAACGGCAGCGCGTACAGCTCGATCACGGCATGCGCGGTCTCGCAAAGGCCATAGCCGCTGCGCTTGAGCACATGCCGCAGCCCGTCGCCAACCGTGGCGCGGGCATCCTCGGGCATGGACACGTCGATGGTCTGCAACAGCAGGTCGCGCTGCGCCGCCGTGGGTGCCAACTCGACCAGGGTGTAGCGGCCGTAGCGCACGACCGGGATGTACTCGGGCGCCTCGGGTTCGGGCGCGGCCGAGACTTCCTCGATGGCATCGGGTGCGAGCGGCGCCGTGGTGGTCGCGCAGCCGCTGGCCAAGGCTGCGGCCAGGAGGCCGGCGCCGACCAGGTGCCGGGATACATGGATTGCGGGCATGGCATCGGCTCTTCTGTTGCGATGCCGATACCTTGGCCGCGCGCGGCGGCGCGGTCAGTCAGGAATGCGAACTCGGAGCTACCCGCTTTTGCAGTCCAACACATAGCGCAACCCGCAAACCCAACCGTGGTTTGCACATTGATTCAATACTTGTTGTATTATCGAATCATGCAAGAAGATCAAGCCATTTCCGCCTTAAACGCCCTGGCTCACACCCAGCGCCTGCGCGTGTTCCGCGCCTTGGTCGTTGCTGGGCCGGGCGGACTGACCCCGAGCACGCTAGCCGACCAGCTCGACGTGGCCCGCAACACCTTGTCGTTCCACTTGAAGGAGCTGGCCCATGCTGGCCTCGTCAGCATCGAGCAGCAGGGTCGCAACCTGATTTATCGCGCCGAGTACGGCCGCATGGACGGTCTGATCGGTTACCTGACCGAGCATTGCTGCCAAGGTGGCGTATGCGAGGTTTCTCCATCCAAGACCTGCTGCTGACCATGACCGATACCACTTACAACGCCTTGTTCATCTGTACGGGCAATTCGGCCCGCTCCATCCTCGCCGAAGGCATCCTCAACGACATAGGTCAGGGGCGGTTTCACGCCTGGTCGGCAGGCAGCCATCCGAAAGGCGAGGTTCACCCGCTGGCGCTCGCTACGCTAGAGCGGCTGCACCTGCCGACAACGGGCTACCGCAGCAAGAGCTGGGACGAATTCTTGAAGCCCGATGCGCCGGTGTTCGATTTCATCTTCACTGTCTGCGACAACGCCGCCGGCGAGGCCTGTCCGCTGTGGCCGGGCAAGCCGGTTTCGGCGCATTGGGGCGTGCCTGACCCGGCCGCGGTGGAAGGCACCCAGGAACGACAAAGCAAAGCATTCTTCGACACCGCCATGACGCTGCGCCGACGCATCGAGTTGTTCCTGTCGCTGCCGATCAAAAGTCTCGATGCCATGTCGTTGCAGCGCGAATTGCGCGACATCGGCCGTCAGTGAGGCCCGCGCGATGAGTGCAACCAATACCGCCGGCACCGCGCCCGCAAACTCCGCGATGAGCGGTTTTGAGCGTTACCTGACGCTATGGGTGGCGGTGTGCATCGTCGCCGGCATCGCGCTCGGCCAGTTCGCGCCCGCCGCATTCCAGGCCATCGGCCGCATGGAGATTGCCCAGGTCAACCTGCCGGTCGGCCTGCTGATCTGGGTAATGATCATCCCCATGCTGCTGAAGGTGGACTTCGCCGCGCTCGGCCAGGTGCGCCAGCATTGGCGGGGCATGGGGGTCACGCTGTTCATCAATTGGGCCGTCAAGCCGTTCTCAATGGCGCTGCTGGCGTGGATCTTCATCCGCCACGTCTTTGCCGACTGGCTGCCCGCCGATCAGCTCGACAGCTATATCGCCGGCCTGATCCTGTTGGCTGCTGCACCGTGTACCGCAATGGTTTTCGTTTGGAGTCGGCTGACTGGCGGTGATCCGGTATTTACGCTGTCGCAAGTGGCCTTGAACGACACCATCATGGTGTTCGCCTTCGCACCCATCGTCGGCCTGCTGCTGGGCCTGTCGTCGATCACGGTGCCGTGGGACACCTTGCTGGTGTCGGTGGGTTTGTACATCGTCATTCCGGTCATCCTGGCCCAGCTCTGGCGCCGGGCGCTGCTGAGCAAGGGGCAGGCCGTGTTCGATCGAACACTGGAACGCATCGGCCCGTTGTCCATCGCCGCGCTGTTGCTGACGCTGGTGCTGCTGTTCGCCTTCCAGGGCGAGGCCATCATCCGGCAGCCGCTGGTGATCGCCATGCTGGCGGTGCCGATCCTGATCCAGGTGTTCTTCAATTCCGGTCTGGCGTACTGGCTCAACCGCCAGGCGGGCGAAAAGCACTGCGTCGCGGGGCCATCCGCGTTGATTGGTGCCAGCAACTTCTTCGAGCTGGCCGTGGCCGCCGCCATCAGCCTGTTCGGCTTCCATTCCGGCGCAGCACTCGCAACAGTGGTCGGCGTGCTCATCGAGGTGCCGGTCATGCTGCTGGTGGTGCGCGTGGTCAATCGCTCACGCGGCTGGTACGAACGCCGCGCGACCACTTCGTAATCTCCAAGAGGCATCCATGAGCACCATCACGATCTACCACAACCCAGCCTGCGGCACCTCGCGCAACGTGCTGGGCCTGATCCGCAACAGCGGCGAGGAACCGACCATCATCGAGTACCTGAAAACGCCGCCCGACCGCGACACGCTCCAGGCGCTGATCGCGGCGATGGGCGTTCCGGTGCGAGACGTGCTGCGCGAGAAAGGCACGCCCTATGCCGAACTCGACCTGGGCAACCCGAAGTGGAGCGACGACGACCTGATCGGCTTCATGCTCCAGCATCCCATCCTCATCAACCGGCCTATCGTGGTCACGCCGCTAGGCACGCGCCTGTGCCGGCCTTCGGAAGCCGTGCTCGACCTGCTGCCGCAGCCGCAGCGCGGCGCGTTCAGCAAGGAAGACGGCGAACCGGTGGTCGATCAGGATGGCCGCCGTGTCTGAATCCCGTCTCGACCTGCCGAACATCGACGCGGCGCTGTTCCAGCAATCGGACACCGAACACCTGTTCGCGCCGGCACGGGTCACGCACGCGCCGCGCTTCCTGCTGCTCTACGGCTCGCTGCGAGAACGCTCGTTCAGCCGCCTCGCCGCCGAAGAAGCGGCGCGCATCCTGCGGGCGCTGGGCGGCGAGACCCGATTGTTCAATCCGTCCGGCCTGCCGCTGGTGGACGATGCGCCAGCCGATCACCCCAAGGTGAAGGAACTGCACGAACTGGTGCAATGGGCCGAAGGCATGGTGTGGAGTTCGCCGGAGCGCCACGGCGCGATGACCGGCCTGATGAAGACGCAAATCGACTGGATTCCGCTGTCGGTCGGCGCGGTGCGCCCGACCCAGGGCAAGACGCTGGCAGTGATGCAGGTATCGGGCGGCTCGCAGTCCTTCAACGCCGTCAACCAGATGCGCGTGCTGGGCCGCTGGATGCGGATGCTGACCATCCCGAACCAGTCCTCGGTCGCCAAGGCGTACCAGGAGTTCGACGAGGCCGGGCGCATGAAGCCCTCGGACTATTACGACCGCATCGTGGACGTAATGGAAGAACTGATGAAGTTCACGCTGCTCACGCGCGACGCGGTCCCCTATCTGGTGGATCGGTACAGCGAGCGCAAGGAGAGCGCTGAATCACTGTCCAGGCGTGTACGGCAAGGTGCAATTTGACGCTGCGAGGCGCTGAAAAAAAGCCGACGACCTCTCGGTCGTCGGCATTGCGTGAAGTTCAGGCGGCGACCAATTGCCGGGCCAGTGCGACCTCGACGGAATCACCGTCCTGGTTGAGTACATCCAGCCCGGATTCGGGCACGTCGCCCGAGGTGGACTGCGAGACCATGATCTTCTTGGCCATCAGCTCCAGGCAGGTCATCTGCGAGGAACCGGAGTAGCCGAGGTAGATCACGCGCACCGGCTGCTTCTGCCCGATGCGCCAGGAGCGGCGTGCCGCCTGCTGGAGCGAGTACACGTTGTAGCCCGACTGCATGAATACGATCGTCGGGAAGTCCAACAGGTCCAACCCCGTCTTGACCAATTCGGGATTGGTGATGAGCACGTCGATGCCACGATCCAGTTGCTCCGCAATCCAGTCTTCGCGACGGCTGGCATCCACGCTTGCGCGCAGCACCGCCACCCGAAAACCTTCCTGCTCCAGCAGCACCTTCAACCGGCTGGTCGTGTCGCGTGTGCCGGTATAGACCGTGTAGGCCAGGACCTTGCGGCCCTGGGCCTTCTCTTCCTTGCAGATCTCGATCTGCTCACGCTCCTTGGGGCTGATCTCGAACTCGTTGAACTGAGCCGGGACGAACGCCAAGGTGTTGCGCGTGCGCGGATGCACCACGGTTTCCGACCGGAAGCAGCAATCCGGCCAGGCCAGCAGCACGTTGAGCACCACCCCCAGCAAGGTCGTATCGCGTCGCGCCAGAGCCTGCTTCAACTCCGCGGTCAGCCGACCCGCCAGATCGCGGTAGGCCGCGGCTTGCGCCGTGTCCATTGCGACCTCACGGAACTCTTCGTCATACGGCGGAAGCACGTTGCCGCCGATGTCTCTGAGCTTCAGGAAGATCGTGAACGGCAGGATGCAGCGCAACACGCCCTTGGGGCCGAAGCCTGGGGCCTTGACCGTTCTGACACTGACTTTCGTGCCTTTCGCGGTCTTGTGCGCCGTGCCGGTGCTCTCGGAATAAATGTCCTTCAAGACACCGTGATCGCGCATGAACGCCATCGCGGCCGAGGTCATGCTGCCGCTCGTGGTCGGGCGGTAGCCGTCTTCGATCATCCGCCCGGGAAGGGCTCGGAACAGCAGGTAGAACAGATCGTCGCCGTAGCCGCCCATCAGCGTGCCGGTCAGCAGCAAGGTCTTGCGAGCCTTCGCTGCCAGCACGCCCATGGCCTGGCCTTGGGCACTGCCACCGTTCTTGTACTCGTGGGCCTCGTCGGCGATGAGCAGGTCGAACGTGCCTTGCGGCAGGTAGCGTTTGATGAACTCGGACGGCTGGTAGCCGCCCTCGCCAAAGCCAAACTCCATATTGGCCATAGCGCGTTCCATGCGCGTAGCCTGGCGGTCGGAAAACACCAGCTCGCCGTTGCCGTCCATGAGGTTGATGAACTCATGGATGTTGTCGCCCAGCATCGACGCCAGGAACCCGTCACCGAACTTCTGCATCAGCTTCTGCGCAGTGACTTGCCCGATGGTCGGGATGCGCTTCAAGGCTTTCAGCACGGCCGAGGACTGGTCGCTGCCGGACAGGCTGCGCGGGCGGATCAGCGTCCACAGGGGCGCGGCGCAATGGCTGCACTTCCTGCGGTACTCCTCGGCTTCGAGCGCGACCGGGTTGACCGGCTCGCCGTCGAGGTCGGTGATGACCGTGCCGCAGTCAGGGCACGCTGCCACGTCGCCATGGCGGGTGCGCCGCGTGGTGAAGACGGGCTTCCAGTGGAATCCCATCCGCATCCGCACGCGCCCCAGGACAAAGAACTCCTGGCCCGTGGGCTGCACACCCAACTGCTCGCGCAGCTTGATGAGTTTGACCAGCGTATCCGGGCCGTTGAGCACCCAGACCTTGGCGCCTGCCACCGTCTCCTGGATCTCACGCCGCCACTTGTAAACAAGGTGCGGCGGCGAAAGTACCAGGGTGCGGCAGTAGCCTTCGGCGTTGAGAACGGCGGCCGTGGCGATGCCAACGGTCGTCTTGCCGCAGCCCATTTCGCCATTGACGATCGCGGCGCGTTCGCCACGGTCGATCAGCAGCTCGGCGGCGGCATGGACGACTTCGGCCTGAGCCTGGAACAGCTTGCGCTTGAGGCTGGCGACGACGAGTTGGCGATGCGCCTGCGGTTGGCCGGTATAGACCGGCGGGTTGGCGCGGTTGAGCGAGTCGAGCAGTTCGTCGCCGAACTCACCGACGAAATCCTGAAGGCTCAGGGTCAGAGGGGATGATTCCGCGTCGAGCAGTTCGCCCTGTACGGGCGCGGCGTCAGCGGCAGTGGTTTCGAGATCGAGGGACATGGTGATGCTCCAATGAAAAATGGGGCATGCACCACCCCCAGCGGGGCAATGGCACGCCCCGTGGTGGGAAGTACATCGGCGCGCGGCCGAAGGTGGTTGAAGATGCTGGCCTGAGTGGCCTGCGGGTGAACCGTGCTCAGTCTTCGGACGGCAGCACGATGGCGGTGACACTGCGCCCCGCATCGGTGATGATGCGAATGGCGAGTCCCGGGTGGATCACATAGTGCGATTCCAGCGACGCGCCCGATTGAAGTGCAACGCCGTTGGCGTGCCATTGGTAGACGTTGACGTCACCCCAGTCGCCACGGGTGTGGCGCCTGAAGTACGGAATCGGGTCCAGGCGACCCGCGCGGACAAGGCGATCAATGCCTCGGCTGAAGATGAGCGCCCCGATGGGGAACGCCAGCCTCTGGCAGTAGGTTTCGATGCGATGCGATGCCATGGGCTCCTCCTTGAAAGGCTATTGAGCCACGACACCCCTGGCGGAGTGAAGTGGCTCCGTCAAGTGGATGGGATGACGAGGCGGCGCCTTCAGATCAGGTCGCGCTCTTCGGGAAGCTGGACCACCGTGGTCTGGTGGTCTTCGCTGGTCTTCACGAGCAACACCAGTTCCGGCGTGATCCGGTACTGGGAGATCATCAGGTTGTCCTGTTGGATTGCGACGTCGTTGGCTTGGCGGGTGGCCTCATCGATCTCGCCCCAGTCCCCGCGCACATGGCGCTGGACATAGGCCAAGGGGTCGATCAGGCCTCGCCGAGCCAGCCAATGCACCTTCTCGCTCAACTTCAACGTACTCGGTGCGAACAAGGGTTGCTTGCGCGGCGCAGGCCGCTTGAATGGATTGGGGAACATGGTGTTTCTCCTTCGAGGTGGTACAGCAGGACGGCAGCGCGTCCGGTGGATCAGCGGATGGTCAACACCTCGCCCCGTGTCGGGGAGCCAGGCGTCATGTCCCACGCGCGGATGACAGGCACGAACTTGTCGGTGAGGATGCGTGTCTCGGCGATGGAGCCGTCTTCGCGTTCGGTGAATTCCCGCTGGAGCGTCTTGTCCTTGTGGGTGTCACCTTTGACGACGAGCACGCGCCCCGTCTGGGAGCGCACGACGCCGGAGATCGCGCCCGCGGCCAGAGCCAGGGCGAGATGCCAGTGGGACAAGGCCCGCGCCGGTGGACGCAGCGACTGCTGCGCGGTCCCCAAGTGCGTGTCCAGCGACGGCCAAAGGCCTTGCAGCCGGCCAACCTCGTCGGCGAACTGTTCGGGCTCCATCGTCACGCGGAAGAAATGCTCCGGCTCGGCCGGACTGGCGGGGACGATGTACGGCAGGAACGGCCATTCGCTCGGCAGTTCCTCGGCTTCGACTTCGCCAAGCCCAACCTGCAGCAGCAGATTGCGCACGGCCTTGACGCCATCGGGTGCCAGCTCCCGCTGACGGACCCGGCGGCCGAAGATCACCACCTGCTTGAACTGCGTTTCCACCGCTCGGTAGATACGCAGATCGGTGTAGTGGCGCGTCAACCAGCCGACCAGCTCCGCGTCGAGCACGTAGCCGGGGACGATGAAGACCAGCACGCCGCCGTATTGCAACAGCGACAGCGAACGCTGATAGAACAGCTTTTCGAGGCGGGCACGGCCCTGGCCCTGATAGCCGATGTTGCCGTTGACGTCCTTGGACAGGTCGCCATACGGTGGATTCAGCCACAGTAGTCCGAAGGACTGCTTGGAGATCATCGTGTCCATCAGGTCCGCGTGCAGGCAGTGATCGACCAGGCCGCGGGCATGGCGCGCCCGCTCGGCGTCGAATTCGACGGCGAACGCCTTGGTCTGTTCGCGCCCGAGGGCATGAGAGGCTTCGGCGATTGCCACGCCTTCACCGGCGCAGGGATCGAGGATGCACATCGGCCCGTCGCTGGGCATCAGTGCGTTGAGGGCTCTTTCGAGCGTGGGTTCGTCGGTCGGGTAGTACCCATTTTTGGCGAAATTGCGGGCGAGCCGCGGGAACATGAGAGCCATGGAAGTCTCCTGGTTGGCGGGGATGAATGACGGAAGCACGCCAAGGCGTGCCTCCGAGGGTGGGTCAAGCCGCTACCGCTTCCGGCGTCCAAATCTTGGCCGGATAGGGATAGGCGGTGAGCGCGTCACTGCGGATCAGGGAGCCCAGCGCCAAGCTCAGCGCCGGCACGTCGATGGCGAGCCGATGGCCTTCCAGCGGCCCGAGGGCGAACGGAAGGCGGGCCAGCATCTCGCGGCTTTGCAGCAGTTCCAGCACGGTCTCGCGCCAGTGGTCGAGCAGCGGCAACGGGCAGGTGTCCCGCACCAGCATCCACAGGCGGTCAAGCCGGTGGGCGCTGTCACGTGGCAGCAGTGCCAATGCGCTGGCGTTGGCCTTGTCGGGCTTGACGCAGCGCCGGTCGAACAGCCACACGTTGGACAGCGAACCGAACAGCGTTCGCCGGTAGGCGCGCGTGATGCGCTTTTCCAGGCGATCGACGTTGCCGATGAATACCGGGACGCTGCCGCCCTGGTCGGTGATGACGTGGAACTGGTCCAGTCCCTGCTCGTCGCGCCCGAGGGTCAGGCGTGCAAGGAACTGCTGGACGGCGGTGTCCCGCGCCCAGATGGACAGGAAGATCAGGTTGCCCTGGTCATCGCCGACGCAGGCGTCGGCCATCACGTCCGGGCATTCGTCGATGCGGTACAGCGTGGAAGAAGTGTTTGCGGGCATGGTGGTGTCCTCGGATGAACGGGAACAGCACCGCCCGCTGGGGCAAGTACTGCCCCAGGGGGTGGAAGAAAACCGCTCAGTCCGGCTCGAACTGTTGGGTGTGCGGATTGAAGTGAAGCGCCTCGTCCACCGCGGTGATCGGCGTGAAGCCGTCCAGGTAGATGTTGTTGAGGTACTGGTCGCGGTAGGTCAGCGCCTGCCGTGCCTGCTCCTCGGTGAGGCCGTTGTCGATGAAGTACCCCAGCATTTCCTCGTCGGAGGAAACTTCGTCGTTGGACAAACTGCCTTCAACGAGCTTCAACAGCGAGAGCGGGAGTGCAGCCAGGATCGGGTCCATGTCGGTTCCTCCTGGCTCAGGCCAACAGCGCCGCGGCGGGTGCCGTGACAGCCGTGGGTGTGCGCCGCCGGGCGTGGTAGGCGCGAACGCCTGCACGCCAGTCGGCGGACTGCTCCGGTGCGAGGCCCAGATAGGACAGCGGGCACGAGTAATAGTACGGATGCATGGACTCTTCCAGCGGCTTGTAGCCCCACTGGTTGCCGCTGCGTTCCAGCAGATCGCAGCGGATGTAGCGCAGGGACTGGCCCGGCGCGAGATCACGATGCACACCTTCGACCTTGGCGGTCAGTTCGACCACGGACCACAGCACGTTGCCGCGCAATGCGTGAGCGATAACCTTCGCGCTGACGCGCTCGGTCTGCTGTGGTGCGATCAGTTCCGCGATCAGTTCAGACCGCGATTGGGGAGAGAAATACCAGCCCATGAGAGGCCTCCTCGAAAAGTTGAGCTGGAGGCCTCCCCGTGGGGAAGAACCCCCAGTGGGTGATGGAATGCCGCAGGTGCAGCGAAGGAAAACCTATGCCTTGGCCTTAGTCCCAGTCGTCATCGTCGCGATCACAACCGGCCGGGCAGCAGCCGAACTCGATCCCATGCGAGCAATAGCCATGCTCCGCATTCCAGTCCTGGGTTTCCTGCCGTTCGGCAGGTGTTGCGTAGTCCCATTCCTGGGCCGCGATTTCGAGAGCCTGAGCACGTTGCTCATCCGGCAAACGATTGGCCTGTGCGTCGATCGCCGAACTGAAGAGCGTCACGTAGTGGTCGTAGGACAAGCCGCAACCGCGCTGGGCGTGTGCGGCGGCCGCCTTGCAGAGTTCCCGCCACGCGGGTTCATCCAACGTTGAACGCGGGGTATCGCAAGCGATGGTGAACATAATGGGGACCTCCAGAAAATGGCCAGGGCCTCCCCCGCATGGGGAAGGAACCCCGGCAGGTGGATGAAGAACACCGCGCATGCGGCGTCTGCTCACGCAGCTTGTGGTTCGGCCTGGCGGCTCCACTCCTGCGTCTTGAAGTCCAGCGCGTAGCCCAGCTCGCCCAGGCGGGCGATCTGCGCGCGCAGGGTGCGGCGGTCGATGGTCGAATCCAGTTTCACGGACTCGCCCAGCGGCCACAGCAGGCCGAACAGCGCGGCGTCACCGTCTTCGGTGCTGCCGGGGGCAGCGGCCGCAGCAGGCGGTGGCGCATCCACGCCGAAGGGCGTGGTATCGACCAGCGGGTCCGCGGACGCCTGCACGGGTGCGGGCTTGGCAGGCCTGGATGCCTTGGCGGGCTTGGCCGGCGTTGCCGCAGGCTGCGCCCCTTGCTCTTCATCGAGCGGATCGACGTCCTGGGTGGCGAAGCTGCGGGCTTCGTCGCGGCTCAGTTTGTCGATGCCATTGAGCGTCATCCCGTCGAGGCTGGCGCGGATCTCGAACCGCATGCCGCCCCCGACCGGGTAGGACTTCGGAAAGATGTAGCTGATCACAAACTCCCCGTCGTATTTCCCTTCGGGGTACTGCTCCAGTTCCGGGTCTTTGACCTCGAACGTACCGAGGTGCGTCGCGAGGCGGCCGACCGTGAACGGGCCGTTCTTGCCGCGAATGGTGCGCAGCGTGAGCTGGCCGGGGACGACGATGGGCGCGACCGATTTCTCGGGTGCCGGTGTGGCTGCCATGATGGTTCTCCTTGAAGAATAGGAAAAAGCAAGGCCCCGTGAGGGGCCATGCCGGATCAGAACGAAGCAGCCAATGCCGGCTCCTGCTCCTCGACTTGCGCCTCGGGCTCGCGCTCGGCGGGCTCGGCAGGCTGGTCTGCAGCGGGGTCGGCAGCAGTGTCGATGGCTTCGTCGGCTTCGGACGCGGATGCGTCTTCGGCCGGCGACGCCTCGGCTTGCGCCTGGCTCGTCGGATAGACCTGGGTACCGTCGATCTTGATGAGACCGATGTGGACCAGCGTCGATTCCAGGCTTGCGGCCGGTTCCCCGGCGTGCTCGCCCTTGGTGCGGATGTACGGATCGATCTTCATGTCGTTCAGACGGAAGGCGATCAGGACCTTACGGTCCCCCTCGATGGCCTGGACGCACCGGCGAGCCAGATGCTCGGCTTCCGGGGTGGCGACGATGATGTCGAAGTACCGATACTCCGGTTCATCGACAGGCCCGGCCAGTGCTGCGACCGTGCAAGAGAGGAACGAGTCGCCAGCCTTCGGGGTGACGTCCTTCACACGATTGAGATAGCCGATGCCGCGGGTGATCAGCTCGTGCTGCTCGATCGAAGCCAGTTCGGCCCGGTCGATCAGTTCGGCCTTGAGCAGTCGCGCCTTGAGGGACGCGGCGGCCTGACCCTTCTGCTCACCCTTGTCGCGGATGTACGCATCGCCCCACAGGTCACCGAGGCGAAAGCGCACCAGCGGGCGCTGCTTGGGATCGTCAACGCCGATGTAGCGCTGAACGAGCTTCTTGGCCTCGGCTCCCGAGACCTTGACGTCGAAGTAGCGGTAGCTGGGGTCCCGGGCGGGGCCGACCAGCGCGGCGATGGTGCAAGCCAGGAAAGGCTGCGCACGGCGGCCGCCCCGGACGGGCACTTCACGGACACGCTGGATGTAGCCGATGCCCGAGGTGTGGAGGTCGAAATACGATTTCTCGTTGGACGTGGTGTTCATGGTGAATCTCCATTGGGATGAAGCGGAGACACACCGGCCCACGCATGCGGGGAAGGTGCGTGACCCCGCGGTGGGTTGATAAGGCGAAAGCATCCGCCACCAGAGGCTGGTGGCCGCTCGCGGAAGGATGCGGTGCGAGCTGGCTCGGTCACGCAGTGGGAACTGCGCCGCAACCTCGAAGACCGATGGTTGCCTGGCATGTCGCTGACGACGTCAGCAGGCATGGGGCCAGCATGGCGGGGCCTCGCGCGCGCGGCAGCAATCAATCGGCACCCGGGCGCTTCCCTTTGTCCGCGCCACCCGGCGCCTGTCACAGGCACTTGGCGCCGCGCAGGTGCTCGGGGGTATCGGCGCGCGGACGGCCGGGACGGCTCCAGGCGCCGCCACCGCGCGCGCCGATCAGCCGCCAGCCGGCGGCGCGCAGGCTGGCGCCACCTTCGTCGGGCATGGTGTAGGTGAGCAGGCGTATGTAGCCCAGCGCCCTTGCCGCCTGCCAGGCCGCGCCGTAGAGCTTGCTGCAGGCGCTGGGTGTGCCGTCGGTGCACAGCCGCGTGACTTCCAGCGTCCAGGTGCCGCGCGACCGGGCGGCCGACAATGGCCACGCCGTGGATCAGGTCGCTGTCGCTCAGCGTGACGGCCAGGGCGAACTTCGCGCCCTGGACCGGGCGGTGGTGGCGATGGTGCGACAGAACGAATGCATTGGCCGTGCGCAGCGACACCGGTAGGAGGTGCAGCCTCGGCGAGGTCGATGGCGTGTTCATGCGGTTGTCTCCGGTGGCATGCCGGCGTTGTGGCCGGCGGGGCGTGCCTCGGCGGCTGGAGACAAACGCGCACGCGCGGCGATGGCGGCGGTGCGAACAAAAGAAGGCCCCCGATGCGGGGGCTGCGAGGCGGTTGCCGCGTCAGGCGGGAGGCACCACTGCTAAGGACAGGTGCGTGGCGGTGGCGGAAAGCACGAGATCGTCCGCCGAGTGCTGGAGGCGCGTGAACAGGCCGTCCTTCGGGTCGAAATACTCCGCGAAGTCATCGCCGCCCAGCTCGCGGCCGGCGAGGTGCCACCAGTCATCGAACGGGTCGGTGTCCGGGTTGCATCCGACGGCGTAGGCGAGCAGTGCCTGGCGCCCATCCGGGCGACGCTCCCCACGCTCGGCGAGGAAGTACACGCCCTGATCCTTGACCAGGACAATGCGGCACTGATTGGGGACGTCTCAGAAAACGGAAAAAATCGTACGCTAAGCCGGTTGCAGCGGTCGTAGCGGCCTGAACTTGCCCGCGCCGATCTTGGCGCTGCTGCGCCAGAGGTAATCGCCGGTCAGGTTGATGTGCTCCCAGCCCAGCGGCGACAGGTACTGCAACAGGGCGTCATCGACAGTCTGGCCGTGACCGCGTAAGGCGTTTGAGGCCCGTTCCAGATAGACCGTGTTCCACAACACTATGGCCGCCGTCACCAGGTTGAGGCCGCTGGCCCGGTAGCGCTGCTGCTCGAAACTGCGGTCGCGGATTTCGCCCAGCCGGTTGAAGAACACGGCGCGGGCTAGCGCGTTGCGGGCTTCGCCCTTGTTCAGTCCGGCATGCACGCGGCGGCGCAGCTCGACGCTTTGCAGCCAGTCCAGGATGAACAGCGTTCGCTCGATGCGGCCCAGCTCGCGCAGCGCCACGGCCAGGCCGTTCTGGCGCGGGTAGCTGCCGAGTTTCCTGAGCATCAGCGAGGCCGTCACCGTGCCCTGCTTGATCGAGGTGGCCAGCCGCACCTTGGCGTTGATCGCCTTGCCGGACGCCTGGAACTGCTGCTGATGCTTGTGCTTGGCAGCGTTGAACAGCTTGCCCAGGATGCGGTCGTGCAGGTCGATGATTTCGTCGGTGACGGTGGCCATGCCCTCGATGGCGAGCGCACCAGGGTCGCGTAGCGGCGCTGTGCCTCGAACTTGGCCAGATCGGCGGGCGTCATCTGGCCGCCTTCGCGGGCGATCTTGAGCAGGCGGTTCTGGTGCACCGACCGCTCGATGCCGGAAGGCAGGTCGAGCGCCTGCCAGGCTTTGAGGCGCTCGATGTGTTCGAGTATGTGGCGCGAGTTCGGCTTGACGGGCGACTGGCGCAGCCAGGCCAGCCAGGTCGTCTTGCCGTTGTCGTGGCGCTTGAGCAGATCGTCGAGGCGGTGCCGGTGGGTGGCCGACAGGGGATCGGACAAGGCCGCGTAGATGCGGCGGTTGGCGCGGCTGTAGGCGTTCATCGAACACCTCCCTTTTCCTCATCCGGCGCAACAGGACAGTTGCTTCACGTCCTTGTTGAAGGTCTGCGCCGCGAGCTTCAGTCCCTCGACCATGGTCAGGTAGGGGAACAACTGGTCGGCCAGCTCCTGCACGGTCATCCGGTGGCGGATCGCCAGCGCGGCCGTCTGGATCAGTTCGCCCGCTTCTGGCGCGACCGCCTGTACGCCGATCAGCCGCCCTGAGCCAGCTTCCGCCACCAGCTTGATGAAGCCGCGCGTGTCGAAGTTGGCGAGCGCCCTCGGCACGTTGTCGAGCGTCAGCAGCCGGCTGTCGGTCTCGATGCCGTCGTGGTGCGCTTCCGCCTCGCTGTAGCCCACGGTCGCCACCTGCGGATCGGTGAACACCACCGCCGGCATCGCCGTCAGGTCCAGCGCCGCGTCGCCGCCGGTCATGTTGATCGCGGCGCGCGTGCCGGCCGCCGCCGCCACATAGACGAACTGCGGCTGGTCGGTGCAGTCGCCGGCAGCAAAGATGTGCGGTGCGCTCGTGCGCATGGCGCGGTCGATGACGATGGCTCCCTGCGCATTGACTTCGACGCCTGCCGCTTCAAGGTTCAGGCTGCGCGTGTTCGGCGCGCGACCGGTGGCGACCAGCAGCTTGTCGGCGCGCACTTCCCCCTGCCCGGTGGTGAGCACGAATTCCCCGCCCGCATAGGCAACGTGGCTCGCCTGGGTGTGGTCCAGCACCTCGATGCCCTCGGCGCGGAAGGCGTCTGTTACGGCTTCCCCGATGGCCGGGTCTTCTCGGAAGAACAGCGTGCTGCGCGCCAGGATCGTGACCTGGCTGCCCAGCCGGGCGAAGGCTTGCGCCAACTCGACCGCCACCACGGAGGAACCAATCACGGCCAGCCGCTCGGGGAGCGAGCTGCTTTCCAGCGCCTCGGTGGAGGTCCAGTGGGGTGTGTCCGCAAGGCCCGGGATTGGCGGAAGCGCCGGGCTCGCGCCGGTGGCAATCAGGCAGCGGTCGAAGTTCACCTCGTGCGTGCCGCCGTCAGCGGTCGCCACGGTCAGCGTGCGCGTGTCCCTGAACCGGGCCTCGCCGCGCAGCACGGTGATGGCCGGAGTGCTTGCCAGGATGCCTTCGTACTTGGCATGGCGCAGCTCCTCGACGCGGCCTTGTTGCTGGGCCAGCAGCCGCTCGCGCAGTACAGCGGGCGCTGCGGCCGGCAGGCCAGCATCGAACGGGCTTTCGCGGCGCAGGTGGACGATGTGCGCGGCGCGGATCATGATCTTGGACGGCACGCAGCCGACATTGACGCAGGTGCCGCCGATGGTGCCGCGCTCGATCAGCGTGACGCGGGCGCCTTGCTCCACGGCCTTCAAGGCAGCCGCCATCGCCGCGCCGCCGCTGCCTATCACAGCCACGTGCAGCGCTTGTTCACCGCCAACATGCTTCGTTTCGCCACCGAGCCAGCCCAGCGCCTTGTCTAGCAGGCCGGCAGGCTTGTTCGGCGTGTCGGTAAGCCGTGCGCGATAGCCGAGCGTGGCCACTGCGGCAACCAGCGGGGCCACGCTCACGCCTGCATCCGCCTCGATTTCGGCCTGCCGCTGCGGATAGGACACCGAGGCCGCGCGCACGCCGGGCACGTTCGTCAAAGCCTGCTGGACGTGCTCGGCGCACGACGTGCAGGTCATGCCTTCGATGTGGAGGGTGATCGCCTCGGCCATGATTACGCCCTCACTGCTTGACGCTGGACGGGTAACCCGCGTTTGCGGTGGCCTTGGTCAAGGCGTCGGCATTGGTCTTGGCCTCGTCGAAGGTGACGACGGCCTCCCGCTTCTCGAAGCTGACTTCGGCCTTCTCGACGCCGGCGACCTTGGACAGAGCCGTCTTGACCGTGATCGGGCACGCGGCGCAGGTCATGCCGGGCACCGACAGGGTGACGGTCTTGGTGGCAGCCCAGGCGGGCGCGCTTAGAGCGGCGGCCAGGGCGATGAGGGTGGTGAGGGTGGTGAGTTTCTTCATGGTGATCTCCTTTCAGTAGAACAGCGGCAGGACGTAGGGAAACGCGAGGGCAACCAGAACCAGGGCGGCCACGATCCAGAAGATCACCTTGTAGGCAGTCCGCACTTGGGGCACAGCGCAAACGTCGCCGGGCTTGCAGGCATGGGCTGGTCGGAAGATGCTGCGCCAGGCGAAGAACAGCGCGATGAGCGCTGCGCCGATGAAGATCGGCCGATACGGCTCCAGCACGGTCAGGTTGCCGATCCACGCGCCAGAGAAGCCGAGCGCGACCAGGACAAGGGGGCCGAGGCAGCAGGCCGAGGCGAGGACGGCCGCGACGCCGCCGGTCGCCAGTGCGCCGCGGCCGTTCTTGGGTTCCGACATAAGGTTCTCCTTCCGGGACTTCGCTTGATGCTGTAACGTTACTTCCGTAGTCAACTACGGAGTCAAGCGCCATGGAGAACGCTCAAGAGAATCTGACCATCGGGGCCTTCGCCAAGGCAGCCCGGGTCAACGTGGAGACGATCCGCTTCTATCAGCTCAAGGGCTTGCTACCCCAGCCGGAGCGGCCCTACGGTCGCATCCGCCGCTACGGGCAGGCGGACGTGGCGCGGGTGAAGTTCGTGAAGTCAGCCCAGCGCCTGGGATTCAGCCTGGATGAAGTCGGCCAGCTCCTGAAACTGGAGGACGGCACCCATTGCAGCGAGGCGGCCGAACTGGCTGCTCACCGGCTGGCCGATGTGCGCGCACGCATGGCGGACCTCACGCGGATGGAAGAGGCCCTGTCGACGCTAGTGAGAGAGTGCAACGCGCACCATGGCAATGTTTCCTGCCCGTTGATCGCAGCTTTGCATTGCTGCTAAAGGGCCCACTTCGGCTCTTAGCGTACGATTTTTTTCCGTTTTCTGAGACGACCCCTGATTGGCGATGGCTTCGGTCAGCACGGGGCGCAGGTCAGCGCCTTTGAATCGCAGTGACATGGATGAAATCTCCTGTGTGGAAGAATGAGAAAGGCCTCCATCCGATGGGATGAAGGGCCTGTAGTGCACGCGGCCGGAACGGCTGGAACGCCGTGGCGGATGCCTCGGGTCAGCCGCAGGACCGCCTGGTTTCGCTGCGGGGCGTCATGCCGGGACGGCCTGGCGCTTGCGGGCCGCTTTCGCGTCGAGGATGCTCACGTCGATCTGGCGCCAGCGCCCGTCGTCGATGAGCCTCTCCAGCACTTCGCCGAGCATGTCGAAATACACCTCGTCGTGCCGATCGACCAGTTCGACCGATTCACCGTTCTGACGGTGCAGTTCCACCACGTAGGTGTCTCCGCCGCGGTCGTAGAGGTTCGTCACCCGGCCCTCGAACTTCGCGGTCGAGACCGTGAAGCTGATCGCCGGCGGGGTCTCGATGATCTTGGAGGGCGTGGGATCGACCCAGGTGAAGTCGCGGGCACCGGCATCCACCAGCATGTGGGTGATGCGCCGGAAGCGATCGGGGGCCGGCATCTCCTCCAACTGCTCGATGAGCTGGCCCAACTCCATGCACTGCGGCGTGGGAATGGGCAGCTTGGCCGGCGCCGAGCCGAGGATGTGCCTCGTGATGGTGTACGGCGTGCCGTCCGAAGTCTCCTCGGTGATGACCTCCGGCGTGTCCGCGCGCAGTCCGTCGAAGCGACGACGGGCATAGGGTTGGACATGCACCTTGGCGCCTTCGGCAGGAACCGTGGTCACCAGGCTGGGATCGAGCACCGCGAACTCGGAAGGCTTGAGCTTGACGACGATGGCATCGTCGGTCGCGGCGACCACCTTGCCGTCGAAGGGTTGGGGGTCGATGGCGAAGCCCAGCGTTGAGGACAGCGGCTGATCATCGAACACGCGGTACTTGAACGACCGCACGTTGCGGGGCACATGGCCTGCGACCAGCGAAGGCATCATGGATTTGATGAGGGAACGATCCATGGGGAAACTCCTTGAGGAAAAACAAGGGATTCCCCGCCCGCAAGGGAGAGGTCCCTTGTGGGTGGCGTGGATGGACGCGGTAGGTCCGTAGGAAGAAACGACCAGCACGGTTTCCCGCGCTTGCAGCCTCGAAGGTCTCGACTGCCTGGGCATGTGCCGGCAACGCCGACGAACATGGGGCAAGCATGGCCCTGGGGCGGTCTGCCTGCCCGCAGGAAACGGCACCGCACCACAACCGTTTTCCTGTGCTGCGGGCAAGAAAAAGCCCCTCGAAAGGGGCTGGAGGAATCAGGCTTGGTACACGAAGTAGTGCTCGCGCTGACGCGGAAAGAACACGTGTTTCCACGTGTCGCCGCTTGTGTTGCCACCGTCGAAGACGACCATTTCGTAGTCGTCCACGTCGGTGTCCACCAGGTCGGCGCTGGCGATATGGCGCATGTGCAGCGTGCCGCTCATGCGCTCGAATACCAGGATCTGGCCGATGGCATCTTCCTGGCTCATGGCGTTGACGCAGGCTCCGAGTTGGTGCTCGAAGTCGGATGCGGGTGTGATGAGGTCGGGGAACATGGGATCGCTCCTGTGAAAGTGCGCCGGCCCGGCTCTCTGGCGGGAGACCGGGCCGGCATGCGGTGAGGACAAGGAAGGCCGGGGATGTGTGTGGCAGCTATTCGCCGGCCAGCGATAGGCCCGGCAACACGGGTGCGTCGGCATCGAGGATGAGGATGCGCACGTCGGCCTGGCCGGCCAGTTCAAGGATCTGTGCCAGCTCGTCCGGCATGCCCTTGCTGCGGTGCTCCTGCCGAAGCTGCTCGGCGGCGATCCCCTCGACGTCCTGCAGGTGCTGGTCCGTCCAGGGCGTGGAGATCAGCTTGACGCCGATCGCCGGGCTGTAGGGAATCCGGAACGCGATGAACAAAAAGGCCTCCGGCGTCGCGAGGTCAGCCAGGTTGGCCAGGTACTGGCCGGTTTCGCGGCTGATGTGCGCGCTGCTGATTTCCCAGCACCGGCTGTAGTAGCCGGTCTCGAAGCTCAACCGCTGCACGACTTCCCGTGCGGCCTCGGCCGAATAGGTGTCGCCAATGTGGACGGGGCGGCCGTCGAAGTCGTCGCCGTGGATCGCGTACACCACGGCACCCACCATGCCTTCGCCGCTGCCCCCTTCAGCCGCGTCGCATTCGGCGATCAGTGCGGCGCCGACAGGTTCGGTGCCAGTCCTGACCACCGCGAAGTCGCTGGTGATGATGCAAGGAGAAGAAACCAGCGCCGCGTCGCAGAGGTGCTGCTGGCTCGGGTGGATGTTTCGCCAGACATGCGGGCTTCCGTCCTCGTAGCTGATGGACAGCGTGCGGACGATTTTCAGATTCCAGTAGCCGCGTAGAAAGGGATTGGGATTCTGGGACATGGGATTTCTCCAACAGAATAATGATGGAGCAAATCCCCGCCACCGGGAATTGACCCCGGTGGGTGGAAAGAAAGGAAACAGCGTCAGGTGACGCTGATCGTTGGCGTTTGGGCCAATCGCTCGGCGACGCGCCGGCGCAAATTCATGCGGAATGGCTCGTCGCTGACGCCCGCCAGCAGATTGATGGTCTCCAGCGCGATCAGGGCCGAAGCCTCTTCGATGTCGGCGGCCACAATGGTCTTGCGCAATTGGTCGCCGAGCTGGAGGGCCTGGGAGGAGGAGCTGATGAAGCGGACCTCGCGGCTCAGGTAGCAGCCGTTGCCGCCGAACTCGAACAGCCGCGGCTTGCTGCAGTACCAGCAGCCCTCGAACTGGATGGCGGTCAGGTGGTGCCCGTCATCGAACCGGGTGGCGATCAGAAACAATGCGTCGAGATCGGCGGTGTCCTCGAACGAATGACGGTCGATCAAGTTCCCCAGCTCTTCGTCCTCATCGGCACGGAAGTGCACGGCGAGCAGTTCGAGCAGCGGCGGGATCGACAGCCCTTCGTCGTCCGGCATCGGAATACCGAGTTGCGTGGCCAGGTCTTCCAGGCCATCGAGCACGTCCGGCCATTGCGGATTGGTGGTCTCGGCGATCTGGGCGATGTAGGCCTGCCCGTTGCCGGGGTGGCTCTCGTCCAGCGCGAAGGCGCCGAACAGCGCCTGGATGACGGGCGTCACACGGTCGAGCACGAGAACGCCGGTGGCTTCGTAGTAGTTGTTGGCCATGAAGGCTCCTTTCGATGAATGAACGGAGCCAGCCCTTGCGGACGATGGCATCCGCAGGGGAAACCGCCTGATGCCGGATGGCGCTGGGCGGGGAGAAAACGCGAGGGACATGGCCTCGAACGAGGCGCATGTCCCTCATGGGGTCCCGTGAACGCAGTGATGAAGGTGTGCCAGGGACCGGCTCACCAACCGCTGTAGTTCAGCAGCAGGTCGGCGATCACCTGGCGACGTGGCAGATCGAGGCCGTCGAAGTCCGACAACCCGTTGAAGTGGCAGCGCTTGAGCATGGCACCGCCCTCGCGCGCGTTGTAGAAGCTGACCATCGCGGACAGGAACATGCGTTCCCCGCTGCTCAGGACGCCGAGGGCGTCGTTGAGGCGCAGCATGTCGGGACGCAGATCCCACTTGCTCTTGGCCTGGTTCAGACCTTCACGGGTGCCATCGCCAAACCATTGCGGGCCGGCGATCTCGACACCACGCTTCCATGCCTCGAAAAAGGCTTGGGGCGCGGCGCTGAAATGCCGTTCTTCCCGAACGATCTGATCGACGACTTCCTGTGGCAGTAGCTGGTTCATGACGTGATTCCTCCAGTTGGATCAGGGAATGGCGAGCTGGGACCAGCCGCCTCTTTCGAGGGCACGTTGAGCCGCGGCATGGCTGCGGAAGTACTCACGAGATTCCCGCGAGACGGGACCTTCGGTATCGCGCGTGCCGATGTAGTGGCCGGCGGCGCTGTGCAGGACTTCGAGCGGCAGGAACTTGCCGCAGTAGGTCAAGGCCAATTGACCGAATCGGCCGAAAGAGGCTTGCTGGGACATGGATGGGCTCCTTGGAAAAGCGGGGCCCTGTCCCTCACGGGATGGCAGCTCCCGCACGCGGTTGAAAAAAAGCATCAGCGTCTTGGGGACGCGCGTCCGCGCAATGGATGCGATGCGGACTGGTGGGTTGCGCGGAGAGAACCCCGCGGCAGCCTGAAACCCTGGCTGCTGGCATGTGCTGACGAATCAGCGAACATGCGGACAGCTTCGTGAGGGTGCCGCGCCACGTCAGTTGGAAATCGGCATCTGGTCCAGCCCCGATTGATGTGCGCAGGGACAAAGAAAAGCCCCGCAACGAGTGCGGGGCGGTCATGACGGTGCGGTGAGGCTGGATCAGCGGGGCTTGTCGCCCAGGACATGCTGCTTCCAGATGGCGAATGCCTCGTCCGCTGGCAGCTCGGCCAGGATGACGATGGGCTGGTCCTGTCGGCTGCGCAGCTTTGCGAAATATGCCGCGCGTTCGGCAATGGCCTTGAGCTTGATGCCCTTGAGGAACAGCAGCCGGCCGTCCTTGATGAACAGCACCTTGTTGCCGATGTCGCGGTGGAACGCGGTGCGCAGCTTGCGCTCTGCGTGCATGGCATCGGCCAACTGGTCCACGAGGAAGTCGAGCGTCATGTCGATGAGAAGTGGCTCGTCGTCCTCGCGCTCGACGTCGAGCGATGCCGGCGGCAGGCTCTTGGCAAATTCCTCGGCTTGGGCCAGCAGCGCGGCCTGGCCTTGCAACGCGCGCACGAACGTCGAGCCGCCGTGTCCGTCATTGCGGGCTTCGGCGATGGGCCTGCCGTCGAACATGACGGTGGCGGTGAAGCACAGCGTTTCCTCGCTCGCGAAATCCGCGACCTTGAGGTTCTTGAGCGTGATGCGGTCTTGTCGGGTGATGGTGTCCATGGAAAGTCCTGATATCGACCGGGTTGACGACACGCCCCTGACGGGACGCGGCATACATCCCGTGGGTTGGAGGAAGGTGGCATCGATGCCCGGTGGGCAGCGTTCGCCGGAGAGATGCCGGGGCGAACTGGCGGGTGGCGTGGGAGGAACCCACGGCAGCCTTGACACCCTGGCTGCTGGCTGTTGCCGATGCGTCGGCAATGCAGGAGGGAGGATCACGCGGCCCGCCGGCCGCGTCGTGCATCAATCCGAAGCGCTCGATCCCGTCTTGTGCAGGCACTGCACCAGCCGCTGGCCCAGCCACGCGACGCACGGCACGGCCATGGAGTTGCCGATCGCCTTGTAGCGCGGCGCGTCGGCGGAGGGCCTGCCGCGGTACGGCACCAGCGTGTAGTCGTCGGGCATGCCTTGAAGCCGCTCGCATTCGACCGGCATCAGCCGACGCACCCGCCACTGCGACCAGTCGCCCGGACCGGGGTTATTCCAGTCGTAGCGGAAATGTGCCTCGAAGTCCGGTGCCAGCACATGGGGCTTGTCGGCACCGCCGCTGCTGGTGCGCAGCGCGGTCGAGACGCCATCGCCCAGTTCAGCGGCCAGGCCTTCGGTGCGACCGCGCAGCGCCACGCCGATCACCATCGGCCGGCCTTGGCCCGGCTTGCCGCCACCCGTGGAGAGCGTCCCGGCAAGCTGGCCGTGGCCGGATTCCAGCCGCAGCTCGCCGCGCGAGTTCTGCGCGAACGCGATGGCCGGCACCACGCCGGCGTTCGCGTGGCTGAGGCGATGTCTGCCGGCACGCAGCGTCGGTGCATGGTTCGTCGTCGCATCCGCCCCGCAGCCCTGTGCGGTGAAGGCAATGATCGGCACACCCTTGCCGGTGCCGTCCTCGCTGCAGCCCTTGCCGCCGTTGGCGGTGCTGAGCGTGTGGCTGATGCTGCCCGCGATGGACTGCGCCACGAAGGTCTCGACCTCGAAGTCGTTCTTCGGGCCGGGCGCCGCGGTCAGGCAGGCCGCGACGTCGATGGGTCCTGCGGTGTTGCCCCCGCCGAATCCGAACGTCACCGTGGCCTTGCCGTAGGGCTGCTTCAGTCCTGCATATCCCGAGTACCAGCCTGCTGCCGCAGCGCCCGATCCAGCAGCGCCGGCAGCGTCTTGCCACGGCGCGAAGCCCGGCGAAGAATCCCCGCGCAGGCCTGGGCGCTCAAAAAGTACCTCGGCGGGATCGACGCCACCTCCACCACTTGCCACAAGAAACACGCGACGGCGCCGTTGGGCGACGCCGAAATATTGAGCATCGAGCAAGCGCCAGGCGATGCGGCGCCGGGGTCCAGACACACAACCTGCGTGCGCCCATTTTTGCCCTGGCGGTTCGAGCGCACGGCTTTCGCCGGCCAGTGCGCCCAGGAAGTGTCCGAAGGCGTTGCTGCAGTCGCTGAGGACGCCGGGGACGTTTTCCCAGACGAGCGTTGCCGGCGGGCGGCGGTCTTGGCGGCGGGTTTGGTCGATGGCATTTGCAAGCTCCACATAGGCAAGGGTCAGGGCGCCGCGCGGGTCAGCCAGGCCACGGCGGGCGCCGGCCACGCTGAACGACTGGCACGGCGTGCCGCCGACCAGGAGGTCTGGCGCGGGCACGGTGCCGGCGCGGACCTGGCGGGCGATCGTGGTCATGTCGCCCAGGTTGGGCACGAGGGGGTTACGGTGGGCGAGCACGGCGCTCGGGAACGGCTCGATCTCGGCGAACCACGCGGCTTCGAGGCCGAGCGGTTGCCAAGCGAGGCTCACGGCCTCGATGCCGCTGCAGACGCTGCCGTAGAGCAGCGGCGTGTTGCGTGGCGGTGCGCAAAGTTTCGGGTGCATGTCGGTCTCCTGTTCGTATGGCGCAGGGCCATCGCCCTGGCCGGGGCGTTGAAAGGCAGGAGAAAGGCGCCGAAGGCCCCAGGGGCCTTCGGCTCGGGAGGAAAGAAGAACCACCCGTGGGCTGATTGGCAGGCCCGGTCGTCGCTAGAACCGTCTGCTCATCCAGCAATCACACCCGGCCCATGTCGTGGCTGGGGCCGGCATCGTCTGGCGCACATCCGCGCACAAAGGGAGCCCGTTTTTGCGCCGGCGGGCACCGGCACCGAATACCGCTGACCACGAAGGGTCTCCGGGTGGCTCGCACAGGCAAGCCATCGGGGGACCCTTCGCAGCGTGCGGAAGAGATGCGGACGGGGAGAACGCGCGGGGTGCGGTTCGCGGAGAAGCTACCTTCAGGTCCCGCGGCCGGGGGCGGCTGAACGGGACGCGCACACGGACAAGAAGGCGTTGCGCGCTGGGCGTCCCGCAGGGCATGCGGAACACGGGCCACGCCGCCGATGGCGGGCACGGCTCACGGGGAACGGGGGTCGGTCAGGAGCCTTTGCGGCCGCTCTTGCGTGGGCGCGAGGCACCACGCTTGGACGTGCCGGTTTCGACCGGCAGCGTGCCTTTGCAGTCGGGATAGCGACTGCACGACCAGAACGGGCCGCTCTTGCCGGTGCGTTGGCGCGTGGGCGCGCCACACTGCGGACAAGCCGGTCCTTGGGGCACCTTGATGGACAGGGACGTGCTGCCGTACTGCGCGATCAACTGCGAAATCCATGCAGCCTGCTTGCCGATGAACACATCCAGGGTGAGTTGTCCGGCCTCGATCATGTCCAGCGCCTGTTCCCAGACGGCGGTGGTGCCGGGGTCGGCAATCGCCGCGGGCACGGCGTCTATCAGCGTGAGCGCCGCATCCGATGCGCGGATGGAGCGTCCCTTCTTCACGATGTAGCCGCGGGCGATCAGCCCGCTGATGATGTTGGCCCGGGTCGCCTCGGTGCCGATGCCCGTCGTGTCCTTGAGCTTCTGCTTCAGGCGCGGGTCGGTCACGAAACGCGCAACGCCCTTCATCGCCTTGACCAGTTCGCCCTGGGTATAGGGCTTGGGCGGCATCGTCTTGAGGGCCTTGATGTCGGCCCCGGCGACCTGACATGCCATCCCGTCGCGCAATGCGGGCAGCACCTGGCTGCGCGGGGCATCGCCGTCCTCGTCGGCGCTGCCTTCACGTTCTGGCTCGGCCAGCACCAGGAGCCAGCCCTTGACGACGACCTGCTTGCCCGTGGCCACCAGCTTCTGCTGGCCGCAGGAGAGGTCCGCCACGGTGCGGTCGAACTCGTGGTGCGGGAGGAACTGGGCCAGGTAATGCGCCCGGATCAGCCGGTACACCGCCTGCTCCTTCTCGCTCATGGCGGAGAGGTTCGCGGGTTCGAGCGTCGGGATGATGCCGTGGTGCGCCGTCACCTTGCTGTCGTTCCAGGCGCGCGAGCGCTGGGCGCGGTCGAGCTGGCCCATGATCGGGGCCAGCGTGGGATCGGTCTTGAGCAGGCTGTCCAGGACCGTGGGCACCTCGGCGAACATGCTTTCGGGCAGGTAGCCCGAATCCGAGCGCGGGTACGTCGTGGCCTTGTGCGTCTCGTACAGAGCCTGGGCGATCTCCAAGGTTTCCTGCACGTCCAGCCCAAGCTGCTTGGAACAGACTTCCTGCAAGGTGCCCAGGTCGAACAGCAGCGGCGGGCCTTCGCGCACGCGCTCGGTCTCGACCGACACCACCTGGGCACTGCCCGCGGCGCGGATCTGTTGCGCGGCCTGCTGTGCGACGGGCTGCTGCAGGCAGCGGCCGGCGTCGTCGGTGCTGGCGTCGGGTGCCACCCACTGCGCGGTGAACGTCTGACCGCCTGCGGACAGGGACACGTCGATGGCCCAGTACGGCACGGACACGAAGGCCGCGATCTCTCGGTCGCGGTCCACCACGAGTTTGAGCGTCGGGGTCTGTACACGCCCGACCGACAGCACGCCGTCGTAGCCGGCCTGCCGCCCGAGCACGGTGAACAGCCGGCTGAGGTTCATGCCGACGAGCCAGTCGGCGCGCGAGCGCGCCAGCGCCGAGTAATACATCGGCAGCGTCTCGGCCGAGGGCCGCAGCTTGGCGAGCGCGGTGCGGATGGACGCATCGTTGAGCGCCGACAGCCACAGGCGTGCTATGGGGCCGCGGTATCCGCACAGGTCGATGATCTCGCGGGCGATCAGTTCACCCTCGCGGTCGGCATCGGTGGCAATGACGAGATGGGTCGCCTTCGCCAGAAGCGTTTTGACGACCTTGAATTGCGTGGCGGTCTGCGGTTTGACCTCGACCCGCCACTGCTGAGGGATGATGGGCAACTGCTCCAACGACCAGCGCTTGAGCGCCGCGTCATAGACCTCGGGTGCTGCCGCTTCGACGAGATGGCCGATGCACCAGGTGACCGTGACGCCGGAGCCGTTGAGGCAGCCTTCACCGCGCTGCGTGGCGCCGAGAATCCGGCCGATGTCTTTGCCCTGGGAGGGCTTCTCGCACAGAAACAGCCGCATGTCCGTCCATCCGCTTCCCGTTGTTCATGGAGTTGCTGGGATCGAGGATGCCGAGCGCCTGTTGGGGCAGCAGCAAACAAGCTGCATGCGGCAGCGACCGCTTTCACGAGATGGGATGGCTGAGGCGGGGATGGCGTGCGGCCGGCGATGTGCGAGTCGGGAGCCGCGATGTTCGGGAGCGCGTGGAAGCCGGTGGACGCTGGTGGCGCTGTCCCCTGGGGATAGCTCGCGAGGACATGGGGGGCGGCAACGTACTGCGGCCGCCCCCCCGTCGGATCACTTCCTGCGCTTGGGCTCCTTCGGCGCAGCCGGTTCCTGGGCGGCCTGGGGCTTGGGCTGCGCGTCCTGTGCGGTCTCCTGCGATTTGGGGCTCAGGACGACGGACTCGATGCGGAACGGCAGGATGCCGACGCTGCGCGCGTTGATCTGCCAAGTCTCACGTGGCTGATCCTCGTTGTCGGTCCAGGGTTCGCGCTCCATGCGGCCGACGACCAGCACGCGCATGCCCTTCTGGTAGAGGTCCTTCCAGTGCGCGGCGTCGCGGTGCCAGATTTCCACCGGCGCCCAGAAGCCGCCGCGATCCTCATAGTCGCCGCCCTTGGTGGGAACGGGGTTGTCGAAATACACGTTCAGCCGCAACAAGCGCCGCGGTTCGTCGTTGCCGTTGGGGAACTCCCGGTACTCGGGGGGCGAGCCGATGTTGCCTTCGCCCGAAAAATGCGTGCTCATGTTGCAATCTCCTTGGTGGTTGAAATACCCGCACCTGGTCGGCGCCGGGCGCGTGCTGGGATGCCCGGCGCAATCACCGATCGCGCATTGCGGCGGGAAAGGACGTGAGCCGGCGCAGGTAGGCGTCTTCCGCCTCGGCGGCCTTGCTGGCGCACTCCTGCGCCTGCCTGCCCAGGGTGTGCAACAGGCTGATCTGCATGTTCAGCGTGATGCGCTGCAGCTCGATCGCGTGCAGGTCGGCCAGCAGGTTGACCGGCGTGCTGGTGCTCGCCATCAGCTCCTGCCACAGGGCCACGCCCATGGCCGAGCGGTCGTGCCTGCGCCAGCGCAGGAACGTCGTTCCCGCGCCAGTGGTCTGCTGGGCCAGTTCCACGGGCAGCAGGTGGAAGGGATGCCCACTGGCCTGTTGCAGCACTTGTCGCTGCGCCAAGCCGATCAACTCGTCGCGCATGGCGAAGCACTGGCCGGCCCAGGCCTCCAAGTCCCCTTTACCTTTAAAAGGCTTTAAAAGGCCTTTTAGAGAGGCCGCGTGTTCCAGGCGCATGAAGGCTCCCTGTTGCAGGCCCCGGAAGTAGCGGGTCGGCTGGTTCAGATCGCTCATGCGGATTCGTCCTCGCCGGCAGTGGCTGCGTTTTCGGACGGGTCGGCAGCAGCGGCCGCATCACCATCGACGCTGGTAGCGGCTGCGGCAGGACTCTCACCGCGCTGTTGCAGACCACGGCGCACGATGGGTGGCGCAAACTTCGAGCGGCGCGTGCCTTCGAGCACGTCCTGCGGCAACTCGCCGAACTTCTCCAGCGCGGCCCGCGCTGCCGCATTCTTCGCCGCGAAATCGTCGCGGGTGCAGCCCGAATAGCGATACTGCTGGGCCAGCGAGAACAGGCTGCGCAGCGCGTGCGCGCCCTCGTTGAGCCAGCGCTCTAAGGTGCTGCGGTCGATCAGCGCGGTGTGGTGGGCGAGGATCAGCTTGCGCGCGATGTCGTCGTAGTCGGCCAGGAGATAGACAGCGGCAAAGCCCAACTGCGCATTGACGAACAGCGGCAGCTTGACGGGCTGCACGTTGAGGTTCTCGCCCAGGGTCAACGCGGCGGGCACGCCGGCCAGGGCCTGGTCCACCTGTTCGCGCAGCGTCTGCAGCGTGGTCTTGGTCTGGTCGAGCTTGTCCTCGATGCGCAGCATCCACCAGTCGCTGTACGGGTCGTCCTGCTCCGAGCCGCGCTTCATTTTGTTCATGACGGCGATGTAGCCGTTCAGGCCGACGATGCCCGGTCGCCCCTCGGCGGCGGCGCGGCCATGCCAGATGCGCGAGGCGTGGTGGGTGTGCAGCGTCAGCGACATTGCGCTGCGCAGGGAGCCGAGGTTGAGTTGCATTGGTTCGTTGCTGGTTGCCATGGTGATCGCTCGCTGGTGGACAGGGAGCCGCCAGCATCCGCATGCGGCGGAAGGCAGTCAGTCAACAAACCGAAATGAGCCGGCCCCCGGTTCTGTGCGCGCTGGCGGCGCAGCGCGCAACGGTCCCCTGGGGACCGCTCCGCAGATGGGCATTCACGTTGGCGCTCCGGGCCTCGGTCGTCGACGGGTTGCGTGCTGCACCGCACGTCGCGCTGTCGTTCGACACCATCCTTCGCAGCACGGCCGTCCCCAGGGGACCGTTCCGCTGAGCGCCATGGAGGTTTGCTTCATGGCCTTGCCAGGCGCTTTGCCCAGGTTTCGCGCAGCAGGTCGCGCCGTCACCCGGCGCTTCACCGCACAGCCGTCCCCAGGGGACCGTTTCTGCCGACCGCCATGGAGATCTACTTCACGGCTTTGACGAGCCCTGTGCTCAGGTCTTGCGCAGCAGGTCGCGCAGGCGCTCGATGTGCTGCCGGGCCACCTCGGGCGGCACGACGTTGCGCGGCGGCTCGGATGGTGGCGCTCGCGCCGCCGATGGTGTTGGCGGTGCCGGGCCGGTCTGCTTGGCCCACGCATTGAACTCGCCGCGCATGGCGCGCTGGATGATGCCGAACAGATATCCGGCGGGGTTGCGGATGCCATGCTTGCCGCACCGTGCGGCCCATTCGTCCAGCACGGCCTGCCCCAGGGCAGCGTCCACCTGCTGCAACGCCATCCTGGCTCCGGCCTGCTGTTCCGCCTTCAGTTCCGCGAAGCGCTTGGGCCATTGCAGGTCGCCCAGCGCACGCGCCTGCGCGGTAGTACGTACTTCATTAATACGACTACTACGTACTGTACGGTCCTGCTTCGGATTCCGAAGAGCGCCGTCTGGCGCGGGTTTCGGCCCTGCTTCGGATTCCGAAGAGGGGCGTTCGCCATTCCGAAGAAGGCTCGCGGGCCCTTCTTCGGAATCGTGGATCGCATCCTCCTGTGGATAACTTTGAGTGGCGGTGATGCCCTGGTCGGCCAGGCGCTCGGCGAGCACTTGCAGCCGCGACGGCAAGGTGCGTCCGGACAACATCGGGTCGTCCGCGATCTCCTGGAGGGTGTTGAGTCCCACCACCTGAACGGCCTTGGCCGAATGCCCCAGCGACTGGCTGACCAGGGCCAGGTAGTCGGCGTCGAGCTGCATGGCCTCGAACGGTGTCAGGGGTTCGTCATGCAGGACGTAGAGGTTTCCGAGGATGCGGCCGGTCTTGGGGTCGCGCCGTCGTCGCACGAGGCTCAGCCAGCGCGTCAGGCGCAGCAGCGTCAGCGCCCGCGCGACGGTCTCGTGGGAGGCTTGTCCCGCGCAGGGCATGGACGCCAGCCAGGGGCGCAACTGCTCATAGGTCGGGAACGCCGTGACGCCGTCGTCGTTGAGCATCAGCCGGAACACCTGCCAGGCGTTGCGCTCCAGCGGTGTCAGGCGGCGGTCGAGGAACAGCCGCCGCGGCACGCTCTCGTGCCGATTGCCACTGAACAGGAAGGCGTCGCCGGACGCGGCAGGCGTGGGCACTGCCATGGGCGCTGGCGCGCTGGGATGTGGCTTGGGCGTGAGGTCCTTCAGCGCAGCGTCGAACAGGTCGGCGAGTGCGACGGGGCCTTGACGCGGGGCTCGTGGGGCGGTGTCGTCCACGGCCATGGCCTAGCCCAATCCCTGATCGACCCAGTTCCTGATCGCGGCCCAGACCACCGAGAGCGGCAGTGACATACCCTCGGCCAGGTCCATGGCCGCATCGAGAATCGAGGTCTCGTCCTCCAGATCGACGTTCCTGCTGCTGGTCACGGCTTTCCATTGCCGCCACAGTTCGGTGTCCTGGGTCTCGTCCAGGACGGGGTGGCGCCCCTTGCGCTTGGGCAGGCCGAGGATCTCCCGCCGCAGGGCGACTTCCTGATGGGTCAGGCCATAGAAGCGGCTGACCATCTCCGTGCTGGCCCCCAGCCGCAGCATGCGATCGACCGTGGCGATTTCCTTCTCCACGTCCTGTGCCTGGTTGAGCAGGCGCTGCAGCACTTCGCGGTTGACCGTGACCGAGCACCACGAGACGCTGGCGTTGGCCAGCACGCTGATCAGCGCGGGGTGCTTGAGCGCATCCAGCTCGGCCTCGCCGAAGCCCATGGCCTTGCAGCGGCGCAGTTGGCCGTTGCGAAGGTCATACAGCGCCTGGGCGATCACGGCCTGGTTGAGCGGATGCGATGTGGACATGCGACCTCCCTCGCTCACGTCCCGGGCGCCGTGGTGCCGGCTTCCAGGTCCAGCAGACGCCGGGCCAAGCGGAGCAGCCGAAAGAGCTTGACCAACGCGGTGTCGCTCAAGCGCCTTGCGCCGCTGCCATGGCCTTGGCTCTGGCCGTGCAACAGGGTCGGCAGGTCGGCGGCGAGCTGCGCGCCGTCCAGGCCCGCTTCGGCGACGGGCTGACCCGTCAGCGAAGTGAGGAGCGTCAGCACCGCGCGGCCGAGCGGCGACGGGGCTTGGCCGCGGGCGCGGCACGCAAACCCGATGCCATCGGCGCGATCCTCGATGTACTCGTCCAGGCCTGCCTCCCCGGCGATCTCGCGCGCGAACTGCGCGATGTGGATGCGCAGCCGATCGGGCGTGTCCAGGCCGGCGTCGATGTACCAGACATCGGAGATCGGATAGAGTCCGCCGGCTTGCACCGGGATGGACTGCAACACGCTCGCCGAGAAGTCGGGCGGCAGCGCATCGCCCAACTGGTCGGCGACCATGCGCTGGATCGACTGCAGCCGTTCGGTCGTCGGTGCCGGCGAGACGATGTGCTCACGAAGCAGATCGCTCGGTGCAGCCGCCGGGCTTCCCGTGGCCGCTTCGCCAGCCGCCGTGTCGTCGTGGCGCAAGGTGGGCTCGGACGCCGGAGGGCTGGCGGGTGGAGGACCGGCCGCCGCTGCAGGCGTGGCGATGGACGATGCTGCGCCCGGCGGAGTCGGCGTGCCGGCGGTGGGCGAAGGCAACGCCGGCTGCGCCGCAGGTGGCGTCGGGTCACTGACCAGCGCCCGGTGGCGGCTTTCCGATTCGGTCAGGTCCAGCGCCAGCACGTCGTAGCCGATGCCCAGCAGCTCGGACATCTGGCCGATCAGCTCGTCTTGCACGCGCTGCGGCGCGAACTCGTCGCCCTGCGTGTCGAACTGCGCCAGCACCTCCTGAAAAAAGCTGTCGAAGTCCAGCGGCAGCGAGCGGTCCTTGGCGTAGTGCTCCCAGGTGCGTTTGCAGGCCGTGCGCATGACCGACAGCCGCTCGACCTGGTGGCGCCCAAGGCCGCCATAAAGCACGGTGGGAATGGCGGGCAGCAGGTAGCGCACCGCGTCGGCCATGCGGGTGATGTGCGACCGCTGGACGGGGAAGCCATCGGCCGCCAGGCGGCGGGCCAGTTCCGACTGGCTCAGGGCGGCGCCGCTCTCCTGCTCGTAGAACTCCCGTGCTTTCTCGACGCCGAGCGCGCGCTCGATGAACGTGAGGCCGCCGCGCAGTTCGTTCTCGGCAAGATGCCCGGTCAGCGCGACGATTTCACCGCGCTCCGGCCATGGTCGGAACAGACACGATATGCGGAAGAAGCGTTCTTCCTTGGTCTCCGACCAGAGTTCGCGCAGGATCGCCAGCCGCGTGTTGCCGCCGTTGCGGATGATGTAGTGGTCCCCGCCGGGCCGGCGCGTGATAGCCGGCGCCGCGTCCAGGCCGCGCTCGCGGATGGACGCCTTGATTTCCTCGTAAGCCGGGTTGCGCTTCATGCGCGGGTCATGGTCGTAGGGCCGCAACTGGTCCAGCGTCACGACCATGGGCGTGTCCGCGATCGGGTCGCTCAAGGCCGTAGCCGCTGGGCCGCTGCGCTCGAAGCCGGCCGCGAGCAGCTTGCCTGCCATGTCCTGCGAGGTCATGTCAGCCATGGCCGCACCCCTCGCAGTCCCCACGACCGCCGGCCGGCGCCATGCGGGCCTCTCGCTCGGCGCGGCGGATCTGCGCACGGGCGTTCAATTCGGCCCGGTGGTCACTCGCTGTCGAACTCGTGTAGATCGCCGCGCAGCCGGCCTTGGTGAACTTGAGGTGCCCGCCCGGCGTGCGCTTGACGTGCCAGCCCTCACCGACCGCGAACTCGATCAGGGCGCGCAGCCGCTTGTGGCCGCGGGCCAGCTCATGTGCGTTCGCCATGGGGCCTCCCAGGATCAAGAGGTCGCTGCGGGCGGCCGGATACTTGAGCCAGTCGGTCCTGCCATTGCGGGAACAACTCGCTGGCGAGCGCGCGCATCGTGTCGAGCGCGGCAGGGGCGACTCTGCCGGGCGGCTGGCGGTGCTCGACCCGATGCACCGGCAGGCCGCGCGTTGCGGCACGTGGATACGCTTCTATGGCCGGCACGTCGGTGGCGAGCACGCGGATGCCGGCGCTGTCCTGGAACAGGTCGCGCAGGGCCTGCTGGATCAGCCGTGCGTTGGCGGACACCGGGTGGACGCGGTTGATGAGCAAGTGCAGCGGCGGCGGTTCGATACCCAGGTGCCGGTACGGCGCAATGTCTTCGAGCAACTGCATGGTGCCGCGCCGCAGCTCGCGTGCCGCGAGGATTTCCGGCGTGACGGGCGACAGCGCGAGATCGGAGGCGAGCACCGCCATCTCCAGCAGCACGGAACGCGCGCCCTGGGTGTCGATCAGCACCAGGTCGTAGAGGGGAGCAAGTGCTGGCAGCAGATGCCGCAACCGCAGGCGGCCATCCGGCGCATGCAGCAACAACGTGTTCAGCTCGCCCCGGTGGTCGTTGGACAGCACCAGGTCCAGGCCCGCGATGATCGTGCGGGACACGAGCTGGCCAAGGTCGCGCTCGTTGAAGGCCAACAGCTCATAGATGCCGCCCGGCGCGCGCTGGGTCAGTTCGTAGTAGGAGGACAAGGTGGGCTGCACGTCGAGATCGAGCAGCAGCACGCGCAGGCCCGCGTCCGCGGCGAGCCCGCCCAGGTTGGCGGCCGTCGTGGTCTTGCCGACGCCGCCCTTCGTTGAAATGATGGACACGACCTGCATGGCGCTCTCCGGCTGGGAATGGGAAGTCCGCGGGAGAGCGGGTCAGGTCCGGTGGTTGAGGCGCTCGGCGATCCACTGGTCGATTTCGATCGAATCCCAGCCGACAGCGCGCACGCCCAGGCGCAGCGCCTGAGGGAACTGGCGCTTCTTCATCAGGTTGTAGATGTGGGCGCGTTTGAAGCCGGACTTCGCTTCGACTTCATCGAGCCGCAGGATGCGGCGCTCGTTCGGCGGGAGTACAGGGGTCTGCGACATGGCGGTCACTCCTGAACGCTCGGTGGCGTTTGTTGGCGTGACCTCTATTCAATAGACCTGGCTGCGGAAAGACATTGCAAATGCAATCTCCGCGATTGCACATACAAGCTGGATAACCTCATGCGCTTGCGCTACGAACGTACCTCTTAGCGTTGGCGAACTTTCCGTTTAAGGTGCGCTCAGTGATGCCCATGGTGCCGCCGTAGTGGGCGACCAATGCAGAGACAAGGGCCTCCTGCGTTTTGAAGCTGGAATAGGGCACGCCTGAAGGCGACTGGCTCAGCATCAGCGTCAACATCCCTCCAATGATGTTGAGATAGGTCGTTTCCGCCCGTTCGCTGATCTCGCATTGCTTGGATGCCAACAGCACCGAGGATTGCTTGAGTAGCGTGTCGTGCTGCTCCTGCAGTTCTCGCATCTCACGTCGGGCTTGTTCAAGCGCGGCCTGAAGGGCCAGCCGCTCCACGAGGATCGCCTGTCCTGTTTCCATGGTGATGAAAGGATGCGCCATGCGTTCGCCACGGCTGAACAGAAATCCTGGCCGGTGCTCGGGATAGTGGGTGCGCATCCAGCGTTTTAGATCGACATGGCGAACAGTCAGATCCAGAGAATTGAGCAGCTTCGGATCATTGAGCGTGATCCCGTTCTTGCCGTAGGGCAGCTCTCCGTTGAGGATGCCGTCATAGATACGTTCCGAGTGCAGCCGGCACTCATTCCATCGAGGGCAGTTCAGCGACCGAGGCAGGACACGCGGTGACGCGATCGTGGCCAGGATCATCGGGAGATACCGCAGCAACCCAGCCCATCGGATGGCCGCCTCGATGGGACGATAGAACACCTTTGATGTTGAAATGTCCTTGTGCATGTCTTCGTCTCCTTTCGGGTGCGCTACATCACCGGCTCCTTTCTTGCCCAAGGGCTGTTGTGTCGTTATGGCCTGCGACGGACGCTTGAGGCGATGCCCTAAGCGAAGGCGGAGGAGGCCATTGGCGTCCGCCGCAGGTGGCCTTGTCTTGCTTGATATGCAAGAATCGATCAGTTGCCGGCCCATCGAGCGATGAGGACGCAAGCTCGATATTGGCGCTCACGGTACCAGCGTCATAGGTGGCGCAAAGCCCATCAAGACCGATTTGGTATGGTCTGATATCCAGACGGTTCAAGACCAGCGAGTTGAAGCGTTCGACGCCCCTACGTCCAGTTGGTGACTGGAAATCAGCGGTTAGTGATGCATCGCTCCACATGCTGATATATCGACAAAGTATCTGCCGCAGTACCAGTGACCCTGCCAGGTTGCCCCAGCACATAGGAGACGGAGATGGCTGAACATTCCCATGAACATCAACATCACACATCCGGTCAGATGGGTAAGCACGGCCGACCATACGCCAAGTTCTGGGTGAACATGGTGTTGGGCCTCGTCGTCATGTACTTCGTAATGTTCAGCATGATCGACGGCGCCAGGGACTTCAGAAACAATCTCAACATGCTCTACATGGCGGTCACTATGTGGGCGCCAATGGGCATCTTCATGCTAGCGACAATGCCCGGCATGTTTCCAAACCGGCGGCTCAATCTCGTGCTGTACGGCTTGTTTGCCGTTCTCACACTCGGTTCTTTTGCCGCGACCCGTGCTCAAACCGGAATCGGCGATCGACAGTTCATCGCGTCTATGGTCCCGCACCATTCGGGAGCGATCCTCATGTGCCGCGAGGCGCAGCTCTCAGATCCGGAACTCGTCAACCTATGCCAAGCGATTTCCGATGGCCAGCGCGCGGAGATCGAGCAGATGAACCGGATTGCTGCACGCCTTCGTTGAGGCTGGCTGCCACTACACTGGCGCCGCGTTGCGCTCCGGCGAAGTTAGCCGCAGCGATGTAAAGATGAGTACTTGCGGTGTTCCGATGCCGGCGGTTGTGTCCTACAGCCGTCCAGGTGCCAGGCAGTCCACGCGACACCACCCCGCGCTGCCTGCGGAGCGAGCGCAAGTCATGATCGTCGCAAGTTGGAGTTCGATAGCGAACCCGCTCAGCAGCTGGACGCATCAGGCGTAACGACGGGTGGATGGATCATCCTTGGACGCTGGTGGAAGTGGTTGGATGAACTTTGTTGCCGAGGGCGAAAAACAAGGCTATAATTGAGTTCTTCGCTGATCACCACAGTGGAGAAAGTGATTGGGAAACAGAGACTTAGCGCTCTAGTGCATGACTCGTTTCCCGCTCCAGTTTTGAAAAAGGGAAGCAGCCGCTTCCCTTTTTTTCAGGTGCCCTGGGTGCCTGAGCGGCGCGATAGCAAAGCGGTTATGCCCCGGATTGCAAATCCGGTCAGGCCGGTTCGACTCCGGCTCGCGCCTCCACCTCTTTGTCGCGAAGAGCCCCGCCAACCCGGTTGACGGGGCTCTTTTCGCATGGCTGGGCCGCTGCGGCGCCCGGCGCCCGGATGGTGAAATTGGTAGACACAGCGGACTTAAAATCCGCCGCCCCGAAAGGGGCGTACCGGTTCGATTCCGGTTCCGGGCACCACGGGCCTCGCTCCTTCCCAAAAAAAGAAACCCGCCGAAGCGGGTCCAACAGCAGCTCTTGCGGAGGAGGAGGGAGGAGAAGAGACGAGCTGCCGAACCCGCACTATCCCGGCGCCACCTTAGACGAGGCTTAAGCCGCGCCCGGCGCGCCGGCCGCCCTGTGCATCGAGATGGCGCGGAAGGGGCAGACGATGGCGCAGTCGCTGCATCCGGTGCAGCGCGCCGGATCGTGCAGCGTCGCGGTTTTCTTCCAACGGACGGCCTCCAGGCTCAAGGTGCGCGGCTCGCACGCGGCGACGCACCAGCCGCAGCCGGTGCAGCGGGCGGGGTCGATCCGGGGCAGCCAGCCGGGACGTGGAGGGTGGGCCATCAGGCGGTGCGGGGAAGAAGCTGCGAGTGTCGCCGCAACGGGCCGGTCGAATACACTGGCAGGCCTGCCGTGGCGCGCCGCCGGTCGGACGCCACGCCTGCACATCCACGGTGCCTTCCGGCATCGGCGGGGCCGGATGCTTCGGGCCCCGCGCGCCGCCGGTTCCACCATGCCACCACGAGTACAAGGGAGCTGCTCATGCCTCGCTACAACGCTCCATTCGAGATCCACGTGCACGGCGACGTGCCGCTGCGGTCCGACGTGACTTACACCCAGATCCAGGAAGCCCTCAAGCCGCTGTGGAGCTATGCCGGCGCGAAATCGCTGGCGGATGCCGCCGCCAGCGCCTACGAGGAGGAGCCGGGCATTCGCTACGAGCAGAAGGACCGCATGCTCCAGATGTGCTGGACGCTCGAGGGCGACGAGGACTTCCGCCAGGCCCTGGACGAGATGTGCATGGGCGTGAACGAACTGGCCGAGCAGGGCGCGGCCATCGAGGTCACCTTCTACGACACCGAGTTCGACGAGGAGGAGGACGGCGATCCCGAGGAGGAATCGCGCGACGACTTCATCATGCTATTCGTCGGCCCCAACCCGGCCGCCATCATGCAGGTGCAGCGCGACCTGCTGGTGGAGGACGTGGTCAACCTGATGGAGCGCCATTTCGACGGTGCCGAACTGGGCGGCGTGGTGGCCGAGATCGACAAGCTCTTCAGCGATCGCTTCGACGCGCTGGTGAACTCGCTCGAGATCGGCAAGCGCCCGCGCGGCGGCACCGGCGGCCCGGGGGCGGGCGGGCACGGCGGCGGCCGCAGGCCGCGCCACCTGCACTGACGGACGATAACGATGCCCGCCTTGGCGGGCATCGTCCTTCCATGTCCCTGTTTTCCTCATCGGTCCTGCTTTCCGGCGTGCGCAAGCGCGAGGTGTTCGGCTGGGCGATGTACGACTTCGCCAACTCGGGCTACACCACGGTCGTCATCACGGCCGTGTACGCGGCCTATTTCGTGGGCGGCATCGCCCGCTCGGCGCCGTGGGCGGCCTTTGCCTGGACGCTGGCCCTGAGCATCGCCTATGCGGTGGTGATGCTCAGCATGCCGGCCATCGGCGCCTGGGCCGACCGGCATGCCGCCAAGAAGCGCGTGCTGATGCTGGTCACCGCCGGCTGCGTGGTGGCCACCGCCGCGCTGGCGCTCACGCCGCGCTTCGCGCAGGACGGCGGCATGCAGGGCGTGCTGCTGGCGATGCTGCTGGTGGTCGTGTCCAACACCTTCTATTCCTACGGCGAGTCGCTCACCGGCGCCTTCCTGCCCGAACTGGCGCGGCCCGAGGGCATGGGGCAGGTCAGCGGCTGGGGCTGGGGCTTCGGCTACGTCGGCGGCATGCTGACGCTGGGGCTGTGCCTGGCCTACGTGCTGTGGGCACAGTCGCGCGGGCTGCCGGCCTCGCACTTCGTGCCGGTGACGATGCTGGTGACGGCCGTGGTGTATGCGCTGGCCGCCTGCGCCACCTTCGCGCTGCTGCCCGAGCGGGCCCGGCCGCAGCCGCAGCGCGCGCGGGTGAGCCCGTGGCGCCAGCTGCACGCCACCTTCGTCGCGGCGCGCACCCAGCGCGACTTCATGTGGCTGCTGGCCTGCACCGTCTGCTACCAGGCGGGGGTGGCGGTGGCGATCGCACTGGCGGCGATCTACGCGGAGCAGGTGATCGGCTTCGTGCCGCACGAGACGATGGTGCTCATCTTCGTGCTCAACCTGGCGGCTGCTGGCGGCGCCTTCGCCTTCGGCTACGTGCAGGACCGCATCGGCCACCGCCGGGCGCTGTCGATCACGCTGCTGGCCTGGGTGGCGGTGTGCCTGATCGCCGCAGGCGCGACGAGCAAGGGCGGCTTCTGGTGCGCGGCGGCCATCGCCGGGCTGGCGATGGGCTCCAGCCAGTCGGCGGGCCGCGCGATGACGGGCGTGCTGGCGCCGCCCGCCAAGCTCGCCGAGTACTTCGGCCTGTGGACCTTCGCCACGCGGCTGGCGAGCATCGTGGGGCCGCTGTCCTACGGCGCCATCACCTGGATGACCGGCGGCAACCAGCGGGTGGCGATCCTGTCGACGATGCTGTTCTTCCTGGCCGGGCTGGCGCTGCTGGCGCCGATCGACATGCGCCGGGGGCGCGAGGCGGCGCTGGCCGCGCGCTGACCTCGAGTCAGGGCGCCCGCAGCGCCCTGGGCACGGGGTAACGCCCGTCTTCGTAGCGCAGGGTCAGCGATTCGTAGCGCGCCGTGCCGGTCTTCTCCACGCACTGGCCGTCTTCCTGCACCAGGGAGCGCAAGGGGGTGAGCGTGCGGGCGAGCACCAGGTCGGCGAAGCCGTCGCCGGCATGCGGCCGGCCGACGGACACCAGCGTGCGCAACTGCTCGAACTGGCCGGCGCACTGCAGGTCCCATTCGCCGCTGTCGCGTTCCAGTTCGACCTCGTCGAGCACCTGCCGCAGCTTGCCGCCCTCGGGCACGTACAGGCGCAGCGTCTCGCTGGCGAAGGGGTTGGGCCGGGAGCTGCCGCCGTAGCGCACGCGCAGGCCGAAGGCGCGGGCGCCGGGCGAGAGCACATAGCGGCCGGTGTCGATGCGGATGTCGCGGATGCGGATGGCGTCCTCGGCCAGCGCCTCGGGCTGCAGCACGCGCGCCAGCACGGCGTCGCGGTCGGTGTTGCCGTTGTCGGGGCGCTGGATCACCAGCACCTCCAGGTCGAGCGTGCGGCCGGCGGCGCCGCTGCCTTCCCGCTCCAGCGGCAGCACGACGATGCTGCGGCCCGGGTAGGCGGGCCAGGCCTTGCAGGCGGCCAGGGCGCTGTCCAGCGTGCGCTTCGGATGCAGCCGGGCATGCATGCGTTCCGCCAGGCCGCTTTCGCAGGCGGCATGCGCCGCCGGCGCGGCGACGGCCAGGAGGGCCAGCAGGGAGGCGGACAGCAGCGCGGCGCGGCGGTGGCGCGGGAGGCGGGGACGCATGCCCCGATTGTCCGGCGCGCTCAGGCGGCCGGCAGGGCCTGCGGCGTCACGCGCTGCGCAGGATCGGTATCTTTCGACGCCTGCGCGCCCGGCGCGGGGGCGAGCCAGCGGCGGGCGGCGGCTTCCAGTGCGGGCAGGTCGCCGCTGCCGGTGAGTTCGATGCCGCCGGCAGCGCCGGGGCCTGCGAGCAGGCCGGCCTCGGCCAGCAGCTGGCGCGTGCGCAGGGACACCGGCGCGCCGGTGTCCAGGAAGCGCACCGAGGCCGGCGCATGGCGCCGCAGCACGCCGGTCGCGAAGGGGTAGTGGGTGCAGCCCAGCACCACGGTGTCCGTTTCGCCAGCCCCGGCACCGAAGGGGCCGGCCGCCTGCATGTAGCGGGCGCACAGCGCGTCGATTTCGCCGGCATCCGCGCGCTCGATGGCATCGGCCAGCCCGTCGCAGGGCACGGCCACCACCTGCGCGCGGGGCGCCGCCGTTTCCTGCAGCCGCCGGAACTTGGCGCTGGCCAGGGTGCCGCGGGTGGCCAGCACGGCAATGCGGCCGCGGCTGGCGGCCACGGCGGGTTTGAGCGCCGGTTCCACCCCCACGATGGGCAGCCCGGGCCACAGGGCCCGCAGTTCGTGGATGGCGGCGGCGGTGGCGGTGTTGCAGGCCACCACCAGCGCCTTCACGCCCCGGCCTTCGACCAAGTCATTCGCCACGGCCAGGGTGCGTGCGAGCACATAGGCGTCGCCGCGCTCGCCATACGGCGCGTGCGCGGTGTCGGCGTAGTAGACGAAACGCTCGTGCGGCAAGGCCTCGCGCAGCGCCTCGAGCACGCTCAGGCCGCCGACGCCGCTGTCGAACACGCCGATGGGCGAGCGGGCGTCGGCGTGCATGCGGTCAGGCCGTCTCCAGGGCGATGCCCTTGAACTCGCCGCTGGCGATGCGCTTGCTCCACTCGGCGGGGCCGGTGACGTGCGCGCTGGTGCCGCCGGCGTCGACCGCCACTGTCACCGGCATGTCCACCACGTCGAACTCGTAGATGGCTTCCATGCCCAGATCGGCGAAGCCGACCACCTTGGCGGTCTTGATCGCCTTGCTGACCAGGTAGGCGGCGCCGCCCACGGCCATCAGGTAGGCGCTCTTGTGCTTCTGGATGGCCTCGATGGCGGTCGGGCCGCGCTCGGCCTTGCCGATCATGGCGATCAGGCCGGTCTGCGACAGCATCATGTCGGTGAACTTGTCCATGCGCGTGGCGGTGGTCGGGCCAGCGGGGCCGACGGCCTCGTCCTTCACCGGATCGACCGGGCCGACGTAGTAGATGACGCGGTTGGTGAAGTCCACCGGCAGCGGTTCGCCCTTGGCCAGCATGTCCTGGATGCGCTTGTGCGCGGCGTCGCGGCCGGTGAGCATCCTGCCGTTCAGCAGCAGCGTCTGGCCGGGCTTCCAGCTGGCGACTTCCTCCTTGGTCAGCGTGTCCAGGTTGACGCGCTGGCTCTTCTGCGTGTCGGGCGCCCAGTCCACCTTGGGCCACAGGTCCAGGCTCGGCGGCGTGAGGTACGCCGGGCCGGAGCCGTCGAGCACGAAGTGCGCGTGCCGCGTGGCGGCGCAGTTGGGGATCATCGCCACCGGCTTGCTGGCCGCGTGCGTGGGATGCATCTTGATCTTGATGTCGAGCACCGTGGTCAGGCCGCCCAGGCCCTGCGCGCCGATGCCCAGCGCGTTGACCTTCTCGTACAGCTCCAGGCGCAGCTCCTCGACCTGCGTGAGTTTCTCGCCCTTGGCGGCCTTGGCCTGCAGCTCGTACATGTCCAGGTCGTCCATCAGCGACTCCTTGGCCATCAGCACCGCCTTCTCGGCCGTGCCGCCGATGCCGATGCCCAGCATGCCGGGCGGGCACCAGCCCGCGCCCATGGTCGGCACCGTCTTGAGCACCCAGTCGACCACCGAGTCGCTCGGGTTGAGCATCACCATCTTGCTCTTGTTCTCGCTGCCGCCGCCCTTGGCCGCGACGGTGATGTCCACCGTGTCGCCGGGCACGATCTCGGTGAAGACCACCGCGGGCGTGTTGTCCTTGGTGTTCTTGCGAGCGAACTGCGGATCGGCCACCACGCTGGCGCGCAGCGTGTTGTCGGGGTGGTTGTAGCCGCGGCGCACGCCCTCGTTGACGGCGTCTTCCAGGCTGCCGGTGAAGCCGCCCCAGCGCACGTCCATGCCGACCTTGAGGAAGACGTTGACGATGCCGGTGTCCTGGCAGATCGGGCGGTGGCCGGTCGCGCTCATCTTGCTGTTGGTGAGGATCTGCGCCATCGCGTCCTTGGCCGCCGCGCTCTGCTCGCGCTCGTAGGCGCGGGCCAGGTGGGCGATGTAGTCGGCGGGATGGTAGTAGCTGATGTACTGCAGGGCCGCGGCGATCGATTCGATCAGGTCGTCTTGCTGGATCGTGGTCATGGTCGTGTCGTGGGGGAGAGGAGGCAGATGGCCCGTCGTGGCGCGGGTCTGGCGGGATTATCGGACGGCCCGTCCCATCCACGCCGGCGCGGCAAGACCATGAAGATGAGAACTCTTCTCGTTTGAGCCGATACTCGCAGGTTCCGATCCACCGAGCGAACACGAGCATGACGACCAGCACCCGCACCGAGAAAGACACCTTCGGCCCCATCGACGTCCCGGCCGACCGGCTGTGGGGCGCGCAGACCCAGCGCTCCCTGCAGAACTTCGACATCTCCGGCGAGCGCCAGCCCAAGGAGATCATCCACGCGCTGGCGTTGGTCAAGCGCGCCTCGGCGGTGGTCAACCAGCAGCTCGGCCTGCAGGACGCGAAGAAGACCGACGCCATCGTCGCCGCGGCCGACGAGGTGCTGGCCGGCAAGCACGAGGGCGAGTTCCCGCTGGTGGTGTGGCAGACCGGCTCCGGCACCCAGACCAACATGAACGTCAACGAGGTGCTGGCCAACCGCGCCAGCGAGCTGCTGGGCGGCCCGCGCGGCGAGGGGCGGCTGGTGCATCCGAACGACGACGTGAACCGCAGCCAGTCGAGCAACGACGTGTTCCCCACCGCCATGCACGTGGCGGCGGTGCAGGCCGTCACGCACCGGCTGCTGCCGGCCATCGCCAGGCTGCGCGCCACGCTGGCGAAGAAGTCCGAGGACTTCATGGACATCGTGAAGATCGGCCGCACCCACCTGCAGGACGCCACGCCGCTCACCCTGGGCCAGGAGATCTCCGGCTGGGTCGCGCAGCTCGACCAGAACGAGCGGCACGTGCGCGCAGCGCTGCCGTACCTGTGCGAGCTGGCACTGGGCGGCACGGCGGTGGGCACCGGCTTGAATGCGCCCAAGGGCTATGCCGAGGGCGTGGCCGCCGAGCTGGCGCGGCTGACCGGGCTGCCCTTCGTCACCGCACCGAACAAGTTCGAGGTGATGGCCGCCTGCGACGCCTTCGTGCATGCGCACGGTGCGCTCAAGACGCTGGCCGCCAGCATGAACAAGATCGCCAACGACGTGCGCTGGCTCGCCAGCGGCCCGCGCAGCGGCATCGGCGAGCTGAGCATCCCCGAGAACGAGCCGGGCTCGTCGATCATGCCCGGCAAGGTCAACCCGACGCAGAGCGAGGCGGTGACCATGCTGGCCGCGCAGGTGATGGGCAACGACGTGGCCATCAACATCGGCGGCATGTCGGGCAACTTCGAGCTGAACGTGTTCCGCCCGATGGTGGCGCACAACTTCCTGCAGAGCGTGCGCCTGCTGGCCGACGGCATCACCAGCTTCAACGACCACTGCGCGGTGGGCATCGAACCCAACCGCGAGCGCATCGCCGAGCTGGTGAGCCGTTCGCTGATGCTGGTGACGGCGCTGAACACGCACATCGGCTACGACAAGGCGGCCTTCATCGCCAAGAAGGCGCACAAGGAGGGCACCTCGCTACGCGAGGCCGCCATCGCCTCGGGGCATCTGACGGGCGAGCAATTCGACGCGTGGGTCGTGCCGGAGAAAATGACGGGCCGCTGAGCCGGCGCGAATGAAAAAAGGCCGCATCCAGCGGCCCTTTTCCTTGTGCGCGGCGCTCAGCCGCCCGCGGCCTTCAGCGCCGCATCGATCCAGCCGTCGAAGGTCTTCTGGTGGCCCTTGATCCAGGCATCGGTGTGGCGCTCCACGTCGGCAGGCTTGTTCTCGCCGTCGCGCATGCGCAGGTTCTGCGCGTTGATGTCGCCCACCGGGAGCTGCATCACCTCGAACAGCTTCGCGGCGGCCGGGTTCTTCTCGGCGAAGGCCTTGTTCGCCACGATGCGCTGGGTGTTGGCGACGAAGCCGTAGTTCTTGCCGTTGGCCAGCTTGGTGTCGATCTTGGCCTGCTCGCCGGGCAGGGCGGAGAAGGGCACCTGCAGCCAGGCCACTTCCTGGCCGGGGCGCAGCACGCCGCTCACCCAGTAGGGCGTCCAGGTGTAGTAGAGGATCGGCCTGCCCTGCTTGAAGCGCGTGATGGTGTCGGCCATCAGCGCCGCATAGCTGCCCTGCACGTGCCGGACGCTGTCGCGCAGCTTGTAGGCGTCGAGCTGGTGCTCGATCACCGCCTCGCAGCCCCAGCCGGGGTTGCAGCCCGTCAGGTCGGCCTTGCCGTCGCCGTCGGCGTCGAAGAGCTTGGCGATCTTCGGGTCGGCGAGCTGGTCGATGCTGGTGATGCCGTGCTCGTCGGCGGTCTTCTTGTCGATCAGGTAGCCCTGCACCGCGCCGGTCGAGTACCTGCCGGTGCGCGAGAGCTTGGCGTCGCCGCCGGCGTTCTTGTAGAAGTCGGCGTGCAGCGGGTCCCAGTGGTCGGCCATGAAGGTGGCGTCGCCGTTGGCGATGGCGATGTGGGCCGTCGGGTACTCCACCTCGCGGATGGGCTGCACGTCGTAGCCGAGCTTCTCCAGCGCGCGCGAGACCAGCAGCGTCTGGAAGGTCTCCTCGGCGATCGAGCTTTGCAGCGGCTGCACCCGGATGCCCTTGCCGGGCAGGGCCTGTGCAGTGGCGGCGGCGCTGCCGGCGGCCAGCAGGCCGGCGGCGAGGAGGGCGCGCCAGCGGGCGAGGGGAGAGGACGGGATCGTCATGCGGTGGCTCCTTTGGGTGTTGTTGCGGGAGAAGCAGGGGCTCAGTGCGTGCGGGCGGCGAGGACCGGCTGCGCTTCGGCGTTCGGTGTGGAAGCTGCGTCGGCAGTGGCCTGCCGCTTCGGCTGCATGAGCCGCCAGGCCAGCCCGACCGGCCCGGCCTGCCACCAGTGGCGCGCGCCGCGGCGCGGCTGGCCCATGGCCTGGGTGATGCGGTCCAGCGTGATGGCCAGCAGCACGATGCCCAGGCCGCCGATGGTGGCCAGGCCCATGTCCAGGCGGCCGATGCCGCGCAGCACCATCTGGCCCAGGCCGCCAACGGCGATCATGGAGGCGATCACCACCATCGACAGCGACAGCATCAGCGCCTGGTTGATGCCGGCCATGATCGAGGGCATCGCCAGCGGCAGCTGCACCTTGGCCAGCAGCTGCCAGGGCGAGGCGCCGTACGAGCGCGCGGCCTCCACCAGGTCGGGCCGCACCTGGCGGATGCCCAGCGTGGTCAGGCGCACCAGCGGCGGCAGCGCGAAGACGATGGTGACGATCACGCCCGGCACGTTGCCGATGCCGAACAGCATCACCACCGGCACCAGGTAGACGAAGGCGGGCGTGGTCTGCATCGCGTCGAGCAGCGGGCGCACGATGCGCTGGGCGCGCTCGCTGGCGGCCAGGCCGATGCCCAGCGGCAGCCCGATCAGGACGCAGAAGGCCAGCGAGGTCAGCACCAGCGAGAGCGTGGTCATGGCCTCGGGCCAGATGCCCAGCAGCGCCACCAGCAGCAGCGAGACCACGGCGCCGATCGCCACCGCGCGTCCGGCGCACTGCCAGGCGATCAGGCCCAGCAGGGCCAGCATCACCGGTGCGGGCACCGCCAGCAGCGCCGACTCCACGCCGCCGAGCGTGGCGTCGATGGGGCCGCGCACGGCCTGGAAGAAGGGGCGGAAGTGCTCCACCGTCCAGGCCAGGCCGCCGTTGATCCAGTCGTGCACCGGCAGGCTGCCGTCCCACAGCTGGGAGAGCTGGAACCCGCCGGCGGTGTCGAGCGCGCCGGGATCGGGGGTGGCGGCGGCCGCGGTGCCGTCCAGCCAGCCGGCGTCGCCGCCGCCCTCGGCGATGGCGGCCCACGGGTCGTCATCCGCCGCGGGCGCGGGGCTCGCCGGCGCGGCGCCGACGGCCGCCCAGGGATCGTCGGCGGCCGGTGCGCCGGGGTTCACCAGGCCGTCGAGCGCAGTGCGGTCGGTCGTGCTCGGAAGGGTGTTGTCGTCCATCTTTCTGTCCTCCTGAGGTGTGGGTTCAACCGGTGTTGCGGTCCATGAAGCGCAGCAGCGTGGTCTTGCTGATGGCGCCGACGTAGCGGCCGCCTTCGTCCACCACCGGCAGCGGCCAGGGCGACTGCGCCACCTGGCCGAACAGTTCATTGACGGGGTGGATGGCGGCCACCGTGCGCACCTCGGGCAGGAAGGCGTGGTGCAGGCCCAGCGAGCCCTCGTGGTCCTTCAGCGCGGTGCGCAGCGATTCGGCCGAGACCAGGCCGAGGAACTGCTGGCGCGTGTCGACCACGAAGCCGAACTCGCGGTCCTGGCTCTCCAGCATCGACAGCGTGGAGCGCGCGCCGCGGCTGGGCGTCTCGGCCACCACCACCTGGGTGCGCCGAGCGATGTCGCCGGCCTTGAACACGGCCGCCGCATCGACGCCGCGCACGAAGTTGCGCACGTAGTCGTCAGCCGGGTTGCGCAGGATCTCCTCGGGCGTGCCCACCTGCACCACCTGGCCGTCCTTCATGATGGCGATGCGGTCGCCGATGCGCATGGCCTCGTCCAGGTCGTGCGAGATGAAGACGATGGTGCGCCGCTTGACCTGCTGCAGCCGCAGCAGCTCGCTCTGCATGTCGGTGCGGATGATCGGGTCGAGCGCGGAGAAGGCCTCGTCCATCAGCAGGATGGACGGGTCCGAGGCCAGCGCGCGGGCCAGGCCCACGCGCTGCTGCATGCCGCCGGAGAGTTCGTCGGGGTAGCTGTCGCCCCAGCCGGCCAGGCCGACTTGCGCCAGCGCCTCGTCGGCCTGCGCCAGGCGCGCTGTCTTGTCCACGCCGGCCAGCTCCAGGCCGAAGGCGGTGTTGTCGCGCACCGTCATGTGCGGCAGCAGCGCGAAGGACTGGAACACCATGCTGATGTCCTTGCGGCGCAGGGCGCGCAGCTCGGCGTCGGAGAGCTTGAAGATGTCGCGCCCGTCGACGACGACGCGCCCGGCGCTGGGCTCGATCAGCCGGTTGAGCAGGCGCACCAGCGTGGACTTGCCCGAGCCGGACAGGCCCATGATGACGAAGATCTCGCCGGCCTTGATGTCGAAGTGCGCGTCGAAGACGCCGATGGACTGCCCGGTGCGGGCGAGGATCTCCTGCTTGGACAGGCCCTCGCGCACCAGCGCGAGCGCGGCCTCCGGGTCGTCGCCGAAGACCTTGAACACGTGGTCGATCTGGATGTCTTTTGCCATGGCGGCAGGCCTCCTTGGGTAAGGGTGGGCTTGGCAATGGCCGCCTGGAAAAGCAAGCGTGCAGGCGACCGCGGACCGCAGCCGCAGGGCAGGCACTGAAGACGACGAGGTGCGACGCAGCCAGCGCCCGTCACGCACAGCGGGGGCCGTTCGGCGGGCCTGGTCGAGGGGGCCGAGCGGAGCAGTGCGACGCGGCGTCGGGGTGGCTGGCAGCGCCAGCCGCCGCCGGCCAGGGGCCGGCGCAGGGATCTGGCGCCGCGACGGGATGCAGGAACGATCCGCGAGTAGCGCGCAGAGCGCCGGCGGAAAGCCCGCCGGCTGTGGAAAAGACCTCTATTGTAGTCGACTTTGTCCGGATGAAATCCGGATGTTCCCGAATTCAGCCGCGTTCTGTGGTCATGTCACCGGGATGTGGATGGATCAGCCGGCAATTCACTGGGGCCGTCGGCGCGAGGCCGATCGCGCGGCTGCCAGCCGCTCGATGCGGTCGACCACCCAGTCGACCGTGCGGTCCGTCCAGGCGTCGACGCGCTCGCCCAGCGTGGGCATGGGAGGTCGGTCCAGTTCCAGTTGCGCGATGAGTTCGCGCGCTTTGTCGCTGCCCTGCGCGGCCGCCAGGCGCAGCCAGCGCTCGGCTTCCAGCAGGTCGGGTGCCGGGCCGTCGTGGCGCAGGTGCAGGCGGGCCGCCTGCAGTTGCGCTTCGAGCAGGCCGGCCTCGGCGGCGCGCCGGTACAGGTCCAGCGCGGCGCCCAGGTCGGGGGCGGCGGCCTCGCCGTGCGTCAGGCGCTGGGCACGGATGCACAGGGCCTCGGGTGAATCCTCGGACGGCTGGCTGGGCGCGGGCATCTCCGGCGGCCAGGGCTCGCCGGCGCGCGGCGGCAGGGGCGCCTTGGCCCGTTCGGCATCGCGCAAGGCCTCGGGCCACCAGGCGGCGGCCGCCGCCTGCAGCCCCTGCGGCACCGCGCCGGATGTGCCGAACAGCCGTCCGCACAGGGCCGCCAGGGGCAGGAAGAGCAGGGCGCCGTCGGCATTCCGCGCATCGCCGAAGCGCGCGCTCAGCGCGGCATGGAAGGGGTGGGCCGGCAGCGGCGGCGGCGGCGCCAGCGCCGCGGCCTGCGCCGGCAGCAGCCACTGCGGGGCACGCTCCATCGCGCGGCCGATCACTTCGCCGGCATAGAAGGCCAGCAGGCACAGCAGCTGGCGCTGCGCCGCGTCGGCCAGGAAGTCGGCCTCCTGCGGCCGGCGCGCGCTGCGCACGGCGTCCAGGAAGATGTCGATGCGCCCCAGGCTGGCCGGGGAATAGTCGAGCCGGCAGCGGCGCAGCAGGGGCTCGAAGGGCAGGCCGCCCTCGGAGGGCAGGCCGCGCTCCCACCGGGCAAGACTCGACTGTGCGGCGGCGCCCGGGGTCACGGCCTGGCCTTTCAGTGCCTGTCTTCCGGGCCGGACATCAGCCGGTCGGTGTAGGCGATGGCCATGGCCGAGAGCAGGAACACCGCATGGATCACCGTCTGCGCGATCAGCACCTTGTCGGTGTAGTTCTCGGCGTTGATGAAGGTCTTGAGCAGGTGGATGGAGCTGATGCCGATGATCGACATCGCCAGCTTGACCTTGAGCACGGAGGCGTTGACGTGGCTGAGCCACTCGGGCTGGTCGCGGTGGCCCTCGAGGTTCATGCGGCTGACGAAGGTCTCGTAGCCGCCGACGATCACCATGATGAGCAGGTTGGAGATCATCACCACGTCGATCAGCGCCAGCACCACCAGCATGATGACCGTCTCGTTGAGCGTGGTGATGGGCGCCGTGGTCTTGTAGCCGATGCTGGTGATCAGCGCCTGCAGGGCCTTCTCGCTGCCGAAGGCGGCCTCGACCAGGTGCGTCAGCTCGATCAGGAAGTGCACCACGTACACCGCCTGGGCCACGATCAGGCCCAGGTACAGCGGCAGTTGCAGCCAGCGGCTGGCGAAGATCAGGCTGGGCAGCGGGCGCAGGGGCGAGCCCTTGGGCGGGTTCATGTCGGAAGGATCGGGCAGGGACATCGCGGCGAGGGTGTCGTCGGGGGAGGCGGATTCTAGAAGCCCGCAGGGCCGCGCCTTCGCCCCGATGCACCCGTGCGCGGGCAGGACTACCATCGTCCGCGTCAGTGCTTCGTAAGAGTGGCGCCGCACAGTCCGTCCCGACAACTGCCTAGAAGGAGACACCAGTCATGAGCAGCAGCTCGTCCGCGATCGAATCCGTCCTCGTCGAGAACCGCGTCTTCGAACCCGACGCCCGTGCGCGCGAAGGTGCGCGCATCGCGGGCATGGACGCCTACCAGGCGCTGTGCGACGAGGCGGCGAAGGACTTCGAGGGCTTCTGGGCCCGCCGCGCCCGCGAGCAGCTGCAGTGGACCAAGCCCTTCACGAAGACGCTGGATGAATCCAACGCGCCCTTCTACCAGTGGTTCGCCGACGGCGAACTCAACGCCAGCGCCAACTGCCTGGACCGCCACGTCGGCACGCCGGTCGAGAACAAGACCGCGATCATCTTCGAGGCCGACGACGGCACCGTCACCCACGTCACCTACAAGGAACTGCTGGCGCGCGTGGGGCAGTTCGCCAACGCGCTGAAGGCGCAGGGCATCGCCAAGGGCGACCGCGTGGTCATCTACATGCCGATGGGCGTGGAGGGGGTGGTGGCCATGCAGGCCTGCGCGCGCATCGGCGCCACGCACAGCGTGGTGTTCGGCGGCTTCTCGGCCAAGGCGCTGCAGGAGCGCATCATCGACGCTGGCGCGGTGGCCGTGATCACCGCCAACTTCCAGTTGCGCGGCGGCAAGGAGATGCCGCTGAAGGCCATCGTCGACGACGCCGTGGCGATGGGCGGCTGCGACACGCTGAAGACCGTGCTGGTCTACGAGCGCACGGCCTCGGCGTGGAACCGCGTCGAGGGCCGCGACAAGACCTTCGCCGAGGTGCTGGCCGGCCAGAGCAGCGAATGCGCGCCGGTGCCGGTGGGCGCGGAGCATCCGCTGTTCATCCTCTACACCTCCGGCTCCACCGGCAAGCCCAAGGGCGTGCAGCATGCCACTGGCGGCTACCTGCTGTGGGCGCGGCTGTCGATGCAGTGGTCCTTCGACATCCGACCCGAGGACGTCTTCTGGTGCACAGCCGACATCGGCTGGGTGACCGGCCACTCCTACATCGTCTACGGCCCGCTGGCCGCCGGCGTGACGCAGGTGGTGTTCGAGGGCGTGCCCACGTATCCCCATGCCGGCCGCTTCTGGCAGATGATCGAGCGCCACAAGGTCTCGGTGTTCTACACCGCGCCCACGGCGATCCGCTCGCTCATCAAGGCCTCCGACTCCGACGCCAAGGTGCATCCGAAGAACTGGGACCTGACCAGCCTGCGCATCCTCGGCTCGGTCGGCGAGCCGATCAATCCCGAGGCGTGGATGTGGTACTACCGGAACGTCGGCGGCGAGCGCTGCCCGATCGTCGACACCTGGTGGCAGACCGAGACCGGCGGCCACGTGATCAACCCGCTGCCGGGCGCCACGCCGCTGGTGCCGGGCTCGTGCACGCTGCCGCTGCCGGGCATGCAGGCCGCCATCGTCGACGAAACCGGCCACGACATGCCCAACGGCTCGGGCGGCATGCTGGTCATCAAGCGGCCCTGGCCCTCGATGATCCGCACCATCTGGAACGACCCGGAGCGTTTCAAGAAGAGCTATTTCCCCGAAGAGATGGGCGGCAGGATCTACCTCGCCGGCGACGGCGCCGTGCGCGACGCGAAGACCGGCTACTTCCGCATCACCGGGCGCATCGACGACGTGCTCAACGTCAGCGGGCACCGCCTGGGCACGATGGAGATCGAGTCGGCCCTGGTCGCCAAGACCGACCTGGTGGCCGAAGCCGCGGTGGTGGGCCGCCCCGACGACCTGACCGGTGAGGCGATCTGCGCCTTCGTGGTGCTCAAGCGCGGCCGGCCCACAGGCGAAGAAGCCAAGGCCATCGCCAACGAGCTGCGCAACTGGGTGGCCAAGGAGATCGGCCCGATCGCCAAGCCCAAGGACATCCGCTTCGGCGACAACCTGCCCAAGACGCGCAGCGGCAAGATCATGCGGCGCCTCTTGCGCTCCATCGCCAAGGGCGAGGCGATCACGCAGGACACCTCCACCCTTGAGAATCCGGCCATCCTCGATCAACTGGCCGAGACCAACTGACGCCCGCGACCGGCCAGCTTGCGACGGCCCGCGCCACCGGACTACAGGGGCGCGGGCCGTCCTGCGTTACAAACGGCGGAGTTGAAAACTAGGAGAGGTTCACCATGGGATTGCGCACAGGCATCCTTCTCGTCGTCGTTCTGCTCATCGCCGCGCTGGCCGCGCTCAACTGGGGCACGCTGGCCACGCCGACGATGATGTCCGTCGGCTTCATGCAGGTCACGGCCCCGCTGGGGCTGATCATGCTGGGGCTGACGGTGCTGCTGGGCTTGTTCTTCCTGATCTACGTGCTGTGGCTGCAGAGCAGCGTGCTGATGGACGCACGGCGCCACAGCAAGGAGATGCAGGCGCAGCGCGACCTGGCCGACAAGGCCGAGGCGTCCCGCTTCACCGAACTGCGCAACTTCCTGGCGGCGCAGGAGAACGAGCACATGGCCCGCAACGGCGAGCGCCACGCCGCGCTGCTGGCGCGCATCGAGCAACTGGAAGATGCGCTGCGCCAGCGCGCCGAGCAGATGGACAACACCGTGGCGGCGCACATCGGCCAACTGGAAGACCGGCTGGATCGCAGGGCGCAGCAACAGCCGCTGCCGCCGGCATCGTCGCCGGCCGGCGACGTCATCGGCCCCTGAGCGCGTCCGGAAGCCTGCGCGTCAGCGCTGCGGCATGTCCTTGCAGGAGTAGCCCAGGCTGACGGTGGCGTCCTCGGGGATGGGCGGCATGGTGTCGTTCCACGCCTCCCAGGCTTGGCGCATGGCCGCCAGCCGCCCGGGCTCCTTCCTGGCCTGGTTGGCCCGCTCGCGCTCGTCGGCCTCGACGTCGAACAGGTAGTCGTTGCCATCCACCCGCAGGTACTTCCAGCGCCCCTGGCGCAGCGCCCGCTGGCCCCGGTGGTTCATGCGCCAGTGCAGGTCCCGCTCGAAGCCGCCTTGCGCCGGATCGCGCAGCACCCCCAGCAGCGACACCCCGTCCAGCGGGTACTCCGGATGCGCCGCCACCCCGGCCGCCTCCAGCATCGTGGCCGACCAGTCCATCGTCATGCACAGTTGACCGCTTTCGCCGCCCGCCCGGATAGCAGCCGGCCAGTGCGCGATCCACGGCACCCGGATGCCCCCTTCGGTCAGGTCCATCTTGCCGCCCACCAGCGGCCAGTTGTCCGAGAAGCGCTCGCCGCCGTTGTCGCTGGTGAACACGATCAGCGTGTCGTCCAACTGGCCGTTCTTCTCCAGCGCCTGCACCAGCCAGCCGATGCCCTCGTCCATGTGGTGGATCATGCGCCGGTAGGTGTCCACGTTGCCGCCGGCCAGGTCGAACAGGTTGTCCTTGACCACGGCAGCGCGGCCGGCGTCCTCGCGCGTCTCCCAGGGCCAGTGCGGGGCGGTGTAGTGCAGGCTCAGGAAGAAGGGATCGTCGCCTTGGGCCATGCGATCCACAAAGTCCACGGCGCGGCGCGAGAGCAGATCGGTGAGGTAGCCCTCGTGCTGCTTTTCCTCCTCGCCGAACCACAGGTCGTGGCGCCCGGCGGAGTCGCAGTGCGTCCAGTAGTCCACGCCGCCGGACAGGGGGCCGAAGAACTCCTGGTAGCCCGAGCGCAGGGGGCCGAAGGCGGGCGGGTAGCCCAGGTGCCACTTGCCCACGAGGGCGGTGCGGTAGCCGGCGTCCTGCAGCAGCGAGGGCAGCGTGGGGTGCTCGGGCGGCAGGCCCAGGGTGGTGCTGCCGCGGCTTTTGCTGTTGATGGGCTCCTCGGCGGCGCCGCGCAGGCGGTACTGGTAGCGCGCGGTGATCAGGCCGAAGCGGGTGGGCGAGCACACGGGGGAGTTCGAGTAGCCCTGGGTGAATCGGATGCCCTGCGCGGCCAGGCGGTCGAGCACGGGGGAGACGGGGCCGAAGGAGGCCTCGCGCCCGCCGTAGCAGCCCAGGTCGGCGTAGCCCAGGTCGTCGGCAACGATGAAGATGAGGTTCGGCCGCTTCATGGGCATCAGTCCAGCTTGAGGCCGATCGATTCGACGATCTTGCCGTAGCGCTGCCGGTTGGCTTCCAGGCGGTCGGCCGCGGCCTGGCCCGTCTCGCCCAGCGGCACCATGTCCAGCGTTCCCAGGCGCTGCTTCACCTCGGGCTGGGCCAGGGCATGCTGCAACGCGCCCTGCAGCTTCTTCACCACCGCATCGGGCGTGGCGGCCGGCACCATGGTCAGGTACAGCACGTCGAAGCCCAGGTCCTTCAAGCCCAGCTCGGCGACGGTCGGCGTCTGCGGCAGCAGCGGCGAGCGCTGGCTGCCCGTGACCGCCAGCGGCCGGGCCTTGCCGGCCTGGATCTGCGGCAGCAGCCCGGGCGTGGCCAGGATGCCGGCCTGCACTTCGCCCGCGATCAAGGCCGTCACGGCGGGCGCATTGCCCTTGTACGGCACGTGCGTGATGCGGGCGCCGGTGCCGCTGGCGAACAGGGCGGAGGCGATGTGCCCCGGGCTGCCGTTGCCGGCCGAGGAGAAGGTCAGTTCCTGCTTCTTGCCCATGTCCGCGAACTCGCGCAGCCCGCTGGCCGGCACGCTGGGGTTGACCGCCAGGGTCAGCCCTGAGGACGAGAGGATCATCAGCGGCTTCAGGTCCTTCGGCGCGAAGGGCATCTTCCGGTAGACGTGCGGGTTGATGGTGAGGGTAGTGTCGATGGTCAGCAGCACCGTGTAGCCGTCCGGCGCGCTCTTGGCGACCGCGTCGGCGCCGATGTTCCCACCGGCGCCCGGGCGGTTGTCGATGACGAAGGGCTGGCCCAGCTCGGCCTGCAGCGGGATGGCGAGTTGCCGGCCCAGCACGTCCAGCGGCCCGCCGGCCGGGAAGTTGGTGACCAGGCGCACCGGCTTGTCGGGCCAGGCGCTCTGTGCCGAGGCGGTGCCGCCCGCGAGGGCGGCCAGGGCCAGGCCGAGGAGGGAGGCGGCGAGCACGGGGCGGCGGCGCGGCGAGACGGCGTCGCGGGCGAGGGTTCGGGGCATGGGAGTCTCCTGTGGTTGCTGGCGGGCAGGCGCCGTGGCGGCGCGTGTCCGATGACCGCACTCTAGGTGGCGCGTCCCCTCGGCACAACTGAAAGCTCGTTGCTTACGTATTCAAGAAATTAATATCTCGGCTGGCTACGCCATCGAGCAGGTGTTCGTCCAGGAGATCGAGAGCCATGAATTTTTCACGACTGAAGCTGCGCCACCTGCAATGCCTGGCCGTCGTCGGGCAGGAGCGCAACCTCGTGCGCGCGGCCCGGGCGCTGGCCCTGACGCAGCCCGCCGTGTCCAAGACCGTGGCCGAGCTGGAGGACATCGTCGGCCGGCGCCTGCTGCTGCGCCGGCGCCGCGGCGTGGAACTCACGGCCGCCGGCGAGGTGCTGATGAAGCATGCCGTGAGCACGCTGCGCGCCCTGCAGGAAGGGTTGGCGCAGGCGCTCGAGCAGCCCGAGGCCGACGAGCTGCGGGTGGCCGTCGGCGCCCTGCCCAACATGGCGGCGGGCCTGCTGCCGGCGGCGGTGGCGCGGCTGGCGGCGCTGGAGCCGGCGCTGCGGGTGCGGGTGGTGAGCGGGACCAATCGCCAGCTCATGGCGCAGTTGCGACAGGGCGAGATCGATCTGGTGCTGGGGCGCCTGGCGCAGCCCTCGGCGATGGTCGACCTGTCCTTCCGCGCGCTGGGCAGCGAGCCGCTGGTCCTGGTGGCTGCGCCCGGGCACCCGCTGCTGGCGCGCGAGGCGCCGCCCACGCTGGAAGAGCTTGCCGGCCACCTGCTCATCGTGCCGGTGCAGGGCACGCTGGTGCGCGACACGGCCGATGCCTTCCTGTACGCGCGCGGCACGCGGCCGCCGCCGCGCCTGGTCGAGGCCACCGACACCAGCTTCGCCCTGGAGCTGCTGCGCAGCATCGACGCGGTGTGGTTCGCGCCGGAGGGCGCCGTGCGCTGCGCGCTGGCGCGCGGCGAACTGCGGCGCCTGCCCTTTGACACCGGCAGCACCGACGGGCCCGTCGGCGTGACGCTGCGGCGCACGGGCGAGCCCACGGTGGGCGCGCGGCGGCTGCTGGAGGCGATCGAGGCCGAACTGGCCGTGCAGCCGCGCGTCGGTTGAGGCGCGTCCGCCGCCCGTGGCCTATTTGGTCGACAGCACCCAGGCCGCCAGCTTCTTCGCGTCGGCCTCGCTGACCTGGGTGTTGGCCGGCATCGGCACCGGCCCCCACGCGCCGGCCCCGCCCTTGAGGATCTTGGTGGCCAGCAGGTCGGCGGCGCCGGCCTGGCCCTTGTACCGCGCCGCGATGTCCTTGAAGGAGGGCCCGACCACCTTGCGCTCGACGGCGTGGCAGCTCATGCAGTTCTTGGCCGTCGCCAGCGCGAGGTCGGCCGCGGCCGGCGCCGCGGCACCGAGCCAGAGGAGGGCGGCGCTGCCGCAGAGGATGGAAAGACGGAACGGACGCATGGGGCGGGGCGTGGCTGCTGTACAGTGGCTCGCACGGATTCTAGGTAGGGAGCGCGACGTGCCGGCCAGGCGCGCGCCATGCAAGTCGGAGGGGTTGTTCCATGTGGTTTCTCGGTCTGGGTGTGCTGGGTGTCGTCCTCAAGCTGCTCGAGGTGGGCTTCGTCGCCCGCCTGAGCTGGTGGATCGTGCTCATTCCCTTCGCCTTCGCGGCGGCCTGGTGGTGGTATGCGGACGCGTCCGGCTACACCAAGCGCAAGGCGATGGAGCGTGAGGACGAGCGCAAGCAGGCGCGCATCGAGCGCCAGCGCAGCCAGCTGGGCATGCTCAGCGCCCGCTCCAACCGCAAGCGCAGCAGGCGCTGAGCGGCGCGATCCTCCCGGCGCCCGGCGAGGCGGGGCATGGACGACGCCCTGGTCACGAGATGGCTGCTGGCCTTCTTCGGCGCCTGCGTGCTCGGTCCGGCGCTGGGCGCGCTGGTGGGGCGCTGGGCGGGCTTCTCCGTCGGCGTGGCGATCGGCACGCTGGTCATCGGCCTCACCGGGCTGACCGGCGCCGGCGTGGCCGTCTGGGAGGGCTGGAAGAACAGCGCGGACTCGATGGCCGTGCCCGGCCGGCTGATCGAGTTCGAGGGCGACCGTCCGGTGGTGGAGTTCACCGCGCCCGACGGGGCCACGCACCGCATCACCGGCCTGGGCGGCAGCCAGCCGCGCGCAGGGCCCGGCGACGAGGTGCCGGTGCGCCTGCCGCAGGGCGACGCCGCCCGCGCACGCATCGACGACCTGCAGAACGCCAGCGGCCTGGCGATCGCCCTGGGCCTGTTCGGCCTGCTGCCCACGCTCTTCGGCGTGTTCTTCACGGCGCAGGCCGTGAGCGAGCGCCGCGGCGAGGTGCCGCCGCGTCCGCCCACGCCGGCGCAGCGGCGCCGGCGCACGCAGCTCACGGTGGTCGCCAACGTGGTGTTCCTGGGCGGCTTCGCGGTCAGCTTCCTTGGCGAGGACCTGACGCGCTCGCTCGGCGCCGGCTTCATGATCGTCGGCGGCGGCTGCCTGCTGCACTTCGTCGCACAGAGCCTGCCGCCGGCCGCGATGCCCTTTCACACGCGCTTCATCTTCGTGGTCGTCGGCGTCGGCTTCGCGGCCTTCGGTCTGGTGGCACGCCTGCTGGGCGGGTGACCGCCCTGGGCGCGGCTCAGTAGTTGTCGAGCACCGCGCCCTTGCTGGCGCTGGCCGCGTTGAAGGCGAACTTGGCCTGCACGCCGCGCGTGTAGCGCGGAGCCGGCGGCGTCCAGCCCTTCTTGCGCTCGGCCAGCTCGGCGTCGCTCACGTTCAGCTCCAGCAGCAGCTTGTGCGCATCGATGGTGATGCTGTCGCCTTCCTTCACGAAGGCGATGTTGCCGCCGGCCGCAGCCTCGGGCGCCACGTGGCCGACCACCATGCCCCAGGTGCCGCCGGAGAAGCGGCCGTCGGTGATCAGGCCCACCGACTCGCCCAGGCCGGCGCCGATCAGCGCGCCGGTGGGGGCCAGCATCTCGGGCATGCCGGGGCCGCCCTTGGGGCCCAGGTAGCGCAGCACCATCACGTCGCCGGCCTTGATCTTGCCGTCGAGGATGGCTTGCAGCGCCGACTGCTCGTCGTCGAACACGCGCGCCGGGCCGGTGATGACGGGGTTCTTCAGGCCGGTGATCTTGGCCACCGCGCCCTCGGGGCTGAGGTTGCCCTTGAGGATGGCGAGGTGGCCTTCCTTGTAGAGCGCCTGGTCGATCGGGCGGATCACGTCCTGGTCGGCGCGCGGCTGGTCGGGCACGTCGGCCAGCGTCTCGGCGATGGTCTTGCCGGTGATGGTCATGCAGTCGCCGTGCAGCAGGCCGGCGTTCAGCAGCACCTTCATCACCTGCGGGATGCCGCCGGCCTGGTGCAGGTCCACCGCCAGGTACTTGCCGCTGGGCTTGAGGTCGCAGATCACCGGCACCCGCTTCCTGATGCGCTCGAAGTCGTCGATGGTCCATTCCACGTCGGCCGCGTGCGCGATCGCCAGGAAGTGCAGCACCGCGTTGGTCGAACCGCCGGTGGCCATGATGACCGACACCGCGTTCTCGATCGCCTTCTTGGTGACGATGTCGCGCGGCTTGAGGTCCTTCCTGATCGCCTCGATCAGCACCTTGGCCGATTCCTTCGCCGAGTTCTGCTTCTCGTCGTGCGGGTTGGCCATGGTGGAGGAGTAGGGCAGGCTCATGCCCAGGGCCTCGAAGGCGCTGGACATGGTGTTGGCCGTGTACATGCCGCCGCACGAGCCGGTGCCGGGGATGGCGTGCTGCTCGATCTCCTTGAGGTCGGCGTCGCTGAGCTTGCCGGCGGCGTTCTGGCCCACGGCCTCGAACACGCTGACGATGTTCAGGTCCTGTCCGCGCCACTTGCCCGGCAGGATGGTGCCGCCGTAGACGTAGATGGCCGGCACGTTGGCGCGCAGCATGCCCATCATGCCGCCGGGCATGTTCTTGTCGCAGCCGCCGACGACGACCACGCCGTCCATCCACTGGCCCTGCACGCAGGTCTCGATGCAGTCGGAAATCACCTCGCGGCTGACCAGCGAGTACTTCATGCCCTCGGTGCCCATCGCCATGCCGTCGGAGATGGTGGGCGTGCCGAACACCTGCGCGTTGCCGCCGGCTTCCTCGATGCCGGCGATGGCGGCGTCGGCCAGCTTCTGCAGGCCGGAGTTGCAGGGGGTGATGGTGCTGTGGCCGTTGGCCACGCCGACCATGGGCTTCCTGAAGTCGTCCTCCGTGTAGCCCATGGCGTAGTACATGGAGCGGTTGGAGGCGCGCGCCTTGCCTTCGGTGATGTTGGCGCTGCGGCGGTTGATCTGGATCGTCTTGGTGTCCATCGGTCTCGCTCGGGTTTCGTGGGGGAGAAGGCGGCATTGTCGCGCCGGCTTCTCATTGCATCCAATCCTCTTTGCAGCGTGGATTGATATGCTGTGTGAATGAGTCAAGAGGCCATCGACCTGCGCACCTGGCGCCAGTTCCTCGCCGTGGCGGAGGAGCTGCACTTCGGCCGCGCCGCCCAGCGCCTGGCGATGACGCAGCCGCCCGTCACCCAGGCCATCGCCCGGCTGGAGCGCGTGCTGGGCGTGCGCCTCTTCGACCGCACGCGGCGGCGCGTGGCGCTCACCCCGGCCGGCGAGGCGCTGCTGCCCGAGGTGCGCGCGCTGCTGGCGCAGGCGCAGGGCCTGCCCGCGCGGGCGCGCGCCGCGGCGGCGGGCGAGGTGGGACGGGTGCGCCTGGCCTTCGTCTCCACCGCCGGCTTCGAGCAGGTGCCGGCATGGGTGCGCGCCTTCCGCGTCCACAGCCCCGGCGTGGCGCTGGAGCTGGTGGAGGCCACGGGCGACGTGCAGCTCGCGGCCTTCGCGCGCGGCGAGATCGACGCCGGCCTGATGCTGCACACCCCCGGCGCCGCGCCGCCGGGCCTGGTGCGGCTGGCGGTGGCGACGGAGCCGATGGTGCTGGCGCTGCCGACGCAGCATCCGCTGGCCCGGGCGGACCGGCCGGCGCTGGCGCAGGTGCTGGCCGAGCCGCTGGTGATCTTCCCGCGCCGCATCGTGCCGTCGCTGCACGACGCGGTGATGGCGCTCTACCAGTCGGCGGGCTGCGCGGCGCGCGTCGCGCAGGAGGCGATCCAGATGCAGACCATCGTCAACCTGGTGGCCGGGGGCGTCGGTGTGGCCTGGGTGCCGGAGAGCGTCACCCAGTTCCGGCGGGCCGGGGTGGTGTATCGCTCGGGCGAGGTGCTGGGCGGCTCCCGCCGGCGGGCCGTGCTGCCGCTGTGCGAGACCAGCCTGGTGTGGCCCGGCGGCGCCGTGTCGCCGGCGCTGGCGCGCTTCGTGGACTTCGTGCGCGCCCGCGTGCAGGGCTGACGGCTCAGCCCATCTGCGACTGCAGGTAGTTGGGCAGCCCGATCTTGTCGATCAGCGCCAGCTGCTTCTCCAGCCAGTAGGCGTGGTCTTCCTCGGTGTCGTGCAGCTGCGCGACGAGGATGTCGCGGCTGACGTAGTCGGCGAGGCTCTCGCACAGGCGGGCGCCTTCCTTCAGCGCCTGGCGCACCTCGTATTCGGTGGCGAGGTCCTTGGCCAGCATGTCGGGCACGGTGGTGGCGGGGGTGAAGTCCTTGGGCTTCATGTCCGGCTGCGCGCCCAGCATCAGCAGGCGCTGCATCAGTGCGTCGGCGTGCTGGGTCTCTTCCTCCATCTCGTGGTTCAGCCGCTCGTACAGGCGCTGCAGGCCCTGGTCCTGGTAGTTGCGGGAGTGGGCGAAGTACTGGTCGCGGGCGGCCAGCTCGCCGCGCAGCAGGTCCTTGAGGCAGTCGATCACTTGGGGGTGGCCTTGCATGGCGGTCCTCTTCTTGTCGTTGGCAACGGGCGCGCGGGCGCCCAACCGGTGAAGTATGCGCCGCCGGCCGCGGCGGGGCGAGGGCCGCCGGCGCAAGCCCCCGCGTCCGCGCTCTGCGTGCGCATCGCTGTCGTTCTCATTGACATCCATCGGCCGTCAGGCGGCCAGCTGCGGCTGCAGGAGCCCGGCCAGCCAGGCGCTGAAGGCCTGCACGCGGCGCGACAGGTGGCGCCGATGCGGATAGACGAAGTGCACCGGCATGGGCGGCGCAGGCCAGTACGGCAGCACCTCGACCAGCTCGCCGGCCGCCAGGTGCTCGCGCACGTCGAAGGCCGGGATCTGGATCAGCCCCAGGCCCGCCAGGCAGCAGGCGATGTAGGTCTCGGCGTTGTTGGCGGCCACCCGGCCGCTCATCGCCAGTGCCTGGGGTGCGCTGTCCTCCTGCCACTCCCAGGGCGCGATGCGCCCGCTGGTCGGCGAGGCGTAGTTGACCGCCAGGTGCCGCGGCAGGTCGAGCGGCGTGCGCGGCGTGCCGTGGCGCGCCAGGTAGGCGGGGCTGGCGCAGTTGATCAGGCGCATCGTCCCCAGCGGCCGCGCCACCAGGCTGCTGGCCGCGAGCGTCCCGACGCGCAGCGCGCAGTCGATGCCCTCGTGCACCAAGTCGACCGCGCGGTCGCTGGAGCCCAGCTCGACCTCGATGCCCGGATGCCGTTCGAGGAAGGCGGGCAGGGCGGGCGCCACCAGCCGGCGGGCGACGCGGCTGGGCAGATCCACCCGCAGCCGGCCGGCGAGGGCGCCGCCGGCGGGGCGGAACTGCTGCTCCAGCTCGTCCACGTCGGCGACCACGGCGCGGGCGCGTTCCAGCAGCGACTCGCCGTCGGGCGTGAGGCTGACGCGTCGCGTCGTGCGGTGCAGCAGCCGCACGCCCAGACGGCCTTCGAGCTGCTGCACGGCGGTGGAGACGCTGGCCCGCGGCAGCGCGAGCTGGTCGGCCGCCAGCGTGAAACTGCCGCACTGGGCGACGCGCAGGAAGATGCGCAACTGGTCGATGCGGTCCATGCTGATTGGTATGAATTCCTGAACAGTCTAGCCAGAGGGAGGCTGTTTATCGAATCGATGCTGCTCAATAGACTGAATTCCGCCATTCATTCATCAGGAGGTTTCGATGTCGAGCAAGCACAGCATCCAGGGCAAGGTGGCCCTCATCGCCGGCGGTGCCAAGAACCTGGGCGGCCTGATCGCCACCGATCTGGCGCAGCACGGCGCCAAGGCGGTCGCCATCCACTACAACAGCGCCGCCAGCCGGGCCGACGCCGAGAAGACCGTCGCGGCCATCGAGAAGGCGGGCGCCAGGGCGGTGGCGCTGCAGGCCGACCTGACCGGCGCCGCGGCGATGGAGAAGCTCTTCGCCGACACCGTGGCCGCCATCGGCCGGCCCGACATCGCCATCAACACCGTCGGCAAGGTGCTCAAGAAGCCGCTGGCCGAGATCACCGAGGCCGAGTACGACGAGATGGCGGCGGTCAACAGCAAGTCGGCCTTCTTCTTCCTGAAGGAGGCCGGCCGGCACGTCAACGACAACGGCAAGGTCGTGACGCTCGTCACCTCGCTGCTGGGCGCCTTCACGCCCTTCTATGCCTCGTACGCCGGCACCAAGGCACCGGTGGAGCACTTCACCCGCGCGGCGGCCAAGGAGTTCGGCGCGCGCGGCATCTCGGTCACGGCGGTCGGCCCGGGCCCGATGGACACGCCCTTCTTCTACCCGGCCGAGGGCGAGGACGCGGTGGCCTATCACAAGACGGCGGCGGCGCTGTCGCCCTTCAGCAAGACGGGCCTGACCGACATCGAGGACGTGGTGCCCTTCATCCGCCACCTGGTCAGCGACGGCTGGTGGATCACCGGGCAGACCATCCTGATCAACGGCGGCTACACCACCAAGTAGGCGATCATCGGCGCCTCATCCGACGCGAAGGGATTCCCCATGCACATGGCGATGGTCATCGGCGGCGGCATCGTGCTGCTGGGCCTGTTCATCCTCTTCGGCCACCTGTGGGGCGCCAGCACCGCCGCCATGGCGCTGGCGGCGCGCTGGTTCGTGCCGGCGTGGGCGCTGGTGGCGCTGGTCAACATGTGGGTGGGCGTGACCCACGCCGGCTACACCGTGCGCGCGGAACTGCCGATCCTCGGCATCGTCTTCGTGGTGCCGGCGGCCGTCGCCTTCGCGGTGGCCTGGATGCTCGGCCGCGGCTGAGGCATCGCCGGCCGCGCCCCGGGCGCGCCACGGCCGGCGGGCACAATCGGCGCCCATGCTGATGTACCCGCAGTTCAACCCCGTGGCCCTGCAACTGGGCCCGGTCGCCATCCACTGGTATGGCCTGACCTACCTGGCCGCCTTCGGCCTCTTTTTCTTCCTCGCCACGCGCCGGCTGCGGCACGAGCCCTTCCGCTCGGTGGCGGGCGAGGGCGCCTGGTCGCGCAAGGACGTGGAGGACATGCTCTTCCTCGGGGTCATGGGCGTCATCGTGGGCGGGCGGCTGGGGTACTGCCTGTTCTACAAGCCCGGCCACTACCTCACGCACCCGCTGGAGATCCTGATGGTCTGGCAGGGCGGCATGAGCTTCCACGGCGGGCTGCTGGGCGTGATCGGCTCGATGGTGTGGTTCGCCCGCTCGCGCGGCAAGCCCTTCTGGCAGGTGATGGACTTCGTCGCGCCCTGCGTGCCCACCGGGCTGGCCGCGGGGCGCATCGGCAACTTCATCAACGGCGAGCTGTGGGGCCGCTTCGCCAGCCCCGACCTGCCGTGGGGCATGGTCTTCCCGCAAAGCGGCTCGATGCTGCCGCGCCATCCCTCGCAGATCTACCAGTTCCTGCTCGAGGGGCTGCTGCTGTTCGTGATCCTGTGGCTCTATGCCCGCAAGGAGCGGCGCGAGCGCCGCGTGTCGGCCGTGTTCCTGATCGGCTACGGCGCGATGCGCTTCATCGCCGAGTACTTCCGCGAGCCCGACGACTTCCTCGGCCTGCTGGCGCTGAACATGAGCATGGGGCAGTGGCTGTGCGTGCCGATGATCCTGTTCGGTATCTGGCTGTACGCCACCGCGCCGCGCGGGCAGCGCGCGGCGGCCTGATCAGCCGGGCAGGCCGGCGAGCGTCCGTTCGCTCGCGAAGCGTCGCGCCTGGCCCGTCACCGGGTCGGTGAAGGCCAGTTCTCTTGCCAGCAACTGCAGCGGCCGGTTGAAATCGTCCGCACCTTCGGGCCGCAGCACGGGGTAGATGCCGTCGCCCACGATCGGCACGCCCAGCGCGTGGCAGTGGGCGCGCAACTGGTGCTTGCGTCCGGTGCGCGGCGCGAGGGCCAGGCGGGCGAAGCGCTCGCCGGCGTCGAGCAACTCGATGGCCGTCTCGCTGTTGGGCTCGCCCGGCACGTCCTCCGAGCGCATGAAGACCGGCATCAGCCGGCTGCGGTGGACGGCGGGCAGGGGCCGGGGCGGCGGCCAGTGGACGACGGCCTCGTAGCGCTTGGCCACCGCACGCTGCTCGAACAGGCGCTGGTAGGCGCCGCGCGTGGCGGGCTGCACGCTGAAGACGACCAGGCCCGCCGTCTCGCGGTCGATGCGGTGGATGGGCACCAGCGTGTCCAGCCCCAGGCGGCGCTTCAGGCGGGCCAGCAGCGTCTCGCGCACGTGGCGGCCGGAGGGCGTGACGGGCAGGAAGTGCGGCTTGTCGGCCACCACCAGCAGTTCGTCCTGGAAGACGATGCGCTCCTCGAAGGGGATGCGCGGCTCGTCGGGCCACTCGCGGTAGTACCAGACGCGCAGGTCTTTCTCGTAGGCGCGCCCGGGGGTGAGCGGGTGGCCGGCGCCGTCCACCACCCGGCCGGCGGCCATGCGCTCGCACCAGTCCTGCCGCGCCACCATCGCGAAGCGCTCGCACAGGAAGTCCAGCACCGTCGCCCAGGGGCCGGGCGGCAGCGCCACGCAGCTGGCGCCCACGCCGTCGCGCATCGGCAGGGGGCGCGGCTGGCGGGCGCGGCGGGTGCTCTGGGCGCTGCGGGACATGCGAGGCGGGGAGGGGAATGGCGTGGAGGGAAACCGACTGTAAAGGGGCTTTTTCTGCCGCCGACCGCATTGCGCGATGCTGCGCAGCCTCTCATAATTACGCGTAATTACTCCGACCTCGCCGTTTCCCGCTTCCTTCCCCGATTCCCGCTGCCCCACCCGTCCGACGTTCTACCGCCCACCCGCCCTCCGCCGCGATGAGCATCGTCCCCCACTCCCTGCACGACGAGGTGGCCCACCGGCTGCGCGAGGAGATCTTCGACGGCGATCTGGCGCCCGGCAGCTTCCTGGACGAGGCGGCGCTGTGCGCGCGGCTGCAGATCTCGCGCACGCCGCTGCGCGAGGCGTTGAAGGTGCTGACGGCCGAGGGCCTGCTGCGCCACGAGCCGCGCCGCGGCTGCTTCGTCGCCGAGGTGACGGACAAGGACCTGGACGACATCTTCCCCGTCATCGCGCTGCTGGAAGGGCGCTGCGCCTTCGAGGCGGCGCGCAACGCCACCGACGCGGAGCTGGACGCCCTCGAGGCCATGCACCAGCGGCTGGCGCGCTGCGCCAAGGCGCGCCGCATCAACGACTACTACGCCGCCAACTACGCCATCCACGAGGCCATCATCGCGATGGCAGACAACCGCTGGCTGGCGCAGGTGATCGGCGACCTGCGCAAGATCCTCAAGCTGGCGCGCCTGCAGACGCTGCAGGTGCCGGGCCGGCTGGAGCAGAGCCTGTCGGAGCACCTGGCCGTGTTCGCCGCCCTGAAGGCGCGCGACAGCGAGGGCGCCGACGCCGCCATGCGCACCCACCTGCAGCGCCAGCGCGAGGCGCTGCGCACCCTGGCCAAGAACCCCCGACCGAGATTTTGAACATGACGCCTCCCGAATGGATCCAGCGCGGCGTGTCGCTGCTCAAGCCTTCCGAGAAGAACGCGGACGCCGCGGCACGCCCCGCGCGCGCGCCGGCCGCGAAGAAGCCCGCGGCCGACGCGCGCGCGCCGCGCACCCTGGCCGAGCGGCTGGAGGCGACCCTGCGCCGCCACGGCGAGGCGATGGCGCCGCGTACGCTGCGCAAGGCGCTGGAGGACCTGCAGGCGGTGGTCGACCCGCGCGTGAGCGAGGTCGAGGCCGGCCGGCGCGCGCACGACATCGCGCTCTGGTACGCGCAGCTGCCGCGCGAGGAGCGGCGCGACGTCTGGCTGCTGATGAACGAGTGCTTCGCGCCCGACGCCGCGAAGCTCAAGGCCGCGCACGCGCAGTTCGAGTCGGCGGCGACCGGCTCGGCCGAGCACGGCCAGGCCGAGGTGCGGCTGCGCCGCGCGCTGGTCTCGCCACGTGCGCGGCTGCTGCAGCGCTTCGCCATCCACCCGGAGGGCCTGCGCTTCCTGGTCGAGCTGCGCGCCGAGCTGCTGGCGGAGCTGAAGAAGGACCGCCGCCTGCTCGCGCTCGACGCCGAGCTGGAGCAGCTGTTCTCGACCTGGTTCGACGTGGCCTTCCTCGAGCTGCAGCGCATCAGCTGGGACTCGCCCGCCTCGCTGATCGAGCGGCTGATCGAGTACGAGGCGGTGCACGACATCAAGAGCTGGTCGGACGTGAAGAACCGGCTGGACGAGCGCGACCGGCGCTGCTACGGCTTCTTCCATCCGCGCATGCCGGGCGTGCCGCTGATCTTCGTGGAGGTGGCGCTGACGCAGGCCATCAGCGACAGCATCACGCCGCTGCTGGACGAGTCGGCCAAGCCGGGCGCCGAGAAGGCCGGCACGGCGATCTTCTATTCGATCAGCAGCACGCAGGCCGGCCTGCGCGGCGTGAGCTTCGGCGACTCGCTCATCAAGCGCGTGGTGGAGACGCTGCGCGAGGAATTCCCCAAGCTCAAGACCTTCGCCACGCTCTCGCCCATCCCCGGCCTGCGGCAGTGGGTGGGGCAGAACGCGGCGACGCTGCTGCCGCGCCTGCCCGAGAAGCAGGCCGAGGCGCTGGGCCGCGCGCTGGGCGCGCTGCCGCCCACGGCCGACCGCCTGCTGCCGGCGCTGGACGAGGCGCTGGCGATGACGCCGCGCTCGCCGCTGCGCCAGGTGCTGACGCAGTTCGCCGCCGAGTACCTGGGGCGCGCGCTCGTCGACGGCCGCCCCGTGGACGCGGTGGCGCGCTTCCACCTGGGCAACGGCGCGCGGGTGGAGCGGCTGAACTGGGCCGCCGACCCGTCGCCCAAGGGCGTGAAGCAGTCCTGGGGCCTGATGGTCAACTACCTGTACGACCTCAAGCGGCTGGACAAGCACCGCGAAATGCTGGCCGGCGGGCGGATTCCCGTCTCCGGGGACGTGGAAGCCCTGATGCTCAAGACCTGAAACAGCCTTCACCATTCCGGGCCGACCTCATCGACACGGACGCCGAAGGCCCCGGCGTCGCCACTACAGGAGACAAGAGACCATGATCCATGACATGCAACGGCGCGACATGCTGCGCCTGGCGGCCGCGGGCGCCGCCCTGGCCGGCTTCGGGGCACGCGCCGACGCCAACTGGCCCTCCAAGCCGGTGACGCTGGTGGTGCCGTTTCCGGCCGGCGGCGGCACGGACGCCTTCGCGCGGCCGCTCGCCGCCCAGTTCTCCAAGGCCACCGGCCAGACGCTGGTGATCGACAACCGCGGCGGCGCCGGCGGGACCGTGGGCGCCAGCATCGCCGCCAAGGCGCAGCCGGACGGCTACACGCTGTTCATGGGCGCGGTGCACCATGCCATCGCGCCGTCCATCTATCCCAGGCTGGACTACGACATCGAGAAGGACTTCGTGCCCATCATGCTGCTGGCGAACGTGCCGCAGGTGGTGGTGGTCAACCCGCGCCGCGTCACGCAGAACACGCTGCAGGAGTTCGTCGCCTACGCCAAGAAGAACCCCGGCAAGCTCAACTACGCCAGCGCCGGCGCCGGCACCTCGCACCACCTGGCGGGCGAGCTGTTCAAGCTGCAGACGGGCACCTTCATCACCCACATCCCGTACCGCGGCGCCGGGCCGATGCTGCAGGACCTGATCGCCGGCAACGTGGACTGCGGCTTCGACGGCCTGGGCTCCTCGGCCCAGCACATCAAGGCCGGGCGCATCAAGGCGCTGATGGTCGCCGGCAGCCAGCGCAACCCGGCCTTCCCCGACGTGCCCTGCGCCAGCGAGGTGGGCCTGCCGGACTACACCGTCACCACCTGGTACGGCCTGTGGGCGCCCAAGGGCACGCCGCCCGAGGCGGTGGCGCGCATCACCGAGAGCATGCGCAAGGCCCTGGCGACGGACGAGACGCGCACCATCTGGACCAGCAACGGCTCGGAGATCCCGAACCTCACCGGCGCGGCCTACGGCCAGTTCGTCGGCAGCGAAGTCCGCCGCTGGGCAGGGGTCGTCAAGGCCTCGGGGGCCAAACTGGAGTAGAACCGGCCCTTCGCCGCCATCCGCAGAAAAAGAACCGCCGCCGCCTCCGGGCGGCGGCCTGCCATTTCGCAGCAGCACACCATGAGCCCGACTTCCTCCTCCGCCAACGCCAACCTCTTCGCCGCCCTGCGCGCGGCCTTCCCGCACGACCTGGACGCCATTGCCGTGGAGACGGACGACGGCCTGGCCTATTCCTGGCGCGACCTGGACCGAGCCAGCGCCATGATCGCCAACCTGCTGGTCGCCCTGAAGCTCAAGGAGGGCGCGCGCATCGCGGTGCAGGTGGAGAAGTCGGTCGAGGCCATGCTGCTGTACCTGGCCACGCTGCGGGCGGGCTACGTCTTCCTGCCGCTGAACACGGCCTACCAGAGCGCGGAGATCGAGTACTTCGTCACCAACGCCGAGCCCGAGGTGGTGGTGTGCACCAGCCGCAATGCGCCCTGGGTCGGGCCCATCGCGCAGAAGGCGAAGACCCGGCACGTCTTCACCCTGGACGACGACCGCACCGGCACGCTGCTGGAGATGGCCGCCCAGTGCAGCGACGAGCACCGCATCGCGGTGAAGAAGCCCGACGACCTGGCCGCCATCCTCTACACCAGCGGCACCACCGGCCGCAGCAAGGGCGCGATGCTCACGCACCGCAACCTGCTGTCCAACGCCGAGGTGCTGAAGGACTACTGGGGCTGGACCCACGGCGACGTGCTGCTGCACGCGCTGCCCATCTTCCACGTGCACGGCCTGTTCGTCGCCATCCACGGTGCGCTGCTCAACGGCAGCAAGATGATCTGGTTCGCGAAGTTCGACCCGAAGCGCGTCATCGCCCGCATGCCGGAGGCGACCGTGTTCATGGGCGTGCCCACGCTGTACGTGCGCATGTTGGCCGAGCCCACGCTCACGCACAAGCAGTGCGAGGACATGCGCCTGTTCATCTCCGGCTCGGCGCCGCTGCTGATCGAGACCTTCACCGAGTGGCAGCAGCGCACCGGCCACACCATCCTGGAGCGCTACGGCATGAGCGAGACCATCATGCTCACCTCCAATCCCTACACCTCGGTGCAGGGCGCGCGGCGCGGCGGCACGGTGGGCTTCCCGCTGCCGGGCGTGAGCCTGCGCGTGCGGGACGACCAGGGCGGGGAGTGCGCCACCGACGAGATCGGCAACATCGAGGTCAGCGGCCCCAACGTCTTCGCCGGCTACTGGCGCATGCCGGAGAAGACCAAGGAGGAGTTCACCGCCGACGGCTACTTCCGCACCGGCGACGTGGGCAAGGTCGACGGCCTGGGCTACGTCACCATCGTCGGCCGCAGCAAGGACCTGATCATCAGCGGCGGCTACAACGTCTACCCGGCCGAGATCGAGGGCTACATCAACGAGCTGCCCGGCGTGGCCGAGAGCGCGCTGGTGGGCGTGCCGCACCCGGATTTCGGCGAGGTGGGCATCGCCATCGTCGTGCCGCGGGCCGGCGCCACGCTGGACGCCGAGGCCATCGTGGCCGAACTCAAGGGCAAGCTGGCCAACTTCAAGATCCCCAAGCGCTGCTTCGTGGCGGAAGACCTGCCGCGCAACACCATGGGCAAGGTGCAGAAGGCGCTGCTGCGGGGGCAGTACAAGAACCTGTTCGGCTGACCTGCCGCCGCCCTGCCCGCGGCGGGGCGGCAGGGGGCGGGCTCACTGCACCAGCAGCACCGACATGCCCGCCTCGGCGATCACCTTGGTCGCCACCGAGCCCATCAGCGCCCGGCCGATCGTGCCGTGGCCGTGGGTGCCCATGACGATGAGGCCGGCGCCGGCCTCCTTGGCTGCGCGCACGATCTCCTCCGCCGCGCGGCCGTGCCGCGCCAGGACCTGGTAGCCGGCGATGCCGTGGCCGTCGAGGATGGCCTTGACCGGGTCGATCACCTTGGCCGATTCCTCGGCGTAGTACTCGTCCAGCGTGCTCTTGCTGATGTGGCGCGCCACGTGGCCGGGGATGCCGGCGCACACGTTCAGCACGACCAGCTCGTTGCCGTCCACGAACATGCCGCGGTGGCCGGCCAGGTAGTCGATGGCCTTGCGGGTGAAGGGGCTGCCGTCGACGGCGATGAGGATCTTCATGCGGTATCTCCTTGGGAGGAATGAGAAGGTATTCAGGGCAGGGCGGCGCGTCCTGCCGCCACGGTTGCGTTTGTAGCCGTGCCGGCACCGGGCGGCGCGCATGCTGCGGCGTCGCGTGGGGTTGTTGCCCGGTGCAGCAAGGCCGCGGGTGAACGGCGGTGCCAGCTTAGTGTGCCCGTCTGCCGGCGGATTGACGCAGGTCAAGACTGTTCGCCGCTGCCCGGCGCACCATGGGCGCCCATGATGCAGGCCGCCCTTGCCACCGATACGGCGCCGCCGGCGCCCCGGCCCGGCCGCGGCGCCGTGCCGGACGCCGACCGCGACGCCGCGTCGTGGACGCTGCTCGACGACCCGCAGGAGTGGGCCGCCTTCGGCCGCCCGCTGGGCGCCGCCGAAGCACCGGCCTGCTGGGAGTCGCACGTCGCCGTGGAGGGCATCCACTGCGCCGCCTGCGCCATGACCATCGAGGACGCGCTGGGCGCCGTGCCGGGCGTGCAGGCGGTGCGCGTCAACGCCGCCAGCCGGCGCGCGCGCATCGTGTGGTCGCCGGCCGAGGCGCGCCCCTCGCAATGGTTCGCCGCCGCCGCGCAGGCCGGCTACCGCTTCGTGCCCGCCGGCGACGTCTCGCGCCAGCAGGCCCGCCGCATCGAGTCGCGCCGGGCGCTGTTCCGCTGGCTGGTCTCGGGCCTGTGCATGATGCAGGTGATGATGTACGCCGTGCCCGCCTACGTGGCCGGGCCCGGCGACATGACGCGCGACATCGAGCTGCTGCTGCGCTGGGCCTCCTGGGTGCTCACCTTGCCGGTGATGCTGTTCGCCTGCGGCCCCTTCTTCTCCGGCGCCTGGCGCGACCTGACCAGGCCCCCAGGGCCGGCCGTGGGCCGGCCCGCCCCCCGAGGGGGAGCAAGAAGGCTTGGGGCGGCCCTGCGCCTTCTTGGGCAACGCCGCATCAGCATGGACCTGCCGGTGTCGCTGGGCATCCTCATCACCTTCTTCGTCAGCACGGCCGGCACCTTCGACCCCGACGGGCCGCTGGGCCGCGAGGTCTTCTTCGACTCGCTGACCATGTTCGTCTTCTTCCTGCTCACCGGCCGCTGGCTGGAGGCGCGCCTGCGCGACCGCACCGCCGGCGCGCTGGACGCGCTGATGGGCCGGCTGCCCGACAGCGTGGAGCGCCGCGGCCCGGACGGCGGCTTCGCCCCCGTGGCCGCCCACCGGTTGGCGCCGGGCGACGTGATCCGCGTGCGGCCGGGCGAGGCCTTCGCCGCCGACGGGGTGGTCATCGAAGGCGACACCTCGGCCGACGAGGCGCTGCTCACCGGCGAATCCACGCCCGTGCCGCGCCCCTGCGGCGCCCGCGTGCTGGCCGGCAGCCACAACCTGGGCGCGGCGGTGCTGGTGCAGGTGGGCGCGGTGGGGCAGGCCACCCGCTTCGGCCAGATCGTCGCGCTGATGGAGGACGCCGCCACGCAGAAGCCGCGGCTGGCGCAGCTGGCCGACCGCGTGGCGCGGCCCTTCCTGGTGGCGGTGCTGGCCGCCGCCGCGCTGGCCGCCGTGTGGTGGTGGCCCGCCGGGCCGGGGCATGCGCTGATGGTGGCCGCCTCGGTGCTCATCGTCACCTGCCCCTGTGCGCTGTCGCTGGCGACGCCCGCGGCGATGCTGGCCAGCGCCGGCGAGCGCGCACGCCAGGGCGTGCTGGTGGCCCGGCTGCAGGCGCTCGAATCGCTGGCCGCGGTCGACACGGTGGTGTTCGACAAGACCGGCACGCTCACCCGCCGCCAGCCGCGGCTGGCGCGCATCTACAGCCGCCGAGGCGTGCCGCCCGGCGATGCGCTGGCGCTGGCCGCCGCGCTGGCCGAGGCCACGCTGCACCCCGCCGCGCAGGCGCTGGCCGATGCCTGGCGCGCCCAGGGCGCTGTCAGCAACTGGGTTCTGGCCGAGGCGCAGGAGCACGCGGGGCAGGGCGTGCAGGGCCGCTTGCGCCCCCGCCGGCCCGGCGGCGCGGCGCGCGCGCTGCGGCTGGGCTCGGCCGCCTTCTGCGGCGTGCCGCGGCTGGATGTGCCCGCCATGCAGGTCCACCTGAGCGGCGATGACGGCTGGGTCGCCAGCTTCGTGCTGGAGGAGGACCTGCGCGCCGACGCCGCTGAGGCCGTGGCCGCGCTGGGCGGCGAGGGCGTGCAGGTGCAGTTGCTGTCCGGCGACCGCGACGCCGCCGCCCGCCGTCTGGCGGCCGGGGCCGGCATCGCCCTGGCGCGCGGCGGCTGCCTGCCGGAGGACAAGCTCGACGCCGTGCGCCGCATGCAGGCCGCCGGCCGCCGCGTGGCGATGGTGGGCGACGGGCTGAACGACGGCCCGGTGATCGCCCAGGCCGACGCCTCCTTCGCCTTCGGCCATGCGGTCGCGCTGACCAGCGCGCGGGCCGACTTCATCGTGCTGGGCGACGCGCTGTCGGCCATCCCCGCCACGCTGTCGCAGGCGCGGCGCACGCTGCGGGTGGTGCGGCAGAACCTCGCCTGGTCGGCCGCCTACAACGCCGTCAGCGTGCCGCTGGCCCTGGCCGGCTGGATGCCCGCCTGGCTGGCCGGGCTGGGCATGGCCGCCAGCTCGCTGCTGGTGGTGCTCAACAGCGCCCGGCTGGCGAAATGAAGCACCCCCCAAGCCGCTTCGCGGCTCCCCCCTCTCTGGCGCCTTCGGCTTGGAGGGGGGCGCACCCAGAGGCCTGGCGAAGCCAGTTCCTCGGGTGCCCTGGCATGGCCTGCTCCGCGGCCTTCGGAACAGAGACGGCCGATGTGTTTCACCCGTTGCGGGTGGCGCGCAGCGCCATGGATGACTGAAAAGAAGATGGAGATCCTTTTCGTCCTCGTCCCGCTGTCGGTCGTGCTGGTGCTGCTCATCGTCGCCGGGCTGTGGTGGGCCGTCGAGCGTGGCCAGTTCGACGACATCGAGCAGGAAGGCGAGCGCATTCTGCGCGGCGATTGATCTTCGTCAAACCGATGCCGGGAACCGGCACGGAAACTGGCTTTTGTCCCATCCACCGTACCCACGATGCAGTCAAACCACACACCCGCGGCGGTCTACAACGACACGGTCGTCCGCCAGTTCTCCCTGATGGCCGTGGTCTGGGGCGTGGTCGGCATGGCGGTCGGCGTCCTCATCGCCGCGCAGCTGACCTGGCCCGAGCTGAACCTGGGCATCCCCTGGCTGAGCTACGGCCGCCTGCGGCCGCTGCACACCAACGCGGTGATCTTCGCCTTCGGCGGCTGCGCCCTGATCGGCACCAGCTTCCACGTGGTGCAGCGCACCTGCCAGGTGCCGCTGTTCGCGCCCAAGCTGGCCTCCTTCGTCTTCTGGGGCTGGCAGGCGGTGATCGTGGCGGCGGCCATCTCGCTGCCGCTGGGCTACACGCAGGGCAAGGAATACGCCGAGCTGGAGTGGCCCATCGACATCCTGATCACCCTGGTGTGGGTGGCCTACGCGATCGTCTTCTTCGGCACCGTGGGCACGCGCAAGGTGCGCCACATCTACGTGGCCAACTGGTTCTACGGCGGCTTCATCCTGGCCATCGCGCTGCTGCACGTGGTCAACAGCGCCGCCATCCCGGCCGGCTGGATGAAGAGCTACGCCGCCTATGCGGGCGTGCAGGACGCGATGGTGCAGTGGTGGTACGGCCACAACGCCGTCGGCTTCTTCCTCACCGCCGGCTTCCTCGGGATGATGTACTACTACATCCCCAAGCAGGCCGAGCGCCCGGTCTACAGCTACCGCCTGTCGATCGTGCACTTCTGGGCGCTGATCTTCACCTACATGTGGGCCGGCCCGCACCACCTGCACTACACCGCGCTGCCGGACTGGACGCAGTCGGTGGGCATGGTGTTTTCGCTGATCCTGCTGGCCCCGAGCTGGGGCGGGATGATCAACGGGATCATGACCCTCTCGGGCGCCTGGCACAAGCTGCGCACCGACCCGATCCTGCGCTTCCTGATCGTGGCCCTGTCCTTCTACGGCATGTCCACCTTCGAGGGCCCGATGATGTCCATCAAGACCGTCAACGCGCTCTCGCACTACACCGACTGGACCGTCGGCCACGTGCACGCCGGCGCGCTGGGCTGGGTGGGCCTGATCACGATGGGCTCGCTGTACTACCTGATCCCGCGCATGTACGGCCGCACCGCGATGCACAGCGTCAAGGCCATCGAGCTGCACTTCTGGCTGTCCACCATCGGCATCGTGCTGTACATCGCGGCGATGTGGATCGCCGGCGTGATGCAGGGCCTGATGTGGCGCGCCATCAACCCCGACGGCACGCTGACCTACACCTTCGCCGAAAGCGTCAAGGCCACCTTCCCCTTCTATGTGGTGCGCCTGACCGGCGGCGTGCTGTTCCTCGGCGGCATGCTGGTGATGGCCTGGAACACATGGATGACGGTGGCCCGCGGCCGCGCGACGCGCGCGCCCATCCCGGCCGTCGCCCACGCATGAACGAACAGCGAGAACAACGAGCATGAGCACCCCAAGCCAGAAGTCCGGCTTCTCCCACGAGAAGATCGAGACCAACAACTTCCTGATGATCGTGCTGATCGTGCTGGTCGTCGCCGTCGGCGGCCTGGTCGAGATCGTGCCGCTGTACTTCCAGAAGTCCACCACCGAGCCGATCGCCGGGCTGAAGCCGCCCACCGCGCTGCAGCTGGCGGGGCGCGACATCTACGTGCGCGAGGGTTGCTACAACTGCCACTCGCAGATGATCCGCCCCTTCCGCGCCGAGACGCTGCGCTACGGCCACTACTCGGTGGCCGGCGAGTTCGTCTACGACCACCCCTTCCAGTGGGGCAGCAAGCGCACCGGCCCCGACCTGCACCGCGTGGGCGGCAAGTACAGCGACGAATGGCACCGCGTGCACCTGAACAACCCGCGCGACGTGGTGCCGGAGTCGAACATGCCCGCCTACCCCTGGCTGGAGAAGACGCCGGTGGACGCGGACGCCATCCCGCGCCACATGGCCGCGCTGCGCAAGGTGGGCGTGCCCTACACCGACGAGGAGATCGCCGGCGCCCGCGCCGAGGTCGAGGGCAAGACCGAGATGGACGCCACGATCGCCTACCTGCAGTCGCTGGGCCGCCTGCTCAAGTAAGCCGCCGTCACCTGAACCGGGAGCCGTCATGGACCTCACCTTCCTGCGCGAAGCCGCCACCGTCATCTGTTTCCTGCTGTTCATCGGCATCGTGGCCTGGGCCTATGCGGGCCGCAACCGCGAACGCTTCGAGGAGGCCGCGCGCCTGCCCTTCGAACAGGACTGAGCGCGTTCTCGCCAACCCCACGACGACAAGAACATTCCCATGAGCGATTTCGTCAGCAACTTCTGGTCGAACTATGTGGCCGGCGCCTCGGTGCTCGGCATCCTTGGCTGCCTGCTGCTGCTGTGGCTCACGGCGCGCAAGCGCACCCCGTCCGCCGGCACCGACAACACCACCGGCCACGTGTGGGACGGCGACCTGCGCGAGGCCAACAACCCGATGCCGATGTGGTGGATGGGCCTGTTCGTCATCACCATCGTGTTCTCGCTGGCCTACCTGTTCTTCTACCCGGGGCTGGGCAAGGCCGAAGGCCAGCTCGGCTGGACCTCGGCCGGCCAGTACGAGGCCGAGGTGAAGAAGGCCGAGGCCGAACTGGCGCCCGTGTACCAGCGCTTCGCATCGATGTCTGTCGAGCAGATGGCTGCCGACCCAGCCGCGCAGGCCATCGGCGAGCGCCTGTTCATGAACAACTGCGCCCAGTGCCACGGCTCCGACGCGCGCGGCAGCAGGGGCTTTCCCAACCTGACGGACAACGACTGGCTGTACGGCGGCGAGCCGGCCGCGATCGTCGAGACCATCACCAAGGGCCGCCAGGGCGTGATGCCGCCGATGGCCGCCGCGGTGGGCACCGCCGACGACGTGAAGAACGTGGCGAACTACGTGCTGAGCCTGTCGAACAGCCCGCACGACTCGGTGCGCGCCGGCCTGGGCAAGGCCAAGTTCGCCGCCTGTGCGGCCTGCCACGGCCCCACCGGCGGCGGCAACCCGGCGCTGGGCGCACCGCGGCTGTCCGACAACATCTGGCTGCACGGCTACGGCGAGGCGGCCATCGTCTCGGCCATCACCAACGGCCGGCACGGCGAGATGCCGGCGCAGGAAGGCCGGCTGACCGAGGCCCAGATCCAGGTGCTGGCGTCCTACGTCTGGGGCCTGTCGAACCGCCCGGTCGCAGCGCGCTGAGGGCGGGCGTCATGGACGAGTCCGGCCAGCAGCAGGGCGCGCCGGCGCCGCGCGCCGCGCGCAGGGTGATCCCCATCGCCGCCGCGCCGCAGGAGGCGGACGGCGCGCTCTACGCCGCCTCGAAGAAGGTCTATCCGCGCAGCATCCAGGGCCTGTTCTCGCGCTGGCGCTGGATCATGGTCTTCGCCACGCAGCTGGTCTTCTACGGCCTGCCGTGGCTGCAGTGGGGCGACCGGCAGTCGGTGCTGTTCGACCTGGCGGCGCGGCGCTTCTACCTGTTCGGCCTGGTGCTGTACCCGCAGGACCTGATCTACCTGGCGGGCCTGCTGGTCATCTGCGCGCTGTCGCTGTTCCTCTTCACCGCGGTGGCGGGGCGCCTGTGGTGCGGCTTCAGCTGCCCGCAGACGGTCTACACCGAGATCTTCATGTGGGTGGAGCAGAAGATCGAGGGCAACCGCAGCGCCCGCATCCGGCTGGACGGCGAGCCGCTGTCGATGGAGAAGCTGGTCAAGAAGTGGTTCAAGCACCTGGTCTGGATCGGCATCTCGCTGTGGACCGGCTTCACCTTCGTCGGCTACTTCACGCCCATCCGCGACCTCGGCATGGCCTTCCTGCAGACGCAGATGGGCTCGTGGGAGGTGTTCTGGGTCTTCTTCTACGGCTTCGCCACCTACGGCAACGCCGGCTTCATGCGCGAGCAGGTGTGCAAGTACATGTGCCCCTACGCGCGCTTCCAGAGCGCGATGTTCGACCGCGACACGCTGATCGTCAGCTACGACCCGCAGCGCGGCGAGCCGCGCGGCCCGCGCCGCAAGGACGCCGACGCGAAGGCCGCCGGCCTGGGCGACTGCATCGACTGCAGCCTGTGCGTGCAGGTGTGCCCGGTGGGCATCGACATCCGCGACGGGCTGCAGTACGAGTGCATCGGCTGCGGCCTGTGCGTGGACGCCTGCAACTCGGTGATGGACAAGGTGGGCTATCCGCGCGGCCTGATCCGCTACGACACGCAGAACGGCATGGCCGCGCGCTGGACGCCGCGCCAGTTGCTGCGCCGCGTGCTGCGGCCGCGCGTGCTGATCTACACCGGCGTGCTGGCCGTGATGGTGGCGGGCCTGCTGGGCAGCCTGGTGGTGCGCACGCCGCTGAAGGTGGACGTGGTGCGCGACCGCGCCTCGCTGGCGCGGCTGGTGGAGGGCGGCCGGCTGGAGAACGTCTACCGGCTGCAGATCATGAACGCCACCGAGCGGCCGCAGCGCTACCGCATCGACGCGCGCGGGCTGGACGGGCTGGCCGTGGCCAGCGAGACGCAGGTGGAGATCGGCCCCGCGGACTCGCGCTGGGTGGCGGTGCGCCTGCAGATCATGGACGGCAGCGCCACGCCCGGCTCGCACGCCATCCACTTCGACGTGCGGCAGGAGGGCGGCGGCGCACAGGTCTCCGAGAAGGCCGTGTTCCTGGTGCCGCGCTGAGAGCGTGAGAAGCATTCGGCCATGACCGCTCACGCTTTGAATTCCGCTTTCAAGAAAGGCTTGCTGCAATGACCGACCAGAAGACCGACGAAGGCGCCTCGCCCTGGTGGCGCCACCCGATCATGTGGATGGTGGTGGGCGGCCCCGCCGCCGTGGTGGTGGCCGGCTGCGTGACGGCATGGATCGCCGTGCACGGCGCCGACCCGGTGGTGGACGCCGACTACTACCGCCACGGCGTCGAGATCAACCGCACGCTGGGCGCCAAGGCCATGCTGCCGGCGCAGACCGGCCGCAACCACGCCATGACGCCGGCGCGCGACCTGCCGCCGGCGAAGCCCTGAGGAGGCCCCGCGATGCAGGCGCGCCGCGTGATGGCTGTGGGCTGGTCGTCCTTCCTGGCGGCCTGCGTGCTCGAGTTCCTGGTGTTCGCCTGTGTCGATCCGGGCGAGCTGCAGTGGTTCGGTCAGGCGCTGCCGCCGAGCCGCCAGCTCGTGTACGCGCTGTCCTTCTTCGTCTTCTGGACCGTGACGGCCCTGTCGGGCGCCCTGGCGCTGCTGCTGACGCGCTCGTCGGCCGAGATCAACCAGGCGCCCTGAGCGCGTCTTCGGTTCACACCTTCTCAGGCCTGCCGCAGCGTCGCCGGCGCGCTGCCGGGCAGCACCACCGTGCCTTCGCGCAGCGCCCGCAGCAGCACGTGCGGCGTGGCCCAGATGTGGGCCTCCAGCGCCAGCGCGGCGCGCGCCTCCAGGCCGGCGATGGCCAGCTCGTAGATCTCCCGGTGCTCGGCGTGCACGTCGCGCTCGCTGCCGGGCAGGCCCATCGCATAGCTGCGGTAGCGCTCGCTGTGGCGCGACAGCAGGCGCAGCACGTGCAGCGTCCACGGCGAGGCGTGGCCCGACAGCAGCGCCTCGTGGAAGCGCAGGTTCAGCACCTCCCACTGGCGCCGCCGGCCGGGCGCGATCGGCCGCTCCTCGGCCGACAGCGCCTCGTAGGCCGCCGTCAGGGCGTCGCGCCAAGCCGCGTCGCCGTGCCGTATCGACAGCCGCAGCGCCTCGGTCTCGATGTGCACGCGCAGCCGCGTGATGTCCTCCAGTTCCTCGATGGCGATGGGCGCCACGCGAAAGCCGCGCTGGCCCTCGGCGCTGACCAGCGCGTCGCTGACCAGCCGCGTCAGCGCCTCGCGCAGCGTGCCGGCGCCCACCTGGTGCGCCACGCGCAGGTGCTCGATGCGCAGCTTGCTGCCGGGCGCCAGCCGTCCTTCGACGATGGCGTCGCGCAGCGTGGCGTAGGTCTGCTCGATCAGCGTGCGGGAGCCGTTGGTGTCCGGCGCGTCGTTGGCGGGCAGGGCCCGCAGGGGCAGGAATGAACGTTTGGCCATGCTGTGTCAGGAGGCATTGCGTGCGCGCTCCTGCAGGCGCGAGAGGCGATAGCTGAGCTGTGGACGCGTGATGCCGAGCGCGCGCGCCGCCGCGGCCAGGTTGCCGCCGGCGCGCTGCACGGCCTCGCGGATCAGGGCGTCTTCCATCGCGTCCAGGGTGAGGCCGCTGCGCTGCAGCGCCTCGTAGAGCCCGGCGGGGGGCGCGCACACGGCCGGGCTTTCCAGCTGGCCGGCGGCGTTCAGCGTCAGGGCGTCGGCCGAGGGCGCCTGGGGGAACAGCATCGGCGCGTCCACCAGCTCGCCGTGCACGGCCAGGATCACGCCGCGCTCGATCAGGTTCTCCAGCTCGCGCACGTTGCCCGGCCAGTCGTGGTGGCGCATCGCGGTCATCGCCAGGTCGGTGAAGCCGGCCACGCGCTTGCCGTGCGCGGCGGCGTACTGGTGCAGCAGGTGCATGGCCAGCGGCTCGATGTCGTCCACGCGCTCGCGCAGCGGCGGGATGCGGATCGGGTAGACGTTCAGGCGGTAGAGCAGGTCGCGGCGGAAGCGGCCTTCCTCCACCGCCTTCTCCAGGTCGACGTTGGTGGCCGCCACCACGCGCACGTCGACCTTGCGCGGCTGGCTGGCGCCCAGGCGCTCCACCTCGCCCTGCTGCAGCACGCGCAGCAGCTTGGCCTGGGCGGGCAGGGGCAGTTCGCCCAGCTCGTCCAGCAGCAGCGTGCCGCCGTGCGCGCGCTCGAAGCGGCCCACGCGCGCGGCGGTGGCGCCGGTGTAGGCGCCTTTCTCGGCGCCGAAGAGTTCGCTCTCGATCAGCTCGGCGGGCAGCGCGGCGCAGTTCACCGCCACGAAGGGCTTGTCGGCGCGCGGGCCCATGGCGTGCAGGGCGCGGGCGAAGCGCTCCTTGCCCACGCCGGTCTCGCCGGTCAGCAGCACCGTCACCTGCGTCGGCGCGGCCTTGCGCAGCAGCGCCACCGTCTCCTGGAACGCGCGTGAGCGGCCCAGCAGCGGGCCCTGTTCGTCGGCCGGCTCGAGCTGCGTGCGCAGCGCCTCCACCTGCGACTGCAGCTCGTCCAGGCGCACCAGCATCGAGTCGGGGTCGTAGTCGCGCGCGAGCTGCTCGCCGTCGGGCCACTCGTGCACGAAACGGCCTTCGATCAGGCAGTGCTCGGCGCCGCAGGCGGTGCACTGCACTTCCTTGAACAGTGCCGGGCGGCGGAAGAAGCCGCTGGTGTAGCCCGAGGCGTAGCCCAGCAGCATCCAGCACACGGGGGCGTCCTGCGGGCCGAAGTCGCGCTGGTGCACCTCGGCCTCCCAGCTGTGGTCCCACTGGAAGACACCGTGGAAGTGGCCGGCCGCCTCGTCGAGGTCGAACACGCGCGGCGCCACGCGCACCATGCCTTCGAGCATGTGCAGCTGCGGCCCGACCGAGAAGGCATCGAAGACGGAGGCGTCGGGGCGCACCTGCCGCGCCAGCAGCGCGTCGCGCTCGCCCGAGGCGTAGCCCGCGCGCATCAGCAGGCGGCGCGTGTGCGCCGGGCCGATGCTGCTCATCAGCTCGCGCCGCAGCGCCTGGATGGCCGCCGCATGGACCAGCAGCATGCGCTGGCCCGACAGCCAGATGCGGCCGTCGACGGTGGAGAAGTGCACCAGCCGGCGCAGGTCGTCGTCGGAGGGCAGAGGCGGGATCGGCGGCGGCATGTCGGAAAGTATCGATAAATTGGCCTGGACCGTCCACCCGGGGCAATCCCTCGACGCTCCGGGATTGATCTTTTCATGCAGCCGCCCGGCGGGGCTTCATCAAATCATCATGCTGCTGCGCAGCAATCACGCCGCGCCGGCGGGTGCGATCCGCCGAAACGCCGCCGATGCCGGCCGGGACAGGCCGATTCCTAGGGGCAAACCCTCAATTTATCGACATTTTTGGGCGACTGGCACGCACCGTGCAAAACAGGCTGCGCAACGCCGACCTCACGAGAACGCCATGCCCATCCCTGCCACAGACCCCCCCGCCTGCGACCTGAGCCAGCGCTTCGTGCGCGTGCTGGGCCGGCGCGACAACGGCTTCGTCGAGTTCGCGTTCTCGCTCGGCTGGCCCGAGCTGTCGGTGGACCTGCTGCTGCCCGAGCCGGACTTCGAGGCCTTCTGCCGCACGCACCGGGTGCAGCAGCTCGACGACTGAATCCCTTCACCCCGAGGAGACAACGCCCCATGAACATCGACCTGCAGGCGCGCGAGATCCAGCCGCTGCGCCAGACCTTCGCCCGCGTGGCGGCCTACACCGGCGACAAGCCCGCGTCGCGCTACCTCGAGGCCACGCTGGGCGCGCAGCCCGCGGCGAACTTCCACTACCGGCCGACCTGGGAGCCGGAGTTCGAGCTGTTCGACACCGGCCGCACGGCGGTGCGCATGGCCGACTGGTACGCGCTGCGCGATCCGCGCCAGTACTACTACGCCACCTGGACCATGGCCCGCGCGCGCCAGCAGGACGCGATGGAGTCCAACTACCAGTTCGTCGAGTCGCGCGGGCTGGTGGGCAAGATGTCCGACGCGCTGCGCGCCAGGGCCTGCGCCGTGCTGATGCCGCTGCGCCACGTGGCCTGGGGCGGCAACATGAACAACTGCAACGTGTGCGCGCGCGGCTACGGCACCGCCTTCACCGCGCCGGCCATGTTCCACGCGATGGACCACCTGGGCGTGGCCCAGTACCTGACGCGCCTGGGCCTGGTGATGGACGAGCCCGGCGTGCTGGAGGCCGGCCGCAACGACTGGCTGCAGGCGCCGTGCTGGCAGGTGCTGCGCCGCTACGTGGAAGACACGCTGGTGCTGCAGGACCCCTTCGAGCTGTTCGTGGCGCAGAACCTGGCGCTCGACGGCCTGCTGTACCCGCTGATCTACGGCCAGTTCGTCGACGAGCACCTGGCGCTGCAGGGCGGCACCGCGGTGGCGATGCTCACCGCCTTCATGCCCGAGTGGCACGACGAGAGCGCGCGCTGGATCGACGCGGTGGTCAAGGTGGCGGCGGCCGAGTCGCCGGAGAACCTGGCGCTGATCTCCGGCTGGTATGCCGCCTACGCCCAGGCCGCACAGGCCGCGCTGGCGCCGGTGGCCGACCTGGCGCTGGGCGAGCAGGGCGCCGGCGCGCTGCAGGCCGTGCGCGAGGCGCTCGACGCCCGCGCCCGCAAGGCCGGCCTGGCCGTCTGAGGAGCACGCCATGAGCAGCAGCATCTCCAACGTCTTCATCGCCTTCCAGGACAACGAGGAAGCGCGCCCCGTGGTCGAGGCCATCCTGGCCGACAACCCCGATGCCAGCGCGGCGCACACGCCGGGCCTGGTCAAGATCGACGCCCCCGGCCGGCTCACCATCCGCCGCGCCACGATCGAGGAGCAGACCGGCCGCGCCTACGACCTGCAGCAGATCCACGTCAACCTCGTCACCCTCTCGGGCCACATCGACGAGGACGACGACCAGCTCACCCTGAGCTGGAGGCACTGAACCCACACATCACAGGAGACACACGCATGGACACCCGCGTCGCCAAGAAGAAGCTGGGCCTGAAGGAGCGCTACGCCGCCATGACGCGCGGCCTGGCCTGGGACACCAGCTACCAGCCGATGGACAAGGTCTTCCCCTACGACCGCTACGAAGGCATCAGGATCCACGACTGGGACAAGTGGGAGGACCCCTTCCGCCTGACCATGGACGCCTACTGGAAGTACCAGGGCGAGAAGGAGAAGAAGCTCTACGCCGTCATCGAGGCCTTCGCGCAGAACAACGGCCAGCTCGGCGTGGCCGACGCGCGCTACGTCAACGCGCTGAAGCTCTTCATCCAGGGGGTGACGCCGCTGGAGTACTACGCGCACCGCGGCTTCGCGCACGTGGGCCGGCACTTCACCGGCGCCGGCGCGCGGGTGGCGGCGCAGATGCAGTCGATCGACGAGCTGCGCCACTTCCAGACCGAGACGCATGCGCTGAGCCACTACAACAAGTACTTCAACGGCATGCACCAGGCGAACCACTGGTTCGACCGCGTGTGGTACCTCTCGGTGCCCAAGTCCTTCTTCGAGGACGCGCTCACCGCCGGGCCCTTCGAGTTCCTCACCGCCGTCAGCTTCAGCTTCGAGTACGTGCTGACCAACCTGCTGTTCGTGCCCTTCATGTCGGGCGCGGCGCACAACGGCGACATGTCCACCGTCACCTTCGGCTTCTCGGCGCAGAGCGACGAGTCGCGTCACATGACGCTGGGCATCGAGTGCATCAAGTTCATGCTGGAGCAGGACCCGGCCAACGTGGCCGTAGTGCAGAAGTGGATCGACAAGTGGTTCTGGCGCGGCTACCGCGTGCTGACGCTGGTGGCCATGATGCAGGACTACATGCTGCCCAAGCGCGTGATGAGCTGGAAGGAAGCCTGGGAGATGTACGCCGAGCAGAACGGCGGCGCGCTGTTCAGGGACCTGGCGCGCTACGGCATCCGCGAGCCCGCGGGCTGGAAGGCCGCCTGCGAGGGCAAGGACCACATCAGCCACCAGGCCTGGAACACCTTCTACAACTACGCCGCCGCCGCGCCCTTCCACACCTGGGTGCCCAGCGACGAGGAACTGGACTGGCTGTCGCAGAAGTACCCCGACACCTTCGACAGGTACTACCGCCCGCGCCTTTTGCACTACCGCGCGCAGCAGCAGGCCGGCAAGCGCTTCTACAACAAGACGCTGCCGATGCTGTGCACCACCTGCCAGATCCCGATGCTCTTCACCGAGCCGGGAGACGCCAGCCGGATCTGCTACCGCGAGTCCAGCTACCTGGGCGACAAGTACCACTTCTGCAGCGACGGCTGCCAGCACATCGTCGAGGAGGAGCCCGAGAAGTACGTGCAGTCCTGGCTGCCGGTGCACCAGATCTACCAGGGCCACTGCTTCAAGGAGGGCGTCGATCCGACGCAGCCCGGCTTCGACCCGCTGATGGCCGTGCTCGACTGGTACGAGCTGAACGTGGGCCGCGACAACTTCGACTTCGAGGGTTCGGAGGACCAGAAGAACTTCGCCGCCTGGCGCGGCGATGCGCAGCCGGCCGCCGGCGAAGGAGATGCAGCATGAGCACCGTCGCCCTGCACCCTTACGAATTCCCGGCCAAGGACGTGCGCGAGAACTTCCCTGCACCGCTGCTGTACATCGGCTGGGAGGAGCACCTGATGTTCTGCGCCCCCTTCTGCCTGCCGCTGCCGCCGGACATGCCCTTCGGCGCACTGGCCGAGCAGGTGCTGCCCGGCATCTACGGCGAGCACCCGGACTTCGAGCGCATCGATTGGTCGCAGGTGCAGTGGTTCAGGTCCGGCCAGCCCTGGACGCCCGACCCGGCGAAGAGCCTGGCCGACAACGGCCTGGGCCACAAGGACGCGATCCGCTTCCGCACGCCGGGCCTGGCGGGCATCGAGGGATCCTTCTCCTGAGCGGAGGCCGCGATGAGTTACCAGCTCACCATCGAGCCCCTGGGCGCGACCATCGACGTCGAGGAGGGCCAGACCGTCCTCGACGCCGCGCTGCGCCAGGGCATCTACCTGCCGCATGCCTGCTGCCACGGCCTGTGCGGCACCTGCAAGGTGCAGGTGTGCGACGGCGAGGTGGAGCACGGCGCGGCCAACCCCTTCGCGCTGATGGACTTCGAGCGCGACGACGGCAAGACGCTGGCCTGCTGCGCCACGCTGCAGTGCGACGCCACCATCGAGGCCGACATCGACGAGGAGCCCGACGCCGCCGTCATCCCGGTGCGCGACTTCGCGGCCACGCTGGAGCGTATCGAGGCGCTCACGCCGACCATCAAGGCGCTGCACCTGGCACTGGACAAGCCGATCCGTTTTCAGGCGGGGCAGTACGTGCAGCTGGAGATCCCCGGCCTGGGGCAGAGCCGCGCCTTCTCCATCGCCAACCCGCCGGATGCCAACGGCGAGGCGGCGCGCATCGAGCTGAACGTGCGCCACGTGCCCGGCGGCGCCGGCACCACCTGGCTGCACGAGTCGGCGAAGGAGGGCGGCCGCCTGCGCCTGGCCGGGCCCTACGGCCGCTTCTTCGTGCGCCGTTCGGCTGGCCTGCCGATGCTGTTCATGGCGGGCGGCTCGGGCCTGTCGAGCCCGCGCTCGATGATCCTGGAGCTGCTGGCTTCCGGCTGCACCGAGCCGATCACGCTGGTCTACGGCCAGCGCACGGGCGAGGAGCTGTACTACGACGCCGAGTTCCGCGCGCTGGCCGAGGCGTACCCGAACTTCCACTACCTGCCCGCGCTGTCCGGCGAGCCCGAAGGCTCGGCTTGGACGGGCGCCCGCGGCTTCGTGCACGAGGCGGCGAAGGCGCACTTCGACGGCGGCTTCGCCGGCCACAAGGCCTACCTGTGCGGCCCGCCGGCCATGATCGAGGCGTGCATCGCCACGCTGATGCAGGGGCGCCTGTTCGAGCGCGACATCTACACCGAGAAGTTCATCTCGGCGGCCGACGCGCAAGGTGCGCGCAGCCCGTTGTTCAAGCGAGTCTGACGGTGCAGTTCAGCCCCCGACCCACGCTGCAGGTGCACGTCGCGCAGACCGGCGAGTGCTACGCCTGCGCCGGCGACGAGAGCCTGCTCAGGGGCATGCTGCGCCTGGGGCGGCGCGGCATCCCGGTGGGCTGCGTCAACGGCGGCTGCGGCGTGTGCAAGGTGCGCATCGTCGAGGGCAGCGTGCGCGCCCTCGGCCCGGTCAGCCGCGCCCACGTCAGTGCCGACGAGGAGGCGCAGGGCTACACCCTGGCCTGCCGCGTGGCGCCCACCGCCGCGGTGCGGCTGGAGGTCGCCGGGCGGCTCGTCAAACCCTTTTCCGGCGCCAGCGCCATCCCGGCGCGCGCGCATTCACCCACGACCCAACCCAAGGAGACATGACATGGGCGTTCTACGCATAGGCCACGCAAGCCTGAAGGTGATGGACATGGCGGCCGCCGTGCAGCACTACGAGAAGGTGCTGGGCCTGAAGACCACGATGCAGGACAAGGCCGGCAACGTGTACCTCAAGTGCTGGGACGAGTGGGACAAGTACTCGCTCATCCTCACGCCGTCCGACCAGGCCGGCCTGAACCACATCGCCTACAAGGTCGAGAAGGACGCGGACCTGGACACGCTGCGCGAGCGCATCGAGGCCTGGGGCGTGAAGACCGAGATGCTGCCGGAGGGCTCGCTGCCGGCCACCGGCCGCATGCTGCAGTTCAGGCTGCCCAGCGGGCACGAGATGCGCCTGTACGCGATGAAGGAATTCGTCGGCACCGAGGTCGGCTCCACCAACCCCGACCCGTGGCCCGACGGCCTGAAGGGCGCCGGCGCCCACTGGCTGGACCACGCGCTGCTGATGTGCGAGCTGAACCCGGAGACCGGCGTCAACACGGTGGCCGACAACACGCGCTTCATGACCGAGGCGCTGGACTTCTTCCTCACCGAGCAGGTGCTGGTCGGCCCGAACGGCGACATGCAGGCCGCCACCTGGATGGCGCGCACCACCACGCCGCACGACATCGCCTTCGTCGGCGGGCCGCGCAGCGGGCTGCACCACATCGCCTACTTCCTCGACTCCTGGCACGACGTGCTCAAGGCGGCCGACGTGATGGCCAAGAACAAGGTGCGCATCGACGTCGCGCCCACGCGCCACGGCATCACGCGCGGCGAGACCATCTACTTCTTCGACCCCAGCGGCAACCGCAACGAGACCTTCGCCGGCCTGGGCTACCTGGCGCAGCGCGACCGGCCCGTGACCACCTGGACGGAGGACATGCTCGGCAGCGGCATCTTCTATCACACGGGCGACCTGGTGCCGTCCTTCACCGAGGTCTACACCTGATGGACGCCGCCGTGCGCCACAGCGTGCCGCAGCGCTGCATCGGCTGGCAGGCCGCGCATGCCGCGGCCGGCGCGGCGGCGGCCGAGGCCGCGCGCCTGGGTGCGGCCGTGAACATCGCGCTGGTCGATCCGGCCGGCCTGCTCGCCGCCTTCGTGCGCATGCCCGGCGCGCCGCTGCATTCGGTGGAGATCGCCATCGACAAGGCCTACACCGCCGCCAGCTTCGGCCTGCCCACCGCGCAGTGGCACGCGGCGCTGGAGGGCCATTCGCCCGCGGTGCGCGACGGCCTGTTGCGGCGAGCGCGCTTCGTCGCCTTCGGCGGCGGGCTGCCGGTGCTGGAGGGCGGCGAGCGCATCGGCGGCATCGGCGTCTCGGGCGGCAGCGAGGCGCAGGACGAGGCCATCGCCCGCGCCGGCCTTGCGGCGCTGGGCCTCATTGACAAGGACCCGACATGAAACAGATCCTGAACTTCATCCACGGCGAATACGCCGCCGCGGGGCGCACCTTCGACAAGCATTCGCCGCTCACCGGCGAGGTGATCGCCCAGGTGCACGAGGCCGGCCGCGCCGAGGTGGATGCCGCCGTGGCCGCCGCGCGCGCCGCGCTGGCCGGCCCCTGGGGCCGCATGAGCGTGGCCGAGCGCGTGGAGCGCCTGTACGCGGTGGCCGACGGCATCCACCGCCGCTTCGAGGAATTCCTGGCCGCCGAATGCCAGGACACCGGCAAGCCGCGCAGCCTGGCCAGCCACATCGACATCCCGCGCGGCGCGGCCAACTTCAAGGTCTTCGCCGACGTGGTGAAGAACGTGCCCACCGAGTTCTTCGAGACCGCCACGCCCGACGGCCGCGGCGCCATCAACTACGGCTGGCGCACGCCGGTGGGCGTGGTGGGCGTGATCTGCCCGTGGAACCTGCCGCTGCTGCTGATGACCTGGAAGGTCGGCCCGGCGCTGGCCTGCGGCAACACGGTGGTGGTCAAGCCCTCGGAAGAGACCCCGCAGACCGCCGCGCTGCTGGGCGAGGTGATGAACGAGGCCGGCATCCCGCCCGGCGTCTACAACGTGGTGCACGGCTTCGGGCCGGACTCGGCGGGCGAGTTCCTGACCACGCACCCGGGCGTGGACGCGATCACCTTCACCGGCGAGACGCGCACCGGCGAGGTCATCATGAAGGCCGCCGCCCAGGGCGCGCGGCCGGTGAGCCTGGAGATGGGCGGCAAGAACGCGGCCATCGTCTTCGACGACTGCGACTTCGACGCCGCCATCGAGGGCACCATGCGCAGCGTGTTCGCCAACTGCGGGCAGGTGTGCCTGGGCACCGAGCGCGTGTACGTGCAGCGCCCGCTGTTCGAGCGCTTCGTGGCCGCGCTGAAGCAGCAGGCCGAGGCGCTGAAGCTCGGCGTGCCCGACGACGACGCCACCGGCATGGGGCCGCTGATCAGCAAGGAACACCAGGACAAGGTGCTGTCGTACTACCGGCTCGCGGTGGAAGAGGGCGCCACCGTGGTCACCGGCGGCGGCGTGCCCGACATGGGCGCACGGCTCGCGGGCGGCGCCTGGGTGCAGCCCACGATCTGGACCGGCCTGCCCGAGACGGCGCGCGTCATCAAGGAGGAGATCTTCGGCCCCTGCTGCCACATCGCCCCCTTCGACACCGAGGAGGAAGTGCTCGCCAAGGCCAACGACAACGCCTACGGCCTGGCCACCGCGATCTGGACGCGCGACCTGGCGCGCGCGCACCGCGTTGCGCAGCGCATGCAGGTGGGGCTGTCCTGGGTCAACTCCTGGTTCCTGCGCGACCTGCGCACGCCCTTCGGCGGTGCCAAGCAGTCGGGCATCGGGCGCGAGGGCGGGGTGCACTCGCTGGAGTTTTACACGGAGCAGAAGAATGTCTGCATCAAGCTCTGACGCAAACCCGGAGATCGGCCGCACGGTGCGGGCGAACGGCGTCCGCACCAACTACCACGACCTGGGCAGCGGCGCGCCGGTGCTGCTGATCCACGGCTCGGGCCCCGGCGTGTCGGCCTGGGCCAACTGGCGGCTGGCGATGCCCGAGTTGGCAAAGCGCGCACGGGTGATCGCGCCGGACATGGCCGGCTTCGGCTACAGCGAACGCCCGGCAGGCTTCGTCTACGGCATGGACGCCTGGGTCGGCCAGGCGGTGGGCCTGCTCGATGCGCTGGACATCGACCGCACCGACCTGGTGGGCAATTCCTTCGGCGGTGCATTGGCGCTGGCGCTCGCCATCCGCCACCCGCGGCGCGTGCGCCGGCTGGTGCTGATGGGCAGCGTGGGCGTGCCCTTCGCGATCACGCCGGGGCTGGATGCCGTGTGGGGCTACACGCCGTCCCTCGAGGCGATGCGCGGGCTGCTGGACATCTTCGCCTTCGACCGCCGGCTGGTGACCGACGAACTCGCGCAGTTGCGCTACGAGGCCAGCATCCGCCCGGGCTTCCAGGAGTCCTTCGCCGCGATGTTCCCCGCGCCGCGCCAGCGCTGGGTCGACGCGATGGCCAGCCGCGAGGCCGACATCCGCCGCATCGCGCACGAGACGCTGGTGGTGCACGGCCGCGAGGACCGAGTGATCCCGCTCGCGAACTCGCTCGCCCTGGCCGACTGGATCCCGCGCGCGCAGCTGCACGTGTACGGCCGCTGCGGCCACTGGACGCAGATCGAGCACGCGGCGCGCTTCGCGCGGCTGGTCGGCGACTTCCTGGCCGAGGCCCGGGCCGACGAACCCCTTCCCCTCCAGGACTGACCCCATGAACACCGAATCGATAGACCCGCTCGGCGACGAGCTGTACGAAGCGCTCCAGGCGCGCCGCGTGGTCGAGCCGCTGAGCGCTCGCCACCCGGACATCGGCATCGAGCAGGCCTACCGCGTGCAGCAGCGCATGCTCGCGCGCCGCCTCGAGGCCGGCGAGCGCGTGATCGGCAAGAAGATCGGCGTCACCTCGCAGGCGGTGATGGACATGCTCGGCGTGTTCCAGCCCGACTTCGGCTGGCTCACCGACGGCATGGTCTACAACGAGGGCGAGGCCGTGCCCGCCGCCTCGCTGATCCAGCCCAAGGCCGAGGGCGAGATCGCCTTCGTGCTGAAGAAGACGCTCAAGGGCCCGGGCGTGACGGCGGCCGATGTGCTGGCTGCCACCGAGGGCGTGATGGCCTGCTTCGAGATCGTCGATTCGCGCATCCGCGACTGGAAGATCAAGATCCAGGACACCGTGGCCGACAACGCGAGCTGCGGCGTGTTCGTGCTGGGCGACCGGCTGGTCGACCCGCGCGAGGTCGACCTGGGCACCTGCGGCATGGTGCTGGAGAAGAACGGCGAGATCGTCGCCACCGGCGCGGGCGCCGCGGCGCTGGGCCACCCGGCCAATGCGGTCGCTTGGCTGGCCAACACGCTCGGCGCGCTCGACATCGCGCTGGAGGCCGGCGAGGTCGTGCTGTCCGGGTCGCTGGCCGCGATGGTGCCGGTGAAGGCCGGCGACAACCTGCGCGTGACCATCGGCGGCATCGGCGGCTGCTCCGTCCGCTTCATCTGATTCCAACAAAGGACTCCCCATGAGCAAGAAGATCAAGTGTGCCCTCATCGGCCCCGGCAACATCGGCACCGACCTGCTGGCCAAGCTGCAGCGCAGCCCGGTGCTGGCGCCGGTGTGGATGGTGGGCATCGACCCCGAGTCCGACGGCCTCAAGCGCGCCCGCGAGCTGGGCATCAAGACCACGGCCGACGGCGTGGACGGCCTGCTGCCGCACCTGGAGGCCGACGGCGTGCAGATCGTGTTCGACGCCACCAGCGCCTACGTGCATGCCGAGAACAGCCGCAAGGTCAACGAGCGCGGTGCGCTGATGATCGACCTCACGCCCGCGGCCATCGGTCCCTTCTGCGTGCCGCCCGTCAACCTGGCGGAGCTGCTGGACTCCGGCGCCATGAACGTCAACATGGTCACCTGCGGCGGCCAGGCCACCATCCCGATGGTGCGCGCCGTCTCGCGCGTGCAGCCGGTGGACTACGCGGAGATCGTCGCCACCGTGTCCTCGCGCAGCGCCGGCCCCGGCACGCGCAAGAACATCGACGAGTTCACGCGCACCACCGCCGGCGCCGTGGCCCAGGTGGGCGGCGCCAAGCAGGGCAAGGCCATCATCGTCATCAACCCGGCCGAGCCGCCGCTGATCATGCGCGACACCGTGCACTGCCTGGTCGAAGGCGCGCCGCGCGAGGCCGAGATCCGCGCCTCCGTCGAGCAGATGCTGCGCGAGGTGCAGAAGTACGTGCCCGGCTACCGCATCGTCAACGGCCCGGTGTTCGACGGCCAGCGCGTCTCCATCTACCTGGAGGTCGAGGGCCTGGGCGACTACCTGCCCAAGTACTCCGGCAACCTGGACATCATGACCGCCGCCGCCGCGCGCACCGCCGAGATGTTTGCCGAGGCGCTGCTGGCCGGCCGGCTGGCGCTGCAGCCCGCCGAAGCCGCCGCCGCCTGAACCCACGAGGAGAAACACCATGAGCCACCTTGAAGGCAGGCGCGTCACCCTGCACGACATGACGCTGCGCGACGGCATGCACCCCAAGCGCCACCAGATGAGCCTGCAGCAGATGAAGGACATCGCCCGCGGCCTGGACGCCGCCGGCGTGCCGCTGATCGAGGTCACGCACGGCGACGGGCTGGGCGGCAGCTCGGTCAACTACGGCTTCCCGGCACACACCGACGAGGAGTACCTCGGCGCCGTCATCCCGCTGATGAAGCAGGCGAAGGTGTCGGCCCTGCTGCTGCCCGGCATCGGCACCGTGGACCACCTGAAGATGGCGCACGGCCTGGGCGTCGCCACCATCCGCGTCGCCACCCACTGCACCGAGGCCGACGTGAGCGAGCAGCACATCACGGCCGCGCGCAAGCTCGGCATGGACACGGTCGGCTTCCTGATGATGGCGCACATGAACAGCCCCGAGGGGCTGGTGAAGCAGGCGAAGCTGATGGAAGGCTACGGCGCCAACTGCATCTACGTGACCGACTCGGCCGGCTACCTGCTGCCCGAGCAGGTGAAGGAGCGCATCGCCGCCGTGCGCGCCGCGCTCCAACCCGAAACCGAGCTGGGCTTCCACGGCCACCACAACCTCGCGATGGGCGTGGCCAACTCCATCGCCGCCATCGAAGCCGGCGCCAACCGCATCGACGCCGCCTCGGCCGGCCTGGGCGCCGGCGCCGGCAACACGCCGATGGAGGTGCTGGTGGCCGTGTGCGAGCGCATGGGCATCGTCACCGGCGTGGACCTGTGGAAGATCCAGGACGTGGCGGACGACCTGGTGGTGCCGATCATGGACTTCCCGATCCGCATCGACCGCGATGCGCTCACGCTGGGCTATGCCGGCGTGTACGGCTCCTTCCTGCTGTTCGCCAAGCGCGCCGAGAAGAAGTACGGCGTGCCCGCGCGCGAACTGCTGGTGGAGCTGGGCCGGCGCGGCATGGTCGGCGGGCAGGAGGACATGATCGAGGACACCGCGCTGACCCTGGCGCGCGAACGCGGCCTGCTGGCTGCCTGAAGGGGAAGCGCATGGCACTCGACAGGAACACCATCGACCAGCTCGCCGCCCACCTGGAGACCTGCGAACTGGAGGCGCGGGACACGCCCAAGATCACCGACGAGCACCCCGGCATGGACTGGGACGACGCCTACGCGATCCAGGACGCGATCCTCGCGCGCAAGCTGGCCCGCGGCGCGCGCGTGGTGGGCCTCAAGGCCGGCCTGACCTCGCACGCCAAGATGAAGCAGATGGGCGTGGACAGCCCCGTCTTCGGCTTCCTCGTGGACGCGTTCAGCGTGCCCGAGGGCGCCTCGGTGAAGACGGCCGAGCTGATCCACCCCAAGGTCGAGCCCGAGATCGCCTTCGTGCTCAAGCACGCGCTCAAGGGGCCGGGCTGCCACATCGGCGCCGTGCTCGCGGCCACCGACTTCGTGCTGCCCGGCATCGAGGTGATCGACAGCCGCTACCGCGACTTCAAGTTCGACCTCAAGAGCGTGGTGGCCGACAACACCTCGGCCGCGCGCTTCGTGGTCGGCGGCCGCGCGCTGCGGCCCGAGCAGGTGGATCTGCGCACCGTCGGCATCGTGCTGGAGAAGAACGGCGCGCCGGTGGCGCTGGGGGCCGGCGCCTCGGTGCTGGGCCACCCGGCCGCCGCGGTCGCCATGCTGGCCAACCACCTGGGCCGGCAGGGCAGGGAGATTCCTGCCGGCAGCCTAGTCCTCTCGGGCGGCGCCACCGAGGCAGTGGCGGTGGAGGCGGGCGACGCGGTGACGCTGCGCGTGCAGGGCATGGGCAGCGTCGGGCTGCGCTTCGCCTGAGCGCAGGGAGGCACGGCCATGCCCTTCGCCCAGATCTACATGATCGAAGGCCGCACCGAGGCGCAGAAGAAGGCGGTGATCGAGAAGGTCTCGCAGGCGCTGGTGGAGGCCACCGGCGCGCCGATGGCCAACGTGCGCGTCTGGATCCAGGAGGTGCCCAAGGAGAACTGGGGCATCGCCGGCGTCAGCGCCAAGGAGCTGGGGCGCTAGCCGTCAGGCGCAGACGGTGGGGTTCACCAGCCGCTTGAGCGCGTCCGCGTCGAGGATGCGCACGTGGCGCTGGTTCACCTCGACCAGACCGTCCTCGACGAACTTGGAGAGCGTGCGGCTCACGGTCTCCAGCTTCAGGCCCAGGTAGCTGCCGATCTCCTCGCGCGTCATGCGCAGCACCAGTTCGCTGGCCGAGAAGCCGCGCGCGTGCAGGCGCTGCACCAGGTTCAGCAGGAAGGCGGCCAGGCGCTCCTCGGCGCGCATGCTGCCCAGCAGCAGCATCACGCCGTGCTCGCGCACGATCTCGCGGCTCATGATCTGGTGCACGTGGCGCTGCAGCGCCGTGACCTCGCGCGACAGCTCCTCGATGCGGTCGAAGGGCATCACGCAGACCTCCGCGTCCTCCAGCGCCACGGCGTCGCAGGTGTGGTGGTTGTTGACGATGCCGTCCAGGCCGATGATCTCGCCGGCCATCTGGAAGCCGGTGACCTGGTCGCGCCCGTCCTCGGCCGTCACCTGGGTCTTGAAGACGCCGGTGCGGATGGCGTAGAGCGCCGAGAAGCGCTCGCCGTTGCGGAACAGCGTCTCCTTGCGTTTGACCTTGCGCCGCGTGGCCACGAGGTCGTCGATGCGCTCCAGTTCGGTCGGCTGCAGGCCCACCGGCATGCAAAGCTCCCGCAGGTTGCAGTTCGAGCAGGCGACTTTGATCTTTTCGGGCGTCATGGTCATCAGGTGAGTCGGTCCGACGGTGGCGCCGACGGGCACGAGGCGCGGATCCGCGGCCCTCGACGGCATTGTGCGCGTGCAATCCTCCGGCGGATTGATCCAGGTCAAACAAGCCGAAGCCCAACCGCCGCACAGTGCAAGGGTACCCCCGCCACGGGGGCTTTGCCCACCCCGGCCGCCACGATGAGTCCGCTGACCCTCAACCCTTCTCCCGCCGCCCGCGATGCGGCGGCCGCCGAACCCGTGCTGTCCCCGGCGCTGCTGCGCCGCTTCGATGTGCCCGGCCCGCGCTACACCTCCTATCCCACGGCCGACCGCTTCGTGGAGGCCTTCGGCGCCGACGACTACGCCCAGGCGCTGGCCCAGCGCCGGCAGGCCGGCCGCGCGGCGGGGCTGCCGCTGTCGCTGTACGTCCACATCCCCTTCTGCCACTCGCTGTGCTACTACTGCGCGTGCAACAAGATCGTCACCAAGCGGCACGAGAAGGGGCGCGAGTACCTGCAGTACCTGCGCCGCGAGATCGCGCTGCAGGTCGAGCACCTGGGGCAGGGCGCGCCGGTCAGCCAGCTGCACCTGGGCGGCGGCACGCCCACCTTCCTGAACGACGGCGAGCTGGCGCAGCTGATGGACATGCTGCGCCAGGCCTTCGCCTTCGCGCCGCAGGGCGAATATTCCATCGAGGTCGACCCGCGCACCGTCGACGAGGCGCGGCTGGCCCGCCTGGCGGAGCTGGGCTTCAACCGGCTGAGCTTCGGCGTGCAGGACTTCGACCCGGACGTGCAGAAGGCGGTGCACCGCGTGCAGCCGGCGGCCGAGGTGTTCGCCCTGGTGGCGGCCGCGCGGCGCCTGGGCTTCGGCTCGATCAACGTCGACCTGATCTACGGCCTGCCGCGCCAGAACGCCGAGTCCTTCGAGCGGACGCTGGCCCAGGTGGGCGAGCTGCGGCCCGACCGCATCGCGCTGTACGCCTATGCCCACCTGCCCGAGCGCTTCAAGCCGCAGCGCCGCATCGACGCCGCCGAACTGCCGCCGGCCGGCGCCAAGGTGGAGATGCTCTCGCGCGCCATCGCGTCCTTCGCCGAGGCCGGCTACAGCTACATCGGCATGGACCACTTCGCGCTGCCCGACGACACGCTGGCCGTCGCCCGGCGGCAGGGGCGGCTGCACCGCAACTTCCAGGGCTACAGCACACAGCCGGATTGCGACATCATCGGCCTGGGCGTGTCGGCGATCGGACGCGTGGGCGCCACCTACAGCCAGAACGCCAAGTCGCTGGAGGAGTACTACGACCTGATCGGCCAGGGCCGCCTGCCCGTGGTGCGGGGCCTGGCCCTGACGCGCGACGACCTGCTGCGGCGCACCGTCATCATGGCCCTGATGTGCCAGGGGCGGGTGGACTTCGAGGCGGTGGGCGCGGCGCACCTGATCGACTTCCAGCGCCATTTCGCGGCCGAGCTGGAGGCGCTGCAGTCGCTGGCCGGCGAGGGCCTGGTGCGGGTGGACGCGCATGCCATCGAGGTCACGCCCACCGGCTGGTTCTTCGTGCGCGCCATCGCGATGGTGTTCGACCGCTACCTGCAGGCCGATCGCGCTCGCTCGCGTTTTTCACGAATTATTTGAATGCACCCCCAGTCTTCGCGGACTTCGTTCCGCTTCGCCAACCCCCTTCCAGGGGGCACACGCCGCGGCCCGGCCAAGCCGGTTCCGCGCGTGTTCCCGCATGGCCTGCTCCGCGGCCTTCGGAGTGTGGCGGGCCGGGCGAGGGGCGCATCGCTGGTATGAACGTCTCCCTGGCAGCGACGGTCTTCCTGATGGGCCTGGCCGGCGGTCCGCACTGCGTGGCCATGTGCGGCGCGGCCTGCGCCGGGCTGGGGCAGGCGGCCGGCGCGCACCGCGGGCGGGCGCTGTGGGGCTTCCAGGCCGGGCGGCTGGCCGGCTACTCGGCGCTGGGTGCGCTGGCGGCGGCCACGGTGCAGGGGCTGGGCTGGCTCGGCGGGCAGGTCGCGGCGCTGCGGCCGCTGTGGACGCTGCTGCACGTCGCGGCGCTGGTGCTGGGCCTGGCACTGCTGTTGCGGGCACGCCAGCCCGTCTGGCTGGACCGCCCGGCGCGCGGCGTCTGGCGGCAGGTGCAGCGCCTGGGCGCCACGCGCAGCGGGCCGCTGCTGCTGGGCGCGCTGTGGTCGCTGCTGCCCTGCGGGCTGCTCTGGTCGGCGTTGCTCGTCGCGGCGCTGGCGGGCGACGCCTGGGCCGGCGCCGGCAGCATGGCGCTGTTCGCGCTCGGCAGCGGCCTGTGGCTGCTGGCGGGGCCCTGGCTCTGGCTGCGCCTGGCCAACGCCGGCTGGCGCGGCGCGCAGGCCGGCGCCGCCACCTTGCGCGGCGAATGGGGCGTACGCATCGCAGGCGGGGCGCTGGCGGCCAGCGCGCTGTGGATGCTGCTGCACGGCACGCCCTCCGGCCGGGCCTTCATGGCCTGGTGCCTGGGCTGAGGGTTCAGGGCGGCCCGTCGCCGCGGCGGAAGGCCGCCGGCGCCACGCCCGCATGCTGCTGGAAGGCCTGGGCGAAGCGCCCGGCACAGGACCATCCGCATTCGGCCGCCACGTCCGCGATGGGCAGGCGCGTGCTGCGCAGGAGCCGCGTGGCCAGCGCCAGCCGCTGCGCCTTCACGTAGCGGTGGACGCTCAGCCCGGTGTCGCGGCGGAAGGCGCTCTGCAGGCTGGTGGCGTTCCAGGCCAGGCGGCGGGCGAGGGCGTCGACGCTCCAGGCCTCGCCGGGGCTGGCGTCGATCAGCCGGCGTGCGGCCTGCACCCGGCCCGCGCCGGGCGCCCGTGAGGGCGGCCGGCTGCGCGCGCCCTCCAGCAGCGACTCGAACTCGCGCGACAGCAGCGTCATCAGCTCGACCGAGCGGGCCATGAAGCGCGGCGCGAAGGCCGCGTCGTCGCTGTTCCAGGCCGACAGCTCGCGCAGCGCCGCCCCGGTGGCCGCGCTCCAGGCGGCGTTGCACAGCACCAGCGGGCGCTCCTCGCCCAGCAGCCGGGTCGTGCGTTGCGACAGCCCGGCGCCGGTGGTGCGCAGCCACTCCAGCAGGCGCGGCCGCTCGAAGCGGATCTGCACGAAGCGGTGCCGCTGCGCGCCGGGAATGCGGATGGCGTAGCCGCCGGCGCGGTTGGGCATGCGCACCATGGTGTGGCAGGGGCGGAACTCGAGGTCGTCCTGCCCGGTGCCGACGGTGCTGCCCGACAGGCAGCCGTCGAGGAAGAAGGAGGCCAGCACGTCGTCGCGCGGCGCCAGCGTGACCTGCATGTCGCTGCCCACGTCGAACTCGCAGTACAGGGCGTGGATGCCGGCGAAGGGCTCCACGCGCAGGTAGCGCACGCGGCCGCCGCCCAGCGGCCAGCGCGCGTCGGCGTCGTACACGTTGCCGCCGAAGGCGAAGCCGCCGCGCCAGCGCGAGTGCGCCACCAGTGCGTCGAACTGCGCCTCGGTCAGGAGATGGGGCGGTTGCTTCTGCACCAAAGTCCGTTGCTTCTGCATCGTGACGATCGCGGGGCCGTTCCTATAGTCGCTCGCAGCAGACACGATGCCTGCTGTCGTCCTGGAGGTCAAGAAACGGTGAAGCCCCTCTCATCCCGCGTCTGGTGGCGCATCGCCCTCGCGATCGGCATCGCGCTGCCCTTGGCCGTGCCGGCCGGCGCGCAGGACTACCCGAGCCGGCCGCTGCGCATGATCGTGCCCTTTCCCGCCGGCGGCGGCGGCGACGTGACGGCCCGCGTGGTGGCGCGCAAGCTGGAGGAGCAGCTCGGCCAGAGCGTGGTCGTCGACAACAAGCCGGGCGGCAATTCCCTGATCGGCGCCCAGGAGCTGGTCAAGGCGCAGCCGGACGGCTACACGCTGCTGTGGAGCATCGACCAGACCTACGTGCTCAACCAGGCGCTCTACCGGAAGCTGCCCTACGACCCGCGCAAGGATTTCGCGCCGGTGACGCTGACCATCGCCAGCCCGATCGTGCTGGTGACGCGCGCCGACTCCGGCATCGGCAGCGTGGCCGACCTGGTGGCGCGCGCCCGCGCCGAGCCCGGCAAGGTCAACGCCGGCGTGGCGGCGATGCTCGCCCACGTCGCCCAGGGGCTGTTCGACCAGTCGGCCGGCGTGCGCAGCACGCGTATCCCCTACAAGGGCAGCTCCGAGCTGGCGACCGGCACCATGGCCGGCGACGTCGACCTGGCTTTCGACGGCATCGCGCCTTTCCTGCAGTTCGCGCGCAGCGGCCGCGCGCGGGTGCTGGCGAGCACCGCGCCGGCGCGGCTGGCCGCGATGCCCAACGTCCCGACGCTGACGGAGCTGGGCTTCCGGGACATGAGCTTCGGCGTGTGGTTCGCGGTGGCGGCGCCGGCCGGCACGCCGCAGCCGGTGATCGACCGGCTGAACAGCGCGTTCTCGGCCGCGCTGGACGACGCCGGCGTGCGCGAGCGCCTCGCCACCTTCGGCTTCGAGCCCGTGGCGCAGCGCGGGCCGGCCGCGATGGCGCAGCGCATGGAGGCCGACCTGCAGCGCTTCGGCCCCGTGGCCCGCGCGCTGGGCCTGCAGCTCGACTGACGGAGCCGGACCCATGCAGACGCAGCCCGGCCCCGTGCCGCACTTCGACCTGGACCACCTCATGCTCAAGGTGGACGACCTGGCCGCGGCCCGCGCGGCGATGGGCCGGCTGGGCTTCACCACCTCGCCCTACCGCACCAACGACCCGATGGGCGGCGGCCGCACCGGCGGGCGCGGCGGCAACCACCTGGTGCTGTTCGAGCCGCTGGTGCCCGACACCACCAACATGCTCGAACTGGCCTACTGCGACGTGCCGCACGCCATGCCCGCGATGCGCGAGGTGCTGGGCGGTCCGCAGGGCTTCGCGATGCTGGTGGTCAGCCCGGCCGACCTGAGGGCCTTGCGAGCGTGGTGGACCGCGCAGGGCTTCGACTTCTCGCCGGTGATCGGGCAGCGCTTCGACTGGCAGGACCCGGAGACGGGCCAGCGCGACCTGATCCACTTCGAGGTCGTCGTGCCGCAATCGCATCCGTGGGTCTATCCCTTCAACGCGGCGAAGATGCTGGACTTCACGCACTACGAGCGGCCCGCCTGGCGGCGCCACGCGAACACGGCGCGCCACTGGACGGCCTGCACCGTGGCGGTGGACGACGCCGATTTCGAGGCCGGCCCGGCGATGCTGCAGCGCATCTACGGGCAGGAGAACGTGGCGGCCGAGGCGGGCGGCCTGCAGGTGCGGCGCGGCCCGCTGCGCTTCGTCGTCATGCGGCGCAGCGCCTTCGCCGAGCATCTGCGGGACGCGCTCGGCGACGCGGCGATGCCGTGCCATTCGTCCATCCATGTCCAGGTCGATTCGCTGGACCAGGCGGCGCGGGTGATGTCCGGCAACGGCGTTTCCTTCGTGCGCGCCGGCTCCGGCCTGCTGGTGCCGCCGGCCTGCGGCTGCGGCGTGGCCTACGCCTTCTCCGAAGCGCCGGCATGACGGCGCCGCCGCCCGGTTTCGAGCACGCCTTCGTGGCGCTGGAGGGAGGGCGCCGGGCGCACTGCGTGCGCGGCCCGCGCAACGGCCCGCCGCTGGTCTTGCTGCCGGGGCTGATGGACCCGTGGTCCGGCTTCGCGGCGGTGGCGCCGCCGCTGGCGGAGCGCTTCTGGGTCCATCTCGTGTCGCTGGCCGGGCACGGGCCGTCCAGCCCCACGGCCGACCGCCGCTATGCCGTGCCGGACTACGGCCGCGACGTGGCCGCGCTACTGGCGGATGCCTTCGACGAGCCGGCCTGCATCAGCGGCAATTCCCTGGGCGGCCTGATCGCGCTGTGGCTCGCCGTGCATCACCCGCGGCGCGTGCGCGCCATCTGCCTGGAGGATGCGCCGCTGTTCGTCACGGAGGCGCCTGCTTGGGACGCGCACTGGATGCGGCCCGGCTTCGCCCGGGTGGTGGAGGCGATGGAGGCGGCGCGGGGCGATGTCGAGGCCCTGGCGGCGCGCATCGCCGCCATGCCGGTCATCCGGCCGAAGGTGCATGCGACGCGGCAGGAGCGCGCCCGCACGCTGGAGCGCCTTCGCCGGCTGCTGGGGCCTGCGGCTTCGGAGCCCCGCCTGGCGGCGGCGTGGGCCGCTTACGAGGAAGAGGGCAGGCAGCCCGCGGTGGCGGACTTCTATCCGGCCGGCGCGGCGCGCGAGATGGCGCTCGCGCTGTCGGAGGTCGACGTGAACGCGCCGCGCGAGGTGGTGCAGGGCCGGCTCAACACGGGCTTCGGCCACGCGGACCACCTGGCGCGGGTGCGGCAGCCGGCGCTGGTGATGGAGGCCGACCGGCTGCTCAGCGGCATCGTCGAGCCCGCCCTGTTCGACGAGGCATGCCGCTTGCTGGGCCGGCACGGGCAGCGCGCCTATGCCGACGGCGCCGGGCACCTCGTCCACCTGGACGCGCCCGGGTGGTTCGCCCAAACGCTGGCGGAATTCTTCCTGCCGGCCTCCTAGCCGCTCAGGCCCTTCCAGAGCATGTACGCCGCCAGCAGATACAGGATGCTGGCGAACACGCGCTTGAGCTTCGACACCGGCAGCGCATGCGCCGCCTTCGCGCCCAGCGGCGCCATCAGCACGCTGCACACGGCGATGACCACCAGCGCCGGCAGCCAGATGTAGCCGAAGGAGCCCGCTGGCAGGCCCTGCAGCGACCAGCCGGAGACGACGTAGCCGGCCACGTTGGCCGCCGCGATCGGGAAGCCCAGCGCGGCGCTGGTCGCCACCGCGTTGTGGATGGCGACGTTGCACCAGGTCATGAAGGGCACGCTGATGAAGCCGCCGCCCGCGCCGACCAGGCCGGAGACGAAGCCGATCACGCCGCCCGCGGCGAGCTGCCCGCCGGTGCCCGGCATCTGCCGCGTCGGCTTGGGCTTCTTGTCCAGGAACATCTGCGTGGCCGAGAAGCCGACGAACAGGGCGAAGAAGATTGCCAGCGCCGTCCCCTTGAGCAGCGCGAACACGCCCAGGCTGCCCAGCAGGCTGCCGAGGACGATGCCCGGCGCCAGGCGCGCCACGATGTCCCAGCGCACCGCGCCGCGCCTGTGGTGCGCGCGCACGCTGGAGACGGACGTGAAGATGATGGTCGCCATCGAGGTCGCGATGGCCATCTTCACCGCCAGGTCGGCCGGCGCGCCGCGGTGGCCGAGGATGAAGGTGAGGAAGGGCACCATCAGCATGCCGCCGCCGATGCCCAGCAGGCCCGCCAGGAAGCCGGTGGCCAGGCCGAGCAGGGCGAGTTCGACGACGAGCAGCGGTTCGATCGGCATGTGCGGGGCGCTCTCCACAAGAAAACGGCCCGCCATCGAGGGGCGGGCCGTGGGAAGAAGGTGTCTGCTGGTGCCACCGGACCGTCATCCTGAACGCAGGGTTCAGGTGGGCGAGGGCAGCAAGGCATTGGGTTCGTCTGACGCGAGACGATCACGCCTGCCAAGCGATGTACCAAGCCCGGGCTCCGTAGAGCATTGGTTCAAGGAAATATAAAGCCCGGCATGCACCGCAGACGCCCTCGATTTTACCCACGGGGCGCGCGGCGTACAGGCTTGACAAGGACGCGCGGGCGTGTGCGCGGCGGCGGCCTACAGCAGCAGCCCGTCGCCGGCCAGGGCCTGGTCCAGCTTCTGGACGAGCTGGGCGGCGCGCTGCGCATCCGCGTCCGGGTCGCCGGCAGTAGCGGCCTGCGCCGGCGCGGCCGCCAGCTCGCGCTCGCGCTGCGCCAGGTCGAAGGCGATGTTGAGCGAGGCCAGCACCGCGATGCGGTCGCGCGCCTTGACCTTGCCGGCGTCGCGGATGCCGCACATGGCGGCGTCCACGCGCTGCACGGCCTCGCGCAACTGCGCCTCGCCGTCCTCGGGGCAGCCGAGCAGGTAGCTCTGGCCCATGATCTGCACTTCGATCTGTTTCACGGCGTGTCGTCGGGATGAAGGTCGGGGGCGCCGCCGTCTTCGGCCGGCAGCCGTTCGAGCATCGCGTCGATGCGGGTGCGCGCCGCCGCCAGCCGCGCCTTGAGCGCATCGCGCTCGCGCGTCAGCGCGTCGACCTGCTGCGTCAGCAGCGCGTTGGTGCGCTGCATCTCCTCGTGGCGCACGAGCAGCCGTTCCACGCGCTCGGCGATCTGATCGATGGGGCTGGGGGCGGGCATGGGGCGGCATTGTAGGTGGCTGCTTTCGGACGCCCCCGCGGCGGCGGCGCGCGGCCGCGTCGCATGCGTGCAGAATCTACAAAGCATCTTTTCATTTCCTGTCCGCATGGCACCCGGGGGCGCCGCTTAGACTGAATTTGATCTACATCGAAGTCAGGAGACAGGCCGATGCGCCTCCCCAAATACCTTGGCTGCCTGGTCGTGGGACTGGCGGCCTTCGCCGGCGCCGCCCAGGCCCAGCAGGCCACCCGGATCGTCGTTCCCTTCGCCGCCGGCGGCGGCACCGACCAGTACGCGCGGCTGCTGGCGGCCGAGCTGACCCGGCAGGGCACCCAGACCATCGTCGAGAACAAGCCCGGCGCGAGCGGCATCATCGCGGCCAGCTACGTCGCGCAGGCCCGGCCCGACGGCACCACCGTGCTGCTGACCTCGCTCAGCACCCTGGTCACCAACGCGGTGATGTACGAGAAGCTGCCCTACGACCCGGCGAAGAGCTTCGTGCCCGTTACGCAGATAGCCTACCAGCCCACCATCGTCGTGGGCCGCACCGACCTGCCGTACAAGGACATCAAGGGCATGGTGGCCTACGCCAAGGCCAACCCCGGCAAGATCAACCGCGGCTCGCCCGGGGCCTCGATCCTGACCAACCTGGCACCCGTCGCCTTCGAGGGCATGGCCGGCATCAGCACCACGCACATCCCCTTCAACGGCGACACGCCCGGCCTGCAGGCGCTGCTGGGCGGCCAGATCGACGTCCAGGGCACCTCGATCACCGGGCCGCTCTCGCACATCCGCGCCGGCAAGATGCGCGTCCTGGGCGTCATGGACGCCAGGCGCATGCCGCAGATGCCCGATGCGCCGACCTTCAAGGAGCAGGGCTACGACATCGAGGCGCTGCTCTGGTATGGCCTGTCCGCGCCGGCGGCCACGCCGCGCGGCGCGGTCGAGGAGCTGAACCGCAAGGTGAACCGGCTGCTGTCCGACCCCGAGTTCATCGAGCGTGCGCGCGCCATGGGCATGGAGCCGCGGGGCGGCACGCCGGAGCAGTACGGCCAGTACGTGCAGGCCGAGGCCGAGCGCTGGGTGCCGATCCTGCAGCGCCTGAACCTGCCCAAGCAGATGCATTGACGCGGCCACCGGCCGTGTTCGATGGCCGGCAGCCTCACGCCATGGACGTCCGCATCCGCAGAATCGGCGAGACGAAGGACCAGCTCGGCGAAAGCCCCTGCTGGCTGGAGGACGCGCAGGCGCTGTGCTGGATCGACGCGCTGGCCGGCCACCTCTGGCGGCTGCATCCCGGCAGCGGCGCGCTGGAGCGGCACCACCTGCCGGCGCCCGTCGGCTCCGTCGCGCCGTGCGGCGGCGACGCCGTGGTGGTGGCGTTGCGCAACAGCTTCGCGCGCTACGACTTCGCCACGCGCTCCCTGCGGGAACTGGGCACGATCCCGGTGGACGACCCCCAGGTGCGCTTCAACGACGGCAAGTGCGACCCCGCGGGCCACTTCGTCGCCGGCACCATGCACATGGCGCGCGCGCCCGGGGAGCGCGTGCGCGGCGGGCTCTACCGCCTGCGCGCGGACGACGGCCGCATCGAGCAGATCGCCGACGACAACGGTTTCGTCAACGGCCCGTGCTTCAGCCCCGACGGCGGCACCTTCTACGTGGGCGACAGCCTGGAGCGCGTCATCTGGGCCTACGACTACGACCCCGACGGGCCGTTGCGCAACAAGCGCCTCTTCCTCGCCACCGGCGAGTTCGACTGCGGGCCGGACGGCGCGACGGTGGACGCGCAGGGCTTCCTGTGGACGGTGCTGGCCCGCGCGGCGCGCATCGCCCGCGTGGCGCCCGACGGGCGGATCGAGCGGCTGATCGAGGCGCCGCCGACCTATCCCACGAGCCTGTGCTTCGGCGGCGCGCGCCTCGACCGGCTGTACCTCACCTCCATCTCCCGCAGCGCCCGGCTCGAAGGGCGCCAGCCGCAGGACGGCGGCCTGTTCCTGATCGAGGACCTGCCCGCGGCAGGGCTGGCGCCGCAGCGCTACCGGGGCGCCGCCTAGCGCAGCCCCGACTGCCGGTCTGCCGCGCTCACCAGTTGCAGCAGGCCCGGGCCGATGGTCTCGAGCAGCTGCGCCTTCTTCCAGCGGAAGCCCGGCACCGCGCAGTTGAACAGCAGCCGGCGCGGCCCGTAGCGCATGCGGGCCGCCACGCCCACCGCCAGCACGCCGAAGCCGGCGTCGCCCAGGTTGATCGCGAAGCCCCGCCTGGCGTAGTGCGCCAGGCTTTCGCGCACGCCTTCGCCGCAGCGGGCGACTTCGTCGGGACGCTCGCGCTTCGCGCGCGCCAGGAAGGCCTGCCGCTCGCCCGCCGGCAGCTGGGCCAGCCAGGCGCGGCCCATCGCGGTCTCCACGATGCCGCGCACCGCGCCCACGCCGGGGCGCTTGAGGGTGCCGTCCTCGTGGCTGCAGGTCTCCAGGTAGACCACGTCCAGGTCCATGGTCACGCCCACCGACACCGCGCCCTCGATGCGGTCGGCCAGCTGCTGCATGGCCGGCCGCACCAGGCCCAGCATGGGCGTGTTGATCACGTAGGGGTAGCCCAGCGCCACCGCGGCCGGGCCGATGAAGTAGCGGTCGAGGCGCTCGTCATGGTCCAGGAAACCCATGGTGAGCAGGCTGCGGCACAGGCGAGAGACGGTCGGGCGCGACAGCCCCAGCTTGGCCGCGAATTCGCTGTTGGCGTGCGCGCGCGGATCGCTCACGAAGGTCTGCAGGATGAGCAGCCCCTTGGCCAGCGTGCCGGCGAAGTAGGGGTCTTCATCGCGCAGGCGCCTCAGGTCCTGGTGGTCCTTCATGCTTTGGTGGGGCGGGTGGGCCTGGCGGCGATTCTGGGCGGGGCGGGCCATGAAAGCGGATCGGAATTTCAATAGTTGAAACGCAGTGCCGGTGATTGTGGACCTTCTCCATACAGTCGCGCCCACCATGATCCGAGACGACGACCGCATCGAAGCCCTGCTGGGCGACATCCGCGCCTTCGTGCGCGAACGCTGGCATCCGCTGGAAGAGCGCGTCAGCCGCGACAACGACATCCCGCCCGACGTGGTGGACGAGCTGCGCCGCAAGGGCTACTTCGGCTGGAGCATTCCCGAGGCCTACGGCGGCCTGGGCCTCACGACCGAGGAACTGGTCCTGTGCGCGATGGAGCTGTCGCAGTCGTCGGTGGCGCTGCGCGCCCGCGTGGGCACCAACACCGGCATCGGCTCGGAGGCGCTGGTGGCCGACGGCACCGAGGAGCAGAAGCGGCGCTGGCTGCCGCGCATGGCCAGCGGCGAGCTCACCGGCTGCCTGGCGCTCACCGAGCCCGAGGCCGGTTCGGAGGCGAGCAACGTGCAGACCACCGCGCGCCGCGAGGGCGAGCACTACGTGCTCGACGGCAGCAAGCGCTTCATCACCAACGCGCCGGTGGCCGACGTGTTCACCGTCGTCGCCCGCACGGAAGAGGGCACCCGGGGCAGCAAGGGCGTGTCGGCCTTCCTGGTCGAGCGCGGCCCGGGCCTGTCGACCGGCGAGCCCTACCGCATGATGGGCCAGGCCGGCTCCTTCGTGTCGGACGTGCGCTTCGAAGGCTGCCGCGTGCACGCCGGCCAGCTCATCGGCGGGCGCGAGGGCGCCGGCTTCCAGACGGTGATGAAGGTGCTCAACAAGCAGCGCCTGCACCTGGCGGCGCTGTGCACCGGGCCGGCCATCCGCATGCTTGACCTGGCCATCGCGCACACCACGCGGCGCCGCCAGTTCGGCCAGCCGGTGGCGGACTTCCAGCTGGTGCAGGCCATGATCGCCGACTGCCGCACCGAGATCTTCGCGGCCCGTTCCATGATCCTGGAGGCGGCGCGCGCGCGCGACCGCGGCGAGGACGTGGCGCTGCAGGCCTCCATGTGCAAGTACTTCGCCTCCGAGATGTGCGGCCGCGTGGCCGACCGCGCGGTGCAGATGTTCGGCGGCTCCGGCTACGTGGCCGACTTCAGCCCCATCGAGCGCTACTACCGCGACGTGCGCCTGTTCCGCCTGTACGAGGGCACCAGCCAGATCCACCAGCTCAACATCGCCAGGCTGGCGCTGCGCGAGGCGGACGGGCGATGAGCGGCCGGGTGGACCTCGTCGCGCGGGTGCGCCGCTTCGTCGAGCGGCACTGCATCCCGCTCGAATCGAAGGCGCACGTGCACGACCCGGCGGCGCTGGACGCCGCGCTCGCGCAGTTGCGTCCCGTCGCGCGCGAGCTGGGCCTGTACCTGCCGCAGATGCCGGTGGAGCAGGGCGGGCTGGGCCTGTCCTGGGTGGAGCGCGCCGCGGTGTTCGAGGAGGCCGGGCGCAGCTACCTGGGCCCGGCCGCGCTCAACTGCGCGGCGCCCGACCAGCCCAACATGATCAGCCTGCTGCGCCAGGGCACGCCGGAGCAGCAGCGGCGCTACCTGCGGCCGCTGGCCGAAGGCCGCATGCGCTCCTGCTTCGCCATGACCGAGCCGGCACCGGGCGCGGGCTCCGACCCGTCGATGCTGTGCACCACCGCGCGGCGCGAGGGCGGCGGGTGGGTGATCGACGGCCACAAGTGGTTCATCACCGGTGCGGTGGGCGCGGCCTTCTGCATCGTGCTGGCGCAGACCGGCGAGGGCCCCACGCAGTTCATCGTGGACATGGACAACCCCGGGCTGGAATGCGTGCGCGCCATCCGGGCCATCGACCCGTATGCGGTGGGCGGCCACGGCGAGCTGCGCTTCACCGCCTGCCGCGTGGCGGCCGACGCGGTGCTGGGCGAGGTGGGCCGGGGCTTCGTGTACGCGCAGCAGCGGCTGGAGCCGGCGCGGCTGTCGCACTGCCTGCGGCTCATGGGCCGCGCGCGGCGCGCGCTGGAAGCCGCGCAGGCCTACGTGCGCGAGCGTTCGTCCTTCGGCGACCGCCTGGCCGACCTGCAGCAGATCCAGGCCATGGTGGCCGACTGCCACATCGACCTGCATGCCAGCCGCCTGATGAGCCTGGACTGCGCGCGCCGCATGGACGAGGGCCTTGCGGTGAAGACCGAGTCGGCGATGACCAAGGTCTTCGTCTCCGAGGCGCTGAACCGCATCGCCGACCGCGCGGCGCAGATGTGCGGCGCGCTGGGCATGTCGGAGGACGACTCGCCCGTCGCGCTGATCCTGCGCGAGCTGCGGCCCTTCCGCATCTACGACGGCGCCTCCGAGCTGCATCGCGCGACGCTGGGCCGGCGCTTTCTCTCTTCCAAGACCTGAGATCGAAACCCCCTGGAGACAGACCATGAAGCATTCGCTCAAGAAGACGCTCGCGCGCCTGGCCGCCGGCCTGGCGCTGGGCCTGGCCGCATCGCTGGCCGCGGCCGCCTTTCCCGACCGCCCGGTGAAGCTGGTGGTGCCCTTCCCCGCGGGCGGCAGCACCGACCTGGTGGCGCGTGAGGTGGCGCTGGAGATGGGCAAGGCCCTGGGCCAGCCGGTCGTGGTGGAGAACAGGGCCGGTGCCGGCAGCCTGATCGGCTCGGAGCTGGTGGCCAAGTCCGCGCCCGACGGCTACACGCTGCTGATGGCGGGCCTGACCAACATCTTCCTGCCCTACGTCCACAAGGGCCTGAACTGGCATCCGGTGGACGACTTCACCGCCGTCGGCCTGGTGGCCGACCTGCCCAATGTCATCGCCGTGAACGCGGCGACGCCCTACAGGACACTGGCCGACCTCATCGCCGCCGACAAGGCCAAGCCGGGCCAGCTGTCCTTCGGGTCCGCCGGCGTGGCCACGCCATCGCACCTGGTGTGCGAGATGGTGAACCACCAGGCCGGCACCAAGCTGCAGCACGTGCCCTACAAGGGCAACGCGCCGGCGGTGAGCGACGTGATGGCGGGCCACATCCCGGTGATGTGCAACAACCTGGGCGGCACGCTGCCCTACATGAACGGCGGCCAGATCCGCATCCTGGCGCAGACCGGCCGCACGCGTTCGCCCTCCGTGCCCGACGTGCCCACCTTCGCCGAGCTGGGCCTGCAGGGCCTGGACAGCGGCCTGTGGATGGGCATCGTCGCGCCCAAGGGCACGCCCGACGCCGCCCTGGCGCCGCTGCGCGCCGCGCTGGCCAAGGCCATGGCGCTGCCTTCGCTCCGGGACAAGCTGGCCAAGCTGGGCGCCGCGCCGCTGGACCCGTCGGTGGCGGCGTACGACAGGCGCATCGCGGCCGACCGCAAGGCCTGGGACCCGGTGCTCGGGCGCGTGGACCTGAAGGGCAACTGATGGAAGGGCAATCGCAGGGAGGCGGCCCGCTGCGCGGGGTGCGCATCCTGGACATGGCGACCGTGCTGGCGGCGCCTTTCTCCGCGACGCTGTGCGGCGACATGGGCGCCGAGGTGGTCAAGCTGGAGCTGCCCGCCGGCGGCGATCCGCTGCGCGGCCTGACGCCGGTGCACGAGGGCCATCCGCTGTTCTGGAAGACCGCCAACCGTGGCAAGAAGGGCATCTCGCTGGACGTGCGCAAGCCCGAGGGCCGCGCGCTGTTCCTGCGGCTCATCGCCGGCTTCGACGTGCTGGTGGAGAACTTCCGCACCGGCACGCTGGACGGATGGGGCCTGGACATCGGCACGCTGCACGCGGCCAACCCGCGCCTGATCGTGCTGCGCCTCACCGGCTTCGGCCAGACCGGCCCCTACGCGCGGCGTCCCGGCTTCGCGCGCATCTTCGAGGCGATGAGCGGCTTCACGCACCTGACCGGCGAGCCGGGCGGCCCGCCGCAGCACATGAACTATCCGCTGGGCGACGTGGTGGCGGGCCTGTTCGGCGCCTTCGCCATCAGCACCGCGCTGGCCGAGCGCAACGCGTCGCCGCCGCAACAGTACCGGGGCGCCGAGATCGACCTCTCGGCCACCGAGGCCATGGCGCGCCTGCTCGATCCGCTGGCGGCGGAGCACCGCATCGGCGGCGTGGTGCGCGGGCGCACCGGCTCGCGCGCCACCTACACCGCGCCCTCCAACGTGTTCCGCGCGGCCGACGGCGTGTGGTTCACGCTGGTGGGCACCGGCGGGCCGATCTTCGCGCGCATCTGCCGTGCGATCGGCCGCGAGGACCTGCTGAGCGATGCCCGCTTCTGCGACAACGCGGCGCGCCTGCGCCACCTGGAGGCGCTGGACCGGATCCTCGCCGACTGGTGCGCCGCCCGGACCTTCGAGGAACTGGCTGCGCTGCTCGACCGGGAGGACGTGCCCTACAGCAAGGTGTTCTCGATCGCCGACCTGCAGGCCGACCCGCACATGCGCGAGCGCGGCGCCTTCGTCGACCTGCCGGACGAGGAGTTCGGCGGCGTGCCGGCGCCGGCGCCGGTGCCGCGCTTCGTGGGGCGCGGGTCCGCGCCGCCGCCTGCCACCGGGCCGCGCACAGGCCAGCACAACCGCGAGGTGTACGGCGCGCTCGGCCTCGGCGAGGCGCAGCTTGCGGCGCTGCGCGAGGCCGGCGTCGTCTGAGATCCTAGGCGCCTTCGTTCTTCAGCGCGTCGGCCACGAAGTCGACGAAGGCCCGCACCTTCAGCGGCAGCGTCCGGCTGTGGCGGAAGACGGCGAAGATGCCGTTGGAGAAGCCACGCACGGCGAAGCGGTACTCGGGCAGCAGCCGCACCAGCGTGCCGTCCCGCAGGTCGCTGCGCACGGTCGCCTCCGACAGCAGGGCCACCCCCATCCCGCCGATGGCGGCCAGCCGCAGCAGCTCGCCGTTGTTGGCGCTGAGCACGCCCTGGATCGCCAGCTCCTGTTCCTGGCCGCCCTGGGCCGCGTCGATGTAGCGCCAGGTCGTCTGCTCGTGTTCGCGGCGGTAGGTCAGGCAGCGCAGCTGCGGCAGCTCGCTCGGGTGCCGCAGGCGCGCGTAGGCGCGGGCCAGCGCGGGGCTGGCGACCAGCACCTCGTCGCTGGACAGGAGGCGCTTGATGACGAAGCCCGAGTCGGCCGACTTGCCGGTGCGGATGTCGATGTCGAAGTCCTGCTCCACCAGGTTGACCGGGTGCTCCGAGAGCTCGATCTCCACGCGGATGTCGGGGTAGGCCTGGGCGAAGCGCGGCAGCAGCGGCGCCACCACGCGCAGGCCGATGTGGGTGCGCGAGTGCACCCGCAGGCGCCCCTCGGGCCGCTGGCGCGCGTCGAGCGCGGCCTGCTGTGCCTCGGCCATCGCCTCGAGCACGACCTCGGCCCGTTCCAGGAAGGCCTGGCCGGCCTCGGTCACCTTGAGGTTGCGGCTGGTGCGGTCGACCAGCTTCACGCCCAGTTCCTCCTCCAGCGCGCTGATGCGCCGCGAGATGGTGGCCGGCGACAGGCTGAGGCTGCGGGCCGCCGCCGAGAGGCTGCCTTTTCTTTGCGTGGCGACGAAGATGCGGAGCGAATCCAGGGCCTTCATGGGCGCGCACTCCACCGCATGAGGGGCGTTGTCGTCAAGTCATTCCTGTGCGGGCGTGCGGTTGGCCTGGAGGACGCGGGCGCCCAGCGCGGTGCCGTGGACGGCCAGGTGGGCGCCCATCTGGACGGCCTGCAGCAGCTCGGCCGGCGCCGCGCCCTGCGCCAGCGCGGTGGCGGCGATCCGGCGCACGGCGCCCGGGTTGAAGGCCGTGAAGCAGGCATGCAGCGCCAGCTGCACCAGGCTGCGCTCCGCATCGCCCAGGCCCGCGCCGGGCCGGCCCTGCTCGACGAAGTCGAGCAGCACCTGCGCGTAGCCGGGGTCCAGCCGCGCCACGCCGGCCAGGGGGAGGGCGTGCGCCGGCCCGAGCCGGTCGATGCGGGCCTGCAGCGCGGGGTCGATCGGCGCCGCCGCGGGCAGGTCCGCGAGTTCGGCCAGGATGTCGGCGGCCTGGCACGCGCTGGCGGCGCCCTGCACCGCCACCAGGTGCAGCACGTCGACGATGTCCGCCTCGCTGGCGCCGCAGGCGATCGCCCGCGCCATGTGGGTCTGCAGGCCGGGCTCGTAGAGATGGGACGCCGAGGCGTCGAGCGCCACGTAGATCAGCTCCACCATGCGCTCGCTCAGCGGCCCGGTGCGCGCCGGGTAGCCGGCGTAGTTCGCGTACTGCTGCACGAAGCCGGGACAGGCCTGCAGCATGGTGTCGGTCCACGGGCGCCAGTAGCCGCGCTCGGCGACGAAGAGCGCCTTGATGCGCGCGCGCTCGGCGTCGAGGGGGTCGTCGGTGGTGGTGTTCATCGGGATGCGCAGACGAGGGTCTGTCCGGTCAGGTACTGCGCGGCGGGTCCGGCCACGTAGCGCAGCAGGGCGTGCAGCGCGGGCGGGTCCAGGTCGGCCGGCACCTGCAAGGCGTTGATGCGCAGGGCGCGGCTGCCCCATTCGCAGGCCAGGGTGGATACGAGCATGCGGGCCGCCGCGCCGTCGCCGGCGTCCTGCCAGCGGCTCTCGGCCGCGGCGGGCAGCAGCAGCGTGAGGCTGGCCTGCTGCGCATGGCGTGCCGCGAAGCGCGCGGCAGCGGCATGCACCGCGTGCAGGAGCTTGCCTGCGCCGGCATGCAGCGGCGAGAGGTCGAGGCAGGCCGCGTAGTGCGGCTGCCCGGCGGAGCCGGGCGCCACGGCCCGCCAGGGGGCGGCATCGCCGCCGCAGACTTCCAGTTGCAGCGGCGTGTCCTGCGGCAGTGGCGCCAGCGTGGCGGGCGCAAAGCCCTGGCTGCCGCCGTAGATGGAGGAGCCGCCGTTCACCGCCAGCACCTGTCCGCTCAGGGGCAGGGCGCCGGGGCTGCACAGGAACTGCAGCGCCTGCGCCATCTCGGCGGGCGATGCCATGCGCCCGAGCGGGATCTTGTTCACTGCGCGCGCCGGGTCGATGCGGCCGGCTTGGATCAGCCCGTCCACCAGCTCGGTGCGCACGAAGCCGGGCGCCAGCACGGTCACGCACCAGTCGGGCCGCGCCTGCGCCAGCGCCAGGGTCTGCGCGATCAGGCCCGCCTTGCTCGGGCTATAGGCGCCGCGCCAGGGGATGGCATGCAGGCCGGCGCCGGAAGCCACGTTGACGACGCGCGCGCCCGGCTCGAGCAGCGGCGCGCAGGCGTCGATCACCGCGGCCGGCGCCGCCAGGTTGAGGGCCAGCAGGCGGTCCAGTTGCACCGCGTCCTGCTCGGCCAGCGGCGTGCCGGACGGGTCGGACATGCCGGCGTTGTTGACGAGGGCGTCGAGCGTGGGCGTGCCCTGGCCCAGCGTGGCGACCTGCCGCGCGTCGGTCAGGTCGACGGCGCGCAGCACGTGCGCCGCCGCCGCCGTGCAGGGCAGGCTGCGTCCCAGGGCGGCCAGCGCCTCTTCGTTGCGGTCGACCAGCACGCACTGCCAGCCCGCGCCGGCGAACAGCCGCGCCGCCTCGCGGCCGATGCCGGAGGCCGCGCCGGTGATCAGGACCGTCTGCATGAGCGGTGCGGCTGCGCGCGTCAGATGTTGGTGAGCGTGACGCCGCCGTCCACCGTCAGCGCCTGCGCGGTGATGAAGCCGGCCTCGTCGCTGGCGAGGAAGCAGATCGCGCGCGCGATGTCCTCCACCGTGCCGAGCCGGCCCAGCGGCGTGCGGGCGATGCGGGCGGCATCGCGCTCGGCGTTGCGGTTGCGCTGCGTGCCCTCGGTGGGCACGGCCGAGGGGCACACGGCGTTGACGCGGATGCGCCGCGCGCCCAGTTCGGCCGCCGCGGCGCGCGTGATGCCCAGGATGCCCGACTTGATGCCGGAGTACACCACCGAGTTCGGCGCCGAGCGCAGCGCGGCGACCGAGGCCACGTTCACGATCGCGCCGCCGCGCTCGGGGTCCATCACGGCCACGGCTTCCTGCAGGCTCCAGATGACCGAGCGGAAGCCCACGTCCAGCATGCGTTCCACGGTCTCCGGCAGGATGTCCGGGATGGCCTGGTAGCGCACCCAGGCCGCGTTGTTGACCAGGATGTCGAAGCGCCCGCCGCCGTGCTCGGCGGCGCGCTGGATGGCCTCGCGGATGCCTTCGCGGCTGGCGATGTTCTGCACGATGCCGAAGGCCTGGCCGCCGTCGGCGCGGATGGCCTCGACCACGGGCGCGACGAACTCCTCCTTCAGGTCGTTCACGCAGACCACGGCGCCGCGGGCCGCCATCTGGCAGGCCGTCTCGCGGCCGATGCCGGCGCCCGCGCCGGTGACGAGGGCGACGCGCCCCTGCAGGTCCTGATGCATGTCGGTTCCTTGGCTCACACGGATTGGATGAAGTCCCGGCCGGCCTGGCGGGCGGGGGCGCCCGCGCCGAAGGCGGCGTCGAACTTGCGCACTTCGCGCAGGGCGTGGTGCAGCGGCACTTCCCAGGTGAAGCCCATGCCGCCGTGCAGGTGGATGGACTTCTCCAGCACGAAGGCCGCGCTGTCCAGGGCCTGGGACAGCACCGCCCGGGTGCCGCGCTCGCCGCCGAACTCGTCGGCGCGCAGCACGCGCCGGATGCCGGCGCCGGCGGCCTCCTGCAGCAGCCGCATCTTCGCCAGGTGGTGGCGCACCGCCTGCTTGGCCGACAGCGGGCGGCCGAACTGCACGCGGGTGGCCATGTAGCCCGCCGTGGTGGCGAGCGCGCCCTCGGCGGCGCCGTGGACCCAGCCGGCGACGAGGATCTGCAGGTCGCGCTGCAGCGCGGCGAAGGCGGCGGCGTCGAGTTCGGCGAGCACCTTGGCGCCTTCGAGCGTCAGGAAGCACTGCGGATGTTCCGGGTCCAGCGCCTCGTCGGTCTCGGTCTCGACGCTGGACAGGTCGAGCAGGGCGCCGCCGCCCCGGCCGTCGGCCACCAGCACCCAGTCGCAGTGCTGCGCGTGGCGCGCATGCCCCGCGAAGCCGTCCTGCAGGCTGCCCTGCAGCGCCCAGGTGGCGGCGCGCTCGCCGCTGCACAGCTCGGCGGCCAGCGGCGACGTGCCCAGCGCCTTGGCGATCAGCAGGGTTTCGAGCAGCGGCCATTGCAGGCGCAGCCGGCCGGCCTCGGTGACGATGGGCAGCGCGAATTCGATGCCCAGCGCCAGGCCGCCGGCCTCCTCGGCCGCGCACACGCCGCACAGGCCCGCGGCGGCCAGCACCCGGCCCGTCTCGCGGAAGCCGCGGGCCTGCGCGTCGGCGATGGCCTCGGCAGCGGCCTGGGCGAACTCTTCGGGCTGAAGGTCGTTGTCTTGCATGCTCATGCCAGGTCCTTCGGCAGATCCATGATCCGCTGGGCGATGATGTCCAGTTGCACTTCGGTGGTGCCCGCGTAGATGGTCTCGGCGCGGGCGTAGAGGTAGGCGTTGGCGAAGGCCTTGCGCGCACGCCGGGCCTGCGGGCTGGAGCGCGGCGTGACCTGCGACACCAGCGACAGCGCCAGCCCCATGAAGGCCTGGTGGCACTCGGACCAGAAGAGCTTGGTCAGCGAGCCGCGCGCGCCGATCCTGGCGCCGGCGGTCATTTGGTCCACCGTGTGCTCGACCAGGCCCTTGAGGGCGTCGATCTGGCCGAGCACCTCGCCGATGCGGCGCTGGTGGTGGCCGTCGTCCAGCAGCTTCGCCAGCGCCGGATCCGACTTGCAGGCGGCGACGAGGTGGCGCAGTTCGGCCTCGAAGCGCCAGGCGCGGTACATGCGGTTGGTCGCGCGCTCGATCGACAGCACGCGGATGGCGGCGTTCCAGCCCTCGTCGGGCGCGCCGAGGCGGGCGCTGTCGGGCACCACCACGTTGTCGAAGAAGACCTCGGCGAAGGACTCCTTGCCGTCGATCGACTTGATCGGCACCACGCGGATGCCGGGCGTGTCCATGGGCACGGCGAACATCAGCAGGCCGCGGTGCTTGTCGGCCACCGTGCCGGTGCGCGTCAGCAGCAGGCAGTAGTGGGCCTTGGCCGCGCCGCTGGTCCAGATCTTCTGGCCGTTGATGCGCCAGGCGCCGCCTTCGGGCACGGCCTTGGTCCGCAGGCGGGCCAGGTCGGAGCCGGCGTCGGGCTCGGAGAAGCCCTGGCACCAGTAGTCCTGCATGGCGAGGATGCGCGGCAGGAACTGCTGCTTCTGTTCCTCCGTGCCCACGGTCTGGATGATGGGGCCGGCCAGCTCCTTGCCGATGGAGCTCACGCTCTCGGGCATGAGCAGGGCGCCCACCTCCTTGTTCACGATCAGGTGCTCGCGCAGCGTCAGGCCCATGCCGCCGTAGGCGGTGGGCCAGGTCATGCCCGCCAGGCCGGCCTCGTACATCGAGGCTTCCCATGCGCGGCATTCGTCCAGCGTGGGGGAGCGATAGTCGAGGCTGTCCGCGCGCATGTGCTCGGGCAGGTGGGAGCGCAGCCACTGGCGCGCGTACTGGCGATAGGCGGCCGGGCCTTCGGCGGCCGCCGCCAGGGCCGGATGCTTTTCCGTGTGCATGGGGTCTCTCAGGGTGCGGGGGTGTTGCGCGGGGTGGGGACCATCAGGGCATCCAGGACCAGGACGCCTTCGCCCTCGGGACGGACCAGGATGGGGTTCATGTCGATCTCGGCCACCTCGGCGGCGTGGCGGCAGGCGAATTCCGACAGCCGCGCCACCGTGCGCGCGGCGGCGGCCACGTCGGCCTTGGGCCGGCCGCGCGCGCCGTCGAGCAGCGGGAACATGCGCAGGCCGCGGATCATGTGCTGCGCCTCCTCCTCGGACACCGGCGCGACCTGCACCGCCACGTCCTTGAGGATCTCGGCGTAGATGCCGCCGAAGCCGACCATGACCACCGGGCCGAAGACCGGGTCGCGCGAGACGCCGGCGATCAGCTCCACGCCGCCGCGCACCATCGGCGCCACCAGCACGCCGCCCAGGCGCGCGGCGGGCGCACGGGTGCGGGCGTTGTCCATGATGCGGCCGTAGGCCTGGCGCACGGCCTCGTCGTCGGCCAGGTCCAGCGCGACGCCGCCGATCTCGGTCTTGTGGGCGATGTCCTCGGAGGCGATCTTCAGCACCACCGGGTAGCCGGTGGCCCGCGCGCTGCGCACGGCTTCGTCGGCGCTGGCAACCACTTCCTCGCGCGGCACGCTGATGCCCGCCGTGGCCAACGCCTTCTTGGCATGGAACTCGTTGCGGAACACGGCTGGATCGACCGCGTCGACCGGGCCGCTGTAGGCCGCGGCCGGGGGCAGGGCGGCGAGCCGGCCGAGCCGCACCAGCCCGGCCATGCCGGCGGCGGCGGCCGGGATGCTGGGGAACACCGGGATGCCCAGCGCGTTGATTTCGGCCACCGCGTCGGGCGGGCCCTGGCTGATGATGACCAGCAGCCGGTCCGGGTGGCTGGCGCGGATCTTCGAGAGCGCCTCCAGGTACACGCCGCGCAGCCGCGGGTTGTACAGCGACAGCGCCAGCAGCAGCACCAGCGTGCTGCCGCTCGCGTCGCCCTGCAGCGCGCTCAGCATCTTCAGCAGGATGTCGGGCCGGGCCGACATCTGCGCCGAGGCATCCACCGGGTTGTGGGTGCCGGCGGTCGGCACGGCCTCGCGGATCAGCGCCCGCGTGGCCTCGGCCAGCGGGGGCAGCGTCATGCCGGCCTGCACCATCGCGTCGGCCATCATGATGCCGAAGCCGCCGGAGGCGGCCACCAGCGTCACGCCGTCGGTGGCGGGCAGGCGTTCGGGGCCGAGCAGGGCGGCGGCATGGCCCACGTCGAGCAGTTCCTCGAAGGAGCGCACGCGCAGCACGCCGTGGCGGCGGAACACCGCGTCGAACACCGCGTCGGAGCCGGTCAGCGCGCCGGTGTGCGAGGCGGCGGCGGCCTGGCCCTGCTCGGTGGCGCCGATCTTCAGCACGATCACCGGCTTGTTCCGCGCGCGCGCCATCTCCAGCGCCGCGGCGAGCCGGCCGGCGTGGCGGCAGGTCTCCATGCAGCACAGGATGATGCGGGTGGCGTCGTCCTGCGCCAGCGCGGCGATGCCGTCGGCGACGTCCACGTCGGCCTCGTTGCCGGTGGCGATGAAGCGGCTCACGCCCAGGCCGCGGCTGGCCATGTTGCGCATGGTCAGGCTGCCGATGTTGCCGGACTGCGAGACGATGCCCGCCTGGCCGGCCGGCGGCATGCTCTGCTCCAGCGCGATGGAGAAGGAGCCCACCAGGCTGTTCGCCACGTTGACCGCGCCCAGGCAGTTCGGGCCCAGCAGGCGCATGCCGTGCTCGCGCGCCACGCGCACCATCCCGGCCTGCAGGGCGGCGCCCTCGGGGCCGGCCTCGGCGAAGCCGGCCGACAGCACGATCACGCCGCGTACGCCGCGCTCGGCGCAGTCGCGCACCGCCTGCAGTGCGGCCGGCGCCGGCACCGCCAGGATGGCCAGCGCGGGCGCCGTCGGCGTGTCGAGGACCGAGGCGTAGCCCGGCAGGCCCTGGATGGTGCCGCCCTTGGGATTGACCGGGTAGATGGCGCCGGCATAGCCGTACTTGCGCAGCAGCTGGACCGGGCGGCCGCCGATCTTGGTGACGTCGTCGGAGGCGCCGACGACGGCCACGGCATCGGCCTCGAAGAAGGCGTCGAGGCCGGCGCCGGGGGCTTGCTGGAGCGGGGCGGACATGGGTTCAGCGCCCCTTGAACACGGGTGCGCGCTTTTCCAGGAAGGCCATGCGCGCCTCGCGGGCGTCCTCGGTCTTCGACAGCGCCACGGTGAACTCCTGCTCGAAGCGGTAGGCGTCGCGCTGCGGCATCAGGTCGACCATGTTGGCGGCGCGCTTGGCGTAGGCGATGGCCAGCGGGGCCTTGGAGGCGATCTCGCGGGCCAGCGCCATGGTCACGGGCAGCAGGTCCTTCTCGGCCAGCACGTCCTCGATGACGTTGCGCTTGAGCAGGTCGTGCGCGCTCAGGCGCTGCCCGGTGAAGAACATGCGGCGCAGCGTGGAGCGGCCGAACAGCGTCTTGAGCATGGAGGCGCCGCCGGCCAGGCCGACGTTGATCTCGGGCATGCCCACGGTGGCGTTCTCGGAGGCGTACAGGATGTCGCAGGCCGCCGCCAGGCCGAAGCCCGCGCCCAGGGCCGCGCCGTTGATGGCGGCGATCACCGGCTTGGCGCATTCGCGGATGGCGTTGCCGGTCTCGCGGGTGATGCGGTTGTGCTCCAGGAAGTCGCCCGCGACGTCGGGGTCGGGGCGGTCCTTCAGGTCGGCGCCGGCGCAGAACATGCTGCCGGTGCCGGTCAGCACGGCGCAGCGGACGTCCTCGCGCTCGGAGATGGCGTCGAAGGTGGCCACCAGTTGGCGCCGCATCTCCCGGTTCAGCGCATTGACCGGCTTGCGGTCCAGCGTGACCAGGCCGACGCCGTCGGCCACTTCCAAACGAACCCACTCATCACTCATACGCACCTCCAGGCAAAAGAAGGCCAGCCTGCCGCGGCGCAGGGCTGGTCGGGGAACACGTGTTCGACAAACGGAGCGCGGCCCGCCGGCTTCGGGCGGGCGCATGGATTTGCGCGGCTTTGTCTCGGTGTCGATTTCCGGCGGATTATAGAAATCGGGCTGGAATTGATTTCCAACCAATCCGCGGGAGTGTCCTGCAGAAAATGCAGGAATCGGGGAAATTCAATTGAATTGAATTGCGGGAATTCAATTCAATTGACGCGGCCGGCGCGCCGAATTAACCGGCGGGCTGCGGGTCCAGCCCGGCCGTGCGGCCGTGTGCGACGAAGCGCAGCTCGCGCCCGGCCACGTGCTCGGCCACGAAATCCAGGAACAGCCGGATCTTGGCGGGGATGATGGGCGTGTCGAGGATGGTGGCGTACATCCCCTCGTCGAAGCCCTTGTTGCTGATGCGATGGTCGTCCAGCACACGGACCAGGCGGCCCAGGCGGATGTCGTTGTGCACGGTGTAGTCGTCCAGCAGCGCCAGGCCTTCGCCCAGGCGCGCCAGTTCCAGCAGGGCGATGCCGCTGTTGCTGACGTGACGGGGCTGGAAGACGATCTCGTTGACCGCGTCCTGCTGCTTGAACAGCCACGTGTAGCGATCGCCCGGCAACTGGTAGGCCAGGCACTCGTGCGCCAGGATGTCCTCGGGCACGCGCGGCGCGGGCCGGTCGGCCAGGTAGGAGGGCGCCGACACCAGGTAGCGCTCGCTCTGGAACAGCATCCGGCGCTTGACGCCGGCCTCCACCGGCGGCGAGATGCGGAAGTCGATGTCGAACTGGTCGCGCCGCAGGTCCACCGGCGCCTCGGTCAGCGTGAGCTGGATGTGGATGGCCGGGTACAGCTTGCGGAAGGCCGCCACCAGCGGGGGCAGCACCCCCAGTCCGAACATCACCCGGGAGTGCACCCGCAGTTGCCCCTGCGGCGCGCTGCTGATGGCGGTGACGTTGGCCTGCAGCTCCTTGATGCGCCACAGGATGTCTTCCAGCTGGCGGGCGTATTCCTGGCCCGACTCGGTCAGCGTCACCTGGCGCGTGGAGCGCAGCAGGAGCTTGACCTTCATCTGGTCCTCGATCTCCGTGATCATGCGCGACACCCCGGTGGCCGAGATGCCGAAGCGGCGCGCCGTCTCGGAGAAATTCCGGGTCTGGGAGATCGAGAGGAAGAGCTCCATCGCCCGCAGCTTATCCATACATCCTCCAGTTCTCGCAGTTCTGATCTGCAGTTTCTGCAGTAACCATTTCCGGTTCGCTCCCTAGAATTCGGCAGACCACGCGGACGCCGTTTTCAGGGGCAGCGAATTGAATTGAAATCCGCGCGGGGAATTCCATCGTTTTTCTTGCGGCAGGCCGCCGGGCATCCGGTTTCCGGAAATCCGCATTGTAAAAGAAATGGAATTGAAAAAGGCATTTGATGGCCTCGATTCTTATACAGCCCCCTCAGGAGACCGCATGAGCCACACCTCCCTCCAACGACGCACCGTCCTGCTGGGCGGCGTGCTGCTGGGCGCCGGCGCCCGTGCCTTTGCCAGCGCGGACGCCTGGCCGGGCCGGCCCATCCGCCTGGTGGTCGCCGGCTCGGCCGGCGCGGGCGGCGACATCTTCGCCCGCCTCATCGCCGACCCGCTCTCGCGCGTGCTCAAGCAGCCCATCGTGGTGGACCCGAAGCCGGGCGCCAACGGCCTGATCGCCTGCGACACCGTGGCCAAGGCGGCGGGCGACGGCTACACGCTGCTGTTCGCGCCGTCGTCCTCCATCCTCATCAACCCGGTGATCCACCCGAAGCTGCCCTACGACGCGGAGAAGGACCTGGTGCCCATCACGCAGGTCGGCGCGGCGGGCATCCTGCTGGTCGCCAACCCGGGCACGGGCTTCAGGAACCTGGCGGACATGGTGGCCTATGCCAAGGCCAACCCGGGCAAGCTCGCCTACGGCTCGTGGGGCACCGGCTCGTCGGGCCACCTCGCCATGGAAGGCATCAAGGCGCACTACGGGCTGGACATGCCGCATGCGCCCTACAAGACGCTGGTCACCGAGGTGAGCGACATCATGGCCAACAACATCAGCGTCGGCTTCACCGACATCGCGTCGCCCATCCCGCACATGCGCGCCGGCCGGCTGGTGGGGCTGGGGCAGACGGGCTCGCAGCGCTGGCCCGCCACGCAGGACCTGCCCACGCTGGCGGAGCAGGGCTACAAGTTCGAGGCCGACGGCTGGTACGGCGTGTTCGCGCCGGCGGGCACGCCCGCCGCGGTCATCGACCGGCTCAACGCGGAGATCAACCGTCTGCAGAAGACCGACGAGGTCCGCCAGCGGATCGAGGGGCAGAACATGGTGGTGCCGCCGAGCCGCTCCGCGCAGCAGTTCGCGGCGTCCATCAGGAAGGACGCGGCCATCTGGCAGGGGCTGGCGAGGATGACGGAGCTGAAGGACAAGTAGGCGCGCCGCGCGCGCAGCGCATGCCATGCAGAACCGGGCCCGCGAGCCCGGTTTTCTCGTTGATGGAGCGCCCCTTCGCGTCGCTTCGCCGCGGCTGGCTCCTGCACTTTCTGCAGGACTGAACCACGCACCTTCCGTATTCTCGATCGCAGGGCCCACCGGGAGAATTTCCCTCATCGCATTCATCCCCCTTTGACGCGGAGAGACCATGGAATTCGGCGTATTCATCCTGGCGCAGCAGCGCGGCTATCACCAGAGCTCGCAGCAGGTCATCCAGAACTCGATCGAGCAGACGGTGGTGGCCGAGCAGGCCGGCTTCGACACTGCCTGGTACGCCGAGCACCACTTCAACAACTACTCGCTCTCGCCCTCGCCGCTGATGATGGTGGCGCACATGGCGGCCAAGACCCAGCGCATCCGCCTGGGCACGGCCGTGTGCATCCTGCCGCTGTACCACCCGGCGCGCTTCCTGGCCGAGGTGGGCTTCGTCGACACCGTGTCCAACGGCCGCCTGGAGCTGGGCATCGGCTCGGGCTACCAGGAGTTCGAGTTCGAGCGCTTCGGCGTGAAGATCGAGGAGTCGGGCGCCATCTACAACGAGTTCCTGGACATCATCCCCAAGGGCCTGACGCAGAAGATCGTGGAGTACGAGGGCAAGTACCTCAAGCTGCCGCCCAGCTCCATCGCCGTGCGCCCGGTGCAGGGCCCCATGCCGCCGCTGTGGATCACCTCCGGCAACCCGGTCACCCTGGGGCGCGGCGTGCGCGAGGGGCACAACCTGTTCGTGACGGCGCTGCTCAACGGCAACGACGCCATCGCCGCCCTGCGCGAGCGGCTGGACAAGGTGGCGCAGGACAACGGCGCCAGCCTCGACGAGGACGTGAAGTTCGGCTTCCTGCGCTGCGCCTTCGCCTCCGACAACCAGGCCGAGATCGACGCCTACCTGGACAACGCGCGCTTTCAGCGCCGCATCTCCGAGAGCCTGAAGTTCCGCCGCGCCCAGTCCGACGACGGTTACATGGTCAAGGAAGTGCCGTCGCCCACCGACCCGAGCTTCGAGCAGTTGCGCAAGAACCTGCCAGTGGGCTCGGTCAACCAGGTGATCGACAAGATGCTGGAGGAGATCAGCATCCTGCGGCCGAAGCACATCGCGCTGCAGACGCAGCTGGGCGACTTCGACCAGCAGACCATGCTGCGCCAGATCGAGCTGTGGGGCGAGCGGATCATCCCGGCCATCCGCAAGGAGGTCGACTCGATGAACGCGGTGTCGGCCTGAGCGGGCCGCGCGTCCATGAGCAGTCCCGCCCCCTTCGCCGATGACGCCCTGCGCGGCAGGGTGGCCGTGGTCACCGGCGCGTCCGGCGGCCTCGGCCTGGCGATCTGCCGGCAGCTGCGCGCCATGGGCGCCAGCGTGGTGCAGGCCGACATCGGCCACCCCGAGGCGCCGGCCGAGGCCGACGGCCTGCTGACCGTGCGCGCTGACATCGCGGACCCGGCCTCGGTCGACGCCCTGGCGGCGCTGACGCGCGAGCGCTTCGGCCGCTGCGACGTGCTGGTGAACAACGCGGCCATCACCGCCGCGCCGGTGGCGCTGGAGCGCCTGCCGCTGGAACTGTGGGACCGCATCTTCCAGGTGAACCTGCGCGGCGCGCTGCTGTGCGCGCAGGCCCTGGTGCCGATGATGTTCGAGCGGCAGGCCGGCAGCATCGTCAACGTGGCGTCCATCGCCGCGCGGGCGCCGTCGCAGGGCGGCGCCTACGGCCCGGCCAAGGCCGCCATGCAGGCGCTGACCCGCCAGATGGCGGTGGAGTGGGGGCCGCGCGGCCTGCGGGCCAACACGGTCAGCCCCGGCATGATCCGCACGCCGCTGTCGGAGCCGCACTACCGCCGCGAAGGCGCGCTCGAAAGCCGCATCGCCGCCATCCCGGCGCGGCGCATCGGCCTGCCCGAGGACATCGCCGCGGCCGTCGCCTTCCTGGCCAGCGACGGCGCGGCCTACGTCAACGGACAGGACCTCGTGGTCGACGGCGGCTTCCTCAAGGCGCCCCTGACCAACCTCTATCGCAACGGCGGCGCACCCCGGGCCGCTTCCTGAGACAAAGCAACGCCCATGGAATCGCCAAAGCGCCTTCAGAACGTGTTCGTGGTGGCCGAGCGGCCCGCCGAACTCCATGCCTTCTACACGTCCGCGCTGGGCCTCGCGCTCAAGTTCCGCGACGAGGACCGCTGGATCCAGTACGGCGTCGGCGCGGCCAGCGTGGCGCTGGCCTGCCGCGAGGAGGCCGCGCCGGCGCAGTCCGGCCTGGTGATGGTGTTCGAGGTGGACGATTTCGCGGGCGCCGAGGCGCGCATCGCCGCCGCGGGCGGCACGGTGCTCGGCACGCGCGACATGGGCTCGCACGGCGCCGTGATGTCGCTGCGCGACCCCGAGGGCAACATCGTCCAGCTCTTCAAGCGCCAGGGGACGCCTGCGCCATGAGCACGGAGACGAGCATCGACCCCAAGCTGTTCCGGCAGTTGCTGGGCTGCTTCCCGACGGGCGTGGCCATCATCACCACCCACACGGCCGAGGGGCAGCCCGTCGGCCTGACCTGCAACTCCTTCAGCTCCGTGTCGCTGGAGCCGCCCCTGGTGCTGTTCAGCCTGCGCAAGGCGAGCAGCCTGCTCGGCGTGTTCGCGCAGGCGGATTCGTTCGCCATCAACATCCTGTCGCAGAGCCAGGACGCACTGTCCGGCCGCTTCGCGTCGAGCAAGGTCGCCGACAAGTTCGAAGGCGTGGCGTGGCGCCGGGGCGAGCTCGGCACGCCGCTCATCGACGACTGCCTGGCCAGCTTCGAGTGCCGGGTGCATGCGCGGCACGAGGCCGGCGACCACGACATCTTCATCGGCGAGGTGCGGCACATGGGCACCGGCCCGGCCGACCACGCGCTGGTGTTCTACAAGGGCGCCTACATGATGCTCGCCGAGTCGCTGCGCAAGCTGGTGCTCGAGGGGCGCCTGGGCACGGCCGACATCGACGAGGCCTACCGCGCGCTGTACGGCACGCTGCTGCGGCTGGCCTGCGAGCGGGCCTCCGAGGCGGAGGTCGATGCGATCGAGGCGGCCGTCGCCGAGATCGAGCAGCACCAGGGCGAGCAGGCGCTGCCCCGGCGCATCGAGGCCACGGCGAGCTTCTTCTCCTCGATCGCGCTGGCCGGCCACAACGAGGCCCTGCGGCTGATGGCGCAGACGATGACCGCCGTGCTGCGCGAGCGCATGACGCACGTGATCCCGGCGCGCCCCCGGCCCGACGTGTTCCCGCTGCGGCGCAAGCTCGTGCATTCGCTGCGCGGCCGCGACGCGCAGGGCGCCGTCGCCGCCCTGGACGAACTCATCGCGATGCTGCGCAAGGACGGCGACGCCGACGCAGGCGCGGCCCAGGAGGCCGCCGCCCTCTGAGCGGCGCGCCGGGCGCCTCGCCCGCATAGAATCCGCGCCGTTGGTGCTCGTGCCGCGGTTCGCGCGGCACAGTTCAACGGGAAGCAGGAGCCGAGGGACTTTCCAGTCGCCAGAGCCGGCCTGCGCTGCCCCCGCAACGGTCAAGCAGCCGGCCCCGCGCGCATCGCGTGCGTGGCCACCTCGTCCAATCCAGCCACTGGGCGCCGTCGACACGCGGCGCCTGGGAAGGCGGCCGAGGCGCGCTGTCAGCCCGGATACCGGCCAACAAGGCGGCTGCCGCGTTTTCTCCAGGCGCGGCGGCCTTGGTGCCCAGGGCCGGCGGGGAAGCTGGCCAGGGCTCTTGAGCAGGAAACGTCGCTCCCATGACCCCCCGTGACCCCTCGTCGCGCGCCGCACCGCGCGTTTCGTCCCTTGCCGCCGCGCTGGCCGCGGCCTTCGCCTCTTCTGCCTTCGCCCAGGGCGCGCACCCCGCGCTGCAGGAAACCGTCGTCACCGCCACGCGCGTGGAGCAGCCGCTGTCGGAACTGGTGTCCGACGTCTCCGTGATCGAGCGCGAGACCATCGAGCACAGCGGCGCCACCGGCGTGGCCGACCTGCTGGCGCGGCTGCCCGGCGTGGAGCTCACGCGCAACGGCGGCATCGGCAACAGCACCAGCCTGTTCCTGCGCGGCGCCGAGACGCGCTTCACCGCCGTCTACCTGGACGGCGTCCGGCTGGACGCGCAGTCCACCGGCGGCGTGATGTGGGAGACGATCCCGCTGGCGCAGATCGACCGCATCGAGGTGCTGCGCGGCCCGGCCGCCGCGGTGTACGGCTCCGACGCGGTGGCGGGCGTGGTGCAGCTGTTCACCCGCAAGGGCGAGGGCAGGGCCACGCCCTTCGTCAGCTACGGCATCGGCAGCCGCCGCACCTCGAAGACGCAGCTCGGCGTGAGCGGCGCCATCGGCGCCTTCGACTACTCGGTGGGCGCCTCCTACGAGCAGAGCCGCAACTTCGACGTGCGCACGCCCAACGTCAAGCACAACCCGGACGACGACTACTACAAGAACAGCGCGGCCAACGTGCGCCTGGGCTGGCAGATCGGCGAGCGCCACCGGCTGGACTTCACCACGCTGGAGAACACGCTGGACTCGGGCTACGACGGCTTCACCTACGACCCGCTGCGGCCGGTGGACGACCGCAACCGCTACCACCTGCGCGCCAGCGGCCTCACGTGGACGGCGAAGTGGACGCCCGAGTACACGACCAGGCTGTCGGTCACCGACTCCAACACGCGCTACGAGACGGTGGTGAAGAACGCGGTGCCCGACTACGTCACCCAGACGCGCCTGCGCGGCTACCTGTTCCAGAACGAATACCGGCTCGGCGCGCACCTGTTCACCGCTGCGCTGGAGCGCCGCGAGGACAAGCTATACAACCCGGCGCTGGACGAGTGGAGCACCACCATCGCCCGCGAGCGCTCGCAGGACGGCCTGGCGCTGGGCTACGGCTACAGCGCCGGCGCGCACTCGCTGCAGGTCAACCTGCGCCACGACCGCGACAGCGAGTTCGGCGGCAAGACCACCGGCAGCGCCGCCTACGGCTACGAGTTCGCCAAAGGCTGGCGCGTCACCGCCTCGGCCGGCACCTCCTTCCGGGCGCCCACGCTGTACCAGCGCTTCAGCGAGTACGGCGTGGCGGGCCTGAAGCCCGAGACCGGCCGCAACGCCGAGCTGGGCCTGCGCTACGCCGACGCCGCCACCACCGCCAGCCTGACGCTCTACCGCAACCGCGTGCGCAACCTGATCGTCTTCGACTACGACGCCACCGGCTGCGACTCCTTCTTCGGCTGCTACGCGAACGTGGGCCGCGGCGAGTACAAGGGCATCACGCTGGCGGCCAGCCACAGCTTCGGCGACGTGACGCTGCGCGGCTCGCTGGACCTGCAGGAGCCGCGCGACAAGGACACCGGCCACCTGCTGGCGCGCCGCGCGCGCGTGCACGGCACCCTGGGCGCGGACTGGCGCGTGGCCGGCTGGACGCTGGGCGCCGAGCTGCAGGCCTCGGGGCGCCGCTGGGACGACGCGGCCAACACGCGCGAGCTGGGCGGCTACGGCCTGGTCAACCTCAGCGCCAGCACCAGCTTCGCGCGCGACTGGACCTTCACCGCGCGCGTCGACAATGCCGGCGACAAGCGCTACCAGGTGGCGCGCGACTACGCCACCGCCGGCCGCACGGTCTATGTCGGCCTGAAGTGGCAGCCGCATTGGTGAAGAACGGAAGGGACACGGCGCATCCATGAGCGAAGAAGGCGGGCACGGCGCGGCGGACATCGCCGCCAGCGAATTCATCCTCGGCGGGCAGAAGAGCGGCAAGTCGCGCCGCGGCGAGGCGCTGGCCGCGGCCTGGCTGGCGCGCTCGCCCGCGCACCGCGCCGTGCTGGTGGCCACCGGGCAGGCCTGGGACGAGGAGATGCGCCAGCGCATCGCGCTGCACCAGTTCGAGCGCGCCGCGCGGGTGCCGGCGCTGGAGACCATCGAGGAGCCGCTGCGCGTGCCCGAGGCCGTCATGGCCGCCAGCACGCCCGAGACGCTGGTGCTGGTGGATTGCCTGACGCTGTGGCTGACCAATCTGATGATGCCGCCCGAGCTGGACCCGGCCCGCGCCGCGGGCCCCGACTGGCAGGACGGCGTGGCGCTGCTGCCCGAGGCGCTGGCCGCGGCGCAGGGGCCGGTGGTGCTGGTGAGCAACGAGATCGGCCTGGGCGTCATCCCGCTGGGGGCCGAGACGCGCGCCTTCGTCGACGTGCTGGGGCGCCTGAACCAGCAGGTGGCCGCCGCCTGCGAGCGCGTGACGCTGATGGCCGCCGGGCTGCCGCTGCGGCTGAAGGGCGGGGCGGCATGAGGCGGCTGCTCCTCTGGACGCTGGCGCTGTGCGCAGCGGGCGGCGCCCTGGCCGCGCCGCTGGAGGCGGTGGACGACCGCGGCACCACCGTGCGCCTGGCCGCGCCGCCGCAGCGCATCGTCTCGATCCTGCCCTCGCTGACCGAGACCGTGTGCGAACTCGGCGCCTGCGGCCGGCTGGTCGGCGTGGACCGCTATTCCAACTGGCCCGCGCCGGTGCGCGCGCTGCCGCTGGTGGGCGGCGGCATCGACCCGAACGTGGAGGCCATCGTCGCGCTCAAGCCCGACCTGGTGCTGGCCGCGCCGTCCTCGCGGGTGGCGTCGCGCCTGGAATCGCTGGGCATCACCGTGGCCGTGCTGGAGCCGAAGAACCAGGCCGGCATGCAGCGCGTGATCGGCCAGGTGGCGCGGCTGCTGGACGTGCCGCCGGCCGAGGCCGACGCGCTGTGGCGCCGCATCGACGCGGGCGTGAACGCGGCGGCCGAATCGGTGCCCGCCACGGCGCGCGGCGCGCGGGTGTACTTCGAGGTCAACAACGGCCCCTATGCGGCCGGCGAGTCCTCCTTCATGGGCGAGACGATGGCGCGGCTGGGCGCGCGCAACATCATCCCGGCGGCGCTCGGCCCCTTTCCCAAGATCAGCCCCGAGTTCGTCGTGCGCGCCGACCCGCAGGTGATCATGGTCGGCCAGCGCAGCGGGCAGGGGCTGGAGCAGCGGCCCGGCTGGGCCGCCATCCGCGCGGTGCGCGAGCGCCGCGTGTGCCGCTTCGACGCCGAGCAGAGCGACATCCTGGTGCGCCCCGGCCCGCGCATGGCCGAGGCCGCGCGGCTGATGGCCGACTGCCTGGCGCGCCGGCCGGCCGCGGACGCAGGCGCCGTCCGCTGATGCAGTCGCGCCGCGCCAACGCCGTGCTGGCCGCCCTGCTGGGCGCCGCCGTGCTGGTGCTGGTGCTCGGCGCCGCGGTGGGCAGCACCGGCCTGCACGCGCTGTGGGGCCCGCAGGCCGACCCGGTCGCCTGGCAGATCGTGCGCGACATCCGGCTGCCGCGCGCCGCCGGCGCCTGGCTGGCCGGCGCGCTGCTGGGACTGGCCGGCGCGGTGGCGCAGGGCCTGTTCCGCAACCCGCTGGCCGATCCGTACCTGCTCGGCAGCGCCTCGGGCGCCGGGCTGGGCGTGGCGCTGGCGCTCACGCTGTTCGGCGCCACGGCCCAGTCCACGCAGTGGGTGGTGCGCCTGGGCCTCACGGGCGCCGCCTTCCTCGGCGCGGTGGTGGCGGTGCTGCTCACGCTGACGCTGGCACGCGGCGTGCAGCAGACGCTGCGCCTGCTGCTGGCCGGCGTGATCGTCGGCGTGGTGCTGGGCGCGCTGAAGGACCTCGTCAGCATCGCCTCGGCCGACATCCTGCAGGCGCTGCAGGGCTTCATGCTCGGCACCACGGGCCTGCTGGGCTGGAGCGCCTGCGCGCTGATGGCCGGCGTGCTGGCCGCGTGCCTGCTGGCGGGCTGGCTGCTCGCGCCGGTGCTCGACGGGCTGGCGCTGGGCGAGGACACCGCCGCCAGCCTGGGCCTGCCGCTGCCGGCCCTGCGCGCCGCGCTGGTGGGCGTGCTCGCGCTGGCTACGGGCGCGGCCGTCGCGCAGACCGGGCTGATCGCCTTCGTCGGGCTGGCGGCGCCGCACCTGGTGCGCTCGCTGGTCAAGACGCCGCACGCGCGGCTGCTGCTGCTCTCGTCGCTGATGGGCGGCCTGCTGCTGGCGGCGGCGGACCTGCTGGCGCGCTGGCTGATCGCGCCGCAGGAGCTGCCGGTGGGCGTGCTCACCGCGGTGCTGGGCGGCGGCTACCTGCTGTGGCTGATGCACCGCCGCGCGGTGCGGAGCGTGGCATGAACGCGGCAGCCGCCTGCATGCTCCGGGCGCGCGGCCTGCATGCGCGGCTGGGCGGCGCGCCGGTGCTGCACGGCATCGACCTCGCCCTGCCGGCCGGCCGCTGGACCAGCATCGTCGGCCCCAACGGCGCCGGAAAGTCCACCCTGCTGCGCTGCCTGGCCGGGCTGCTGCGCTGCACCGGCGAGGTGGAACTGGCCGGCCGGCCGCTGGCGGGCTGGACGCCGCGCGAGCGCGCCCGCCGCCTGGCCTGGCTGGGGCAGGGCGGCGCGGCCGACCCGGCAGCCGACGAACTCACCGTCCACGACGTCGCGATGCTCGGCCGCCTGCCGCACCAGCGCTGGCTGGCGGCTCCCTCGGCCGCCGACCGCGCGGTGGTGGAGGTGGCGCTGCGCCGCACCCAGGCGTGGGACTGGCGCGAGCGTCCGCTGGGGCAGCTGTCCGGCGGCGAGCGCCAGCGCGTGCTGCTGGCCCGCGCGCTGGCGGTGCAGGCCGACGTGCTGCTGATGGACGAGCCGCTGGCCAACCTCGATCCGCCGCACCAGTCCGACTGGCTCGCCACGGCGCGCGAGCTGGCCGATGGCGGCTGCACGGTGGTCAGCGTGCTGCACGAACTGCACGCGGCGCTGGCGGCCGACGAATTGGTCGTGATGGCCGGCGGTCGCGTGATGCACCACGGCGCGACCGGCGACGCGGCCACGCACCGCGCGCTGGAGGCCGTGTTCGATGGCCGCGTGGCGGTGCACCGTGTCGAGGGGCAGTGGATCGCGCTGCCTCGCTGAAGGAGAAAGAGACCCATGCAGATCGAGACCCCACCCTCCGCCAAGCCCTACGACAAGCCCGAAGGCGAGCGCCGCGGCCTGGTGATCGTCAACACCGGCGACGGCAAGGGCAAGAGCACGGCCGCCTTCGGCCTGGCCCTGCGCGCGCATGGCCGCGGCAAGGCGGTGAAGATCTTCCAGTTCATGAAGGTGCCCACGGCGCGCTTCGGCGAGCACCGCGCGTTCGAGCAGCTTGAGGCATTCCGTCCGGCGCCGGGCCGCCCCAAGCCGGACGCGGCCCCCTCGGGGGGCAGCGAGGACACGGAGTGCCGAGCGTGGGGGCCCATGATCGAAGGATTGGGCGACGGCTTCAGCTGGAAGAGCCAGGACCTGGAGCGCTCGGCGCAACTGGCGCGCGACGGCTGGAAGAGGGCGAGGGCGGCCATCCTCTCGGGCGAGTATTTCCTCGTGGTGCTGGACGAGATCACCTACCCGCTGATCTACGGCTGGCTGCCGCCGGGCGAGGTGCTGGCCGCGCTGCGCGAGCGGCCCAGGGACGTGCACGTGGTGCTGACCGGCCGCCGCTGCCCGCAGGAGATCGTCGACATCGCCGACACCGTGACCGAGATGCGGCTGGTCAAGCACGCCTTCCAGGCCGGCGTGCCGGCGCAGCGCGGCATCGAAGACTGACGCATGCCGCTGCCGTCCTCATTCACCGCGGGCCCGCCCTCCTGATGCTGGAGCTGGCCGCCACTCCGCTGCTGGCGCTGGCCGCCGACCGGCTGCTGGGCGAACCGCCGGCGCGCTGGCATCCGGTGGTGTGGATGGGGCGCTACCTGGGCTGGGCCGGCGCACGGCTGGCGCCCCGCGCCGGCGCGCCGCGGGTGCTGTCGGACCGGCGCGTGTTCTGGGGCGCGGCGCTGACCTGGTGCGCTGCCGCCGCGGCGGTCTTCGCGCTGGCCTGGCTGCTGCAGCGCTGGCTGCTGGCGCAGCCGGCCTGGCTGGCGCTGCCCGCGCTGGCGCTCTGCGTCAAGCCGCAGCTTTCCTGGGCGCTGCTGCGCAGCGAGGTGCAGGCGGTGGAATCGGCGCTGGCCGTGTCGCTGGACGCCGGCCGCGAACGGCTGGCGTGGCTGGTCAGCCGCGACGTGCGCGCCCTCGACGCCGCGGCGGTGCGCGAGAGCGCCATCGAGTCGCTGGCCGAGAACCTGACCGACTCGGTGGTCGCGCCGCTGCTGTGGTTCGCGCTGCTGGGCCTGCCGGGCGCGGCGCTGTACCGCTTCGCCAACACCGCCGACGCGATGTGGGGCTACCGCGGCGAACGCGGCGGGCATGACTGGACCTGGGCCGGCAAGTGGGCCGCCCGCGCCGACGACCTGCTGTCGTGGCTGCCGGCGCGCATCACCGCGCTGCTGCTGGCCCTGGCGGCGCTGCGCTGGCCGCGCACGCTGGCACGCGAGGCGGCGCGCACGCCGTCGCCCAACGGCGGCTGGCCGATGGCGGCCGCCGCGCTGCTGCTCGGCGTGCGACTGGGCAAGCCGGGCGTGTACGTGCTGAACGCGGCCGGGGCCGTGCCGCGGGCCGACGACACGCGCCGCGCGATCGTGCTCGCCGGCCGGGCCGCGTGGCTGGCCGGGCTGGCCTGCACAGCGGTGCTGGCCGCGGCGGGCGGATGGGCCCCTGCATGAACGCCGACGCCGCACCCGTGCACGGCGGACCGGACGCAGCCGGCGCGGCGCCGCACGACTTCTCGACCAACGCCAACGCCTGCGGACCGTGCCCTCCGGCGCTGGCCGCCGTGCAGGCGGCGGACCCGACGCGCTACCCCGATCCGGCCTGCACCGACCTGCGCGAGCGCATCGCCGCCTTCCACGGTGTGGCGCGCGAGCGCATCGTCGTCGCCGCCAGCGGCAGCGAGTTCATCGCGCGCATCACGGCTGCCGTCGCGCAGGCGTCGCGCGGCCGCGGCACGGTGCGGGTGCCGGCCTGGGCCTACGGCGACTACGCGCGGGCCGCGCGCGCGCAGGGCCTGGGCGTGGCGCGCGGCCTGCCGGCGCGGGGCGAGGTGCTCTCCTGGGGCTGCGATCCGTCTTCGCCGCTGGGCGACACGCCGCCCGACCTGGCCGCGCGCGTCGATGCGCTGCCGACCGGCGTGCCTCTCGTGCTCGACCGCGCCTATGCCCCGCTGCGGCTGGCCGGCGTGCCGGCGCTGGACGGCGCCCGCCTGGCGCGCGTGTGGCAGTTGTGGTCGCCCAACAAGGCGCTGGGCCTGACGGGCGTGCGCGGCGCCTATGCCATTGCGCCGGCAGGCGATGCCGCCTCGCCGCTGCTGCACGCGCTGCAGCGCCTGGCGCCCTCATGGCCGCTGGGCGCGCACGGCGTGGCGATGCTCCAGGCCTGGACCGAGCCCGCCGCGCAGGACTGGCTGGCCGCCAGCCTGCCCGTGCTGCGCGACTGGAAGGACCGCCAGCTCGCGCTGTGCCGCCGCCTCGGCTGGGCGCCGCTGGCGAGCGACGCCAGCTTCTTCTGCGTGCGGCTGCCCGACGGCGACGCGGGCCCGCTGCTGCGCCGCCTGCGCGCGGCCGGCGTCCAGTTGCGCGACTGCGCCTCCTTCGGGCTGCACGGGCACGCACGGCTGGGCGTGCGGCCGCCGGCCAGCCAGGCGGCACTGGAGGAGGCGGCCGCCGGCCCCTGACGCGCCGAGGCGGCCCGGTTCAGGCGCGCGCCAGATGGGGCTGGAGTGCGAACTCCGCGGCCGCCCAGTCCACGAAGGCACGCACCTTGGCGCTGAGGTGCCGGTTGGGCGGGTAGACCACGTGCACCGGCAGCGGGTCGCAGTGCCAGTCGGGGAACAGCTCGACCAGCTCGCCGCTCTCCAGGTAGGGTGCGGCGATGAAGCGCACCATCTGCGCCACGCCGAAGCCCGCCAGCGCGGCCGAGGTGTAGGCGTTGCTGTCGTTCACGGCGAGGCGGTAGGGGTTGCTCACCTCCAGCGTCTCGTCGCCCCTGCGGAACTGCAGCGGGTACATGCGCCGCGAGTTGCTGGAGAAGAAGTTGATCACGTGCTGGCGGCCGCGCTCCAGGTCGTGCGGCGTCTGCGGCGTGCCGTACTTCTTCAGGTAGGCGGGCGCGGCCACCGTCGCGAAGGGCAGGGTGCCGATGCGGCGCGCCACCAGCGACTGGTCCGTGATGTCGCCGGCGCGGATCACCACGTCCACGTTGTCGCCGATCAGGTCCACCGTGCGGTCGCTCACGCCCAGGTCGACCTGGATGTCCGGGTACTGGTCGCAGAAGCTGGCCAGCCGCGGGATGATGACCAGCCGCGCGGTGGAGGTGCCCACGTCCACGCGCAGCTTGCCGCTGGGCGCGGCGTTGCTGTTGGCCATGCTGGCCTCCAGCTCGTCGAAGTCGTTGAGCAGGCGCGCCACGCGCTCGTAGTAGGCGGCGCCGTCGGGCGTGACGGTCACGCGGCGGGTGGTGCGGTTGAGCAGCTTGACGCGCAGGCGCGCCTCCAGCGCCTGGATCTGCTTGGTGACGGTGCCCTTGGGCAGGTCGAGGGAATCCGCCGCGCGCGTGAAGTTGCCGGCCTCCACGACGCGCACGAACACCCGCATGGTCTGGATCTGGTCCATGGATGGAAATAGGAGAGGAGCGAAGAGCGAATGTGCCTGGCGCCGCCGGCACGCGGCGCGCCCCAGGGTTGCGGCGGGCGCCACGCCGCCGGAGCGAGGCTGCATTCTGTACCGCACCCCGAAGGCCATTGTTGCTGCCGGGGAAACAGAGTGGGAAGGCCCGGCCCGTGCGGCGCGGCGGCGCGGCTCGTATAGTTCTCCTACGCCGATCCGAAAAGGTCCCACGATGTCCACCTCCACCGTCACCCATCCGCCCGGGGCAGCCGCCACGGCCGGCTGCGCCGTGGCCGAAGAAGACATCCGCATCGAACTCGCCGGCGGCGAGCCGGCGCAGGCCCGCATCTACGGCGAGCGGCGCAAGGGCGCCGCGGGCGCCCCGCTGGTGCTGCACTTCCATGGCGGCACCTTCGTGTGCGGCAGCCTGGACAACGGCCGCAACGTGGCCCGGCTGCTGTGCGCCGCCGGGGCGCGGGTGGTGTCGCTGGCCTACCCGCTGGCGCCGGAGCATCCCTTCCCGAAGCCGATCGAGGTCGGCTACGCCGCGCTGGAATGGGTCTACAAGCAGCGCGTGAAGCTGGCCGGTAAGGGCGCACGCGTGTTCCTGGCCGGCGAGGAAGCAGGCGGCAACCTGGCCGCGGCCGTGGCCCTGGTGGCGCGCGACCGCGGGCATCCGCCGCTGGCGGGCCAGATCCTGCTGTCGCCCATGCTCGACCCGTGCGCCGGCACCGCCTCGGTGCGCGAGGCGACCTGCTCCGACGCGCCCTGCAAGTGGGCCACCGGCTGGCAGAGCTACCTGCGCCGGCCGATGGACACGATGCACCCCTACGCGGTGCCGGGCTCGTCGCTGCGGCTGGCCGACGTGGCCGCCACGCTGGTGCTGGTGGGGCCGGACGACCCGATGCGCGACGAGGCGCTGGCCTATGCGAAGCGGCTGCAGGCGGCCGGCATCCCGGTCACCGCGGCCGTGCTGCCGAACGACTCGCAGTGGCCCGATGCGCTGTACCAGCCCGACGACCCCGGGTGTCCGGTCTGCGCGGCGACGGTGAAGCAGCGCTTCATCGACTTCTTCGAGGCGGAGCCCTCCGGCGCGCCGCCGCCGCTCTGACCGCGGCGCCGCGCCGCGATGCATGACGGCGGGAACCCACCCGCCGACCCTTTCCGGCAACCCGCCGAAGCCCACGACGACAACCGACGAACGCCACGCCCCGCGCCACCCGCGCAGGGTGCGGCGCCCTGCATCCCTTCGATCCGAAAGGAACCGCCATGGCCAACTCGAACGCACAGCCTTCCTCGTCCTCACCGCCGGCGCGCCGGCGGCTCTGGCCCGCCATCACCAGCCTCACCGCCGTGCTGGCGGTGGGGGCCGGCATCGCCGGCCTGTACGGCCTGCGCGCCGAGGCGAGCAACCCGCCCGCCGATGCGGCGTCGCAGGCCACACCGGTGTCGGTCGCCACGGTGGAGGAGCGGCCCGTCAACGCCTGGGACGAGTTCTCCGGCCGGCTGGAGGCCGTGGAGCGCGTGGACGTGCGCTCGCGCGTCGCCGGCGCGGTGCAGGCCATCCACTTCCGCGAAGGCGCGCTGGTCAGGCAGGGCGACCTGCTGCTGACCATCGACCCCGCGCCCTACCAGGCCGAGGTGCAGCGCGCCGAGGCGCAGGTCGCCTCGGCCCAGGCACGCGCCGGCTACACCCGCAGCGAGCAGGAGCGCGCCCGGCGCCTGTACGACGAGCAGGCCATCGCCCAGCGCGAGCTGGACGAGCGCCTGAACGCCGGCCGCGAGGCCGAGGCCAACCTGCGCGCCGCCCAGGCCGCGCTGCAGAGCGCGCGGCTGAACCTCTCGTACACCCAGGTGCGCGCGCCGGTGGCGGGGCGCATCGGCCGGGCCGAGGTCACCGTCGGCAACCTGGTGCCAGCGGGGCCGGGCGCGCCGGTGCTCACCACGCTGGTGTCGGTCAGCCCGATCTACGCCAGCTTCGACGCCGACGAGCAGGTGGTGGCCCGCGCGCTGAAGGACCTGCCCGGCGGCGGCGCCGTCCGCACGCAGATCGCGCAGATCCCGGTGCAGATGGGCACTGCCGCCACCGAGGGCACGCCCTTCGAGGGCCGGCTGCAGCTCATCGACAACCAGGTCGACCCGAAGAGCGGCACGGTGCGGGTGCGCGCCACCTTCGACAACGCCGACGGCGCACTGATCCCCGGCCAGTTCGCCCGCATCCGCATGGGCCAGGCGCAGGACAGCCGCGCCGTGCTGGTGAGCGAGCGCGCCGTGGGCACCGACCAGAGCAAGAAGTTCGTGCTGGTGGTCGGCGAGGGCAACAAGGCCGAGTACCGCGAAGTCACGCTCGGCGCCTCGGTGCAGGGCCTGCGCGTGGTGCGCTCGGGCCTGAAGGCCGGCGAGCGCATCGTGGTCAACGGCACGCAGCACGTGCGGCCCGGCGCGCTGGTCGCGCCCAGCGAGGTGCCGATGACGGCCACGGCGAGCGCCGAGCGCGCCGGCGCCCGCTCATGACCTTGCGCTGAGCGGACCAGCCCACTTCAAGACGAAGCAGACGCCACCGTGCGGGCCCCCGCGGCCCGCGCGGGGGCCTTCCTCACCCCGCCACCGCAGGAGATGGCGCCATGAACCTCTCTAAATTCTTCATCGACCGGCCGATCTTCGCCGGCGTGCTGTCGCTGCTCATGCTGATCGCCGGCCTGATCGCGCTGCGCGGCCTGCCGATCTCGGAGTACCCCGAGGTCTCGCCGCCGCAGATCGTGGTGCGCGCGCAGTACCCCGGCGCCAACCCCAAGGTGATCGCCGAGACCGTCGCGATGCCGCTGGAGGAGCAGATCAACGGCGTGGAAGGCATGCTCTACATGGGCAGCCAGGCCACCACCGACGGCGTGATGACGCTCACCGTCACCTTCCGCCTGGGCACCGACCCCGACAAGGCGCAGCAACTGGTGCAGAACCGCGTCGCGCAGGCCGAGCCGCGACTGCCGGAAGAGGTGCGCCGGCTGGGCCTGACGACCGTGAAGAGCTCGCCCGACATCACGATGGTGGTGCACCTGGTCTCGCCCAACAACCGCTACGACATCGACTACCTGCGCAACTACGCGGTGCTCAACGTCAAGGACCGGCTGGCGCGCATCGAGGGCGTGGGCCAGGTGCAGATCTGGGGCGGCGGCGAGTACGCGATGCGCGTCTGGCTCGACCCGCAGAAGATGGCGCAGCGGGGCCTCTCGGCCAGCGACGTGGTGGGCGCCATCCGCGGCCAGAACCTGCAGGCGGCCGCCGGCGTGGTGGGCGCCTCGCCGGGGCTGCCGGGGGTGGACCTGCAACTGTCGGTGAATGCCCGCGGACGCCTGGCCAACGAGGAGGAGTTCGGCGACATCATCGTCAAGGGCGGCGCCGCGGGCGAGCCCTCGACCCAGGTGGTGCGGCTGCGCGACGTGGCCCGCCTGGAGCTGGGCGCGGCCGACTACTCGCTGCGCTCGTTGCTCGACAACGACCCGGCGGTGGGCATCGGCGTGTTCCAGGCGCCGGGCTCCAACGCGCTGCAGATCTCCGACACCGTGCGCCACACGATGGACGAGATCCAGAAGACCATGCCCGAGGGCGTGGAGTACCGCATCGCCTACGACCCGACGCAGTTCGTGCGTGCCTCCATCGCGTCGGTGATCCACACGCTGCTGGAGGCGGTGGCGCTGGTGGTGCTGGTCGTGATCCTGTTCCTGCAGACCTGGCGCGCCTCGATCATCCCGCTGCTGGCGGTGCCGGTGTCGGTGATCGGCACCTTCGCGGTGCTGCACCTGCTGGGCTTCTCGATCAACGCGCTGTCGCTCTTCGGGCTGGTGCTGGCCATCGGCATCGTGGTCGATGACGCCATCGTGGTGGTCGAGAACGTGGAGCGCAACATCGAGGCGGGCCTCAGCCCGCGCGACGCGACCTACCGCGCCATGCGCGAGGTCTCGGGGCCGATCATCGCCATCGCGCTGGTGCTGGTGGCGGTGTTCGTGCCGCTGGCCTTCATCTCGGGCCTCACGGGGCAGTTCTACCGGCAGTTCGCCGTCACCATCGCCATCTCGACGGTGATCTCGGCGATCAACTCGCTGACGCTCTCGCCGGCGCTGGCGGCGCTGCTGCTCAAGGGGCACGACGCGCCGCGCGACGCGCTCACCCGCGGCATGGACAAGGTGCTGGGCGGCTTCTTCCGCGGCTTCAACCGCTTCTTCCACCGCGGCAGCGAGGCCTACGGCGGCGGCGTGCGCGGCGTGATCTCGCGCAAGACGCTGATGCTCGTGATCTACCTGGCGCTGGCGGGGCTGACCTTCGGCCTGTTCAAGGCGGTGCCCGGCGGCTTCGTGCCGACGCAGGACAAGCAGTACCTGATCGGCTTCGCGCAGTTGCCCGACGGCGCCACGCTCGACCGCACCGACGAGGTGATCCGCCGCATGGGCGAGATCATGAAGAAGAACCCGAACATCGAGGGCACGCTGGCCTTCCCGGGGCTGTCGATCAACGGCTTCACCAACAGCTCCAACGCCGGCATCGTGTTCGCGATGCTCAAGCCCTTCGACCAGCGCAAGGGCGCGGACCAGAGCGGCGCGGCGGTGGCGGGCCAGCTCAACCAGGCCTTCGCCGGCATCCAGGACGCCTTCATCGTGATGTTCCCGCCGCCGCCGGTGGCGGGGCTGGGCACCACGGGCGGCTTCAAGCTGCAGCTCGAGGACCGCGCCTCGCTCGGCTACGAGGCGATGGACAAGGCGGTGCAGGCCTTCATGGGCAAGGCGCGCCAGGCGCCGGAGCTGACGGGCATGTTCACCAGCTGGCAGGTCAACGTGCCGCAGCTCTTCGCCGACGTCGACCGCACCAAGGCACGCCAGCTCGGCGTGCCGCTGACGGACATCTTCGACACGCTGCAGATCTACCTGGGCAGCCTCTACGCCAACGACTTCAACAAGTTCGGCCGCACCTACAGCGTGCGCGTGCAGGCCGACGCGCCGTACCGCGCGCGGGCCGAGGACATCGGCGCGCTGAAGGTGCGCTCCGCCTCGGGCGAGATGATCCCGCTGGCGGCGCTGATGAAGGTGGAATCGAGCTTCGGCCCCGAGCGCGCCATGCGCTACAACGGCTACCTCACCGCCGACATCAACGGCGCCGCGGGGCCGGGCTTCTCGTCGGGCCAGGCGCAGGCCGTCATCGAGCGCATCGCCGCCGAGACGCTGCCGCCGGGCATCCACTTCGAATGGACCGACCTGACCTACCAGGAGATCCTGGCCGGCAACTCGGCGGTGATCGTGTTCCCGCTGGCGATCCTGCTGGTCTTCCTGGTGCTGGCCGCGCAGTACGAGAGCCTGACGCTGCCGCTGGCGATCATCCTGATCGTGCCGATGGGCCTGCTGGCGGCGATGACGGGCGTGTGGCTCTCGGCGGGCGACAACAACGTCTTCACGCAGATCGGGCTGATCGTGCTGGTGGGCTTGTCGGCCAAGAACGCGATCCTGATCGTCGAGTTCGCGCGCGAGCTGGAGTTCGCGGGACGCACGCCGGTGCAGGCCGCCATCGAGGCCAGCCGGCTGCGCCTGCGGCCGATCCTGATGACCTCGCTGGCCTTCATCATGGGCGTGCTGCCGCTGGTGCTGTCCACCGGCGCCGGCGCCGAGATGCGGCGCGCGATGGGCGTGGCCGTGTTCGCCGGGATGATCGGCGTGACGGCCTTCGGCCTGTTCCTCACGCCGGTGTTCTACGTCGCACTGCGGCGGCTGGCCGGCAACCGGCCGCTGCGCCAGCACGGGCAGGTGCCCACGCATGCGGACGACTTCGTTTCCGCCGAGCACCCGGCGCGTGGCGGAGGTTCCGGCCCGCAACTGCTGCCGGCCGCGCCGCGCGGCCACCACGAATGAACGCATCGCGTCCACGAGGAGAACGACCATGACGAACTTTCTTCCCCGCATGGCGCTCGCGCCTTTGCTGGCCGCCCTGGTGCTGGCCGGCTGCGCCAGCGCGCCCGAAGGCGTGCCGGCGGTGGGGACGCCGGCGCAGTTCAAGGAGGCGCTGGCGCCCTCCGGCCCGGGCACCGAAGGCCGCTGGACTGCTGCCGCGCCGGCCGAGGCCCAGCCGCGCGGCGAGTGGTGGCGCGCCTTCCAGGACCCGGTGCTCGACGCGCTGATCGCGCGCGCCGCCGAGAACAACACCAGCTTGCAGCAGGCCGCCGCCCGCGTGCGGCAGGCGAGGGCGCTGGCGCGCTCGGCGCAGGCCGACCGCCTGCCGCAGATCGGCCTCGATGCCGGCGCCGGCCGCCAGCGCGGCCTGGACCGCAACCAGTCCACGCAGCCCTCGACCCTGCTCACCGCCGGCGTCGGCGCTGCCTGGGAACTGGACCTGTTCGGCCGCCTCGCGCGCACCGGAGACGCTGCGCAGCTCGACGCGCAGGCGCGCGAGGCGCTGCTGCAGAGCACCCGCCTGATGGTGCAGGCCGAAGTGGCCCAGACCTACCTGGCCCTGCGCGCCGCCGATGCGGAACGCGCCCTGGTGCGCGAGAGCGTGGACGCCTACCGCGACACCCTGCGCCTGACGCAGCGCCGCCAGCAGGCGGGCGACGTGGCCGCGCTGGACGTGGCGCGGGTGCAGACCGAGGTCGCGTCCAACGAGTCCGAGGCGCTGGCGCTGGACCGACGCCGCGCCGAGCTGGAGCACGCGCTGGCGGTGCTGGTCGGCGAGCCGCCGGCCGGCTTCGGCGTCGGCGTCGCGCCCTGGCGGACGGCGCTGCCGGTGGTGCCGGCGGGCGTGCCTTCCACCGTGCTGACGCGCCGGCCCGACGTGGCCGCGGCGCAGGCGCAGGTGCTGGCGGCACAGGCGCGCGTCGGCGCGGCGAAGGCCGCGTACTTCCCCGACATCGCCCTGACGGCCGGCGGCGGCTTCGCCTCGCCGGAGCTGGGCGACCTGTTCAAGTGGTCGGCCCGCTCGTGGGGCATCGGCGCGCTGCTGTCGCTACCGATCTTCGACGGCGGCCGGCGCGCGGCCGGCGTGGAGCAGGCCGCCGGCCGGCTGGACGAGGCGCTGGCGGACTACCGCGCGCAGTCGCTCACCGCCTTCCGCGAGGTGGAGGACCAGCTCTCCGGCCTGCGCCTGCTGCACGAGCAGGCCCGGGCCCAGGCCACCGCCGTGGAGGCCGCGGGCCGCGCGATGCAGTTGTCGGACACGCGCTACCGCAACGGCTACATCAGCCAGCTCGACCTGCTGGACGCCCGCCGCAGCGAACTGCGCAACCGCCGCCAGGCACTGCAGGTGCGGGCCGCGCAGTACCAGGCGACGGTGGGGCTGGTGCGCGCGCTGGGCGGCGGCTGGGGCGAGGCGCCGGTGGTTGCCGGCATGAACCGTTCGGGCTGAGCCTGTCGAAGCCTCGCGCGGCGCTTCGACAAGCTCAGCGCGAACGGTTGATCGTTGAATCAGCCGCCTCCTGTTTGGGCGTCAGCACGATGGTCAGCAGCGCCGACGAATCGACCGGCGCGCTGACGGCATGCAGCTCGTCGCCGGTGAGGAAGAGCAACTGTCCGGGCTCGAGCACCCGCACGCCCGCGCGCAGCTCCACCTGCAGCAGGCCCTCGATGCACTGCAGGGTGATCTCGCCGTGCACGCTGTGCGGCGGCATGGTCTTGCCGGCCGGCAGCACGAGGCGGATCACCTCCAACTGGCGCGACTTGAACAGCGCGACGGAGGGGCTGGCGCCGAGCCGGGGGCCGAGCGGGCGCACGTCGCAGGGCGCGCCGGGGGTTGCGTGGGTCAATGCCATGGTGATCGGTGCCGTGGGGAAGACAGGGGCTGCGGGGCAGGATGCCATTGGTGTCGCCATCCAGCAAGAGGCCGAGCGCAGCGGCGGTTCGGGTTCCTCGCGGCAAAGGGATGTCGTGCTGCGCAGCTGCTGTTTGCGAAAGGGTCGCAAGAAATTACGATGCTGCGCAGAGTTCGCCGGCCACGCGCAGTCGTTCCTGCGGGGACATCGCATCGCTCGCGGGCATCCTTCAATCCAGATGCGTGCCTTCGCGAAACGGACTTCACTTGCATCACGCCAAGATGATCACCTCCCGACCACGGCGGGCGTGTGCCGCGCCCTGCATGCACCCGATCCCCGGTGGCGCATGCAGCACACGGGCTGCCACGCCGTGACGGCGTCGCCGGCAGCAGGCCATGGACGGCATCTTCGGCGTTCTGGGCCGCGATCCGGGGGAGGGCGCGCTGAGCGAGGCCGCGCGCGTGCTGGGCTGCGTGCCGAAGTTCACCACGCATGGCCCGGCCTTCTCGCTTGCCGTGTGCCCAGGCAGGCTGTCGACCATCGGATCGGCAGTGTGGGCGACAGGCGCCGGCGGGCAACTGCTTGTCGCCGTGATCGGCGTGATCGAGGAAGCCATGCCGGGCGCTGCCGCCCAGGTCGCGCTGGCACGCTATGAGCGCCACGGGCCGGGCTTCGTGGACCACCTGCATGGTTTTTTCGCGATCGTGGTGTGGGACGCACGACAGCGCCGCCTCCTGCTGTGCGCTGACCGTTGCGCCAGCGTGTGCGGGCTGTACTACCACGAGGGCGCCGGCGGGCTGAGCTTCGGCACGGCCGCGAAGGCCGTGGTTGCGTTGCCCGATGTGCCGCGCAGGATGGACCGGAGCGCGCTCGAGGACATGCTCGTGCTGGCGCACCCGGTGCCCCCCGGCACGCTGTTCGCCGGCGTCAGGCAGGTGCCGGCCGGCTGCATGCTCGACGCGGTTGCAGGCCGGCCGCCGCGCCTGATGCGCTACTGGCAGCGCCGGCCCGGCGTCGCCGCGCCTGCCGGCATGGCGGAGATCGAATCCGGCTACACGGCAGCGCTCGCTGCGGCGGTGGCTCGCGCATCGGCGAGCCGCCGGCCGCCGGCGGTGCTGCTCAGCGGGGGTGTCGATTCGGCAGCCATCGTGGCGCTGCTCCGGGCTGCCGGGCATGAGCGCATCGTCACGTACACCCTCGATGCCGATGAGGATGACACCAGCGACCGCGACACCGCCGCGCGCGTCGCGGCGCTGTTCGGCACCGAGCACCGCGTCGTCGCTCTCGGAGGGGCGTCCAGTGTCGAGGCGCTGCCCGCGATCGTGTGGCACCTCGAGATGCCGGCGCCGCACGTTCACCCTTTCTTCCGCCTGTGCGCCGAGGTGCGCCGCGAGCACGACGTGGTCCTTGGCGGATACGGCAACGATCTGGTGTGGGGCATCGCGTGGGTGCATTCGCAACACGCGCCACAGGCGCCGGCCGGGCGTGCGGCCCGCTACCTTGCGGCGCGGCGCATGCTCGGCCGCGCGGCGGTGGCGCAGCTGCTTCCGGGGGCGGCGCCGACGGACGATGCGCTGGCCGAGCGCATTGCCGGCGCCGTGCCGGGCTGCGGGGAGGCGCGCGAAGACGCCATCGCGCTCGACGAAGGCTTGTTCGGCGATCAACGGGTGATGCGCGAGATCGGCGCGATCGCGACCGCAGCGCATGGCCTGTGGGTTCAATCGCCCTACAGCTTCGCCGGCGTCGTCGCCGCGGCCGAACGCGTGCCGCTCGGCGCCAGGGCGAGCTGGACTGAGCAACCGTCTTGCTCGTCAAGCGCAATGCATAGTCGAATCCCACATCGAGCCATGTTTGGCGATGGCGTTGAGCATCGTCAGCAGCTTGCGCATGCAGGCGACCAGGGCGACCTTCTTGCGCTTGCCGGCCATCAGCAGGCGCTCGTAGCACGCCTTGAGCGCCGGGTTGTACCGCACTGCCGTGAGGGTGGCCATGTACAGCGTTCGTCGCACATCGGCGCGCCCACCCCAGATGCAACGCTGCCCGCGCATCTGGCCGGAGTCGCGATTCAAAGGCGCCACGCCCACCAGCGCGGCGATGCGGCGCCGGTCGAGCTTGCCCAA